>NZ_JAQQCQ010000003.1:0-498574 GCF_046030355.1 Paraburkholderia caffeinilytica
GCGTCTCAAACTGGCCGCACGGAGCCCGACGACAACCGGCTCAGCACGACCCTGAGCGGAAGTGGCGGATACGAGACTCGCAGCCGCAGAGCGGTCAGTCGAGTGGCTCGCGCCGCGTGTGGCCGTCCTAAGGGATAGGACCTACGACGACTCGCCGCCACCGCGAGAGAAAGGCCGGAGCGCGTCTTCTCGGGGCAGTTCTGCAGGAGCATCGCCTGCGAGTCCGTAGACCTCGATGCCACTCAACAAACCGCCGCTCTCGAATATGAATATCCCGGCTGGTTCATCGTCCGGACCAAAAATAAAATCGCCGAGAATGTGTACGCCCGGGGGTGCAGGGTCGCGACCCTTGATCTGAAAATTAATGCACCCACAGCCGCAAGGACAGCGCCATGGCGTTACCTCGGCCGCTGCGAGTTGTTCAAAAAACTCTCGCGCCTTCGGCTCACCGTGCTCAAGCATCCAACGAGCGAGAGACATCTCGGATGCAGACAATGGGCGGTTTTTTTCGAGAGTATCCATGGAGCGAGAGTTCAGTCGGTGCCTGCCAGTTTAACAGCCCGGTATAGGTGGTTATCCGCTCTCACCAGGGACACCCAAAGCGGACGCTGGTGAATGACTCAAACTGGCCGAACCCGGTCCGACGGTGAACCGACAGACTGGGCCGCCGTTGATCGGTCCGCGTCCGGCAGAAATCGACCCGTTGCGGTCCTTCATCGAGTACCGACAAACATCCGCTTTGCATACGGACTGAGATGGTCGCACAACGCTCAGAAGGATTTTGTCTGGCGAGTGCACATGGACGGCTGACCACCGCACTTTGGTCGCTGCTTAACTGCTCACAATTGTGATTGCCGAATCAAGGAGTTGCGCTGGCTGGTCCTCGCGCCACCTAATTGGTTTGCTCCGTGGATCGCCTCGCGCGAATTCGCGATAATGGCAGGCATACTTTCTCGAATAAAAACAGGGAGCCTTATGAGTGACATTCAGCTGTTTCGTCTCGCGAATGGAACGGCGAACGAACTACCGAGCCAAGTCGCGAAGCTGGAGAAGCACCTGCAAAGTTTGATGGAAGCGAACATGCAAACGTTACTTGGCGTGCGCTTCCTCGCCACCGAATACACAACCGGCAAGACCCACCGGGGCCGCATCGATTCTCTGGGCCTGGACGAGAATGGATGCCCGGTCATTGTCGAGTACAAGCGGCATGGTAACGAAAACGTCATCAACCAAGGGTTGTACTACTTGGACTGGTTGCTCGACCATCAAGCGGAGTTCCGCTGGTTGGTAATGGACAAGCTCGGAAAAGATGAGGCCGACAAGATCGAATGGGCAGGCACGCGCCTGTTGTGCATCGCTGCCGACTTCACGCGCTACGACCAGCATGCCGTTCAGCAGATCCCGCGAAACGTCGAACTGATTCGGTACAAACTGTTCGGAGATGACTTGCTGCTACTGGAACTGGTCAACGCGCAAAGCACCCCTGAAAGTGCTGCGAACAAATCAGCGTCGACCGGCGTAACCGCTCCGGCTGAACCGGTCTCTGCGGTGGAAGTAGGCACCATGTCAGACATCGCTAAATCAGCAGGAAAGGACAAGACGGTTGACGAGCAACTCGCGCTTGCTTCTCAGGAAATACGTGATCTCCACGCAAATATCGCCAGTTTTCTGCTGAGCCTGGGTGACGACGTGCAAGAAAAGCGGCTAAAGCTCTATACCGCGTTTCGCCGCCTGAAGAATTTTGCATGTGCGATTCCTTATCCGAACAAGATATTGATGATCCTGAGGCTCGACCCCATCACGGTCGCGTTGGAGGAAGGCTTTTCTCGGGACATCAGCCAGATCGGTCATTGGGGCACCGGGGACGTCGAATTGACGTTGCGCAGTCAAGCCGATTTCGCTCGAGCCACGGCATTGCTCGAGCGCAGCTATACCGAGGCCTGAGCAGCGCCATCACACGCGGTGATTGGTCAATTCCGATCGAATATGAGCTGACCGCTGTTACGGCCAAGTAGTCAAACGCGGCATGGCTGCCACCCTCAGTGCGAATGGCGTTGGTTCGTCGAGCGCGTCAACACGGGTCCTCTTCAAGGTCAGATGTGAGGTGCTTGATTCGTCTACCCGCAGTCTAGCCGTTATCGAAACGACAGCGGCCAGTCGACCAGCGCGAGCGAATGACGCTTCATGGCCGAACCCGGTCCGACGGTGAACCGACAGACTGGGCCGCCGTTGATCGGTCCGCGTCCGGCAGAAATCGACCCACTGCGGCCAGTCGCGGCTTCCCAAAGCGGCCGTTCACGGTCTCGCTCCCTTTCAAGTAGGTAGGAGCTTGCACGCGCAAAAACCACAATCCGTTGGTGAAAAAAACGAGAACCCGAACTCGACGAGCGCAGACCGCAGTCGCTCAGTTAGCGATACGCCATAAACCTCCAGGATCGAATAAGCCGGATCGCGCGAGTGATAATTGTGGTGATCGTCGACAGAATCCAGGATTGCCTCGCACCAGCTTTCTCGATTCACCCCATATTGAATGAACGTGGTAACGCCGCCTTCCGTGTTGAGCCCGGGCGGGTTCGGCGATGCTCTCCAGATTTGCTCGGCAACGGCAACATTCGCAGGAGTAGCAACGACCCATGTGTGTCGCACTCTCGCGGCCACCTCTTGAATACGAGCGCTGAAATCAGGATCTACGATAAGTGCGACCGTGTCGTTCGTCGGCATTCGCCTCTCCCGTTGCTTGCAACTATCCCCTCAGGAACAGGCGGATTGAAAGAATTCGATGGCAATTGTCGACGATCCAGCCAGTACGCGTCTAGCGCGTAGAGAACAAGTCCACCACACTCTGAGGTGCGTCGTTGCCGAAGAAACGCTGATGATTGCGGGCCGTCAGTGCGGCGACAGTGGCGCTCCGAGGAAAGAGAGCGGCTTCATATTCCGCGAGTGCCGCCTCTATATCGCCCGGATGATCACAAAGCGCCCTGCCCAGCATGGCCCCGTCATAGATGGCGAGGTTGGCCCCCTCCCCGGCAAACGGCGACATCAAATGACCGGCATCCCCCACAAGCGTAACGCCCGGTACTCTTTCCCACCGGTGGTTGATCGGCAACGCATGGATGAGCCTCACAATGGGATTTGTATCGCTATTCGTGACCAACGCCCTGAGCTCTGATGCCCAGCCCTCGAATTCGAAGGCAATTTCACGAAGCGCAGCCGTTGGACGGCTAAAGTCGACGGCACCCATCCAAACTTCCGATTTGTTTAATGCGACGTAAGTGTGCAGGGTGCCATTTGCGTACCGGTGCGCCAATATGCCTTTGCCGGGTTCGACGGCCATCAACGTACCACCGCCGATGGCTTTGGCGCTGGCGCTGAATCGCGTGTCCCCATCGAAGAGATTGTTCTCGATGAAGGCCGTCCCGACGTATGTTGGTTTGGCTTGGGACAGCAGCGGACGAACCTTCGACCAAGCTCCGTCGGCACCCACGAGCAGATCAGTCGTCGCCGTCGCCCCGTCGGCGAAGCCCAGTTCATATTGCCCCTCACGAAGCCTTCTGGCCTGCACAAGCTTGTGGCCCCATCTGATCGCTTCGGCCGGCAATGACTGCACCAGAAGCCGGCGCAGCGCGCCACGATCCACCTCAGGCCTGGCCGTGCTGCCGGAGCCAGGCAAGTCGAGCAGGACGTTGCCATGCTTGTCTACTACGCGCTTGGCATCTTCGCCTGGCAGGGCAAGGGCAACGAACTCGTCATGAAGGCGGGCAGCCTTCAAACCGAGTTGGCCGTTGTATTCGTGAATATCCAGCAAGCCTCCTTGCGCTCGCGCTTCGAGCGAGGCCTCAGCTTCGTAAATCGTCGCAGGCACGCCGTTGATGTGCAGGACACGGGCGAGCGTCAGTCCGCCGAGACCGGCGCCGACAATGACGATGCGCGGCTGTGCCGAAGGTGAATGGGAAACGGGGTAGCTGATCATGGTGCGTTCCGATAATCGCGAACATGCGCACTTACGCGCGACAATTCGCAATGAGCCGACAGATGTCGGGGGAAACGCTGGCCAACCTGCTAGGAATGCTGGGTGACGTGTACGCGGCTGTCGAGTGGCGGAGCGGAGCACTGCGCCGATACCGACGGCCGTTTTTCGCGGTCTATGGCAGCGGATGATCGCACAGGTTTGAATCTGCGGCAACATTCGCTCCGACTTGCCAATCGTTGGACTGAGCCAGAAGCCCGAGCTTGGGTTGGCCGCCAATCCCGTCTTCGCACCAGCGCCGACGACCGAACGCTGCGTCCTGGGCGGGAGGCCCACGCTGTATTATTTTGAAACGACGGCGATCGGCTGAAGTTGGATGCAAATGACCGCCGGCCCAAACAACCCTAGGACTGAGTAACTGACCGAAGCCTGTCCGATGCCTGCATCGCATAAACTCGCGGGCCGCGCATAGACCATAAGCAGACGTTATACGCCTCGCACCATGACGCGCTAAACCCCGCGCGCGTATCGGCCTGGAGGCTGGCCGACATGGCGCGTGAACGCGGTGCTGAAGGTGCTGGCCGAACTGTAGCCGACGCGCTCGGCTACCTCGACTAACTTGAGATCACGGCCGCGGAGCAGGTCTTTCGCGACCGCCATGCGCCAAACAAGAAGATACTCCATCGGCGGCAGGCCCACGGCGCGGATGAACCGCTCGAAGAACGCTGAACGCGACAACGCGGCCTTCTTCGCAAGCTGCGCCACTGTCCATGAGCGCGAGGGATCGCCATGCATATGTCGCATCGCTGCCGCGAGTCGCGCATCGGCCAACCCGCGTAACATCCCGGGAGGCGCGCCATCGCCCGGCACTGAGCGCAGGGCCTCGATCAACAGCACTTCTACAAGGCGCGTCAATACGTGGTCGCGGCCGGCCCTTAGCTGATTCGTTTCCTCGCTGATCAGACTCACTAGCACCGAAAGGCGTGCGACATCGCGCACATGCACCAGCGCCGGCAGCAACGTCACCAGCAACGCGGTATCGGGCGAGTCGAACACGAAGTACCCGCCGAGCAAACGCACATCGGGAGGGCCCTTGCGCGTACCGTGGCGAACTTCGGCCGTCGACGCACGCGTCGCCTTCGGGTCAATGCGCTCGGGCGTCACTGGCTTAAAACCAGACAGCGTGAAACCGGGCGTAGCAGGCAGGAACAAAAAGTCTCCCGTCTCCAATGTGACGGGATCCTGCCCGTCGACGGCAAGAAGACAGCGGCCCTCAAGCACCACGCAGAAGCTCGGCTGACCGAAGTCGGTATAGCGCACTCCCCAGCGACCGGCGCCGCTGATTCCCTTCGAGAACACAGCGCGCGGCCGAAGCAGCGTAATGACCTCCGAGAGTGGATCACGCATCTCTGGACTATTGCAAATGAAATGTGGACTCCAGATTGTAGAACGTCCACTCCGGAATCGCTATCGTGACGTCTTCGACACCAGCAAGGGAAACGCAATGAAGACTGTATTGATTACCGGTTGCTCGTCCGGTTATGGCCTTGAGACCGCGCGCCACTTTCATTCTCAAGGTTGGAACGTGGTCGCCACCATGCGGACGCCTCGCGAAAACGTGCTGCCCCGTTCGGAACGGATCCGCGTGCTGTCGCTGGACGTGACGCAGCCAGAGAGCATCGCTGCTGCACTCCAGGCGAGCGGGCCGATCGATGTGCTGGTGAACAACGCGGGCATCGGGATGCTCGGCGCTTTCGAGGCTACGCCGATGGCCACGATCCGCGAGGTGTTCGAGACCAACACCTTTGGCGTGATGTCGATGACCCAGGCGGTCCTGCCCGGGTTTCGGGAACGCAGGTCGGGTGTGGTCGTCAACGTGACCTCGAGCGCCACGCTGGCGCCGATGCCGTTGGTGGCCGCCTACACCGCGAGCAAGACGGCCATCGAAGGCTTTACTGGATCGCTCGCGCACGAACTCCGTGCGTTCAATGTTCGAGTCAAGCTGGTTGAGCCAGGCTATGGGCCCACCACTCGATTCACGCAGAACGGGGAAGCGCGCATGGCGGGGCTAATTCCGGAGGCCTATGCGCCTTATGCGCAGTCCGTCTTCGCTGCCTATACGCAGCCAGCTGAAGTCACGACAGAGACCGACGTGGCCGAGGCAGTGTGGCGCGCCGCGAACGACGCATCGCAGCAGCTCCGCTTCCCGGCAGGTGTCGACGCGATGGCACTGGCTCAATCGAAATAAACGACCGTCGCGCCGTAGCCCGATCCAAGGGCGCGTCGCGAGCACATGGCGAATGTCTCTTCCATGGCTAAATCCTGTCCAATCTCGCTCGCGCTTGATAGCGGACACTCGCAGTCACCTGCTTCGCTGTCTGACGCCCGCTTCGGCCGAGAGGCTCACCTTGGGCATTGGCCAGATTTCGGGGTGGACCTCTGCCGTTCAAGTGACGGCTCTCTGCGATGCGCGAGCGTCAACAATTGGCCGACTCCGGAAGCTGGAAGCTGGAAGCTTTCCGGCATTCGTGCAACTCAGTCCCCGAGTTTCCTGAAGGATTCAGCGACGAGCGCGGGGTCGATCTCCTTGTGCGTGATGCCGAATTTCGACATACGAGCCCGGTGATCGGGAGTGCCACGATATAAGCGAAGTTGCTCGTTCACAGCCCTAAGCAGTTGGCGGTTGTTCTTGTTAAACGAAAATGCTCCCGTCGGGAGAGGTTGCTTGCCATCCTTTCGGGTGTCATGTTCAACGGCCTCCAGCACCGAAGCGCCGATGCGGCCGGCCAGTACGCGATTTCCCACGGCAGTGCTAGCGTAGGCATCGATCGTTCCTACGCAAAGCGCTTCTATTGCGTCGGACTGTTGCTCGAAGATGACGATCTGGTCCTCGCTCACGCCCGACGCTCTGGCCGACGCGTGTTGCACCTGTCCGGCAATGATGCCTAGCCGGGCACCGTGGCACTCGGCAAGCAAGGCATAGCTATTGAGCGCTTTCGGATTTCCCGCCCGGACCAGGAAACCATCGCCGATCGCCCACACGGGTAAGCTGAACGCAACCTTGCTGGCCCGTTCAGGCGTAACGAAGAGTGGAACGTTCATATCCCAGCGCCCAGCCTCGACGCCGGGCAACAGTTCAGCGAACGTAGTCAGGTGATGCTCGATATCGTTGACGCCGATTGCCCGAAGGACGGCTCCCGCCAACTCAACGTCCGCTCCTGTCGCCTGATTTGATTCTGTCCAGCCAAATGGAGGTTCTTCGATGTACGCGATTGTCACCTTCATTGTTTCGCCTCACCAAACGGGAACGACCGGAATGCGGTCCATCAGATCCAAGGTGCCGATTATCGACGATTCTACTTGCATCAGTGAACGTCGACTGTTGGCCGGACGCAGCCAGACAAGAACCGGCCCGAGGCAACCCAGACTGTATAACCGACGATCTGCGGTCGCTGGAGTCACATCTAAAACCGCCGTTCCATGGGGTCGTCTTTTATATCATCCATCGTGATTGGCATGTGAATGTCCGCATGCGGCACTTCTCAAAGGCATGGCTCACCTTGGAAACGGTCAAGGACCTGGCCTTCCTCATTGCGTCTCGCCACGTCGTAGGCCTCAAAGCGCTCCCGGGAATTGAGCATCATCGCGAGAACGACTTTCTGTCTTGCGACGTTTGAATCACCGAACACTTTGATACCGCACTGTATTGCGCGGACGACACCGGCAGCTGCGTGCTTTGCCCCCGCTACTGTGTTCCCACTAACAATAAGCCGCGCATATGCTTGAGCAAACTGGATCATCGCTGCATGCTGTTGCGCATCACGGTAACTTCTATCGATGTAGTCATCGATATCGTCCCGGACCAGATTGTTATTCGCATCGAGACCAATTAGCCGGGTATAACCAGCATCGGCTGATGAACTTATTCCTTCAAAGCCCGGTTCGGCAAACGCATTAACGGAGAGCAAAAGAGCAATTGCCACGAAGGAAATGAGCCCGCGAGCAAACCCGAAAGTCATTGCGTGTGGATCCCTTTACAGATGTCGTAAGAGAATACACTGCCCATGATCACACGATAGTGTCTTAACGCATGAATGTCGCCAATCCGCGCTGCCGTGTCGAAAATCTGTTTTTGGCCGATCACTGCGCCATACTAAAGACATCGACTGCTTGACACTCGCACGACCGCGACCGTCTGCACCCGCCCCCCCAAGAAACTTCAACCGTCTTGTCAGCGGACGGTCGGGCGCGATGACCGTGATTGTTCGCCCGCGCGATCGGAGAACGCGAGGCGAGCCATGTCAGGCATCGAACCACCCTTCATCGTGCACCGTTCACAACTTCGCCGAAAACGGCAGCATGCATCTGCGGGGGCGCGCGCCAGTATTGCCGGGGGGCTTCGACAGTACCGCCGAGAGTCGCCGCCGCGTGCCACGTCCAACGTGGGTCGTAGAGCATGCCTCGAGCGATAGCCACGGCATCCGCCTGGCCACTCGATAGAATTTCCTCAGCCTGCTGCGCGTCCGTTATCAGACCCACACAGATAGTCGTCACGCCAGTTGCGCTTTTGATCTGGTTGGCGAACGGAACCTGATAGCCCGGGCCCAACGTAATTTTCTGCAGGGGAGAAATTCCACCTGAGGATACGTCGATCCAGTCAACTCCACGCGTCTTCAGTGCCTTCGCGAATTCGATGGTCTGCTCTATGTCCCACCCTGCGTCCATCCAGTCCGTCGCCGAAACCTTGACACCAAGCGGCTTGTGCTTTGGCCAAACAGCGCGCACTGCGTCATAGACTTCCAACGGAAAGCGCATTCTATTCACGAGGGTCCCCCCAAACTCATCGGTCCGCCTGTTTGAAATCGGGGAGAGGAATTCATGAAGCAGATAGCCATGGGCACAATGCAATTCAATCGCGTCGATGCCAAGCCGGTCCGCGCGCCGCGCGGCCGAAACGAAAGCATCTCGAATGCGGATCATCCCTGCACGATCCAACTCACGCGGTAACTCCTCGCCTTCTTTCTGCGGCACCGCCGAGGGGGCGTCGGTGATCCAGCCGCCATCAGCCACGGCGATCTGCTGGCCGCCTTTCCACGGCACTTCACTGGACGCCTTCCGTCCCGCATGCCCCAACTGGATGGCCAGACGAATGTTCGAGTGGCGACGCACGGCGTCGACGATCGGTTTCAGCGACATTTCGGTTTCGTCGTCCCAGAGTCCCAGGTCGCCCGGAGTAATACGGCCGCCTGGCTCTACCGCCGTTGCTTCAATGCAAAGCAAGCCTGCACCCGAGTTGGCCAGACCACCAAGGTGAATCATGTGCCACGCGGTAGCTTTACCTTCTTCGGCAACATATTGGCACATTGGCGCAACCATGACTCGATTCGCAAGCTTGAGCTCCCCCAACTCAAGTGGGGAAAACAGGATACTCATTTTCGTTGACCTCCAGTAAGACTGGCCGCAGATGCCTGATCTTTGTTATCGGGCGGCACGGATACCACTCGACGTTATTCGAGTCACGCGCGCAAAAAATGCGTCGCGTGGCTCGTGCAATGTCACGCGCTATATCCACCGTCTACAGGAATAATCGCTCCGGTGACGAAGCTCGCAGCAGGACTGGCGATGAAGGCGACCACCGCAGCGATCTCTTCCGGGCGACCAAAGCGTCCGAGCGCAGTTGCAGCGGCTTGTGCTTCTGCAAAGGGACTATTGTCGGGGTTCATCTCGGTATTGGTCGACCCGGCGCCGATGACATTTACAGTAATGCCCTTCGCGCCGAGATCCCGAGCGACTCCTTTGGTATAGCCCTCGATCGCGCGTTTCGTTGCGCTATAGTCGGCCAGGCCGGGCCAGGTTGATCGCAGCGCGAGGGCCGACGAGATCGAAATAATCCGGCCGCCGCTAACCATCACTCGCGAGGCTTCGCGAATCGCGGTCACCACGGCTTCGTAGTTGATTTGCAGTTGTCGGTCGAAGCCCGATGTATCCACGGTCTCGGCGACCGTGCCCGTTTCGAAAACGCCCGCGTTATTGACCAGAATGTCGATCTTGCCCAAGCGCGTGACGACTTCTGCAATCAATGCCTTGACCGCAGTTGCGTCCGACTGGTCAGCCTTCAGGGCAATAGCCTTGCCACCGGACGCCTCGATTTTCGCGATGACTTCCTTGGCTGCGTCCTCACTATTGGAATAACTGAGTGCTACGGTGGCGCCTTCCGAGGCCAGTTGGATAGCGGTTGCGGCACCGATACCGCGTGAGCCGCCCGTCACAAGAGCGATCTTTCCTTGAAGCGTATTTGCCATGATTTCGTCCAATAGGGTGTGGGTCCGTCGTGTCCGACACCGGCACGCAGGTCGCCCGGATGTTTTTCATGACGCTTGAGACCCAAGTCAAAAGTTGCGGCTAGCCGGAAATTTGCTACCGGCTTCTGCCGTGGTGACTAAAGAGTACTGGCGGCCCATCAGCCCGTCTAATCAATGATTAGAGGGTGTATCATCATTCTGCGTGATGACAAATGACGGGCAAAACATGAAAGACCTCGATCTCCATTTGGTTTCGATATTCGATGCAGTCATGACCGAAGGATCTGTGACCAAGGCGGCGGACCGTCTGGCGCTAACCCAGTCCGCCGTCAGCAACGCAATCGCCCGCATGCGAGTGGTCTGGGACGATCCGCTGTTCACCCGGTACGGCCGTGGCATTAAAGCCTCCGCCAGAGCGCAAGAGCTTTGGCGCGAAATCCAGGAACCGCTTGCGGCAATCCGCATGGCCGCGTCACCCATCCGATTCGACGCGACCACATCGACCCGTGCATTCCGCATCGCAGTGACCGATTACATGTCAGGTTCCCTGTGGCCTTCGCTGCGTCGGCATATTGAGCAGCACGCCCCCGGAATTCGAATCCTCGCAGTGCCCTACACCAGTCAGGAAACGAGTGCCAGGCTACGAGACAACGATATCGACATATGCATTGGTGGACTTCAGCACATGGGGGATGAATTCAAGCTTCAGCGGCTTTTCCTGGAGGGCTGGGTCTGCGCAATGAGGCCGGACCATCCGCTCGCGCAGTCTCCACTGACTGAGAAGAAGTTTCTCGACGCCGAGCACCTTCTCGTATCCCTTTCGGGTAATCCGGTTGGCGTTGCGGATGCAGCGCTGGAGCGCGCCGGAAAGCGCCGTCGAGTCGCGATGACGTTGAACAACTTTTCAGGCGCGCCATCGCTTCTTCTCTCGTCTAACCTGATCGCCGTGCTCCCCGCAGGGGTGGTGCGAACCCATCCCCTCAAAGACCTGATTTACTCATGCGATGTACCGCTGACGATCGCACCGTTCGACTGTCAAATGGCCTGGCATACCCGATACGATCGGGATGCGGCTCACAGGTGGATGCGCGCGCTCGTCGTTCAAACCTGTGATCAGATATGGGAAGCGAGTTAGCCCGGATCAGGACACAGATTATTTTCTCGTTGCTTGTGAAAAGTACCCTCATGCTCTATGACGAACGATGCAGGAAAGTGAGGGAACGCCGCTAGCCGATGAAACGGTATAGGCGAATTGAAAACAATTTCGGGCTGGTACATGGTCGTTGCGTCAGCCTGCTCTCCCGGATGCAGGTTGTCAGATCGTCAGCAATCCAGGTCGCGCAGTTGACTGACCGCTACTAACCGCTACTGGCCGCTTTGAGACGGATGACGATCGCCCCAGTTCGACCCGCTGCCGTCCTTCTACACCGCGCAGACTAAACGACTGGTCCCAAGGACATACCTGCCGTTTGCGCATCGCGTCGGGCGGCTTGTGCCCAGTCGTCGAATTATTCGGTGAGCTGTTATTTCACTTCGCACCGTTTGCGGCGAAAGTTTTCTTTGCCTCTGGTGACGCCAGGAACTGGATGAACCCTTCGGCTGTATCGCGTTGTGAGGTGTTCGCCATGAGCACAGCGGTGTACGTAAGCGTGCTCTGCAAATCGCCGGGCAGCGGACCCAAGAGCTTTATGCCGGGTGTTGTCGCGATGAGCGGTATCGTACCCGCCACCATGTCGTCGCCCTTGCCCTTTAACACAGGCTCAAAAATCCCATTGGGGGCCGTGCGTACAATCTTCGGCTTGAGTGTTTCTGCAATCCCCAGTCGCTCAAGGACGTTTGCAAAGGCCTGCCCCGACTTAACGCTGTTAAAAACAAGAAGGTCTGCACCGAGCAAAGTGTTCCTGAATTTTTCAACAGTTGAAATGTCGTGCGCCGGACCGTCCTTGCGGTTACCGAGGCCGACGCCAACGTGTGCGATTATCGGTCTGTCCCCGGCACTCACCTTGCCCGACTTCGTCAGATCCTCAGCAAAGTCCGGCTGAACGATAACTACGTCGGCCGTTTCGCCGTCTTCAATCCTTTTCTTCACAACGGGCGATGGGTCGAACACCAGGCTGACCTGGTTATGCGTGTGCTGGCGGTAAAGATCGACGACCTTGGTCAACGCTGGTTCAAGGGGACTATCGCTCATGACCTTAATGTCGGCTGCCTGGACTGTCGTCGCCGCGAATATGGACAATGAGCCGATCAGGAAGGTGCTCAGGCCGATACGCTTAAGTTTTGCGTTCATTGGATTCTGCCTCCGGTTGACGGATGCCCGGCGTTGGCCAGGACGCGTAGAAGTTCTGCAAAGGATTCACCTGGACAACCCACAGTCGTCCTCCATCGCTGATCGAGCCAAAACCCAGCATTTGCAAATGCGCTACCGGCGCGCTCCGCGCATCGCGTTCGGGAATACGGCATAGGGTGTCCGACCGGCATCAAGTAACGATAGCCAGCCTACCTGCCACCAACGCAGCCGTGTAAAGGCGGAGACCTTAAATCGCGCGCGATGGACGTTCAATTTCGGCGTTTATCCCCGGGGCCCAGCGATCAGAGGCGATTGATTTTGGGTGCAGGTAGCGTACTCCCGCGTTAAGCGGCTGGCAAACCCATCGGCGTTCGGCGAATGACGGGATGTGGAGCAGCGCTCGCCTGCGCGACCAACTCGGCGACAAACCCCTTAAGATGTGGATTCGCTACGAATGCCACATGCCCATGACTACGCTTGCCGACCGACCCCATACCGCACTCATCGTCATCGATCTTCAAAACGGCGTTGTCGCGAATGCCTATCGACGCCAGGAAGTGCTTTGCGTCGTCAACGCGCTCGTTGAGCGAGCACGCAGCGCCCATGTACCGGTCGTCTGGGTCCGTCACGCCGACGAAGACCTGGAAGCTGGAAGCGATGCGTGGCAGATCGTCGACGAACTTTCGCCAGAACCGGCGGAAATGATTATCGAAAAGCATTACCGCGACGCGTTCGATGCCACCGACCTTGAACAGGCCTTATCGACACTCGGCGTTGGCAAACTTATCGTGACCGGAGCGCAAACGGACATGTGCATTCGCTCGACAGTGCACGGCGCGCTTGTGCGCGGCTATGACGTAACGCTGGTCAGCGATGCGCACACGACCGAAGACATGACTCAATGGGGCGCACCACCGCCGGACAGCGTGATCGCGCACACAAATCTGTACTGGAGCAATCAACGCGCGCCGGGGCGTGTGGGCGGCATAGTGGCGAGCAAAGACGTCGATTTTGGACTCATCGCCGGTTGATGGAAAAACGAACGAAATAAGCTGCCCTGGCATCGAGGGTAGCGGACATTCGCCACGCGCTCCGATGCCCTCAAACCATTGAAGTCACAGCGTGTGCAACGCTAAGCGAATTGAATGACTTGGCATGCCGTTTCCGTGCACATTTTCTTCGGCCGGGATAGAAGAATGCGTAGCAGTTGTCGATATCTGAGTGTACGGTAGAATGGATTAATCTAAAAAAGGAAAAGGCTGATGACAACAGCTCAAAGAAGAATGGGGTTCAGTCTTTACGTTTTGCAGGCCATCGGGGCCATCGGCGTCCTGCTTTCGCTTGCTAGCCACAGATTCACTGGGATTTTTATTTTCGGCATGCTAACGGGACTTAGCGGCATGTTCATTAATCGCATCGCGCGCAAGAATCCTGGCGTGCTTCAAAGGTCTGGATTTATCACCCGGATACAACTTCTATTTTTGTGGTCCGTCATAGGATGCATAGCTTTGCTTTTGATTGGACTGCCCGTGCTCAGACTTCTACATCAGCATCGTTAAGAGCACTGAACTAACCGTCTTATCGAGTGACTGCGACGTTTAGTGTTTGGATCAAGTTGTCAACCATCCCGATCAGTCGGGCGAACGGCCAAACTGAGTCGGACAGCAATCGGCCCAGATCGACCCTGAGCCGTCCTTCAAATCTCCCGAAAACGGTCGTTCATCAGGGGGCCGTGCGCATAAGCCTTTCGCTTACCCTGTCACCTGACTTTAACTTGCAGGTGATGCACGACTCCGGATGCGTCGGGTGTATCTTTACATTCCAAGTAATGTTGCTTACGCACCAACTCACCGAGCTTTGCAAATCCATAGTTTCGAGGGTCGAAAGATGCGTTGTTCTTACCGATAAATGAGCCCACAGCCGATAGCGGTGCCCATTCACCGTCGCGCGACGTTTCATTTATCGCGTGAATCAATAGACCCTTTAAATCCGGCAGATCGGCAACTTTCATCGCAGTAGCCGGTTCCCCGCTCTTCCTCAACACTTCAAAGAAAATGAACTTGTCGCAGGCAGCAATGAACGGCTCAGGTGTCTTTCGCTCCCCGAGCCCGTACACTGCCTTGCCAGATTCCCGGAGGCGGGTCGCGAGTCTTGTGAAATCGCTGTCACTTGAAACGATACAAAATCCGTCAACGCGACCGGCATATAGGAGATCCATTGCGTCGATGATGAATGCTGAATCCGTCGAATTCTTACCTTTTGTGTATGCGAACTGTTGAATGGGTTGGATCGCGTAACGATGTAACTGGTCCTTCCATCCCGCCAAATTCGGCGTGGTCCAGTCTCCATAAGCCCGCTTAATTGTTGCTGTTCCATACCTCGCCACCTCCTCCAAAAGCTCTTTTACAACGGCTGCCGACGCATTATCCGCATCAATCAGCACAGCAAGTCTCTGAAGATCCCCGTTCGCCATACCACTGCCTCTCTGTTTGGACAACGACGTTAATATCTGAGGATGCTTGATTGTCGACGATCTACGAATCTATGTCGAACGGCTGGATGTGGCCGCATTCTGCCTCATGCGATCAGCAGTACGCGATCCACGGGGGGCCGTCGAATCGCGTGATACCGGTTTGTCATCTAATCAGCTTGGGAAAGCTGGAAGACGTTTCCCTCGGGGTCCTCTCCATCACACATCAATTGGGCAAAGCCATCGTAACGTTTCAAGTCACGCATCCGGACACCTGCAGCCAACAATTTCTCGCGCAACTCCGATAGCCCTGATTTCACCGAAAAGACGATTTTTGCATTTGAAGTGTTGGGGTGATTTGGTCGCTCGCGATAGGGCTCACCAACTCTGTGGAAAGCAATCTCAATCTCACCCGCCTTCAGCACAGCCCATTCGCCTTCGATTTCTTCGGCGACCGGAAGCGCGAAATGAGTCTGGTAGAAGAACTTCAGCAACTCAACATCCCGGACGTAAAGTATTAACCTAGACATGGAAACCGGCATTGGACTCTCCGAACATGCTGAGATTGGCGACTCTTCAGAATTGTCGTCGATTTTGATGGACCGGTCGACGGTCCGCTTTATGGCCGATCACGGCCCCATGCTGATTGCCTAGGTTGTTCATCAGAGGTCGACTCGCGTCGGACCGAGCTTGTGTAAGAATGCAATTTCTGACGCTAAATGGCCGGTCTCGGTTCAGCTGGATCAAGTTCGGTCGATCTAGCTTACGCCAGTCGTGTCTCGCGAGCCCGGCAAAGCCCCTCCGGGCTCTAGCTTCCCGCAATCTTCATCGCCTTCATCGTTCCCGCGACACCGAGTATGTTGATGACCCGTTTCAGGTTGTAGGTCAATACCTGAAGCTCATCTCCGTACTCACCCGCGCAAGTGTCCGGGTCAGGAAGTGTGCGGGGCCCATCCATTGTTTGAGCGTACCGAAGACATGCTCAACGGTACTTCGGCGGATCGTCATTGCATCGGGCTTCCTGTCGAGACGGCCCTGCATGGCATGCAGTATATTTTCGTGTTCCCATCGCCGGATGCGACGATAGTCACTGGGCGAACATCGTTCCTTGAGGTGGCAGCGAGGGCAGGCGCTGGGCCAGTAGACCTGCAGGATCATGTCATGCTCAACGGTGTTGAACCGATGAATGGCACGCTCGCCCGCGGGACATCGGTACACGTCGCTGGTTGAATCGTAGATAAAATCGGCCTTCGTGAAGAGACCTTTCTTCCTTGATGCAGAAGTCAGCATTTTGGGAACATACGCAGTGATGTTGCCCAGATCGCACACCCGTATCTCTGGGCCACTGTAATAGCCACGGTCGGCCACCACCTTCAGTCTCGTTTTGCCCATCGCCTTCTTCGCGGACGTCGCCATCTTGCTGAGTTGACCGTAATCGTTTCCAACGTTAGTCACCTCGTGCGCGACGATCAGATGATGCTTCGTATCCACGGCGGTTTGAACGTTGTAACCCACTATGCCGGAGCCTCGTCCGCTTGTTGCCATAGACCATGCATCGGGATCCGTCATAGACAACTGTTTGTCCGGTTGTTTCTTCAACTGCTTCCGGACCAGATCGAGTTCGCGCATCTGCTGGCGCAAGCTGGCAATCTTCTCGTACAGGCGCACCGTCTTCACATCGAACCCGGTCGGGCTTGTCCGGTCTGCGCTTTCAATCAGCTCGAGATATCGCTGAACGCTTTCCTCAATCTGCTGCTGGCGCTTGTCGATTTTTCCCATCGTGTAGTTTCTGTCGCGGCTGTTCGAAGCCTTGAACTTGCTGCCGTCGATGGCCACCATGTCACTCGAGAGCAGTTTCAGTCCGCGACACAGTTCGACGAAACGACGGCATACGTTACGAATAGCCGGCCCGTTGTCGCGGCGAAAGTCGGCGATCGTCTTGAAATCGAGAGCCAGACGCCCCGTCAGCCACATCATCTCGACGTTGCGCTGGCACTCGCGCTCAAGACGCCGGCTGGACGGTATCCGGTTCAGATATCCGTAGATATAGATCTTGAGCATCGCGCCAGGATGATAGGACGGGCGACCTGTGAGCGCTGGTGTTGTACCGTCGAATCCAAGTTCCGCAAGATCCAGCTCTTCTACAAAGGCATCGATGACCCTAACCGGATTGTCCTGTCCGATATAGTCGTCGACGCATTCGGGAAGTAGTGCGACCTTCTTGCGGTCATCACCTTCAACGAATCGCTTCATGAGTCACCCGGTATCAGCGCGTTGATTCAGTTTAGGCGATCAATGCGTTTTCACACGGTCTGGACCGGTTCCGGTCACCCCGAAACGGACAATCGTGTCGCTCGAAAACGGACAATCACCGCTGCCATAGCAGATGCAGGACTACATCCTCTATAACTTTGGCGATCTAACGCTGCTGCCAACAATAGCCATCTGCACGATATCGAGAACTAGATCGCCCTTCTTTAAGGCACCCCGCTTGATCCCTTCAACGCTAAAACCCGCTGCCTGATAGAGATGGATAGCACCCGGATTATTGGCAGTCACCTCAAGCTCGATCCGCTCAATAGCGGGCGTGACGCTCGTCCATCGGAGCGTATGTCGAAGCAGCATACGTCCGATTCCCTGGTTTCGATATTCCTTCGAGACATTGAGGGCAAGCGACACCGAATGTTCGCGATTTGGCTGCTCAATGCGGCCGACGCCACCTCCACCGATGAGCCGTCCCTCGTGTTCAGCAATAAATAAGACAGAGTGATCACTCCTTCGGCGCTTAAAAAACTCTGTCCATTGCTCGTCGGTGGGCCCCATGCCCCGGTCTGGTAGTACTGCTAGCCCCTCAGCAAAAAGGTCGGTCATAAATTGCTTGTATGCGGCTTCGTCGGCAGAGCGGACTACGTGGTATTCGATGTTAGCTACGGACATTATTTTCTCTCCACGAACTGAGATCATTTTCAGTAGGCATACATCCTCTGATCCTTACAACCGACTATCGACAGGACTGTGCGACCGATTGTCGGCGATTTTAGCGGCGGATGTCGAACTGTCGTTTCTGGCCAGCACTGAGCTGGAGGACAATTGACTCAGTCGACCCGTCTCGCCCCCTCGCCCTTCTTGATAGCGGCAGTCATCAATGCCGCTCGCATCGTCTACGCCAGTCCGCCCGCGATAAGCGATGCATAACTTGCACCGACAGGTGGTGGTTCGGCGGTAGCGCCGGATGGCTGAAATTGTCGCTTTCGGAACATCGCATGCCGAGCCGCGGCATTACACGCTGTGAACGGACATTGCTAGACGCGGTAACCGAAAAGGTCTCCTGTTGGCCCCGTACCACCCAATACATCCGACATAAATCAGCCACAACAAATCGCTCAACAAGCAGATATCCAATCAATCTGCTTCGTGCACGAAGCCACGGCTACTGAAGAGTCGTTCGGATGCCTCGTTACCGATGGTAACCATCGCGCAGCATTCGGTGTAGCCGAGTGCTGCGAGCGACAACAGCGCTGCATCGATCAAGGTTCCGCCATCGCCCGACCGTTTGCGCGAAGGTGTTGTAGCGACCACGGCGACGACCGGGCAACCATAGGGTTTGTAGTCGCAGACAAGACACGCGGACCGAAGGCTTCCACCGTCTTCAATCACCCAGGATGCCGCCGGTATCCATTCCCCGTATCGGCCGCCAACAATTGCCCTTGCTTTCGACGCATATTGGGTCTCGGTCTCGCCCGCATCGTCAATCGTCCCAAGGAACGCGCTAAAAAAGAGCGTCCCTAAAGCGGGCGTATCTTTCGGCGTCACCGTGCGCAGGTTGCACAGGCTTACCTCGGCTCTGCGATCGGCCGATAAGGTCAGTTTCCAGAGCTGGGCGTTACGCCCGTACGTCGAATTCGACATTACTTCTGCGTCTCCACAAGATAGCGATGTATTACGCTCCGCTCTAAATCAGCTCTGCAACGCGTACGATGATGAGCGCGGCCGGTACGAGCATTATTTGAGCGCACAGGGTCCCGAGAACACGTGCCCCGGCAAGGGTGGTGATAGCGCGCCGGAAGCTGTTCTCGGAGATTCGACCTTCGATTACGTCGTCCGTCATGACGGAAACCTGCGGGTCGATGACCACCGCCAACACCACGGTCGCAAAGCCGTTAATGACCGACGATAGATTGGCGCATGTCACGCGCAAATCCGGTTTTAGGTATCCCGCGTAGAGCGACGCGAAAACACCGACCGTCCAGATAGCCATCGCGAAGATATTGAGCGCTATCACCGTCCCGGAGACACCGGCACCGCTCGCTAGCTGTGAGATGTTTTAGCGCGACGGAACCCGCGCACCGTCCCGCATATAGTTGATACCGCCACGGCTGAAAATGTGGAGCAAAAGCCGCGGCAATGAACGATTAGCCTGGAAGTGCTCGACGGCGCGACTGAAATAACGCTGGAACGTTGGGATCAGCAACGCGCCGACTATGCTTGCTGCTGTGGCTGTAATCAGGAAGAGCCGAAAATCACCGAGCAGGCCGCCCTCAAGATGCCGGGCAATATCAAGCTCCACGCGCTTGGCTATGAACGGCCCCTGAAAGGAGTTCGCCGTTCGGGACACAAGGGCAATGATTCCGAACAGAGAAAACGACACAGCGATACGTCGAGTGCGAACACCGGCGATCCGCACAGCGTAAGCCAGCGTCGCGATGACATGGATTACAAATGTCAATCCGCAGATAATCAAAAGCTGGGCGTCCATACAATCCCGGCGAGGTGGGGCGAGAGTTGAAGTCTACCGGAGCGTCACAGCCAATTGACCCCCACCCCTACCTCGCGAGAACAATATGCGTGGCTCGCTCCGTCGGCACATGCTCGACTGTCCGATATCCCAGAGCGCGAAGATCCAGGCCGCTAAAAAGCGATTCCCCCTGGCCAAGCGCAATTGGCGCAACGGCGAGATGAATCTCATCCACGTAGCCGGCCTCAATGTATTGCTTCACGGTCTCGACACCGCCGCCAATCTTGACGTCCTTGCCGCCCGCCGCATTACGCGCCCTTTCTAGCGCATCCTCAATGCCGTCAGAAACAAAATGAAATGTCGTTCCGCCTAGCATCTCGATTGGCGGTCGTGGATGATGGGTGAGGATGAAGGTCGGCGCGTGATAAGGTGGATTGTCTCCCCACCAGCCTTTCCACTGATCGTCCGGCCATTCCCCACGAACAGGTCCGAACATGTTGCGACCGAGGATAAAGGCGCCAAAACCTTCCATTGCGCGCTGGGCGAATCTGTCGTCAAGGCCAGTTTCGCCCCCTTCGTTTCCCAGCATCTGACGAAAAGTCCGCGTGGGGAAAAACCACTGAAAGAGCTCCTCGCCTCGCACACCAAGCGGATGATCCAGACTCTGAGCGGTTCCCGCAGCAAAGCCATCAAGCGAAACGCCAAACCCGGCAACTTTTACTTTTGTCATTAACGTCTCCAACTGCGCTGTAAGTGAAGTGATCAGGAAGCCAGTTGATAGCTTGGCCCTCATCCACACGACGCGCGATCAGACAACAAATCGACAATAATTCGACTCGGTGAAAACCCGAATGCGGAATGGGTACCTTCGTATTCCGCAAACCGAGATCGTGCTAACCCGTTTTTAACACCAAAATCACCGGCATGCGTGCACGCGAATCACGCCAACGTCAGCAAACGACCATAAAGTCCCGCCAGCTTTCGACTAGCGAATGGCTGTTTGCAGAGTCGCGCGGTCTGTCGAGTATCGCAGGGGCACGTCGGGCGAACGTTCGTCCCTTGCCGGCTAGAGGCTTAGAGGCTGTCATCCCCGCGCGGATCGTCGGGTAAAGTGAAAGCAGCCGTCGCAACTGCTACCGAACATATTTTTTTCACACCGCCCACAATATTCCCCTTCCTGAAACGTCTTCAGACGCATGGAACCGCCACCCACCCCGGACACGATGACCGATCGAGACAGCGACATCACCGCGACCGTGGTGCGTGAGCGCACGAAGCTCGTCAATTTTATCCGGCGTCGCATACGCGATCCCAACGACGCCGAGGACATCCTGCAGGATGTCTTTCACGAATTCGTGCACGCTTACCGCCTCCCCGCTCCGATTGAACAAGCGAGCGCGTGGCTGTTCCGTGCCGCACGCAACCGCATCATCGACCGTTTTCGCAAGAAGAAGGAGCAGCCGTTACCGGACCTGCCACAGGATGAGGACGACGCGAGCAGTGAGTATCGCCTCGATCTTGCCCTGCCGGCGCACGACGCAGGTCCCGAGGCGCTCTACGCTCGCACTGTGTTGCTCGAAGCCTTGCAGGATGCGCTCGACGATCTGCCGCCTGATCAGCGCGAGGTGTTTATCGCGCACGAACTGGAGGGGCGGTCCTTCAAGGACATGGCGGCGGAAAGCGGCGTCACGCTCAATACGCTGCTCGCGCGCAAACGCTATGCGGTCTTGCATCTGCGTGCCCGATTGCAGGCCATTTATGACGAACTGGATATTTAGAGGAGTCGGCGGATGAATTATCGAATCAGATGTGCAGGCAAAGCGCTGCTCGTGGTGATCGGCATAGGCGTGCTCGGGTGCGCGGTCATGATTTTATGGAACTGGGTGATTCCGCCATTATTCGTGGGTGCCCATACGATCGACTTCGCACGGGCACTTGGCTTGCTGGTTTTAAGCCGCATCCTGTTTGGCGGATTCCGCGGACACGGCGGCTGGCACGGGCGCCGGCACTGGCGCAAATGGGATGCCATGACGCCGGAAGAAAGGGAACAGTTCAAGGCGGCCAGATGGTCACGTCCGACTCGGCCCGCGGAAGATTGAGCATGCGCGAGAATTGAAAACCGGCGACAACCGGCACACGCTACCCCGGAGGACGTATGACATTAAATGCCACAATGCTTCTGCAGCGGCTTCACGAACAGAGTCAGACAGAAGTGATAGCCCGCGCACGGGCGCAGTTCCAGGGATCGAACGAGGAGTTTCTGACGCTCGCGGACGAATACGACACGCTCGCACCTCGACTGCGCGGACGGTTTCTCGAAACGCTCGGGCTATCCAGTGAAGATTTCGAATCCTCGCAAGGCACGCCTCTATCGTTAGCCGTGTCTGCCGAGACTGGGCGATTTTTAAGCAACATGGTGCTTTCGCACAAACCGGCTCGAATTCTCGAACTCGGCAGTTCCTGCGGTGTGTCTACGCTGTATTTCGCCGAAGCCCTTCGCACGTTGGGCAAGGGCACGGTTGTAGCGACTGAACTCGACCCCGCGAAGTGCGCACAACTTCGAGCTCATGTCAGAACGGCGGGCGTAGATGCTTATGTCGACCTTCGGGAGGGTGACGTCTTCCAGACTGTTGCCGAATTGGACGGCGCTTTCGACATGGTATTTATCGACGTATGGGCCAACACGTATCTGAATCTGTTCAAGCAGATTGAGCGCCTGCTACGCCCAGGGTCCATCGTTCTCGCCGACAACATGTACACCGCCGAGGATGCCGTTCGACCATACAAGCAGTACCTTGACGACCATCCGCGCTTTTCGAGCACAACGCTGGACTTTGAATCGGGGCTCGAGTTTACCGTCGTCGTTTCTTGAACTGACGTGAAGTATTATTTTCCCCGGCAGCGGAGTCCCCACAGCAATGCGTCGTTTTGACAATAGATGCTTCGCTGCGTTCTACGTTCTCTGGTTGTGCCTATGAACCGCGTGTCGACGTAAAGGAGACGGGTAAATGGAGGCCATCGCGCCGGCGCAAACCGCGCTTGTCGTCATGCATTATCAGACCGACATTCTTGGGCTCTTTCCAGCGGTCGCGCCCGTCTTGCTCGCCAATACACGCGAGCTATGCGACGCGGCGCGGGCCAAAGGCGTCAGCGTCTATTTCGCCAACCTCCGGTTCAGCCCGGGCTATCCGGAAGTCAACCCATTGAACAGGAATGGGCAGGGAATCAAGCAGCTTGGCCTGTTCATCGACGACGGGATCGCGCCGGAGTTGGGCCGGCAGCCCGATGAAGCGCTCATCATTGCGCATCGCGCCAGCGTGTTCTTCGGCACCGATCTGCAGGCACGACTTGTCGCACAAGGTATCGATTCGCTGATCATGGTCGGCATTGCGTCGACCGGTGTCGTGCTGTCGTCGGTCGCGTATGCGAGCGACGCGGACTTCCGTCTGTACACAGTCAAGGACTGCTGCTACGACCCGGATCAGGTGGTGCATGACCATCTGTTCTCCACCGCATTCGATTCGCGCACCACGGTGCTGTCACTCGTGGATGCGTTGCTGCTGCTCGCCTAGCCATCAGGGTTGGCGTTTGCCGCGGCCCCCAGCGGATTTGCCAGCCGGCTTACGTGGACCCGCAGCTGGCTTGCTGGCGGGTTTGCTGCGTGGCTTTTGCACGCTGAATGGGCTACCGCTGGTAAAGCTTGTGCCACTACCCGCGGCCACAGCGCGTTGCGTCGCAGGCTTGCGTTTGTTTTCGCCACTGTGCGGCTGCGGTTTTTTGCTGAGCACCTGTGTGGCGCCTGGCGCAGCTTGCGGCACTTTGGGCTTCTTGGGCTTCTTGGGCTTTTTGGGTTTCTTGATGATCTGACCCGTCGCGCTGGTTTGCGGCACGCGGTGTTCGGCTTCAAAACCCGGTTCTTCTTCACGGCGCAGCGTTTGCCGGATCAGCGCTTCAATCGCGGCCAGTTGCGGCGCTTCATCGGCACACACAAGGGACACCGCCACGCCGCTGGCGCCCGCACGGCCGGTACGGCCAATACGGTGCACATAGTCTTGCGCCACGATCGGCAGATCGACGTTGATCACCAGCGGCAGGTCGTCGATATCCAGCCCGCGCGCAGCCACATCGGTGGCGACCAGCATATGGACTTCGCCCGTCTTGAAGCGCTCCAGCGCACGCAGGCGCGCGGGTTGCGGTTTGTCGCCGTGGATGGTGTCGACCGAATAGCCCGCTTCATCCAGCATGGCCGCGAGGTACTCCACGCCATTGCGGGTCTTGACGAACACCAGCGCGTGCTGCCAGTTGTTCTCCGCCACAAGGTGCATGAAGAGGTCAGGCTTGTTCTTTTTATCCACCGGCACCACCCACTGCTTGATCTTGCTGGCCATGGCGTTGGGCGGGCTGACGCTGATGTTGACCGGGCCGCGCAGAATGCCCGCCGCCATGGTGCGAATCTCGTCGGAAAAAGTGGCAGAGAACAGCAGGGTCTGGCGCTGAGTGGGCAAGGCAGCAAAAACGGCGTTGAGTTCACGCTCAAAGCCCAGATCCAGCATGCGGTCGGCTTCATCTAGCACCAGCGTTTGTACCTGATCGAACTGCACTGCGTTCTGGCGATGGAGATCCAGCAAACGGCCCGGCGTGGCAACGAGCACATCCACGCCTTTGCGCAACTTCATCATCTGCGGGTTGATACTCACACCGCCGTAGGCGGCCAGAAATCGTAAGTCGAGGCCTTTGCCGTAAGCGATAAAGCTTTGCAGCACTTGTTCGGCCAGCTCACGCGTGGGCACCAGCACCAGAACACGCGCGCGGTTGCTGGACACCGCCGGGCCGTGTTGCACTAACCGTTGCAACAACGGCAGCGCAAAACCCGCCGTTTTGCCAGTGCCGGTCTGTGCCCCTGCCATGACGTCCTTGCCGCTGAGCACAGCAGGAATCGCCTTGGCCTGCACCGGCGTAGGTGTCTGGTAATTGAGATCCTGCACATTACGCAGCAAGGGATCGATCAGGCCAAGCGAGGCAAAAGACATTGGCGTATTCCGGGCTAAAGCCGCAATTCTAGCTGTCCACGCGGCACCGGGGGGAAAGAGCCAAGGAAAGTCTCCGTGAAGTCCACACCAGGAATGAATCCGAGCGTGATAACGCCGGCGCAATGTCTTCGCGAAATACGGTCTATCCGCCGGCTGACGAAGCTGCGTGAATCGCCGGCAGCGCCGTAAGCGCGCGCTCCCAGATCTGACGCGTGCGCCGCCACGCGATCTCGCGCCAGTCGCCATCCGCCGGCAAGAACGACTCGAACAACGCACCGCTGATCTTCTTTCCCAATGCATCGCCAGGATCACCATACAGATGCAGCCAGTGATCGTCGCGCAGCGCCGTGTGCATCGGCGCCTCGGGATACGTGCCGCACTCGATGACAAGCTGCATCAGATGCGTCGTGGGCAGCGCGTCGAGCAAGGCCTGCGAGGTGTAGCCGGTTGCACGCGCCACCACGCCCGTCTCGCTGATCGCGGCGTGCGCGCCGGTCAGCAGGGTGTAAAGCCACGGCCCATAAAGCGCTTCGGCTTCCGCGAGCGCGGGATAGCGTGTCTGCGCGATCGCCATCAGCATCGGATGGCCAAAAGCACCGGCCCCGGTGTGCAGATCGAACGCGACAGCCACTTGCACCGGCTGCAGAAAGTGCGCCGCGATATTCCGCAAAGTCCGGTTGGACCAGGTGGCCTCCGCCCCGCCATAGAACAGGCCGTCCGGATGCACGTATTGGCCAGCGCCAACAATTGCGTGAAATTCAGCCCAGCCGATCGACTCGAGTTGCGCCGCCAGCAGTTGATCCGCGCGCTGCCGCTGCGGGCCGTCAAAGTCGCGACAAGTATAGATTTCGTGGATCGCTTCATAACGCGGATTGAGCGGCAGCGCTGCGCCGAAGTCCAGGTAGTTGCGATTCAGGTCCACGTTGTCTTCATTGACGCGGCGCACCCATGCCGTTCCCCACGGATTGATCAGGTGCACCATCAATACCGCGACACCGTCCGGCAGGTCACGAGCGGCAAACTCGTGCAGCCATTCGCTCTGGCATGTTGATCCGTAATACCCTTCCACGCCATGTGTGCCGGAAATCGCCACCAGCACGCGCCGCGCATCTCGCGAGCCGAGCCATGCGACATCGGTAGCGAGTACCTCGCCGCGGGGACCTTTCAAGGGATGCGGATAAGACGTGACCGTGGCTCCTGCGGCGTCAGCGGCTTGCAGGAACTGCGCGCGCAGCTGGTCAAAGCCGGGTTGATCTGCGAAACCGTATTTCATCTGTTCCTCTGCGATGAAGCGCACGGCATGTTCACCGTGCCTGAATCGATGGATCACGCCCGCAAAGGCTGTAACGCGAGCGTGAGCGGCGTGATGGGCCGCGTGCAGCAAAGCAGCACCTCGCCCTCAGGCGGCGGGGCGAGCGGCTCTTCAATATAGTCGACACTGCCCGCTAGAAGCGGGGTCAAACACGCGCTGCAAATACCGGCCCGGCAATTGAAGGGCGGTGCGTAACCGGCTTGTTCGGCCATTTCCAGCAAAGAATGACAGGACGAGTCCCACGGCAAAGGCTCGGCCTGCGGGTGAAACCGTACGGTAACCGCGCCGTCACTCACAGGCACAAGCATTGCCGCGCCTGGCGCTGACCGAACGGAATCGGATCCATCGCCAGCGTGGTCCTCAAGCACAGTAGCCGGACCGAAGAACTCGTAGTGAATCCGTTCGCGTGCGATACCAAGCCCGCGCAATAGACTCCAGTTCGCCTGCATGAAACCCGGCGGCCCGCACAGATAGACTTCGTAATCATCGAGCGGCAGCAGCGATGGAAGCGTCTCTTTCGTCAGCAACCCGGTGCTGTCATAGGATCCGGTACTTTCGTCGTCGGCAAGGGGGTTGCGATAGCAGACGTGTACGTGAATACCGTCACGCGTTGCGGCGAGCCTGCGTATTTCGTCGCCGAATGCATGCACCATGCCGTTCTCACACGCGTGAATAACGTGCACGCGCCGCGCCGACGCATGCGCCAGACGATGCAGCATGCTCACGTGCGGGGTCACGCCCACGCCGCCGCTCATCAGAAGCACGGGCCGCTCGTTGTCCTCGGCACAGACGAATGCGCCTGCAGGACCGGCCAGTTCCAGTTCGTCGCCCACGCCAATGCATTCGTGAAGATGTGTCGAGCCACGTCCCGGCGGCGCACTTTCCAGTTTGACGGAGATGCGCCAACGCGTGGTATCGGCAGGATCGCCAGACAAGCTGTAATGACGCAGCAATGACTCGCCGTTTTGCAAAGTCAGCCGCACCGCAACGAACTGTCCTGCCGCGAACGCGAGAGAACGTTCAGCGTCGGCGGGAACCAACTCGAACGACACAATGGACTGGCTTTCCTGAATCCGCCGAACCACGCGAAAGAGCTCGAAACCCCGTGTCGAAGCGCCCGTCTCACTCACCACCAAAGCCGTCATATCACTTTCCCGCTCCCTGCCGGCCAACGACATGCACCGGCGCGGATGCCGGCCCCGCTGCCTCTTCGCGCTCGATCATCTGCTGAAGCGCACGCCGGAAGCGCAACGGTCCGGAGTCGATCGCCAGATCGATATTCGGTTTGCGCCGTCGCGCCATGCCCTGATGCACTGCCCTCAGCACGACGCGGTCTTCTTCGAACGCATGGCGCACGTCCTCGTCGAACTGGCGCGAGACGTCCTCGTCGTCCGGATCGAAATTGCGCGTCTGGAACCAGTAGTACCGCGTATGCGCGTCGTCCACGGGCGTCATGAAGTTATACGAGTTCATCAGGAACAGATCGGCGTGCGGCGGGGCGTCGTCACTGCCCGTGCCGGCCGGCGTGAAAATCGCCTTGATGATGGCGTGTGAAGGAAAGCGCACTTCGTAATGCTGCTTGCGATCGCAATGCCCCGCGAACCTGACGAACTTCGCGTAGAACGGCGCGACTTCGACATCGCGCATCCAGCGCGACACGGTCACGCCGTTTTCGGCAACGACGGTCTTGAGCGGTTCCGCCTCGCACGCAGCATTGCCAAACGATGACCGATGCACCCAGGCGACGTGTGAAGGATCGAGCAGGTTGTCGGTGACATACAGGTAATGGCAATCCACCGTCATGGCGTCGCCACGATTGACGCCCCAGGCAGGGTCGCCCCACTCTTCGATCTGCACGATCGCGTCCGGGTCCGCAGCGCTCGCGTCGCCCATCCAGATCCACAAAAGACCATAGCGTTCAGCGAGCGGATAGCTGCGCACTTGCGCGCCGGCAGGAATGCGCGACGAGCCTGGCGCCTTCACGCAGGCACCGGAACAGTCGAACGTAAGACCGTGATAGCCGCACTCAAGCGTGTCGTCGATCAGCCGGCCCATCGAGAGCGGCAACTTGCGATGCGGGCAGGCATCTTCGAGCGCGACAGGCGTGCCATCCGCCTTGCGATAGAGCACGATCGGTTCGTCGAGAATCGTGACGGGCAAGAGGCTCTGCGTCACTTCCGTATCCCATGCCGCCACATACCACGCGTTCTTCAAAAACATGTCCACTGCCTCCGGTTCAGTTCGCCCCGGCTACGCCTCACCGGCTTCGCTATCGAGCATGACCGAAGGATAAAAAGCCAAAACATAAAAGAATAGGTGTCTAAAGCTGGCTGTTATTTTAGAATTTCTAAACTCAGATCCCCCACCCCTCCTCGAAGAAGGAAACGCCATGAGCACGCTACCGCCCCTGCGCGCGCTGCAGGTATTCGAAGCCGTGGGCCGTTGCGGCGGCGTAGCGGAAGCCGCCAGACGTCTCGGCATCTCGGCGGGCGCCGTGAGCCAGCAGATGAAGCTGCTCGAAGACACGCTGGGCCTGAGCCTCCTGCAAAAGGACGGCAAACGGCTGCGGCTCACCACGATCGGCCGCCAGTACCACGAAAGTTGCGCGGCGGCATTCGAGAGCCTGCGCGTCGCGCATGCGGAGATCGAGCGCTCGAAAAACGTCCGCAATCTGAGCATCAGCGCATTACCCTCGTTGCTCTCCAAGTGGCTCGCGGCTCGTGTCATGGAATGGCAGGCGCAGTATCCGGAATTGAGCGTCTATCTCGACGGCACGCATACTGAACCGTCGGCCGAGGGCTACGAGATCGATTTCCGCATTAGCTATGGCGACCGGGTCACCGACGTCGAGAACGCCATCGAATTGTTCCGCGATAGCGTCGTGCCGGTGTGCAGCCCGCAATTGCTGCGCGCGAATGCGCCGCTCACCCAACCCGCGGACATCCTCGCGCATCCGCTAATCGCGGTGGACTGGCTGCCGAAGTTCGCGTCGCCGCCGTCATGGCGTGACTGGTTCGAAGCCAGCAAAGTGGACTGCACCACGCTGCAGAACCCTCGGCACGTATTCTCGTTGTCGAGCGTGGCGATTCAGGCGGCGATCGACGCGCACGGCTTCGTGCTCGCGCAAACTTCGATGATCTGCGACGACGTTGCCGCCGGCCGTCTCGTCATCCCGTTCAATCGCGGCCTCGCCTTGCCGTGGCCTTACTTTCTGACGTGGAAGAAAAGCGCTTTCGACCAGCCCCAATGCCGCAGTTTCCATCGCTGGCTCCTGACGCGGGCGAAAGAGCAGCAGCAGGTCAACGACCAGATGCTGCAGGACGCCGGAGAGGCGGTGCAGTAGCGCCGCCTCACACTGCCACGCTGAACAGCGACAATTCGCTCAGAACTTGTGACGGATCCCGACTCGCGCCACCGCCTGCCGGTCATTCGAAGACGAATCGTCAGCGCCGCCCACATAGGCGTTGTCCAACGCAGTGCCGCTGTTCGCACTCACGGACTTCTGCAGACTCGCCATCGCATACACATCCGTGCGCTTTGACAGGTTGTAATCGGCCATCAAGCCGACGGTGTGCCAGCGCGGCTTGCTGCTGCCGCCGGAAGCATCGAGCTTCGACTGTGTGTAGTCGTACATCGCGCCGAGCATAAAGGCCGGTGTGACCTGGTAGGTCCCGTTGAGTTCGAAGTTATCGAATTTCAACGACCTGACGCTCTGTCCGGATGGCACGATCGAACCGCTGATATACGCATACGCCGTCGGATTTTTCAGGTCAGTGTGGCTGTAGACGAAGCCGAGCATCGCGGAGCCGAACGTATAGTTGAGGCCCGCGCCAAACACCCGCTGCCGGTTCGCAATAAAGCCCGCGTCGTCGGTCGTCACCGCGCCGATCGCGTTCGCCCCCGGATTGGTCACGTTCAGATAAGCCAATGCCACCGAGAGTCCACCGAACGTATAACTGGCGCCGGCACTCTGGGCACTATTGGTCGAGAATTGGCCAGGGTTGTTCGAAAACGCATACGTCGCACCGACCTGAAAGCCACCGAAATTCGCCGAGTAGAACTGCACGGCGTTGTTCAGACGGAAGGAGTTGTCAGTGTTATCGTTATCGTACGGGTGCTCTAAAAGGTAACCGCCCCAGTTGCCGTTCGCGGTCAGCGGCGCAAGAAACTCCACCAGGGAGTCGTATTGGCGTCCGAAAGTCAGCGTTCCTATTGAATCTTTCGACACGCCGACAAAAGCCTGCCGCCCGAATTCGCGGCCGCCCTCCATCAAGCGCCCGCTGTTCACGTCGAAACCGTTTTCGAGCTGGAACACGGCCTTGTAGCCACCACCCAGATCTTCCGCACCCTTCAGGCCCCAGCGGCTGCCTTGTGCATCGCCGCTCGATAGCTTCCATTGGCGCTGACCATCCAGATTACTGTTGAAATCCACGCCTTCGTCGATCAAACCGTAGAGTGTCACGGTGCTCTGCGCGTGCGCCGCCGTTACCGTTACCGCCGATGCCGCGGCACCCACCAGATATAAACCCAGTACAGCCTTTTTCATACTGATCTCCACCTTTGTTCTGTTTTTAATTCGTTATGTATTGCGCTCAGCGTTCTGCCAGACGACGGGAAACAGCGGATGCGCCAGCGGCGCGCCTTCGGGCAGCGTTTCTGCGAGCCCCGGAAAGTCGGGAGAGGTGCGCCACCGGCGTGGCGCATGGCGAATGTCATCGCCAACAAAGCGCACCGAAAACGCGCGCCGGCGTGTCTGCCCGCTCACGCCGCCGGACGCATGGAGCGTCAGCATGTTGAAACACACCATGTCGCCGGGTTGCAATGCCCAACCCACGATCGGAAAAGCCGCGCGATCCGCTTCCACGTCCGGCAAATCGGCGAGGCTGCCTTCGGGAAACCACTTGGCCTCGTTGTCCATGAAGGTGCGAGGCATCAGCCAGGGGCCAAGATGCGAACCCGCGACGAACTCCAGGGTCGACTCGCGCGTGACCGGATCGACCGGAATCCACATGCTCACATTGTCATTGCCGACAATGTTGTAGTACGGCTGATCCTGATGCCAGGGCGTACGCTGCCGTGTATTCGGCTCCTTCACCAGCAGATGATCGTGATGCAATCGCACCGTCTGGCAGTCGAGCAACGCACCGGCCACCGCAGGCGCCGCCGAGTTGAAAATAAACGCGCGATAAGCCTCGTTTTCCTGCCAGTTGCAGAAGTCTTCGAAGAACCAGCCCGGGTCGTCAGGCCGGCTTGCTACCTTTGCGCGCGGGCTCGGCGTTTGCAGATTGCGCTCGATGCCGGAACCCAGCAGCGCGACTTCGTCTTCCGTAAAAATGTTACGGATACATACTGCGCCATCGCGGCGAAAATCTTCGATCAACTGCGGCGTCACCGCTCGCGCGATACGCGCGCTCACACTATCCAACATGCCTGACTCCATTTGAAAGAGGGTCGATGGGACACTGACGTCAGTCGCCGTAGATATTGAAATTGAAGTACTTCGCGGCGACCTTCTGATACACACCGTCGTGACGAATCGTGTCGATCGCCTGATTGATGCGCGCCTCAAGCGGTGCGTCGCCCTTGCGGATGCCGATCGCCACGTCGCCGGACACACGGCTGTCTGTCACCGGCTGGCCTGCGAGAACAAAGCCCTTGCCGCGTGGCGTCTTCAGGAAACTGAAGTCGACTTGCACTGCAGCCTGAAACGCCGCGTCGAGACGCCCGGTCACCAGATCCTGATAGATCTGATCCTGCGTCTGGTACGCGACGACCGTCACCCCCTTCGGCTCCCACTCAGCCTTGGCGAAGTTTTCCTGCGTCGAACCCTGCACGACACCAACGCGCTGTCCCTGGAGCGCCTGTGCCGTGGGCTGCAGCTTCGAACCGGCGCGCGCGATCAACGCAGACGGACCGTTGTAGAGTCGATTCGTGAAATCGATCTGCTGACGCCGCGCTGCCGTGGCAGACATCGCCGAGAGAATCGCGTCGAACTTGCGAGCCTTGAGCGCGGGGATCATGCCGTCGAAATTCTGCTCGACCCAGACGCACTTCTGATGCAGGCTCGCGCAGATCGCATTGCCCAGATCGATATCGAAGCCCACCAGCGAACCATCCGGCGCCTTGGATTCGAACGGCGGATAGCTCGGGTCCACCCCGAAGCGGATTACCTGTTGATCCTGGGCATGGACCGCGGCGGGCAACATCGCCAGTCCGCACAATGCCGAGAGAAGAAGCCGTTTCATAAAGTCTCCTGTTGCTCTGTTGATATCGAATGGACCGGCACGCCGGCGCCAGTGCCGGCGCTTGCCGGGCGATAAAAATCAGGCGAGAAAGCGTTCGACGAGCCGGACCCAGTAGCCCGCGCCGGTCATCAGAATGTCGTCGTTGAAGTCATAGCCCGGGTTGTGCACCATGCAACTGCCTTCACCGTCACCGTTGCCGATGATCAGATAGCAACCGGGGCACTTCTGCAGGAACCACGCAAAATCCTCGCTGCCGGTAAGTGGCTGCAGATCGGCGATCATCCCTTCGTCACCCACCCAGTCGCGCGCCACGCCGCTCGCAAATTCGGTCATCGCGGCGTCGTTGACGAGCACCGGATAGCTCGCTTCGTAGGTCACTTCGGCACGCGCGCCGTACACGGCCGCCTGAGCCTGCACCACGTCGCGAATACGCTGTTCGAGCGCGTCGCGAACCTCGGGGCGTAGCGCCCGCACCGAGATGCTCATGTTCGCCTCGTCGGGAATCACGTTGGACGCTTCGCCCGCGTGAATCGCGCCGATCGTGATGACGGCCATGTCGAGCGGCGCCACGTTGCGCGACACAATGGTTTGAAGCGCAAACACAATGGCGGCGCACACCACGATCGGATCGACAGTCTTGTGCGGCATGGCGCCATGACCGCCGTAGCCGATCACGCGCACCGTGACCTGATCGGCGGAGGCCATGAACGGCCCCGCGCGAAATCCCAGTTTGCCTGCGGGAAAACCCGGCATGTTGTGCATCGCAAACACGGCGTCACACGGGAATTGCGTGAGCACGCCGTCTTCGAGCATGCGGCGTGCGCCGGCCAGGCCTTCCTCCGCGGGTTGGAAAATCAGATTGAGCGTGCCGTTGAAGGCGCGTGTTTTCGCCAGTTGCTTTGCCGCGGCGAGCAGCATCGCCGTGTGGCCGTCATGGCCACATGCGTGCATCTTGCCAGGATGAACGCTCGCATAGGGCAGCCCGGTTTGTTCGTTGACAGGCAGTGCATCCATGTCCGCGCGCAAACCGATGCTGCGCGTGCCGTCACCCGCTTTCAGCGTGCCGACGAGGCCGGTGCCTGCGAGACCGCGCTGCACTTCGTAACCCCACTCAACGAGCCGCTCCGCGACCAGATCACTCGTCATGAACTCCTGATAACCCAATTCAGGATGCGCATGAATGGCCTGGCGCAACTGGATCATTTCCTCGGTACTTGCCTGCATATCGCAATGGGTATTCATTCGCTGCCGTCCCTGGTTTATTTTGAAACGTGTTCGAGTGGCGCTACCGTATCGCGACAGAATGTGACGAGGGAGAGCTAGAATCGTGAACGTGGCAACCCGAAGCGAACACGTCGTTGCAATAGATCCTTACCGTTGAGACCGCATGAAACTCCATCAACTCAGTACGTTGGTTGCCATCGCCGACGCAGGCGGTATTCGCGGCGCGGCGCGGGCGCTGAACGCCTCGCCCGCGGCCATTACTAAAAGCCTCCGTCAACTCGAAGAAAGCGTTCAGATGTCGCTGGTGGTGCGCACGTCCTCGGGGGTTACCCTCACCGCAAGCGGCCACGCGCTGCTGGTCCACGCGCGCCTCATGGTCGGCGAGATGGCGCGCGCTCATGAAGCCATGAATACCCTGCGCGGCGCGCCCCAAGGCAAGCTCGCAGTGGCGGTGACGCCGTGGATCGCCATGACTTTTTTGCCTGAGACGGTGACGCGTTTCTGCGAACGGATGCCCGACATCCGGCTCGAGTTCTTTGAAGGCTTGCTGCCCATTGCCAATCCGCGTCTGCGCGACGGCAGCCTGGATTTCTTCATCGGCAGGCCGACCCCAGGCGCCTTGGGTGTTGAATTCCACTACCGTCCGCTGTTTTCTTCTTCTTGCGCACTCGTGGCGCGCGCGGACCATCCGCGTGCGAATTGCCGCTCACTCGCGGAGTTGACCGATCTGGACTGGATACTGACGTGGGACCCGGCCAACGACAGTCCGCAGGCGGATAATATTTTCACGCGCCATAGCGTGCCCGTGCCCCGAAAAATTCACCTGGCCCATTCGTTTTCGATCGCGGTTGCGCTGCTCAGAAAGACGGACATGGTCAGCGTATTTCCGTGGCCGCTGGTGGAAGTGAGCGCGGTGCGGGAAAACCTCTGCGTCTTCCCGCTGCGTGAGCAGCTTGAAGACGCGATGGTTAGCGTGATCTCGCGCAGCGGCCATCCGTTAAGCGCTGCGTCCGAGTGCTTTATCGAATGCCTGATCGAAACGATTCGTGAAGGGTTCAACTCCACTTCGCCGCAAACGCGCAACGTGCTGCAGTCAGTGGAGTTGTTGATTTGAAGGCGACGAGATCTGGCAATCTGCCGGACACTGCCGGCACGGCGCGAATTGATCAGGGTGCCGCAATATCGAAATCGAAGTAGCGCTGTTCGATTTTCTTGTAAGTGCCGTCCTTGACCATCGAGGCGATTGCGCCGTCGATTTTCTCGCGTAAGGCTGTATCGTCTTTGCGCATGCCGATACCGGCGCCTTTGCCAAGGGTTTTGGCATCGGTCACGGGGTCGCCGAGAAACGCGTAGTCCGCGCCTTGGGGTGTCTTCAGAAATCCCTGATTGCCGGCAATCATGTCGGTCAGCGTGACGTCGATCCGGCCAGAGCGCAGGTCGGTGTAAACCTGCTCCTGATTGGCATACGACACCACGTCAATACCCGCAGGTGCCCAGTAAGCCTTCGCATACGCTTCCTGCGTGGAACCCTGAGCAACGCCGACACGCTTACCGCGCAACGAATCGACCGTCGGCCTGAGGTCACGCCCGCGCCGGCCGATTAACCGGCTCGGCGTATTGAACAAGGGCGTCGAGAAAGCAACCCGGGCCTCACGCTGCGGCGTGATGGACATCGCGGACAGAATCGCTTCGAATTTTCTGCCCTGGAGCGCCGGAATAATGCCGTCGAATGCCGTCTCGACCCACACGCATTTGACATTCAGCCGGCGGCATATTTCATTGCCGAGGTCGATCTCGAAGCCGACCAGTTGTCCGGATGGCGCCTTCGATTCGAACGGCGCATAAGTGGGATCGACGCCGAAGCGAAGCTGCGTCGCATCGCTCGCGTTGGCGTTGGCACAGAACGCGGCCAACAGTAATGCCAGACCAGCAATCGCGTTTTTCATGAGCGCTCCAGTTCGCATGCACAGCAGCGCTCATCGAGGCCAAGGCGGGCTCGGGGGACGCGGCTGTCAGGTTGACGGGTGAAAGAACCACGGCCTCTTGTTGTCATCGACCGTGACCTAGCTTAGAAACTCAAAAAAATGGCGAACAGGGGGGTCTTCCTGTGCCATCGTTAAGTTTTTCTAAAGTCACTCGTCCGCGAATGCCGGTCCAGGTGCAACGCCGGACTTTCGGAAAGAGGCGCTGAATGACGGCCAAGGCCGAAGACGCGGCCCCGTTCTCAGCAATTGACTGACCGCTTGCGGAATGAAGCGGTCTTTCCGATTGTTTGATCCATACGTCGAGCGAAGGTCCCTTCCTGGCTCGTTCCCTGCCCCCTCGCCCCTCACTCGACTACCTGGAAATCTTCTCCAACTCAAGCCCTTTCGTCCGTGGCCCCATCAGCCCAATCGCCAGCATCACGATCAGCATCGCCCCAGCGATGAACACGAACACGCCAGTCGTTCCAAAGTGCTTCAACACGGCCGCGATCAGAAACGCCGTGAAAATCGCCGAAAACCGGCTCCACGAATAAACAAAACCCACCGCGCGCGCCCGGATGCTGGTCGGAAAGAGCTCCGTCTGATACGCATGGTAGCTGTACGAAATGATATTGCCCGCGAGCGTCAGACACACACCGAGACTCACCAGCAACACCGCGCCAGACGCCTGACTAAACCACAACCCACACACGATATTGACAGCCGCCATCACCACGATCACCGTCTTGCGCTCAAAGCGGTCGCCGATAAAGAGACCAATCACCGGACCAAGCGGCGCCGCCAACGCAATCACGCTCGAGTACATCAGGCTCGTCGTAATCGTAATGCCCTGCTTGATCAGCAGCGTCGGCACCCAGTTCGCAAAGCCGTAGAAGCCGACCGTCTGGAAGATATTGAAGATCGTCATCATCAACGTGCGGCTGCGGTACGGCGGCACCCACATATCGCGGAAGCTGCCGCGCGGCGCGACCGGCACCGGCGGTGCGGGCGGCGGCAACTCACGGCCGTATTCGCTGCGCACTTTCGCTTCAAGCTCGCTCATCACGCGATCAGCTTCGGCGAGACGCCCTTGTTGTGCGAGCCAACGCGGGCTTTCCGGCAATGCGCGCCGGATCCACCACACGAACAGCGCGCCGTGTGCGCCGATCAGCACCACCCAACGCCAGCCATCGAGGCCGAGCAACGTGCGCGGCACCAACAGATAAGAGAGGAAAGCCACCACCGGCACGGCCGTGAAACCGACCGCCTGCTCGCACGCGAAAGCGCGGCCGCGAATCTGCTTGGGCACCAGCTCCGAGATATACGTACCGATCGTCACCAGCTCGACGCCGATGCCCACCCCCGCCACGAAGCGCCAGAAGTTCAAACCCGTCGCCGTTTCCTGAAACGCCATCACGACGTTGGCCGCCGTGTACCACAGCAGCGAATACGTGAACACGGCGCGGCGTCCAAAGCGATCCGCCAGAAAACCGCAGGCGATCGTGCCGATGAACAGCCCGCTGAACAAGGCCGCAATGAAACTCGCGACACCGGTCGAACCGAACAAACCGTGCGTCGTCGCGGTCAGCAGGCCGCTTTTGACGAGGCCCGGCGCGACATAGCCCGAGTACAGCAGGTCGTACAGTTCGAAGAAAAAGCCGAGGCTCAGCAGCACCACCAGTTTCCAGATGGAACGCGTGGCAGGCAGCCGGTCGAGGCGCGCGGAAATGCTGCCGGCGTCGAGCGTCGCTGACGTGGTGGACGCCACACTTGCGGCAGATGCTGCGCCGCCGGCGCTGCGCGCGACGGACCCGGCGTGATCGGGGGATGCCATATTGTTTGTCTCCTGGTGATGCGGATCAAGCGGGCGATGCACGATGATGCTCGCCGCGGCCGGTCTTGTGCCGGCCTTTCGTACTTTCGCGTATGACGCGCACCACGATGCCGGGCCGCAAGGTCCGGCCAGCATTCTAGCCGCGTGCGCGCTTCAGTTGTTCGAAGGTGGTAATTTTTCCGGCCAGCGCGCTCGCGGCAACGGTGTACGGACTCGCGAGCCACACATTGCCCGGACCCGAACGACCGGGGAAATTGCGGTTGATCGCGCTGATCGTCACCTCGTTCGCATCGGCCGACTGCCCCGGTCCGCAATTCGCGCACGAACCGCAACCGGGCATTACGAGCGTCACGCCCGCGCGCTCGAAAACCGGCAAATAGCCCTGGTTCTCGCAATAGGCACGCACCGCCATCGTGCCGAACTGCAGGAAGAGGCGCGTGCCCTCGGGCACATGCATGCCCTGCTCCACGCCCCAGCGCAATACCTCATGATAAAAGTCGAAGTCTTCGCGCTTGCCTGCCGTGCACGAGCCGCCGTACGCGATGTCGATCGCGACGTCCTGCTCCAGTTGCGGTGCCGGCACGCCGTTGCCCGGATCGCCTGGACGCGCGAGCATCGGTTCGATTGCGGTAGCGTCGATGCAGATCGTGTCGCGATACGTGGCGCCCGGATCGCTTTTCATCCAGTTTTCAAGAGTGAAATCGACACCGCGGCGCTCCTTCAGAAACGCCACCGTGCGTTCGTCCGGTTCCACGATGCCCGTGAAGCCGCCCAGTTCGGCGACCATGTTGGTCAGCGTGGCGCGCTCGTCGATCGACATTGCGCGCACCGCCGCGCCGCCGTATTCGAACACGAGGCCGATCGCGCCGCCCGAGCGGATCGCGTCCATCTGCAGCAGATGCAGTACGACATCCTTCGCGGTGACACCGTCGCGCAATGCACCGTCGATTTCAATGCGCAAAGTTTCCGGCACTTTGCAGCGCACGTAGCCCGTCACCCAGCTATTGGCGATTTCCGTTGCGCCCGCACCGAACGCGAGGCAGCCGAGCGCGCCTGAATGCGGCGTATGCGAATCGGTGCCGCACGCAACCTGCCCGGGCAATGCGTACTGCTCGGCCATCAGCGCATGACAGATGCCTTCGGAACCCGGCGCGTTGTCGAGCGCGCCGTGCGAGCGCACGGGATAGTCGCGCGAAAACGACGTGTGCCCTTCCATCAGATTGGCAACGCCCGGCAGCAATCCGTCGCGTACATGTGGAATGCTTTGCGATGCGAGCACCAGATGATCCTGGAACGCGATGATGTGATCCGGCGCATGCAGCGGTGCGGGCTTGCCAAACGCGCGATGCATCAGATGCGCGCACATGCCGGTGAAATAGTCGTGGCTGAAACGCCAGTCGGCCGCGATGAACACGCCGTCGCCGCGCTGCGCGCTTTCAATGCCAGGATGAAGATGGCGCTCGATGATCTTTTCGACCAGCGTCTTCGGCTCGGGGGCGTTTGCCACATTCGACGCGTTGGCCGGGTGAGCCGCGCTAGCTGCATTGGCCGTATTAGCCGTATTAGCCGTATTAGCCGTATTAGCCGTATTAGCCATTCTCCTCACACGCGGTGCGGGCCAGTCCGCGAACTTGCTGTACGCGAGCAATCCGCCGCTGCGAATGATCTGTTGCGTGAGCGCGTCGCGGCCTTTGAGAAACTCGTCGATCGGAACCGCCTCTCCCGCGATCAGTCGATCGAGCACGGAGAAATCGGTGGTGGTGAGAATACCGATGTTGTCGCAATTCTGCTGATAGATGCGCTCGAAACTCTCGGCGACGATGAGGCGAATGCCCGCCGATAACTCCGCCAGCGGGCTCGATTCACGCGACGAACCCTTGCCGTAGCGCTTACCCGCTACCGTCACCTGGAAGCCGCCATTCTTGATCGCATTGCGTCCGATCGGCATGCGCTCGCCCGCCTTGAAGCCGACGTACGGATACTGGCCGAGGCGTTCGTCATAGGTGAGCATGACGGTGACGGGCGTGATTTCGTCGGTGGAGACGTTATCGCGCAGCGAACCGGCGCTCGCGAGGGTGAAGTTTTCGCCGGCCAGTTGTGCCTCGATCACCGCGGGGTCCTGAGACAAGTACAGCACACGGCCGTCCAGACGAATCGTATCGCTCATATGCAATCTCCTTGCGCTCACTATACGGCGCGCACGGGCGATGCCGAAGTGCCAGTCGGGCAACGCAGACGTCTCGTTTGGCGATGATCGGCGCCCGATGTTCGCCGTTCAGCTCTCACTGCTCGCCATTCATTGTTCACCGTTCGCACCGCTTCCCGCCTCGCACCTCGCAGAAATTTACGCCCACCCAGTTGACATTGATTCTCATTTGCAATAAATTTGTAAGGCTTTCGTTACCTCCATTTATCCACTTCACATACACAGTCCGCACATCGATGCGAACTGCCAGCCAGGTGCTTCTCGTCACCCAGCCAGCTATACGGGCTTGTTTGATCGGGAGAACCACACGTGCATCACCTCAATACAGCGCGACGTCCGCTGTGCGCCATGCTGTCCGGCGTTTTTGGCGTCGTCGGGTTATGGGCCGCGCAGCCCGCTAACGCAGCAGAGACCACGCAGCCTCAGGACAATGCCGCGCCACAGATAGCGCAAGCCTCACCATCGAATCAATCGAATCAATCGAATCAATCGAATCAATCGAATCAAGCAGCGCAATCGGCCCAGGCACCGCTGCAACTCGCGTCGGCTCGACTGCTTGATCCGTTGACCGTCACCGCCACGCGCACTGCTTCGGCCCAGAGCCGCACGGCCGCAACGGTGTCGGTCATCACCGACGAGGACCTCGAAGAACAGCAGTCCGAAAACATCAAGGACGCGCTGCGCTACGAGCCCGGCGTTACAGTGCGCCGCGCCCCCTACCGGCCCTCCTCAGCGGCCATGGGCGGCGGCCGCGACAACGATTCGAGCATCAACATCCGCGGCCTTGAAGGTAATCGGATTCTGTTGATGGAAGACGGCATCCGCTTGCCCTATTCGTTCACCTTCGGCCCGCTCGAAGCGGGTCGCGGCGACTATGCGGATCTCGGCACGCTCAAGCGTATCGAGATCCTGCGCGGCCCGGCCTCGGCGCTATACGGCAGCGACGGCCTGACCGGCGCGGTGAACTTCCTGACCAAGGACCCGCAAGATCTGCTCGACATCTACAACAAGCGCACCTATTTCTCGCTGCGCCCGAGCTACGACTCGACCGACCGCAGCTTCGGCGCGACGGTGCAGGCAGCCGGCGGCAACGACATGATCCAGGGCATGCTGATCGCCGACGGCCGGCGCGGCCATGAAGTGGACAACCAGGGGAGCAACAACTCCGGCAGCACGAAACGCACCACGGCAAATCCACAGGACACCTACTCCGAAACGCTGCTCGGCAAGCTCGTGGTCAAGCCGACCGCGCACGACACGTTCAAATTCACCGCCGAAACCGTACGCGAGCGGATCGACACGAACGTGCTGTCGGCCATCAATCCGCCCACCACGCTCGCCCTGACCGGCAACGACAAGCTCGAACGCAACCGTTATAGCGTCGACTACGACTTCAATAACGACGCTGCCCGCTTTTTCCAGACCGCGCATGTTCAGGTGTACTACCAGGATGCGTGGCAGGATCAGAATTCGTACGAGACGCGCGGCTCCTCCGCTTCGCGCAGCCGTGTCAGCCAGTATGGCGAGCGTGTCTTCGGCGGCTCGGCGTTTGCGGAGAGCAACTTCCGCACGGGAATGCTTGCGCACAAGCTGCTGTATGGCGGCGACGGCAGCCTCGATCGCGTGACGGCACTGCGCGACGGCACTGTGCCGGGCGTGGGCGAAGCGGCCTTCCCGAACAAGCCGTTCCCCGATACCGACTATCGCCTGCTCGGCGCATTCATCCAGGATCAGATCAGCTATGGCGCGTTGACCGTCACGCCGGGCTTGCGCTTCGACACTTACAATCTGAGCGCTAAAACCGGCGATCCGCAGTATCTGGGCAACCCGGTTTCGTCGAGCGACAACGCGTTGTCGCCGCGGCTGGCGGTACTGTATGAAGTGTCACCCGCGCTGATTCCGTACGCGCAATATGCGCACGGTTTCCGTGCCCCGTCGCCGGACCAGGTCAACAACAGTTTTGCCAATCCGCTCTATGGCTATACGTCGATCGGCAATCCGAACCTGAAACCGGAAACCAGCGACACCATCGAAGCCGGTTTGCGCGGCAAGCTCGGCACCGGACTCGGACCGCTGCGCTACAGCGCGGCGATTTTCGCCGGCCGCTATCGCGACTTCATCTCGCAGCAAACCGTAAGCGGCAGCGGACGTCCCAACGATCCGCTGGTGTTCCAGTACGTCAACTTTGCAAAGGCTTACATTCACGGCCTCGAAGGACGTGCGGAATGGGCGCTGCCACACGGCTTCTCGCTCAAGACCGCGATGGCTTTCACCAAGGGCAGTCTCGACAACGACAATTCCGCCAGCCAGCCGTTGGATTCGATCAATCCGTTTTCAGCGGTGTTCGGCATTCGCTATGAACCGAGCGAGCGCTGGTTCGCGCAAGCCGATCTACTGTTCCAGGCCGCAAAGAAATCGAGCGACATCACGCCGAAGAGCTGTTCTTCCCAAACCTGTTTCGCACCGGGTTCGTCGTTCGTGGTCGATCTGCGCGGCGGCTATCGTTTCAACAAACATGTGGTCGCCTATCTCGGCGTGTTCAATCTGTTCGACCGCAAGTACTGGAACTGGTCGGACGTGCGCGGCATCGCCGATTCGTCACCGGTCAAGGACGCTTATACGGCGCCCGGCCGCAATGTGTCGGTCAGCATGAAGATGGATTTCTGATGCTGCGCACCCGCACCGCTTTCTCCTCTTTCAACCCGCCATCCGGCATTGCGAGGTCCCCATCATGCTGAATTCCGCTCCTAACGACGCCGCTTCATTGCATCAGTTGCGTCATGATTTTCTCAACCTGAAGTCCGCGCAGAAGCTGCGCAACCGGGAAGCCGCGCACGCGCTCGGTATCAGCGAAGGCGAGGCGCTCGCTGCGTTCGTCGGCGCCCACGTCGTGCGGCTCGAGCCGCAATTCGTCGACTTGTTCGAACAGATGCCGCAACTGGGCGCGGTCATGGCTCTCACGCGCAACGAGGCCGCCGTGCATGAAAAAGACGGCACCTATGAGGATATGAGTCACGACGGCACGGTCGGTCTCGTGCTCGGCAGCGCCATCGATCTGCGGGTGTTCTATCACGCGTGGGCCTCGGGTTTTGCGGTGCGCGAGGAAACCGCGCACGGCGTGCAGAAGAGCCTGCAATTCTTCGACGCGCAAGGCCATGCCGTGCATAAGGTGTTTCTACGCGAGCACAGCAATCACGCCGCCTTCGATGCGTTCGTGGAACGTTGGCAAATGCGCGACCAGACGCCGGGGCTCAAGCTCGGAGAACCCTTCACGCCGCCGGCGCAGAATCTTGACAGCGATATCGACGTCCCTGCGTTTCAGGCCGCGTGGCACGCCATGACCGACACCCATCAGTTCTTCGGCCTTCTGCGCAAGTTCGGTCTCGCACGCACCCAGGCGCTGCGGCTGGCTGAACGCCGCTACGCGTATCCGGTCGCCAACGACGCGCTGCAAGGCCTGCTCGAACGCGCGGCCGATAGCACGCTGCCGATCATGGTGTTCGTCGGCAATCGCGGCATGATCCAGATCCATACCGGCCCCGTCAAAAACATCCGTCTGATGGGACCGTGGGTCAACGTGCTCGACCCGGGTTTCAATCTGCATCTGCGGGGCGATCTGATTGCGAGCGCATGGGTCGTACGCAAGCCGACCAGTGACGGCATCGTTACTTCGCTCGAACTGTTCGATGCAAACGGGGAAAACATCGCCATGCTGTTCGGCGCGCGCAAACCGGGCACGCCCGAACTCGAAGGCTGGCGCGAACTGATCGCCGGCATCGCACCGCTCGAGAATGGAGCAGCAGCGTGAGCGGAATGAGCGGCAACGTAAGCGCCAAAATGAGCAGCGGCCAGATCAGCAAACAGCGGCGCCGCCTCATGCTCGGCAGCGGCGCGCTGTTGCTCGGCGCGCTGCAGCCGTACGCGTTCGCCCAGCCGCAGCGGCGCGTGATCGTGGTGGGCGGCGCGCTCGCCGAGATCGTCTACGCGCTGGGCGCAGAAGGTACGCAGGGCAGCGCGCGCAACCTGCTGGTCGGTGCGGATACGACCTGCAATTATCCCGCCGCCGCGCGCGCACTGCCGAAAGTCGGTTATCAGCGCGCGTTGTCGGCGGAGGGTTTGCTGTCGCTGCGGCCCGATCTGATCCTGGCCTCCGCGGAAGCGGGGCCGCCCAACGTCCTCGCACAAGTCAAGCAGGCGGGCGTCACCGTCGTATCGTTCGCCGAGCAGCACGATGCGGACAGCGTGCGCGACAAGATTACCGGCATCGCGCAGGCGCTCGACGCGAAAACGCAGGGTGACGCGCTTCGCGCCCGTTTCGACGACGCGTGGCAGCGCGCCCGCGACACCGTCGCCAGGTCGCCGCTGGCCACACGCAAGCAACCGCTACGCGTGCTGTTCGTGCTGAATCACACCGGCAATGCAGCGATGGTCGCAGGCCAGCACACCGCCGCCGACGCGATGCTCGCGTATGCCGGCGCGCGCAACGCGATGCAGGGCTTCAACGGTTATCGGCCGCTCTCGGCCGAAGCGCTGGTCAGCGCCGCACCCGACCTTGTTCTGACGACCGATGAAGGCCTGAGCGCCGTGGGCGGCGCTCAGGCCATGCTGGCGAGCCCGGGTTTCGCCGCAACGCCCGCGGGACAAAACAAACGCGTCGTGGCGCTCGACGCGCTGTTCCTGCTCGGTTTCGGCCCGCGCCTGCCGGGCGCCGTGACCACGCTGAACCAGCGGCTCCTGGAGGCGTAATGGATACGGATATCGCGGGGCTCGCACCCGCCCCGCCGCGCACGCTCGCCGAACGGCGGCAGCGCACCGCCCGCCTGATGCTGGGCGTGCTCGGCATGACGCTCGGATTGGCGACGCTCGCGGCGATCTGCATCGGCGCTTATCGAATCAGCCCCGCGCTGGTCTGGTCCGCTTTGCTCGCGAACCCCGCCGAGCTGGCGAACGATCCCTCGCTTCAGCAGGCCCGCGCGGTCCTGGTCGAGATTCGTCTGCCGCGCGTCCTGCTGGCCTTGCTGGTCGGCGCGGGTTTCGGCTCGGCGGGCAGCGCGTTGCAGGCGCTGTTTCGCAATCCATTGGCCGATCCCGGGCTGATCGGCATCTCCAGCGGTGCGGCGCTCGGCGCAACCACGCTGATCGTGCTCGGCCCCATGATCGGTGCGTTGAGTCTCGGCTGGCTGCCCGTCGCCGCGTTCATCGGCGCGCTGGTGGTGGCGACGCTGGTGTACCGGCTCGCCGCCGCGCGCGGCAGGCTCGCCTTGCCGCTGCTGCTGCTCGCCGGCATTGCGATCAACGCGTTGGCGGGCGCGGCGATCGGTCTGCTCACCTATCTCGCCGACGATGCGCAACTGCGCTCGCTCACCTTCTGGAGCCTGGGCAGTCTGGGTGGCGCGCAATGGCGCGTGCTCGCCGCGGTCGCGCCATTCGTGCTGATCGGCGCCGCGCTGATCGCACGCAACAGCCACGCCCTGAACGCGCTGCAACTCGGCGAAGCCGAAGCGCAGCATCTCGGCGTACCGGCCCAGGCGGTCAAACGCACGGTGCTGGTGGCGTCGGCGTTAGGGGTGGGCGCGCTGGTGTCGTGCACCGGCGTGATCGGTTTCATCGGTCTCGTGGCGCCGCATTGCGTGCGTCTTGCGTGCGGCCCCGACCAGCGCGTGGTGATGCCCGGTGCAATGCTGCTCGGCGCGACGCTGACTGTCCTCGCGGATTTGGCTGCACGGACCGTCGCCGCGCCCGCAGAAGTACCGCTCGGCATTCTGACCGCACTCATCGGTGCGCCCTTCTTCCTCGCGTTGTTGTGGCGTAGCCGCAGTCAACTCGGTCTGTGAATCATCCAGACTTCATGACGGAGAGCATGCGATGCTCATCACCAGCCACCTTTGCGTCACACGCGGTAACCGGCCCATCCTGCGCGATCTTTCGCTGGCGATCGAACCAGGCCGCCTGACCACGCTGCTCGGCTGCAATGGCGCCGGCAAAAGCACCCTGCTGAAAGCCCTCGCGGGCGAGTTTCACGACAATGGTTCTACCCGTCCACCGCAGCAAAGCGGTTCGACGACGCTCAACGGCGAATCGCTGACGGACATCGGACCGAAGCGTCTGGCGCGCTTGCGGGCTGTGCTGCCGCAGGCGTCGCATCCTGTGTTTCCTTTTACGGTCGAAGAAATCGTGCTGCTCGGCCGCTATCCGCATGCGACGAACGGCGCGGTGTCGCGCGACGATCGCAGGATCGTCGCCGAAGCGCTGACGCTCGCCGGCGCCGGATCACTAGCGGGCCGGGAGATCACCACGCTGTCCGGCGGCGAACTGGCGCGCGTCCAGTTTGCACGCGTGCTTGCACAGATCTGGCCGCATGCGGATGCAGTAAATGCTGCGAATGCGGCGGATCAATCGAACCCATCGGGACACGCGGATCGAACGCTGATTGAAGCGCCACGCTATCTGCTGCTCGACGAGCCGACCGCCGCGCTCGATCTTGCGCATCAGCATCGTTTGCTCGAAACAGTGCGTGCATTGACGCGCCGTTGGCATATCGGCGCTCTGGCGATTGTGCACGATCCGAATCTCGCCGCCCGCTATGCGGATACGATCGCGTTGCTGGCTGATGGCACGATCATCGCGCAAGGAACGCCACGCGACATCATGCAACCCGCGCTGATCGAACAATGCTTTGGATTTGCCGTGCGAATGCTGGATGCGGGGGACGGCTCCGCGCCGGTCGCGGTGCCGGCCTGATCGCAAGCGCTAAGCCCCGCCGCCGAGAAAGCCCACCAGCGCCGCCGCGCTCGCGCTTAACTGATCGCGCGACTTGAAGATCATGATAAGACGCCGCACCGCCCAGGCGTCGCTCAAGGACAGCAGGCGCACGTCGAGCGCATTCACATAGAGCAGCCCAACCTGCTCGGGCACGATCGCTATGCCGAGCCCCGCGTGGACCATCCGGCACAGCGCGTCCAGGCTGCTGACACGGATCTTCACGTCGAGCTGCCGGCCCGCGCTCGCCACCGCCTGCTGCGCAAGCAGCTGGGTCAGCGCGCTCTCGCTGCGCAGGCCGACGAAACTGTCGTCGAGCAAGGCCTCGAACGCCACGCGCGGCGCGTCGGCGAGACGATGCCCCTGCGGCACCAGCACCGCCAGCCGATCCTCCCGATACGGCACCTGCTCGAAGACCTCGCTGCCCGCCACCGAATTGCAGATGCCAAAGTCCGCGCCGTGTTCGCCGACTATGCGCAGCACCTCCGCGCTGTTCTCCTCCTCCAGTTCGATCGACACCTCCGGGAACACGCGCCCGAATGCCGCCACGTCTTCGGGCAAGAACTGCACGATCGACGAAAGATTCGCCACCACCCGCACCCGCCCCTTCGCCCCCGACGAGAAACGCGACAACTCGGCGCTCATCTGTTCGATGCTGCCGATGATCGCCAGCGCATAGCGCAGCACGGTCTCGCCGACCGGCGTCACCGTAATGCCGCGCGACTGGCGCTGAATCACCGGCAAGCCGATTAAGGCCTCGATCTCGGCAATGCGCCGGCTCACGGCGGACGACGCGATGAATTCGCGCTCGGCCGCGCGCGCGATGTTCTGCTCCTGGCAGACGGCCACGAACAGGCGCAGCGAGGTGAGGTCGAGTTTCTTGAGGAGGTTTTCCATGGTGTCGCCTGGCGGGGAATCTCCCGATTGTGACGCGGGTTGCGGGATTCGCCAAAGCGCCGTCCTAAGCCAGCCGACGCGCCGGCGAACTGCGCGCCGCCTGCTGCCGAAAAGACGCATCTTGTCGCTCGCATCCCGAAACGTCGCTTTTTCGCGTCAGTTTCCTGTAGCGCCCCCAGCAACGCTTGCGGACCACCCCGCTTGAAAAACACCTATGATTCAAAAGCGATTTTTCGCAAAAAGCGGGATTTAATCAGTTCAGGAAACAGCTTATTGTAAAAAAGTAGAAACACTTTGGAACCGGTTCCATTTACCATTGCGCCGCAATCCGGACGACTGCCTCGGAGCGTCATGACGTGCTCCCATCTCGTGATAAAGAACAAATATGGCTCAATCTCCCCTTACCTCCCGCCGCGGCTTTCTGCGCACGGCCGTGGCGCTGGTCCCGGCCGGAACCCTCGCCGGCTGTGACGTCAAGCAATCCGCCACGGCCACTCAGGGTTCGACCGGCGCCGCCTCTGCGAGCCCGGCAACCGGCGCCGACTACAAGCCGCGTTTCTTCGACGCGAAGGAATGGGCGTTCGTCCATGCGGCCGTCGATCGCCTGATTCCCGCGGATAGCGAAGGCCCGGGCGCGGTCGAAGCGGGCGTGCCCGAGTTCATCGACCGGCAGATGGACACGCCGTATGCGCACGGCGCGCTCTGGTACATGCAGGGCCCGTTTGCCCAAGGCGCGCCGGAACTCGGCTATCAGTTGAAGCTCGTGCCGCGCGATCTGTACCGCCTCGGCATCGCGGCGGTCAACGCCTACTGCACGAAGACCTATTCGCATCCGTTCGACGCGCTCGACGCACCCACGCGCGACGCCGTGCTCGCGGCACTCGAGACAGGCAAGATCGATCTCGCGGACGTCCCGGCCGGCGTCTTCTTCGGCCAGTTGCTGCAAAACACCCGCGAAGGCTATTTCTGCGACCCGATCCACGGCGGCAATCGCGACATGGGCGGCTGGAAGATGATCGGCTTCCCCGGCGCGCGCGCCGATTTCATGGACTTCGTCAACCAGAACGGCCAGGCCTATCCGTATGGCCCCGTATCCATCGAAGGAAAGCGCACCTGATGACTACCCAAACCAAACCGCACGCCGATGCGGTCATTGTCGGCTTCGGCTGGACCGGCGCGATCCTCGCGAAGGAACTCACCGAGGCAGGCCTCAAAGTGGTCGCGCTCGAACGTGGCGAGTATCGGGACACCTATCCGGACGGCGCGTATCCGAACACGATCGACGAACTGACCTACAACGTCCGCAAGAAGCTGTTCCTCGATCTCTCCAAAACCACCGTGTCGATCCGTCATAACGTCGGCGATACGGCCTTGCCGTACCGGCAGCTTGCTGCGTTCCTGCCGGGCGAAGGCGTCGGCGGTGCCGGACTGCACTGGTCGGGCGTGCATTTCCGCATCACGCCGGAAGAATTGCGCCTGAAGAGCCATTACGAAGAACGCTACGGCAAGCGCTTCATTCCCGAAGGGATGACGATCCAGGATTACGGCGTCAGCTACGACGAACTCGAACCGCATTTCGACTTCGCGGAGAAAGTGTTCGGCACCTCGGGCCAGGCGTATAAGGTCAACGGCAAGGTGGTCGGCGACGGCAACGTATTCGAAGCGCCGCGCAGCGACAACTTCCCGCTCGCCGCGCAATTGAACACGTATTCGGCCGAGCGCTTCGGCAAGGCCGCGCGCGAACTCGGACTGAATCCGTATCGCTTGCCGTCGGCGAATACGTCGGGTCCGTACACGAACCCGTACGGCGTGCAGATGGGGCCGTGCAACTTCTGCGGATTCTGCAGTGGCTACGCGTGCTACATGTACTCGAAGGCCTCGCCGAATCTGAACATTCTGCCGGCGCTGAAGCAGTCGCCGAACTTCGAACTGCGCTCGCGTTGCCACGTGCTGCGCGTCGAACTCGACGATACGAAAAAGCGCGCCAAGGGCGTGACGTATGTCGATCCGGCGGGCAACGAAGTGTTTCAGCCCGCCGATCTCGTGATCGTCGCGGCGTTCCAGTATCACAACGTGCACCTGCTTCTGCTCTCGGGCATCGGCAAGCCGTATGACCCGATCTCGGGTGAAGGCGTGGTCGGCCGCAATTTCGCGTATCAGAACCTCTCGACGATCACCGCCTTCTTCGACAAGGACACCTTCACCAATCCGTTCATCGGCGCGGGCGGCAACGGCGTCGCCGTCGACGACTTCAATGCCGACAACTTCGATCACGGTCCGCTCGGCTTCGTCGGCGGCTCGCCGTTGTGGGTGAATCAGGCCGGCACCAAGCCGGTCAGCGGCATCGCGACACCGGCCGGCACGCCGAACTGGGGCGCGGACTGGAAGAAGTCGGTGAAAGACCACTACGCGCACACGATTTCGATGGATGCACACGGCTCCAACATGTCGTATCGCGACGTGTTCCTCGACCTCGATCCGACCTATCGCGACTCATACGGCCAGCCGCTGTTGCGCATGACCTTCGACTGGAAGGACAACGACATCAAGATGGCGCGTTACGTGACCGGGCAGATGCACAAGATCGCGCAGCAGATGGGGCCGAAGGCGATCAACGTCTATACGCGCGAATTCGGCGCGCACTTCGATTCGCGCCGCTATCAGACCACTCACCTGGTCGGCGGCGCGGTGATGGGCACCGATCCGAAGACCAGCGTGCTGAACCGTTATCTGCAAAGCTGGGACGTGCACAACGTGTTCGTGATGGGGGCGTCAGCGTTCCCGCAAGGCATCGGCTACAACCCGACCGGTCTCGTCGCGGCGCTCGCCTATTGGTCGGCGCGTGCGATTCGCGAGCAGTATCTGAAGAACCCCGGGCCGCTGGTGAGCGTATGAAGAAGAACATCGATATGAAACGCCTGGGTCAGGTATTCAGGCGCGTGGGCGCGGCGTCGTTCTGCGCAATGGCGGCGATGGCGGCGTTATCCGCGCCGTTCGGCGCGCATGCGGCGGCGCCCTCTCAATCCGACGCGGCCCTGATCGCGCATGGTGAATACCTCGCGCGCGCCGGTGACTGTATCGCGTGTCACACGGCGCAATCGGGCAAACCCTTCGCGGGCGGCCTGAAGTTCGACACGCCGATCGGCGCCATCTACTCGACCAACATCACGCCCGATCGCAACACCGGCATCGGCAGCTGGACGTTCGCGCAATTCGATCGCGCCGTACGTGCAGGCGTGCGTCCGAACGGCGACACGCTGTATCCGGCGATGCCGTACCCGTCGTATGCGCGTTTGAGCGAAGACGACATGCACGCGCTGTTTGCGTACTTCACGCAAGGCGTCGCGCCGGTGAACCAGGCAAACCGTGCGGTCGACATCGTCTGGCCGCTGTCGATGCGCTGGCCGCTCGGCATCTGGCGTTATCTGTTCGCGCCTGATCCCGCGACGTTCAGTTCGACGCACTATGCCGACCCGGTCATCGCGCGCGGCGCGTATCTCGTGCAGGGCCTCGGCCATTGCGGCGCCTGTCACACACCGCGTGCGGTGACGATGCAGGAACGTGCGCTGAGCGATCTCGACGGCACCGCGTTTCTCGCGGGCGGCGCGGCGATCGACGGCTGGGTTCCGTCGAGCCTGCGCGGCAATCCACGCACCGGCATCGGTTCGTGGAGCGAAGCCGATCTCGTGCAGTTCCTGAAGACCGGACGCACGCAGCACAGCGCGGCATTCGGCGGCATGACGGACGTCGTTCAGCACAGCATGCAGCACATGAGCGACGCCGATCTCACCGCGATCGCGCGTTACCTGAAGACGCTGCCCTCGACCGATCCGCAGGAAACGTCGTACGTGTACAACGATACGGCGGCGCACGCGCTGCGTACCGGCGACGCCACCGCCCCCGGCGCCGCCGTGTATCGCGACAACTGCACCGCCTGCCACCGCAGCGACGGCCGCGGCTACACACGCGTTTTCCCGGCACTGGGCGGCAATCCTGTCGTGCAGGGTAAGGACGCGACCTCGCTGATTCACGTGCTGCTGACCGGCAACACGCTCGAAGGCACGAAGACCGCACCGTCCTCGTTCACGATGCCGGCCTTCGGCTGGCGCCTGAACGATCAGGAAGTCGCGGACGTCACGAACTTCGTGCGCAATAGCTGGGGCAATACCGGTTCGACGGTCAGCGCCGCGGATGTCGCCAAGGTTCGCAAGACCGTCAAGGTGACTGTACCCGAGATGCCACCCGGTGCTGCACTAAGCCATTAACTCGCGCCAGCCCTTGCAACGCGTCCGCCATCAGGGCGCGTAGCGAGCGTCGCGCAAGCCACCTCCCCCGCTTCACACAGTCCGCTCGGTGGTTCAGGAGCGGACTGCGTGCGGGCGGAAAAAAGAAAGATCGCCATGCAGGCGACCTGAGATAGACGATCCAACCGAGCTATAAAACGATGAAAAAGCAATTGATTGCTGCTCCCCTGCTGTTGTCCTTCGCCGGCCTTGCGTCCGCGCAGAGTTCCGTCGCGCTGTACGGCATCGTCGATGCGGGCATCAGCTATCGCAGCAACGAGCGCACCGGTTCCGCGGGCGCTTACACGGGACACTCGAACGTCGCGCTGACGAGCGGCAACCTCTCCGGCAGCCGCTTCGGCATCAAGGGCCAGGAAGACCTCGGCGGCGGCTGGAACGCGCTGTTCCTGCTCGAAGACGGCTTCGACATCACCAACGGTAAAACCGGTCAGAATGGCGGGCTGTTCGGCCGTCAGGCGTTCGTCGGCATCGGCAGCCAGCAATACGGCACGGTCACGCTCGGCCGCCAGTACACGTCGCTGAACGACTTCGTCGCGCCGGTTGCACCGGTCGCCATGGTCGGCGGTTACGGCGCGCATCCGGGTGATATCGACGATCTCGATCAGACCGCGCGCGTGAACAACTCGATCAAGTACACGAGTGCGAACTACTCGGGCTTTACGTTCGGCGCGTTGTACGGTTTCGGCGGGCAACCTGGCAGCCTCAAGCAGCAGAACACGTGGAGTGTGGGCGGCGCGTACGGCAACGGCCCGCTGCATGTGAGCGTCGGCTATGAACGCTCGGATAACAGCAAGAGCGGGTCGAAAGATTCGACGGTCGGCAAATGGAACGGCACGGACGACGGCCTGTTCAACTCGTCGATCAATGAAGGCTACGCGAGTGCGCAATCGCAACAGATCATCGCCGCGGGCGCTACATACAATTTTGGCCCGGCAATCGTCGGTGTGAACTACAGCAACGTGCAATACCGCTCGGGCGCCGATTCGTTATTCAACGGACACGCGACGTTCAACGTGGCGGGTGTGTTCGGACAGTGGACGATCCAGCCGGCCGTGCAACTGTTCGCGGGCTATAGCTACACGCGCGGCGGCGAAGTGGACGGTGTGAATGAGCGGGCGCAATATCACAACGTGACGCTTGGTGCGCAATACAACCTCTCGCAGCGTTCAACTGTTTATCTGATGGGCGGCTATCAGCACGCGTCCGGTGTCACGCTGGACGCGCTCGGCAATCCGGTCGCGGCAACCGCGTCGGTCGGCGACAAGGGCAACAGCCATTCGTCGGACACGCAGTCGCAGGCTATTGTGAGCATTGGCTTGCGGCACCGGTTCTGATAAACCTCAGGGCTGTTGCGGGACCGCGTTGAGCATCTCGAGATGCCGTGCTTCGGTCTCGTCGTCCGCAGGGAACATGCATTCGATACGCAGTTCCTGCGCGGCGACGGTTTGCGGCGTGCCCACGGTGGCGACCATCGAGAAGTAGTTCAGGACCTTGCCGTCCTTGACGAAGCCGATGGGGATCACCGGCATGCCTACTGCAGCGGCACCCGTTATCAACGGGTTCGAAGCAGCGTTCAGGTCCGTTTGCACATCCGGATAGGCACGCAACGCGGCCAGCAACGCGTGCGTCTGTTCGTCGACCACGCGTCCGACCGACTCGCGATAGACACGCTGAATCAGACTATTCGCCACCGCTTGCCAGTCGGCCACGAATGGACGCATGCCGTCCGGATCGAAAATCAGATGCAGCATGTTGCGCGGCCCCTTGCGCCCGCCCATGTCGATAAAACAATTGAAGAAATGCGGCGCCGATTCATTGGTCATCAGCACGTTCCAGTAGCGATCCATGACGAGTGCGGGAAACGGTTCATGCTGTCGCAACATGCGCCCCAGTGCCTTGGTGACGCTCTGCATTTCCTGTGCGTTCCAGGCACCGTCGGCATACATCGGCGCATAGCCCGCTGCCAGTAGCAGCGTGTTACGTTCACGCAGCGGAATATCGAGCGCCTGAGCGAGGTCGAGCAACATCTGACGGCTCGGCACACTGCGGCCGCTTTCGACAAAACTGATGTGCCGCTGTGAAACGCCCGCGTTGAACGACAGGTCCAACTGGCTGACGCCGCGCATGTCTCTCCAGTGGCGCAACAACGCGCCGAGTTCGTTCGACGGCGGCTTCCTTTCGGGATTCGCGGGATTCATCGGTCTGTTTTTCCGCAGGTTGAGTGAGCGGTGGCGCCGGGGCATCTGTGGGTGTCCGGCGGCACCGGTCGTTCTAAACACGTCGGTCAGCATACTCCTCGTTACTCCCTGTTACTGAGTCCCTGTTATTGAGCGGCTCCGCGAGAGGAGACCTACGCGGTCCAGGCATACTCCTGGAAAGACGCTTCGAGCGCAGGTTTCGTGATGTTGCCGGTGTAGTTCGTAATCGTGGAAGCCGCCAGCACGGTGAGAACCTCGAGCACCTGGTCCTTGCGGAAACCCGCCTCGATAAACTGGTTCACGTCACGGTCGCTCAGATGTCCGCGCTTCTCGATCGCGGTTTTCGTCAAGGTGGAGAGCGCCGCATGCTTGTGGTCGGCGGGCACACGGCCGTCGCGAATCGCGTCGACGTCGGCGGATGAAAGCCCCTCTTTCAGCGCGAGAGCCGTGTGAAATGCAACGGCCCATGAGCACGCATTCGTCACCGCGTTAGTCAGCAACAGGGTCTGGATCTGCGCTTCCGTCAACGTGCCCGAATGGACTTTCTGAAAGATACCGATGAAGCCGCCGATCAACACCGGCGATTCAGCCATGGCTCCCGCAATGTTGGGGATCAGGCCAAAGTTTTGCTGGAGTTGCCGCAGCACCGGCCGGGATTGCTCAGGTGCGGAATCAATTGTATGAATCTGGAACGTCGACATGATATGTCCTCGATCGTATGCGCCGCTCGGGATGAGTTGCGCGATGACCGAAGATTAGGCGTGTGCGTGCGGCTCGCCAATTACCTGCGATGTAATAGGTTCGAGCCGCCGGCACGCCCTCACCTGCCGCGCGCGTGTTGATCGGCGCGATCCGCCCGCGCCTTGCTCCAGTGCGGCCAGTAGTGAAAATAGTCCAGTTGCCTAAGCCGCTTTCGACGCATCTGCTCCCGGTAATAATGAGCGGCGACGAACACGAGCGCCATCGCCAGCACGAACGAACCCATCACGATTCCCACTGCTTCACTCATCGCAACCTCCATGGCGGAACGACCGGCTTCACGGCAAGCGTTGTCCCCCATTGATTACAATGCGGGCGCCGGTCACGAAGCCCGCTTCATGCGAGCACAGGTACAGCACGAGTGCGGCGACTTCATCGGATTGCGCGCGCCGGCCGACCGGAATCAGCTTTGCCATCGAATCGTCATCGTAAAAGCTGGCGTCGTGTCACTACGCTGGAGCGAGACGATCTTCAGTTCGGGCACGAGATTCCATGCCTATCAGGAATCCTTTATATATTGCCTATGCATTCACAGCGGGCATTGCTGCCCGCTGTCAGGCCTAACGCTTTGCGCTCGCGGCGGCAGGAGTCTGCTCCGCGTCGCTTCCCGCTACCTTCGTTGCTGGAGCGATGACTGCATCGAGATTGCTTTCGGCCATCTTCACGGCCTGTTGCCCCGTTTTCTGCAGCGTTTCGCACAGCGTCGTGGTAGCGGCAATGGCGGAATTCCATGCAGCGATCGTGGCTTCGGAGCCCGAGGGCGCACGCTTCACCGCTTCCTCCACGATTGCCTGAACGCGGTTGTTGTACCGCTCGTAGTACGCCTGGGCGAATTGCGTGACTTCAGCCTGCGTGGCCGCTGCGATGTCGAATACCTGCCGGCCGTACGACAGCGATTTTTCCGCGTAAGGCCGGGCGAAATCTGCCTGCAGCGTGAACCACTGTTGCGGTTCCTTCGCACCGGACACCTTCGCCATGTTCTCCTGCGCCTCGGCCAGCGTGGCTTTGACGGCCTGCAGATTCAGAGCGGCCAGCTTTTCAAACCCTTCAAAGATCTTTCCTGTCACGCCGAAGAACGCGTCGACGTTGGTTTTTGCGGCAGCAGCCTGCTCGGGACTCAATAGAGTCATGGTTGAATTCCTCAAATTTTGATCAGACGCGCGAAGCACCGCGCGGATAGATTGCAACGAATCGTGATGGTGAATGAAGGCGGGTGAATCGAAGCAGGTATCGCCGATGCCTAGCGCATCCGGGCAACCGCCTTGAGGATGGAATCCCCTTCGCTGGTGATCTGAGGACGTGAGCGGCCCGACGCGAGGTTTTCCAGCGAGATGAGTTGCCGCTCGAGCAGGGCGTCGAGCTCGGCGCGACCCAGTTCAATCGGGTCCGGCGCGTTCTTGATGAGCATTAAGGTAGCGAATTCATGGGGACTCAACATATCGTCTCCTCGATTTAATCTATCTGCGCGGGAAGCATTAATTACTCCCTCCGGCTTGCATGCCCGGCAAATATTTCTGCCGTCTCCGTAGAGCGATCGTTCGAGAAACCGCATCACGGAGACGCCATCATAACCGCAAAATTTTCAAATGCAATATGCGAGGTACGCTTTATCAAAGCAGCCGTTTTGTCTGTTTAATTCTGTTTTGTCTGCTTAATAACTTTCTGTTTCATCGCCTGCTGAAACGTCATCACAGATCCCGCTGACGACCGCCCCGCATGGCTCACAAGCTGACCCGCCAAGCCCGGAATGTTTGAAAAAACCGCTTAATAACAATATCAACTCATCTCAATCTCATCAAGCCGCCTATTCATACATGAATACTATATTCATGGACCGCCGTCTTAACTTCGACAACCCCTATACCCAGATATTGCGAAATATTTATTACAACGCATATTGAATTTTCGCAATATTCCACATTGCAGTCATAAACAAAGACTTGCTTATTTATCTGACACGACGCCGCAATCCGAAGGTGCCGCCGACCATGTTGAAGCCAATGGCAGACATGGGCGCCGCTCCACGCTCGAATCAGAACAAATGATGTATTCCGCTCAGGAACACCGTCTGTCTGCCGCCCGCCGCTGCGCCGATTCCAAGCGTATTCGCCACCGCCCCGCCGCCTGCGGTCTCGAACATCAAGTCCGCGTAGACCTGCGTCGCTTTCGAGAGAGAGTACACATTCGCCGCGGTGAATTGCGTCCAGCGGTGCCCCGCCAATGTCGCGCTCCACGCTCCCGCCGCGATTTCCTCCGCAGGCGTCAGACGCACGTTGACGCCACCGTCGATCGTGCGAAAGTGTTCGCTGCCGCCGTCCGACTGGATCCGCACATCCGTGGCGAGCGCGTGCAGCGTCACGCGCTCGAAGCGGTACGCTCCGCCGAGCCCCATATCGCGCACCTGCTTCGCGTTGAAGGTAGCGCCGGGCGCGAGCGTCTGCCCTTCGAACGACGTCAGGCCGAGTCCGGTGGAGAGCGGCAGCAAACGGTCGTGGTATTCGGAGTACACCGCCACCAGCTTGAGCGGCCCATTCGTGTAATTCGCGCCGAAACTGAGGGTCCGCCCATTGGTGTTGCTGGCCGACGCGCCGGGAAATCCGTAGAGCGCGCCGAAATTCAGCCCACTGTAATTCGCGCTTTTCCATTTCACCGTGCTCGACAGTTGTACCGGCAAGGTACTTCCAAGACCATCGAGATTGCCGGGGTGAAACGCGGAGAAGTCGCCGAGCAGCTGTCCGGTCGACACTGAGCCGAGCCAATCGAAATTCCAGTCCGTCTGCCGGCCGAGCGTCACGGTGCCGAACATCGGATCGGACATCCCTACGTAGGCCTGACGATTGAAGAAGGTGCTGCTGCTCGCCGATGCGCCGGTTGTCGTGACGAAACCGCTTTCGAGCCTGAATACCACTGAGCGGCCGGCGCCGATATCTTCGACGCCCTGAAAGCCGAAGCGGTCGGCCTGGAAGGTGCCCTGCTCGGCGAGATAGGCATGAGCGCCATGCAGGTTGCTCACATAGCCGAGACCGGCGTCGAGACTGCCATACAACGTGACACTGCTTTGGGCGTTGGCCGCGGTGGAAACGACGAGCGCGACCATGCACGCGACGTCCGTCGCGCGGAAAGTGAAATGGGTTTTCATGGAGAAAGGATTGAAGCGTTTGAAGGAAGACTGCGAGGGCTTACGTTAAAAGCTAACGTTAAAAAGTAAGCGTTGAAGCCCGGGGTCAGGTTGCCTGGATCTTCTCCGCAGGCCTGAGGTGCCATGCACCGAACACCACGTTGACAACGATCGCGGTGAGTGTCCCCGCCGCCATGCCGTTGCCCAGCACGATCTGCAAATAGCCGGGGAACGATGCATACACGTTGGGGACCAGAATCGGTATCAGCCCAGCAACGAGTGCGGCGGCGAGCGTGTACTGATTGCCGCGCGCATGCAGGTCGACCTTGCCGAGCAGGTTGATGCCCATCACACCGATCATCGCGAACACGATCAGCGCTGTGCCGCCCACCACCGGCGCGGGAATCGCATAGGCGAAGCGTCCGAGCGGTGCAAATAGCGCGATGACCATCAGCATCGCACCGGCCGTTGCAGTGACGTAGCGGGAGCGCACGCCAGTGGTCTGCACGACGCCGATGTTCTCCGCGCTCGTGATGATGAGCGAGGTGCCCAGCAGCGAACCGAGCAGCGACGCTACTGCATCGCCGCGAATGGTCCTCGGCACATCGCGGCGCATGTCGATCTTCTTGCCGGTGATCTCGCCGACGGCCACCGTCTGTCCGGTTGCCTCAGCCATTGAAATGACGCTGAAAATCAGCATCGGCAGCGCGGCGAGCACGTCGAAACGTGGCATGCCGAAGGGCAGCAAAACCGGCAGCGTGAAAAGCGGACCGGCCCACATGCCGCCTGCCGGCATCAGCCCGATTGCCCAGCCGGCGCAGGCGCCGATCGCGAGGCCGATCAGCACGGCGAGCCGCCCCACCGTGCCTTTGAACAGGCGCGCCACGGCCAGCGTGGCCACGATCGTGAGCAGAGCCAGACCCAACGACTGCGGCCGCGCGAAACCCGGTGTTCCCGGTTGACCGACGATGATGCCGGCGTAGATCTTGATCAGACTCACCGACACGAGCAGCAGCATCGTTCCCACCACCACACGCGGAAAAAACCGCAGGCAGCGCGCGAATACAGGCAAAACGAGCCAGTAGAACAGGCTGGTGAGAAGCGCCGCGCCCGCGGCGGTGCGCAGATCCGTCTGCGTGGCGATCACAGCGAACAGCATGGCGGGCGCGCCGCCCGGCACCATCACGAAGGGCAGCCGTGCCCCGATCGACCCCGCCCCGAGCGATTGCAGCAGCGTGCCGGCGCCGCAGGCAAAGAAAGTCGCGCCGATCAATTGCACGGTCATGTCCGATGAAAGCGACAACATTCTCGACACCAGAAAAACTGCGGTGACGGGCGACGCCGCCATCGACAGGACATGCTGCAAACCGAACAGCACGAGTTGCCACGCGGGCAAGCGCGCGTCGACGCGATGAGTGGCTGGGTCTGGATTCACATTACCCCCGAAGGATCGAAAACGCGGCGTTCAGGCGCGCAGCCACGGCAATTGCGCGCGGCTGTAGCGGAACGTCTGGAAGACGCTGTTCAACTGGCCGGGGCCGGTTTTGCGCGCCGCTTCGTCCGGGTACTCGCCGAACCAGGGAATGACGTATTCCCACACCACCTCGCCCGCGGGCGTCACTTCGAAGAGGCGTCCCGTGGCCGACTCGGTGATGTGCGTGTTGCCATTCGCGAGCCGCTGCGCGTTGCCCATGAAAGCGCTGTAGAAGGCATTCACCATGTCGTCCGCGTACGACCACACCACCGCGTTATTCGACGGATCGATCTCGAGCACGCGAGAGAAAGCCACATGCGCGCCGGTGCGGAAATTGCCGTTGTCGAACGTGAGAATGTTGCCGTTGGCGAGCGCTACGGGGGCATGCTGGTGCGACACCACGCTCGGCGGAATGTGCATCGTGACGCCACCGGTCTGGCGATCGACGGCGATGATGCCCGACGTGGTGCGCAAGCTCATCAGCACGTCACCCTTCGCGTTCACGCCGAGCCCGTTCACGAGCGGCCAGTGATACCGGCCAAAGCCGGGCGCGATCGGAAAGTCCTCGGGTTCGAGGTGCTCCCATGCTTTCCATTCCCACACCAACTCGCCCGCGCGATTCACTTCGCGGATCACGTCGGCATACATGACTTCGTCGGGACCATGCGCCGTACCACCGGGCACACGTTCGGCAAACCCCGCCGGCACCGGCGCGCAGGCGGCGTAAAGCAGATTGCCGTTAGCAAGCCACTGCGCGTCATGGTGATGCGCAGGATCCTCGTAATGCCAGACCACCTCGCCCTCAGGCGTGACTTCGGAGAAATCACCGCCATGCCACATCGACCAGGAAGCGTAGCGATTTTCCGATCTGGCGTGGTTGCCGTTGTAGCCGAGATTGCCGTTAGGAAGAATCACAGCGTGGCGCCCGGCCCGCACCGGCATCTTCCATTCGTGGACGATCGTGCCATCGATATCGATGAGATAGACGTGACCGTTCGCCGTTTGCGGCGCAATCAGCGTATAGCCGCCGGCTGAAGCCTTGGGGTCGTGAGCAATGAGGCCGACGCCGCGGCGCCGCTGGGTAATTTGATCGACTGTCGTAGTCACGGTCCGCTCCGTTAAGATGATGAAGCGAAATCTAGGCTATCCAGTCTGTCAATAAAACCTGATTATTCTTTACGGCCCGTATGGAAAAACTATACGGTCGATTTATGCGTCCAATATCGCAGACATTCCGTTGTTTCGACGAGGTAGTCAGGCGCGGTTCGATCCGCAAAGCGGCCGAATCGCTGCACCTGACCGCGGCCGCCGTGCATCAGCAAATCCTCAACCTAGAGGAGCAAGTCGGCTCGCCGCTCTTCGACCGTCTGCCGCGCGGCATGCAACTGACCACGGCTGGCGAGATCATCATTGCCGCCGTGCGGCGCGGACAACGCGATTTCGATAACGCGATGACTCAGGTGGAAGACCTGCGCTCGCTGCGCCGTGGGCATATCAACCTCGCGGTGTCGCCTTCGTCCGCCGAGCAACTGGTGCCCGACGCCATTCAGGCGGCCATGAAAAGCTATCCGGGCGTGACTTACAGCGTGCGCTCGGGCAACGGCGAAAGCATCCTCAAATGGGTGGAGACGGGTGAGGCCGACATCGGCTATGGCCTGCGCCGCAAGCCACCGCCCGGCGTCGTGGAAGTGCGCGCTTTCTCGCAGCACCTTGGGCTTGTTACGCCGCCTGCGCATCCGCTGACGAAACTCGGCAAGCGGCCGCGGCTGCGCGACTGTCTCGACTATCCGCTCATCCTCATGACACCGGATACGGAGTTGCGGGCCATGGTGGATCAGATCGACCACCGCGAGCAGCGCAAGGCACGTCCGCTGGTGGAAACGAGTTCGGTGTCGATGGTGCGCCGACTCGTGGCGGACGGTGTGGGCATCGGCTTCCTGATTGCGGAGAATGTGGCGGAGGACGTAACGCAGCGCAAGCTCGCGTGGACGCCGCTCGCCGATGCCGGCGCGAAGTCGTTCAGTTGCCTGTATCAACGCGCCGGTCTGACGACGACGGTCGCGATGAGCATGTTCCTGCAGTTCCTCGGCCACGCGATCGAGACGACCGAGAGCCGGTTCCACGCTTCAGCGCAAGCGGGTCGCAAGCGTGGGCAACGGGTCAGGTGAGGGACTCCGGAGACATGCGAAGTGCACTAGCGCGCTCAGTAGAGAATCGCTCCACACACGCCTGCCTCACCCTCTCGACCGTCGCGGACCAGTCTTCGCCCACCGCCCGGCGAAATAGCCGCAGCGTGTGCGGATACCACGGCGAATCGTCGCGCTCATGCATCCAGCGCCAGTCGACGTCCTTCTCCGGCAGCATCACCCAGCACGGTTTGCCCAGCGAAGCGGCCAGATGCGCCATGGACGTGTCCACGCAAATCAGCAGATCGAGTTGCTCGATGATCGCGGCGCTGTCCGCGAAATCGTTCACCGCCGTGCCGAGCGCAAGCAGCGGCTGACCGTCGGGCGGGTTGTGCGCCTCATCCTCACCCTGGCCTTTTTGCAGGCTCACGAAGCTCAGACCCGGCACGCTCCAGAGGGGTGCGAGCGTGGCCAGCGTGGGGATCGACCGGTTCGCATCGTTATGGTGTTTCGCATTGCCCTTCCACACCAGCCCGATTTTGTGACCGGGCGGCATCGTCTCGAGCATCGGCCGCCACTTTTCGACGAGCGACGGCTCGGCCGTGAAACGAACCGCGCGCGGAATCGTGTCCACCGTCGTACGCAAATGCAGCGGCGCGCTCAGCAGGCTCGTCCAGCAGTCGTAGGTGGATGCGGCGACACGGGCCAGTGCCGTATCGTGATCGAGCACGGCGTCGACGCCGTCCACCGAAGCCATCAGCCGGTGCAAGGCGGGCGCGCAAGCAAAGGCGATATGCACAGCCCCTTGCGCCTTGAGCAACGCGAAATAGCGGCTGAATTGAACCATATCGCCAAGCCCGTCCTCCTGCCAGACCAGCAAGGATTTGCCGGCGAGCGTCTCGCCTTGCCACTGCGGACAGCTCAACATGGAACGCGTCTTGTAATGCATGAAATCCGGCTGTTCGTAGCGGCATTCGTACAATCGCCAGCCCTCGTCGAAGCGGCCCACGCTGAGCACCAGCACGGCCAGGCCGAACCTGGCGTCGCCGTAATCGGGGCGCAGAGCGAGCGCCCGAAGGTACGCGGCTTCGGCTTCCGGCAAGCGCTTGAGCTGCGCCAACGCGGCTCCGACGTTGTAGTGAGCCTCCGCCAGGTCGGGACGGAGCGCGAGCGCATGGGCGAAGGCCTCGACCGCTTCAGGCAGACGATCGAGCAGACGCAGCACGCAGCCCAGGTTGTTGTGCGCGTGAACGATGTCGGGCCGAAAGCGAATCGCCTCGCGGTAAGCCATTTCGGCCTCGGGCAAACGCTCCATGCCGGATAGCGCGAGGCCGAGGTTGTAGTGCGCCTCGGCATAGTCCGGGCGATGCGCGAGGGCCTCCCGGTACGCCGCCTCCGCCTCGGGCAAACGCTTGAGATCCGCCAGCACCGCGCCGAGGTTGAGGTGCGCCTGGGCGTAATCCGGGCGGATGGCCAGCGCGAGCCGGCACGCCAGTTCGGCCTCGGGCAGGCGGTACGCCGCCTTCAGCACACTGCCGAGGTTATTGAGCGCCTCGGGATATTGAGGCTTGATGGTCAACGCCTGCCGGTACGCGGCGTCCGCCTCGGCAACGCGGCCGAGTTCCATGAATACGTTGCCGAGGTTGTTATGCGCCTCGGCATGATCGGGCAACCCGATCAGCGCCTGGCGATAGGCCGCTTCCGCTTCATGCAGGCGGCGCAGCTCGTGCAATACGATGGCCCGGTTGTAGTGCGCCTCCGCGTAGCCGGGATTGATCTCGACCGCCCGGCGATATGACGCCTCCGCCTCGTCCTTGTATCCCATCCCATAGAGCACGGCGCCGAGATGGTTGTGCGCGTCGGCCTGACCGGGGCGCAGCGCGACCAGTTGCCGATAGACCGCCTTGGCCGCCGACAGGCGGCCGAGCGATTTGAGCAGCACGCCAAGACTGCTGTACACCTCGGCATAGCCGGGCTTTGTGCGCAGACACTGGCGCCAATAAGCTTCCGCATCCGACAGGCGGCCCAGCCCGTACGAACAGGCTCCCGCAATATTCAGCGCGTCGGCCCGCGCATCTTCCGACACCTCGGCGCTCGGTTCGAGGATCGGCTTCACCAATAACCAGGCATCGGCGAATTGCCCGTTTTTGCAAAGCAAGGCCGCCTGACGATTAATGTCGGCTATCGAGGATGCGCGCGTCTGCGTGGCGATCATGAGTCGTGGTAACGGGTTATGGCGGCGGTCGGGCCGTCAATCGTGTTTTGCGCGCCCTGTCCGGCGTTTTACGTATCCGCGCATCCGCGCAGGGCGTCGAGGCGACAACAGGGAAAGCGGAACATTTACCACGCAGCTTAAGGGAAACAGGCAAGCTGTAACGCCCCGAAATGAGCCGGTTTCGGCCTTCTAATCCGACGCTATAAACGGAATCACACGAGAAAAGACCGCGCCGCAATGCTAGAATCGCCCGCGTCTTTACGTTCATCACCATGACTCCACACGCCCGTAACCGCATGACCGCATGGCTTGGCCTGATCGCCATGTGGCTTGTCGTGTTCGCGCCGGTCGTGAGTCAGTTGCTGGTGTCGAACCGCGCGAACGAGCCCTTCGCGGCGCTCTGTTCGGCGCTGCAGCCGGCCAATCAGAGCCTGGTGAGCCACGCCACGCAGGCCAACCCGGCGCCCGTCCATCTCAGCCATGACGACGCGTTCGGCGCATGCGGCTACTGCCATCTGCTCCAGCATCACGTCGCCATGCCGAGTGTCGCGGCCGTCGAACCGCCGCCCGCGCTCGCGCTTGCCGGCACTGTGCCGCCCGCCCTCTCCACCCGCTTCACGCCGCTCGGCGCGTTCCCGTCCGGACGCCCAAGAGGCCCGCCCGCCGTTTCCTGATCGCTGTTGTTCCTGATCGCGCGTCTTGCCGCACCCGTTGAGGGCGCGCGCGATCGCCTGTTCAATGCATCAAGGAAACGTTCATGCTCAACTTCGCTTTGCGAGGGCTGCGCTTTTGCGCCCGCCGCGGCGCCCGGCGCATTCCATCCGGCCGGCGGCCGCTGCCGGCGCTGTCGCCGCTGTCATATTTCTCAACGTATTTTTCCGCGCTGGTTCCAGCATTCGTACCGGCATTCATCGCCTCCCCGGCTCACGCGGAGAGCGCACCCGCCGACGCCACGCTGCCTATCGTAAGCGTCACGGCCAGTGCCAATGCCGTTGCCAACCCGCGCGCCGTCGATCCTAACCTGCCGGCCTCGGTCGAAACGGTGACGCGCGAACAGTTCGACAACTGGAACGTCGTCAACACCGAAGACGTGTTGAAGTACATGCCGAACCTTGCCGTGCGCAAGCGCTTTATCGGCGATCTGAATTCGATCATCGCCGTACGCGGCACCAGCAATACACAGAGCGCACGCGGTCTCGTCTACGCGGACGGCCTGCTGCTCAGCAATCTGCTCGGTAACAGTTATTCGTTTCCGCCGCGCTGGTCGATGGTGTTTCCCGACGAGATCCAGCAGGTCGACGTGATCTACGGCCCGTTTTCAGCGCTCTATCCGGGCAATTCGCTCGGCGCCACCGTGCTCATCAGCACGCGCATGCCGAAGAAGTTTGAAGCCGACGCGGACGTCAAAGCCTTCACGCAGCATTTCAGCCTGTTCGGTGTGAATCAGAACTTCAATGGCAGCGAAGCGAGCGCGTCGATCGGCGACCGGATCGGGAAATTCTCGTATTTTCTAGGCGTGAATCACCTGGAGAACACGAGCCAGCCGCTGCAATTCGCCACGCTGGCCAAGTCGGGTACGCCGGCGAAAGCCGGTGACACGCCCGTTACCGGCGCGTACTTCTACAACAACCAGACCAACACGCCGACCGCGGTGCTCGGCGTGAACGGTGAAGGGATCGAACACACGGTGCAGGACCAGTTCAAGCTGAAGATGCAGTACGACTTCACGCCGACACTGCAGGCCGCCTTTACGCTCGGCTACTGGCACCAGACCTACAACAGCGAGACATCGAGTTTCCTGCGCGACGCGAATGGCAACCCGGTATACAGCGGCAAGGTTGCGATCGGCGGCTACGAGTACACGATTCCGGCTGCCGCGCTCGCCCCGAGTCTCGGCCACAGCGAGAACTGGCTATACGGGCTCACGCTGAAGACCCGCAACGCCACCGGCTGGAACGGCGAAGCCACCGCTTCTTACTACGACGTCGGCAATAGCGTGGCGCGCACCGCCAATTCCGGTGCGCCGGGCAACGGCCCCGGCACGGTGATCTTCGGCGACGGCACCGGCTGGAAAACACTCGATCTGCGTACTACTTACACTCCCGTCACGCCGCAAGCGGGGTGGACGAATCACGCGCTGAGTTTCGGCTATCACTACGACAACTACTTCCTCGACAACCAGAGTTACAACACGCTGAACTGGCGCGACGGCGCGGCCACGTCGTTCGCCAATGCGTTCGCCGGCAAGACGCAGACTCAGGCGCTGTACGCACAGGATGCCTGGCGCTTTCTGCCGCGCTGGAAACTGGTGTATGGCGTGCGGTACGAAGACTGGCAAGCCTATGGAGGCTCGCAGGCGCTGCCCGGCAACACCCTGCCGTACAGCGATGCGAACCAGCATCATGTCTCGCCGAAAGCCTCATTGTCGTTCGATGTCACCGACGATCTGAGCTTGCGCGCTTCCATCGGCCGCGCCTATCGGTTTCCCACGGTGGGCGAGATGTTCCAGGGGCAAATCAACGGCTCGTCGATCATCAACAACAATCCGAATCTGAAACCCGAAGACGATCTCTCGAAAGAGCTGACCGCCGAATGGGCGCACTGGAATGGCGTGTTCCGCTTCTCGCTGTTCCAGGACGACGTGAAGAACACGATCTTCAGTCAGACCGATACGACCGTGATTCCGAACGTGACGAATTTCCAGAACATCGGCAAGGTGCGCTCGCGTGGCGTCGAAACGAGCTACTCGGGAGAGGATGTATTCGTACGCGGCCTGGATCTGCTGGCGAGTGTGGCGTACACACAGTCGAAGATCATCGCGAATGCGCAGAATCCTGCGAGTGTCGGCAAATACTTCTATCGGATTCCGCTGTGGCGCGTGAATCTCGCCGCGACGTATCACATCGACGAACGCGCGGCGTTCACGCTCGCCGCGCGCTACTCCGGCCGCCAATACAACACGCTCACCAATACCGACACGAATCCCGATGTTTTCGGCGGCACCAGTTCGTACACGGTGGCGGACGCGAAATTCACGTTCAAGCCGACCAGGCTGAGTGAAATCGGCATCGGCGTGGACAACCTGTTCGACGCGCGCTATTTCGTCTACCACCCGTACCCGGGCCGCACGTTCTATGTCGAAGCGAAGTTGCGCATGTGAACACGCGATCGGCATGCGCTATTTGCACGCGCCCGGTACTCGAAATGCTCGAAGCACTCGACGTGCTCGCGAATTGCAAATTCAGCCCATGCCTCGCGGCGCAAACCGATCGACCCACAATCTGCTTCAGGAGGATTGAATGTCCACCACGACTGCCCAACGCACGACCTCGGCAACAGGCACGGCCAACGCCGGCTACCGGACGCTCTGGCGCTGGCACTTTTACGCGGGTCTCTTTGTGATGCCGTTTCTGGTGGTGCTTGCGATCACCGGCACGCTGTATTGCTTCCAGCCGCAAATCGAGCCGCTGCTTTACCCGCACCGCCTGATTGTCGAACCGCAAGCCACGCCACGGCTGCCGGAAGACGCATTGCTTGCCAAAGCCCGTGCAGCGATGCCGGCCGATGCGCGCGCGTTGACGGCGCCTATCGCGAACGCCCCGAACCGCAGCACCGAGTTTATCTTTCGCCTCGCCAACGGCGAAAAGCAGAGCGTCTATCTGAACCCATATAGCGGCGAAGTACTGGGCACGCTGAGCGTCGAGCGCCGCTTCATGCAGGTGGACCGCATGCTTCACCGCAAGCTGCTGCTCGGCAAACCGGGCGAATTACTGATGGAACTGGCCGCGTGCTGGACGCTGGTGATGATCGGCACCGGCATCGCGCTCTGGTGGCCACGCGAGAAAACTACCGCACGTGCGGCGCTGGTGCCGCGTTTTTCGCTGCAAGGACGCGCGCTTTGGAAAAATCTTCACGCCGTGATGGGCATCTGGCTCGCGCTCGGCGCGCTCCTATTCGTGCTGAGCGGTCTGCCGTGGACAGGCTCGTGGGGTAAGCAGTTCAAGGCACTCGCGACCGCCGCTGATCTTGGCGCGCCGCCGGGCGCGTGGGGCGGCCTGCCGTTGCGCTCTGCCCTGCCAGGCGCGCGCGCTGACAAGCAGGCGGGCACTGCCGACACAGGCGCCGAAACGCAATCGGCCCACGGTGCAGATAGACCAAACGCTGAACACGGCGCGCACCAGGCGAACATAGACTCGATGCCGGGCATGGTGATGGACGATCTGCCATTGCCACTCACGCCATGGGCCGTCGGCAACATGCCGGTGCCGCAATCCGCCGATGCACCCGCGGCGCAAGCGCTACCGCTCGGACGCATCGTCGCCCTCGTCGCATCGCTCGGCGTCCAGAGCGGCTACGACATCGTGTTACCCACGTCTGCCACCGGCGTCTACACCGTCTCGTACTTTCCCGACGACCCGAAAAACGAGCGCACGCTGTACATCGACCAATACAGCGGCACGGTTCTGAAAGACATCCGGTACGACGACTACGGCGCGGTATCGAAGGCCGTCTCATACGGCACGTCGCTGCACATGGGCCGCTATTTCGGCGTCGCCAATCAGATTCTCTGCGCCGCGATTTCACTCGGGCTTGCGGGGATGGCCGTGACCGGCTGCGTGATGTGGTGGAAGCGGCGCCCGCAGCGCTCGCTCGGCGCACCGTCGCGCGAGCGCGCCGCGCCGCCGATGCGTGGCTGGAAAACCGGCCTCGTTCTGCTCGGCATCGTCTTCCCATTGATGGGCGCCACGCTGCTCGCGGTATGGCTAGCCGATCGCACGATTTTTGGCCGCGCCACGCGGCAATCCGCTTAACGCTTCATTTCCGCCGTTAAAACCAAGGGATATATCATGAAGACATCACGCAGACTTCTATTCGCCGCTTTGCTGTGCGGTTCATCCGTTCAGGCGTTCGCGGGTGCCGCGGCAACCGCGAGCGTATCGGACTGCTGGATTCGCGCGTTGCCGGGTGATCTGCCGTCGGGCGGGTATTTCAAGGCCAGTAATGCGGGTGATCAACCGGTCAATCTCGTCGGCATCAGCACTGCAGCCTTCGGCATGGCTATGCTGCATCAGACGCAAAGCCAGGGCAGTACATCTTCCATGGCGATGGTCGATCAGGTTGCGGTGCCCGCGCACGGCTCACTCGTCTTTGCACCGGGCAACTATCACGTGATGCTGGAGCATCCGAAGCAACCGCTCAAGATCGGCACGACGATCCCGCTGACATTCTCGTTCAGCGACGGCGAAAAGATCACGGCCAACTGTGCCGTGAGAAGCGCGGGTACGATGAGCCAGTAACATACTGGACAGGCAATGCCACAAGCTTAAAATCGGCTTACAGATAGCCTTGGCGCTGCGCATCAGCGCACCGCATCGACCCGAGGCAACCCATGGCGGAGCGAAGGTCGACGTGGTGCGGAAATCCATCGCCGCTTACTCAGGAGAAGCAAATTGAACTCGAAACTTAGCCGGCCGGCATTGATCGCCGCGGCACTCGCAGGACTCGCGGCCACTAGCATCGGCGCAGCGCATGCAGACGAGAAGGTCCAGTGTTTTGGCATCGCCAAGGCCGGTCAGAACGACTGCGCGAGCAAGACCGGTGTGCATAGCTGCGCCGGTGAGGCCAAGGTCGATAACGACAAAGGCGACTTCAAGACCGTGCCGAAAGGCACCTGTACGAAAATGGGCGGCAAGTTCGACGAACAGCATTCCTGATGCCGGCACTGCGTTCCCGTGCTGTTCGAGGTCTTTGATGCCTCCCTTCGCCACCTCTGCCGGCGCGCCGCCCGGCATCGGTATCGGGTTGCGTCACGCTCACTACCGCGACTTCCTCAGCGCGACGCCCCCGCTCGACTGGGTCGAAGTACACAGTGAAAATTATTTCGGCGACGGTGGCTTCGACCTGCACGTGCTCGACACCGTGCGGCGCGACCTGCCCGTCAGTTTGCATGGGGTCGGTCTCGGCCTTGGCTCGACCAACCCTCTCGACTTCGCCCACGTTGCGAAGCTCAAACGCCTGATCGAGCGGATCGAGCCGGCTGTCGTCTCCGAACATCTTTGCTGGGGCGCGACCTCAGCCGGCCATCTGAACGATCTTTTGCCGATGCCCTTGACCCAGGCGGCGCTCGCGCTGATCTCTGCGCGTGTCAGCGAATTGCAGGACGCGCTGGGCCGGCCGGTTCTGCTGGAAAACGTCTCCACCTACGTTCGATTCCGCGACGATCAGTACAGCGAGGCAGCATTCCTCGCCGAACTCGCGTCACGCACGGGTTGCGGCGTATTACTCGACGTGAACAACCTGTATGTGAACCAATGCAATCATGGCGAGGACGCGGTCGCGGCCATGAACGCGCTGGCGATCGGCACGATTGGCGAGATTCATCTTGCAGGTCATCGCGTGACGGACGTCGCCGTCATCGACGATCACGGCTCACGGGTCGCCAACGAAGTCTGGGCGCTCTATGAATACGCGCTACAGCGGTTCGGTACGATACCGACGTTGATCGAGTGGGATACCGATATACCGGCTTTAAGCGTCATGCTCGATGAAGCCGGCCGCGCCCGTGATGTTCAGAAAACCGCGCACGCCGGACGATCGGCTCTCAATCCCGCGATTCAATACGACGCTGGCGATGCGCACGCCGCTTGAGTCACTGCAGCGCATGTTTGCCGAATCGCTGGAGAGCGAACAGCGGCCTGTGCTTTCGCGACTGCAACACACGGCGCGCGAAGTCGGTCACGCGCAAGCTCGCGCCGACAGGGCGGTATATGCCGATGGACAAACAGCCTGCCTCACCGGCAAGGGCAGTGGCAGTGGTACCGCCGACGACAAGGACAGTGTCAACGTCGACGTCGTTGGCAATGGCAATGGCAATGGCAATGGCAATGGCAATGGCAATGGCAATGGCAATGGCAATGGCAATGGCAATGGCAACGACAATAGCACCGCCACCGAACTCACAGACAATCTGCGTCAGCGCGTCGACCTCTATCGGAGCAGCATTCGCGCCAATCGGCGAACTGCACTCGCGAGCGCCTATCCCGTCTTACTCGCACTAGTCGGCGACGCCTGGTTCGATGCGCTGTCAGTGGCTTACGCGCAAGCGCATCCGTCGCAGAGCGGCGACCTCAATCACTTCGGCGCAGCGCTACCGGATTTCATCGAAACCTATGAACGGACCCCGCGTTTCCGCTATTTTGCCGATCTCGCGCGTCTCGAGTGGTCGCTGCATCTGGCCTACTTTGCAGCGGACGCGAAGGGCCTTACGCAAGCGGAATGGGCCGCCATCCGCCCCGAAGATCTGCTCGAAGCGAAACTGACCGTGCATCCCGCCTGCGCGCTCATCTCTTCCCCCTATGCGATCGCCGGAATCTGGATTGCACATCAGCCGGGCGGCTCTTTTCCGGCAGATATCGAGTCACCGACCTATGCACTGGTCGTGCGACCCCATTGGCAACCGCAGATACTCATTCAATGCGCCGCCGCACATGCGGCTTTCGATGCGTTACAACGTGGAGCGACGCTCAATGACGCGCTCGATTCGGCATTTGCAATCGATGCCGAATTCAATTTCACGTCGCAATGGCGCGCGTGGATTGCGGCCTCGGCGATTACAGGCGTCCAGCTCGCCTAACCTGCGCTCCCGCCGGTGCCTTAACGATCTGTCGATAACGTAGCGTCAGATGAATGTCTGATTGGGTCGATAACCCGCGTAGCCACGCCACGTGGTTTCGTCCTGCCCCCGACGGCTCTCGGTCTGCCACTTTTTCCCGTTATTGCACACCACGCTCGTTTACGATACATTTTGCTCGATTGTGATCGTTTCGAAATCGAGCAAGGTGAAGTCATGCAACGGACGCGGCAGGACGCAATGGAAGGGCTGCTGCCCGACGAACGGGCGCGGCTGATTCTGGAACGGTTACGGGCGCAGGGCCGCGTCCTCGCATCCGAACTCGCTACCGAACTCCAGACATCCGAACACACAGTGCGCCGTCACTTGCGCGAACTGGCCGATCAGGGCCATTGCAAGCGCGTGTATGGCGGCGCCCTGCTGATCTCGCCTGCCGGCGTAGACGCGTCGGTCCGCATGCACGAAGCCCTGGATCGCAAGGCCTGTCTCGCCGTCGCCGCGGCGTCCATCGTCCGGCCCAGTCAGGTCATTTTGCTGGACACCGGATCAACCAACGTCGCGATTGCCGCCGCGCTCCCGGACCACGCGGATCTGACCGTCGTGACGAACTCCCCTGAGGCTTGCGCGCGCCTCCTGAACCGGCCGGGGTTCGACATCATTCTCATCGGCGGGCGCATCGCACAGCACGCAGCCGGCTCAACGGGAGCGACAGCCTTGCTGCAGATCCAGCAGATCAAGGCCGATCTTTGCTTTCTGGGTGCGTGCGCGTTCGATCCAGACGAAGGCGTCGCCGCGTTCGACGCCGAAGAAGCCGAACTCAAACGTGCAATGGTAAAAACAAGCAGCCGGGTCGCCATCGCCATGACGTCGGAAAAATTGATGACCGCCGCGCCGTTTTCCGTTGCACCGGCGCGCTACGTGGACTATTTATTCGTCGAAGCGGATGTGACAGCCGAGCGGCGCGCCCAACTCGAATCGGTTTGCGACAACGTCATGGTGGCGCGCTCATGAAAGCACTCGCCAATCCGGTCAGCACGCCGCTCGTGAAGCCGTTCAAGGAACGTGTGGCCACCCTTGGCGTATTTCTCGCCAACGGATTCGGGATCGGCGCCTGGGCTGTCGAAGTGCCGCGCATCAAGGAAAGCCTGTCACTCAGCGACACATCGTTGGGCATCGCGTTGTTCGCCTTTGCGCTGGGGGCTATCGTCGCGATGCCATTGGCCGGGCAGTTGGCGCCGCGCTTCGGCAGCGGCCGGGCCACCGCGCTGCTCGGCGCGGCATTTGTCGTGGCGCTGCCGCTCCCCGCCCTCGCGCCGAACCTGGTGACGCTGTGCATTCTGCTCCTCGCACTCGGTGCGGCGAACGGCGCGCTCGACGTCTCGATGAACGGCCATGCCAGCACGATAGAAACGCAGTGGAAGTCGCCCATCATGTCCTCGTTTCATGCGGCGTGGAGTGCGGGCGGCCTGCTTGGCGCGGCGATGGGCGGCATGCTCCAGAAAAGCGGCGTCGGCGTGACCGGCGGTCTCTTGCTGCCGGATGTGTTCATCGCCGTCCTCGTTTTCGCCGCTGCGATGCTCGCGTTGCGCGATCTCGGCCCGAGGGCGGCCGCGTCCTCGAGTGGATTTGCGCTGCCCAACGCTGCAGTGATGAAACTTGCGCTGCTCGCGTTCCTTTGCATGATGGTGGAAGGCGCAGTGGCCGACTGGAGCGCGGTGTACTTGCGCTCCGCCTTGAATGAAGAAGCCAGCGTCGCCGCGGTGGGTTATTCCGCGTTTGCGTTCTCGATGGCCGCCTGCCGCTTCGTGGGCGACGTCTCCGTGCGCCGTTTCGGTTCGAGCAAGGTGATCAGCTTCGGCGGTCTTCTGGCGGTGGCGGGGCTCGCGCTGGTGTCGAGCCTGCCGACTGTGTTCACGGCATGCGTGGGCTTCGCCATGGTCGGCGTCGGCCTCGCGAATATCGTCCCGGTGATTTTCAGTGCGGCGGGCCGCTCGACCGTTACACCGGCTATTGGTGTTTCGATGGCGGCCACGGCGGGTTATGCGGGCTTCCTGGTCGGGCCACCGCTGATTGGACTCGGCGCGGGTTTGCTCGGCTTGCGCGTGGCGCTATGCGTGCTCGTCGTGGCTGCTATGGTTGTTTGTTTGACGGGTGGCAAGGCGGTGCGTGGAGTGGGTGTGAGGGGGGGGTAGAACACTCCGGGCAGGCGTTTGCAGCGGCCAGCTCAGCGCACCCAGCAGCGAACGCGGTTGCGCGCCGTCGTCCAGACCAGTGGCCGGCCATTCGTGCTTCGAGGGCACCCAGAGCGTGCCGAACAAATGGTCCCACAGCGGCAGCAGTTGTGTGAAGTTGTGGTCGAAATGCTCGGTGCGGTTCGAGTGATGCAGCCGGTGGTATTGCGGATTGTTGACCCACGTCGTGAAGCGGCCCAGGTCGATGCGCAGGTTCATATGCGCGAAGTAATTGCCGAACATGAAAATGATCGCGGTCACGCCGACAATCCATGGTTCGACCTTGAACAGCACGCCAACTACTGGATAAAGCAGGCAACCCTTGATGAGCACCTCGAACCAGTGATGCCGGAACGTCACCGTGACATTGAACTCGTCGGCACTGTGATGTAGCGAATGCAACTTCCACAACACGGGCCATGCATGCTGCAAGCGGTGAAACGCATACTCCAGCAAGTCGAACGTCAATAGCACGATTACGATAGAAGCCAACGCGCCCCACCCTCGCGAGGCCAACACGACCCAGCCACCGCCGAACGCATTGACAAGCGCGACGCTGATCACCGCCAGGAGTGGCCGCATTGCTTCCGCGAACGCCATATACAGCGCCGCGTAGACGACGTTAAAGCGCATCCCGGCGCGCGATTGCAATAGCTCGGCCGGCCAGCGGCGCTCCAGTGCCCCACCGCCCGCCATCATCAGCAGTGCGAGCGCGTAGCCGCCCAGCCAATGGGTCGCGTGGTGCAGCAGTTCAGAAAATGGGCTAGATGCAAACATGGGCAAAAGTTGCATGGGGCGCTCACTGTGAAATGCGGAGGATCTGCGATGCTAGCTGCGAATAGCACGGTGCAAGGTCCGCCGGAGTCGCAGCGTAACAATAGACGCCGACGGGTTGTTTCGGGTTGTAGCATCGAGGCAAAGCATCCGGCACGTTTGCTATGCATTTCAGAACATCTTCGCCGGGCTCATTATCCCACCCGGTGCCTCCTGTCAGGTACGGACCATATCCGAGTGCGAACACAAAGATGCCTTCAGCGCGTGCTTGCGCAGCCATCGCTTCGAGCAGATTGCGCGAAGCCCGATTGACGTTTATGTATCGGGTTTGGTAGCTGGCGCCGTTCATGTCTTTGGTCACGACGCGCGGAGTGCCCGTAACGATCGGAAACGTAACGAGGGGCTCCGACGCGGCGTGCGCGTTATACATGTCCGGCAAATGGTCGATGTTCGCGGCTGTGCTCGAATAACACGACCCAGACAGCGCCTGCGCCTGGGCGCTCATACTGTCCAATCCGCCTGGATTGCTTTGCACTGACTTCCCGTTCTGCGGCGGAGCGTCGCCCGTCATGAGCGTTCCAAGGGGCTTAGCACACGACGATGCCGCACTCGTCATCGGGAAATTCGATGAAAAACTGTTCGGCGCACCATCCGAAAAAAACACAATAACGCGCTGACTGGATGGCTGCGTGATGACATGGTTCAACTGCCATCTTGCATTCCACATAGCTTCCGAAGAGTTTGTGTTTCCGTTGAACGTGTAGTTGTTTATGTCCGTCGTCATAGTCGTACGGTCGAATCCACGGACGTTGCTATTCTTGAACGGTACGTCGACCACCGTGCCGGCTGCGAAGTGCATTAACGCCACGCGGTCGTTCGTGACATCGAAATTGTTGAGAAAATTTGCCGCACCAGCGCGCACGGCTTTTTGCGTCACGGAATCGCTCATCGACGAAGTCGTATCAATCACAAACGCCATATCGAGCGTCTTGCGGATCGCCTGCGAAGATGCACTGACGTTCAGCACCTTGAAGCCAAGCGTCTGCATGAAGGTGACCGGCACCTGCGCCTGCGCCGACATGTTGATCGTCACGGTCCCTTTGTTGTCGAACACGACTGAGGGCGTGCCGGCCGTCGCCGTCGAACCGAGAAAACCAGCCGGATAGTTGGCCGTGAAAAACGCGTTGGCCGCCTGCGTTGCGTTCGTGGTCTGCTCCGACTGATTGTTGCCGCGCGTCACGGCCTGGCCCGCGGCGACTACCGCGCCGTCGGTGGCCGCATCGAGCCGCGCCCTGATCATATAGCCGAGGCCCGAATCGATCGCAAGGCCAACAATGCCCAGCAACGCGACCAGCGACACCGCGACAATGATGCTGATCGAGCCTTTCTGATGTTTGTGTGACGCTGTTTTCATTCCATCCCCCGACCTGCTTTTATTTTGAATCAGAACACCGTCATCGCATACAGATTCGGCGACAGCGCGGGTGTCGTGATACCGCCGCCCAGTTTCAACGAGCCGATCAGCGGTGTTTGCAGATAGAACGCTTCGACGGCGTATGCAATCTGCCCGCTCGATAGATTGCCTTGCAACAGGTTCACTACCGGCGACTTGCTGCCTGGCGCGGGCAAGCCGCTACAACTACCCGTGCCGTCGGTGGCCCAGCTCGTACTCGTGCCGCTACTGCTGCCGCAGGTCCACAGCTTGCTCGCCGGAAAGTAGTTGCCGCCGGTCCAGCGATACTGCGCGACCACCACCCCGGTGCAGCTGTTGCCATTGGCGTCGCAATTGTTGTTGCCCATGATCTCGGTAATGTAGATCATGCCGTTCGCGTCCATGTTGAGTGGCGGCGTCGTCGCAGTGAGCGACGACATGATGGTCTGCATCGGATACGTCAGCGACGCACGGGACGACAGGTTTGCCCCTTCGCGGCTCACATTGATCAGAATCATCTGCGCCTGGATGTTGCGAGCGACGTCGACGACCGGCAGCGCAAGTGCAACGAGTACCGGTAGCAGCAGCGCCAACTCCACGCTGACGACACCAGTGGTCTTGCGACGGCTCTTCCCCCATGGTTTTGTCTTCACGTTAGAAGCCCTCGTTGCGCATCGTCGTCGCGACGCTAAAGCTATATTTGCCGCCGGAAAAAAACGGGCTGACCAGTGGGGTCAGCAAAGGCCAGATGCAATTGATCTGCAGCACCACGATGTCGCCAGGATTGCCGAACATGCCGGATCCGTAGCTCGCCTGTGTGTTGTAGGCTTGCGTGGTACCGTTGATCGTGATCGTATAGCTGGGCGACACCAGGTTGTACAAACCCATCGAGCTGTTCTTGATCTCCTGCACAATCGCGAGATAACGCTGCTGGTTGGTCGCGCTCGGGTCGAGGTTACTTTGGCCGGTCACCGAATAGCGTGCTCCCTCGCGCACGGCATATTGCATCGTCAGGTTGACCCACAGCGCGATACCCATATCCATCACAATGCACAGCAGCAGAAACAGCAGCGGTGCAAGCAGCGCAAACTCAACAGTGACGACCCCACGCTGTTTGGGCGTGCGCTTCGGCGCCTGCTTCAGTTGCGGGCGAGCAGTTCTCATATCGCCTCCTCGTTAAGGGTCACCAGGCATTGTCGTCGAAGCCGGCACGGTGTCTGGCCTCCCTAGATGCCACTCATCGTTGGCACCAGTTGGCGTATCACCTGGATCGCCGACGGACCAATCAATACCGTAACCAATGCAGGAAAGATAAAGAACATCAGCGGAAACAGTAACTTGAGCGCGATCTTGGCAGCCTTCTCTTCGGCGCGCATGCGGCGTTTGGTGCGCAGATTGTCCGTATAGACGCGCAGCGAGTCGCCGACGCTGGTGCCGAAGCGATCGGCCTGAATCAGCATCGCGGTGAGCGTGTCAATATCTTCGACGCCGGTGCGCAGCGACAGGTTGCGCAGCGCCTTGTCGCGTCCCGAGCCAGCACGCAGTTCGAGCAACACCAACTCGAATTCATCTTTCAGCGCGTGACTTCTTACGCCGATTTCTCGTGTGACACGCATCATGGCCGCGTCGAGGCCAAGGCCGGCCTCCACACAGACGGTCATCAGATCAAGCGCATCGGGCAGGTCCTCGAACAGCTTGCGCTGGCGTTGTTCGATCATGCGTGAAAGGACCAGGTTCGGCAGATAGAAGCCGAGCGCCGACGCAGCGAGCACTGCAAGCAGCAGCAACATGCGCCGCTCAGGGGTAAAGAGGCTTCCACAAAAAATCAGGGCTATCGCAGGCAACACCAGCGCCAACAGAGTCTTCGCGGAAAAATAAAGCGCCGGGGCGGACGGATTGCGGATGCCTGCGTTGGCGAACCGCAGCCGGAGCGTCGACTTGTCCCAATCTTCTTTCGGCAAAGAAAGTTTTGCGACATGGTGGGACATTTTCGTGACGGTTTCGACCCACGTATTCTGTTCCGCCGAGTCGGACTCGTCGAGGGACGCCGGCGCGCCGACATGATCGATACGCCGTTGCAATGGATCGGGTCGCAACAGCATCATCGCCTTCAACATGGCGCAGAACACAATGATAAACATCAGACCCAGCACGACGATTTGTTCGGTTCTCATGGTCTGCGGGTTGTCCCGCCCTCCTCGATTCGTTGTTGCCTGATGCGCCGGCCTGAAATCACTCCGATCCCGTGACTACACACGGATACGTATCACCTTACGCATCCACAAGATGCCGAACAGCATCATCGTGAGCGCAGACACAGCAAGACGGATACCGATCGGATCGGTCCAGAACACCTTGATATATCCCGGGTTGAGCAGGGACAGTACCCCCATGACGACGAACGGCAGCAAGCCGAGAATCCACGCCGACAGCCGCCCCTCCGCCGACAGTACCCGCACCTTGCCGAGAAGCTTCAGGCGCTCGCGAATAATGTTGCTGATGCAGCCGAGAATCTCCGCCAGGTTGCCACCCGCCTCGCGCTGGATCAGCACGGCGATTACAAAATAGCGGAGATCGTCCACCGGCACCCGGTTCACCATGTTCAGCAGTGCATCGTTCATCGACACGCCGTAATTGATCTCATCGAACACCAGTGCGAACTCTCCGCCTAGCGGCTCGGGCAACTCTTCGCCGACCATCCCGAGCGCAGCGGGAAACGAGTGACCGGCGCGCAGCGCACGGCTGATCAGATCGGCTGCGTCCGGCAGTTGTCGTTCGAGCTGCAATACACGCTTGCCGCGCTTGCGTCGAAGAATCATCAGGGGCAGCAGCGCACACGCGCCGGCGAGCCCGAACATCACGGTCCATGGCGCATGCAGCACGATTCCGATGAAAAGCCCGACGAGCGCGAACAGCAGCGTATAGGTCACAAAACGCGCTACCGACCACGTGAGCCCCGACTGTTGCAACTGGCGATCGAGCGTATGGACGCGCGGCAAAACCATTAGAAGCCGCGTGACCAGCGGCGATTCGCTCAGCATGCGCTGCTTCAGAATCGACAGTTGCTCCGCGCTCACATTGCCGCCTGCGGACAACGCGCGGATGCGCTCGTCCATGCGCTTGACGACGGGGCCGTGATGGCTGCTCCAGAACAGGTAGATGCTCTCAATCAGCAGCACGATCGCCAGAAACGCCAGAACCGCAAAACCGATAAACGCTGTGTTCATGCTCGACTCCTTGGACGACGCAGACCTTGCAGTTCGCGTCGCGTGCTTACACGTCCAGATGCCGCGAAGGATCGAACATCTGATCGGGCAGCGTGATACCGAAGCCGGCCAGCCGGTCGCAGAACTTCGGACGCACGCCGGTGGCGCAGAAGTAACCTTTGATCATGCCCTTTTCGTCGACACCGGTGCGCTTGAACGTGAAAATCTCCTGCATGTTGATGATGTCGCCCTCCATGCCGGTGATTTCCTGAATACTCATCAACTTGCGGCGGCCATCCGTCAGCCGCGACGCTTGCACGACCACCGTGATCGCCGATGCGATCTGCTGGCGGATCGCCTTGATTGGCATCGTCAGGCCGGCCATGCCGACCATGTTTTCCAGTCGCGTCAGACTATCGCGCGGCGTATTCGCATGGAGCGTCGCCATCGAACCTTCATGGCCGGTGTTCATCGCGTGCAGCATGTCGAGTGCTTCGGCGCCCCGCACTTCGCCGAGCACGATGCGATCGGGCCGCATCCGCAACGCGTTGCGCACCAGTGAGCGCTGCGAGATTTCGCCTTTGCCTTCGATATTGGGCGGACGTGTTTCGAGGCGCAGCACGTGTTGCTGTCGCAGTTGCAGTTCCGCCGCGTCTTCGATCGTGACGATCCGTTCGTCGTCGGGAATGAAACCGGACAGCAGATTCAGCAAGGTCGTTTTTCCGCTGCCCGTACCACCCGAAATCAGCACGTTGAGCTTCGATTTGATCAGTGCTTCGAGCAGTTGCGCCATCGCCGGCGTGAAGCTCTGGTTGTTCACCATGTCGGTCACGGTCAGCGGATTCACCGCGAAGCGGCGAATCGACACCAGCGGACCATCGATCGCCGACGGCGGAATGATTGCGTTGACGCGCGAGCCGTCCGGCAGGCGCGCATCGACCATCGGCGTCGATTCGTCGATGCGGCGGCCCACACGTGAGACGATGCGCTCGATGATTTTCATCAAATGGGCATCGTCGTAAAAGGTCACGTCAGTGTGTTCGAGGCGGCCACGGCGCTCTACGTACACGTGTTGCGATGTGTTGATCAGAATGTCTGAGATAGTCGGATCGTTGAGCAGCGGTTCGAGCGGTCCGAGGCCAACCATCTCGTCATGCACGTCCTGCGCGAGCCGACGGCGCTCCAGCTCGTTCATCGGAATCTTGTCTTCCTCGACAATGCGCTCGACGAGTTGCGCCAGCTCGCGCTTGACCTGTTCTGGAGAGAGACGCTGCAGCTTATCCAGTTCGACGCGCTCGATGATCGTTTGATGAATATTCATCTTGAGCTGCTGATACGCGCGCCGCGCCGCGAGGCTCTCGGCCGCGACACCTGCCGCTGCCGCACCCGCCGCATCTGCCGGCAAAAATCCGCTCTGGATCGACATCTGTTCGCGCAATGACATGATGGTCTCCGCTGCCGTTAGCCGGTCAGTGTTCGGTCTTCAACTGTTGAAGGGGATTTCGCCGGGTCGCGAAGAGGCGGCTCAGCACACCCGTGCGTGGCGTCGCGACAACCGGCCACAACATCTCGGCGAGCAGGACGATCCCCTGAGCGAGCGCGCTGCCCTTGGCCGCCGTGACGACCGGTATGCCGTGATTGAGCGCGTCGTTCGCGTGTTTTTCGTCGCGCGGCAATTGATGCGCGACCTTCGCGCCAAGCGTCTCTTCGAGCGTCGGCAAGTTGATCTGTGCGTTCTTTTCGTACTGGTTCACAACCACGCGCACCTTGCTGGCCGGATAGCCCAGCTCTTTAAAAATATCGAGCATGCGACGCCCCGAGTGCAGGTAGAGAATGTTCTGCCGCACCACCATGCAGATTGCGTCGCTATGATCAAGCACATGAATCGTCAGCGGGTTGATGCTTTGCCCGACATCGACGATGACCGCGTCGTATTGTTCACGCACCAGGGTAAGCATCCGTTCCAGATGCGCAGGGCGCAGCTCGGCCGCTTTGACCGGATCGCCAGCGCCGGCCAGCACGTCAAGATTCGCGTGAACATGCATCACGCAGGCTTCGAAGAAAGCGGAATCGAGCCGGTCGATCTGCGAGCACAGATCGGCGAGCGTCGCCGGCGGCGCCTTGTCGGCTACCAGCAGGCTCGCATCGGCAAACTGCTGGTTCAGGTCGATCAGCAACACGCGCTTGTCGCGCTGCGCGGCGAGGGTGTACGCGAGGTTTACGGCGATCAGCGTGGTGCCGCTGCCACCCTTGCACGAACTCACCGATACCACGCGTCCCTCGCGGCGCAACCCTGCGTTTTTCTTGTTGGCGACATGCGTGAGCGCGTCGACGATCTCGCGTTCATCCAGCGGCCATGACAACACGTGACGCACGCCAACGCGCATCGCAGCCATCAGGAGGTTGGTCGACGGCGCGGGCGTGATCAGCATGCAATGCAGATGCGGCGTCTGCACGAGCGCCTCCTCGATGCCGCTCAGTTCGCGCGCCGTCAGATCGACGTCGTCGACGATCAACAGATCCGCGGTCTTGATCGCCGTGGCATGCGCGCGCAATTGGCGCACCTCGCCGTGCACGGTGCGCAGCCGATAGGCGACGCCGCTTTGTTCGAGCTGCGCGCCGATGTGCGTCGCGCGTTCCGCGCTGGACGAAATCAGGAGGATGTCGATCATTTCAAGTCTCCGCTGACCCTGCAAGGTGTTGTTGGCAGGACCTGTTTCAGTAACTACTGCTCGAGCCGACGCCGATCGTAAACATATTGGTTGGCGGCGTCGGCGCAGTGAACGATTTGGCATACCCTTTCTGCGCCGCTGCCGCCGCCGGACCGTCGATGCCCGCCACCGGATCGGTGTTAGCCGAGGCATCTGGATTGAGTGTTTGCATTGCCTTGACCTGATTGACCGAATCGCCGAAGGTCGCGTCCCAGTGGGGCGTCGAGGTGAGGCACCCGGCGAGCGTCGCAGTCACACCTGCGCACAGCGCGAGGCGGATCAGTGTGGGAATGGTTTTCATGTGGATCTCCGAATAACCGTTGGATGCGCGCCTCTATCACCGCGCCGCGTGTGAGTCGTCGTCCGCCGGGAGCGCCGCGCTGACTACCGCCGCCGCGGGAACTGATTCGCTATGCGGTGCGTCATTGGGTTTCGTCGACGTGGGCGGCTGCGAGCCGGGCGTGCCGTGGTCGTCGTCCGGCGCCGGTACCCTGGCGGGCCCGGACACCGGTACCGGGTTGCGATCTGGGGCGGGTGCCGGTTGCTGCGGCAATGTCGGTGCCGCCAGCACGGGCGACGTCGCCGCAGCGGCCGATGAAGCGCCTGCCGCAGGCGCCACGCGCTTCTTGCCCTCCATGTTGCCAGTCAGATAGACGTTGGCTTCACCTGCATCGCCAAACCCGTCCGTCGGCAGCGGATAGTTCTGCGGCAGCGGCTTGGCAAGTCGAGGCGTGACGACGAAAACCAGTTCCGTCTTGTCCTGCTCGTAGCTCGTGCTGCGAAACAGCGCGCCCAGCACGGGGAGTTCGCCCGCTCCAGGCAGGCCCTTGATCGCGCCCGTCACGTTGTTTTTGATCAGACCGCCAATCGCGAAGCTCTGACCGTCATAGACTTGCAGCGTGGTCGAAGCGCGGCGGGTTGTGATCAGCGGCAGGATCGTCGTGTTGCTCGAACTGCCAGCAGTTATCGCCACACCCGTCGGTGACAGTTCGGACACTTCCGGCGCGACCTTCAGGTTGATGCGACCGCCTTCGAGAACGGTCGGCGTAAAGGTCAGCCCGACACCGTACTGCTCTTCTTGCAGCACAATCGTCGTACCGCCCGTGCCGTTGCTTTGCGGCACTGGAATATAGACCTTGCCGCCTGCCAGGAAGCTGGCTTCCTGGCCGCTGATCGCCATCAGATTCGGCTCGGCGAGGATCTTCACGAGCTGATCCGTTTTCTGGGCGTCAAACGCCAGCTTCAGCGGCGAGTTGTTGGCCTTCGATGCTGTGATGGCGCTGAGCCCCCCTGACAGAAAATCCGCCAGCAAGCCAAAACTCCAGCTACCGATCCCGCCGTTGATGTTGGCCGACATGCCCAACTGATCGATCAGTGTCTTCGATACTTCGGCAACCTTCACCTCGAGCATCACCTGCTGAGGCGCGGCGATATGCATCATATTGATGACGCGTTCCGAATTCCCGCTTCCCAACGACGGCGGCGGCGCCGGCTGCAAGGCTACGCGTACACCGCCGATTGGTAGCGGTCCCGCAGCCGGCGCGGCGCCCTGCACGGCCGCGGTAGGACGCGCCACGAATGCGTGCGCGAGTTCGACGATGCGTTCAGCCTTCACCGAATCCGATACCACGCCGGTCAGCACCAGCGTGTCGGCAGCGGCCTTCACGCGCACACCGGTTTCTTCGGGCATCAGCACCGCGAGTGTCTGCTGCAGGCCTGCCGGGTCCGCACCGACATTCACGTCGATGATCGTGCACGAACCGCTCTTGCCCTGCACGATCATGTTGGTTGTGCCGACGTCAGACCCGAGCAGATAGAGGGTTGTCGGCGACACCAGCATCGCCTGCACGATCGATGGGTTGCCGACCGTGCGCGTACGCACCGGCTCGCGCAGATCGACCATAGTCGACTTGCCGACCGGAATCTGCACCGACGTATGGTCGGCGACCGGCCCTGTGCAATTCGGGCCTTTGCCGGCTTGCGACGAGCCATTGGTGGGCGCACCGCTGCCGCTCATGCCGATGGTCAGATGCACCGGTCCGCTGGCCGCGACGCTGAGCGGTGTGTCCGGCAGCGCCGGCACGTTCTGCCCGGCGGCCTGCGTGGCGGCCTGCGTGGCGGGCAGCGCCCACAGGCACGTGCCGATCAATCCGCATGCGCTCGCCTGGGCGATCCGCAGCCGCGTACTGGGTTGTGTGACGTGCGGAGCACTCGCCGCTTTCGCGCGATGATTCGGTCTGGCGTTCATGTCCTACCCCCGTAATGGCGCCGTTTGTCACGGCTTGCAGGCTGAGCCTGTCAAAAGCATTCTTGTCTTGAATCTGCACCGTCCAGCACCCGCACGCAGTTGCCCGGCGCCCGCGCTACTACTTTCCGTACGATGTGCACCGCCGGTGCCGGTGCGGGTGCTGCCGGCACGGCCACCGGGATCTTCAGCAGCGATGCCTTGGTGGCGCCAATCGTATCGGTAGCCTGTGGATCGACCTGATTGCGCAACACAAGAGAAAGCGTGCCGATGCTGCGCGCCAGGTCGATCTTCTCAGCCTGCTCGGGCGACACCTCGAGCGTCACCGCATCGACGACTTTCGGTTTGGTCTCGTCGCGCCCGACTTCCTGCGCGACCGCCAGCACAAGAATCTTTTCGAGCACGATCTTCGAAATGTTCTGATCGCGCTGCGGGTTCGGGTCTTTGCTGTCTTTTTGTGTATTGACAATGATGTCGACGTAGTTGCCCGGCAACGCGAAGCCGGCCACGCCGATCACATCGTTCACACGCACGGTGATCGCGCGCTTGCCTTCGTTGATGACCGCCGACAAACCGCCGAGCGTACCGACCGGCGAGAGTTTCGCCTCGAGAATCGGCTCGCCGTGCAAGAGGCTTTCCTTCAGCACGCGACCGTCGAGCTTTTGCATGTCGGAGAACGAACCCGGCGGCACACTGTTCGACGGCCAGTCCGTGACTTTGAGGAAATCAGGCGAGATGCGTTGACCCAGATTGATGTCCGACACGGCCACGACGACTTTCGTCGTCGCGCTCGAAGTCTGCGACGTCATCCAGTGCGCCGCGAAGACCACTGCGGTCAGGCCAGCAATCGTCGCGATCAGCAGCATGATTAAAGCGCGGGCGTTTTTCATTTCGTTCTCCTGCATCCTGTCGTCAGCCGACGACGCTATGAGAATGGAGCTACCGCATCCGATGACGGCGTATTAACTGAATTCGACGGGGCGCACTGGTGTCGACGCAATGACATAGGAGATAGTGTCGTCCACAGTTTGAGCAGCGAGATTGGCTGCCGCACGGCGGTCCACTCGATGTGCGGGCGAAAGCCCGGCTGGCTTGATCGTTGTGTTCATCGCACTCCCCCGAATCTGGTTGGCCTTCCTGCGAAGGCGCTTGCCAGGTGGATCGCGTTTGCGTGCCACGCAAATACGACGTCCTGGTTATCCTCTTGACGTGGGCCTCTCTAAGGAGACTCACGTCTTCGCGCCGGCTGGTCAGGACCGCGCGCCGTACCTTACCCGGTCTAACTCATCACACGTTCGCGAATAACACAACCGTGCTGCCTATCGCGATCGCTACACCGTACGGCAAGGTTCCTATCGAACCACTTGCCAGACCGCCACGTCGCCGCGCCGCGCCGCCATCGGACCCAGCCCTGTCGACCAGCCGCATAGCAGCTCCGCTCAACACGGTCAGCGTCTGGCGCCGCAGGAGCAATGCCGCCAGCGACCACACACCACCGATCACAAAGGTCGCCAGTCCAATTTCGAATGCACCGATTGCGCCGCAGAACGCACCGACAGCGGCCATCAGCTTCACGTCGCCTGCACCCATCAACCGCATCAGATAACCCGGCAAGAGCAGCAGGCCACCCGTCAAACAACCACCCAACCACATTTGCATTCCTTCGGCTCCGCCGTGCAGCGTCACCTGAACCGGCAGTGCGACGACAAGCGCCATGGCAACGAGCCAGTTCGGAATCCTCCGCGTCTGGAGGTCCGACAGCGCCGCGATCATGACGAGCGCCAATACACAAGGTCCAACGGGTAAGGGCACACCGTTCATCACACGCTCCGTTGTCAGGGACGACACCGTTTGGGACCGAGCCAGCCGTCGCTTTACCCCAACATGCTTGATGAGATAAAGCAGACGACCGGACTCGCCACCCACTTCTGCTTGTAGCGATCAGGCTGCCGGGATGACGATGCCGGAGAGCTTGGTCCCGATGTTGGTGAAGAGAGCGGAGATATCCGTGCCCAACGTGGTCGCTGCAGTGATGATCCCCACCGCAATCAGCCCAGCCAGCAGGCCATATTCAATCGCTGCAACACCGTCTTCTTCGCGCAGAAACTTCTGGATTGCGTTCTTCATGCTAACCCCCGTAAGAGTGAAAGTTGACTTCGGTTTGTGCCACGACAGTTGCCTGAAAACAGGTCCACCGGTGCGGCGTTGAGGTCCGTCCACGGAGACGGAAAAAGTGGCAAGGTCAGCGCGTCACGTCGTCCCGGTCGCGAACGCCGATACCTCGTATCGATCATTCGCGCCGTGCTTTATCGACATCCGTTTTTCGTTGGCCCCGCCGCACCCCGTAAAGCGCGTTGAATTCCCCGACGCGTTCTACGAAGACTTTTTGCTGCTGCCGGAATGTGGCCTGCTGCTTCCACTCGTTTGCTGCTTCCCGGCTGCAACGTGTTTCGCTTTGTGACTCGCTTATTGCACGCGCTGTGCCATGTGCCATCAAAGCCTTGCCGGACGGTGATGAGCGATTCGGCGCACCCCGCGCAAGAGGATTCGCATCACGCGATGATTCGTGTTTGATACGCCGTGAGCGGCCGTCGCGGCGGGTTGCCGCGAGGCTCAACGCGTGATTTCCGGAGGGTGGGGAAACCCTCGACGACAAGAACTGACAATGGTTTGACGAATGACCAGGTCAAAAATGCCGGGTCTCAACATACGAAAGTAGCTTTTACGGGTCGCGGACCGATGTGTCGCAAGCTTGAGACAGCCGGCGATCGTTTTGGCAGACAGGTTGCGGAATTGATGCGGCCAGCGTGTGCATTGCTATGTGTGCTGGCCCGCACTACGGGGATTGACGGGCGATTTATGAATCGTTTGGACGTGGGACAAGCCGGCCACCGCGCAGATTTTTTTGTGTGGCGTGAGCGATGTACCCTCTTCGCCGCGCACCAGGCGCAGCGCCTTGCTGGTGGCGCGTCACGCGGCGAAACGGTGGGTTTCAAACGAGGGAATTCTGCGAGCAGCGGATAAAAAAACTTCACGCCTCGCGCGTCGCATAGCCTCCTGGATGCTCGCGAAGCACATGCTGTCCAGCTTAGCTCAGCGCTGAGTAAGAGACGGCGTGAACTGGCCGGTTTTGATTCGTCTGTACCGTGGAGAAACCCGTGCTGATGCGCCGCATATTCACGCAGCCTGCGACTCAATATTCCACGAGGAGGGTGACGCGACGGTTCGCAGTGCGCGCTGCCGCATCGTCACCGACGATCAAAGGGAAATTGTCCGAAGTCGCTATTAAACCAACGGACACCATCCGGAGAATGGTGTCCGTCATTTAACGCCAAGCTACCGGCGTGACCAATCGGACTGCCTCATGCCACCACAGGCATCCGTTTTCAGGCCTCGCGTTCGACTTCCGCGCGAGTCGGGATAGACGGCTGCGCACCGGCGCGCGTGACGGAAATCGAAGCCGCGCGTTGCGCAAGGCTGATCGCGCCTTCCAGCGGCTGCCGGGCGGCGAGTTGCGCGGCAAAGACACCGATAAAGGTGTCGCCAGCCGCGGTCGTATCGACGGCCCGCACCTGTGGTGCGGGAAAATGCATGCCTTCGCCGCCTTCCGGCAACAGGTAAGCGCCTTGCGCCCCAAGCGTGACGATCACGTTGCGGGCGCCGCCGCGTTGCAGTTCAAGCGCAGCCCTTCTCGCGCCGCTTTGCGATTCAACCGGCAGGCCGGCGAGTATCGCGGCTTCGACTTCATTCGGCACGAGGTAATCGACGAGAGGCAGCCATTCCGTGGGCAGCGGGCCCGTTGCTGGCGCCGGGTTCAGCACGGTGATCTTGCCGAGGCGCCGGGCGAGCGCGAGTGTCGCGTGAACGGAATCCCAAGGCGTTTCCAGCTGGCAGACCACCACGTCGCTGGCCTTGATCGCCGCTTCGTGGCGCGCGACGCCTTCCGGCGTGAGTTCACCGTTACTGCCCGCGACCACGACGATCGTATTCTGGCCGTCGTCCGACACCGTCACCATGGCGACGCCGGTAGGCTGCGCGGGGTCGACCTCGATCCCCGCGCAATCGATCCCTTCGGCTTCCAGATCCTTGACCCGCTGCGCGCCGTTCGCATCCTGCCCCACGCGGCCCACCATCGCCACGCGCGCGCCGATGCGCGCGGCCGCGACGGCCTGGTTGCCACCCTTGCCGCCGGCCACCTGCGAGAACGCCTGTCCGCTGATCGTCTCGCCGGGTCGCGGCAAATGCGGTGCGCGGGCGACGAGGTCGGTATTGATGCTGCCCACCACGAGCACGCGGCCCGGCTTCACTTCTTTCGACACTTTCACTCTCCTGCCGACCCTCCGCGAATGCTCGCTGACGGTCATTCATGGTCAATATTTACGCGGCACGGCGGCGGCTTCTATAGGTATCCAGCACGACAGCCACGACAATCACGGCCCCCGTGATAATGCGTTTGGTCGGCTCGGTCGCACCGATCTGGGCAAGGCCCGCAGCCAGCACCGAGATGATCAGCACGCCAAAGAAGGTGCTGATCACCGAACCGCGTCCGCCCATCAAGCTCGTTCCGCCGATCACGACGGCCGCGATCACCTGCAATTCGATGCCCGCGCCGGCGTTCGGGTCCGCAGCCTCGAGCCGCGAAATCTGGAACAGGGACGCGAGGCCGGCCAACAGGCCCATCATCGCGAACACGGCAATCTTGTACGGACGCGGGTTGACGCCCGCGAGGCGCACCGCTTCCTCGTTCGTGCCGATGCCGACCAGATAACGCCCGAACACCGTGCGGGTCAGCACCAACTGCGCGACAACCATCACGACGATGGCAATCAGGAACGCGGGAGAAATGCCGAACGCAATCGGATTGGACAGGAAGTCGAACGCATCGCCGATATAGGCCGTGCGTGAGTTGGTCATCTGGTAGGCGAGACCGCGGGCCGCTTCGAGCACGCCGAGCGACACGATGAACGATGGAATACGCCAGGCCACGGTGATCGCGCCGGTCACGCAACCCGTCAGGGCCGCCCCCGCCATGCCGAGCAAAGCGGCGGGCAATGCCGGCCAGTGCCACTGCAAGGCCGCGACGCTCGTGAGCGCCGCGCCGAGCGCCAGCACGGAGCCGACCGACAGGTCGATCCCGGCGATGATGAGCACAAAGGTCATGCCGACCGACATCACCACCAGATCGGGAATCTGGTTCGCGATCGTGCTGAAGGTGTCGTAGCTCAGGAAGTGCGAACTCAGCAGCGAGAACAGGACGATCATCCCGAGCAAGGCGCCGAGCAGGCCGAGGTAGTTCGAGAATCCCAGGCGCGTGCCGATCGGCTTCGCGTCTTTGGGCGGTTCGTTCTGCACGGTAGGCAGGCTGGTTGGTGCGGTCATGCTTCAATACTCCACAGATTTTTGATCGGGTGCCGCTGAGCCGGGCGCTTTCGCCTGGGGCGCCCGTGCGTCGGGTTCGATCGGCTCATGCAGCAGCGCGTCGCGTTTCGTGTAGCCCGCGAATGCCGCTGCGAGCAGCGCGTCCTGGGTCCAGTTGCCGCGCTCGAACAGGCCCGTCATCCGTCCCGCCGACATCACCGCGATCCGGTCGCAAATCGACATCAACTCGCGCAGATCGCTCGATACCACCACCAACGCGCGGCCTTCCCGCGCGAGTGCGCCCATCAAGGCATAGATATCGAACTTCGCGCCGACGTCGATGCCGCGGGTGGGCTCGTCGAACAGCAGCACCGTGCAATCGCGCGCGAGCCAGCGGCCGATCACCACCTTCTGCTGGTTGCCGCCGGAGAGTTCCGACACCGGCTGCGACGGGCCTGAGCTGCGGATGCTCATGGCGTCGATCTGTTGACGCGCCAGCGCCGCCTCGCGACGGCCGTCCACCACGCCGTTCTTCGACACCGCGCGCAAATGGCCGAGTGAGATATTCGCGGCAATAGGTTGCGTCAACAGGAGGCCCTCGCCTTTGCGATCCTCCGTAATCAGCGCGATGCCGCTTTTCACCGCATCCGCTGGCGACGAGATCTTTACGGGCTGAAGCGGGCCGCCATGCGCGATCGAGACCGTGCCGGCATCCGCGCGATCGGCGCCGTAGACGAGCCGCATCAATTCCGTGCGGCCGGCACCGATCAGGCCGCTGATGCCGAAAATTTCGCCTGCCTTTACTTCGAAGGACACGTCGCGCACGACCGGCTCACGCGTCATGCCCGTGACCTTGAACGCCACGCCACCGATGCGCCGTTCGCCGAGATCGATCCGCTCGCCGATGTCGCGCCCAACCATCAGCGTGACCAGGCGGTCCGCCGGGAGATTCGCCATCTCGTCGACATGCACGAGCCGCCCGTCGCGCAGCACGGCAGCGCGCCGGGCAATACGCTTCAATTCTTCCAGTCTGTGCGAGATATACACCAGCGCCACGCCACGCGCCTTGAGCCGCTCGACCTGTTCGAACAGCAGGTCCACCTCGCGGGCGGTCAGCATTGCCGTGGGTTCGTCGAGGATCAGCACGCGGCAATCGCCGATCAGATTGCGCGCGATCTCGACCATCTGCTGGTGGCCGATGCCCAGCGTGCCCACCAGCGTGTCAGGGTGAATCGCGTCGAGCCCGACCTGCGCCATGGCATGGCGGGCGTCCTCGCGCAGTTTGGCGCGGTCGATCCAGCCGAACATGCCGCGCTGCGGCAAACGGTTCAGAAACAGGTTCTCCGCCACCGAGAGGGTCGGCAGCAGGTTCAACTCCTGCATGACCATGCGCACGCCCAGCGCCTCGGCGTCCTTGCGGCTGGCCGGCGTGTAAGCCGCGCCGCCTAGCGTCATCGAACCAGTGGTCGGCGTGACGAGGCCACCGACGATCTTGGACAAGGTACTCTTGCCCGCGCCGTTTTCGCCGGTCAGCGCCAGCACCTCGCCCGCGTACAGGTCCAGCGAGATATCGGCGAGCACGGGCCCGGCGTAGGTCTTGCCGATGCCGCGAACACTCAGCACGGGCGGGGCATCGGTAAGGGATAGGTTGGGAGTGGACATCAGATTGATAAAGCCAGACAAAGATCAGGCGGCGTGGCCCGCACACGACGCGGGCCACGTGTTACCCCAATCTTACTTGGTGACCAGATCGACAGGCGTTTCGACGACGCCCGACAATTCCGACTGCTTCTTGTGCTCGGAGAGTGCCTTCAAAGCCGTATCGATACCGAACACGGCCTGTTTGGCGGCGTACTGATTGGCTGTGGCGAGAACGCGGCCGTCGGCGAGCATCGGCTTGATCGCGTCGATGTCGTCGTAGCCCACCACCTGCACCTTGCCGGCCTTGCCTGCCGCGCGCACAGCCGAGACCGCGCCGATGGCCATGTTGTCATTGCCGCACAGCAACGCCTTGACGTCCGGATTGGCATTGAGGATCTGGCTCGCTACGGCGTTGCCCTTGTCGATTTCCCACTCACCCGACTGCAGCGAGACGACCTTCATGCCGCCCGTCGCCATGGCCTGCTTGAAGCCGGCCGTGCGTTGCTGCGCGTTCGTGGTGGTCGAGACGCCTTCAATAATGGCAACGTTGTCGCCCGACTTCAGGCGCTTGGCCAGGTAGTCGCCCACCTTCAGCGCGCCCTTCGCGTTATCCGGGCCGACGAACGGGATGTTCAGGTCTTTCGACTTGAGCACGGCCGGGTCCAGCTGGTTATCGATGTTGACCACGATGATGCCGGCGTCGACCGCTTTCTTGAGAACCGGCACCAGCGCCTTGGAATCGGCCGGGGCAATGACGAGTGCGTCGACCTTCGACACGATCATCTGTTCGACGATACGAATCTGGTTAGCCGTATCGGTTTCGTCCTTAATACCGTTCGTGATGAGATCGAATTTCGCGGGGTTCTGCTTCTGATAGTCTTTCGCGCCGGTTTCCATGGTCAGGAAAAACTCGTTCGCCAACGACTTCATCACCAGCGCGACTTTCGGCTTGTGCGCGGCCTGAGCGAACGCCGCGGGCATCGGCAGGATCGACACTGCGAGGAAAGCTGCGCTGGCTACGATGGCGCGACGCCGCGCCGGTTGGAAATGACGAATCATTGATGTCTCCGTATCGCTCATTCGGTCTACATACTGACTGATAGCCGTTGAGTCGTGTGATGGGCTGGTTCGCCAAACTTGCCGCCAACGGCCGCTGAAACCCTCGGGTTTCTTTGCCAGATGCTGGGACGAGTATGGCCAGATCCAATGCTATCCTCGCGATCCACGTTATGCTATGCCCAATTTCAAAATTGAGCGTTTCAAAAATGGAACACGTAGACTGGGACGACCTGAGGATTCTGGTGGCGATCGCGCGCGGCGGCACGATGCGAGCCGCCGCGACGGCATGCGATCTGAGTCCGCCCACCCTGTCGCGCCGCCTGACCGAGCTTGAACGGCGGCTGGGCGAGCCGCTTATCGACCGGGTGCCGTCGGGCTGCACGGTGACGGCATTCGGCGCGCGCGTACTGGCCTGGGCCGAGCAGATGGAGGATCTCGCCCACCAGATCGAGCGCGCCGCGGACGTGACCGGCGGCGCCGCGGCTCATGGCACGGTGCGGATCAACGCCGTCGAATGGCCGTCTTACATTTTGCTTAAACTGCTCGGCTCGTTTCAGGACCGGCTGCCCGGCCTCACTATCGAGGTGCTGACTTCACGACGGCCGTATAGCCTTGCGCGCCGCGAAGCGGACATCGCGCTGTGGTCCGAATGCCCCGACGAGGGCGATCTGTATGTCCGGCGAATCGGCCGGATCCGCTTCGGGCTGTTCGGTTCGCGCGACTACTATCTGCGCCACAAGGCGGCGATTACGCGGAAGGAATGGGACAAACTGTCGTTCGTCGGTTATGACGACCGGCAGCCCGATCATCCCGCCACGCAATGGCTGAAAACCCTGCCCGGCGCGCCCGCGCCCTCGCTTCGCAGCAGCTATGGCATGGGCGTATTCGACGGCGTGCTGGGCGGCTCTGGACTCGGCGTGCTGGCCCAGCTCGCGGGCGACACCACGAGCGATCTCGTCTGCATCGAGAAGCACATCAAGGCGCTCGACCAGGATGTGTGGATGGTGCTGCATCCCGCCCTGCGCGATAGCGAGCGCATCCGCACGGTGGCCAACCTCATCGCCGAGATATTCCGCTAACATTTGAACCGCATCCGGCGATCGCCCCGTTAAGGGAACACCGCAACGCTTTGAACCCACTCTCCGAGGCTGATATGTATAAACGCATTCTGGTGGCGATCGACGGCAGCGAAACGTCCGAGCTCGCATTCAACGCCGCATTGCAACTCGCGGGCGAGAGCGGCGCGCAACTGCAACCGCTGTATGTCGTCGACAACCCACTGGTGGCATACGACGCCTCCGGCTACGATCCGACGATCCTGCGTGGCGCGTTCGTGGAAGAGGGTCAGCGATTGCTGGCGGACGCACTGGCCCGCATGAAACACGTGAACGTGGCCGGCACGCCGCGGATGGTGGACGTCGCGCCAATCGGCGAGGACATTTCGGAGCGCATCCGCATCACGGCGAACGAATTCAATGCGGACCTGCTGGTGCTCGGCACGCACGGCCGGCGCGGCTTCAAGCGTCTGTTTCTCGGCAGCGTCGCCGAACGCGTGGTGCGCAATGCGTGCTGTCCGGTATTGCTGGTGCCGGGCCGGCAGGCACAAATCACGCACGTAGAACCGGCCAAACCGGGGCACACGGACGTTGCCGCTGCGATGTATGAGATGCCCCGCGTTAGAACCTGAACGCTCAGCGTTGCGGTGAGTGTCCGGCACCCACAGCTGACCGCTCCGGGCGGAATGGGGATGGCGCACAAATCGGTCAGGGCAACCTTGTCACGCGAAACTGTTTGTGCGCGCACCCATTCAGGGGAATGTAAGATTCACGCCTTTCCTCGAGACTGAAAAAAGATGGAATAAGCGGCCACTCGATGTGTTTGCCCCTACATAGACGATAACAAACAGACAGTCTACGAGTTGCGGCAGATACGCTTCTGCGCCGATCCAACAGCACGTGAATCACCGAGGTGGGCAAGTAAAGACACCGTTCTTCAATCACACAGATAGTTAGATTCAATCACCATTAATCAGGTATCCAAAATGAAACTCAACATTGCAATGACGCTTTCAATGATCCTTCTTGCGTCCGCTGGCGCAGTCACCCAGGCATCGGCACAGGAAAAGACCCGTGCGGAAGTACGGCAGGAACTGGTTCAGGCAGAAGCTAACGGCTCGCGCCTCGTGACCGACACGTCCTATCCCGAGATCAACCCGATTTTCTCGCAACAGGCCGCGCGCCTGAAGATGAGCACAAGTGGCGAGGGCCCGGCGATGTCGGGTTCGACGGCGGCAGGCCAACGTTCGTCCACCACACCCACCGGTTCAGCAGGCATGGCTATGACAACGTGTGTGGGCCCTGTAAGCTTCTGCACACCGTACTTCGGCGGCTAATCGCGGACGATGCGCCGTGGGGTTCAGTTTCATATTCAGTATGAACAGTACTCCTACTATTTTTACGGCAATCAACCAGTTTTTCTCAATCCCACTACTACCAGCGGAGTGTGTCATGAAATTTTTGCCTCTCGTTGCCTCGGCCTTGTCCCTGTCAGCCTGTCTTTTCGCATCAACCGGCGCAATGGCACAGGACGCCCAGCCGCAGAATGCCCCGGTCCACAATATCGTGCTGGTACACGGCGCATGGGTGGACGGGTCAGGCTGGAAGCCGGTCTATGAGCGGCTGACTAAAGATGGCTACCACGTCACGATCGTGCAGGAGCCGTTGAGCTCGCTCGAAGACGACGTCGCCGCAACCAAGCGCGTTCTCGACCAGCAGAATGGCCCGACGATCCTCGTGGCACACAGTTATGGCGGCTCGGTCATCACCGAGGCCGGCGTGCACCCGAACGTGGTCGGCCTGGTGTATGTGGCTGCGCACGCACCGGCCGTCGGCGAAGATGAAAGCGCGCTGGGCAAGGGCATGCCCAGCTACACGTCGAAGCAAGCAGGCGCCATCATGAAGACCGGCGACGACTATACGTTCCTGAATCCCGCGGATTTCCCGAAGGATTTCGCCGCCGATCTGCCGCTCAAGGAAGCCCGGTTCGAATCGCACGCGCAAATCCTGACTGCAGCGAAAGTCTTCTCGACGCCGCTGACCGTGGCCGCATGGACCAGCAAACCGAGTTGGGGCATCGTCGCAGCCGACGACAAGATTATCAATCCCGACCTCGAACGCTGGTACTACGCGCGTGCGCATAGCCACACAACGGTACTCGCCGGCGCGAGCCACTCGGTCTACGAATCGCGTCCGAAAGAAGTCGCCGCAGTGATCGAAGACGCAGCCAAGCACGCCCAGTTGCAAGTGGGCTGATGCATGAGCCGTCGAGTCGATTCCGACGGCCGCGCGCTATCCGACCACCGCCGCGGCGCGGGCACACCATTCGTCGAAAGCGCACGCAAGCACCCCTCTCCCTCCCGTCAAACGACTGCGGCGGTCCGAATCCGGATCGCCGCTCAGTCGTGAAACGCCCGCCTGGCTGTCCCCAATCGCTCGCAGTGCCTTCCATCGGGTTGTCATTTTTATTTTTCAATGTAATGATATAACATTCCCAGTCGCAGATGACGGCGGGGTGCCCGCTTGATCGGGACCAGTCAGCGCACACCTCGTCATCCGTGCCGCAGCCAGGAAAACGTCAACAAAACCGAAAACACCTCCATCAGTGCTCAACCCGAATAAATAAAGATGAAAAACCGCACGCGTGTCTCTCATGCAGCCCTGCTGCTGTTCGCTATCGCCGCTCATGCGCACGCCGCGCCCGACGAGGGCGCAGTGACGGGCGCCGTCACCGACGCGTCAGGCAAGCCCGTCCGGAACGCCACCGTAAGCGTTCAGAACGCAAGCGGCGCCGCTATCAGCGAAGCGAAAACGGATGCCGACGGTCATTTCGCGATCGATCACGTCACGCCGGGCACCTACGCGATTGTCGTCACCGCGCCGGGATTCGCGAGCGGCAGCAGCATAACGACCACGACTGCGGGCACTGCAAACGCGGTGGACGTCAAACTCGCTCAAAGCGACACCCTCGACGTTCAGGTGAACGCAAAGCGCCTCGATCGGGCCCGCAACGGACTGCTGCCGGAAACCGGCAGCAGCGTGTACCGTTTCAGCCAGGCAGATATCAATGCGTTGCCCGCAGGGCAAGACACGCCGCTGAACCAGGTACTGCTCCAGGCACCCGGTGTGGCAAGCGACTCATACGGGCAATTGCACGTGCGCGGTGACCACGCGAACCTGCAATACCGCATTAACGGCATCATCATTCCCGAGCCGATCAGCGGTTTCGGCCAGTCACTCGACACCCGCATCATCGACCAGGTCAACCTGCTGACAGGCGCGTTGCCGGCGCAGTACGGCTATCGCACGGCAGGCGTGGTGGACATCCGCACAAAGACGGGCGATGCAGGCAACGGCGGGTCCATCGACGTGTTCGGCGGCAGTCATCAGACAATCAAGACCAGCGCGGATGTATTCGGCAATCAGGGGCCGTTCAGCTACTACTTCAGCGGCTCGCTCGGCATGAACAACCTCGGGATCGAGAATCCCACTGCCAGTGCCAACGCGATTCACGACCACACCCGTCAGGGCGATGCGTTCGGCTACATGTCGTACATCATCAACCCGCTCACCCGCGTGAGCGTGATGTTCGGCACGACGAGCAATCAGTTCGAGATTCCCAACACGCCCGGCTTGCCGACCAACTTCACGCTCAACGGCAACAATACGTTCGACTCGAGCCAGTTGAACGAAACGCAATCGGAATTGAACAACTTCGCCGTGGTGGCCCTCCAGGGCACCAATGGCGGTGCGCTCGACTATCAGGTTGCCCTCTTTACGCGCTATACGCGGACGCAATTCAATCCCGACCCGGTCGGCGATCTGCTCTTTAACGGCGTGGCGTCACAGGATTTTCACAGCAACTCGGCCAATGGCGCCCAGGTGGACACGACCTGGCGGCTGAACGACAAGCATACGGTCCGGGCGGGTGTCTTCTTCCAGCAGGAACATGCCGTGTTCAACGACAGCGTCAACGTCTTCGCAACGGATAGCAACGGCAACCCGCTGTCCGATCAACCCTTCAATATTCAGGACTCCAGCAGTAAGACCGGCTATCTGTATAGCGCCTACGTGCAGGACGAATGGAAAATCACGGACAAACTCACGCTGAACTATGGCTTGCGCTATGACAAGATGGACGAATATGTCAGCGCGAGCCAACTCAGTCCCCGCATCGGCCTCGTCTATGCGCTGACGCCGGCCACGACGGTTCATGCCGGCTACGCACGCTATTTCACGCCGCCTGCGTTCGAACTGGTGTCCGGTTCGACCATCAGCCGATTCAATGGCACGACCAACCAGAGTCCGTCGGATCAAAACGACCAGGTGCAACCGGAACGCAGCCACTATTTCGATCTCGGTGTGACCCAGCGCATCGGATCCAACGTCACGATCGGGCTCGACGCTTACTACAAGAAATCGGCCAACCTGCTCGATGAAGGACAGTTCGGCTCCGCGCTCATCTTCACGCCGTTCAACTACAGGGAGGGGCGCGTGTATGGGGTCGAGTTCACGGCCAACTACAAGCAGGACAATGTATCGGCGTATATGAATCTCGCATGGAGCCGCGCGCAGGGCACGCAGATCGATTCAGCACAGTTCAATTTCGACCCGGCGGAACTCGCCTATATCAACAGTCACTGGGTCTATCTGGATCATGATCAACGCATCACCGCGTCATTCGGCGGCACCTACGATCTCGGCAAAACGACCTTCACGTTCGACGGACTGGTAGGAAGCGGCTTGCGCAGCGGCTTCGCGAACACCGACCGGCTGCCGGTCTATGCGCAAGTCAATCTCGGCGTGATACAGCACTTCAACCAGCCGCTCATCGGCAAATTCGATGCACGCCTCGTCGTGGTCAACGCGTTCAATCGCGTCTACGAGTTGCGCGACGGTTCGGGCATCGGCGTCGGCGCACCGCAATATGGCCCACATTTCGCCGTCTACGCCGGGCTCACCAAGCATTTCTGATTCCGTCAGGCTCCGAAGAGGTAAAGCATGCAAGACTGGGCAAGCGTTCTCGCGGCGGTACGCGTAGGCGGATGGGTCATCTATCCGCTGACGATACTCGCCATTCTGGCCGTCGCCATCACCCTCGACCGGGCTTATGTGTTTGTGCGTTTTGGCCGGTTGCCGGGCACGCTACGCGGCACCCACGAAATCGCGGCGCCCGGATCGGCCCTTGATTGGGCCGGCAGATTGAAGGATGCCGCCGGACAGAACGCATTCAAACGGATGAGCGCGCCGTGGGCACCCGATCCTTCTGTGCCGCTATGGCTGCGTGAGGCCAAGGCGCAATCGGTTGCCTCGCAAATCGAACGCGACATGAGCAAAGGCTTCTGGGTGCTGGAAACCATCGTGACGGCGGCGCCTTTGCTGGGTCTGTTGGGCACCATCGTCGGCATGATGCATTCGTTTCAGTTATTCGGCGGCGATGGTCTCGTCGATCCGGGCGGCGTGACCGGCGGCGTGGCGCAATCGTTGGTGGCAACCGCGATCGGCCTCGTCGTCGCCTTGTTCGCGCTCTTTGCGTTCAACTATTTTTCCCGCCGGCTTGAACGGCTCATGGACGAACTCGAGTCGTTCGCCAATGCGCGGCTCAGCGAAATCCGTCTTGCCGACACACCCGCGGGAGCGCTGCCGTGAAGTTCAAGCGCTCGCGCGCGGCGAGGCGCGGTCGCATCGAAATCATTCCGATGATCGATGTGATGTTCTTTCTGCTGGCAACTTTCATGCTCGCATCGCTCGCGATGCAGCGGCTCGACGCGCTCAAGATCAATCTCCCCGCCGGCCACGCGCAAAAGATGGCAGCCCATGAACCGCTTACGATCACGGTCGACAGCAGCAATGCGCTATTTGTGAACCATCAGTCAGTTCGCCTTGATCAAATCGAGCCGACGGTCAAGCGTCTGCTGCAACCGGACGGCAATGTCGTGATCGCGGCTGACGACGCCGCGGGCCATGGCGTGGTTGTTCAGGCGATGCTGGCCGCGCGCCGCGCGGGTGCCGAGCGGTTTCTGATCGCCGTGCATCGTGAGTAGCCGGATGCGCCTCGCGGCCGCGGTGGACAATGCTCCGCAAATACGAATCGCGTTAGCGGTGCTGGTCGCGCTAATCGTATGGATCGTGTTTCTATTTCAACTAGGGCGCTGGCTGGGCGCAACGAAAACCACGCGTACACCGGATAGGCCACTTGAAATGCGGGTCGTGGAACTCGATCCGCCGAAAGCCCCAACGGCGACGCTTTCTGCGCCTCCGGTTACGCACGCTCCGATCGCTCCGGCGAAGCCACGACAACCTGTCGATCCGCGCCCTCACGTTTCAACACAATCACCCACCTCGAAGCCAGATGTGCACCCGGTGCAAAGCGTTGCCCCTAGTCAGCCAGCCGCCGCAACGAAAGCGGCCGATCCGTCTGCGCATGCTGCCGCCCCCGCTTCCGAAGAACGTGCAAGCGCTACACCATCGGCCACGTCATCCGGCGATGCCACCGCACACGCCATTGCCCAACCGTTGCCGGAACTGCCCGACGATTTGCGCGAGCAGGCATATCAAACCGTCGCGACAGCCCGCTTCGCCATTCACGTTGACGGCTCAGTCGATGTCGAACTCATCAAGCCGACCGCCAACCCGCGGCTCAATCAGATCCTGCTCGAAACGCTCCGTAAGTGGCGGTTTTTTCCGGCGATGCAGGCCGGACATCCGGTCGAAAGCCGGCAGGATATCCGCGTGCATTTCAATGTGGACTAGCGTGCTGAAACTTGTGCGGCAAGACTGACAATGACCGCATCACACACGCGGTTTCTCGATGTTCAAACGAGCAAGGTGACGGTATCAAACAGCGCAAGGTCTTCTTTCTTTGCCGATCTTGCATGCTTGCGGATCACGTGCAAAAGACACTCGATAAAGCAGTGTGCCGCGCCACTAAGCGTGCTGTTCCGGCGCGTGACAATGCTCAGTTGCCGCGAATCGAACTTCTCTTTCAACGTGAGCGCCACCAGTTGACTTTGAAACAGGGGAGCCGTTTGAAGGACGGTCGGGCACCACGTGCACATGTCGGCGCGCTCAACCAGCATCTGCAGCGTGCCTAGCGACTGAGCCCGCACAATGCGGTTCGCTTCAATCTGCGCGCCATGGCGCGTGAACAGATAGTCGATCAGTGCGTCCCGTCCGTCAGGCGCGAAATTGAGCGCCCAGTCCTGGTCCAGCAAATCGTAAATCGAGCCACAGCGCTGACGCGGATGTCCCCGGCGAACCATCACGGCCGTCTCGTAGTTCAAAACCGGTTCACACGAAAACTCCTGGGTTGCCGTAGACGGATGCAACTGTCCAATCACAAAGTCCATGTCGCCGGTGCGCAAAAGCGGTTGCGCGACAGCCATCAGGCTCTCGAACAGTTCCAGCTGGATATCGGGCATCCGCTTGCGAAACAGCAATACTGTCTCGCCCAGAAACGTCAACGTGATCCACGGTGTCACACCGACGCTAAGCCTGCCCTCCGCTCGACCGCGTAGTCTTGCCAGGTCGTTCTGCGCATGCTCCAGCTGATTGAGAACCAGCCGCGCGTGGGTGAGCAACGCCTTGCCATATTCGGTGAAGCTGATTCCTTCGGGTGCGCGTATCAGCAATGGCAGTTGCTCGGTGGCTTCGAGTTCGCGCAGCGCGCGCGTGACGGCGGCCTGAGAAATCCCCAATGACCGCGCGGCCGCCCGGATGCTTCCCGTTTCCGCACTCGCCACTAGCGCCTGCAGTTGATGAATCTTCACGAAACCACCCCGACAACAAATGGTTGTCAGCATAACAAAACTGCGGCTTCCGCCTCGAAATTTCGCTGAATAGCATTCCGACCAGTGCAGACAGTTGCGTCGCCTGAATCTCCAAGGGCTGACGCGACGACCGGGTCTGTCCGCTCTTCAAAGGATTTCATCAATGGTTCAAGACTTCGTTTTGCCTGGCATCGCCGCCATTCGCGAGGAAATGATCGGCTTGCGCCGCCGTATTCACGCCTATCCGGAACTCGGCCTGCAGGAGATCGCAACCAGCGAACTGGTCGCCGAATGCCTGAACCAGTGGGGCTACCAGGTCACGCGAGCTGTGGGTCAAACCGGCGTCGTAGGCACGTTAAAGATCAGCGAGGGACCGTCCCTCGGACTGCGCGCCGATATGGACGCGCTTCCGATTCACGAGACGACGGGCTTGCCGTATGCCAGCCGGAACGAAGGCGTCATGCACGCCTGCGGTCACGACGGGCACACCGCCACGTTGCTGGCCGCAGCAAAATACCTGGCCGAAACGCGAGCGTTCTGCGGCACGCTGAACCTGATTTTCCAACCTGCCGAAGAAGGCCTCGGCGGCGCTCAAAAGATGATGGAAGACGGCCTTTTCGAACGCTTTCCGTGCGACGCCATCTTTGCTCTCCACAACGTGCCGGGGTATCCCGCGGGTCATCTCGGCTTTTACAGCGGCGCATTCATGGCGTCCGCCGACACCGTCACGGTACGCGTGATGGGTCGCGGCGGGCATGGCGCCGTGCCGGACAAGGCCATTGACCCGATCGTCGTATGCGCGTCGATCGTGACTGCGTTGCAAAGTATCGTGTCACGTAACGTGAGCCCGCGCGATCTGGCCATCATCAGCGTCGGTTCGATTCATGCGGGCGTCGCGTCGAATGTGATCCCGTCGTCGGCGCAGATGCTGCTGACCGTCCGGGCGCTTGCGCCGGATGTCCGCGACCTGCTCGAACGCAGGATTCACGAACTCGTGCATGGGCAGGCGGCAAGTTTCGGTGCGCACGCGGAGATCGACTACGTCAGGTGCCATCCGGTGCTGATCAATCATCGTGCGGAAACGGACTTCGCGCGCCAGGTGGCTGCGGACTGGCTCGGCCCGCAATCCCTCATCGACAATCTCGAACCCTTCACCGCCAGCGAAGACTTCGCATTCATGCTCGAAGAATGCCCTGGCAGCTACTTCGTGATCGGCAATGGCGATGGTGAACGCAGTTGCGCACTACACCACTCCGGCTATGACTTCAACGATGACTGCCTCGCGGTGGGCGCCACCTACTGGGTCAAGTTGACCGAACGTTTTCTGGCAAAACCTGTTTGTATCGAACATCAGCATTTCAACAACGACATTGAGGAGAAACACACGTGAAAAAGACACTCGCAACCATCTCGTTCGCTTTGATGGCGCTGTCCGGCAGCGCCGGTGCCGCAGATTGGTCCGGCAAGGAAATCAGGCTGGCGGTCGATCCGACTTACCCGCCGCTAGAGTTCAAGACGCCGGACGGAAAGTTGACCGGTTTTGGCGTGGACATCGCCAACGCGCTGTGTGCCGAGCTTCACGCGCGATGCGTATGGGTCGAAACCAGCTTCGACGGCATGATCCCCGGACTGCTGGCCAGAAAGTTCGATGCGATCTCGTCCTCAATGACCATCACGCCCAAGCGCATGCAGCAGATTGCGTTTACGAACAAGATCTCCAACGCGCCGGCAAGACTGGTCGTCAAGCGCGATTCCGATCTACTGCCGACTGCTGCGTCGTTAAAAGGGAAACGTGTCGGGGTCGAACAGGGTTCGAGCCAGGAGGATTACGCCAAAGCGCAGTGGCAACCGGCCGGCGTGCAGATCGTCTCTTACCAGAATCAGGATCAGGTCTACATGGACCTGCTCTCAGGACGGCTCGACGCGGCATTTCAGGCGTCGATCGAGGCGGACGATGGTTTCCTCAAGAAGCCTGAAGGCAAGAACTACAAGTTTGCCGGCCCGGCCTTTGACGATCCGAAGTATTTCGGTCTGGGCGACGGTCTTGGTCTTCGCAAGGAGGACGTCGCGTTGCGCGATGCGTTCAATCAGGCACTCGCTGCCGTGCTGGCCAACGGGACCTATGCACGAATCAACCGGAAGTATTTCGACTTCGATATCTACGGCGCGAAGTGAACCGGCCTGAGCTAGCCACCCCATTGAACAAAATGATTCTCTGAGGCTTCGGACTAGCCCACCTGATCGCACCAGCGAAACGGCAATCTGATCGACAAATCAAGTAGAAAAAAACCTTCCATATTCAGGATCGCGAATTGAATAAAACTATTGTTTGTATTGCGATAACGTCCGCATTTGCAACATCGGCATTTGCACAGAGCAGCGTGAGTTTGTATGGCGTCATTGACGAGGGACTCGACTTTACGAATAACGTCGGCGGAAGCCACGCGTACGAACTGACAAGCGGCTATGCACAAGGCAGCCGCTGGGGACTGAAAGGCGCCGAAGATCTGGGCGGCGGCCTCAAGACAGTCTTTCAGATAGAAAACGGCTTCAATGTCAACACCGGCAAGCTTGCTCAAGGCGGACTCGAGTTTGGACGCCAGGCCTATGTCGGCATCGAGAGCGAGCAGTACGGTACGGTTACGTTCGGCCGGCAATACGATTCGGTGGTCGACTATCTTGCATTGACGACCGCCAACGGCAATTGGGGCGGCTATCTGCTATCCCATCCGTTCGACAACGACAACACAGATAACACGTTTCGCATCAACAACACGGTTAAGTATGCGAGCCCAGACCTCGCCGGTTTCCAGTTCGGCGGCACCTATAGCTTCAGCAACAGCACAGGCTTTGCCAATAACCGGCAGTTGAGCATTGGCGCACAGTACACGAACGGCGGACTGCTGATCGCAGCGGCCTATCTGAACGCGGACAATCCGGGATCGACATCCGGCGGTGCGATTGCCGGTTCGAGTTCGACGGTCGCCGCGGACGCAAACTTTCAATCCGGGCGCTTGCGCATCTTTGGCGCAGGGATCAACTACACAGTGGGCCCGGCTACGCTTGGCTTTGCGTATACCGATACGAACATCAGCAACCCCGCTGCGAATGTCGCCTACCTCAGCGCGCAGGAGAGCATCCAGCCGACCACCGGTGCGCTGGCAGGCGGAACATTGACCCGTTTGAAGTACCAGAATTTCGAACTGAACGGAAAATATCAGTTCACGCCGGCGTTCTTCGTAGGCGCGCAATACGTTTATACGCTGGAGAACTACGATGCAACGACAGGCAGCGTACGGCCGAAGATTCACACCGCCGGCCTGATGGCGGACTACAACCTGTCAAAGCGCACCGATGTCTACCTTCAGGGCGCCTTCCAGAAGATCACCGGCGACGCCACCGGATCGGCGCTGGATCAGGCGTACGTGCCTGGCGCACAGGACCTCTCGTCGTCATCGAGTCAGCTTGTTGTGCGGGCGGCGATCCGGCATACGTTCTGACGCCAATCCAGCGGGCGCGTTGCCCTGACGCGCCCTCACCCCTTCGTGGCTCCGAATGTCAGCCCCGCCACGAAATGCTTCTGCATTGCAAAGAACATCGCGACCGAAGGCAACGCGGCGAGAATCGACCCCGCCGAAACCAGATTCCATGCCGTCGTCCACTGCCCTTTCAAGGCTGCGACGCCTACGGTAATCGGCGCAGCGTCATCGCCTTGCGTCAGACACAGCGCCCAGAAGTAGTCATTCCACACGAATGTGAACACGAGAATCGCCAATGCGGCCAGCGCGGGACGGATCAACGGCAATACGATCCTGAAGAACACCGTCCACTCATTGGCGCCCTCGATCCGCGCCGCCTCGACCAGTTCAAACGGCAACTGCTTGATGAAGTTCCGCAGAAACAACGCGCAAAATCCTGTCTGAAACGACACATGGAACAGAATCAGCGCGCTTACCGTATTGAACAAACCGAGCTGCAACGACAGATCCCGCACCGGAATCATCAACACCTGCACCGGTACAAAATTACCCGCAACGAACGTCGCGAACAGCGCCGAATTGCCGCGAAAACGATAGATGGCCAGCGCGAATCCCGCCATCGCCGCAAGCGCAATCGAACCCACCACAGCGGGCACGGTAATCAGCACGCTATTCCAGAAGTAATGCAGCATCGGCGAGGTGGTCAATGCCTCGCGATAATTATCGAACATCGCGAAGTGTCTCGGCCAACCCCAATAGTTGCCCTCGCTCAGTTCTTCCGTCGAGCGCACCGAGGTCACGAGCACGGCGATCATCGGCAGCAACCAGATCAGCAGCGCGAACGGTAACGTCAGTTTGTATGCGCGGCGCGTCACCGGCTTCCATTTGTCGATCGGAATCGGAAACATGATCGGCTCCTTATTGCTCGGTGCGCAGCATGCGGCGCAGGTGATAGACGATGTACACCAGCATGATGGCGAACAGCACAACCGCCACTGCCGCTGAATAGCCGATGCGGTAATACTTGATCGCCTGGTCGTACATGTAGTACGCGAGCACGGTCGAACTTTCGAACGGTCCACCGCCGGTCATCACCGAAATCAGATCGAAGCTGCGCAACGCGCCGATCACCGTGACGACGATCGCCATGAACGTGGTCGGCCGCAATTGCGGCAGAATCACGTGCCACAGCATCGACCAGCCGCGCGCCCCCTCCATTCGCGCCGCCTCGATCTGCTCGGCGTTCAACGACGTCAAACCAGTCAGGTAAAGAATCATGCAATACGCAGTTTGCGGCCACAGTGCGGCGAACACGATCCCAAAGGTCGCGTAATGAGAGTCGCCGAGTACCGGCACGCCGTGCCCGAGAATCACCGCGAGTAAGCCGAAGGTCGGGTCGTAGAACCACGAGAAGATCAAACCCACCACTACGCCCGACAACACGAACGGCGCGAAGAACAGCGATTTGACGATGCGGATGCCGGCCACGGCCTGGTTCAGATAAAGCGCGACGGCGAGCCCCATCGGCGGGGCGAGCAGGAACAGCAGCAGCCAGATAAGGTTGTTCTTCAGCGCCGTGTAGAACGTCGGTGTATGGAACAACTCGATATAGTTGGCGAGACCGACGAAAGACGGGTCGGTCATCCCATCCCAGTTGAAAAAGCTCAGGCGGACAGTCGAGATGATCGGCCACACGACGTAGATCGCCACCATCACGCAGGCCGGCGCCAGAAACAGGAAAGCGGCTCGGCGCTGCCGGCGCGCGGTCGGCGAAGGACGGCGCCGGCGCGGCGCGCGAGACGAGCCGCCGCGCGAAGCGCCGCCCGATGCCGGTATGCCCGACGCCGGTACGCCCGATGCAGGCAAGCCAGGACCGCCCGGTTCGGCAGAGCCGCCAACAGTGTGGCGAGTGACGGAATGCGACACGATCATTCTCCTGTGTCGATTGGAATTAGCGCTTCACTTCTTATAGATCCGCTTACGCGTCTGCTCGAGTTGCGCCAGCACATCGTCGAGCTTCGAGGGATCGGAGATGAATTGCTGCATTCCCTTCATCCCTTCATCAGCCATTTCCTTTGTCATGTCACGATCGTAGAACTGCGCAATGCCGCCCTTCGTATTCGCGAGAATCTGGAAACCGATCTTCGAAATCGGATCCTCAGGTTCCGGCGATTTGCTATTCGCCGACAACGAACCGAGGCCGGCCGCCAGCTTCGCGCCATTTTCCGGCGTCTGGACGAACGCAAGGAAGGCATGCGCATCCGCCTTGTTCTTCGCCTTCGACGGGATATGCAGCGATTCGACCGGACCGTCTTCGGCGGTCGGCACGTTCGCGTCGATGATCGGGAACTGGAAGTAGCCCATTTCCGTCTTGACGTTCGGCGGGAAACCACCCGTGATGAAGGTGCCCATCAACATCATCGCGGCCTTGCCCTGGAACAGGAACGGCTGCACCGCATCCAGATCGTAGGAAAGCGAATTGTCGATGAAATAGCCGGCGTCGATCAGCTGCTTCCATGTCGTGTAGACCTTCTTCACACGCGGATCGGTATACGCAATCTCGCCCGCCATCAGTTTCTGATGGAACGCGTTGCCGTTCAGGCGCAGGTCGAGATAATCGAACCAGCCGGCCAGCGTCCATGAATCACGGCCAGCCACGGCAATCGGCGTAATGCCTGCGGCTTTCAGCTTCTTGCAGTCGTCGAGAAACTGGTTCCATGTTTTCGGTTCACCGGCAATGCCGACCTTCTGGAACAGATCCTTACGGTAGAACATGCCCCACGAGTAGTACACGGTCGGCGCGGCGTACTGCTTGCCCTTATACGACGACGCTTCTTTCGTCGACGCATACATGTCGTTCCAGCCGTTCTTCGCCCAATCGCCGCTCAGGTCTTCGAACAAACCGCGCTGCGCGTAATAGGCCATCCGCTCGCCGTCATGCCAATTGACGATATCGGGCGCGACGGTGGAGAGCCAACCGGGCAACTGGACTTTGTACGCTTCTTCGTCGACGAACGACACCTTCACGTCGGTGCCCGGATGCGTATTCTTGAAATCGTCGATGATCGACTGCCAGACGGCGCGTTGACTCGCGCCCTTGAACGCGATGTTGACCGCGAGCGTGCCGGCCTGCGCCGTGCTGACGACGGATATCCCTGCGGCCGCCGCGGCCAGCGCGAGTGCCAGCAGAATCTTGCGAGGTTTCAGTGCCATGTTGCTGTCTCCTTTATCCCTTGATCTTGCGTCGTTGTTGTTACTGCATGGAATCCTTCGTTCAGCGCTTCAGATCATTTTCCCGATCGATAGACGGCCACGCCTCGCGGTTCGATCGCGCGTGAACCGATCACGAAAGCGTCGTCGGCGACATCGGCCAGCGTGTATGTCTGATCACCGTAGTTGAATACGTAGGTCAGCGCACCACGACGGCTGAACCGCACGCTGTCGCCGAGCGGTATCGTCTCGATGCCCGCTTCTTCGGCGATCTGCTTCAGGAGGCGGACGGTGAGCGCATCGTCGAACAGGCTCGCGAAGTAGTGAAACCGACCGCTTTTCACATAAGCGGGATGGTCGTCGGCGAAACGGGCACGTATGTCGAGCGAAGCCGCCGGACCACCCTCGCCTTCGATGAAATCGCGCCAGTGACGCGCGACGCCGTCCTCCCGCGTCACGTCCCCGTTATCCACGAGCCGCACTGCTTCGGTCACATTCGGCCGCATCGACTCGACGCGCCACACGCGCAACGGCAGCACAGAAGCAAGCGCGCCCGGCGGCAGGTTCGCGGGAATCTGCACGTCCTGCGTCTTCGAAGCGGTGCGGGGACCCAGCACGACGTGCGCGCCCGAGTTCGACAGTCGCGCGGCGAAATCCGCGGGCACGACCGGCAGCGGCGGCACGACGATCAGACGATAGCCGTCGAGCGCCGCGTCGACCGGCACGATATCGACGTCTAGCCCGAGCGCGCGCAACGCCGAGTAATACTCGAATGCAAAGCGCGGATAGTGAAAATCCGCACCCTGCGGATGAATCTCGAAGAGCCACTTCGCTTCATAGTCGTAAACAAGCGCGGCTTTCGAGCGGATCGCAGCGTCGGCGTCGGCATTCGCGGCCTGCACCGCGCGAATCTCTTCGGCAACCTGCGCTGCTTCACGTCCGCCGGCATCGAGCCGGTTATCGGGGGTATTCAAACCCGCGTGCATCTGCTCCTGCGCAAACGGCGCCTGGCGCCAGCGGAAATACGACACGCAGCCCGCGCCGTGCGCGAACGCCTCCCAACTCCATAACCGCACCATGCCGGGCAGCGGCGCCGGATTCCACTGCGCCCAGTTCACGGGACCCGGCTGCTGCTCCATTACCCAGAAAGGCAGCTTCGACATGCCGCGGTACACGTCATGGTTGAACGACGCGAAGTCGGGATGTCCGCTGCGCAACCAGCGCGCCTTCACGTCCGGCGCAAACCACTGCTCTTCGAGCGCGCCGAGCGGATAGCTGTCCCACGTGGCGACATCGAGATCGGCCGACACCTTGTAGTGATCGAACTCGGTAAAGAGCTGCATGAAGTTGTGCGCGACCGGACGCCCCGGCGAATGCGCGCGGATGATCTCGACCTGCATGCGGTTGTAGCGCGCCACTTCGTCGGAGGCGAAACGCCGGTAGTCGAGCCGGTGCGACGGATGCGCTTCGGTGACGGTCGCCACCGGCGCGTCGATCTCGTCGAAGCTGCGGTACTCCATGCTCCAGAACACCGTGCCCCACGCACGATTCAGCGCATCAATCGTTTGATAGCGCGCCTTGAGCCACTCGCGAAAGCGCCCCACCGCGGCCGCCGAATAGCTGACCACCGTGTGATGACAGCCGAATTCGTTATCCGTCTGCCAGTACGCAACCGCCGGATGCTTGCCATAACGCTCAGCGACCGCCGTGCAGATTCGCTGCGACGCGGTGAAATACGAAGGCGATGAGAAATCGTAGTGACGGCGTGAGCCGAAGGCGCGCGGACGGCCGTCCGCACCGATCGGCAGAATGTCCGGATGACGGTCGATCAGCCACTTGGGCGGCGTCGCGGTGGGCGTGCACATGACGACCTGCAAACCGGCCGCGCCGAGTACCTCGATCGCGCGATCGAGCCAGCCCCAGTTGTATTCACCAGGCGTGGGCTCTATCCGGCTCCATGCAAATTCGGCGATTCGCACCTGCTCGATGCCAAGCGCTTTCATCCGGCGAGCGTCGTCTTCCCACATCGACTCCGGCCAGTGTTCCGGGTAGTAACAGACTCCAAGGCGCATCCGAATGTCCTCTATGCGTAGTGTTCGACGGATTCGAGCGAAGCGGCGGCAAAGCCGTCTTCGGTAAACAAATGGCATGCACGGCTGGGAACGCGCAAACTCGCGCGGTCGCCGGGCGCGAGACGTGTGTCGCCCGGCGCTTTGGCGATCAGCACGGCGCCGCCGGGCTGATCGAGGTGGACATAGCTGTGCTCGCCAAGCTGTTCGACGAGGGACACGGTGCGAGTCAAAACACCGTTCTGCGAGTGTTCAGACGCTGCCGCGCCGATGAATTCGAGGTGTTCCGGCCGCACGCCGAGCGTGACGGGCTGAGACGTCTGCAGACCTTCACCGCTGACGGGCACACGAACGCTTTCAGACGTCTCGTCGAGTGTGACGATCACGCCCTGCGGATCGACCGACGCCACCCGCCCCGGCAAAAAATTCATCCGCGGCGACCCGATGAAACCGGCGACGAAGCGGCTCTTCGGCCGGTGGTACAACTCGAGCGGCGCGCCGATCTGTGCGATGCTGCCGTGGCGCTCCATGTCCTTACCCGCATGCAGCAGCACGATCTTGTCGGCCAGCGTCATCGCTTCGATCTGGTCGTGCGTGACGTACACGACGCTGGCTTTGGCGAATTGCTTGTGCAGCCGCGCGATCTCGATGCGGGTCTGGCCACGCAGCGTCGCATCGAGATTGGAAAGCGGTTCGTCGAACAGAAATACGCCAGGTTCGCGCACGATGGCCCGGCCAATCGCCACGCGCTGCCGCTGCCCGCCAGACAGTGCCTTCGGCCGGCGCTCGAGCAGCGCCTCCAGTTGCAGAATGCGCGCGGCCTCCCGCACCTTGCGGTCGATTTCGTCTTTCGGGGTTTTGGCCAGCTTCAGGCCGAAGGCCATGTTCTCGAACACGGTCATATGCGGAAACAGCGCATAGCTCTGGAACACCATCGCCACACCGCGCTGCGCCGCCGGAACGTCGTTGACGAGGCGGCCGGCGATCGACAGGTCGCCCTCGGTCACATCTTCGAGGCCGGCGATCATCCGCAACAAGGTGGACTTGCCGCAGCCGGACGGACCGAGAAATACACAGAACTCGTTCTCAGCGATCTCCAGATCGACATCGCGGATCACCAGCGCACCGTCGCCATATGCCTTCTGCACGCCTCTCAACGAAATGCTCGCCATTGCATCGACTCCGTGATTTAATCGGCTCGATGTCGGAGATTAAGCGCTTAATCAGCAAAGCCGAAAAAAATCGATCGCATGCGATCGCTGGGCCTTGCCTGTCTCCGATATCGTTTTGTCTGTGCGGCAAATGGTGCCGCGCCTTGGCGTGCGATGCAAATGTCGAACAGCTATCCCAAATACTGAAAATATCATGACCACCCTTAGCGAAGTCGCGCGCCACGCGGGCGTCACCCCTGCCACGGTATCGAATGTACTGCGCAATCGCGGCCGGGTCGGCGCGAGCACCCGGCAGCGCGTGCTGGACGCCGTCGACGCGCTCGGCTACCGCCCGCATCTGGCGGCCCGCGCGCTCGCCGAGGGCCGCGCGCCGACGCTGGCGTTGATGGTGTCGAGCATTGCCAATCCGTTCTATCCGGAGTTCGCGCTCGCGGTCGAACACGCGGCGCGCAGCAGCGGCCACTTCGTGATCATCTGCAATACGAACGAAGATCCGCTGACCGGGCGGGCCTATCTCGACCAGATCGCCGGGACACTGTCCGAAGGCGTGCTCGTCACGAATGCGAACCTGGACTTCGCGGACCTGCATACGACCGAATCGCGCGGCACGCCCGTGGTGTTGTGCATGTGGGAACGGCCCAATGAGCCACCTGGGCTGCCGTGCGTCGCAGTCGACTTTCGTCTGGCAGGCGAACTGGCCGGCACGCATCTGCTGGATCTTGGTCACCGGCGAATCGGCGCGATTGTCGGCAGCAAGGCGTCGGGCATTCACGCGGCCCGCTACGAAGGGTTTGTCGATGCCTTGCGTGCGGCCGGCGTGCCGAAAAGCCGGGTCAAGCATGGGCCCGATACGATACAAGGCGGCTACGCCGCGGCGCGTGCGCTGCTGGAAGCCGATCCCACGCTCACCGCGATCTTCGCGACCAACGATCTGCCGGCGCTCGGCGCCATGCACGCCGCTGCCGATCTCGGTTTGAATGTGCCGGCCGATCTGTCCGTGATCGGCATTACCGACATCCAACTGGCGCGCGAATCACGGCCCGCGCTAACGACCGTTGCCGTGCCGACCGTCGAAGTCGCCGGCCTCGCGGTATCGCTGTTGCGCGAGCTGATCGAATCGTCCTACGGACAAGCGGGTTCTCAGGTCGCGGCAAACGTGCCGATGCGAATTTCCTCCGCGCCGAAACTGGTTGTGCGGGCCTCGACTGGCGCGCCGCGTCAGGCGCGTTGAATGAGGTGGGCAAAATCGGCCTGGCCGTGTCCCCGCTCAGCGCGAGGCATCGCTTCTTGTGACGCCTCGGGCATAGCGCGCCGTCGTCACGCCTGAGCACCGCCCCTGTTCTCATGTGGCCGTAACAGTATCGAAGACGTTACGTAGCGAACGCTGCACAGCGCCCTCTCCGCCTCCCGGGCCGCTCCCCGCAAACGCCCGTATAAAGCGGTTCCACGGCAAAAACACCGCTTCGATCAGTCTATCCATGCAGTTGGCACGGTCCCTGCAATAAAGCAGGAAAAGGCTGAGCGCTGGCATACCTATCCCATGCCGCTTGCGCTCCCCCAACCGGCCAGGCCAAGGCCATAACAAGCATGGATACTCAAATGAATGCCGCCCTTCTGCTGGACGCCGATCTCGCCGAACAGACTACCGATGCAGACTCGACCTTCGCGCAGCGCCACCCCTTGCAAATCGCCGTTTGCCTGCGCAAGCTGATGGCCGGACAAGACTTCGTGACAGTGGAATTCAACGGCCGCCAAATCGTTACGCAAGTACTCGAGGTCGACTCGCGCAATGCGCGCTTTACCTTCGACGCCGGCAGCACGGATCTGGACAATTACGCACTTCCATCGGCGCGCCAGTTAATCTTCCGTAGCCTGCCGGGAGGCATTCGCACGGAGTTCACGACGCTTAACGCAGACCCCGTCATGTTCGACGGACGCCCGGCTTTCGAGGCATCCTTCCCTTCGTTGCTGTACTACGTTCAACGTCGCGAATTCTTCCGCGTGCAAACGCCTGTGCTCGATCCGTATATCGCTAGCGGGCCGTATGCGGACGGCGATACGTTCCGGCTCGAACTGCAGGATCTTTCATTGGGCGGCGTGGCGCTGAAAACCGCCGATGCGCGTTTCGGCGCGCTTGAAAGCGGCACCGTATTGCGCGACGTCACGCTCCAACTCGGCAGCTTCGGCACGTTGCGACTCGATCTGGAAATCGTCGCGCCCCGGCAGTTGACCACCTCAAAGGGCGATCTGCGCTTCGTGATCGGCTGCAGGTTCGTGCAGATATCAGGGCCGGCGGAGCGGACCTTGCAGCGCGTCGTCACTCAGCTTGAAACGAAGCGTCAAACACTCGCATCGCGCAGGTAAGCACCTTCAGTCTCGCTCACCACGACTCTCGCGGCGTTGATCAGATGTGCGGTCATCGCCGTGCGAATCGCTGCTTTTAGTCGCCTCTTTTAGTCGCTGCTTAATCCCTTCGCGACCGCCCGCTATCGTCGCAAAGCGTCAGTTAACATTTCAAATCGCCTTCACCCGAGCCAGGACTTTCCCGGAGTCCCGGCGCTCGATCTTGCATCGCACCACGCCTTCAAAGCCCCGTCACACATAGCTCGCCGCGTTCGCGGCGGCTTCGGTGCATGGATGTTCATCCCGATCGTTTTCTTGACGGGCGTCGCCGCGCCTGCTGTACTAAATCAACCAAAGTGATTTAGGCGGTCAGTCTCGGACCGCCGCGGAACCGCGTCAGGTTCCCATCCAGATTGCGAACAGATTGCAAGCGCGCAGCGTTCGCGTACGCAATCGCCCGCAGTTCACACCGTCGTGGCCAATAACCGGAGGAGCGTCCCATGAATCTGAATTCCCGCAGGCATCCTGTCGCCAGGAAAATCGTGTCGATGTGCGTCGCGGCATCGGCGGTATGGTGTGCGAGCGCGAGCCAGGCGGCCGACCAGCCTGTCGTCGGCCTCATCACCAAGACCGACACCAATCCGTTCTTCGTGAAGATGAAACAGGGCGCTGAAGCGGCTGCCTCGAAAGACGGCGCCAAACTGCTCACCGCCGCCGGTAAATTCGACGGCGACAACGCGAGCCAGGTCACCGCCATCGAAAACATGATGACGGCCGGCGCGAAAGCGATTCTGATCACGCCAAGCGATACCAAGGCGATCGTGCCGAGCATCAAGAAAGCCCGCGCTGCAGGGGTGATGGTGGTCGCGCTCGATACGCCGACCGATCCGCAAGATGCCACGGACGCCCTCTTCGCCACCGACAACTTCAAGGCCGGCGTGCTGATCGGCAAATACGCAAAAACCGCCCTGAACGGCAAGCCCGCGAAGATCGCGACGCTCGACCTTGCGCCCGGCGTCTCGGTCGGCGTGCTGCGTCATAACGGCTTCCTGGAAGGCTTCGGCGTGAAGGAAGGCGATCCGTCGATTGTGTGCAGCCAGGACACGCGCGGCGATCAGTCGAAGGGCCAGACAGCAATGGAAAACTGCCTGCAGAAGTCGCCGGATATCAATGTGGTCTACACGATCAATGAACCGGCCGCAGCGGGCGCCTATCGCGCGCTCAAAGCGGCGGGCAAGGACAAGAGCGTGATGATCGTTTCCATCGATGGCGGCTGCGAAGGCGTGCGCAACGTGAAGGCCGGTGCGATTGCCGCGACCTCGCAGCAGTATCCGTTGAAGATGGCCGCGCTCGGCGTGACGGCGGGTGTCGAGTATGCGAAGACCGGCAAGAAGGTCTCCGGCTATCAGGACACGGGCGTGACGCTGATTACGGACAAGCCGATGTCGGGCGTCGACAGCAAGGATACGAAGTTCGGCCTCGACAACTGCTGGGGGAATAAGTAACGCGCGTTGAATGGCGGCCCACGACGCTGGGCCGCCGTCGGATCGCGAGCGGCGGATTCCGACCGCCGGATTACCGCTTGCCCTGTTTACCCGCCGCCGGCTCGCCGGCCGCAGCATCGCATCACCCGCCCCGTATTCGCCGCGTGGTCTGCCCGCCACGCTCAAGCATCAAGGACACCCATCATGTCGACACCTTCCGCGCCCGCCGGCCACCCACGTACCTTCGCCGACCGCTTGCCGTCGCTCGCCGAAATCGGACCGCTGATCGCCCTGCTGCTCGCCTGCGGCTTCTTCATTTCGCAGAGCAACCGCTTCCTGTCGTTCCAGAACCTCTCGCTGATCCTGCAGCAGACGATGGTGGTCGCCGTCATCGCCATCGGCCAGACGCTGATCGTGCTGACAGGCGGGATCGATCTGTCGTGCGGGATGGTGATGGCGTTCGGTTCGATCATCATGACCAAGTTCGCGGTCACGCTCGGCGTGCCGCCGGTTCTCGCGATTCTGTGCGGCGTGGCCGCGAGCACGCTGTTCGGCGCGCTCAATGGCGTGCTGATCACGCGCATCAAATTGCCCGCCTTCATCGTCACGCTCGGCACGCTGAACATCGCGTTCGCACTCACGCAGATCTATTCGAACGCGGAGAGCGTCTCGAACCTGCCGGACGCGATCATGTTCCTCGGTAACACGTTCAAACTCGGCCCCGCCGACGTCACCTACGGCACGGTGCTCACGTTGCTGATGTACGCGGCAACGTGGTTCGTCTTGCGCGACACCGTGCCCGGCCGGCATCTGTATGCGCTCGGCAATAACCCCGAAGCCGCGCGCCTGATGGGTCTTTCGTCGCAAAAGATTCTGCTCACCGTGTATTCGCTGGCCGGCGCGATCTACGGCATCGCCGCGCTGTTGTCGGTGTCGCGTACGGGCGTCGGCGATCCGCAAGCGGGGCAAACCGAGAATCTCGACAGTATCACGGCCGTGGTGCTGGGCGGCACGAGTCTGTTCGGCGGACGCGGATCGATTGCCGGCACCCTGCTCGGCGCGTTGATCGTCGGCGTGTTTCGTAACGGTTTGACGCTGATCGGCGTCTCTTCGGTCTACCAGGTGCTGATCACCGGCATGCTCGTGATTCTCGCGGTCGCCGCGGATAAACTTTCCCATCGTCGCGGTTGAACGTCAAAAGGAGCCTGTCATGTCGACACCTACTTCCGCTTCCGCCGTGATGCCCGTTCTGCAGGCGCGCGGACTCGTCAAACGTTACGGCAACGTCACCGCGCTCGACGGCTGCGATTTCGAGGTGCTGCCCGGCGAGATTCTCGCTGTGATCGGCGATAACGGCGCGGGCAAATCGTCGTTGATCAAGGCGCTTTCCGGCGCCACCATCCCCGATGAGGGCGACATTCTGCTCGACGGCAAGCCGGTCAAATTCCGCAGCCCGCTGGATGCACGCGCTCAAGGCATCGAAACCGTGTACCAGGAACTCGCGGTGGCGCCCGCCATGAGCATCGCCGAAAACCTGTTTCTCGCCCGTGAACTCGTCAAACCGGGCTGGCGCGGTTCGATCTTCAAGATGATCGACAAGCGCCGCATGCTCGACGAAGCCACCGCGCACATGAAGGATTTGCAGATCGGCATCCGCTCGATGCGCCAGGCGGTCGAAACTTTATCCGGCGGTCAGCGTCAAGGCGTGGCGGTGGCGCGCAGTGCGGCGTTCGCGCGGCATGTGGTGATTCTCGACGAACCCACCGCCGCACTCGGCGTCAAGGAAGGCAACATGGTGCTCGAATTGATCCGGCGTGTGCGTGATCGTGGCCTGCCGGTGATCCTGATCAGCCACAACATGCCGCATGTGTTCGAAGTCGCGGATCGTATTCATATCCAGCGGCTCGGCAGACGTGCCGCGGTGGTCAACACCAAAGACATCCACATGTCGGAGGCCGTGGCGATCATGACGGGCGCGAAGGAAGCGGACGTCAAGGCGATAGCATGATGTCTGCATCCCGCTGAGAGGCCCACGACGATGGACACCACCGGTACACGTTCGCCTCTCAAACGCACGGTCGGCTCGAATCAGGTCGGCATGCGGCAGTTCAACGAACGGATCGTCCTGCAGGCGATCCGTTTGCATGGGCCGTTGCCGAAAGCCGATGTGGGCCGTCTCACGCGTCTGTCGATGCAGACCGTGTCGATGATCGTCGACCGTCTGATCGACGACGGCCTGCTCGAGAAGCAGGCGCGCGTGCGCGGGCGCATCGGTCAGCCTTCGGTTCCGATCGCGTTGCGTGCCGACGGCGCGTACACCATCGGCATCAAGGTAGGCAGACGCAGTCTCGACGTGCTGGCGATGGATTTCGCGGGCCACGTGGTGTGCCGCGACGTATTCGAGTATGCCTACCCCGATCCGCACACGCTATTCCCCGCGCTCGAAAGCAAACTGGCGCGCGTGAATCAGACGCTCGGCGCGCGGGCTCACAAAGTGGTTGGCGTGGGCGTGGCCGCGCCATTGTGGCTTGGCGGCTGGCGCGACTTTCTCGGCGCGCCGCAGGAAGCGCTGGAAGCCTGGCACGAGATCGACTTGCGCAGCCGCATCGCGACGATGACGGGCTTGCCCGTGGAGTTCGCCAAAGACACCACCGCCGCCTGCGCGGCCGAACTCGTGATGGGCCAGGGCCGTGGAATTCACAATTTTCTCTATCTGTTCGTCGGCACGTTTATCGGCGGCGGTCTGGTGATTGACGGCCGTTTGCACGGCGGACCGCATGACAATGCGGGCGCGGTGGGCTCAATTCCATTGAAAGACGGCAGCGCGCGCAAACCGGCGCGGCAACTGCTGCATGCGGCGTCGGGCTTCGTGCTGGAACAATTGTTGAGCAATGCGGGGGCGCCGGCGGCCGCCGCGCACGACCATCGCGCGTTGTCGCCTGAATGGTGGCGGCAGACCGAACAATGGCTCGACACCGCGTGTCCTGCGATTGCCAATGCATTGACCAATGCGGCTGCGTTGCTCGATCTGGAAGCGGTGGTGATCGACGGCGAACTCGACCGGCAACTGGTCCGTGAAATCATCCGCCGAACCGAGCGCGTGCTCGATCGCTTTGAATGGGAAGGCATGGTGCGTCCGCAACTGCTGGAAGGCACCATCGGCGCGGATGCAAGGGCGATGGGCGGTGCGATTCTGCCGCTCTATGCGCATTTCGCACCCGTGCACGAGCTTTTCCTTAAGCCGGCGACGGACGCGAGCTATTAGGCGCCGAGACGAATCTGTTTCCGGTTTCGCTTGGGATCGCAGCGTGCCGCATTTTCGCTCATCAGGTGTTTGCACGGCGTTCAAGCGGTGATTGCGCCTCGCTAACTCACCCCTCTATTGCACGGTTACTTTCTCTACAGAAGCCGTTTTGGCAGGCGGATTTTGCAGCAATGGCTGCAGCACCGGCGCCAGCGACTTCAGCAACTGCACCGAAAGCGCACTTGTGAACTCGTAATGGGCCGCGTAGGGCTCATGCACCCAGGCGGTCAGCGTGCCGTAGAAGCGATCACCGATCACAAACACGAAAGTTGCGCTGCGGTTTACCTTGCGCGACTCGATCAGGCGCGCGCCTTTGGCCCACACATTGAAGCGCTGATCGCCGGTGCCGGTCTTGCCGTAAATCTCGAGTGTCTGGCCGTTGGGGAACGTCATGCCCTGCGCAAGCCGCTTGGCCGTGCCGCCTAATACGACGTCACGCAACAACCCTCTGACAACCCCGGCGATTTCCGGCGACAACTGCTGCTGCGGCGCCACCGCCGCGCGCTGGAAATGCGTTTCGTACGGCGTGTTTTTTGCGAAGTCGAGTTGCGTGAGGCTTTCGGTCGGCACCTTGTTGCCGCCGTTGGCAATCACGCCAATCAGTTGTGCGAGCGCAGCCGGCCGGTCGCCGGACGCGCCGATCGCCGCCGCATACGACGGCGTGAGCGTCGCGAACGGATAGCCGAGTGCCTGCCACGATTTGCCGATCGCATCATATGCGCGCAGTTCGACCATCCGCTTGATACGGCGATCCTGGGTGGCGTGATAGCGGGTTTTGAAGAGCCACGAATACGTCGACAGGCGCACGTCGCGACTGGCGTTCTGTATCTGGTCGAGCGTTGCGTCGGGATGAGCGCGCAGATAGTTGAGCGTCCACAACTCCAACGGATGCACGCTCGAAATGTAGCCGCGATCGTTCAGATTGAAGCGGTCGATCGCGTATTTGTCATACAGGTTCGCCAGGTCCTCATCGTCCAGGATGGAGGCGGCCGGCGTGTTTTTCAAAGCCGCACGCATCTTCGCGTTGAACCACGCATTCGATTCATCCGGCGCGACGCTGCGCAACACCGTCGCCACTTTAGGCGGCGATTTGCGCACGCCGAGCAGCAGCAAGGCCAGTTGCTGTTCGGGCGTCTTGCCGTGGTACTTCGTGTAGAAACGATTCATGTACACGCGGCTTTCCTGATCGGCGAAACGCGTGAGATACATCTTGCGGATCGCCGGATCACCGAGCCATTGCGCCGACGGTCCGGTGGTCTGCACCATCTCGTAGTGGACGATATCGCGCATCAGCCGCACGAACACCAGATTCACCGAATGCTGGAATGCACGATGCACGGTGAGAATGCGGCTGTTGTCGTCGGATTCGAAGTTGTTGAAGGTTTGCGCGCCGCCGCCCGTGTAAAACGTTTCGCCTGGACTTGCCGAGTATTTGCGTTCCACGGCCGCATCGAGCATGGCTTGCAGCGAGCGGTCCTGGGTGTGCGCCAGATAATCCAGCGCCCAGCGCGTGAGTTGATCGTTCGGATCGGGTTTCACGGCTTTCAGCTCCGCTATGCTCAGCGGAGCATAGCGCGCATGCAGGTCGGAGACGATCTGCAGATACGTCACCACGGTACGCATTTTCGCTGTCGAACCGAGATTCAGCCGTGCGCCGGAGTTGATGTCGAACGGTTGATTCACGCTATCGGTTTGCACGCGCACGAGGTTCGCGCCGCCACGCCGTTCGAACAGCGTGAAGCTATAGGCGATTTTCGACGGATCGTCGGAGGCGCGCAGCATTTCATAGCCGACGAGCCCCGCGGCTTTTGCGCCGTCGCGCGTCGCGGCGGCGGCAAGGCGCTCGCTCACCGCCTGCTGCACGGCGTTGTTGAGCGTGCCCGTTGCCTGCAGGTCCAGCCGGTCGAGTTCATAGAAACTCGGTATGCCGAGCGCCGTCAACAGATGCGAGCGCATCGACGTCACGGCTTTGCGCGACACGAACGAGTCGGCGTTCAGCGTTTTTTCCGGTGCGCGATGCAAATCCACTTGTGCGGACAGCGCGGCATCGCGCAACGGGATCGAAATGACACCGCCACTCGCCAGCAAGCGCAGATAACTATCCGTCAGACGTTCAAGTTCCGCATAGCCGTGATGCAGAAAATACGATGGCGCACGCTGCGCGATCATCAGCGAGAGCACCTGGCGAAACGCCACGCCCTGCTCCGCGAGATTTTCTTCTGTCGACGGCGCTTTGAGAATGCGGTTGACGTCGTTGAAATCGCGACCGTACCAGGCGGCGAGCCCGTCGCCCATTCCGTTGATTTCGCCGATGCCCGGTTGCGCGGCCAGCGGCACCGAGTTGAGATAGTGGACGACGATCTGCTGGCGCGCGGGCATGGTCTGCGGGCCATTCAGATACGCGCGGACCGAGGCGGATGCGATTTGCCGCAATTTCTCCGGCGGCGTTGCCGTGCGCCCACCCGCCGAGTGGCGGAACTTCTCGATCTGCGTGGCGAGCGTGCTGCCGCCGGGCGTCGATTGATGCCGGTTGAATACGCGCGCCCCCTGATCGACGAGCGCGTGGCCAAAGCGCCCCCAGTCGATCGCCGGATTACGGTTCGGCTGATCCGGATCGAGCAGATAGCGGTCTTCGATAAAAAGCAGTGAATTGACGATCAGCGGTGGGATCGACTCGAAGCTGTCATAAACGCGGCCCGGATACTGCGCGCCAAACAGCGGCGCGCCGGTACCGTCGAAGAGTTGCAGCCCCGCCTGATCTTTTTCGGCGTAGGGAATAAATAGACCGCTATCGGCCAGCGACAGCATTCGCTCGGAATCACGCGACTGTGCGCTGATTTCAAATCCGCGTTCAAGCAGGCGCTGCTGGAACGACGGTAGCAATGCGTAGCCGAGGCGGCTGTCGTAGGGGCCTTTGTCTGCCTGCGGGAAGCGGACGGAATGACTTGGACCGGGCTCGACGGAAAAACCCACGTCGCGCGTGAGTTCGGAAAGATAGCGCGCCTGCAGCCGGGACGTTTCGATCTCGACCTGAACCAGGCGGGCCGCCAAAGCCAGCGCCAGCAGAAATGCCGCTGCCAGCCCCCATTTGAGCCACTTCCTGACAGGCGCCGTACCTGCCGCGCGAAGCGGTAACCGAACCAGTGGCCGATTCATGGCTGCTCTCCCCGAGCGTGCGCCATGCTCTCGATTCTGGCGCACCTTCGATCAAGTGTAGCGCGGAACGCGAGCGGGCAATCGGTTCGGATTTACCCGACAGTGTCGCCGCCGCAACACCTTTTCACGGGGCGTGGCGAAGCACTGGTTGACATGAGATATTGAAAGTCTTTCGCGCGTCAAAAAACCCGATTCAGGCGTTTTTTTGTGCAGACGCCGCTTGCCCTTCCCCCCTGCCCGATCGTCCGTCCACGCAGCAACGCGATGAATTGCGTCGCCGGCGGCGACAGCACGCAGCCTTTGCGCGTCACAATGCCGACACCGCTGGTGTTGCGCTGGAGCGTCCAAGGTCAACCCGGAGCAGTCCCAAGCAAAACGATAAGCGCCCACGCGCATCCCTCGGCCGCAAACCCGGTCCTGCAACCCTATACGCGGCCATAAACGCGGCGGATGCAGCACACGGGAGGGGAAAACTACATATAAGGCCGCAAGGAAATTGAGTAACATAGGCCCGCAAGTTCACCACTCCACTTTCCATGACCGCCGATCCTCGAGAACTGACGCCGGAAACCCTCGCCGGGTTGCTCGAACGCATTGCCAAAGAAGACGCCTCGGCACTCCGCGAGCTATATGATCTCGCCGCGCCGAAACTGTTTGGTCTTGCGCTCCGTATATTGAGCAAGCATGAGTGGGCCGAAGAAGTATTGCAGGACAGCTTCGTCAACATCTGGCGCTTTGCGGGCGACTATCGCCGGGCACTGTCCGCCCCGATGACGTGGATGTCGGCAATCGTCCGGAACCGTGCTCTCGATCACCTGCGGCGGGTCAACAAGCAGGAAACAGAATGGAGCGATGCGTTGGACGATCTTGTGGCAACCGGCGATCCGGATCCCGAAGCGCTGACCGCAGTCAGCCGGCAGGCACGTCTGCTGGCCGGCTGCATGCAGCAGCTGGAACCGGCGCAGCGTCAGGCGGTTGCGCTCGCCTACCTGCGTGATCAGAGCCATAGCGAGATCGCGGAAACGCTGACGGTGCCGCTCGGCACGATCAAGTCCTGGATCCGGCGCGGCCTTGCCAAGCTGAAGACCTGCCTGGGAGGCGAGTGATGAATCTCCATCGCTATCCTCATCTGGTCGATATGCTGGCCGCCGAGTATGTGCTCGGCACGCTGCGTGGCGGCGCCCGGCGCCGCTTCCAACGCTACGCGGATCACGATACGGTGATTCGTCAGGCCGTCGACGAATGGCAGCGGCGAATCTCGCCGTTGGCCGAACTCGCTGAGCCATGCATGCCGCCGGCTGCCGTATGGGATGCCATCGAGCGGCGGCTCGGCCTGACGTCGGTGCGTGAAGCGGCGCGTGAGGCGGCACGACCGCGCACCGTAGTCGAAAAACCCACGCGTCCGTCCGGCAGCATCTTCGAGAACCTCGCGTTCTGGCGCGGCTGGGCCATCGGCGTGACAGGGTTCGCCACAGTCGCCCTGGTGGTTGCCGTGCGTTCGCTGCTGCCGTCCGGCGTGACGCCATCCACGGCGCCGACCGTCGCGCAACAGCCGGAAGCGTCCGTCTCGCATGTCGCGGTGTTGAACGACAAGGACGCGCATCCGGTCATGCTGGTCGCGTGGGATGAAGCGCGCTCCACCATGACGCTGCACCCGCTCGGCAAGGTCGACTTGCCGCCCGGCCGTGCGATGGAGCTGTGGGGCATCCCGGCCAATGGCCATCCGGTGTCGCTCGGCTTGCTGCCGGACAGTGCGAACGGCAAGGTCACGGCCGGTCAGCAGAAACCGGAGAGCTACGCGGCGCTCGCCGTCTCGATCGAAGCGCCGGGCGGCTCGCCCGATCACAATGCACCTACGGGTCCGGTGGTGTTCAGCGGCAAGCTGCTGCCGGTATCCTGATCCGCCATAGAACTATGCAAAGCTTTTACGAAGCCACCATCGCCCGCGCTGCCGGGCGCTCGTCCGCTTACGCGCCGCTAACTGGCCGGCGCAGTGTCAACGTCTGCATCATGGGCGGCGGCCTCGCGGGGTTGTCCACGGCGTTGGGACTTGCGGAGCGCGGCATCACCGACGTCGCCGTGCTCGAGGCCGAGCAGGTGGGCTTCGGCGCCTCCGGCCGCAATGGCGGCTTCGTGTTCGGCGGCTACAGCCTCGATTGCGCGGATCTGCTCAAAACCCTCGGCCCGGCCCGCGCGCGCGAACTCTATGCGCTGACCACCGAGGCCGTCGATCTCATGAGGCAGCGTATCCAGCGCTACCGCATCGATTGCGACGTGACCGATGCCGGCGTGATCCTCGCCAACTGGTTCGACGAACCGGCAAGGCTCGAGACGCAGCGGCGTCTGATGCGGGATTCGTTCGGTGTCGAGTGGGAACCCGTGGCGGCCGCGGAACTCGCTTCGCAATTGAAGACGAGCCGTTATCACGGCGGCCTGTTCGAGCGCAACGCGTTCCACTTTCATCCGCTGAAATATGTGCTCGGTGTCGCGGGCGCCGCAGCCAACGCCGGCGTGCAGATTTACGAGAAGTCGCCCGTTGTGCGCCTGCAGCGCAGCGGCGCCGGTTTCGTCGTGCATACGCCGCAGGGCGCACTCGAAGCACGCCACGTGGTGATGGCCGGCGGCGGCTATGCGCGCAACGTCTATGCGCGGGTCGAACGCGCGGTGCTGCCGATCGCCACTTACGTGATGGCCACCGAACCGCTCGGCGCCCGCCTGAAAGATGCAATGGACACCCGCGCCGCCGTGTACGACACCCGCTTCGCGTTCGACTATTACCGTCCGCTGCCGGACACACGAATCCTGTGGGGCGGCCGCATCTCGGTACGCGACCGCGCGCCCGACGTTATCGCGCGACTATTGCGGCGCGATCTGTTGAAGGTCTATCCGCAACTGCATGACGTGCGTATCGACTACGCCTGGGGCGGCCTGATGAGCTACGCGCGGCACAAAATGCCCCAAATCGGCCGCAGTACGGACGGCGTCTGGTATGCGGTCGGCTTCGGCGGCCACGGGATGGCGCCCACCACCGTCTCGGGCGAATTGCTGGCTGCGGCGATTTCTGGCGAACGGCCGGTGCCCGATGCATTCGCGGCTTTCGGCCTGACGCCCACCTACGGCGCGCTCGGTCTCGCAGCCGCGCAACTCACCTACACGGCCATGCAGACGCGCGACGCGTTCGCCGCCCGGCGCCCCCCGGCCCGGCCGACGTCATGACGCGATCCGGTACCGGACTCGATACGCCGCGCCTGATGCCCGAGACGCGCGCCAGAGGCCGGTTTTGCCATGCTAGAATGCGCCGTCACTGCCGCTCGAATACACAATGAAAAAGGGAAGCAAGGCCGCCGAGCCTGATACCAACGGCATCGCGTCCGACGCTCCGCGTCCCGACGCCCGGCGCAAGTACGACCCCGAACAGACGAAGCGCAACATCCTCGACGTCGCGACCCAGGAGTTCTCCGCGATGGGGCTGACCGGTGCGCGCGTCGACGCGATCGCGGAGCGCACGAACACGACCAAGCGCATGCTGTACTACTACTTCGGCAGCAAAGAAGGGTTGTACCAGGCCGTGCTGGAAAAAGTGTACGGCGACATTCGCGCGCTCGAACAGGATCTGCACGTCAGCGAACTGGATCCGATTGAGGGCATGCGCGCGCTGGTCGAGTTTACGTTCGACTATCACGATCGCCAGCGCGATTTCGTGCGCCTCGTGACGATTGAGAACATTCATGGCGCGAAGTACGTCGAGCAGGTGAAGACCTTCAAAGGCCGCAACGTCACCATCATTCATACGATCGAAGACCTGCTCTCGCGCGGCATTGCGGCGGGCCTTTTCCGCAGCGACATCGATGCGATCGACCTGCACCTGATGATCAGCTCACTGTGCTTTCACCGCGTCGGCAACCGCCATACTTTCGGTACGGCGTTCGGCCGTGATCCATCGCACCCGCGCCTGCGCGCGCGTCATCGCGCGATGATCGTCGACGCCGTACTGCGTTTCGTGCGCAAGGAAGACTGAGCCGGGCATGAAACAAAAAAGCGGGACGTGGCGTAAGCCAGGTCCCGCTTTTTTTGTTCAACCCGTTCGAACCGTTCAAACGATACGAGCCGTTCAGTCCACCAGCACGATGCGCTTGATATCGCCGACGATAAAGATGTACGACAGCGCGCCGACCAACGCGACTGCACCGATGAACACCAGCGCACCGACAAACGAACCGGTTGCCGCAACGATGAAACCCACCACCAGCGGCGTCACAATGCCGGCCAGATTGGCAGCAAAGTTGAAGATGCCGCCGGTCACGCCGAGCAGGCCTTCGGGCGCGATGTCCGACACCAGCGTCCAGCCCAGCGCCGCCATCCCCTGTGCAAAAAACGCCACCGACAGAATCTCGATCACCACCACGTTGCTCTCGACATAGTTGGCGAGAATGATCGTCGACGCGAGCAGCAGGCCGGCGATGATCGGCAGCTTGCGCGCCACATTCGCCGAGGTGCCGCGACGCAGCAGCCAATCGGAGAAGATGCCGCCGAACATCACGCCGACCGATGCGGCAATGAACGGCATGATCGCGAAGAAGCCGATCTTCAGCCACGCCATATGGCGTTCGGTGGCGAGATACGTGGGAAACCAGGTGAGGAAGAACACCAGCGTCGAGTTGCCGGCGAACTGGCCGAGACAGATGCCGGCCAACTGACGATGCTTAAGCAGGCGCCCGATGGTGCGCCATTCGAATCCGCTCTTTGCCGCTGCAGCCGGCGCGCCGGAAAAATCGGCGTCCTTCTTCCCGTGCGTCAGACCGCCGCCGGCTTCGATATAGTCGAGCTCCGCCTGATTGACGGACGGATGATCGTGCGGCTCGCGATAGAAGATCCACCAGATCATCCCGAACACGAGGCCCACAGCGCCCACCACGTAGAACAGCGAGCGCCAGCCGAATGCGCCCATCAGCATGAACAGAAACGGGCTGAAAAACGCAAGGCCGATATATTCGCCGACGGTGTAGGTGCCGGTCGCCATCGCGCGTTCGCTCTGCGGAAACCAGGTGGCCACCACGCGGCTATTGGTCGGAAAGCACGGCGCTTCCGAGACGCCGAGGCCGAGACGGAGCACGAACAACGCGCCGATGCCATGCACGAGCCCTTGCGCCAGCGTGAACAGCGACCAGAATGTCATCGACAGGAAATAGGTCAGCTTGCTGCCGAAGCGGTCGAGGAAAAGACCGCCCGGAATCTGCGAAGCCACATAGCTCCACGAGAACACGGAGAACAGCAGCCCCATCAGCGCCGCGTTGATGCCGAGTTCTCTTGTCAACTGCGGCGCCGCGATGCCGAGCACCGTGCGGTCCAGATAGTTGATCATCGTGCCGACCGCCAGCAGCGAGAGAATCTGATAACGGGCTTTCGAACGACGCACGGTGCTCGCCGTGGCATTCGACTGGGCCGTGGCGTGGCCGGGGGTCGATTGAATGGGTTGTGGCATGGCGTCTCTGTCTCCTCGGTCTGGTGGTGTACCGGCTGCGGTGCACGGCTCGCGTGCCACCGGTTTAGCGTTGCAGCAAGGACTGGAAATGCGTGTAAACGCGCTCGGCGTCGGGTTCCAGGCCCGTGAAAATGCGCATCGCGTCGACCGCCTGATAGACCGCCATGCCACCACCGCTCAGCGTGCGGCAGCCGAGCGCTTCGGCGGCCTGCAGCAGTGCGGTGCGAATCGGGAAATAGACGATGTCCGCTACCCACAAACCGCGGTGCAACAATTCGACCGGCAACGGCAAGCCCGGCAATTTCGCCATGCCGGTGGGCGTTGCGTGAATCAGGCCGTTAGTGGCGGCCAGTGATTCGGCTAGCGAGTTGCCGGCGTTGACAGTGGACGCAGGGAAGCGTTTCTGCAATTCCGCGGCGAGCGATGCGGCGCGTCCGGCGTCCACGTCGAATAGCGTGAGCGTTTGTGCGCCCATCGTCAAAGCGGCGTGCGCGACCGCTGCACCCGCGCCGCCCGCGCCCAGTTGCACGACCCGCTCCAGCGACACGTCCGGCAGGCCGCGCTGAAACGCGCGGGCGAAACCGGACCAATCGGTGTTGTGGCCGATACGTTTGCCGTCCTTGAACAGCACCGTATTGACCGCGCCGAGTGCGCGCGCGTCGTCGGAGAGTTCGTCGAGCAACGGAATGACGGCCTGCTTGCACGGATACGTGATGTTCAGTCCGTTGTAGCCCATGCGTTCAGCGGCGACGAGCAAATCGGCAAGCGCCGTGATGTCCAGCTTCAACGCTTCCAGATCGATGCGGCGGTACACATAATGCAGGCCGAGCTGGCTGCCCTCTTCCTCGTGCATCGCGGGGCTGAGCGATCCGCCGATGCCCGAACCGATCAGACCGACGAGAAAGGATTGGGGGCTGGCTTGAGCATGAGCCTGGGTGTTCGCCTGGATATTCGCTTGTGTGTTCATTTAGCCACCCTATTCTTCAGGATGACCGCCATCCGCTCCAGCGCGAGCACATAGCCCTGCGTGCCGCATCCAATGATGATTGCCTCGGCCACCGCCGACACGTACGAGTGATGCCGGAACGCTTCGCGGCGATGCACGTTTGAAATATGCACTTCGATGACGGGCTTTTCGATCGCGGTGAGCGCATCGGCGATCGCTACCGACGTATGCGTGTAAGCCGCCGGATTGATCACGATGCCGTCGACCTTGGTGCGCGCCGCATGCAGCCAGTCGATGAGCTGGTGTTCCGCATTCGATTGGCAAAAATCGACCGACAGATCCAGCCGCTCGCCCGCATCGCGGCAGAGCTTCGCGACGTCGTCGAGCGTTTCCGACCCATAGATGGCCGGCTCACGCGTGCCGAGCAGATTGAGATTCGGTCCGTTGAGGACCAGCACTGATGCAAAACTCATGACGACCACTCCTGCAAAAGTAAGGCATAAAGCGGGCCACAGCACGCGCCGCGGCTCTACAACGTGAGCGCAGTGTGCGCGCATTGCCGGCAACCGTCATTCGGGGTTTATACGAATTTGTACCATCTAGTTAGTTTGTATAGACTGTCGAAAAATTGCGCTATATTGGGTTCTTCTGGCCTTTGTATTGCTGTTTTAAGGTAACTAGCTAGACCATTTTCGCATTGCAGCATGGCGGACCACAAGACATGCGGACGCCGCACGGCGGCCACTTCGCGCCATCCCGACCACCGTTTCATTGTTTTTGCAGGAGCCGTTCATGCAACGTTCGATTGCCACCGTGTCGATCAGCGGGACCCTCGTCGAGAAGTTGACCGCAATCCAGGCGGCCGGCTTCGAAGGCGTCGAAATCTTCGAGAACGACCTGCTGTATTTCGACGGCTCGCCCGCCGACGTGCGGCGCATCGCCGAGGATCTCGGGCTGAAGATCATGCTGTTCCAGCCGTTCCGCGACTTCGACGGGGTGAGTCCGGAGCGCCTCGAACGCAATCTGGATCGGGCGAAGCGCAAATTCGACGTAATGCACGCACTGGGCACGGACCGGATTCTGGTGTGCAGCAATGTGTCGCCCGATACGATCGGCGATGATTCGCTGATGACCGACCAGCTCGGCGCACTGGCCCGCGCGGCGGAAGCGGCCGGCGTGATTGCAGGCTACGAGGCGCTCGCGTGGGGCAAGCATGTAAAGACCTACCGCCATGCATGGAAGCTCGTGAACGCGGTGAATCATCCGAATCTCGGGCTCGTGCTCGACAGCTTTCACACGCTGTCGCTGAACGATACGGTGGACGGCATCGCCGGGATTCCGGGCGAACGTATCGCCTTCGTACAAATCGCCGATGCGCCGAAGCTCGCCATGGACGTGCTCGAATGGAGCCGCCATTACCGCTGTTTCCCGGGTCAGGGCGATTTCGATCTGGCAGGCTTCACCGCGCAGGTCGTGAAAACCGGTTACACCGGACCGCTTTCGCTCGAAATTTTCAACGACGGTTTTCGCGCAGCCCCGACCACCATCACCGCGGCGGACGGTCATCGTTCGCTGCTGTTCCTCGAAGAGCAGACTCGCGCGCTGCTTGAATCAGCCCGGCAGCCGGTCGGCGATCTCTATCAATCGCCCGCTGCGCCCGCGCACGTCGGCTATCAGTTTCTCGAGTTCGCGGTCGACCACACCACCCGCGCGCAGCTCGCCGACTGGCTCGGCAAGCTGCGCTTCCGTCAGGCCGGCCAGCATCGTTCGAAAGATGTGACGCTGTTTCAGCACGGCGCGGCGTCGATCGTGCTGAACGCCGAACCGGACTCGTTCGCCAACGCCTTCTTCCAGCAACATGGTTTGTCGCTGTGCGCGTCGGCGTTTCGCGTGGACGACGCCAATCAGGCATTCGAGCGCGCCGCCGGGTTCGGCTACGCACCGTTCTCCGGCCAGATCGGCCCGAACGAGCGCGTGCTGCCGGCCGTGCAGGCACCCGACGGCAGCCTGAACTATTTCGTCGACGAAACGCCGGACCAGCCCACCCTGTTCGAAGCCGATTTCGTGCTCACCGACGTCAACGGTCCGAGCGAAGTCGGGCCGCTCACGCGCATCGACCACGTTTGTCTGTCAGTGCCGGCGCCTTCGCTGGATACGTGGGTTCTGTTTCTGCGCACCGCGCTCGGCTTTCAGGCTGAATCCGGCGTGCTGGTGCCCGACCCGTACGGGCTGGTGCGCAGCCGCGCGCTGCGCAGTCGTGACGGTTCGGTGCGCATCGTATTGAATGCCTCGGTGGACCATCACACGGCGGTGGCTGAGGCATTGCACACCTACCACGGCTCGGGTCTGAACCACGTCGCGTTCAGCACCGGCGACATTTTCAGCTCGATTCCCGAGTTCATTGCCGACGGTCTGCCGGTGTTGCGCATCCCGCGCAACTACTACGACGATCTCGCCGCCCGCTATGCGCTGCCGGATGAAACGCTCGAGGCGCTGCGCGCGCACAACATCCTGTACGACCGGGACGAACGCGGTGGCGAGTTCTTCCACGCGTACACCGAGCAGTTGGATCAGCGCTTCTTCCTGGAGATTGTCGAACGGCGCGGCGGCTACGACGGCTATGGCGCGGCCAATGCAGCCGTGCGGCTCGCTGCGCAGGCCCAGCGCCGTCGATAGGATCTTTTGCGCAACGCGCAAGTTCATGCCGGCAGCGCAGAGGGTTGCGGTTGCGGTTGCGGTTGCGGTTGCGGTTGCGGTTGCGGTTGCGGTTGCGGTTGCGGTTGCGGTTGCGGTTGCGGCCTGCCGTCTACCGCCTTCGGATTCAAGCGGATCGGGCACGGCCCATGCTTCCTCGGCTTAGGCCGACGCGCCGCACCGATATAATGGCGGCTGATCCACGGCCCGGTGCCGCGCGCACTCGGCCCATGCGGACGACGCGCGAACCGTCGGCCGAATGAAACGCCAGGAGAGATATGAAGAAGTTTGCCGTAGTTCTGTCAGTTCCCCTGCTTCTCAGCGCGTGCGCGTACTTCCAGAAAAATCCGGATGCCGGCGAACCCGTCACGGACACCACCACGCAACGCTCAGTCAACGACGTGGTCGCCTGTCTGACGCAAGTGGCGACCAGCCACAACGCCGCGTTCAAATCGACAGCAATCCCGCAAGGCCAGATGCTTGACTTCGGCGATTCGAATATCGTCAAGGTCCGCAGCGATAACGGCGCGACGACTTATCGCTTCTACGCCGGCAAGCGCCATGTGGGCAATCTGTGGATTGAATCGGCGAGCAAAACCTGCGCACCGTAAGGTAAGCAAAGGTAACAATCAGCCATGTGTAACGATCGGTAACTTGTTCCGACGCAATCATAGTGTCACGGTGTTACATCACAATGGTGTCTTAAGAATCGTTTAAGACTTCATCCGCATGATCCACCCGACACTATCCCGCACAAGGTGCGCTCCATGAACCAGCCCGATCACAACACGAACGACACGCCAGCACCGGCGAAACGGCCCACGATTCTGCGCCGCCTGCTGAGCCACCACGAACTGGCCACGCTGCTGCTGTTGCTGCACGCACCGATCGACGCATCCGCGAAACCCGAAATTCCGCAGCTTTACGAAGCCGGCTTGATCGAAACGGTCTCCAGCGACGCAGGCGCCTCGCAGATCCGTCTGACGCCTGAAGGCAATGCCGTGCTGCGCGGGCTTGGCGTGAGATAAGACCTGCCTTACGCCTGCCATACGCCGTACCCCGCCTCACGCAGTCCAATCGCCAATTCCACTTCCATATCCTGTGCGCCGCGGTAAGGCATTGGATTGAACACCTCGTACAATTCGGGCATGAGGCGCAAGCCGTAATCGCGCACATAGCGATTTGCCTGAATGCCGGCCTTATGCCGGTCGAATCTCAGATCCGGGTCCAGCCCCGTCATTCCCACGTACACGCAAGGCTTGTCGAACCGGTAATCCGGATTCGCGCGGCGAAAGCGCGCCTCGTTCCAGACCGTGTCGTCCAGCGCGACGACGTAGACGTAGTAGTGATGCTTGCGGCGAACCATGTAGGCGGCGGCTCAGCTTCGCGAGGTTCCGTGCAGCAGCATCCGGTACTCGGTCGGCGTCACGCCGACGGTCGCCTTGAATTGGCGCGTAAAGGCGCTGTGGTCGGTGTAGCCGCAAAGCGCGGCGACGTCGGTGACCTTGTCGTGCGAAACCAGCAGTGCGGTGGCGGCGTCCAGCCGCGTTTTCAACAGCACCTGACGCGGCGTCAAATGAAACACTTTGTGAAAGTAGCGCTCCAGTTGCGCCACCGACATATCCGCCATGGCGGCCAGCTGTTTCAGATTCAACGGCTGCACATAGTTTTCCTGGATGGATTGCACCACGGCGGCTAGCCGGCTGTAAGCGGGATGACTGCTTTCGTCCGCTTTCAGGTCGCGGGAAATGCCGGCGAGGCCGACCACCTTACCCGCCGGATCGCGCAACGGCTGCTTGCAGGTCAGGCACCAACCCGGCTGACGGCCGGGATACAGGTGCAGTTCCAGTTGATCGATCATCTGGCTGCCGACGTTGATGATCGCTTTGTCCTGGGCGGTGTAGATGCGGCCGAAGCGGCGCGGGAAGACGTCCTCGGCGGTCTTGCCGAGCAACGCGGACTTTTCCTTGAAGCCACAGCGCGAAGCCAGCGTGCGATTGACCAGCGCATAGCGGGCATGCGCGTCCTTGACGAAGAATACGACGTCCGGCATCGCGTCGAACACGGGCTCGAGCAGTGTGAAATGCGACAGCATGCCGGACAGCGTTGCGTCGTCCGGTTCGAGCGGATGAGCCAGCGTGTTCATCGTGCGGGTTCCGTGGTCGGGGCGGTTGTGCTGGTTTGTGCGTTGCAGCCGGGTGGTCACGACGCGCAGTTGATTATAGGGCTGCGCAACTGGCAGGAATATTCAGTGGGCTGAGGGACGCGGCGGTTGCTCTGCTGGAGGTGGTCATTCTGCTGGGGGTGGTTACTCTGCCGGGGGTGGTTACTCTGCCGAGGGCGGTTACTTTGCCCGGGGTGGCTACTCTGCCGAGGTGGTTACTTTGCCGGGGCGGTTACTCTGCCAAGGGCGGTTACTCTGCCAAGGGCGGCTCCTCGCCGACCGCCATCAACGTGCCGATTTGCGCCGGACTGAACGGAGGCCTCGGCGCCGCGGCTTGCCAGCCGAAATACAGCGACGCCGCGGCACCGCAGATGCGTCCCTGGCATGCTCCCATTCCACAGCGCGTATGCAGCTTGGCCGCGCGCCAATCCGGATAAGCGCGCACCTCGCCGAAGCTGACGTCTTCACAACGGCAGAGCAACGTGGCGTCGTCGGGCGGCGTGCGTGCGGCGGTCCGCAGGGAAAACGCCGCGCCGACGCGCTTCGCGAAACGCAGCCATCGAACTCGTTGGGCCTGCAGGGCTGCATGGTTTGCCGAGATGCGGCTTGCCGGAGCGCCGCTCGCGAACAGCCCGGCGATCTCGCCCTCCACACCCGACAGCTCCGCGCCGCCGATGCCCGTGCATTCGCCTGCCGCCAGCACGCCGTCGACGGACGTCCGTTGCTCATCGTCGACGACGATCTCGCCCGCTTCGGTGATCGCACAGCCGAGCGCTTGCGCAAGCGTGATGTTCGGCACGAGTCCATAGCCGCAGGCGATGCGGTCGCAGTCAAGCGTCAACTCCCGCTGGCCGCGCAGGATCGTCACGCGCTCGACGCGGCCAGCGCCATCCGCGCGCCGGACAATGCTGCCGGTCCAGTAGCGCACGCCCGCAAAGCCGCGTGTCATCGCACCGGCTTGCCGCAACTTCGCCGGCTCACCGAGCAGAGAAACGCCGAAGCGGGCGACCTCGAACGCCGATGCCTGCTCGACCACCGCCACCACTTGCGCCCCGGCAGCACGCGCGGTGGCAAGCGCCGCGATCAGCAATGGACCGCTGCCCGCGATCACGATCCGTTCACTACGTACTGGCATGCCGCCTTTGATGAGTGCCTGCAGCGCGCCCGCACCGGTCACACCGGGCAATGTCCAGCCGGCGAATGGTAATAGCCGCTCGCGCGCGCCGGTCGCGAGAATCAACCGATCGTAGCTGATCGACGCGCCGCCATGCTCGGCGGACTCGAGCAGCAAACCGCGTGGCCCCCAAGGGGCGATCACGCGAGTCGACGGCAAAAGGGTGACGTTGGGTTGCATCGTCAGGCTGGCGAGCAGGCCCTGTAGAGGCGCTTGCGGCGTATGGCCGGGACCTTGTCGCCAGATTTGGCCGCCAGCGCGCGGATTGTCGTCGAGTAGCGCGACTATGGCGCCTTCGCGCGCCGCTGCCTGCGCAGCGTGCAACCCCGCAGGACCGGCGCCCACTACGACGATATCGAAGTGCTGCGTCATCGTTTGCCTGTGGGGATTGAGGGGGTAATGGCGCCAGTTGCGTTGGTTGCGTTGGTTGCGTTGGTTGCGTTGGTTGCGTTGGTTGCGTTGGTTGCGTTGGTTCCGCTGGGTCCGCTGGGTCCGCTGGGTCCGTTAGGTCCGTTGGTGCTGTTGGTGCTGTTGGTGCTGTTGGTGCTGTTGGTGCTGTTGGTGCTGTTGGTGCTGTTGGTGCTGTTGGTGCTGTTGGTGCTGTTGGTGCTGTTGGTGCTGTTGGTGCTGTTGGGTCCATGGGCGTTTCGAAGCCCGCTGGATACGTTGGCCGCATCGGCGGCCCTGCTCACGGCAGTGCAAACCATCTGCCCTTCCCGGCAAAGCGTCTGGCAGGCCAACGCATGTGCCCGACCGTCGATCGTGACACGGCACTCCTGGCACACGCCCATCCCGCACAGTGCGGCGCGCGGCTGGCCGCTGACCGACGTCCGCGTGCCGCCCGCTCCCGCCATGACAAGCGCCGCAGCGACGGTCGTACCCGCTTCGACCTCGACGCTTCTACCGTCGATCATCAAGCGCAGGCGTGCTGCATCAGCATTAGTCATGGGCGGCCTTTTGCGCAAAACGGACCGGCAAGTACGGCTCGACAGGAATCGGCGCGACGTCCCCCGTGATTTGCGCGGCGAGCAATCTTGCGGTCGCCAGTGAGGTCGTCACGCCAAGGCCTTCGTGCCCGACTGCGAGCCATACGCCCGGTGCAGAATCGTCGGCCGGACCGATCAACGGCAAACCATCGGGCGACGCCGCACGAAAACCGGTCCACGCGCGAATGCCATTGAGTGTCGGCAGAACCGGCAGATAGTGAGCCGCACGCCGCAACATCTGCGCAAGCACCGGCATGTCGACGGCGGGGTCGGTTGTATCGAACTGGCGCGACGAACCGATCAGCAACTGCCCTGTAGGCCGCGGCTGCGCATTGAATGCCACCGAGGTGCCGGTCGCGTGATGCGCGCTCTTGATATAGCTCAGTTCGAGCAATTGATGGTGAATAAGCTCGGGGTAACGGTCAGTGATCAGCAGATGGCCTTTCTTCGGCTTCAATGGCAGCGACCGCAGCAGTTTCTGAGCGTCCAGGCCATTGGCCACGATCACCTTTGCAGCACTGATGCGTTCGCCATCGGCCAGCGTCACATCGCCGCCACTGACTGCAGTAACTCGCGCGCCAAGCCGCATGCGGATATTCCCCGCTCCTGAAGATTGCGTCAGCAGCCAGCTGGCCACAGTGGGCGCATATACGATGCTGTCGTGCTCGATTCGCAAGCCGCCCGCCATCGATTCCGCCAGCGCCGGCTCACAAGCGCGCAACGCAGCCGCGTCGAGCAGCTGCGCGGAGACGCCCTGCGCTTCGAAGGCGGCATGCATGACGCGGGCAGCTTGCCATTCCTCATCGTCGGCGGCGACCCACACCGTGCCGCAGCGCGCGAACGCGTCGCACGTGCGCAACTGCGGCGCGAGTTCCTGCCACAAGTCGCGTGAATAGCGGCTCAATGCGAATTCCGCAGGCGAGTCGTTCATCACGACGATATGGCCCATGCCCGCCGCCGTCGCGCCGCTGCCAATACCCTGGGCGTCGAGTACCTCGACCCGCATTCCGAGCGCGGCCAACTCAGCCGCGCAAGCCGCGCCGACAATGCCAGCCCCGACGATCAGCACGTCCGCCGTCATGCCGTGCGGATGCCCCACGCAAACGGATCGCGCTCGTCGAAACACAAACGCCCCTCGGCCATGATGTGCGCGTGGCCGGTGATGGTCGGAATCACCGAGACGCCATCGCCGGCGTGACGATAGCTCGCCTCGAATACGCTGCCGATAATGCTCTCCTGCCGCCACACCGCGCCTTCGGCCAGCTTGCCGTCGGCGGCGAGGCAGGCGATTTTCGCGCTCGTGCCGGTGCCGCACGGCGAGCGGTCGTATGCGTCGCCAGGACAGAGGACAAAGCTGCGGCTGTCGATGCCGTCGCGCGAGCCGGGCCCGAAGAGTTCGATGTGATCGATCAAGGCGCCGTCCGCGCCGGTGATGCGCTGCGCGATCAGCGCATCACGGATGGCCGCACTGAATGCGGTCAGCTCGGCAATACGCGCCGCCTCCAGCGTGCGCCCGTGGTCGGCGACGAGAAAAAACCAGTTGCCGCCCCAGCCGATGTCGCCACGCAACCTGCCGTAGCCCGGCACGTCCACCTGCACGCCTTGCCGGAAGCGATAAGCCGGCACGTTGCGCACGGCCACACTGCCGTCCTCGTTGAGCGTCGCTTCGACAATACCGACCGGCGTCTCGATCCGATGAAGACCCGGCCCGATCCGCCCCATGTGCGCGAGAGAAACGACGAGACCGATCGTGCCGTGCCCGCACATGCCGAGATAGCCGACGTTGTTGAAGAAAATCACGCCGGCCGCGCACGCGGGGTCGTCCGGTTCGCACAGCAGCGCGCCGACCACGACGTCCGAACCGCGCGGCTCGGTGACAACGCCCGCGCGCCAGTCGTCGAAATGCGTGCGAAACACGTCGAGCCGCTGCGCCAGCGTGCCGCCGCCAAGCGCCGGTCCACCCGATACCACCAGGCGGGTCGGTTCACCGCCGGTGTGCGAGTCGATGATGTCTAGGGTTTTCATGATGCACATGGTAGGAATACCGGGCGCGCGAGTCTTGGCGTGCATCATCGTGGATTGTGACGATTTCAGCATAAGTATTCTGCCCGTTCATCCACATGTCGGTTCTTGAAAACGGGAAAGACCATGCTTTGAGCCGTGTACGGCGCGTCGCATCAAAAAGGACGTGCAAAGCTCTGTCCATACGCCCTCAACATACTTCGCGTTTTGTCCTGAAATAAGCGCTATGCCCGATCTTATCGGGCGTACAGGCATAGGTACTATGCCGAAATCGTCATCCGCTACGCGAGAATCACGCAAGACGGCGGCATTTTCCCTGCTTACACTGCGCTTCGACTCAACACACTCAGGAGAGCAGTCGTGGCGCATATCTGGGAAGGCGTATGGCCCGCAGTGACCACCAAGTTTCACGCGGATTTCAGCATAGACCGCGAATGGACCGGCAAGAATATCGAGGCGCAGATCGACGCGGGTGTGGACGGCATCATCGTGTGCGGATCGCTCGGCGAAGCGTCGACGCTCTCGCTGGACGAGAAGCTGCAAGTGCTCGACGTCGCCGTCGAGGCCTCGCGCGGCCGTGTGCCGGTTTTGCTGACGATCGCCGAGAACAGCACGCTCGACGCGTGCCGCCAGGCCGAAGCCGGCAGCCGGCATGGCGCAGCCGGTTTCATGGTGCTGCCCGGGCTACGCTATCTGTCCGACCGGCGCGAAACGCTGCACCACTTCCGCAGCGTCGCCGATGCAAGCGCGCTACCGCTGATGATCTATAACAATCCGCTGGCCTATGGCGTCGACATGACGCCCGGGATGTTCGCGGAAATTGCCGACGAAAAGAAGATCGTCGCGATCAAGGAATCATGCGGCGATGTGCGGCGCGTGACCGATCTGATCAACGTGGTCGGCGACCGCTTCGCGATTCTGTGCGGAGTCGACAACCTCGCGATGGAAGCCATCTTGATGGGCGCGCATGGCTGGGTGGCCGGTCTCGTATGCGCGTTCCCGCGCGAGACGGTGGTGATCTATAAGTTGCTGAAGGCGGGCCGTCTCGAAGAAGCGCGTGCGATCTATCGCTGGTTCGCGCCCCTGCTCGCGCTCGACGTTTCGTCGAAGCTGGTGCAGAACATCAAACTGGCCGAGACGATCGTCGGACTCGGCACCGAGCCGGTGCGGCCGCCGCGTCTGCCATTGGCCGGAGATGAACGCAAGGCCGTTGAAGCGTTGATCCGCCGTTCGCTTGAAACCCGGCCGACGCTGCCGCAGGTTTGAGTTGTGGCAAGTTGATGAGTAGCGGCTCCCGGTCGCGGCGCGGCCGGTGAGGCGCGAGTTTGTCAGGCCGCCTGCTTTTCCGCACCCGCTTCGCCTTGCCGCAGATGCAGCAGCCGGTAGCCGCTCTTGTAAACGGGTTGCAGCCGGAAGTCGTTTTGCGGCTCGATTTCAAGCAGCAGGCGCAGACGCGACACATGGCTGTCGATCGTGCGGGTGAACTCACGGAATTCACGGCCCCACACCATCGCGAAAATATGGTCGCGCGACATCACGCGGCCAATATTGGAAAAGAACAGCGACGCCAACCGGTATTGCGTACCCGACAGCTGCACAGGCTGGCCGCGCAGCATGACGAGTTGGCGATGCGTATCGAAATGGTAGGGGCCGACATTGAAACTCGCGGCGCTGAAGCGGTCTGGATAGGCGCGGCGCAGCAATGCCGTGACACGCTCGCGGAATTCGCCCGGACGCAATGGCAGGCCGACATAGTCGTCGGCTCCGCCGGCAAAGGCACGCACTACGCTGTCCTCCGACGTCTCCGCCGAAGCGAACAGGACCGGCAAGCGGTCGCCACCGACTGCGCGCACCGACCTCAGGACTTCGGCGCCGGACAGGCGAGCACCTTGCCAGTCCAGCACCAGCATGTCCACGGTGGAACGGGCGAGCGCCTTCGACATGGTCAGACCGTCGTCGTAGACCATACAGGTATGGCTGGCACTCATGAGGACCTTTTCGATCGACTGACGCATGACGGGGTCACGCTGAAGGATGGCAATGCGCATGGGATGACTCTTAACTGATAGCTCGGACGCGATTCTCTGAGGGACGTCCTCGCCATCCCATAGGAGCATTCCGAATTTGCATATCAATCACTCTGTTCCGACAGGCTGTGCATAGCATTCCTACACTCGACTAAGACAGCTCGCACGACGCGCAGCCCACGCGATCCCGCAAGCCATCGAAGAGACACATGCCGGGGAACTTTTCCAATCTAATTAAGCACTTCCCGAAGCGACCGGCTTTCATCCTGTAAAATCCCGCCCCTGGCCCCAGTCGTCATCGCGCCGCCCTACCCGGGCGGCGCGCCGGTGTCCCGTGCTCTACCCAGCGCTTGCCACACTTCTCGCCCGACGACCGCCGTATTTCCACGCGCTACGTGTGGCTCCCAATTCAAGACAAAACACAAGCAATGCAAGCGACAAATCTGGGTGGAGCGCAGGCTGTCACCCCACGCCCTCTTGGGCGAAGCGATTACAAGACACTCGGCCTCGCCGCGCTGGGCGGGGCGCTGGAGTTTTACGACTTCATCATCTTCGTATTCTTTGCGCCGGCGATCGGCCAGTTGTTCTTCCCCGCCGCGATGCCGGACTGGCTGCGCCAGGTGCAGACCTTCGGCATTTTCGCGGCCGGTTATCTGGCCCGGCCGCTGGGCGGCATCATCATGGCGCACTTCGGCGACCTGTTCGGACGCAAGCGCATGTTCACACTCAGCGTGCTGCTGATGTCCGTGCCGACGCTGATGATGGGTTTGCTGCCCACCTACGCCAGCATCGGCGTGATGGCGCCGGTATTGCTGCTGGTGTTCCGCGTGATGCAGGGCGCGGCGGTCGGCGGCGAAGTGCCGGGCGCATGGGTGTTCGTCTCCGAACACGTGCCCGAGCGGCATGTGGGCTATGCATGCGGCACGCTGACGGCCGGCCTCACGGCAGGCATTCTGCTCGGCTCGCTGATCGCATCGGCGGTGAACCGCAATTTTGCACCGGCAGAAATCGCCGACTACGCATGGCGTATTCCGTTCCTCGTCGGTGGTGTATTCGGCATGTTCTCGGTTTATCTGCGCCGCTGGCTGCATGAGACGCCGGTGTTCGCCGAACTTAAGCAACGCAAGGCGATCGCCGCGGAAGTGCCACTCAAGGCCGTGCTGCGCGACCATGGCCGCGCCGTGATCGTGTCGATGCTGCTCACGTGGATGCTGTCGGCCGCGATCGTCGTGGTAATTCTGATGACGCCGACGCTGCTGCAGAAGCAGTTTCATATCGCGCCGGCCACCGCGTTGCTGGCTAACTGCGTGGCGACGCTGTGCCTGACGATCGGCTGCGTGATGGCGGGCTCGATCGCCGGCCGCATTGGCGCGGGGCGCACGATTTTCATCGGCGGCCTCGCGCTGGCCGTGACGTACTACGTGATGTTCCAGCAGCTTGCGGTCGATCCGTCGGCGCTGGTGCCGCTGTACGCGGTGGCCGGACTGTTCGTCGGCGTGATCGGCGCGATTCCGTTCGTGCTGGTCAAGGCGTTCCCACCGGTCGTGCGATTCTCGGGCATCTCGTTCTCGTATAACGTCGCTTACGCGGTGTTCGGTGGTCTCACGCCGATCGCCGTTTCGCTGATGATGAAGTCGAACCCGATGGCCGCGCCGCTGTATGTCGGCGCGATCTGCATTGTCGGGGCATTGACTACGCTGTTTATCAAAGACGCGCCGCACGCGCGCTAAGCGGGTTGTTTCACGACGGCGCACCGGGTGGTGCGCTGTTGTTTTCATGGGCTCGGCGCCGCGCTATTTCGGCTATTTCGGGATGGGCCTCGCGGTCCCGGCGATGACGACCGCCGTACTCGCCTCCGTCGAAGCGACGCGCGCCGGCACTGCGTCTGCCGTGCTGAATACTGCCCGGCAAGCGGGCGGCGCGGTGGGTGTTGCCGCCTTCGGCGCGTTGGCGAGCGGCACGGCTGCCGCGCAGATCGTCTCGGGAATGCAGACCGCGACGGCTGTCTCAGTCGGTTTGCTGGTGGTCGGCGGTGTAATGGGCTGCCTTGTCCAACCGGAGCCGCACCCGTCGAACTCCAACCCGCAGACAACCGGCCTTCAGCGAGTTCGTGAATCGCGCTGATCGTCTCTTCGGTCGGCAGCGCGGTTCGACAAATCGCACTGCCGCCGCACCGGCTTACAGCGACGCTTCCTGAATCGTGCCGGTGTCGATCGCGCGCTCGATCAAGCCTTCGTTTTGCGCCTTGGTGATCGCGTCCGCGATCAGCTTTTCCGGCTCCTCAATTTCAGCCTTGATTGTGCTGATGAGGCCGGATGCATCCAGAACTACCAATGTTTTCGCCGAGTCGGCAAGGCTGATGATGACGCGATGCGGCGTAGGTCCTTCGCCCAGACTTGCGCACAACTGCGTGACCTTTCCGCCAATAGTTTGCTCAAAACTTTGAATCATTATTTGCTCCCTTGATTACAGCCAGCATCAAAAGCGACCTGCGCAGACTACTACCTCGACTGCGTGATCAGAGATTCAACCCGCCGCGTGGCGCACGCGCGCCATCGATACTGATACGGCCCGCTCCGGTCACGAACAGCAGCAGGAAACCACCGGCAATACCGATATTCTTCCAGAAGTGGATCACCATATCGCGTTGCAAAGCAGGATCGGTAACGTTCCAGAAATCGTGGCCCAGCACTGCGGTTGCCACGGTGTAGACGGCCATGAGCAGCGCAAGCGGGCGGATCTTGAAGCCGACGATCAGCAGCAGGCCACCGAGTGCCTCGACCGCTGTTGCAATCGGCGCGGCGATCTGGACGAACGGCACGCCCTTCGAATGCAGATAGCCGACGAAACCCGCATAGCCCAGCAGTTTCATCACACCGCCCCACAAAAACAGCACGGCAAGGGCGATGCGCGCGATGAGGATGACGCCGGAATCGACGGGACGCGTCATGAGGGGCTCCTGTAGATGAATAAGCAGCAGACCCGGCCAGGCGGCCGCAGTTCCCCACTTTGCACCTGAGAATAGGTGCGTTGGCCGCCATTTCCAAGCGTGGGCCGGCGTGAACGGCGCAATTCGCGTCGTCTCAAGGGAAGGAAAAGGTGTCCGGGCGTTCAGCAAATGCCCGGGTTTGTACGGCACGGGCGGTATCGTCACCGTGCCTCTGTACGAGGATACGCAGCGACTTCGATCAGATTACCGTCCGGATCGCGGCAATACATCGAGGTCACAGTGAGGTGCTATTGCTGCGGAGCATCCGGCGCGAGCAGGACACCCTTCGTAAATACGAAGCAGCCATAACCGCGCGCTTCGCCGGTAGCGATCACGCAATAGGCTTTGCGCGCCCGCTCATAGAATGCGAAACGCTCGACCGAAGCCAGCGGCACCTCGCGCCCTTCCGCGGCATTGATCTCGATCTGCACTTCGCACTGAACTGCCGGAATCGTATCCGGCTCTCCCACCACTTCCATTCGCGATGCCGGGCGTTCGATGAACGTATCCAGCGGCATCACCGACAGAATCGCGCGAATTGCCCGCGGTGCGTTCACGCCATCGAGGCGCAACAGTTTGCCCAACACCGTCTCCTGCGCGACGGATGCGCCAGGAAAATTGGCGTCGCACACCACCAGTTCGTCGCCATGTCCCATCGAGCGCAGCGCATGCAGCACGTCGGCATTCAGCAGCGGGTCCAGATTCTTCAGCACGGTGTCTCCTTGAGGTTCGATTGGCGGCCAGCCGCCCGGGTTCGAGCGGATTGTCCCTGTAGCGCGTCGCGATCGATTGTAGCAAGACCGTGGCGCACGGTCCGTTGCCGGCGGCTCATCGTCAACTCGCTTTCCGCAACATGCGGCGAGCGGTATTCCCGCGACACTGCCACCGCAGCCATCCGACCAGCGCAAGCAGCACGAGGCCCGCTCCGCCCAGCACCGGCTCGCGCCAGGCCAGCAACGCAGTGAAGGTGAACGCGCGTGCGCCGGCCAGCAGAGCGAAGCCGGCGATCGCGCTGGAGAGCGCGTCGACGGCGCCCAACAGACGCGCGACCGTGAGGACAATACCGGGAGCCATGGCGGCAGCGGACTCATGCATGATCGTCTCCGTGAAAAAACTGCGGGTGGTCAGGTGGCGGCAGGCAGCTGGTCGAGGAAACCTGTTACTTCCTGCAGTCGGCCGTGCATGTCGAGCACGCCGAAATCGGATCCCTTGACGATCGCATCGCCGGCCGGCGTGCTGAGTTCCCACGAGAAGCGCAGCCGGTTCGCGAAGCCGTCGACCTCCGTCGTGCGGCGAAACGTGTGATGCGGGAAACGTTCATGCACTGCATGGATCATCGCGTCGATGCCGTCACGACCCGAGCCTGCCAGCAGCGGATCGCGATAATCGGCATCGGCAGTCCATGTTGCGGCGATCAGTTCGCGGCGGCGCACTGCGTCGGTTTCATTCCATGCGTCGAAATAACGGTCGATCAGATCGGTATGCGCATTCATTTCAGACTCCTTGATTGGCATGACTGAGCACTACGCTCGGCAGACACGTTGTATGCGGCGGGCTCGGAGTGAAGATTGGCGGTTTGAGCGCGGCGAGTCGATTACGTCGGAGGTAAGCATCCGGATGCACCGAATGCACCGGGTGAGGAACCGCGCCTGTTTTCTACCGGATTGGCCATCCGGCCGAATCGTCACGGGCTGCGTCAACCGCTAACCTCATGGCGGAAATGGGCGCCGCGCGACATTGATGTGCGGTATGTGACGAACTTGAACGGGCGCGGACACGAACCGCTTTTTAATATGGTTTTCACACTTGCAAGATCGTATCCAATAGGATACAGTCATCAACAAATCGGTTCACCGCCTGTATACACGGTCAACCGCACCGAGGAATTCGACCACTGGCTTGCCGGCCTCGCAGACTTGCGAGCGAGAGCAAAAATCCTCGTGCGAATCCGGCGTGCTGAGCGAGGTCATTTCGGCGACGTGAAGCTGCTGGAAGACGGTGTGTCCGAGATGCGCATCGATTATGGTCCCGGCTATCGGGTCTACTTCGCGCGCGAAGGGCGCATGGTGTACCTGCTGCTCTGCGGTGGAGATAAATCCACGCAGCCAGCCGACATCAGGCATGCCAGATCAATGTGGGCAGCAATCAGAAAGGAACTGTCATGAGCAAAGTCAAAACCGCACGGTTTGATGCATCGCACTACCTCGATAGCGAAGAGATGATCGCTGAATATCTCAACGCAGCGCTGGAAGAAGGCGACGCCGACCTCCTCCTCGCCGCGATCGCCGACATCGCAAAAGCACGCGGCATCGCGAAGGTCGCGGCGGACGCTGGACTCGGGCGCGAAAGCCTCTATAAAACGCTTGCACCCGGCTCCAAGCCGCGCATGGATACGGTGTTCAAACTGCTGCACGCACTCGGCGTCAAACTCAATGTTGTGCCGGAAGGTGTGGCGCACGCGTGACTCGTGCTTGGTGTGCTATAGCCTGGGGCAACGGCCGGAATGCGCTATGCATTCCTGGGTGCTCCTACGTTTTCTCGGATATCCCTTGGTATTTCTGAGTGTTCCGGAGTATTTCCGGGGGATTCCCGGGTATTCCCGGGTATTCCATTACCTGCCAGGTAATGGATCACTGACACGCTTTGGCTATCATCGACGGCATGAACACACTTTCTCTTGCGCACACCATCCCGTCGAACGAGCCGACGGCAAGCCGCACGGTCGGCGATCTGCTGCGCGAATGGCGGCAGCGGCGAAGAATGAGCCAGTTGCTGCTTGCCGCTGAAGCCGATATTTCAACGCGGCATCTGAGCTTCGTTGAATCGGGCCGCGCGGCGCCCAGTCGTGAAATGGTCATGCACCTCGCCGAGCGGCTCGACGTGCCACTGCGCGCACGCAATGCGCTGCTGATCGCGGCGGGTTATGCGCCGCTGTTCCGCGAACGTCCTTTGACGGACCCGCAGTTGGCCGCCGCGCGCGAAGCAGTCGAGTTAGTGCTGAAAGGGCACGAGCCGTATCCGGCACTCGCGATCGACCGTCACTGGACCATCGTCGCATCGAACAATGCGCTTGCGCCGCTGCTTGCAGGCGCAAGCCCGGAACTTCTGAAACCGCCGGTCAATGCGATGAGACTGAGCTTGCATCCGGAAGGCATCGCAGCTTCGATCGTCGACTGGCATGGGTGGCGCGCGCACGCGTTGTCCCGGCTCCAGCGGCAAATCGACGTAAGCGGTGACGACACGTTGAGCGCGTTGCGCGACGAACTAGCTGCATATCCCGCTCCACCCGGCGCGGAAGTGGCCGACCACGACGACACCGCGAACGATCAGATCGCCGTGCCACTGCGGTTGCGCACGCCGATCGGCGAGCTGTCGTTCTTCAGCACGACAACCGTATTCGGCACGCCGGTAGATGTCACACTGTCGGAGCTTGCTATTGAAGCGTTTTTTCCCGCCGATCAGCAAACCGCAGCGGCATTGCGCGAGTTTGCCGCGAGCCAAACTGCCGAGGGCCAAGGGGCGAAGCCATGAAGCGATAGCGGGACGGCAGAAACCCGAGCAACATCGAACACCGGGTTGTCACCGCTCGCTGCGCCCTTCAACCCACACGGAGAGACATACTTGATTGACAACGCCCCGCTTGTCCGCCAACTCGGTCCTGCCGACCGCGACGCCTACTTTCAGCTTCGCCTCCGTGGACTGAAGGCGCATCCGGAGTCGTTCGGTCAAAGCTACGAGGAAGCGGTGGCCAAGGGCGCCGCGGGGCATGAAGCGATGTTGCAGGGCGCACGCGCAGCCGAAGGCGACTTTTTGCTCGGTGCTTACGAATCAGCCCATACCCCGTTGATCGGCGTGGTCGGATTGCTGCGCAGTCGGAGCGACAAGGAGCGGCACAAAGCCTCCGTCATCGGTATGTATGTCGCGCCGGAGGCTGCGGGCCGCGGCGTCGGGCGTGCGTTGCTGAATGAATTGCTGGCGCGAGCGGCACAGATACAAGGTCTGCGGCAAATCCAGTTGATGGTGGGTAGCCGAAACGAGCCGGCACGCAAACTCTATGAGTCGCTTGGATTTCGCAAATATGGCTGCGAGGTCGATGCGCTGAACGTCGGCGGGGTGTTTCATGACGCCGATCTGATGGCGCGCTTCATGTAACAGCTGTCGGGTGCTGATCCGGCTTCCAGGGCGGTCGGCCGCCATGCAGCGACAAATGGGCAATCAGTGCCCACCGTGTTCACATACGGAACATAACCAGGCGCCTGGGAAGCCGGGCCGCCGGTAACGTGCTCGATACTTATCTGAGCCCGGCGTTCGGCTCGAAATCGAACGGGCCACGCAAACGGTTGCTAAAAGTTACAAATACGACCTCGTTTGTAACTGGGGCCGCACCAAGCTGTTACACATCTGATGCGTCCCCATAGCAGCGTTAACAACCGGCATTTATTACTTTCAATTACCCCCGCTTTCTATCTCCTTTCTAGTTCAGTCCTGATTTTCCGGCTCTCGACCGGATACGCGACATTGTTCATATGAATTACGCCAGAGCCCACCACACAAGGGTTTTCATGGATCAGACAAAATTCCCAAGCCATAAAAAATCCGCTAAGCATCATGTATTACAGGACCGTGAAAGAGTTACCGAAATTTGATGTATCTTTTTGAGATATTTTTTTGAGAGGGGATTGATTTCTTGTTTTACCCTTCATACAATTCGTCCCAAGCTGTTACGAAATGTAACGCGATGTATCAAAAAGTCGCGATCTGTATCAGGTGGTGACATGTAGCCGGAGGACAACGTTTCCGGTGAGGCACAAAAGACATAACGGCAAAAAATGCCGACATAGTAATTCGGGGCTTCGGAAACACAAAAAATGGACCGTAGCAGCGAGACGCTGGATTCAATCCGCGAGATCAACTTGTCGTACATCATGCTCGCGCAACGTATGTTGCGTGAGGACAAACCGGTCGGCATGTTCCGGCTGGGACTGTCGTCGGAACTGGCTGATTTGCTTGCCGGGCTGTCGCTCGCGCAGATCGTCAAGCTGGCCGCTTCCGATCAGCTTTTATGCTTCTTCCGCTTCAACGACCACTCGATGTTGTCGGCGTTGACGCAAACGACGAAGCACGCAGCAGTTGCACCGACTCACGCGGCGATCCTGCTTGCAGGCCAGCCTGCTGAGCAGTTTGCTTAATCGAGGTGACCGCGATGCAGAAGCGTAGCCTGACGGAAGATGCACAAGAAGTATTCCGTGCCATCGCGCTAATTGAACTCGGCGCGCGCATGCAGGTGCTCGAAAGCGAGTTGACGCTTTCGCGCGACCGCATGATCCGCCTGTACCGCGAGGTCAAAGGCGTGTCGCCGCCCAAGGGCATGCTGCCGTTTTCGGCGGACTGGTACATGACGTGGCTCGCGAACATCCACGCGTCGTTGTTCTACAACACGTACCTGTTCCTGAAGAACGAAGCGCGTTGCTCGCACCTGGACGCACTGACCAAAGGGTATCGGCTGTATCTGGAACATTGCCAGCACAGCGAAACCGAACCGGTGCTGGATCTGACGCGCGCATGGACGCTGGTGCGTTTCTTCGACGCCGATATCTTGCAGCAGACCAAATGCTGCCGTTGCACCGGCAAGTTCGTCGCGCACAAGCACGACCTGCAACACAACGTGGTGTGTGGCGCCTGCCAGCCGCCTTCGCGCGCGGGCAAGACCAAGAAGGCCGCAGCCGCTCGCCAGGAAGCGCTCGACGCAGCGCAGATTGCACAAGCCGCTTGAGTCGAATGTAGCGATGAGGGCCGGTCCAGCCTGATTCGAACCGAAGCACCGAGGAAAAAAGTCCGCCATCACGCGGACTTTTTTTATATGGCTTTCGCCTTGACGCCAGACACCGGTAGGCCCCACTACCGAATCAGTCCACCAACCCGACCGTCTGCACCACCAGCCACAGGTTCGCCGCACTGATCACCACGAAGAGCGACCAGGCCACGAGCCGCGTCGGCAGCCTGTTGGCAAATTCGCCCATCAACGAACGATCGTTGGTCATGCGGATCAGCGGATAAAGCGCGAACGGCAGTTGCAAACTCAACACGACCTGACTCGCGACCAGCAGCTTGCCGACAGCGCCGTTGCCCATCATCTGCACGCCGATCAACGCCGGAATCAAGGCCAGCGCCCGCGTGATGAAGCGCCGCTGCCAGCACGGAATTTTCAGCTTCAGGAAGCCTTCCATGATGACCTGCCCCGCCACCGTGCCGGTGAAGGTCGAACTCTGCCCCGACGCCAGCAGCGTGATCGCGAACAGCACCGCCGCGAAACCGGTGCCGACGATCGGCGCCAGCAGTTTGTACGCGTCTTCGATTTCGGTGACCTGATTGTGGCCGGTCGCATGGAACGCGGCAGCCGCGAGGATCAGGATCGCCATGTTGATCAGCAGCGCGATCACCAGCGAGACGATCGTATCGATGCGCGACATGCCGATCGCCGACCGGATGCTGGCCGAATCGCGTTTGACCGCGCGGGTCTGCACGATCGACGAATGCAGATAGAGGTTATGCGGCATCACGGTGGCGCCGAGAATGCCGATCGCCAGATACATCGGCTCACGGCTGCTGAGTGCCTGCCACGAAGGAATCAGTCCTTGCGCGACCGACGGCCAATGCGGCTTCACCAGCGCCAGCTCGATGATGTAGCCGACACCGATCGTCGCGATCAAGCCGAGCATGATCGCTTCGAGATCGCGGAAATTCTTGCCCTTCAGGCCGAGCACGATCAGCGTGTCGAACGCGGTCAATAACACGCCGGTGGTCAGCGAGCATTTGAAGAGCAGATGGAAGGCCAGCGCGCCGCCGAGCACTTCGGCCAGATCGCAGGCCACGATCGAGAGTTCAGCGAGCAACCACTGAAAGCGCGCGACGCCCGGTGAATAACGCAGTCTCGACAATTCCGCGAGATCCCGCCCGGTGGCGATGCCGAGCCGCATGCTCAGGCATTGCAGCGCCATCGCGGCAAGACTCGACAGCATGACGACGAACAGCAGGCTGTAGCCATAGCGCGAGCCTGCTTCGATATCGGTGGCCCAGTTGCCGGGGTCCATGTAGCCGATTGAAATCAGCAGGCCGGGCCCCGCGAATTGCAGGATTTTTTTCCAGAACGGCGCGCCTTGCGTGACGGCGACTGTGCCTTGCACCTCGGATGGGCAAAACGGCGCCGTTGCGGTGGTCGGTAATTTGAACTGCAAGCCGGTGGTCTCTCAAGGGGGATAAACCGCGACGCCTCATGCCGGCCGCCGCGAACCGCCTCAAGTGTACAAAGAAACCTCCGGCAATGTCCCGCTCAACGCAAAACGGCCGACGTCGCGCACGCGATAGTCGAGTGGGTCGTGCAGCGTATGCACACGCGCATTGCGCCAGAAGCGGTCGAGCGCGAGCGGCGCGTGGGTGGCGCGCGCACCGCAGGCGTCGAACAGTTTCTCGCTGACGTCGAGCGCGGCGCGGTGCGCGACGATTTTCGCCTCCGAAGTGGCGAGCGCCACGTGCGCGCGGGTTTCGGCGTCCAATGCCGGGCCCTGTTGCCACGCATCTTCGAGCGCGTAGGCGGCACGCGTTGCCAATGCTTCCGCGCTCACCGCCTGCAGACGCATCTCGCCAAAACGCTGGATCAGGTAGGGATCGTCGGTCGCCTTCTCGACGCCGGAAGAAATCCACGGCTTGCCGTACTGTGTGACGTACGCGCGTGCTTCTTCGAGCGCGCCCTGCGCGATGCCGACGAACAGATTGATCAGCACCTGCTGCGAGATCAGTGTGCGCAAACTCGCGTATGGCGTGTCGGCCCGCTCAAGCACCTCATGCGGTTCGACCTCGACTTGCACGAAGGAGACGCTGCCGCTATCGGTTTGCCGCTGACCGATCGGATTCCAGTCTTCATGGACGGTAATACCTTCACGCGTGGTGGGCACCACCGCGAACACGGCCTTGCCAGTCACCGGATCGTGTCCGGAAACCGTCATCATGTGCGAGCCGCGCGTGCCCGAACAGAACCCTTTCTGCCCGTCGAGACGATAGCCGCCACCGCTGGTTGCGCGTGCAACGAGTCGGGTATCGAGCGGATTGACCGCATTGCCCCACCACCAGTGCCCTTCCACGGTGCCGCTCAGATAGCGGGCACGTTGTTCCGGGTTGCCCCAGACATTGACGCTGACCACCTGCAGGCACGTGAAACCGAGCAGGTGCGCGAGCGCACTGTCGACTTGCGCGATCCCGCGGATCGTCTCGTAGATTTCGGGCCAGCGCGCGCCAGAACCGCCGAATTCTCGCGGCACGGCAAGCGTAAGCAGACCCGCATCGGCGATCCATTGTTTTTCCCGCGCGGCGTGGCCGCCGTCGCGATCACGCTGAGCCGCGCTGGCACGCAATGCGTCGAGCAGGCCGGCGAGGTCGCGCACCACGGGTGCAGCGCCGGTTTGCAGTGTTTGCAGCGCCTCGGGATGACGAGGTTCGTTCATGCAATGTCCACGTGAAGAGGTTTGGCAAACGGCATGCGGATTGTCAGCAGCGCGGCCGGCTCGTGTCCGCTCCGATGAACGGGAGTCTCGCTGCGCCTGGCGTCGTAAATAGCATGATAGACGGTGAGTTCAACGCTGAAAACGTGGACCGTATACACGTATTCTATTCGTCATGCAAATAGCGGTCGAAAGGCCACGATCACGCGCGTTGCGCGAGTCGCCGCACGAAGCGGTCCCCAGCAAACTGCACCGCCGTCACGATCACGATCAGCAACACGATCACCGTCACCATCACGGTCGTATCGAAACGCTGATAGCCGTAGCGGATCGCCAGATCGCCGAGGCCGCCGGCGCCTACCGCGCCCGCCATGGCCGAAGAACCGATCATCGCCACCACGGTGATCGTGAAGCCGCCAAGAATGCCCGGCAGCGCTTCAGGCAGCAGCACATGCCAGATGATATGCCGGCGCTGCGCGCCCATGGCCTGCGCGGCTTCGATCAAACCGCGATCCACTTCGCGCAAGCTCACTTCGGCTACGCGTGCGAAAAAAGGAATCGCCGCGATACTGAGCGGCACAATCGCGGCCCATACGCCAATCGTCGTGCCGATCAGCAAACGCGTGAGCGGCAACAGCGCGACCAGCAGAATGATGAAAGGCGTGGAGCGGAACGCATTGACGAGCGCGCCGAGCGTGCTGTTCACCACGCGCTTTTCAAAGATGCCGCCGCGCGTGGTAGTAACCAGCACCAGGGCGAGCGGAATGCCGACCAACGCCGCAACGAAGGCGGACACGCCGACCATGACAATGGTGTCGCGAATGGCATCGGCGAGTTCCGAGAGCCAGAGATCAGACATAGCCCAGTACCTCGACATGATTAGCATAGTGACGCGCACGCTCTAGTAGCGTAGCGATCTGCTTTTGCACTGTGTCTTCCGCATTCGCACGCACTTCCGCCGACACCACCAGACGCCCTTGCGCATGCCCTTGAATCCGGTCGATGCCGCCATGCACGAAACTCACGCGACCACCGTCTACGCTCAATGCCGACGTCAAACCGCCCAGATCAGGCTCACGGGCATCGCTGCCGGTGAAGCGCACGTCGAGCAGAATCCGGGCATCCGCTTGCGCGATCTCGTCCAACGGTTTGACGCGTGCGGCAAGATCTGCAGGCAGGTCGTGCACGAGGGTACGCAACAGCGCGCGTGTCGCGTCGTGCTGCGGGTCGCCGAACACCTGCCACACCGGTCCGGTCTCCACCACTTCACCGCGCTCGATCACCGCCACCGTATCGCAGACTTCGCGAATCACCTGCATTTCGTGCGTAATCAGCACGATGGTCAGGTTGAGCCGTTGATTGATATCGCGCAGCAGCGCGAGAATGGCTTGCGTCGTTTCGGGATCGAGCGCGGACGTCGCCTCGTCGCACAGCAGAATGTCCGGGTCCGTCACAAGCGCACGCGCGATGCCGACTCGCTGCTTCTGCCCGCCGGATAAGCTCGCCGGATAGGCATCGCGCTTGGTTGACAGCCCAACCAGTTCGAGCAACGCGTCGACTTTCCTGTCGATCGCCGCTTTCGGCACGCCGGCGATTTTCAGCGGCAGCGCAATGTTTTCTCGCACCGTCTTCGCGGAGAGCAAGTTGAAGTGCTGGAACACCATGCCGATACGTCGCCGCAGCGTGACCAGCCCGCGCTCGTCGAGTTCGCCGACGCTCACGCCATTCACGCGCACGGCGCCCGAACTCGGTTTTTCCAGACCATTGACGAGCCGCAGCAGCGTCGATTTGCCCGCGCCGCTGCGGCCGATAATGCCGAATACTTCACCTCGCGTCACCTTCAGCGTGACGTTGGCCAACGCCACGTTAGACACACCGCGCACCGTGGAGAACACCTTGCCCACGTTGTCAAATACAACGGTCTCTTGCGCGGTATCGGCGGCAACACGATTCAACGCGAGCGATGGCGCGTCTTCAATAAACTGCGGCACATCAAAAAGATTAGCCATGCTTCGCTCCTCTCATGCGTCCACGGTGGACTGCGTACCGGCTTGCGCGTGACGTCGATGCTGCGCGCCGGCATGAACCTCAGGCAATCGCGCGCGGCCGCCGCCAAACAGCTTTTCGCGCAGCGTCGGCGCCGGGTCGTAATCTTCCTTATAAACACCGCGATTCTGCAATTCCGGCACCACCAGATCGACAAAATCTTCGAACGATTCGGGCATGACCGTACGCGTCAGATTGAATCCGTCGACGCCCGCCTCTTCTATCCACGAGACCAGCTCATCCGCGATTTGCTGCGGCGACCCGACAACCGGCTTCGCGCGGCCGCCGAGCGTCATCTGTTCGAGCACCTTGCGTTTGGTCCATACGCCGCTCACGCTCTTCTTCGAAATCGCTTCGACAGCCGATTGCATCGATTCGGTCTTCACGTACGAAATCGGCTCATCCAGTTCGTACTGCGAGAAGTCGATGCCGGTCGAGCTGGAGAAATGCGCGATGCCGCCCTCGGCGCTCGCATAACGCCGGTACTCTTCGAATTTCTCCTGCGCGGCGCGTTCTGTTTCTCCAACTACAACGGTAATGCCGGCAAAGATCTTGATATCGTCAGGCGCGCGGCCGAAGCTCACCGCCCGCGCGCGAATATCGTCGACAATGGAGCGCGTGAGCTGCTTGTTCTGGCCGCCGACAAACACACATTCCGCGTGACGCGCCGCGAAATCGACACCCCGGCTCGACGAACCCGCCTGATACAGAACCGGCGTGCGTTGCGGTGACGGCTCGCTCAAATGAATGGCGTCGATCGAATAGTACGGGCCGTCGTGTTTGACGCGATGCACCTTGTCAGGATGCGAGAAGATGCGTGCTTCACGATCGCGCACTACCGCGTCGTCTTCCCAGCTTTGTTCCCATAGCTTGTAGACCACGTCCATGTAATCGTCCGCACGATCGTAGCGGTCGTCGTGGCTGATCTGTTGCGCGAGCCCCATGCCGCGTGCCGCGCTGTCCAGATAGCCGGTGACGATGTTCCAGCCGACCCGGCCCTTGGTCAGATGATCCAGCGTCGACATGCGGCGCGCGAACAGATACGGCGGCTCGTAAGTCAGATTCGACGTAACGCCGAAGCCGATATGCTTCGTGACATGTGCCATCGCGGGCACGATCAGCGACGGATCGTTGATCGGAATCTGCACCGATTCGCGCAACGGCGTTTCCGGTCCACCCTGATAAACGTCGTACACCCCGACGATATCCGCGAGAAAAATCCCGTCGAACTTGCCGCGTTCGAGCGTTTGCGCGAGGCTCGTCCAGTAGTCGAGGTCGGTGTAATGCGCGGAACGGTCCCGCGGATGCGTCCACAAACCATGATTGATGTGACCGACCGCATTCATGTTGAACGCGTTCAGCAGGATCTTCTTCTTCGCCATCGTGCGGCTCCTTGCTGTATGCAACGTTGCTAGCTGCGTGACTTACCAGGCGACGGCGTAGAGATTGCCGAAGGCTTTGTCGAGCGCGGCGCGCACAGCGGGCGAATGCTGATAGATCGAGATGAACTTGCGGATACGCGGGTCGTTTACGCTTTCCGGGCGCACCACCCACTGGATCGCGTAGTTCTTGTTTTCCAGGCCGTCGAACAACAATGCGCTATTCGGATCGGTGGTGCCTGCGAGCTTGATGAAGCTCGGGTAGCCTTGGGCGAGATCGACGTCGTCGAGCGAGCGGGCCAATTGCGAGGCTTCGAGCTGAACGATCTTCAGGTGCTTCGGGTTGTCGATGATGTCGAGCGTCGTGGCGCGATAGTCGATGCCCGGCGTCAGCTTGATGAGACCGGCGCGTTGCAGCAACAACAAGCCACGGCCGCCGTTGACCGGATCGTTAGCGATGGCGACGGTGGCGCCGTCCTTCAATTCATCAAAGCGTTTGATCTTTTTCGAGTACAGGCCGATCTTCATGATCGTGCCCGGCGCGATGGCGACGAAGTTATAGCCGCCCTGCTTCTTTGCGTTCTCAAGAAACGGGATGTGCTGGAAATAGTTGACGTCGATATCCTTGTTGGCGAGCGCCGCGTTCGGGGTATTCCAGTCGGTGAACTCGATGATCTTCACATCGAGCCCTTGCTCCTTCGCTTCGCGCGCGGCGACTTTGAGCGCCTCGATTTGCGGGCTGGTGGCCGTGCCGATTTTTAGCGTGGGCGTATCCGCCGCAAATGCGGGCGCGGCGGACAACGCCAGCGCGAGACCGAACGCGCTGAACAACGTCAGCGTCCGCGCCTTGAAAAAGCGCCGTGCAGTGGTCAGAGAAATGCGCATGGTGAACTCGTTAGGATGGGGGCGTGGTGTGTTTCGAGACGGACCGAACCAGCGGCATGCGGGCAGGCGCGCCGGATCGGGTCGGACAACGGAAATCTGCAGCGCGGGTTAGCCGGCGCACAGCAGCAATAGAACGCGCGAGCGGATCAGCGCGGGCAGCAGCAGGTCGGACAGGTCATCGCCTCGCTCCAGATGAGGTGCGAATCATGATAGACGGCGGGAAACCGGCGGTCTACGAACGGATTTTGGGAAGGAAAGCGGGAAAAATGATTTGGGAGCGGCAGGGTTGCAAGTCGGGCTTGAAAATCACGAAAATATGTATAAAATCAAAATTAAGTCGCTTAAATTTGATTTTATTGTGAAAAAATCCCCGCTGCTCGACATACTGCCGTTCGAAGCCGAGGAAGTGGTTGCTGCCGTGGGATACAAGATCGCGCTCGCGCGCCGGGCCCGATCTTGGACTCAGGCGGACCTCGCCGCGAAGATGGGCGTCAGCGTGAACACCGTGGTCAACCTTGAAAAAGGCCGGCCCTCGGTTGCATTCGGGCAAGTCGTTATGGCCCTGTGGTTGCTGGATTCTCTGGACATGCTTCGCGAGGCCACGCGTCCGGAAGATGACCCCGTGATCCAGAAAGAAGCGTTACGGCACTTGCCAAAACGCGTACGAGGATCGCATGACTGAAAAAACACGGCCGGTATGGATATGGCTTCCCGGCGAAGTTGAGCCAGTCGTCTGCGGCACCTTCGCGTGGTCGCCGGGGATCGGTCAATTCGCCTATCTACCGGAATATAGGGCACGCGCTGGCGCCCTGCCTGTTGATCCCAGCAACCTACCGTTCACGCGCTCGACAAAACCTGCAACGACAACACTAATGAACGGTGTTTTCGGCGTACTACGCGATGCAGCGCCCGAAGGATTTGGCCTGGATTTGCTCCTCGCGAAACACGCGAGGCAGGATCTCGACGAAATCGACCGGATGGACCTGGCGGTCGGAGATGGTGTCGGGGCAATCGAAGTCTGTTCGCCCGAAATGATCGATCGAAAGCTCGCATATCGGCCGCCATCCGAGGAAGAATTGAAACTGCAACTCGCCGATGCCGAGGCCGGATTCTCGGTGCGTCGCGTCGTTGAACAACTATCCGGAATAGACGACGGCACCAGTCTCGGCGGAGAAAAACCCAAACTAACCATCACGCGGCAAAGCGGCGGTTCGACCCAATGGTGGATTGCCAAGCTGCAGGAGCGCGGCGCGGCGCCGTTCCTTCCTGCGCGTGAATTCGTCGCCATGACGCTGGCCGCCCAATGCGGCATTGACGCGGCTCAGGTGCATTACAGCAAGATAGGCCAGCACGAAGTCGTGCTGGTTAAAAGATTCGATCGCGACGTAGTGGCAGATGGGGTCCAACGTTCGCTGTTCGCGAGCGCTGCAACTGTGCTACGACTTCGCAGCGATTCGACGCGCGAAGACCAGGACCGTTCGTATGTGAAGTTCGCGCACGAGTTGCGACGCTGGTGCGCTGATCGGCATCAGGGCTACGCCGATCAGCAGCGTGAACTATGGCGGCGTATGGTGTTCAACACGCTGGTCGGCAACTATGACGATCATCCTCGCAACCATGGACTGCTTTATCGCGCCGGCTCCTGGGCATTGTCGCCTGCCTATGACATCGTGGCGATACCGCGTCGGAGAGAAGATCAGGCGATGGCGTTGAACCGGCAGGGCAGTCGCATTGCAACGCCAGAAAGCCTGGTCGTCGACGCACCGGCGTTTTCGTACGGGCTAGAAGAAGCATGGGACACATTACGTGCAATGGCCGACGCCGTGCATACGTCGTGGCGCGCATTATTCGCGACGTCATGCGGCCTCACCGAACAGGAGGTCGAGATTCAGCGCCCCGCTTTTAAACTTGCGGAAGAGATATCGACCGGACAACAGACGCTGGATTTGACGCAGTTAGGCCGACGCCGTCGATGAAGGCATGTCGCCCATGCCGCTAACAGATGGAAAAACGCCGGGTCGCGCGTAAGCACGGCCCGGCGTTCTTCACCAGCCAACAAACTCAAAGCCAACCTTACCGCTTCGCCACCTGCTCCACCGGCACAAAGACAGAGGCAGAGGTAGAAGCAACAGCCGCACCCGATGCCGGCGCAACCGCCCCCACCGCTTCGTCACCCGCAGGCTTCACATCGCCCCAGCCGCCGCCCAGCGCGCGAATCAGATTGACCGTCGCCACCGCCTGCGTGCCTGACAGATGACTCGCCTGCAGTTGCGATATCAGCACCTGCCGCTCGCCGTCGATCACATCCAGATAGCTGACCGCGCCCTCCGTGTACTGCGTGCGCGACAGATGCGCCGCACGCTGCGAGGCCACGACCGCATCGTTCTGCTCGCGCATCTGATCGTCGAGCAAGCGCAGATCGGCCAGATTGTCCTCAACTTCACGGAACGCCACCAGCACCTGTTGACGATACTGCGCGACATCCTCGTCGTACTTCGAGCGCGCCTGCGCGAGGTTGGCCTTGCGGCGGCCGCCGTCGAATAGCGGCAAAGTCAGCGCGGTACCGGCGAACGGCCCGAGAATGAATGCGCGGCTCGACCACATGAACAGATCACCCAGCGTCGCCGATTCGAAACCGGCCCCACCCGTGATATCGAGCTTCGGAAAGAACGCCGACTTCGCCAGACCGACTCGCGCGTTCGCCGCCATCATCGCCCGCTCCGCCGCCGAAATGTCCGGCCGGCGTTCGAGCAGCGCCGAAGGCAAACCTGGCGGCACACGCACCGTCACCGGCGCGAGCGGCGCTTCTGCGAATGAGAAATCCGCCGGCGGCTTGCCGAGCAGAATCGCCAGACTGTGCTCGGAGGCCGCGCGCTGACGCGCCACGCCCACTGCGTCCGCGCGCGCACTCGCGAGTTCGTTGCGGGCACGCGAAACATCCAGCTCGCCGATATCGCCTTCCTTGAAGCGGCGTTCGACCAGCTTCAGCGTGTCCTCGCGCAACGCCACCGTACGGCGGTACAGATCCTGATCCGTGTCGAGCTCGCGCAACTGGAAGTAGTTTTGCGCAACGTCGGCTTGCAAGGACAACTGCACCGAGCGGAACAGCGCTTCAGTTTGCTGCTCGTCCGCACGCGTTGCGTTCACATTCGAGCCGACTCGCCCGAACAGATCGGTCTCGTACGATGCGCCCACCTGCGCGCGCCAGATCGTGCCCGTCGTGCCGCCCGCGCTATCCGGCTGGAATTGCGAGGCCGCCGACGCACGCTCGCGCGTCGGGCCAAAGCCCGCGTCGAGCTTGGGGAACCAGTCCGATTTCGCCGCCTGCGTCACCGCACGTGCCTGTTGCACACGTGCCGCAGCCGCCTTCAGATCCTGATTCGCAGCAGCGGCCTGTTCTTCCAGCGCGTTGAGCTGCGGGTCGCCGAAAATCGTCCACCATTCGCCGCGATGCGCGTCGTCGGCAGGTTGGGCCTGCTTCCACGTGCCCGTGTCTTGCGGCGATACGGTTGCGGACGTAGCCGACGATGTGGCCGACGTAGCCGATGCAGCAACCGGAGCTTCCTTGAACGCAACCGGCGTATCCACCTCCGGCCGCTTATACGTGGGCTCCACGGAGCAGGCCGCGAGCAACGCCACCAGCAAACCGCTGGCAGCCGCTCTGCCCCACCCGCTTAAAGATTCAAAACGCTTCATTATTGTTTTCTCCTCAGGCGTCCGTCACCGGCGCCCCAAGGTGCGGCGCGTCTTTCTGCGCGACATGAATCGTCCCGCCTGCCAACGTACGCAGCACCACATAGAACACAGGGGTCAGCATCAGGCCGAACAGCGTCACGCCGAGCATGCCGAAGAACACCGCGATACCCATCGCATGACGCATCTCCGAACCGGCTCCGCTCGAAAGCACCAGCGGCACCACACCCATGATGAAAGCGATCGACGTCATCAGAATCGGACGCAGACGCATACGGCTCGCTTCGATCGCCGCCGCCAGCGGCGTACGCCCGTCATGCTCCAACTCGCGGGCGAATTCGACGATCAGAATCGCGTTCTTCGCGGACAGCCCCACCAGCACCATCAAACCGATTTGCGTGAAGATGTTGTTGTCACCGCCCGTGAGCCAGACACCGGTCAGCGCGGACAGCACGCTCATCGGCACGATCAGGATCACTGCGAGCGGCAGCGTCAGGCTTTCATACAACGCGGCCAGCACGAGGAACACGAGCAGCACGCTGATCGGGAACACCCACAAGCCCGCATTGCCGGCGATGATCTGCTGATACGTGAGGTCGGTCCATTCGAGTTTCACGCCATGCGGCAAGGTTTCCGCCGCCACGCGTTCGGCCGCGGCTTGCGCCTGGCCCGACGAGAAGCCCGGCGCCGGTCCACCGTTGATGTCGGCGGCCGTATAGCCGTTGTAGCGCACCACCATTTCCGGACCATACGTCGGCGTCACCGTCACCAGCGACGACAGCGGCACCATGTCACCCGCAGCATTACGCGTCTTCAGTTGCAGGATGTCGTCCGCACGTTGACGGAACGGCGCGTCAGCCTGCACCCGCACCTGATACACACGGCCGAAGCGGTTGAAGTCGTTGACATACAGCGAGCCCAGATAGATCTGCATCGTGTTGAACACATCCGTAACCGGCACACCGAGTTGCTTGGCCTTCACGCGATCCAGGTCGACGTTCAATTGCGGCACGTTGATCTGATAGCTCGAGAAGGTCGGGCCCAGTTCCGGTGTTTGCGCAGCCTTCTTCACAAAGGCTTCCGCAGCCTTGTTCAACTCGGCATAGCCCACCGCGCCGTGATCTTCCAACTGCATCTTGAAGCCGCCCAGCGTACCGAGACCCAGCACAGGCGGAGGCGGAAACACCGCGACGAACGAATCCTTGATAGCGGCGTACTGCTGGTTCAACGCACCGGCAATCGCCCCGGCCGCGAGTTTCTTGCTGCCACGGTCCTTGAAAGGCTTCAACGTGACGAACACAATGCCCGCGCTCGAACTGTTGGTGAAGCCATTCACCGACAAACCCGGGAACGCCACGGCGCTTTCCACGCCCGGCTGCTTCAGGGCAATCGCGCTCATATCGCGGATCACCTTTTCGGTGCGATCCAGCGACGCGCCGTTCGGCAACTGCGCAAAGGCAATCAGGTATTCCTTGTCCTGCGCCGGCACGAAACCACCCGGCACGACGCGTGAGATCAGCACAGTCGCGCACAGCAGGATCGCGTATACCGCGAGCATTGCACCTTTACGGCGCAGCACGCCCTTCACGCCACGGCCATACTCCGTCGAACCGCGATGGAACACCTTGTTGAAGCCCTTGAAAAAGCGGCCCAGCACGCGATTCATCACACGCGTCAGGAAGTCTTCCTTCGCGCCGTGGCTGCGCAACAGCAGCGCGGACAATGCCGGCGACAAGGTCAGCGAGTTGAACGCCGAGATGACCGTCGAGATCGCGATGGTCATCGCGAACTGCTTGTAGAACTGGCCCGTCAGGCCGGTCATAAAAGCGAGCGGCACGAACACGGCGACCAGCGTCAGCGCAATGGCGATAATCGGCCCGCTCACTTCCTGCATGGCCTTATACGTCGCGTCGCGCGCACTGAGCCCGCTTTCGATATTCCGTTCAACGTTCTCCACCACCACGATCGCATCGTCCACCACGATCCCGATCGCCAGCACCATGCCGAACAACGACAACGCATTGATCGAGAAGCCGAACGCCAGCAGCAACGAGAACGTACCGACAATCGACACCGGCACCGCAATCAACGGAATGATCGACGCACGCCACGTCTGCAGGAACACGATCACCACGATCACCACCAGCGCGATCGCTTCGAGCAGCGTGTGGATCACCGCCTCGATACTCGAGCGCACGAACTGCGTGGGGTCATAGACGATCTTGTATTCGACGCCGGCGGGCATGTCTTCCGCCAGTTCCTTCATCGAGGAACGAACCTGATCGGAAATCGCGAGCGAGTTCGCACCCGGCGCCTGATTGATAGCGAGCGCTACCGCGGGCTTGTTGTCGAGCAGCGAACGCAAGCCGTATTCCGAGGCCGCCAGTTCAATACGCGCAATATCGCGCAGATACGTCACGCCACCATCCGGCGCGGTTTTGACGATGATGTCGCCGAATTCGCCCTCAGTCTTCAAACGGCCACGCGCATTCACCGACAACTGCAATTGCGTGCCCGGCACCGAAGGCGATGCGCCGATCACACCGGCTGCCACCTGAATGTTCTGCTCGCGGATCGCGTTGACCACTTCGGTCGCCGTCAAACCGCGCTGTGCGACTTTCTGCGGATCGAGCCAGACGCGCATCGCGTAGTCGCCCGAACCCCACAACTGCACTTCGCCGACGCCCTGAATCCGCGCGAGCCGATCCTTGACGTTGAGCAGCGCGTAGTTGCGCAGATACGTCATGTCGTAGCGATTGTTCGGCGAGATCAGGTGGACCACCATGGTCAGCGTGGGCGAACTCTTGATCGTCGTGATGCCGAGGCGCTGCACGTCTTCCGGCAGGCGCGGCAGCGCCTGGTTGACGCGGTTCTGCACCAGTTGCGTCGCAAGGTCCGGATTGGTGCCGAGCTTGAAGGTCACCGTCAGCGTGAGATTGCCGTCGCTATTGGCTTGCGACTGCATGTACAGCATGTTCTCGACGCCGTTGATCTGCTCTTCGAGCGGCGCGGCGACAGCCTCGGCGATCACCTTCGGGTTGGCGCCCGGATATTGCGCGTGCACCACCACCGAAGGCGGCACGACTTCCGGATACTCCGAAATCGGCAGCTTGAAGAGCGAAATGATGCCCCCCAGCAGGATCAATACCGATAGCACGCCGGCAAAGATCGGTCGATCGATGAAGAATTTGGATATGTTCATGGGAAGCTCTTAACGTTGGAGCATGCGCCCGCTACGGCCGGTCAACATGACTGGCCAAGCGCAGCGCACGAGACTCACGAATTCTTGTCCGCTGCTTTCGCCCGCGTCTGTGCAAGCGGCGCGCTGTTCGGATCCTGATCGGTGGTCATCGGCACCATGTGGGCGCGCACTGCATCGCCCGGACGCACACGCTGGATACCGTTCACGACGATCCGGTCGGTGGCCTGCAAACCGCCCTTGACGACGCGCAGGTTGCCCTGCATGCCGCCCACCGCGATCTCGCGATACACGACGTGATTGCTCTGGTCGACCACCAGCACGAATTTCTTGTCCTGATCGGTGCCCACGGCTGCGTCGTCGATCAGCAAGGCCGGATGCGGCGCGCTGCCGCCGACCTTCACACGCGCATACAGACCCGGGATCAATGCCCCGTCCTGGTTGTCGAAACGCGCGCGCACCCGGATGGTGCCGGACGACGTATCCAGCCGGTTGTCGACGGATTCGATCGTGCCGTCGCGCGAGTAGCCGCTTTCATCCGCCAGACCCAGCTGCACCGGCACCTTGCTGCCATCCTTCGCGCGGTTCAGGTATTGCAGGTAGGTTTGTTCGTCGGCGTCGAACGATGCATAGATCGGTGAAACCGACACCAGCGTGGTCAGCGGCGTCGAGCTTGCGCCTGCGGACACCACGTTGCCCACCGTGATTTCCGCGCGCGAGACACGCCCCGCCACCGGCGCAACAATCTTCGTATAGCCGAGATTGATGCGCGCGGTTTCGACGGCGGCCTGCGCGGCCTTCAGGTTGGCGCTCGCCTCACGCGCGGCGTTCTGCTTCTCGTCGTAGTCGCGCTTGGCGATCGCGTTGTCGGCGATCAGGCGTTGCGCGCGTTCCCAATCGCTTTGCGTGTAGCCCGTACGCGCTTGCGCCGCCGCGAGCTGGGCTTCGGCGCGATCCACTTCGGCGGCGTACGGACGCGGATCGATCACGAACAGCGTATCGCCCTTTTTCACGAGCGCGCCGTCCTTGAAGTTGACGGACACAATCGTGCCGGGCACCTGCGAACGCACATCCACTTTTTCGACCGCTTCGAGGCGGCCGGAATAGCTTTGCCAGTCGGTGATGGTCTTTTGCACCACGGTGGCGACATCGACTTCGGGCACGATAGTCGGCGCAGCGGGCGAGCTTGCGTCGACGCGAATCGCGCCGAACGTGCCCAGCCCGGCCACGACGATGACGGCTAGCGCGGCAATCGCCACACGGCGACGGGAAAGAGGAAGGATAGTCATGAGAAGCTCCCGGTATCGTTGATTAAAGTTCTGCTTATTTCTGTCTCAGCGATGGGCGCGCGCATCGAAGCGCCACTGAAAAAATCGCACCGCTTCCTGCAATGCCGGCGGATGATCGGCTAACGCGGCGTGCGAGATGCTGGGATAGCGGACCACCTGGGTCAGCACACCCGCGTCGATCAGACTGCTCGCGTATTTCTCCGCTTCCACATGCAGTACATCGTTTTGCGCCGTCGCGATCAGCGTGGCAGGCAGGCCCGCGAGGCGCGACGATTCGAGCGGCGCGGCATACGGATGCATGCGTTGCGACGCTTGCGGCAGATACGCGCGGTAACACGCCGCGCATTCCTTCGCGGTGATGTCCGAGCCGAGGCGCTGTTCGTCGCCGAGGCGCGTGAGGCTCGGGTCGAGCATCGGTCCGAACAGCGCTTGCGCCGCAATGCGCACGTCGCCGCGATCGCGCGCGATGAATGCGAGGCAATTGGCCAACTGTCCGCCCGCATCGTGGCCCGCCACGCCGACCTTCTTGCTATTCCCGCCAAACGCGCGGGCTCTTGTCTGCACCCACAGTGCCGCGCGATGCGCGTCTTCCGGCGCCGCCGGGAAAGGAAACTGCGGCGCCAGCGAATAACCGACCGAAACGACGAGCGCCGGTAAGTGTTCTGCGAAATAGCGTGCGGCGTAGTCGGCCTGATCGATCGAGCCCTTGGTAAAACCGCCGCCGTGAAAATAAAGCAATACTGGCAGTGCGGTTTTCTGTGCCAGCCGGTACAAACGCAACGTAATGTCCTGGGCGTGCCCTTCGATCTGCACGTCCGTGACGTCGAGCGCCGTGCTGTCGGCCTGTGCCAAGCCGCTTCCGGCGGGCACAAAGGAGTACGGCGGTTTAAATGCATCCATGTCGAGCCGCGCAATGCGCATAGAACTTCAATGGTGCGAATTGTGGGTTCGGCAGACTCGTAAATAAATGCCTATAATCCGGCAACACAATTCGGCGCCCCTGAACAATCGAATGCGATTGCTCTGCGGATTCGATTCCTGCTCAGTGCGCCCGCCCCTTTTGGAGGTTTGCAATGGACCGGCTTCAGGCCATGCAAGTGTTCACGCGCGTCGTCGACACCAACAGCTTTACCCGTGCGGCGGAAACGCTCGATCTGCCGCGCGCATCGGTTACCACCATCATTCAGAACCTCGAAGCGTTCCTCGGCACGCGTCTGATGCACCGGACCACGCGGCGTTTGTCGCTCACACCGGACGGCGCGGCCTATTACGAGCGCTGCGTGCGCATCCTTGCGGACGTCGAAGAGACCGAGGCCAGCTTCCAGAGCGGCAATAAAAAGCCGCACGGCAAGCTGCGCATCGACATGCCCGGATCGATCGGACGCTTGCTGGTGATTCCTTCGCTGTGTGAATTCCACACGCGCTACCCGGACATCGATCTGCAGCTCGGATTGACGGACCGGCCCGTCGATCTGTTGCAGGAAGGCGTGGATTGCGTGGTGCGAGTGGGCGCGCTACAGGATTCTTCGCTCGTGGCGCGGCGCATCGGTTTGTTCGAGGGCGTGACGTGTGCGGCCCCCGATTACATCGAGCGCGCCGGCATGCCGACTTCGCTCGAAGACCTCGAGAATCACAAAGCAGTCAATTATTTTTCGAGCCGCACGGGGCGCACGATCGATTGGGCCTTCATGGTTGATGGCAAAGAAATAGAAGTGAAGATGAAGGGCATTGTGTCGGTGAACGACGCCGATGCCTACGTAACTTGCGGACTGGAAGGCTTCGGCCTGATTCAGCCGGCGCTCTTCATGGTGCTGCCGCATCTGCGTTCGGGCCAGCTGATTGAAGTGCTGCCGGAGCTGAAACCTTTGCCGATGCCGATTTCCGCAGTCTATCCGCACAGTCGGCATCTGTCGCCTAAAGTCCGCGTTTTCGTAGACTGGATCGCGGAGTTGTTCGACCGCTGTCCGCTGCTGAGCGGACGCGGCAGTCTGGACGCGACATGCACGAAGCGTACTTTCGAAGAACGCGAGTCTGCTCCGATACTCGATACGCCGGTAATAACCGAGTGGGTCGCCTGATTCACGCGAGTTGAAGTACAGAAAATGGAAAAGTGAATTTCAACCGCGGCTCTAATGCCGCGGTTTCCCTTCAATAACCGGGTAATACTCGCGCTGTCGCGATTGTTCTGGATTCGCGACAATTCATTTCGCGAAAGTGAGATTTATCCGCATCCTCTCGAAGTCTACATTTCACCCTGTCGCAGCGCCGCTCGTGCTGCAAACGAATCGACAGGAGTGAATCATGAAACGCAATCTCTTAGCAGGTCTTGTTCTTTCGCTGCTAGCCAGCGCATCGGTTTTCGCTCAGAGCAATGGCGGCGGCATTGGCCGTGCAGGCACGTACGAAACGCAGCCTACCCCGAGCACAAGCGCCAAAACGCGTGCAGAAGTGAACGCCGAACTGGTCGCAGCGTATCGCGACGGCTCGCTGCCCTCGCTGAATCGCACCACGTATCCGAATAAAGGTCTGATTGGTCAAACACAGGCTGCGCGCATTGCATTGCAGGAAAGCGCCCGCGGCGACGTAACACGCGTGGCCAACGGGCAATGACACGAAGACGCCGCAATGATTCGGTTTCCAAAAGAAATGTTCATTGCGGCGCCGTCCATGCACACCTCAAAAAGGAGCACATCATGACACCCTCAGAACTCGACAATTGGGATACAGACGCACCCGTGTGGACGCCCTACCGCGCACCGCAGCGATAAGCGCTGCCGGATAGCAGCCTGCATTACGCTCTTTCTGTTTGCCTGCGACGGTGCCTCTTCCTGCTCTCTCATTTCAGGAAAGGCACCGCCGCACAGCCATGAGAGCACCAAGAGAGCCTATCGCTTCGGCACGCCATCCCGCCACTCACTCCAATGGGTGGCAATATCCTGCACAAGCGGATTTCCGGAGCGGAACAGGTTCTCGATCGCGATCGTAAAGCCCCCTTGCGCAGCATAGTTAAGCAGATTATCTGCGCTAGTCTGCCCGTCGTAAGGGCGGTCAAAATCCGACCCGGCCCGCACCACCGCAACGCGATTCAAATCGACCTTATGCACCGAGGCTGCACGCTTGAGCGCCTCATACGTAGCGTTATCCTCCTGCTGCGTCGTGCAATAAACCCCTTTATTGTCGGTCAGAATTTTGGTCCAATCCCGAGCCCGCTGTCCAAGCAGCGTCCCTGACCACCAGGTGTCGCCTGCCAGCGTATCGCATTGAATGACAGTGGGCGGCCGATTGGCCGGCGCATAGGAATACTTCGCCCGTGCGGCTTGAGCCTGAGCGTTGTCGGAGAGCGCAACGTTACGCGACAAAGCAAATGCCGTATCGGCAAGCTGCGTATTCAGCTGAAACACTTCGGTCCGATAATCCAGTGGCGGCTTGTCCGTTGGACTCGAGGTATTGATCCCGAGGTAACCCGTGTTCCAGTTGGGCGGAATTTCTCGCCCGTCGATCTCCCACTGAATTCCGAAGTCGACCAGGTACTTCGCCCACGCGGCGGACCCTACCGTGCCCTGCTGCGGATCGATTCCGGCAATCCCCGCGACCATAAAATAGGTATGCCGCAAATCGAAGCGCGGGGAGAAGGTCAACGCCATGATCGACGCCGCAGCATTCGTATGCCCCATGCCGGTGGTCATGACGCACACGTCCTGCCTGTTGCAATGAACGGCCGGATAATCGGGCGATAAACCGTCGACCGTAATCTCGCGCCATGGACCCAGCCGATCGAGCCACACCTGCCCCTCCGGCCCGAACATTGAAATAATCATCACCTTGACCGGCCGCCCGTGCGAGCCGCCGCCGCCTTGCGAGAGAGCATCATTGTCGTCCGCGCTGGCAGGGCCGGATGTAAAGGTGGCGCATGCCGCGAGTGTAATGACGGAGAGTGCGCCAAGTGTGCGAGTCAGCATCGTGATCCTTCCTTTTTGCTTTTGATGCAGATTGGGAGAGGGGCTGCTTTCAAGCCGAAAGAAGTATAGATGCGAAGAAATTATTTTCCACCACGTATTGCAGCGATTCGCGCACCACGATTGAACGGCGCCAACCCGCGCGTTTGGTCGCCCCGTCAGCCCCTCAGCACGCCAACGCGTCCGTTCCTATAATGGAGGACCGTCAGCACGCACCGCGTCTGCGCCCTTCAACCCAGGAGCACCACGATGGATTATGTGAAACTCGGCCGCACCGGCCTGGATGTATCGCGTCTTTGTCTCGGCTGCATGAGCTACGGTGTGCCCGCTCGCGGCACCCACCCCTGGTCGCTCGACGATGAAGCGGCGCGCCCCTTCATCAAGCAGGCGCTCGACCACGGCATCAATTTCTTCGATACCGCCAATGTTTACTCGGACGGCACCAGCGAGGAAATCGTCGGCCGCGCGCTAAAGGACTTTGCGAAGCGCGACGAGATCGTGCTGGCTACCAAGGTCAATAGCCGCATGCATCCTGGCCCGAACGGCGCGGGTTTGTCGCGCAAGGCGATCATGGCGGAAATCGACAACAGCCTGAGGCGCCTCGGAACGGATTACGTCGATCTGTACCAGATCCACCGCTGGGACTACGGCACGCCGATCGAAGAAACCATGGAAGCGCTGCACGACGTCGTGAAGGCAGGCAAGGCGCGCTATATCGGTGCATCGTCGATGTATGCGTGGCAGTTCGCCAAGGCCTTGCATGTTGCGGAACGCCACGGCTGGACGCGCTTCGTGACGATGCAGAACTACGTGAACCTGCTGTATCGCGAAGAAGAACGGGAGATGCTGCCGCTGTGCGAAAGCGAAGGCATCGGCGTCATTCCATGGAGCCCGCTGGCACGTGGACGCCTGACGCGCGACTGGAACACCGAAAGCGCACGTTCCGAGACCGATGAATTCGGCCGCACGCTGTACGCGCATACCGAAGACGCGGATCGCCGGATCGTGGAGCGCGTCAGCCAGATTGCCAAGGAACGTGGTGTGCCGCGTGCGCAAGTCGCCTTAGCCTGGGTGTTGCAGAAGAAGCCGATTACCGCACCCATTGTCGGCGCGACCAAGCTGCATCATCTGGACGACGCGGTCGCGGCCTTGTCGTTGGATCTCAGCGCGGACGAGATCCGTCAGCTCGAAGAACTGTATGTGCCGCACGCGGTGACCGGTTTCCAATAAGCGATCAACACATCAAACCCGCGGCACGTCCGGTTCAAAAAACACCCAGCGCACTTGCGGAAATGCCGCCTGCAAGTCCGCTTCGATCACGTTGATCGCATCGACCATCGCGCGGCCGCTCGCGTAGTCGATCATTTCCGCCTGCACGGCCACCACGACCTCACGGCCCCACTGCAGCGTAATGATGTTGATGATGCTGCGAATCTCGGAGCGCCCGCGCAGATGCGTCTCGATCGCGCGGCGCACCTCCGGGCTCGCCGATTCGCCGACGATCATCGATTTCACTTCGCGCGCCACCAGCCACGCGATCACCATCAGCAACACACCGACGCCAATGGAGCCCAATGCGTCATAAACAGGATTGCCCGTCACCATCGTCGCCAGCACGGCGACGAAGGCCATTGCAAGACCGGCCAGCGCGGCAATGTCCTCGCCGGCCACCACCAGCAGTTCGGACTCGCGCGTTTCGCGAAACCAGCGCCACAGGTGTTTGTCGGGATGCGACTTGCGGATTTCCTTAACCGCGCCCCACAACGAAAGGGATTCGAGCACCACCGAAACGCCCAGCACGAGGAGCGCCACATACGCATACTGCAAAGGCTCGCGCGCGAACAGACGATGCACGCCTTCGTACACCGAAAACGCGCCGCCGACGAAGAACAGCAGCAACGCCACCAGCAGCGAATAGAAATTGATCTCGCGGCCGCTGCCCATGGGATGCAACGGGCTCGCCGGTTTGCGCGCTTCACGCAAGCCGAATAGCAGCAACAACTGGTTACCGCAGTCGGCGGTCGAGTGAATGGCTTCGGCGAACATCGAGCCGGAACCGGTGAAGGTGGCAGCAGCGAACTTGCAGATGGCGATGCCAAGGTTGGCGGCGAGCGCGTAGAAAATGGCTTTCGGCGATTCTTCTTTCATCGTCGTGGAGAGGGTCCGTGAGTGTGCAGAGCGCTTTCAGTTGGCAATAGTTCGTATTATGGACATGCCACACGGCATGCGTCCAACTCCGGCGCTGTTTTGCGACGGGTTCTGTCACGTCTGCAACAGCTCTGCTCCTGTTTGCGCTCCGTCGTGCTATGCCCTTTCGAGCGCGGCCATCTCCCGCACGATCACCAGCAGCATGGACAAGCTCGCGCCGCCCGTGGCCCGCAGATCGGCAAGCAGACGCGCATAACGGTCGAGTTGCGCGGTGCGCTTCTCGCGCCATGCCTGAACCAATGCATCCGGCGTGGAAGCCTCGTCGGCATTGGCCAGCGCGCTCGTCGCCAAGGCGCGTTTCAGGCGTGCGAGTTCGGCCAGTGCCGTGGCGCGCGCCAGCATATCCCAGTGCGTGGGCGCCGGCAGCGCGGCCGCGCGCTCGCTGATCCAGCCGTAGTTCAGCAGCGTGCCAAGCGCGAAGTAAACCCCCGCCACGAGTTCGAGACTGCGCCCGCAGGTCGACGCCACCTCAGCGATGTCGAGCAAAGCCGCCGAGATCTCGCCGCTGGCAATCCGCACCGCGAGTTCGCTATCGACACCCGCGTCCACGAGCACACGTTGCCGCTCGGACAGTGCATCGAGATCGGCGCTCGGCAGCAGCACGGGCCATTGCGGTGCAAGGCGTTGCGCCGCGTCGCGGCAGCGTGCCAGCAAGCCGGCGACATCGCCGTCGCTGACCGCCCCCGATTGCAACTGCCGCAGGAACCACAGCGCCGAGCGCTCGACGAGCCGCGCCACTTCGACGAACATGCGCGCCTGCACATCGTCGGCGACACGGTTGTCCAGCGCATCGATACTGCGCCACACGTCGTCGAGATCGAACACGTCGCGCGCCATGATGCAGGCCCGCACGATGTCGCCAGGCTGTGCATCGGTTTCCTCCATCAGCCGATGCACGAACTCGCAGCCCACGCGATTCACCAACGCGTTGGTCAAATGCGTGGCAAGAATTTCACGCCGCAACGGGTGACGTTGCATCGGTTCGCTAAAGCGCTGCCGCAGCGGCTTCGGAAAGTACTCGATCAGCATGTCGCTGACGAGCGGGTCTTCCGGCATCGACGATTCGAGCAGCGCGTCGTACAGCCACATCTTGCTATAGGCCAGCAGCACCGCGCGCTCGGGCGTGGTCAACCCTTGTTTCGCGGCCTGGCGTTCGGCGACTTCTTCATCCGTCGGCAAGAACTCGATCAGGCGATTCAGGCGGCCTGCGCGTTCGAGGTAACGCATCAGGCGCGCTTCGGCATCGAGCAATTCGACGCTATAGCGGCCCGCGATCGAGAGCGCCTGGGTCTGGTAATAGTTGTCCTGCAAGACAAGCAAGCCGACTTCATCCGTCATTTCCGCGAGCAGTGCATTGCGCTGCTTCTCGGTCATTTCGCCGTCGGAGACGACCAGGCCCAGCAGAATCTTGATGTTGACTTCATGGTCCGAACAGTCGACGCCGGCGGAGTTGTCGATCGCATCGGTATTGATGCGCCCGCCGCGCTGCGCGAATTCAATGCGCCCGAGTTGCGTCAGACCGAGATTGCCGCCTTCCGCCACGACCTTGCAGTGCAGATCTGCGCCGTTGACCCGTATTGCGTCGTTGGCGCGGTCGCCGACCTGCAGATGCGTTTCGCGGCTCGCCTTCACATACGTGCCAATGCCGCCGTTGTAGAGCAGATCGACAGGCGCCTGCAGAATCGCACGCATCAATTCAGCGGGTGCGAGCGCCGGCGCGCTGATGCCAAGCACCGATTGCACGGCGGGAGACAAGGGAATCGTCTTGGCGGTACGCGGAAACACACCGCCCCCCGCCGAGATCAGCGACGGATCGTAATCGGCCCAACTCGACCGATCGAGCACGAACAGGCGCCCGCGTTCGGCAAGGCTGACGGCCGGATCGGGATTCGGATCGAGAAAGATATGTCGATGATCGAACGCGGCCACCAGCTTGATATGTGGCGACAGCAGCATGCCGTTGCCAAATACATCGCCCGACATGTCGCCGACGCCCGCTACCGTGAAGTCGGTCGCTTGCGTATCGACGCCCATTTCACGGAAGTGCCGCTTGACCGACTCCCACGCGCCGCGCGCCGTGATCGCCATTTTCTTGTGGTCATAGCCGACCGACCCGCCCGACGCAAAGGCGTCGTCGAGCCAGAAACCGTATTCCTGCGAGATGGCGTTCGCGTAGTCGGAGAAGGTGGCGGTGCCTTTGTCAGCGGCGACTACCAGATAGGGATCGTCGGGGTCATGCCGCACCACGTCGGGCGGCGGCACCACCGCCGTACCCGCGAGATTGTCGGTCAAATCGAGCAGGCCACGCAGGAAGGTCTGATAGCAGGCAATGCCTTCACGCATCCACGCATCGCGTTCGGTCTGCGGCGGCGGATTCTTCACGACGAAACCGCCTTTGGAACCGACCGGCACGATCACCACGTTCTTCACCATCTGCGCCTTCATCAACCCGAGCACTTCCGTGCGGAAGTCCTCGCGCCGGTCCGACCAGCGCAAACCGCCGCGCGCAACCCGGCCGCCGCGTAAATGCACACCTTCCACACGTGGCGAGTACACCCAGATTTCGAACATCGGTTTCGGTTCGGGCAAGCCGGGCACCTGCGCCGGATTGAATTTGAACGACAGATAGGGCTTCGGATGGCCGCCGGCGTCGAAGCGATAGTAGTTCGTGCGCTGTGTGGCCTTGATGACACCGAGGAATTGCCGGAGTATCCGGTCCTCGTCGAGATTCGGCACCTGATCGAGCGCGCCGTCGATCGTCCTCAGCAAGCTGTCGACGCGCGCTTCGCGCGTATCGCCGAGCACCGGATCGAAGCGCGCCACGAACAACTCCACCAGCATGCGGGCAATCGCCGGATTGCCGGTGACCGCGCGTTCGATATAAGCGTCGCTGAATGTCGACCCCACTTGCCTGAGGTACTTGGCGTAAGCACGCAGAATCGTTACTTCGCGCGCACTCAGTTGCGCGCGCAATACGAGGCGGTTGAAATCGTCGCTTTCGATTCCGCCCGTCCATACCTGTTCGAACGCATCTTCGAAAAGGTCCTTCACGCGTTCTATATCGAACTCCGCATCATCCGCGAGTTCGAGGCCGAAATCGTGAATCCACGCCGGCGTGGCGTCGAGTGCTTCGATCAGATAGGGCCGCTCTTCATCGACACGCACGCCGAGATGTTCGAGCATCGGCAAGCTGCGCGACAACGCAATGGGCAACCCAGCACGATAAACCTTGAAACGGAACGCGCGCGGCCCTGCTTCGATCGGGCGATACAGGTTCATGGCGAGCCGCTCGCTGCCTTGCACGCGTTCGATCAACTCGATATCGCGCACCGCGGTACGCGCCGGATAATCATCGCGATATCCGGGAGGAAACGAATCCGCATAGTGTTGCAGAAGACGGTTGCCCTGCTCTTCGCCGAATGCATCGAGCAACGCATCGGCAAGATCGTCCTGCCAACGGCGCGTGACATGCACGAGCCGCGCTTCGAGCTCACGCGTATCGACATTAGGCATGCCCCCGGGCTTTGCATGCACGACGAAGTGAATGCGCGCGAGCGTCGACTCCGACAACAGTGGCGTGAATTCGACGCTTTCTCCGTTGAACGCATCGGCCAGCAGGTTGGCGATGCGCTGCCGCAGATCGGTGTTGTACTTGTCGCGCGGTACGAACACGAGACAGGACACGAAGCGGTCGAAACGGTCGCGCCGCACGAACAGACGTGTGCGCTGATGCTCCTGCAAACGCAGCACGCCCAGCGCGATATCGTAGAGCTGATTTTCGTCAGCCTGAAAGAGTTCGTCGCGCGGATAGGTTTCGAGCACCGTCACCAGCGACTTGGCGAGATGCCCCTTCGGCAGAAACCCCGCGCGCCGCACGATGTTCGCGCATTTGCGCCGCACGATCGGAATCTCCGAAGCCGATACAAAATAAGCGGTGGACGTATACAGGCCGATAAAACGCCGCTCGCCGGTCACCTTGCCGTCGGCGCCGGTCAGCTTGATGCCGACGTAATCCAGATAGCCCGGCCGATGCACGGTGGCGCGCGAGTTGGCCTTGGTCAGAAAAATGGGCGACGAGCCGGAGATGATATCGGCGGCCGCCGGTGGCAACGGCGTGATTTCGGCCGAGCCCGCGGGACGCAGCGCATCGCGCAGAATGCCGAGGCCGGAGCCGGGTATCGCACGCAGGCCAAAGCCAATATCGTGCTGCACCAGTTCATAGTCGCGCTGACCGAGAAACGTGAAGTGATCGGCCACCATCCATTCGAGGAACGCGCGAGCCTCGACACCTTCCGGCCCTGCCTCGCCGGCCTTCATGCCCTTGACGGTGACGCGCGCAAGTTCGACGAGCTTCGGCCAGTCTTCCACCGCGGCGCGCACGTCGCGCAACACCCTGGCGATCTCGTCACGCAAGGCGTCGAGCTTTGCTGCGTCGCCACAACGGTCGACTTCGAAGTGAATGAACGAGGCGAGCTGCGAGCGCGTATCGGCGGCATCTTCAGCGCCCTGCCCCACTCGCACGATGCTGCCATCCGCGCCGCGCCAGATGCGAAACACCGGATGCACGACTGAATGCAGCGCAAGCCCGAGGCGGTTGACCGCCATCGACACCGAATCGACCAGAAACGGCATGTCGTCGTTGACGATCTCGATCACCGTGTGATCGGAATGCCAGCCGTGCTGTTCGAGTATCGGGTTGTAGACGCGCAGCCGTTCGCTGCCCGGCACGAAGCGTTGCGCAGTTTGCCAGTGAGCGAGCGCCGCTCCGTAAAGATCCGGGATCGAGCGGCTTTGCAGGTCGTCGGCGTCGACGAAATCGTAGTAGTGCAGCAGGAAAGGCTCGACGACTTTGAAGGTTGGCTCCGGCAAGCGCCCTCGTGCGAATTCAAAGACATCGTTCAGCAGGTGCGTGACAGCTTCTTCATTCTTTGCTTGCATGATCAACTCCCCCGGCGGGCGGCAATAGCGAGTATCGCGTGATTCGCATGCATCGTCTGAACGGGAATTATGCGCCTGCCGCCCGGAAAGCGATGCGTCAGCTGACTTAGGTTATACCCGTTGCCGGTTGACATGCCGCCGCTGTTTAAAGCACGGCCTTCAGGTCTCCAGCCTCCTGCTTCAGCCATGCCTGAACCTGTTCGCCGGTCCACGCCGGGTCGTCGTGCGGCAGATCATGACCCGCCCATTGATGCTCGCGATGCGTTGCGCCCCACGCCGCCGCGAGCTTCGCCGAACACACCGGATTGACCAGCTTATCGGCGCGTGAAGAAAGGATCAGCAACGGGCAATGCGGCTTCACCGCAGCCGCACTAAAGCGCGCCGCGGCCCACAACTGCCGTAACGCATTGCCCCGGCTCACCGGCGCGCTCCGGCGAATGTCGCGCCATGTCTCGAGATCGTCATCCAGCGTTTCGAGGTTGTTGCATGTCAGCCGATGAATGCCGCTTTCCGCGCGCGGCGCGTCGCGCCAGTGCGCCGCGACGTTCAGGAGCCCAGGCCATGCCGATGGACGCAAACGCTCATGCATGCGGCTGAACGGCCGCATACTGGTGTTGATCAGCACGAGCCGCTCGATCTCACCGGGATGCCGTTGCGCCCAGTCGGCCGCCACCATGCCGCCGAGCGACATCGCCAGCACGCGATAGGGACCTGTCGCACCCGTTTGCAATGCAGCAATCCGCACGAAACCCACCATCTCTTCTACCGCAGACGGCGCGCGCAAATGGGCGAACTCGCCGTTGCCAGGCAGATCGATCAGCAGCAGGCGATCCGTGCCGGCCGCCTCGCGCAGCAAGCCGGGCAAACGGCCCCAATGGCGTGTTTCGCGCGTCAGTCCACGCAACAGGATCCACGTGCTCATGACACTTCCGGCTTATACCAGTGATCGATCGCGCTTTGCAGCAATTGCTCGCGACGATGGCCTTGCGGCAGCCAGCGTTGCGACGAGAACGCCGCGCGTGCGAGAAAATCGAGCAGATTCGCATGACGCCGCAGCACGCGTGCGGTGCGATGCGCCTTGACCGGATTGAACATGCCCTGACGCGAAAACAGTTGGCGCGGATTCTTCTTGATCCACAACCATGAACCGAGTTCGAGTGTCATCGGCAGAAAGACGTTCGGCGCCGGCGTGCGGTCGTACGCGAAATCCCACAGATCGCCATGCAATAGATACTGATGGCTCTGCGGTTCGAACGCGTAGCCGTGATGCGGATGCGCACGCTCGAACATGGTTTTCAGCACGTACATTTCCGGCAGATGAGGCATCAGCTTGCGCGTGCGCGCGTAGGGAAACCAGATGCTGTCGCGCCAGCCGTACCCTGAGTGGCAGTCGAGCGCGATGCTCAAAGGCCGCGAGACCATTTCCGTTTCGACCACCCGCAGCAGCGCCGCCGCCTCCGGCTCCATGGGTGCGCCTTGCCGGCCGCGATACCAGGGCAGCCATGCGCCCACCCGCTGGCCGCCGGCGAGCAGCGGCACGCGTTCGTCGGCATTCTGCGGCGCATTGCGCATCAGATCGACGCCGTTGGGATTGGCCCGTGTAGCGGCCCACATGCCGCCCGGATTGACGATCGGCATAAAGATCAGACGAATCGATTGCAGCTGCCGCACCAGCAGTTCGTCCCATTCCAGCCGGGCGAGCAGCGCGCGCATGTAGTCGAGCACGAGTTGCGAGCCGATCCGTTCGAGCCCGTGAATGCCGCCAAAAAACCCGATTGCCGGTGCCAGCGGATCGGTCGACCCGATACTCGCGGTGTGCACGGCGAATTGCCGGCCGCGCACTGTCGTCTCGCAGACGGTGCGAATCTCGAAGCTGGCGCTGCCCTGATCGAGGATCGTCCTGAGATCTTCGTACTCCGCAAAACTGTCCGGAAGAAAGCTCAAAGGCTGCATGACGACGCCGAAAGGAACTGCAAGGTTATTGGGGACGGCACACCGATTGACGCAATATAGCCTGGCTGCGGGCGATCATGCGGAACGGGCCCTATCCAATGCAAATCGTGTCACACGGGCGTCATTTTTTACCCGAACGAATGACTTCTGCCTGCCTTGCTGGCGACACAAAAAAGACACGCGAAGATATAGTCGTCTAGACGTTGCGATGCCTTCACTCAACCGTCACAGACGCTTCCTAGAATGAGCCCACACATGCCGGCAATGGCCGTATGCATCAAGGGGTACTTATGGAAACAATTCGGGAAGCGATCCGTATCGAACGGTTGAGCAAGACGTTCAGCAACGGTCGCAAGGCGTTGGACGAAATCGATCTGCGCGTCGAACCGGGCGAAATGGTGGCATTGATCGGCGCCTCCGGCTCGGGCAAGTCGACACTGCTGCGGCATATCGCCGGCTTCACGGCCTCGGATGCGCAGCCGTCGCAGATCGAGATTCTCGGCCGGCCGATCCAGCAGAACGGCCGCATCGTGCGCGAAGTGCGCAGCATTCGCCGCGATATCGGCTTCGTATTCCAGCAATTCAATCTGGTGAACCGGCTTTCCGTGGAGAGCAACGTGCTGATCGGCGCGCTTGCACGGCTGCCGTTGTGGCGCCGTCTGACCGGGCGCTTTCCGCTCGCGGAGCGTGCATTGTCGATGGCCGCGCTCAATGAAGTCGGCATCGGCGACCATGCGCGCGAACGCGCCGCCAACCTCTCCGGCGGCCAGCAACAACGCGCGGCATTGGCACGCGCATTGGTGCAACGCGCGCGCATCGTACTCGCCGACGAACCGATCGCCTCGCTCGATCCCGAATCGTCGCGCCGTGTGATGGAGATGCTGCGCACCCTCAACGTCGAGCATCAACTGACGGTGCTGGTGTCGCTGCATCAGGTCGACATTGCGATGCAGTTCTGCCCACGCACGGTTGCGCTGCGTCGTGGCAAAGTGGTCTACGACGGCCCTTCCGCCGCGTTGAGCCCCGCCCTGCTCAAGAAACTCTACGGCGACGACGCCCGCGAACTGCTCGACGAAACGACCGCCGATAACGCGGTCGATCATGCGGACAGCAACGTAAATGGTGTCGACATCCACTCACCGGCGCAAGACACCGAATCCAGCGCGACGCGTTACGCGTTCGCCCTCAATCCGGCGCACTCGAGCTGAGCGCGCCTAATCCATTCTGTTTACTCAACCGGACCCCAAAGCGATGAAATTCCTGCGTTCATTGATCACGCTGACCGTCGGCGCGGCCGCCTTCGCGTGTGCCGCCACCGCACAAGCCGAAGACCTCAACCTCGGCATCATCTCCACCGATTCCTCCTCCGTGCTGAAACAGCGCTGGGAACCGCTGATCGCGGACATGAACAAACAAACCGGCTTGAACGTCAAAGCGTTCTTCGCGACCGACTACGCCGGCATTATCGAAGGCATGCGCTTTAACAAGGTACAGGTCGGCTATTTCGGCAATGCGTCGGCGATCGAAGCAGTGGATCGCTCGCAAGGCGAAGTGTTCGCGAAGGTCCAGTATGCGAATGGCGATGCCGGCTACAAATCGGTGCTGATCACCAATGTGAACAGCCGCTTCAAGACGCTCGACGACGTGTTCAAGAACACGAAGGACGTCACGCTCGGCTTCGGCGATCCGAATTCCACTTCGGGCACGTTGATCCCCGGCTACTACCTGTTTGCCCAGCACAACGCGCCGGTCAACACCTCGTTCAAGGCAGTGCTGCCGTCGAGCCATGAAGCGAATCTGCTGGCCGTGGTGAACAACAAGATCGACATTGCGACCAACAACACCGAGATGCTCGACACGCTGAAGAAGCAGCATCCGGACAAGTTCGCGCAAGTCCGCGTACTGTGGACCTCGCCGCTGATTCCGTCGGACCCACTCGTGTGGCGCAAGGATCTGCCGCAGGCCACCAAGGACAAGATTCGCACCTTCTTCCTGAACTACGGCAAGACCGACCCGCATGAAAAAGCGGTGATGGCTGCGATTACGGGCTACGCCGGTTTCGCGGCATCGACGGATGCGCAGTTGCTGCCGATCCGCCAGGTCGCGTTGTTCCAGCAGAAGCAGAAGATCGAGAGCGACACCCATCTTTCCGACGATGATCGCAAGACCCAGGTGGCCGCACTCGACGCCAAGCTGAACGCGCTCAACGCCGCCGTAGCCAAACAATGAACACGGTTGATCTGATCACGTCGCCTGCGCGAGCGAGTGAAGCGCTCGCCGCGCAGGCGGCGCGTCCCGCGCCTGCCGCGGGCAAGCGCAGCTGGCTGTCGCTCATCGGCTGGATCGCCGTGCTTGCCGTGCTGGGTGGCGCCTGGCACAGCGCCGACATGCGGCCGCTCGACCTGCTCTCCGACTCCGGCAACATGGGCCAGTTCGCCAAGGACTTCTTCCCGCCGGACTTCACCGAATGGCGCAGCTATCTGCACGAGATGGTCGTGACGTTGTCAGTGGCCGTCTGGGGCACCGTTCTCTCACTGGTGTGCGCCGTGCCGTGCGGACTGATGTCCGCACACAACATGGCGCCGATGTGGGTCGTGCAGCCAATGCGCCGCATGATGGATGCGTGCCGCGCGATCAATGAAATGGTCTTCGCGATGCTGTTCATCGTGGCGGTGGGACTCGGTCCGTTCGCCGGCGTGCTGGCGTTGTGGGTGCATACCACCGGCGTGCTCGCCAAACTTTTCGCTGAAGCGGTCGAAGCCATCGATCCGCGTCCGGCCGAAGGTGTACGCGCCACCGGCGCGACCAGTCTCGACGAGATCATTTACGGCGTGCTGCCGCAAGTGCTGCCGCTGTGGATCTCGTACGCGCTATATCGCTTCGAATCGAACGTGCGCTCGGCGATGGTGGTCGGCATGGTCGGCGCGGGCGGAATCGGCGTGGTGCTGTACGAGGCGATCCGCTCGTTCAATTACGCGCAGACGGCCGCGGTAATGATCATGGTGATCGTCGTCGTGACGGCGATCGATCTGGCGTCCGCGTGGCTGCGCGAACGCGTGACCTGACCGCTTCACGACGCGTGAACGCCAGAGGGTTGGGGAGCCGCGCTTCACCAACCCTCATTGAAGTCGCCTCGATACTGCGTGTCAGTGTGTCAGGGCTCCGGCGCGCAAACGCTGCGCCGAGGCTGAGCAGCGGCCTCTCGCGTCACAAATTACCTGATTTCGCCACATAAAGCCCCTTCACTTTAGTCGCCCACCCCTCCATTCCGGCGTTCTGCTGGAATAATCACGTGCTTGTGGCCGATTCCTGGCCCCCTTTCTCCTCTCCCCGATCTTTGATGGACACCTTCGTCGTCTTGCTGGTGCTGCTCTCCGCGCTGCTTCACGCTACCTGGAACGCGTTTCTGCATCTATCCGAAGACCGGGTCTGGCTGCTCGGCATGATGGCGATTCCATATATCGCCGTCAGCGCGGTCGGCGTGATCGTGCTGCCTTTGCCTGAACCGGCGGCCTGGCCTTACATCTTCGCGTCGGTCGTCCTCGAATTCGGCTACCTGCTGGCGCTGATCCGCGCGTACAAGAGCGGCGACTTCGGGCAAATCTATCCGATTGTGCGCGGTCTTTCGCCGATGCTGGTATTCGCCGGTGCGCTGGTATTCGCGCACGAATCGCTCAAGCCGTTGGCGGCGACCGGCGTGGCCTTGGTGTCGCTCGGCATCGTCTCGCTGGCGTTCCGCCGCGGCATGCGGTTCTCCGGCGAAAGCGTGCCGTTCGCGTTGCTGACCGGTTTCTTCATCGCGACGTATTCGGTCGTCGACGGAATCGGCGCGCGCGTGGCAGGCAATGGCTTGAGCTACATCATGTGGGTCTATCTGATCTGGAATATCCCGCAGTTTCTGCTCGCCTGGCATTGGCGCGGCGGCGCCAAGGGGCTGTTCATCGGCCGCACGGTCGTGCTCAAGGGCATCGCGTCCGGCGCGCTCGCACTGACCGCTTATTGCCTGATCATCGAGGCCTACCGCTATCTGCCGATCGCGATGGTCTCCGCGCTGCGTGAACTGAGTTCGATTTTCGCGGTACTGATCGGCTGGCTGTTCATGCAGGAAAAGCTGACCGCGCGGCGGATCGTGGCGTGCGCACTGGTTACGCTGGGGGCGGTGTTGATTCGGATTTGAAGCGCTGGAACACGCGCCCAGATTCATTTCGTTTATTGCGATTTCGAATATTTCGATTTACAATGCCGAATTCGAAAGGAATCACGCCATGAACACCTCGATCCACCCTACGCCGCTCCCGTCAGCGCAAGAGGCTGAGCTCGCCCGCGTGTCCGGCCGGAATCTCTCCGTCGTGCTTTCAAGCCGTGCCGAAACGCAGCAGTTCGACTTCAAGGACAGCAAGGGTGAAACGCGCAGCGTGGAGTTGCCGACATCGGTCGTCCGGCTGATCGTCGACGTCCTCGCGGAAATCGGCCAGGGTAATGCCGTGTCGATCATCCCTATCCATGCCGAGTTGACCACTCAGGAAGCGGCGGATCTGCTTAATGTGTCGCGGCCGTACTTCGTGCAGCTATTGGAGAAGAAGGAGATCCCCTTCAGGAAGGTGAACACGCATCGGCGTGTGCGTTACGAAGACGTGATGGCTTATAAGAATCGAATCGACTCGGAACGCCGCAAGGCGCTGGACGAACTCGCAGCGTTGTCGCAGGAAATGGGACTGGAATAATCGATGTCGTCACATTTCACAGCAATCTACGACGCTTGCGTTCTGTACTCCCAACCATTACGAAACCTGTTGATGCGTCTGGCGCTGACTGACCTCTATCGGGCACGCTGGACACCCGCTATTCATGACGAGTGGACCCGCAATCTGATTGCAAACCGTCCTGACCTCGACCCCGGCAAGATCTACCGGGTCCGCGACCTGATGGATGCGCACGTTCGGGACGCCTTGGTCGACAACTATGAGCATCTGATGCCGGCCATCGATTTGCCGGATCCTGATGATGCACATGTGGTCGCCGCTGCCGTGCATTGTGGCGCGGAACTCATCGTCACATTTAACCTGAAGGATTTTCCCGTTGACGCGTTGAGCACATTCAATGTGGCCGCTCAGCATCCGGATGACTTCATCGCCGATCTCTTCGACCTGAATCAGGCCAAAGTTCTCGAAGCGATGGCTGAGCACAGGAAATCGTTGAAAAATCCGCCTAAATCCGTCGAGGAATACCTCGACACGCTTGCCGGTCTGGGCCTGACGCAAACCGTTTCAATGGTCCGTCCCTATAGCATCGCCATTTGACAAGCGCCTTTCCCCCCTCACGCGAACTGCACGAGCGTCGCATCGATCGCATCCGCCAGCGTATTGAAAGAAGGCGCGATTTCCTCGTCCGGCACGCACGCATAGCCGATCAGCAGACCCGACGGCGCCAGCGACGGTTGCGCGTAATACCCCGACAACGGCCGCACGACGATATTGCGCTTCAGCGCCTCCGCTGCCACCGCCCGGTCATCGCTGCCTTCCGGCAACTGCATCACCAGATGTAAACCGGCATCGCCGCCCACAGCCGGCAGCGCATCGCCATAACGGTGCGCGGCGGCATCCAGCAGGGTCTGGCGACGCTGCCCGTAGAGCGTGCGCATCTTGCGGATATGCGACGTGAAATGCCCTTCCGCGATGAACTCCGCAAGCATCGCCTGCTGCAACAACTGGCCTTCCCGGTACAACTCCGCGCTGGCAGTCGCAAAACTCTCCGCCAGCGCTTCCGGCACGACCAGGTAGCCAATCCGCAAGCCCGGAAACAACGTCTTGCCGAAGCTGCCCACGTAAATCACCTGCCCGGACGTGTCCAGACCCTGCAGCGATGCCAGCGGCCGGCTGCCATAGCGGTATTCGCTGTCGTAGTCGTCCTCGATGATCCAGCACTGGTTCTGCCGCGCGTACTCGAGCAACATGCGGCGCCGCGCGAGGCTCATCACCATGCCGAGCGGATATTGATGCGACGGCGTGACGAGCATCAGCTTCGGCGGCTGTGCGAGATCGTCGGCGGAGGGATTGATGCCTTCTTCGTCGACGGCGATCGGCCGCGATTGCAGGCCCGACACGTGCAACACGCTGCGCACGCCCCAATAGCAAGGATCTTCCGTCCAGATCAGATCGCCCGGATCGGACAGCAGGCGCACCGCGAGGTCGACGGACTGATGGATCCCGGTCGTGACGATGATCTGCTCGGGCGTGCAACGCACCGAGCGCGACGTGCGCAGATAGTCCGCCAACGCGTGCCGCAACGAGGCCAGCCCGCCGCCCGGCGCGTAGGTCAGCAAGTCCGGGCGCGGCCGGCGCCAATATTTGTTGTGCAGGCGGCTCCACACGCGCGCCGGAAACTTGGTGACATCCGGCACCCCGGGCATGAACGCGCCCCATTGCCGCTTCGACACGCCCGCGCCCGAAATAAGCCGTGCGCCACGCGTCGACAACGCGCGACTGCCCTGCAAAGGCAACGGCGGCGGCAATAACTCAAGCGGCGCGGCCAGCGCCTCGGCGTCGGGCACGCCGACGATCTCGTCCGGCGCGCTTTCGGCGACGAACGTGCCGCGGCCGGTTGCCGAGTTCACATAGCCTTCCAGCACCAACTGCTCGTACACCTGCGTGACGGTATTGCGCCCGATGCCCAATTCCTGCGCCAGCAGACGCGACGACGGCACCTTGCTGCCCGCCGGCAACTCGCGCGACAGGATCGCCTGCTGCAACAGCCGATGCAGCTGGCGATAGATCGGCTGGCCGTTACCACGGTCGAGGCGCTGCGCCAGCCAGTCGGACAAAACGCTCGCGCGCATGATTGGCTCCTACATTTTTATTGAAATGGCTCTGAAGTTAAGAGCCAAATCTCATTATAGTCGCTGCATGTGCTGCGCTGAACGCGCGGCGTCTGCAAAAACCGAGGAGCGAAGGAGATAACCATGAAGAATGCTGACCTGAAGAGCCGCAAAGACGCCGCCACGCCGCGCGGCGTCGGAGTGATGTGCGATTTCTACGCCGAGCGCGCGGAAAACGCTGAATTGTGGGACGTCGAAGGCCGCCGTTTCATCGATTTCGCGGCAGGCATTGCGGTGTGCAACACCGGCCACCGTCATCCGAAGATTCTGGCCGCGATCCGCGACCAGCTCGACCATTTCACGCACACCGCGTATCAGATCGTGCCGTACGCGTCGTACGTCGAGCTGGCTGAGAAGATCAACGCGCGTGCGCCGGGCGACTACCCGAAGAAGACCGCTTTCTTCACGACGGGCGCCGAAGCCGTTGAAAACGCGATCAAGATTGCGCGTGCCGCGACCGGCCGTCCGGGCGTGATCGCGTTCACCGGCGGTTTCCATGGCCGCACGATGATGGGCATGGCGCTGACCGGCAAGGTTGCGCCGTACAAGATCGGCTTTGGTCCGTTCCCGGCGGACGTATTCCACGCTCCGTTCCCGAATCCGTTGCACGGCGTGACGACGGCCGATTCGCTGAAGGCGATCGAGTTTCTGTTCAAGGCCGACATCGATCCGAAGCGCGTCGCGGCGATTATTTTCGAACCGGTTCAAGGCGAAGGCGGTTTCTACCCGGCACCGGCCGAATTCGTGCGCGCGCTGCGCAAGCTGTGTAATGAGCATGGCATTTTGCTGATTGCCGACGAAGTGCAGACGGGTTTTGCCCGTACCGGCAAGCTGTTTGCGATGCATCACTATGACGTGGTGCCCGATCTGATGACGATGGCCAAGAGCCTGGCGGGCGGCATGCCGCTGTCGGGTGTGGTGGGGCGCGCTGATTTGATGGACGCCGCCGCGCCTGGCGGTCTGGGTGGCACCTATGCGGGCAACCCGCTGGCGGTTGCGTCGGCCCATGCCGTGCTCGATATCATCGATGAAGAGAAGCTCTGCGAGCGGGCTACGGTTTTGGGTGATCGTGTCAAGGCGAAGCTGATCGCGCTGCAGAGCGAGGTTCCGCAGATCGCCGACGTGCGTGGGCCGGGCGGAATGGTGGCTGTTGAGTTCTGCAAGGCAGGCGGAACGGAGCCGGATGCTGACTTTACCAAGCGGGTGCAGGCTCGGGCGCTTGAGCGCGGGTTGCTGCTGCTCGTTTGTGGTGTTTATTCGAATGTGGTTCGGTTCCTGTTCCCGCTTACTATTCAAGACTCCGTCTTTGATGAGGCAATGGGGATTTTGGAAGCTGTGCTTAAGGAAAGTGTTGCTGTAGCTGTTTGATGGTTTTTTGGCCTGCGCGGCGGTTGGGTTGTTTTGCCTCGCGGTGTGGGTCATTCCTTGAATTGTTTTGTCGTCGTGGTGCTTTCTGGCTGGTTGCCTACGGCGTTGGCCTTTCCTTGTTTTCTTAGTGGTCTATTAGCGTCGCCCCTGTGCGGGGCGGGCACCTACTTTTCTTTGCCTGCCGCAAAGAAAAGTAGGCAAAAGAAAGCGGCTCACACCGCTAACTCTTAAGCGGGATCCGTGGTCTACCACGGGTAGTGGTGCATCTGGAATCTGTGTTCTCGCACATTCACCGTGAGTGACAAAGTGCTCGTCAGCTCCCACTCCGCACTTCGTGCGTCGCGGACGGGGCTGCCAGGGAAACCGGAGGCTTCGTTTGAGCGCGGTGGGGGCCATCGGCTTCGCCTCGGCGTGGCGCTGCAATGTGGCATGGCGGATGTGGCGATGGTTTGGTGAAATACGTTTCGGTGCGCGCAGCGCCGCCGGAAGTATGACGGCCTTGTCACTCACGGTGAATGCGCGAGAACACAGATTCCAGATGCACCACTACCGTGGCTGTGCGAGGGACCCGCTTATGAGCTGACGGTGTAAGCCGCTTTCTTTGCTTATCTTTCTTTGCGGCGGCAAAGAAAGTAAGTGCCGCCCCGCACAGGGGCAACGCTAATAGACCACTAAGAAAACAAGAAAAGGCCAACGCCATAAAAACCCAGAACCAGGCGCCGCGCGGGCAAAATCCCTAAATCCAGAACCCCAGGAGCAAACCCCAAAATGCCGACGCCAGTCCTAAAAGACCCCTCCCTTCTAAAAACAAAAGCCTACATCGCAGGCGAATGGCAATCCGCCGACGACAACACAACCTTCGAAGTCAAAAACCCCGCCACAGGCGAAACCATCGCCACCGTGCCCCGCATGGGCACAACCGAAACCCGCCGGGCAATCGACACAGCCAACGCCGCATGGCCGGCATGGCGCGCCACCACCGCCAAACAACGCGCCACCATCCTGCGCAAATGGCATGACCTCATGCTGGAAAACGCCGACGATCTGGCAACGATCCTCACCACCGAACAAGGCAAACCCCTCGCGGAAGCCAAAGGCGAAATCCTCTACGCCGCCTCGTTCCTGGAATGGTTCGCGGAAGAAGGCAAACGCGTCAGCGGCGACACCATCCCCACGCCGGCAAACGACAAACGCATCGTCGTGACGAAAGAACCGATCGGCGTCTGCGCAGCCATCACGCCGTGGAATTTCCCGGCCGCCATGATCACGCGTAAGGTCGGCCCGGCGCTCGCGGCAGGCTGCCCGATCATCGTCAAACCGGCTGAAGCCACGCCGCTCTCGGCGCTCGCCCTTGCCGTGCTGGCCGAACGCGCCGGCGTGCCGCGCGGCGTGTTCAACGTCGTCACCGGCGAGCCGAAAGCCATCGGCGCCGAAATGACCGGCAATCCGATCGTGCGCAAACTGTCGTTCACGGGCTCGACGCCGGTGGGCCGTTTGTTGATGGCGCAATGCGCGCCGACGGTCAAGAAAGTGTCGCTCGAACTCGGCGGCAACGCGCCCTTCATCGTCTTCGAAGATGCGGATCTGGATGCGGCCGTTGCAGGCGCCATTGCATCGAAATATCGCAATAGCGGCCAAACCTGCGTTTGCACGAATCGCTTCTACGTGCACGATAAAGTCTACGACGCATTCGCCGAAAAACTGCGCGTCGCCGTCGAACAACTCAAGGTCGGCCGCGGCACCGAAGACGGCGTCACGCAAGGCCCGCTGATCAACGAAGCCGCCGTGCTCAAGGTCGAATCGCATATCGAAGACGCCCTCGCCAAAGGGGCGCGCATCGTCACCGGCGGCAAGCGCCACGCGCTCGGTCACGGCTTCTTCGAGCCGACCGTGCTCGCGGATGTCACGCCCGCCATGAAGGTCGCGCGCGACGAAACCTTCGGCCCGCTCGCGCCGCTGTTCCGCTTCTCGTCGGACGAAGAAGTGATCCGCCTCGCCAACGATACGGAATTCGGCCTCGCGTCGTACTTCTATAGCCGCGATATCGGCCGCGTCTGGCGTGTCGCCGAAGCGCTCGAATATGGCATGGTAGGTATCAACACCGGCCTGATTTCGAACGAAGTCGCGCCGTTCGGCGGCGTCAAGCAATCCGGTCTTGGCCGCGAGGGCTCGCACTACGGTATCGACGACTACGTCGTGATCAAGTACATGTGCGTCGGCGGTATTTAAAGCAGCAACGGCCACGCCGGATTATCCGGCGTGGCCTTTTTTAATCGCTCAGAACGAATGGCGAATGCCGGCCATTACGCCGAGTTGCCCGATGCCAGGCGCCGGCGTCGTCCCTCCGCCGCCCTGGCTCACCGTATACGCGGCATGCGGACTATTGAACAGATACGCGCCCTGCAGGTAAACCGCTGAACGCTTCGACAACAGATACGTGGTGCGTAACGCCGCGATTGTGCCGCGGGTATCGTCGGCGCGATTGACGATCCGGTACACACCACCGTCGAGGATGAATGCAGGCGTCACGTTATACGCTGCCGTGACGTAGTACAGATTCGAGCGCACATCCGGCAATGCCGGGGATACCGTTTCGACATGACGTCCAAGCCAACCCGCCCCGAGTTTCACCGGCCCAATGTGTCCGTAGCCGTTCAATTGCATCCGCACGTCTTTATCGCCGGATTGTGTCAGCGCAAAAGGGGCCGTGCCGTCGTACAGATTCGCGGCCGCGCCCGGGCCGCCGCGTTGCTCGTCGTAGGCGCCCGCCACGCCGTAGCCGTTCATGTCATAGCGCAACATCGCCGACCACTCGCGGCAACTCTGTGAGCTGCCCGGAATCGACCCCACACAGGTGCCCTGCCCCGGCGAATTGCCCGTCCCCGCGGAGTCGCGGCCGAACGAATAGGTCGCACCGAACGTAAAGCCCGAGAACGTGCCTTTGTACGCAATCGTGTTGTCGCTGCGCGCGCTCGGCATGTACTGATCGAACGACCCCGTGCCGCCATAAATATCAGGACCGAGCAGATCGGAATCGAGTATCGCCCAATAGGTCATCGTGTACTGGCGGCCGAAAGTCAACGTACCGTAGGGACTCTCGAGGCCCACATAGGCTTGGCGCCCAAACAGCCGGCCACCCTGATTGAGCGTGCCGGCTTTGGTATTGAAGCCGCTTTCCAGTACGAAGACCGCGGACAACCCGCCGCCCAATCCTTCCTTGCCGCGAATTCCCCAGCGCGACGGAAATTCGCCCGTGATGCCCGGCATGCGCACGACGTTATCGCCTGCCGCGTTCGCATGCGTGACCAGTTCAATGCCGGTATCGATGATGCCGTACAACGTCACGCTGCTCTGTGCGAACGACGATGCACTGATACCGAGCAGCATACTGCCCAAAGCGAGTTTGTATTTCATGGTCTCCGTGTCTCCTGGACAAGTGCTTTGTTTGAGCGCACATCAATCTGCATGCGGCCCCTACGCAGCATTTTTATGTAGCGATACTAATGACAGACGTGACAATCCCGACAGCGATTCAAGCCGTCCGATACGCCAAAGATTGACTGCTTCAGATAGCGGCGATCGGCGTGTCACGCCTGATCACCGCGATTCAGGACATTGCGTCCCTCAAACGCCCGGCTTCGGGATATGACGCCTGACCAGCATCAGCGCAATCATCACGATCACCATTGCGATCCCGAGCATCCACAGGTACGACGAGGCGCCGCCCGCCGTAATCACCGCCGCACCCGCGAATGCGCTGGCAATCGCGCCGATCCGGCCAAACGCGAGCGCCGATGCAGTACCGGTTGCACGCACGCGGGTTGGATAGACATAAGCACACAGCGCAAACATCGTCGACTGAACCGCGTTGACGAACAGACCGTGCACGCCAAGACCAAAGATCAGCAAACCGGTGTGATCGGAAATGTTCACGCCGAGCAGCAGCAACGCGCTCGCCGCACCCGCCGCGCTGCAGAGAATCAACGGCCACCGCGAGCCGGTGCGAGCGATTACCAGCGCGCACAGCAACGCGCCCACCACGCCGCCCAGGTTGTACGCGGTAAGCCCGGCCCCTGCTACCGACATCGACAGCCCCTGCGTGCTCAGCATGGTCGGCAGCCAGCTGAAGGCGCTATAGACGGCCAGCAGGCACATGCAGAACGCGCACCAGATCGCCACCGTATCGAGCGCGAGGCCCTCGCGGAACAACGCGGTAAAGCCTGCGTGTTTTTCGACGGCCTGCTCGCGAATGTCGGTAAATACACAGCCGCGCGCCACCGGACGCGACATCCGGCCAAGCAGGCGCTTGAGTTCCGGCCAGCGCTGCGGCAACCGGGCGAGAAAGCGCGGCGACTCGGGCAATGTGAAGAACAGCAACACGCCGAGCGCGAGAGGCAGCACGCCGCCGATCATGAACAAGGCACGCCATCCGTATGTCGGCAGAATTTCATGCGCGAACAAACCGGCCATCATGCCGCCGAGCGGCACACAGACGATCGTCGCGGTGACCGCCAGTGTGCGGCGGCGAGCCGGTGTGAACTCCGCGGTCATGGTGGTCGAGCTCGGCAATGCGCCGCCGATGCCGAGCCCGGCAACAAAGCGCAGCACGGCGATCGTCACGATGTCGGGGGCGAAGCTGATGCCGCAGGTGGCTGCGCCGAACACCAGCACACTGCCGATCACCGCCCAGCGGCGGCCGAAGCGATCGGCCAACAGTCCGGCACACGCACTGCCTATGCCCATGCCGATCAAGCCGGCCGCGACCACCGGCGCAAAAGCCGCACGCGTGACGCCCCATTCCTTGATCAGCACGGGAATTGCAAAACCGATCAACTGGCTGTCGAAGCCGTCCAGAACGATCGATAGCGCCGCGAGAAACACCACGATTTTCTGCATCGTGGTGTAAGGGCCTTCGTCGAGCGTGCGGCCGATATCGACGGCATAGCGCCCTTCCTCGACTCCTGCCTGATGGCCGGCAAGTGGCGCACCGGCCTCGCCGGTTGCCGCACTGGCCGAGCCGGCCGGCGGTACATAGCTGGTCATGAAACTGTCTCCTGGTTTGTGTGCACGATCTGGGCACCGCGCCTTTGAGGTCGCGTTTTTATTCAGTATGTGAGTGAGCGAACGGCTTTTGACATTGCCGTTTCGCGCAAAAGCCATAACACGCATGCATGGCTTTCACGACACTGCGTATCGCTGCGGAGAAATCGCGCGCAGCGACACACAACGACTACAACGGCACGTCGCTCTTCAGAACGGGTAATGACGCGGTGTGGTCTGCACCGTAATCCAGCGCAAATCCGTAAACTCAGCGATCCCCGCCTGGCCGCCGAAACGTCCGAAGCCGCTGCCCTTTATGCCGCCGAACGGCATTTGCGCTTCGTCGTGAACGGTCGGTCCGTTGACATGACAGATGCCCGATTCGATACGCCGCGCGACATTCATCGCGCGCGCCACATCGCGGCTGAACACTGCCGACGAAAGCCCGTACTCGTTGTCGTTCGCACAGGCCACGGCCTCGTCTTCGCCGTTGACGCGCACGATGCCCTTCACAGGCCCGAACGATTCGTCGCCATAGATGCGCATGGCGGGCGTGACGTGATCGAGCAGCGTGGCGGGCATCAAGGTGCTGTCCGCCTTGCCGCCGCAGACGAGCGTGGCGCCTTTGGCCAGCGCGTCGTCGATCAGCGCATTGCAGCGTTTCACCGTGCTCATGTCGACGACCGACCCCAACACCACCGGCCCTTTGCGTGGGTCGCCGAGCGGCAGGTCGCGCGCTTTCTGCGCGAGCTTTGCAACGAACGGGTCAGCAATCTTTTCGTCGACGATGATCCGTTCCGTCGACATGCAGATCTGCCCCGAGTTGGCGAACGCGCCGAATGCGGCGGCGTTGACGGCAGCATCGAGATCCGCGTCGTCGAGCACGATCAACGGTGCTTTTCCGCCGAGTTCCAGCACCGACGGTTTCAGATAGCGCGCACACGTGGCCGCGATGATCTTGCCGACATGCGTGGAGCCGGTGAAATTGACACGCCGGACTTTCGGATGCGCGATCAGCGCCTCGACCACGGTGCCCGCATCGGCCGGCGCGTTGGTGACGAAGTTCACCACGCCCTTCGGCAAGCCCGCTTCCTGCAGCACTTCGATAATCAGCCCATGTGTGCCGGGGCAAACTTCCGACCCCTTCAGCACGACCGTATTGCCACATGCGAGCGGCAACGCAATCGCACGCACGGCGAGAATCACCGGCGCATTCCACGGCGCGATGCCCAGCACGACGCCGGCCGGCTGACGCACGCCCATCGCAAGGCTGCCGGGCACGTCGGACGGGATCAACTCACCACCGATCTGCGTAGTAAGCGCCGCCGCTTCCATCAATCCGCCGGCGGCAAGATGCACATTGAACCCCGCCCACATTGCCGACGCGCCCGTCTCCGCCGCCATCACCGCGGCGAATGCCTCGCTGCGCGCTTCCAGCGCATGCGCGGCCTTCATCAGCAGCGCGCGGCGCTCGCCCGGCCCCAGCGCGGACCATGCCGGAAACGCCGCAGCGGCGGCATCGGCGGCGGCTACCGCGTCGGCGACTGTCGCCGCCGGGGCACGCGTCGCGACTTCGCCGTCGAGCGGATTGCGGCGTTCGAAGGTGGCGCCGTTGCTCGCTTGCACGGCTGCGCCGTTGATCAGCATCGAAATACTCTGCATCGTCCTGTCTCCTGCGGAAAGTTTTATGAATGCGGGGCGCAACGCTCGCCAGGTTTCAAGCCACGACGACTTCGACCAGCATCGGTCCAGACGACGCCAACGCGTCGCGCAGCACGTCGTGCAGGCGTTCGGCATCGGTCACGCGCATGCCCTGGCACCCCATGCCTGCAGCAAGCGCCACGAAATCGAGCCCGGGCAGATCAGTGCCTTGGACAGGATCGGCCGGACCAAACCCGAATTCCGGGGCGAAGTCCTGCAGCGCGGCATAGCGGGAATTGTTCAGGATCACGAATGTGATCGGCAGTTTCATCTGCATGGCGCTATAGATGGCCTGGATCGAATACATGCTGGAGCCGTCGCCGACCAGGCCGATCACGCGCGTCCCTGGCTTCGCCAACGCCACGCCGACAGCAGCCGGCATGCCGAAGCCCAGACCGCCGCTGTCCATCGTGTAGAAGGTGCCGCTGCGCGTGAACGGCAGATAGTTCTGCATGACCGGCCGCGAACTCGGCGCCTCTTCCACCACGATGTCGTCCGCATGGCGCACCTCGGCAAGGGTCTGCAACGCGAACGCCACCGACATCACCGCAGACGGCTCTGCACGCGGCGATGCGGCGCGTGGCGCGGGCAAGGGGCGCGTCTTCGGCGCGGGCCGCGTCAGCAGATCGGCCACGCCGAGGCGAATATTGCCGACCACTGCGGTGCCGGTGGGCGCCCACGCCGCAATGGTCGGATCGTCGATCAACTGACATAGCGTTGCGCCGGCCGGCAGATGTGGGCCGTGTCCTTCGACGTGATACGTGAAGGCCGGTGCGCCGATCACGAAGATCAAGTCATGCCCGCCGAGCAACTCGACGATCTTCTCGCGCATGGCCGGCAAGAAACCGGCGAACAGGCGGTGGTCTTCGGGGAATGCACAGCGGCCCGTCATCGGCGCGACGAACACGCGGGCATTGTGGCGTTCGGCAAGATGCACGACTTCGTCCCAGCCGCCGGCGCGGTCGACAGCGCCGCCCACCACGAAAGCCGGCCGTTCGCAGGCATCGAGCGCCGCGCCGATCTGCTCCAGCACGAACGGCTCCGGCCGCGTCCCGGTACTGACGACGCGGGCCGGCACCGGCTCCGCGGCGCGGTCCCAATCGTCGACGGGAATCGACACCAGCACCGGTCCGCGCGGCTCCTGCATCGCCACGTGATAGGCGCGCGCGATCGCCAGCGGCACGTCTTCGGCGCGTGCCGGTTCGATGCTCCATTTAACGTAGGGCTTCGGCAATTCGGTGGCTTGCGTCGATGCGAGGAACGGGTCGAACGGCAGAATCGAGCGCGCCTGCTGCCCGGCGGTAATCACGATCGGCGTGCGATTGCGGAACGCGGTGAAGATATTGCCCATCGCATTGCCCACGCCCGCCGCCGAGTGCAGATTGACGAACGACGCGTTGCGGGTGGCCTGTGCATAACCATCGGCCATGCCGACCACGACGGCTTCCTGCAAACCCAGCACATAACGGAAGTCTTGCGGGAAATCGCGGAACAGCGGCAATTCCGTCGACCCCGGATTGGCGAACACCGAAGTCATGCCGAGCCGCCGCATCAGATCGATGACGGCGTGGCGCACGGTGAACGAGGCGTGTTGAGAAGATCCCGATGTGTCTGAACGGGGCGCGTTGCTGGTCATCCGTGTCTCCTATTGATGAGCGCCGTTTCTTGATGGCCCATTATCGGAAGCTCGAGGTTGATTGAAAATTGCCTTTTTCGGGAAAAGGCATTACTTTTGCGCATGACTTTCAATCTTCAACAATTGCACGCGTTCGCGACCATCGTCGCGAGCGGCAGCCTGGGCCGCGCCGCGGAAGTGCTGCACGTCACGCAGCCCGCACTGAGCCGCACCATCAAGCGGCTCGAGGATCAGGTCGGCGCACCGCTATTCGAACGGCACTCGAAGGGTATGCAGCTTACTGCGATCGGCAGCGCGCTGCTGCCGCACGCCACGCTGCTGCAACGCGAAGCCGACCACGCGCGCGAGGAGATCGACGCGATGCGCGGCCTCGCGAAAGGGACGATTCGCGTCGGCGCGGTCGCGAGCGTCGCGACGCTCGTGCTGCCGCTCGCGGTGAGCGGCGTGCTCGCGCGCTGGCCGAATCTGCGTGTCGAGATCATCGAGGGCGTATGGGACCGGCTTGCCGACAGTCTGATGAAACACGAAATCGATCTCGCGCTCAGCATGGTGGTGCCCGACACGGACGAGATTGCCGCGATTGCCGATTGTAGATGGGAAGATACGAGCTATGTGGTCGCCGCGCTCGACCATCCGTTGCGAGGCAAAGCGGATCTAACGCTTGCCGATACGCTCGATCAGCAGTGGTGTGTCCCGCCGCGGGGGACGAGTCCGTTCGAGCATATGCAGCGCGTGTTTGCCGAGCATGGGCTCGGCATGCCGCAGATTGCCGTCGAAACGCGCTCGATCACGGTGCTGAAAAGCCTGGTGACGCGTGCGGGATTTCTGAGCTGGATGGCGACGCCGATGTACGACACCGAAAGCGCGGCGGGCGTATTCGATACGCTGCCGATTCCTGGGCTCGTTGCACGCCGTATGTTGACGGCGTTCCGACGCCGTCAGGGGATTTTGCCGAGTCCGGCGGTAAAGTTGCTGGAGCAACTCAGGCAGTTGACTGCAGCCGGGCAGTGAAGGAGACACAAATCCGCAGAAGCAGTCTCATACGAGATCCCTCGAAGTCACCATACGCACCTCCGCTTTCCCCGCGACGACCGAATCGACCAATACGTCGGCGATATTGGCTGCGGGATTGACGCGAAGCCCCCGTGGCAAGAGCGGGCCAAGGAGCTTCGCAACGGGCAGCACCATGCGCTCTGCGAGCCGGAACTCTTTGCGCTCGCCACCAATCATGCCTGGCCGCACGATTGTGACGGATTCAAAGCCGATCTTCTGAATGTCTCTTTCAAGCTCACCCTTGGTACGGCAATAAAACAACGGGATGGATAGCGAAGCACCAGGAGAGGAAACCAGCGCAAGCGCCTGCGCACCCTTCTGATAAACCTTCTTCGAGAAGGCAATCGGCAACTCATAGTCGACATGGCGAAACGCCGCCTTCGATCCCGCCTTCCCGATCGTCGTTCCCATTGCACATATCACTGCATCCACCTCCCAGGCGTCCGCTTCCGGCAACAAGAGACCGAGTTCTGGTGCGACCGGGTTGACCAGCTTGGGATGAGGGGAAAGGCTGCGACGCGTTGGGGCGATGACTTGCGCAATACGGCTATCTCCTAACGCTCGTTCGAGTGAGGCTTTTCCCACAACCCCCGTCGCACCCAGAATCAGAACTTTCATGGATTTCTCGTTACCGCAAGCCACATGCTCGTGGTGCAGCTTATCTCCTCAGTAGCAGGCCGAAAACCCCAATCGTGGTGCATTCAGTTTTCACCAGGAATGAGAAATAGCGACCGGTTGGATATTGCTGAGGGTTTCCAGAAGCGCGCATCAGGCAGAATCAAGCGGCCGCGGCCTCGTCGTGATATCGAAGCAGGCGCTCCACTTCAAGCCTTGACCCGAGAATAACGGGCACGCGCTGATGGACATGGTCCGGCTGAACTTCCATGATCGGGGCTTCGCCCGTCGTGCTCATGCCGCCGGCCTGTTCGACAATGAACGACATCGGATTGGCCTCATAGGTCAAGCGCAGCCGTCCAGCAAGCTGGGGATTCTTGCTGTCCCGTGGATATAGGAAAACACCCCCGCGCAGCAGGATTCGATGCACCTCCGCGACCATGGATGCGATCCATCGCATGTTGAAATTCGTCTGCCGCGGCCCCGCCGTGCCCGCGACACACTCACGGACATAGCGGCGCACAGGCTCTTCCCAGTAGCGCTCGTTGGACATGTTGATTGCGAATTCGCGGGTATTTTCGGGGATCTGAAGCTGTGGATGGGTCAGCACGAATGATGCCGATTCCCCATCGAACGTGAATCCGTCGACACCGTGCCCCGTAGTCAGCACGAACATCGTCGTCGCACCGTAGATCGCATACCCCGCGCAGACCTGTTTCACGCCCGGCTGCAGAAAATGACGCTCGTCGATTGCGACGCCAGACGCAGGCGTAGCCAGCACAGAAAAGATACTTCCGACAATGCCGTTGATCTCAAGATTGGAAGACCCGTCGAGCGGATCGAACAGCATAAGATACGCTGGGGTATCCGGGGAATGCTCATGCCCGGTCACCTGAATCGACTCAAGCTCTTCCGACGCCAGTCCGCGAAGACAGCCAACCGACTCGACCGCGCCGATCATGATGTCGTTCGACACAACGTCGAGCTTCTTTTGCGCCTCTCCATGAACGTTCTCCGAATGGGCATTTCCGGATGCGCCGTCGAAGATGCCTCGCTCGACAGCCGTTGCAATGGATGAACATGCATCGGCAACGGCTTCGATCAGCGTGATCAGTCCTGTTGGGATTCGCTCCTCACGTGCTGGGTTCGCGAGAAACGAGGACAGCGTAATGTGCTCAGTGGTTACTATGTGGGTCATATTCGGTCCGCTTGGCGGGAACTGTCTGGCGATCGATTGGAATCGACGGACCTGGGAACGCTCCGTCGACGTGCATACAGCGGGGATGGACTCTCACGCGTCGCATGGCGCGACGCTACCTTGCCCGACGAGCGCGAGGGCTGCATCGGGGCCTGCACCGCCCGCGGCATACGGTTCGGGAGGATCCTGCGAACGCCAGGCGTCGATCACCGGGTCAACCCATTGCCATGCGGCATCGAGTTCGTCGCCTCGCATGAACAGCGTGAGCCTGCCCCGGATCACATCGAGCAGAAGTCGCTCGTAGGCATCTCTTCGTCTCGTCGAGAATGCCGAAGAAAATTCGAGGTTCAGACTCACCGGCCTGACCGTCATCTCATCTCCCGGCGCCTTGGTCATCAGGTAGAGTTTCAGGCTTTCGTCCGGCTGAAGCCGGATCACGAGACGGTTACCTCGCCCCTCCGTTGCGGACGAGCCGAACACCGAATGCGGCACATCCTTGAAATTGACGACGATCTCCGCAACTCGACTCTGCAGGCGCTTGCCGGTGTACAGGTAAAATGGCACACGCGCCCAGCGCCAGTTATTCAGCTCCACTTTCAACGCAACGAATGTCTCTGTCCGGCTATCGGCACGAATGTCCGGTTCGTCCAGATAGCCGGCCACCGGCTCGCCGTGTATCTCGCCGGCCGTGTACTGGCCACGCACGGTCTGCCGTGCCACATCGGCCGCGCTGAGCGGCTTGAGCGAGCGAAGGACCTTGAGCTTCTCGTCGCGTACGGCATCCGCTTCGAGACTCAGCGGCGGCTCCATGGCGAGTATGCAAAGTAGCTGCAGCAAATGATTCTGGACCATGTCCCGCATTGCACCGGTGCGCTCGTAAAACGCCCCACGTCCCTCGACGCCGACCTGCTCGGCTATCGTGATCTGAACATCGCGAATCCCGTCGCGGTTCCAGAGACGTTCGAACATGCCATTGCCGAACCGCAGCGCAAACAGGTTCTGAACGGTCTCCTTGCCGAGGTAGTGGTCGATCCGGTAGATCTGATTTTCACGGAATATCGCGCCCACTTCCCGATTGATCCGTTGTGCTGAGAGCAGATCATGGCCTAAGGGTTTTTCGAGAACGACCTTCGACGTGGCAGAAACCAGCTCCGCCCGGTTCAGTTCGGTGCATATCGGAATAAACAGTTCCGAAGGCGTGGCAAGGTAGAAAATATGTCCCCGGCTGTCCTGCCATCGCAACATTGCAGCGAGTCGTGCGTAATCCGCAGACACCAGCGCGTCCATCTGAACGAACTCGAGGCGCGGCGAGAAGGTGTTCCAATACGCCTCGTCGAAATCGATGGCGGGCAGGAATTGACGCAAGGCATCACGTACCTTATCGAGGTAGCCGTTCCGCTCCAGCCCCTCCCTGCCGACGCCAACGATGCGCATGCCGTCCGGCAGCGTTCCCTCCCGGTGGTTCTGATACAGCGCGGGAAGGAGCTTGCGCATGGCAAGGTCGCCCGTCCCTCCAAAAATCACAAATAGCTGTGCTTTCATTGATCCGATCCCGACAAGATTCCTGAGCCCGCTGAGCGCATTGCATGTTCGCGCCAGCGCAATCCATTACACGCGATGCACGTGGTCATAGCGCCCGGCGATCGCTGACAGCGCAACCGGCTTGATCCTGCGCGCCTGTCCGGCGCTGCCGAATGCCTCGAAGCGGGAGCGGCACAGGTCCCGCGCCGCGCCAAGTGCGTCCGAGAAGAATCGTCGAACGTCGAACTCGGAAGGACGCTGTGCGAGTGAGCGACGTATTGCGCCGGTCATCACGAGGCGGATATCCGTATCGATGTTGACCTTGCGTACGCCGTGACGAATGCCCTCGCAGATCTCTTCGACCGGAACACCGTATGTTTCCCGGATTTCACCGCCAAACTCGCGGATGATCTCAAGCCATTCCTGAGGCACCGAACTCGATCCGTGCATGACCAGGTGGGTATTGGGCAGGCGGCGATGAATTTCCCTGATCCGGTCGATCGCGAGAATATTGCCCGACGGTTCGCGGGAAAATTTGTAGGCGCCATGCGATGTACCAATAGCGATTGCCAACGCGTCGACTCCGGTCCGCTGCACGAAATCGGCAGCCTGATCGGGGTCGGTCAGCAGCATGTCGTGGGTCAGCACGCCTTCAGCACCGGAGCCGTCCTCCTCCCCGGCCATTCCCGATTCGAGCGAACCCAGGCATCCGAGCTCACCCTCGACTGACACCCCGACGGCATGCGCCATCTCCACCACGTTCCGCGTCACCTCGACGTTGTAGTCGTAGGTTGCAACGGTTTTCATATCCGGCATGAGTGAACCGTCCATCATCACGCTGCTGAACCCGCTGCGGATCGCGGCCTGGCAAACGGCCGGCGATGCCCCATGGTCCTGATGCATCACAACCGGGATGTCGGGATAAGTCTCGATCGCCGCAACAACCAGATGGCACAAAAACGCTTCGCCGGCGTATTTCCGCGCCCCGGCGGAGGCCTGCATGATGACCGGACTATCGCATTCAGCGGCCGCCTGCATGATCGCCTGAACCTGCTCGAGGTTATTGACGTTGAATGCCGGCACGCCATACGCGTATTCCGCCGCGTGGTCGAGTAACTGCCGCAATGAAATCAGCGCCATGTCATGTCCATGAAGTAATGTCGCCATGCGGCGAATGTCGTTAAATTGATATCGCGAACGATCACGACATCGTGCTGGCGTCGGCCGTTCTTGCGCGATCGCGCGCGACGCTGTGGCGCTCTGTGGCGCTGTGGCGCAACAAAAACGGAACTGGAGGACGCGTTGCCACGTCCTCGCCGTGTCTGGAACGGCACGATCGGGCTGGGTGAATCAGCAAGCTCAGCGCTTCGAAGCAGCTAATCGACGATCCCAGGCTCCATCTCGAGCGTGCGGCTCACCGCGTCCACGATCGCGTCCACCGTAATACCGAACTCTTCATACAACGTCTCGGCTGGCGCCGACTCGCCAAAGTGTGACAACCCGATCACAGCGCCGCTCAAGCCGACGTATTTCCGCCAGAAATCGCCTGCGGCCGCTTCAATTGCGACGCGCCGGATCGTGGGCGGCAGAACGGAAAGCTGGTATGCAAGCGGTTGGCTATCAAAGGTTGTGGTCGATGGCATCGATACGACCCGCGCGGCAATGCCCTGCCCGGCAAACGCTGTTTGCGCCTTCAATGCGAGCTCCACTTCGGAACCCGTCGCAATCAGAACGATGTCCGGTTTTCCGCCCGCTGCCTCCGACAACACATAGCCGCCTTGCCGGATTTGTGCCTTCGCCTGTGCGTTGCGGGAAAGCGGTGGCAGATTCTGGCGAGAAAGTAACAGCGCAGTCGGCGCATCGACTGTCTCCAATGCTGCTGCCCATGCAAATGCTGTTTCGACTGCGTCTGCCGGACGCCATACGCTCATCCCCGGAATCTGACGCAGCATCGCCGCGTGCTCGACCGGCTGATGGGTAGGTCCATCCTCGCCGAGACCAATCGAATCGTGGGTGAAGACATAGATGCATTGCAGGTGCATCAACGCCGCCATACGAAGCGCATTCTTCGCATAGTCGGAAAACACCAGGAAGGTCCCGCCATACGGAAGAAAACCGCCATGGAGCGCAACGCCGTTCATGATCGCGGTCATGCCGAACTCGCGAACGCCGTAGTGGATATAGTTTCCAGATCCGTTCGCGCGGTCGGGTGTGAGCGCGCGGGAAGCCGGCACCATGGTGAGATTCGAGGGCGCGAGGTCCGCCGAGCCGCCCAGAAGTTCCGGCAGTCTGGCAACCAGCAGGTCAAGGCATTTCTGCGAAGCCTTGCGCGTGGCCATCGTCTGCTCGAACCAGTCACTGCCTTCCAGCAGGGTTTCGATCACGTCGGCGGACCGCTCGCGGCGACTGCCATACATGCGGGACTCGAAGTAACCGGCCTTTTCCGGAAAGTGAGTTCGATAGGCTTCGAACAGCGTGCGCCAGGCCATGTTGCGCTCACGGCCCGCTCCGCGCGCGTCCCACGCGTCTCGAATCGATTCGGGAATGTGGAATGGCGCGTGATGCCAGCCAAGATGCGCCCGCGTGGCCGCGATCTCAGCGGCACCGAGCGGAGCGCCATGCACGTCGTGCGTGCCGGCCCGATTCGGTGAACCGTGTCCGATCACCGTCTTGCAGCAGATCAAGGTCGGCCGGTCACGTTCCGCACGCCCTGCCTTGATCGCCTGCTCGATCGAGAGCGGATCATGTCCGTCGACACCCTCGATGACATGCCAGCCATACGCACGGAAGCGCATCGGGGTCTGGTCGGTGAACCAGCCTTCCACATGGCCATCGATCGAAATGCCGTTGTCGTCATAAAACGCGATCAGTTTGCCGAGATGCCATGTGCCGGCGAGCGAGCAGGCCTCATGCGAGACGCCCTCCATGAGGCAGCCGTCACCGAGAAACACATAGGTGTGGTGATCGACAATATCGAAACCCGGTTCGTTGAATTCAGCGGCCAACAGCCGTTCAGCTAACGCCATGCCGACGGCATTGGCAAGGCCCTGCCCCAGCGGGCCGGTGGTCGTCTCGACGCCCGGCGTCAGACCGCGTTCCGGGTGCCCTGGCGTGATCGACTGCCACTTCCGGAATCTCTTCAGATCATCGATCGACAGGCCGTAGCCGCTCAAATGCAGCACGGCGTAGAGCAGCATCGAACCGTGACCGTTTGACAGCACAAAGCGATCCCGGTTAACCCAATCCGGAACCGCGGGATCATGCTTCAGGTACTTGCGCCACAGTACTTCGGCAATATCCGCCATTCCCATCGGCATGCCGGGATGTCCAGAATTGGCCGCCTGGACGGCGTCGATGGCCAGAAACCGCACTGCGTTGGCAAGTTCTGCCCGGGTCGGATTAGCATAAGACATGAATCACCGCTATTTCGTATACCTAAGTTAATATATTGAAGCCTCGCGCGTTTTTCGACGAGGCTCCGGCATCCAGTCTTCGGGTACGGTTACGACGTCAGGCAGCGCGGACCGCGGTGCCGTCGAGCAGATGCGTAAGAGATTCGCCCATGCTGCGCAGGATCAGGAAGCAGGAACATGCGCCGGCGTCCAGGACACCAATCGAACGGTCGCCTAGCCGGGCAGCGCGTCCGATACGGGCACGCAGGTCGCGCGTCGAATTCATTCCGGCTTCCGCGGCAACCACCATCGCATCAATGCACGCCCGGAAGCTCTTACCCTCTTCCAACGCCGCCCCATACGCCGTCCGCGCGGGAACCAGCGTGTCGATCAGCGTCTTATCGCCGACCTTCGCATCACCGATCTCCTGCACAGAATCGATCCCGACAACGAGCGCCTGATAGAAAAGGGATTTGTCGAGCTCGACATGGTCCGCAAACGTATCGCTCATACTGAGAAAGAAGGTCCCGTAGAGCGGCCCCATCGAACCACCGATCCCGTCCATGAGCGCCGAAGACAGATCGCCCAGGGCCACCGGGAGTGACGGCAGTGCTCCGCGTGCCGCAAGATGCTCGCCACACTGGCTAAAGCCCTTGCTCATGTTGATGCCATGGTCGCCGTCACCAATCGCGCCGTCGACTTCGCTCAGATACTGGCGATTCGCATTGATGGTTCGAACCAGATCGACAACGACTCCACCGGCGTCGGCCAATTTAACGATTTCAGTCATCGTGTGTCTCCCACATTGAGTCCGATGCTTTGACATGGATGCGCGAGGCACGCGCTCAGTTCGTCGTCGAGTTTCGTCAACGTCAGCGTGACCCCCATCATTTCCAGGGACGTAAAAAGATTGCCGACGAACGAGAACTGGATGTCGATTCCCGCTTCGCGCAGATACTCGGCAACCTCTCCGTACAGGATGTATTGCTCCATCACCGGCGTTGCGCCGAGACCCGACAACAGCACCGACACCCTGTCGCCTCTGGCAAAAGGCAAATCCGGCAACAGCTTGTCGAGCATCAGCCTCGCCATGTCTCTCGCGGGAACGGTGGGCTGGACCAGGATTCCGGGTTCGCCATGGTGGCCAATGCCGACTTCCATTTCGCCATCCTTAATGACGAAGTTCGCCTTGCCGACTGCCGGGATCGTACAGGCGGACAGGCCGACGCCGATCGAGCGCGTCGAGTCCACCGCTTTGCGCGCACTGGCGATCACTTCATCGAGCGTGGCGCCCTGGGCCGCCCGCGCCCCGCCAACCTTCCACATCACGATTTCACCAGCAACGCCGCGCCGTTTTTCGATCTCGTCTTTCGGCGCCGACGCGGCATCGTCGTTTGCGACGACCGTGCGCACGCGAATACCTTCGCGCTCGGCCAGCTTGATTGCCATCTTTACGTTCATATTGTCGCCCGCGTAGTTGCCGTAAAGGCACGCTACGCCCGCGCCACTGTCGGCCGCCTTGAAAGCTTCAAAGAATGATTTCGCAGTTGGCGACGAAAAGATTTCGCCGATGGCCACGGCGTCCACCAGGTTGCGCCCGACGTAGCCGATAAAAGCCGGTTCGTGTCCTGATCCCCCTCCCGTCACAATGCCCACACGGTCCTTCTGGCGAGCATGCGCATGCGAGACAACGCGAGGATTCTCCGGCGCGGCGCGCAGCTCCGGGTGTGCCGCGAGGATGCCGCGGAGCATGTCCTCGACAACGAGATCAGGATTGTTAATGACGCGATTCATACCGTTCCTTTACATCTTGAGTATTGTTACTGGGCGGTGTAGCCGCCATCAATCACGATATTCTCGCCGTTGACCATGGCGGCCGCGTCGCTGACCAGATACAGAATCAACGCGGCGATTTCGTCGGGGCGTGCAAATCTCCCTGCGGGAATTTTAGCCTTCATCGCTTCGCCCACCGCGCCCGCCCAGGCTTTCCTGCCCAGCTCGGTGTCGACGACCGTGGGCGAAACGGCATTGACCGTAATACCGTGCTTTGCCCATTCGAGCGCGAGCACCTTTGTCATGCCGACGATTGCCGCCTTGCTCGCGCAATACGCCACGTGGCGCTCCAAGGCAACGACGCTCGCCTGAGAAGCCAGATTCACGATCCGGCCGGCACCACCACGGCTCAGCATCTGCTTGCCGACGGCCTGCGCAAGGAGAAACGGGGCTTTGAGGTTGATCGTCATCGTCTTGTCCCAGGCTTCCTCGGACAGTGCTTCCGCGTTCTCAAGCAGAGCGACGCCGGCATTGTTGACCAGGATGTCGACGGGACCTAACGTTTCGGTCACGCGCCGCACCAGCGCATCCGGGATCCCGGCAACAGTGATATCCGCCGCGATACCCACGTGCCGCTCCAGGCCGCCAGGAAGCGTCCGGGCCACAGCCTCGACGGCCGGGTTGATATCGAGCAGCGCAACGCGCGCACCCGCGGCAGCAAGGCACTCGGCAACGGCAAACCCGATACCGCTAGCCGCACCGGTCACGACCGCAACGCGATCCGTGATATCAAAAGGGGTCGTTGAATTGACCGACATCGCTCCACTCCTTGATTAGTTGCTCTTGGGAATCTTGTTGAGAATCTCCTGGGCATTGGCCGGCGTGACCTGCGTCCAAGGCACCGCGTAGGACTTGGCCGTCCCGTCGTCCCAAGGCATCTTCGCGCCGTATCCTGCCCAGACGTCCGAGCGCGGTTTGTAAGACGAACCGACGACCGTACGCAGTGCAACGTCCAGTGCACCTTGCGCCTGCGCCTGCGAGTCCTGGAAGAAGGTGGTCATTTCGCCGCGCTTGACTGCCGCGATACCGTCGACAATTCCGTCAATGCCGGCGACCGGGACCTTCTTCGGATCGAGGCCCTTTGATTTCAGCGCCTGGATGGCGCCGAGCGCCATGTCATCATTCTCCGCAATGATGCCGCTAATCTGCCCCGGATGCGCGGTCAGCCAATTCTCGACCAGTGCCAGTGACTCCGCACGCGACCAGTTCGCCGTCTTATGCTCGAGCACCTTCACGTCCTGATTTTTTGACAGCACGTCCTGAATACCCTTCGAACGATCGATCTGCGCGGACTGGCCAATCGGACCCTCGAGGATCACGACGTTGCCCTTGCCGCCGATTGCCTTGACGATCGCCTCCGCTTCCATCTGGCCCGCGATCACGTCGTTGCTACCAACATAGGACGTAAGCTTGTCGCCGGACACCAGGGTATTCGATCCGATGACCGGAATATGCGCCGCGGCGGCTTTCGCCACGGCAGCAGCGCCCGCGGCCTTGTCGATCGGCACGAAAATGATCGCGTCGTATTTCTGCGTGATCATCGTGTCGAACTGGTTGCTCTGGGTGAGTGCGTCATAGTTGCCGTCGAATACCGTGAGCTGCACCGTACCGTCCTTGACGGCGGGCTGCGCCTTAAGCGCGTTGGTCCACATCTGCATGAACTCGCCCTTGAGACCATACACCGCCGCACCAATACGGATGGGCTTAGCCTGCGCCACGGTACAGGTGAGGCCCATCACCACGCAGGCCAGCACGGTTCTTTTCCACGAAATCATTGAAGTCTCCTGAATTTTTCCGGATTGTTGCTTTTGGGTTGACGTTATTGCTTCTTGCGCGAAGCATCGAGCAGGACGGCGCCGACGATAATGACGCCCTTTACAACTTGCTGGTAATACGACGACACGCCCAGCAGATTCAGTCCGTTATTGATGACGCCGATCAGCAGAGCGCCAACGACAGTTCCTCCGAGCGACCCGGTGCCGCCCGACAGGCTCGTGCCGCCAATCACTACGGCCGCAATCGCATCGAGTTCATAGGACATGCCGGCCTGCGGCAACGCCGATGTCGTGCGCGCGGCGAGGATGATCCCGGCAAGGCCCGCCAGCAGTCCGCCGATCACGTAGACGGAAAAGATGATCTTCCCGGTCGAGATACCGCTCGTTTTAGCGCTCCTTGCATTGCCGCCCACGGCATAAACGTAGCGGCCGTAAGTCGTATAACGCAGCACAAACCAGAACAGGACGACGACAAGAGCGAACACGATGATCGGCACCGGTATCCCGGCAATCGTACCCGTGCCGATGCTCAGGTACCCATCCGGCAGATCGGTCACCGGCATGCCGTCGTTATAGATATAGGTCAGCCCCCGCGCCGCGCTCAGCATGCCGAGCGTGGCAACAAAAGGAGGAATGGAGAGCCGGGCAACGAGCACGCCGTTAATCGCGCCAACCGCAGCGCCAACAGCAAGCCCTGCTGTCAGTCCGAATGCCGCGCCGTGCGGATGCGGACCGGTCACGAGACTGGCGCTGACGATGCCGGCGAGAGCAAGCGTGGACCCGACCGACAGATCAATGCCCGCTGTGAGAACGATATAAGTCATCCCGACGGCCAGAATGCCGTTGATCGACGTTTGTCGCAGGATGTCCGCGATGTTGCCCAGCGTCAGAAAGTACTGATTTGCAAAGGACAACACGATGCACAGGACGATGAGCACGGCGACGATGCCGTAGCGCCGGTAGATATCGCGCATATGGGCGGAACGGCTTTGGCTCGCCGGGGCTTTCAGGGAAGGGGTATGAGTATTCATGATGCGAGATGCAGAAGATCTTCCTGAGTGGTGGTATGGCCGTCGATCACGGTGACCAACTGCCCCGACTTGAAAATGGCGATGCGGTCGCTAACATCCAGAATTTCCTGTGCCTCGGAAGACACCACCATGGCGGCACCGCCTTTCGATACGAAGTCGTCGAGCAGCTTGTAGACCTCGCGCTTGGCGCCCTCATCGATGCCTCGGGTCGGTTCGTCGCACAGCAGGCACGTAGGCTCGGTTGAAAGACAACGCGCGAGCACGACCTTCTGCTGGTTCCCCCCGCTCATCGACGAGACCGGCAGCGACACCGAGCTGGTCTTGATCCGCATGCGATCGACCATCGTGTCGACGAGGGCCTTCACTTTCCGGCGGTTGATCAGCGACAGGCGCGACAGGCGGTTGTAGGCGGAGAACGAGATGTTGTCGCGCACGGAGGCCGACAGCACGAGCCCCGTCTCCTTGCGATCCTCCGTCACAAGCGACAGGCCGGCCTGAATAGCCTTGCGGGGACGGCCAACCGGCAATGCGCGGCCCTTGAGCATGACTTGACCGCTATCGGGACGGGTCAGCCCATACATGCAGTTGAGGTATTCACTGCGGCCGGCGCCCATGAGCCCGTAGATGCCCAGGATTTCGCCCTGGTGAACCGTGAGCGAGATATCGTTGAATTCCGACTCCCGCGAAAGACCTGTCGACTCCAGTACGGGCTTGCCCACGGCCCTGCGAACCTTCTCGGCGGAATGAAGCTTGCGGCCGACGATCGTGCTCACCAGATAGGAGCGATCGATGTCGGCGATACGCCCGCTGTCGACATACCGTCCGTCGCGAAAGACCGTGTAGTCGTCCGCGATCTGGAATATTTCCGAGAGCCGGTGGCTGACATAGATGATCCCGGTCCCCTGCGCCGTCAGGTTACGGATCGCGTTGAACAGCACTTCGGTTTCGCGCTCGCCGATCGCTGAAGTCGGCTCGTCCATGATCATCACGTCGCAGTCGCGGCTGAATGCCTTGGCGATCTCAACCAGCTGGATCTGCGCGAGGCTCAGCGATGACATGCGCGCACGCGCGTCGACCGGAAAAGCAAGTCGATCCAGAAGCGCCTGTGCTTGCCGCGCGAGCGCCGCGAATTTGACCAGCACACCCGCCCTGCGCGGCTCGCGACCGAGATACAGGTTTTCGGCAACGGTCATGCCGGGAATTGGCGAGAGCTCCTGGGTAATGATCGCGATGCGATTGTCCAGCGCTTCAGCCGGCGTCTGAAAATTGACGCTTCGCCCTTTGAACAGGATTTCGCCGGCATCGCGTTGAGTAATGCCCATGACGATGCCAAGGAAGGTCGATTTTCCAGCACCGTTCCCGCCGCATAGCGCGTGGACGCTTCCGCGCCGCAGCTTCAACCGGCCGTCCTCCAGCGCCCTGACACCATTGAATGCCTTTTGTACTCCGCTGGCATCCACAAGAAGGTTGTTCACTTTGTCTCCTTACATTTGCTCGTCTCTGAACATTTGAGCATCTGGATCACATCGTAGTTTCGCGCCCACCACCTGTCAATTACCGGACTCACGTGGTTTACCCCTAATGCCGCCCTATTTGCCAATCTGCTGCAGCGCGGCGGTATAAGTTGATTGCGTGAGGCTACGGCGATACAAGCCAACATAAAAAACTCACGTCGGTGGCCTTGACTTTCACATGCACACGAATGAGAATTTGATCAATCATGAACATTTGATCACTCGTAAATTGGGCAACCGCGAACAACTGGAGCGAAATATGAAGCTGGCAATCGGATGCGATGAGGCCGCATTTGACCTGAAGGAACTGATCAAGCAACATTTGACTGGCAAGGGACTGGACGTCACCGACTTCGGCACCTATGAGGCGGAACCTGTCCACTACCCGAACATCGCGTTCGCCGTGGCCGAGAAGGTTGCGCAAGGCGAGTTTGATCGGGCCGTGCTGCTGTGCGGAACTGGAATCGGTATGGCGATCGCCGCCAACAAGGTGCGCGGCATTCGCGCCGCGCAATGCCACGACACCTATTCAGCAGAGCGGGCAAGCAAGAGCAACGACGCGCAAATCATTACAATTGGCGCTCGCGTGGTCGGTCCCGAACTCGCGAAAGCGATTGTTGACACATGGCTTGGTGCGAGCTTCGACGGCGGACGCTCCGTCCCGAAGGTGAACCGCATCAAGGAATACGAGGATGACCACCAGTTACCCCGCAACAAGAAGCCTGTGTGAACTGGCTGACCAGGTCATCAGTCAATCGCCCACCGGCTCCGCGGCAGGCCACGTTATATCCAGCCGAATGGGAAAGAGACAAATCATATGACCACCGACGAACTGACTCGTCTGGCAACGCTTTACTATGTCGACGGACTCACGCAGGAGGATCTGTCAAAGCAGTTCTCGCTGTCTCGAGCCAAGATTGGCCGTCTTCTGAAGCGTGCGCAGGAAGAAGGCATCGTTGAAATTCGCGTCAGGCACCATCCACGTGATACACGGGACCTCGAGCGTGAGTTGATCGACCGGTTCGGGATCGAAAAGGCGATCGTGTCCGTCAATCACAAGGATCAGGACAAGCAGCGCGAACTGCTCGCGGGTCTGGTCGCCAGTCATCTGGATCGCATTCTCACTAACGACATGATCGTTGCCGTGGGTATCGGCCGCAATATCAACGCGATTTCCGAGCACGCGATCTCGTCCACGCAGCGCTCTCCGACCTTCGTCTGCGCCATCGGCGGGTTCTACCGGGGCGGCGAGGTCATGAATGCCGACCACATCAGCCGCCGGCTTGCCGCCCGCTTCGGAGGTGGCAGCGAAACGCTTTACGCGCCGGCCCTCGTGGGCGACCCCGCCGTCCGCGAGGGCCTGCTCCACAACGATGCGGTCAAACCCACGCTCGACAAGGCGCGTAGAGCACACATCGCACTGGTTGGCGTCGGCGACATCAATGAAGACAGCATCATGGTTCGTAACGGCTGGTTTTCACCGGACGAGATCGCTGAGCTTCGCAAGTGCGGCGCAGTCGGCGACCTGATGGGCTACCACTTCATCGATATTGCCGGCCGTCCCGTTGTCACTCCGGTTCGCGACCGGGTCATTGGTCTTGGCATGGAAGACCTGAAACGCATTCCGAACGTTATTGCGGTCGCCAGCGAAAATACCAAGACAACCGCCGTCCTGGGCGCGTTGCGCGCAGGCGTAATCACCACGCTCGCAACGACGGAAGCCATTGCTCAATCGATTGTCAGCCTGGAAGACGCCACTCGCAACCCGCTTTCTCCGCAACAGTCGGAAATGGCCACCCGGTAAAAGTTAAGCTCCGGCATCACGCATGGATATGGCGCGCAAACCTGCGCGGCATATCCACGTGGTCCACGCGCCTACTTCCCGACCCGCTCGAGAACCGCGAAGTTGCCACCCCGCATTCCGACGATCTGCATCATGACGTGGGAATGATTGTGCTCATCCATCGCAAAGGTGCCGCCAAGCATGGACGGCATCTGTGTCGATCGCAGCGCCTGCTGTACCGCAACAGGATCGTCCGACTTCGCGCGACGAATCGCGTCGACGACCAGCTCCGTCGCCTCAAATGCAAAGACCGACCGCTGGGTCGGAGCGAGTCCGTATTTCTCTCGATAAGCGGCCGCGAACTCTCGCACACCGGATTCGGGCGCCGAGGGTGTAAATACTGAAATCCCCGCAGCCTGATCAAGCCCGCCAGCCGCTACGAACCGGGGCGACAAGTTCGCAATCGCCGCCGTGAAATCAACGCGGCCCGCTACAGGAATGCCACCGCCGAGTTGCTCATAGGCACGGAAAAATGCCCCGCTAGACCCGCTCAGGAGAGTAACGATGCGATCCGGCTGCAGCGCCTTCAATCGCTTGAGCGTCGGAGCAAGGTCCGCGGCGCCCTTTGCAACGGTCTCGCTGGCCAAGGTCTGGATGTGTACGACCGCCGCAGCCTTTTCCATCGCCACTGCATTGGCGCGGTTGAAGTCGTTGTCATCCGCCAGGATCACGATACGTTCGACATTGCGGGCCTTCAGCCACCGCATCATCGCAGTCGCGACATCACCGTCGGATGGACTGGTTTTGAAAACGTAGTCATAACCACCGGAACCGGCGGCGTCGACGAATTCCTGGCCCGCCGAAATGTCGATCACCAACGGCACCTTCGCGGCATTCGCTACCGGCATCACAGCACGCGTGACAGGTGTCGCCAGCGCGCCCAACAACACAGAAACATGCTGCTGCTCGATCAGGCGCCGCGCCGCCGCAATGCCGGTTGCCGGATCGGCGGCGTTATCGGCGTAAAACGCCTCGACCGGTCTCCCGAGCACGCCGCCGGATGCGTTGATGCGCTGTAATGCCAACTCGACGCCGTATTGCTCGCTCTGTCCGCGATCAGCATTCGGGCCGCTCAGGATGGTTGTGACGCCGATGCGAACGGGGTCCGCGGCGAATGCCGGGCTAACCACAATCGCCAACCCCGTCGCCAACAACACTGACATCAATCTCATACACGACTCCTTTGCTGATGGCTTCACGAGCGATCACAGCCGGACTACCCGCGGAAAAACCTCTTACCGGAACAGAAGGCGAGCGTCGCTTTACGCGTGTACGTCGACCACCACTTTGCCGAAATGCCGCCCTCCCGCGAGATATTCATAAGCGGATGGAGCCTCATCGAACGGGAAAACTTTGTCGACTGCAGGATTGATCTTGTTGACGTCGACGAAACGGACGAGCTGTTCGAGCATCACACGGCTACCGGCCGTAATCCCGACGAGGCGCTTTGCTCCGCCGATGAGCGCGCCGGGCTCGATCGAGACACCCCCGCCGCCGCTGACCCGGCCGATCACGACAATCGTTCCGCCGGCCCCCGCTGCCTTCAGGGAGCGCGCCAATGTACCTTCGCCCCCCACCTCGACAACGACATCGACGCCGGCCCCCTCCGTGAGTTGCAAGACTTCGTCCTGCCATTCCGGGCTGGTCCGGTAGTTGACGGTCGCATTCGCGCCCAGCGAGCGTGCACGTTCAAGTTTTTTGTCCTGGGACGATGTCACGATCGTGAAGACCCCCGCGGCTCTGGCGAGCTGCAGCGCCCAAAGCGAGACACCACCGGTTCCCAGCAGGAGCACGCTGCCTCCGGGCTTGACCGCGCCTGCAACGAACAATGCATTCCATGCCGTCACGCCCGCGCAAGGCAACGTTGCAGCTGAAATGGGATCAAGACTGCGTGGCGCCTGCACGAAAGCCTCCTCACTTGCCACGACTTCTTCGGCGAGCGTGCCGTCGAACTGGGCGCCGAAAGACACGGCTGTCTTGTTGAGGGACAACGCACCGTCAATCCATCGCGGGTAATAACTTGTGATGACGCGATCGCCCACTCCGAAACGGGTGACCGCCGCCCCAATGGCGATGACGTCCCCGCACCCATCGACGAGCGGAACGATCGGATAGCTCGGCGGGTTATAAAACTGGCCTCGCGCGAAACTGAGGTCACGATGGTTGAGCGCAGCAGCGTCCACGCGCACCCTGATTTCGTGGGCACCAAGGTCCTGGCCTGGGCGTTCGACACGTTCAAGCCCGGCAATCCCGGCCCCAGCCTGCATTTGATAAGCCTTCACGACACCTCCTGGTAGACAGCGCGGCGCAACGCCATTGGAAAATTCCCGGTCATGCCTGCGACCGCTGTGTTCGTCAACGCAACGACAGAAATGCCGGCAGCGGGGTCCACCCAGAAATTCGTGCCGTACACGCCGGACCAGCTCCAGGCGCCGGCGCTCACTGGCGACTTCGCCGCGGCCGGATCCCTGAGTACGGCCACGCCGAGTCCCCAGCCGAAGCCTGGACCGGCTGCGCCGACCGGCAGATCCCCGATCGCATTGGACGTCATCGCTGCGACGGTTTCCGGGCGGATGATGCCCGCGCCACCGGAGCGGATCGCTTCGGCAAAGCGGAGGTAGTCTTCCGCCGTGCCTACCATGCCGACTCCGCCTGATGGAAAGGCGGTCGGGTCGAACGCGCGAGCGGGCGAATATACGATTGCGCTTTGCCCGAACGCGAGCGAGAACGGATCGGTCATCCGGGCGGGCTGAGGCGACGCATCGCCATACGGCGTCGCTAGCACGGTATTGTCTGAAGCGACGAAGCGGATGCTGGAGATGCCCAGAGGGTCCATCACGATGCGTTGGACCGCGTCGGGCAATGTCATGCCGGCCACGCGCTCGATGACTGCACCGAGCACGTCGATGGCGACGGAATAATGCCAGGCCGTACCCGGCTCGAAAAGCAGCGGCGCCGATGCGATTCGCCGGAGGTTCTCTTCGAGCGACAGGCCGGAATGATCGAGGCCATCGGACACACCGAGCCGGTGATAAGGACCGTCCTCGGCCTCCAGAAAACCGTACGTCAACCCGGCCGTATGCGTAAGCAGATGGCGCACTGTGATGACTGGCTCGCGGCCATCGGGCAGCTTCGGCCGGAAGTCGGGAAGCCACCGTGTCACGGGGTCTTCCAGGCGAAGCCGGTCACGATCGATGAGTGCCAGCGCCGTCACGCAGACAATCGGTTTTGTCATCGACGCCAATCGGCAGACTTCGTTTTCCGTCATCGGCCGACGGGCTTCACGGTCGGTAAAACCCGCCGCGCGCCGATAGACAATCTCTCCGTCTTTCGCGGCAATCACTGTCGCGCCCACGATGCGCCCACTGTTCACCGCGTCGAAAATGACGGTGTCCAGCGCCTTCACCTGAATCAACTGGGGCTGAATGGCCGGCACAGATGGCGCCGCACCGGAAACCGGCTTCGTCAACGCCGCGGTCATGCCACCGATCGCGGCGGCGACACAGAATTCACGGCGAGACACCTTTCGAACCGCAGCAGTTCGATGGGACGGGGATGCTTTCATTGCTGTTCTTGCCGCTTACGCGGCCTCTGTCACGGTACACAGCAATGTACAGTTTCACCTGTGAGGCGATAATATGCTCACTTGTCGATTCAGTTTTTAACCTGAGTGAGAAATCACAATGCTTGATCGCATTACGGGAATGCAGGTGTTCTCCCGAGCAGCGACTGCCGGAAGCCTCTCCGCGGCCGCCCGGCAGCTCGGCCTGTCGCCCGCGATGGCGACAAAACACCTGGATGCGGTAGAGCAACGGCTAGGCGTGCGCCTGTTTCATCGCAGCACGCGCAAGCTCACGCTCACCGAAGCGGGTCAGCAATATCTGGAAACGTGTGCCCGCCTCCTTCCCGATCTGGAAGAGGCGGAGGCAATGATCGCGTCTCAGCGCGTGGAGGCGAGCGGACTGCTGCGGCTGAATTCGCCCCTTTCGTTTGGCGTGCGCTACATCGCGCCGCTGATTCCTGCCTTCAGCAAAAAGCATCCCGGGGTGACCATCGATCTCGGATTGAACGATCGCGTCGTCGATCTCATGGAAGAGGGTTGGGATCTGACGATCCGGGTTGGGCGCCTGAAGGACAGCCGTCTCGTGTCCCGCAGGCTTGCAGAAAGCGCAATGATTGTTTGCGCGGCTCCCGGCTACTGGGAACGGCATGGGCGCCCGAAGCTGTCGTCCGATCTGTGCGCCCACAATTGCTTGAGCGTCACTTTTTCCAACATCTCGCGACCCGATGAATGGCGGTTCGGCAAGGATGGGGACAAACGCGTGCCTATCAACGGAACCATGCGGGCCAATAATGGCGATGCACTCGTCGCAGCAGCCGTGGCCGGTCTCGGCGTTCTCTACGAACCCGCGTTCATCGTGGCCGATGCAATCCGGCAACGTGCACTGGAGCAGATTGCGCTCGAAGTCCGCACTGCGGACCTTGGAGGCATACATCTGGTTCGCGCGCCGGATCGGGCTCCTCCGGCGAAGGTGCGGGTCATGACTGATTTCCTTCTCGCTGCATTCAATCCGCGTCCACCGTGGGCCATTCAATAGTGGCGCAGGTGTACAGGGCCAAGTGCCCGCACGAAGCTAAGCGCGCCAACTTACCCGTTCAACGCTCAATTGCACAGCGGCCCTGCTTTCACTCCGTAGTGAAAGCAGGGCCGCTATGCAACAACATGATTCAAGCCAGCGCGAGACTATCGCCCGCACTGCCGCCTATTAATGACCGAAGTTGGCGACCGGTGCCGAGTACGAACTCGGCGTCGTTTCCGTACGGCTGCCTGCTTGCGACGATCCGTTCGTGGCCGATCCATAACCGCTGGTTTGAGCAACGCTGTTTTGTGCGGCGACGCGCGCTTCCGCAGCCTGAATGTTGGCCGGATAATCGTCGACATTCGCGGTTGCCGGGTTGTAACCCGCCTTTTCCAGCTGGACCAGTTCAGCGCGCACCTGGGCGCGGGTCACCGGCTGATTGGATTGGGCAAAAGCAGCGAGCGGCGCAGTGATGAGAGCAGCGATAGCAACAGCTTCGATCAGGGATTTCATGACGACTACCTCCAGAGATTGTTTTTTGCCGTGCCGCAAACCTGTTTGTTTGCGGCCAGTGATGACAGTCTAGAAGTCAGCCGATATAGGGTAAACCCCTAATAAGTGAATTCACTGTTGCTGGAATCAGCACAATCAATCAGCTTTCCGACAATGCCGGAGCCTGAGTTGCCTCTCCCGATGACAACACCGCGCTGCCGTTTCTGCCGCCCGTCACCTGCCGGTCGCTTCTCGGGCTCACGCCGAACCGCGCGCGATACGTCCGCGAAAAATGCGACGGCGACTCGAATCCGCATGCGACGCAAATCGATGTAATCGACATGTCGGTCTGTTGCAGCAACTCGCGCGCACGGGTAAGGCGCAGTTGCAGATAGAAATGCGTCGGCGTGTCCTTCAGCGACGCGCAGAACAACCGCTCCAGTTGCCGCCGCGTCACGCTGATCTCCTCTGCGAGCTGGTCAGGCGTCAGCGGCTCTTCCATATGCTGTTCCATTGCCCCGATCACCTGAATCAGCTTGCGGTTGTGCACGCCATAACGCGCGGCGATTTCCATCCGCTGATGATCCGAACGCTGCCGGATCCGGCTCACGACGAACTGTTCCGACACCGCCGAGGCCAGCGCCGCGCCGTGCTTACGGCCGATCAGGTCCAGCATCATGTCGATCGACGCCGTGCCGCCCGCACAGGTGATGCGCCGCGCGCCGATTTCGAACAGCTCCTGGCTTGCGTTCAGCGACGGATAGCGCTCGCTGAACGCCGACAACGCTTCCCAATGCACAGTCACGCTGTCCGAGCCGCTGAGGAGCCCGGCTTCCGCAAGAATGAAGCTGCCCGTGTCGATGCCACCGAGTGTCGCGCCGGCGCGCTCGAGCCGCTTCAGGCAATCGCCAAGCAGGCGCGTATAGCAGGCGAGCGGTTCGAAGCCCGCAACGACAAATACCGTCCGCGCCTCATGGACATCGGCGATTGCCGCATCTGCATTGATCGAAATACCGTTGCTGGCCGCCACCGGCGCGCCATCGAGACTCAGAATGCGCCAGCGGTAGAGATCGCCGCGAAAGCGGTTCGCCACGCGCAAAGGCTCGACCGCCGACATGAAGCCGATCGCCGAAAATCCGGGCAGCAGCAGGAACGACATATCTTCGGACATCGTGCGGATGACTCGATCAGGGACACGGAGGGACACAAGCCGCAAGCGAACGCGGGGTTCCGGGCGAGCGTAGCAAGCAGCGCGCGAACCGGCAAGGCGCTTCAAAATTCACCGCACCAATCGATGCTGCACCGCAAGAACGAACGATGCTGGTTTTCCCTCGTTGTCGCATGGAAGCAAGAACGGGTCGCTGAGGGTCGCTTTGGCAGGAATATGGGGCATTAACGTTACATCACTCGTGCAGCTCGAGCCTGACTCAGGGACAACTCAGGCGCAACTCGAGCACGATTCGAGCCGTATCGCGCAGGTCCGGGGGCCGCCCTGTTTTTCTCGCTGCGGCCGTTTCATAACACGCTGTTCAACGTGTCTGAAGGGGGAACGTCATGAAGTTACGCGTCAAAGCCTTGCTTGCCCATCTTGCCTGTCTGGCGACTGTCGTCGCTGCGTCGCCGGTACTCGCACAGGATCCCTCCACCTGCCGCGCGGTGCATTTTGCCGACATCGGCTGGACAGACATCACGTCGACCACGGCGCTCGCTTCGACCGTATTCGAGGGACTCGGTTATCAGCCGGTTACGACCGTCGCGTCGGTGCCGATTTCGTTCGCGGGCCTGAAGAGCAAACAGCTCGACGTGTCGCTCGGCTACTGGTGGCCCGTGCAGGAGAAAGCGATTGCACCGTTCATCGATTCGAAGTCGATCCAGGTGCTGCAACCGCCTAACCTGACCAGCGCTAAGGCGACCTTCGCTGTGCCGAGCTACGAATACGACGCCGGCCTGAAGACGTTCGCCGACATCGCCAAACACCGCGATCAGCTCGACGGCAAGATCTATGGCATCGAACCCGGCAGCAGCGCGAACGCGGCGATTCAGAAAATGATCGCCAACAATCAGTTCGGCCTCGGCGGTTTCAAGCTGATCGAATCGAGTGAAGCGGGCATGCTGGTTTCGGTGGACCGCGCCGTTCGCGAGAAGAAATGGGTGGTGTTCCTCGGCTGGGAACCGCATCCGATGAATATCCAGATCGACATGAAATATCTCACCGGCAGCGACGGCGTATTCGGTCCGAATGACGGCGAAGCACGCGTTTATACGCTGACGTCCCCCGACTTTCTGACGCGCTGCCCGAACGCGGGCAAGCTCGTGAGCAATCTGCGCTTTTCGACGCAACTGGAGAACGTGGTGATGCAATCGGTGATGAACAAAGAGAAGCCCGCCGATGCCGCCAAAGCGTATCTGAAGAAGAACCCGCAAGTACTGGATGCGTGGCTCGCAGGCGTAAAGACGTATGACGGTAAAGACGGCTTGCCCGCGGTGAAAGCCTATCTCGGGCTCTGACGCGGTCGGCTTGCATCCCTCCAGTCGTGTATTTCAATCCACAGGAATTAGCACGCATGAATCATGAAGTCATCGTGACCTGCGCGGTCACCGGCGCGGGCGATACGGTCGGCAAGCATCCGGCCATTCCCGTTACGCCGAAGCAGATCGCCGAAGCCGCGATCGAAGCCGCAAAGGCCGGCGCCACCGTCGCCCATTGCCATGTGCGCGATCCGAAGACGGGCCGCGGCAGCCGCGATCCGCAGTTGTATCGCGAGGTGGTCGACCGGATCCGCTCGTCAGGCACCGACGTGATCATCAATCTGACGGCGGGCATGGGCGGCGATCTCGAGATCGGTCCCGGCGAAGATCCGATGCGGTTCGGCGCGGGAACCGACCTTGTCGGCGGCTTGACGCGCCTCGCGCACGTAGAAGAATTGCTGCCGGAGATCTGCACGCTCGATTGCGGCACGCTCAACTTCGGCGACGGCGACTACATCTACGTATCGACACCCGCGCAATTGCGGGCCGGCGCGCAGCGTATTCAGGAACTCGGCGTGAAGCCCGAACTGGAGATCTTCGATACCGGGCACCTGTGGTTCGCGAAACAATTGCTCAAGGAAGGCTTGCTCGACGCGCCGCCGCTGTTCCAGATCTGCCTTGGCATTCCATGGGGCGCGCCCGCCGATACGACGACGATGAAAGCCATGGCGGACAGCCTTCCGCCAGGCGCGCAATGGGCCGGTTTCGGTATCGGCCGCATGCAGATGCCGATGGTCGCACAGGCCATGCTTCTCGGCGGCCACGTGCGTGTCGGCCTCGAAGACAACATCTGGCTGGACAAAGGGGTGCATGCCACGAACGGCACGCTGGTGCAACGCGCAGTCGAAATCATCGAACGGCTCGGCGGGCGCGCGCTGACACCTGCCGAAGGCCGCCGAAAACTCGGCCTGCCCGCGCGTGGCGAGCGGCAGTTGGAGCGGCGTGCCGCTGGACAGTACGCGTGACCCTGTCGTGTCTCCGTTGCGCGCGATACCGCGTGCCCGGAACCTGAGAACTCATAGGCAAAGGAAACATCAGCAATGGCAGTGATCGTCGATATCAAAACATTTGCGGCCATCGGTGCGGGCGTGATCGGCAGCGGCTGGGTTGCGCGCGCGCTCGCGCATGGCCTCGACGTCGTCGCGTGGGACCCCGCTCCCGGCGCGGAGAAGCAGTTGCGCGAGAACGTCGCGAACGCGTGGCCGGCATTGGAACGCGTCGGCCTCGCGGAGGGCGCGACGCCCGACAGGTTGCGCTTCGTCGATACGATTGAAGCCTGCGTCGAACAGGCGGATTTCATTCAGGAAAGCGCGCCCGAACGCGAAGAATTGAAGCTCGCCTTGCACGAACAGATCAGCCGTGCGGCGAAGCCGGATGCGATCATCGCCTCGTCCACTTCCGGTCTGCTCCCGAGCGATTTCTATGCACGGGCGGTGAATCCGCAGCGTTGCATCGTCGGGCACCCGTTCAACCCGGTGTATCTGCTGCCGCTCGTCGAAGTGCTCGGCGGCGAACGCACCGCACCCGCAACCCTCGACGCCGCGATGCAGATTTATCGTTCGCTGTCGATGCGACCGCTTCTCGTGCGCAAGGAAGTCCCCGGTTTTATCGCCGACCGTTTGCTCGAAGCGCTGTGGCGCGAAGCGCTGCATCTGGTCAATGAAGGCGTGGCGACCACGGGCGAAATCGACGACGCCATCCGCTTCGGCGCGGGCATCCGCTGGTCGTTCATGGGCACGTTCCTGACGTACACGCTGGCGGGCGGCGATGCGGGTATGCGCCACTTCATGCAACAGTTCGGACCGGCATTGGAACTGCCGTGGACTAAACTGGTAGCACCGCAGCTAACCGACGAGTTGATCGACCGGGTGGTGGACGGGACATCCGAACAGGTCGGGCCGCGCTCGATCAAGCAGCTTGAACGCTATCGGGACGATTGCATTACGAGTGTACTGGCAGCGATTGGGGAAGCCAAGGCGCGGCACGGCCTGCTTCCCACCGAGTGATGCCGCGTTGCGTGCCGCAGATACCTGGCTCCGCCTGGATGCGCCGGCGGCACGTCATCGCTGCGGCCCGCGCCGTTCGTTCTTAGGGACAAAGGAAACGATTGCCTATGTCAACGCCGCACCTTGCTTCACTGCCCTGCTATCGCGACGTCGTGCGCGCCGAGTGGGTCGACTATAACGGCCATTTGCGCGACGCGTTCTACATGCTGATTTTTAGCTTCGCGACCGATGCCTTGATTGATGTGATCGGGTTGTCTGATTCGGTGCGCAAGGAACGTGGCCGCTCGATCTATACGCTCGAAGCGCATATCAACTATCTGCATGAAATCAAGGAAGGCGTGCAGGTTCGCGTCGATATGCGCCTGCTTGGGCATGATGCGAAACGGCTGCACCTGTACCTCGAAATGTTCGCTGACGATGGCGTTGAACCGGTGGCCGCAGGCGAACAGATGCTGCTGCATGTGGATACGACGGGCCCGCGCGCGGTTGCCTTCGACCCGGATGTCGAGACCCGCGTGCGGGCATTGGCAGAAGCGCATTCCGTATTGCCGGCGGCCAGGTTTGCAGGCCGCGTAATCGGATTGCCTGTCAAAACGGCGTCATGGTAACGAGGGGAAATGAGCATGCTGGAGCCGGAGATCGCTGCATTCATCGAACGGACCGCTGCCATCTATGCGGGGCATTCGACTTCATTGCCGCCGGGCGAACAGCGTGCGATTTACGATCGCTATGCGGCGGCACTCACACCGCCCTTACCAGCCGATGTGATCGCCGAAGACGCCGTGTTTCGCGCGAGCGCCGGGCATCGGATCAGACTGCGGCTTTATCGGAACCGTAGAAAGGCAAACGGGACACCTCGTGGCACCGTGCTGTACTTTCACGGCGGCGGCTTCGTGCTTGGATCGCTGGATAGTCACGAGATCGTGACAGCACGTCTTGCCGCGGATACCGGACTCGATGTGATTGCAGTCGACTACCGGCTCGCTCCGGAACACCCTGCCCCTGCGGCGCATGATGATTGCCTCGAGATTACGGTTGCGGCATTGGCCGGCCAGTTGCCGTTCAATTTGCTATCAGACGGCGCACTGCAGTTGGCGGGGGATAGTGCCGGTGGCACGCTCGCTGCCGGCGTCGCGATGCGGTTGCGCGATGACGGTATTCAAGGCGTGCACGGACTTGCACTGGTCTATCCGATGCTCGGCACCGAACCACAAATGCCCGCGCGCGAAAGCGAAGCGCACGCGCCGATGCTCACGCTTGCAGATGTGCGTGCGTTTCGCGATCTGTATTGGGGCGAACAACCGCCTTACCCGGCGTGGACGATACCGCTCGATGCGGCACGTTACGACCGGCTCCCGCCGACGCTTGCCATAGGGGTTGAACACGATCCGTTACGGGACGACGCGAGGGTGTTTGTCGAGCGCGTCAATGCGGCCGGCGGACAGGCCCAGTTGTGGATTGGAAGCGGGCTCGTACATGGGTGCTGGCGTGCGCTCGAATCGAGCCCCGGTGTAAAGGCGTTGCATCGCACGGTTTGCCAGTTTCTCGGCGAGCATTCCGCGCTCTCGTGATGCGTCATGATGCGCCGACATCAGATCAATACTTCATCCCCAAGGACGATCCTTCAATCCACCATCGGCGAATCAATCCCTTCACGCTTCACGTCTGTGCCGCGCCGCCACTCCGCTTGAACGAGCTGGCAAAGAACAGCACCTGGTACTGCACCGCATTCGCCCAGTACGTCCACGTATGCCCGCCTGGCCGCTCCGCATAATCGTGCGGCACGCCCAACTCGACCAGCCGCGCATGCAGCATCCGGTTCGACTGAACGAGCGAATCGTTCACCCCGCAATCGATTGTCAGCGCAATATGCGCATTTCCAAAACTACGCGCGTTCTCGACAATGGCCTCGTTATTCCAGAAGTCGGCGTGACGAGTCGGGTCCCCAAACACCTGATCGATACCAGGCTCGTCCTCGCACCCGCGCGGATCGACCGCTCCGCTGATGCTTCCCGCGGCGCCGAACTCGTCCGGCCGGTCTAGCGCAATATGCAACGCCCCGAAGCCGCCCATGCTCAACCCGGTAATCGCGCGCGCCTCGCGTGACGCAATCGTACGGAAATGCGTGTCGATATATCCGACTACTTCTGTACCGACATAGGTTTCGTAACGGCTGCGCGGATCGACAGGGCTGTCGATATACCAGCTCTCGTGACCACCGTCCGGCATGACGAGGATCACGTGATAGCGGTCGGCCAGTTTGCCGATGTGCGAATTCGCGGTCCAGTCGGTGTAGTCGCCGCCTGAGCCGTGCAGCAAATAGACGACGGGGAAGCGGTCGGCCGCCTTGCCGTGCGCGTATTGGTCGGGCAGCACCACCGTCGCCTCGAACGACTTATGCATGGCCGCGCTGGGAATGGTGACGACCCTGGTCTGGAATGCCCAGACCGGATTCGTGAAAAGCAGCGTCAGAATGAACCAGAACGCAGAATGCATTTTCATGGTTTGTCGCTCTCCCCCTTTCTATGTGTTCGAAGAACACTGTCTGGCATCTGGCGGCAAAATTCTGTCAACGACTCTAGCAACGGCGACTTACAACCAAATTTCAGCGAAGCATACGGTCCCGTCAGCTTGGCGCCATGCCAGGGGGAGCTGGACCGGCCCAAACCGAACACCTATTCAACGATTACGTCCCGCACGTGAATGCGGGGACGGCAACGCTTTATTCAATGTGCGCTGAAAAACCGACCTGATCCGGCGCGACATCCGATCGCAATGTGAGCGCCGGGATGTCATACGCTCCGGCGTTCTGCGGGCGAAACGGTATCGGCGCGGTAGTCCAAAGGTCATCGAGACGTTGCCCGAGCGCATCCCGCACTTCTGAAAATCGTGCTTCGTCGATCCGGCTTGTCCGATGGATCACGAACGGCGGCAACACGTCGAAACCGGGGTAATACAGAACGCCGTGCTGGATGGGGAACAACACATCGTCGATCGGCCCGTTGATCCCCCGCGGGCTGTAATGCGACGCCCATCCACCGGTGGTGACGACCAGCATCGCCCGCTTGCCCGCCATGGCGCCTTCCCCGTAACGGTCACCCCAGCGCGCGTCGGAGTGCTCCCCGACGCCGTAAGCGAAACCATAAGCGTAGACGCGTTCCACCCAGCCTTTCAGGATTGCAGGCATCGAGAACCACCACAGCGGAAACTGCAGGATCACCGCATCCGCCCACTTCAGCTTTTCCTGTTCGAGCGCGATATCCGGGCTTTGCCGTCCGTCCCTGAAAGCACGCTTCGAATCGAGCGAGGGATCGAAACGAGCGCCGGGTTGCCTATCCAGGCTGTCGTTTGCATCGAGCGGTGCTTTCCAGTTCATCGCATACAGATCGGACACCTGCACGACGTGCCCGGCATCCTCAAGATGCTTGACTGAAAAATCTTTGAGGGATCCGTTCAATGACCGCGGTTCCGGGTGTGCATAGACGAGAAGAACATTCATGACCTGACCTCCATTGCGAGAAAGCATCAAGGTAGGCCACCGTCCGGTATATTGGAAATGAATTACCAACATGTCAGGTATTAGCATGAATAATCTCAGAAGACTGGATCTCAATCTACTGGTGACACTCGATGTCCTGCTGTCGGAGCACAACGTGACCCGCGCAGCCGAACGCCTGAGCTTTTCCCAACCATCGGTGAGCGTGCATCTTGCCAAGCTGCGGGATGTCTTTGGCGATCCGCTATTGCTGCCCGGGCCCCGAGGCATGCGCCCTACCGCGAGGGCCGAAGCATTGCGCGAACCTTTGCGCCAGGCGCTCGATGCACTTGACCACGCGGTGTCGCCGGCCAGCCCGTTCAATCCGGCCGAAGCGAGTCATACGTGGCGTGTCGCCGCGACCGACTATGCCGAATCCACGATCCTGCTGCCTCTCCTGCCCGGTTTGCGCGCGGCGGCGCCCGGCACGCGGCTCGCGATCGTGGAAGCGGCTCCGCCACGCATTGCGAAGCAGGCGGAACAGGGGGACATCGATCTGGCGTTCCACACCAGCGAAGGCGCGCCGCCCGGATTACGCCGACGGCTGCTTTTCAAGGAACGGTATGTACTGGCAGGCCGCGTGGATCATCCGCGCCTCAAGCGCCGGCCAACGATTGCGCAGTTCTGCAAACTGGAGCACGTGATCGTGTCGCCGGACGGTGGCGGGTTTAGCGGCGTCACGGATGATGCGCTGGCTAAGGTGGGTCTCACGCGCAGGGTTGTGCTTTCGGTGCCGCACTTCCTGTTCGTGATGTCGGTCCTCGCAAACACGGATCTCGTGGCGATGGTGCCGGCACGGTTGGTGCGCGGCAATGGCGCGCTCAGGGTCGTCGAGGCGCCGGTTGACGTGCCGGGTTATGAAATGGCGATGCTCTGGCATGAGCGCTCGCATCGCGACCCGGCGCACCAGTGGTTGCGGGAGTGCATTGTGGACGCGGTAGCGACGTGAATACCATAGATGCGCAGGCGCCCAGATGGGCGCCCACGCAATGTCAGGCTCTACGCAATCCAATCTCCGCCATCACGCTTCCCGATTCGCGCCCCCGATCGCATCCAGTTCCGCGCGCACCGCGTCGGTCAGGCTCAAGCGTGCTGCCTGCAGGTTTTCCCGCAGATGCCCGAGTGACGAAGTGCCCGGGATCAGCAGAATGTTAGGCGCACGATGCAAAAGCCACGAAAGCGCCACCTGCATCGGCGTTGCGCCGATGGTTTGCGCAATCGTGGATAGCGCCGACGACTGAATGGGCGTGAATCCGCCAAGCGGGAAGAACGGCACGTATGCGATGCCCTTCGCTGCCAGTTCATCGACCAGTGCGTCGTCTTCCCGGTGAACCAGGTTGTAGTGATTCTGTACGCAGACGATCTCCGCGATGCCCTGTGCCTCGACGATCTGGGCCGCGGTCACGTTGCTCAAACCGATATGCCGGACCAGCCCTCGCTGCTGAAGCTCGGCAAGCGCCGTCACCTGCTTTTCAATCGACCCTTCGGCAGGCGCATGCACGTTGCCCATGATTCGCATATTGACGACGTCGAGCGCATCGACACCGAGATTGCGAAGGTTGTCGTGAACGCCACGCTCGATATCTGCCGGCTCGAGCGCCGGCAGCCAGGCGCCGTCGTTGCCGCGAACCGCACCCACCTTGGTGACGATCACGAGGTTGTCCGGATAAGGATGCAGCGCTTCACGAATCAACTGGTTAGTGATGTGAGGTCCGTAGAAGTCGCTCGTATCGATGTGATTGACGCCCGACGCCACCGCTTCGCGCAATACGGCAATCGCTGCGTCACGGTCTTTCGGCGGCCCAAAAACACCGGGTCCGGCCAGTTGCATGGCGCCATAGCCCATGCGTTGCACGGGCTGGCCAGCCAGCGGAAATGTGTCCACGAGGGTGAAGTTCGACATGACGCGCTCCTTGATGTGAGGGGATGAGCACAGTGTGACGGGGATTGCGTTGTTCGATAATCCGTTCTAGATTGCACGGGTTGTTAAATATTTTGAACAATACCCATGGAATTTAACGATCTCGCCGCCTTCGTTTCGGTCGCCCGCGCCGGGGGCTTTCGCGATGCCGCGCGTATCAGCGGCGTCTCGGCCTCCAGTCTCAGCATTGCAGTGCGCCGTCTCGAGTCGAAACTGGGTATGCGCTTGCTCAACCGGACCACACGCAGTGTAGCCCCGACCGAAGCCGGACTGCGTCTGATCGAAAAGCTGACGCCCTTGTTCAGCGAGATGGAAGCCGCTCTGGACGTCCTGAACAGATTCAGGGACAAGCCGAGCGGCACACTCAAACTCAACGTACCGTCGAGCGCCGCACGCATCGTGTTGCCAACCGTCATTCCCCGGTTTCTGCAGGCCTATCCTGACATACGCGTGGAGGTCGTGGTGGAGGATGGCTTCGTCGACGTGCTGTCGATCGGTTGCGATGCAGGCATTCGCTATGACGAGCGGCTTGAGCAGGACATGATCGCGATTCCAATCGGTCCGCGCGTGCAGCGTTTCGCCACGGCCGCCGCGCCGGGGTATCTCGACGCGCATGGCAGACCCGAGCATCCGCGCGACCTGCTCTCTCATGCGTGCCTGCGTGGCCAGTTTGCCGGCGGCGCTACGCCGATCTGGTATTTCGAGCGCAACGGCGAAGTAGTGCAATTGAACCCCTCGGGCCCGCTTCTCGTGCGCCCCGGCGCGGCAATCGACCTTGCCGTCAGCACAGCGGTCGCAGGCGTGGGGGTGATTCATCTTTTCGAAGACATGCTGCGCCAGCACCTTGATAGCGGCGCGTTAGAGCCGATCCTGGAGCCGTGGTGGCAGCGCTTTTCGGGGCCGTTTCTTTACTATCCGGGACGTCGCCACCTGCCGGCGCCGCTGCGCGTATTTGTCGATTTCCTGAAGGCAGCGGAGTAGTGCGAGCAAGCGGTATTCCCGAGCAGCGATTGCGGCGATAATGGGGTGAAACTTCAGCAAGAACCTTTATCCCGATGCACCCAATATGACCGAATCACGCGTTAGCCCGCTGCGCAAATTTGCCGATTTTGTTCGCGAGCAACGGACGCACCTGACCGAGCAATGGATGAAAGCCGTTTTCGGCGATGACGACCTCGTCGAAGCGGACAAGCTCACTTATCAACAGCTCGCCGATCATCTGCCGGAAATTCTCGAAGGACTATGCCGGGCGCTCGACGTCGAAGATCTCGAACGCGTGGAGCCGGCGATCGAACGCGATGCGAAAAAACACGGCCTGGTTCGCTGGCGTCAGGGCTACCGGATCGAGGAACTCGTGCGCGAGCTCGATCTGTTTCACCAGGTGCTTGCCGACGCGCTGGAAGCATTCGCCGGCCAGGACAGCACGTTCACGCGCCGCCATGAAGGACGGGCGCGGCGCATGATCGCGGAAACCCTGAGCATGGTGACGCTCACGTCGATCAAGGAGGTGGTCAGCGAACGGGACCGCAAGATCGATGAATACACCGGCAGGCTCGAACGCGCCAATCACGAACTGACACTCAAGCAGCGGCTGGTTGGCGATCTTTACGAGTCGCGCATGCAGATCACTCGCAGCGTGGTCCACGATCTGCGCAATTTTCTGAACACGTTTTCCATTGCGCTGCAGTTGATCGAACGCGCGCCTTCAAAAGCCGACATGGCGCTGACGCTGGCCAACCGGCAAGCCTCGGACATGAAACAACTCGTCGACCAGATGGTCGAGTACTCCGTCGTACTCGGCGACGACACGTCGCTCACACTTGAATCCGTCGATCTGCATGAGCTATACGATGAACTCGTTGCCTCCTCGCGTCCGGCCATCGAGGCCAAAGGGCTGACGTTACGCGCAGCATTCGATCCGGCGCTATCCACGGTCACGTCCAATCGTCTGAAGCTTAAGCAGATCGCAATCAATCTGCTCTCCAACGCGACGAAATATACGAAATCCGGCGAGATCGGACTTGCCTTCGCAATGGCCGGTACCGATCATTGGTCGATTCACGTGTCGGATACCGGCGTGGGCATCGCAGCTTCGGATGCGAACCGCGTATTCGGCGAATTCGAACGCGCTGCGGGCGAAGATATTCCCGGCACGGGACTCGGTCTCGCGATTGTCAAAGAGCTCTGTCGCGTGCTGAATGGTCAGATCGACTTTGCATCGCGCGAAGGCGTCGGCACGACGTTCGAAATCCGCTTCCCGCTGGCGCTGTCTGAAACCGCTGTCTGAAACCGAATAACCGGCTGCGGGCTACCTCACTCATGACCAGTGCGCCGGCACCCAGACATTCCCCACCCAGTGCCCCGGCACCCACACGACAGGACGCGGCGCGGGCGCCACATAGACAACGCGCGGCGCGACATACACGGCAGGCGGTGGCGGCGGCGGAACGTAGACAACCGGAGGCGGCGGAACAACGACCGGAGTCGCTGCGACAACAACCGGCTTCGGTGCAACCACAACTGTCGTGCTGCCCGTCGTCACGACGCCGGCAGTCGTAACCGTTCCACTCGTCGTCACCGTGTTGCCGTGCGTCCCGGTCGTGCTCGTCGACGTCGTGACGACGCCCGGCGCTACACGCGTTGCCGTGCCCGAATGATTGACGGTCCCGCCATCAGACCCGCTGACCGTGCCGGAACGTGAGCACGACGCGCCCGCGCAACTGGTCGATGCCGAATGGTTGACCGTGTTGCCGTTCGAGCCCGTGACCGACCCGGACGACGAATACTGGCCAGGCGCGGTCCTGGTCACATCGCCAGAGGTCGTAGCCGTTTTACCGTCCGGTCCGGTAAGGGTGCCGGTATGGGAACACGTGCCGCCCGCACAATTGGTGTCGCCGGCGTGCTGAACCTGGTTGCCGTAGCGTCCGGTCGCGGTACCCGAATTCGAGAACTGGCCCGGCGCGTTGCGGGTGACCGTGCCGGTGTTGGTCGCCACACCGCCGTAGGGGCCGGCCACACCGCCAGCATGCGAACAACTGCCGCCGCCACACGAGCCATAACGCGCGCCGTTGTAGGTGCCGCGCGACGTGTAAGCGGTGCCGTGCTGCGACCAGGCGAAGGCGGAAGTGCGGCCGAGCGCGAGCACGGTGACGGTGGCGGTGAGTACGAGCTTGCGCAGCGTGCCGCGTAGGGATGCGACAGTGGTTACGGAAGCAGGCAAAGCGGCGGGGATTGCGACGACGGGCGAACGGTTTTTCACGGTATGTCCTTCTTGATTTCGGGCCACTTCTGCGCACTGCGGCGTGGCGACAGGCGGACTATAGAAGGACGTCCGGATTTAATCAGCAGCAAAGATATGTCACCCTGTTTCACCATGACGAAGGCCCGCCGGACAAGACTTTCCGGGCGATTCAACGGCGTCGTGAAATAGGCCGACATAAATTGATTCGGGTCAGGCGCCGTCGTCACGCAGGCGGCACCCATTCGGAGCGCGCGCTCACACGCCGTAAAACACATACCGTCGCGACACGAGATAAAAAACATCAGGACTACGCTTTTCCGCAAACGCGCGTTTACCCAAAATGGCCTGCTTTTACAGGGGCAAACCATGTAATCTCTCGGTTTTCTTCCTGCATCAAGACCGATGAGTCGAGCGTTGGCGAGCGAATACCTTCAACAAACCGCGGCATACACGCGGTATCGGCCCATCGTTCTCCGCTTGCGCTGCACCGTGGCGCTACTGGCGTGCGGGATTACCGCCTTCGCACGCCCCGCTCTCGCAGCCGAATCCGCATGCAGCGCAGAAGCCGGCCCGGCCGGCCGTCCCTCTGTCGGGCTTGTGCTATCAGGCGGCGGCGCACGCGGCTATGCACACCTCGGCGTATTGAAGGTGCTCGAGGAAAACCGCATTCCGGTCGATTGCATCGCCGGCACCAGCATGGGCTCGGTGGTCGGCGGCCTGTACGCGAGCGGTATGACGGCGCAGGACATGCAAAACCGCCTCGCGGGCATCAATCTCGCGGACATCGCCTTCGACGTCACCGACCGTGCCGATCTGCCGCAATCGCGTCGTGAGGACGAGCGGCTGTATGTGAACAGCCTTTCGCTCGGCTATGGCGCCAATGGCTTCCGCTTGCCGGTCGGGCTCGTCCAGGGCAATCGTTTGCAGGCGCTGCTGCAGGACTGGACGTCCGCGGTGCCAGGCAACGTGTCGTTCGACCGGCTGCCGATCCCCTATCGCGCGATCGCAACCGATCTGCGCACCGGCCAGAAGGTGGTGCTCGATCACGGTTCGCTGCCGCAGGCGATTCGCGCCAGCATGGCGTTGCCGGGCCTGTTCGCGCCGGCCGATATCGACGGGCGCACGCTGGTGGACGGTGGCATTGTCAGCAATCTGCCCATTGAAACGGCGCGCGACATGGGCGCCAAGGTCGTGATCGCGGTCGACATCGGCTCGCCGCTGCGCTCGCTGGATGCGTTGGCCTCCCCTGCCGACGTCATGCAGCAGATGATCGGCATTCTGATTCATCAAAACGTTGCACGCCAACGTGAACAGTTGCAGGCCGGTGATGTGTTGATCGAACCCGCGCTCGGCTCGCTGAGTTTCACCGATTTCGCCAATGCAAGCCAGGCCATCGCGGCCGGCGCCGCGGCCACGCGCGCGGCCATGCCGCAGCTTCAGCACCTGGCGCTCTCGCCCGCCGACTACGCCGCGTGGCGCGCCCGGCACGGTGCGCCTGCCATGCATCCGGTGCGGATCACGCAGATCGAAATCGCATCGCAAGGCGTGGTGCCCGAAGCACGCATTCGCGCTGCATTACACGTCAAACCCGGCGACGTCTACGACCCGGTCACGCTCAACAAGGACTTGCTGGCGCTCACCACCGCGGGTGACTTCGACAGCGTGAGCCAGCAACTCGTGGACGACGGGGACGCGCACACGCTCATCGTCTCCGCACAGCAGAAAATGTGGGGGCCGAATTTCCTGCTGTTCGGACTGGGCCTGTCGAGCAGTTCGACGGATGAAGGCGGCTTCCGGCTGCATCTCGGTTATCGCCGGCCGTGGCTCACTTCGTCAGGGCTCGAAGGGCGAGTGGATGGAACCGTCGGCAGCGATCTGATCGACCTGCATGCGGAACTGCGGCAACCGCTGTCGACTTCTTTCGGCTATTACGTCGCGCCCTATCTCGAGTTTCAGCGCCGCTACGCCAATCTCTACGACGACTCCGGCAACGTCAAGGTCACGCAATACCGCTTGCAGACCGAACGCGTCGGGTTCGACTTCGGCTTGCCGCTTGCGCGTCTCGGCGACTTCCGTATCGGTGTGGCCTATGCGCATGGTTTTGCGTCGCCGCAATACAACTTGCCGCTCGAAGATGGGCCTAACTCGCCGCTGCTGTTCCCCGATATTTATGGGCGGCAGCTTAGTGCACGTGCACGTCTCGTGATCGACCAGCTCGACGATCCGCTATTTGCGCGCAAAGGTTACTTCGGTGAACTACGCGTGGAACGTTCGTTATTCGCGGGTAGCGACAGCTTCACCGAGGTATACGGCAAAGGCATCGTCGCAGCGAGCTACGGGCGGCACAGTATCAACGCGAGCATCGAAGCAGGTAACGACTTCGGCGGCACCAATCTGACGAATCCGTTCGGCTTTACGCTGGGCGGTTTCCAGCATTTGTCGGCCTATGCCGCCGACCAGCTGTCCGGCAACTCCATGGTGTACGGCCAGGTCACCTACATGAATCAGCTTGCCACCTTCAACGCGTCGCCGATTCGCGGCTTGTTTGCGGGGCTGAGCATTGAAGCCGGCAACGTCTGGAACCGGGATTCGGAGTTCGGCAGCGGATCGCTGAAGCGCAGCGTGACGGTTTTCACCGCGTTGACCAGCTCATTCGGACCGATATATTTTGGCGTAGCGTTTGCACCGGGCGGCCGCAATAACTTTTACTTCCAGCTGGGCCATACCTATTGAGGCTGTGCATAACGGTGTGCTTCATGCCGCCGTGCCCACAGGCCAGCTCATTTCGAAGCGCGCGCCGCTCAAGGTCAATGGATCGGTAACGGCGATGCGGCCGTGATGGGCGCGCAGCACCTGCTGCGTAATCGCGAGACCCAACCCGTAGCCGCCGGTCTGACGATCGAGCCGCACGAAGGCATTGAAAATGCGCTCGCGTTGTTCGGGTGGCACGCCGGCGCCGTCGTCTTCCACGTAGATTTCCACATTGCCGTGCTTGACACTCAATCCCACCATGATCCGCGAGTGTGCGTATTTGCTGGCGTTGCGCAGCAGGTTTCGAATCGCGTAGGACATGAGGCGCTTGTCCATCACCACGCGTAGTGACGTGTCGACGTCTACTTGCGAGACCAGTCGCTTGTCCGCATAAAGCAGCGTGGCGTCGGTGATCTGGCTGTCGAACCATGCCGCCAGCGAGGTGAATTCGAGGTTCGATTGCAGGGAGCTGTATTCGAGGCGCGCGTAGGTCAGGCTCATGTCGATGAGCTCGTCGAGTTCGGTGACGTCCTGGTCGATGCTTGCCAGTGCGCTATTGTATTCGGCCGCAGAAGCGGGTTCGCGCAGGTTTTCCAGCGCGAAGCGCACGCGGGCCAGGGGCGTGCGGAGTTCGTGAGAGATGCCGTTGGTGAGTTCGCGCTGCGCGGCGATCAAACGTTCCATGCGCTCGGCCAAGGCGTTCAGTGTGCGGGCCAGTGGGCCGATTATGACGCTATGCGATTCGCGGGCACGGGTGTTGAAGCGGCCGCCTGTGAAGTCGATTGCGCGCTCGCGGACCATGACGAGGTCCAGCCAGACCGGGCGCATCCAGCGGTATGCGGTTACTGCCGGGAGCAACACAGTGACCAATACGATGGGTATCGACGCTTCCGCTGTGGTGAGTGTTTGCCAGATCGATGGCGACGTTTTCAGCGTCAGGCTTAATGTCACTATCGATGCCGCCAGTACCAGCACTGTTAGCGTCAGCAGGCGCGTGTAGACACGCACGTATAGCCGCGACCAGCTGGGGATTCTGTCTGCCCTTGTGTCCGTCCAGGAGCGGCGGAAACGGTGCCAGCGCCATTTTCCATAGCGGTAGGGCGTAAGTCTTTTCGGCTCCGCTGGGGATGGCATTTTTTGTCTTCGCTTCTTTTAATGCGTGTGTGGTCTATTGGCGTTGCCCCTGTGCGGGGCTGGCCCTTTGTACGAATGCCAGGGTTTGCTCCGCTACCGTGTTTCGCTCGTTGTCTAGTGTGATCATGTGATAGCTGTCGGTCAAGCGCACGAAGGTCACCGCACGGCTTCCCAGGTGTTCGCACACAAACTCGGCGGAGCGGATACTCGTCACCTCGTCCTCCTCCGAATGCATGACCAGCGTCTCGCATGTCACGCGCCCCAGGGCGCGCTTCACCGCGAAGCGCATCCAGTCGACCTGCTCGATCGCCGCCAACGGCACGTACGGATAGTGGATGCCACTCCCCTTCTGCAAATGACGACGGATCAGGTTGCGAATGCGCGCGTTCTTGATGCCAAACGGCTCGCCCTCCGGTACGCGAATCAAGCGGCGCAGGCCCGGCACGCAATACATCAGATAGCGCAACGGGCGCAGGCGCGAACCGCCCCAGCCGTCGAGGAATAACGGCGGCGACAGCAGAATCAGGCGCCCCGTCGTCATGCGCTCGCGGGCACTCAACATCAATGCAAGGAGCGCGCCCATCGAAATACCCGCGACATCGACCCGCTCATAACGCTCAAGCAATTCGCGGTACGTGCGGCTCAGCAATTGCATGTAGTCGCTCAACGTCACGCGGCTCAACGCGTCAGGGTTCGAGCCGTGGCCCGGCAGCGACGGCAGATGCACGTCGCAGCCGATCTGCTCGAACTTGCGGTCGAGCGCGCCGAAATCATGACGTGTGCCGCCCAGGCCATGAATCATCAACACGGCATGGCGGGAAAGTGGAGAAACGCGAGCGGACATCGATCAGCCTGTCATGACACAAGCTTGCGATGCTATGCATCTCCGTCTTGCATGACTGTCGAATTGCGACCGTGTTTGTGGAGTTTTGTCGGTCGATATTTCGACCTATTACTCAATTGGAACGCGAGGCCGACTCAGCCGAACGGCAACTGCAACCGCAACCGCAGCTCAACTGCAACCGCTGCAAGCGTCTTCAATCCCACGCCAGCTTGCTGAACTGGTAGCCCTTGCCGCGTACCGTCTTGATGCGCTGCGGGGTGCCGGCGTCGTCATGCAGCTTGCGGCGCAGCTTGGAAATGCCGCCGTCGATCGTGCGATCGAGGCCGTCGAACTCGATACCGCGCAGTTGCCGCATCAGCTCGTCGCGGCTCACCACCTCACCCGCGCAACTTACCAACGCCCATAGCAAATCGAATTCGGCCGACGTCAGATCGGGCTGGCTGCCGTCCGGCAACTTGACCGTGCGGCTGGCCCGGCTGATCTCGAACTTGCCGAAGGTATAGCTCTCGGGTTGGCCGGCCTCCGGCGTGCGCGCGGTCATGCGGCGCAGTTGCGCCTTGATGCGCGCCAGCAGCACGCGTGGCTCGACAGGCTTATGCACGTAGTCGTCCGCGCCAAATTCGAGGCCCAGCACTTCGTCGAACTGCTCGTCGCGCGCGGTCACCATGATGATCACGCCGTTGAATTGCTCGCGCGCCTCGCGGCAAATCTGGAATCCGTCCTTGCCGGGAAGGTTCACGTCGAGGATCACCAGGTCCGGGCGGCGCTTGAGAATCGCCGGCACGGCGTCGTTGCCGTGCAGTACGGTCTCGACTTCGTAGTCGTGTTTGCGCAGATAACCGGCGACCAGCGCGGACAGGCGGTCATCGTCTTCGACAAGCAGGATCCGGAATGGCATGGGACGAATCGTTCAAGGCTAACTATTTCAATAGCGGCGGGAAACGGTGCAACGCGCTGCGCGGCCAGCAAGCGAGGGGGCCGCTCTGCCTACGCAATCGCACGGCGCGGCCGTGGCCGCGGCCGGCAATGAGCCGCAGGAGCCGGCTCGACGCACAGCATAGCGGATGCGCCGCACATCATGCGACATGCTCGACAAAACTCGACAAACGCGCAAGCAATTCGACACGGAAGCGCGCGCCCCGCCACTAGCATCGCCTCGTTGAAATAGCCCAAGGATCTGCCATGACGACTGTTTCCAGCCAGGGGACTCGCGCCCGCTCGCCGTGGTTCGCGAAAGCCATGGCGTCCTTTGCGGTCATTCAGCAAGCCGCTCATGCACTCTATCCCGGCACCGGCATGTTTCATCGCTGGCGCCGCCTGCGATTATGGCTGCGCTCGCTGATGTCGTGGCGTTCGACGCAAGTATGGCTCAAAGGCTGCGCCATTTCGCCCTTGCGCGATCTGGTGCAACGTCATCCGACCGCGCTCGAACGCATGCACCGGCCGTTCCTTCATACCCGCTTCAGTTCGCGCGAACGCCTCACCGCGAGCCTCGATCATCACACGCTGACACAACAGCGCGTCCCACAACTCGCCGCACGCATCGCCGCGGTCGGCTCGGCGCAGATCGCGGCGTTCGGAGTGGGCGCCGAGCGCTGGTATGTGTCGATCGAGTCGATCGAACAGTTTCAGAAGGAAGGCGACTGGACCTTATGCATTCGCGATGCGCGGGACCAGCGCATCGTCTCCTGCACCTTCAGTTTCGCCTATCTGGGCGGCAAGGTACGGCGCCCGCGTCTTTGCATCGGCTCCGTGCAAGGTCCGGACAGTTCGATCAACGGCCGCGAGCTGTTTCGCGCGCTCACCAAACGGTGGCACGGGCTGCGGCCGAAGGTACTGGTGATTTACCTTGCACAATGTGTCGCCGCCGCTCTCGATGCGGGCGGCACTTTCATCATCTCGAAGCAGGCGCACATCTATGCGAACTGGCGCTATTGCCTGAGGAAGCGTCGCGTGGCGGCGGACTATGACCGGCTATCGATCGAGTGCGGGGCGCTCGCGCGCTGGAATGGCTGGTTCGTTCTCGCGCCGCCAGCACGCTATCTGGCCGAACGCCAGGGCGACGATACCGGCAGCGCAACCCGCCGCAAGCGTTACGCATTGCGAAGCGCGCTCGCCGCGCAGATTCGTCTCAGCCTCACGGCAAGCAAGACGCACCGCCCCTGCGTGCCTCGCGTTGTCGTTTGAATCCATTGCGATTTTTTATTGACAACACCTGCGACAAAACGGCACACTGATTCGTATGTTGACGCACACCTCCATCGCAATCGCGATTAAAAACCCAACAATGCATGCCATCATCGGCAGGCATTTGGGAGCATGTGCGCGTTAGCAGTCTGAATCTGCAAACAAGACCCAAAGGCCCCGCCGGTAACGGAAGGGGCCTTTTGTTTTGTGGGCGCCTCCGTCCGCCGGCTCGATGACGGAGAGCAAGATGGATCAGGCAAGCCCGCAATGCATGGATGACGACTCAAGTCTGCCCGCCTATCACCAGGACGAGCGTCTGCCGAAGGTAGTGCTACATTTTTCCGTAGTGCCTGGCGCAACGCTGACATGGCGTGTCGATGCCGACAGCACGCTCAGTGTTCAGGGCGCGCGTCTATGGCTCACGCGCGTCAACTCGCCTTACGATCATTGGCTCGAACCGGGTAACGAGTTCCGGCTGCAACGCGGCGAACGCGTGTGGCTCAGCACGGATAGCGAACGCACGGCGCGTGCGTCGTTGAGTTGCGCGCTGCCTGCCCGACGTGGTCTCGTCAGGCGCTGGCTGGGGCGGCTCGCATGGCTGGGCCTCAGCGCACCGCTGTCCCGATAGCAGGCTCCGTAGCGACTCGATGCTCGTACGTTCGTACCGTTGAAAGGTAAACACCCCTGCAATGAGGGGTGTTTGTTGATCAGCCATGCGGGTTCCGATGAACCCGTCATGCCGTATTGCGCGGCTGCGTGATACGACTGAGCCTGATATGACTAAAACGCAGGTTGCCTGGACACGCGCCGCTTACTGGCGCGACATGGGTTGCGCCATCTATTCCGGCGTTACCTGCACGGCCGCTGCCGAAACGAATACCGCGTGAATCGTATCGCCAACCTTGACGCCCTTCAGGTCGACGTCCGGTCCGACTTCGAGCGTTTGCGTCTGATACGCGCCGCGCAGCGTGACGAGGCGCTTCTTGTGATCGATCTTCTGCACAGTGGCGAGCACTTCGATCTGACGCGCCGATTCAAAGCCGCCCGAAGCCGGGGCATAGACCTGCGTATCGACGCGTGCACGAATGCCCTTGTCCGCACCGGTGACTTTGTCCGCCTTCACCAGCAACGCGTTCTTGTACAGCACATCCACCCGATCGCCGATCTTCAGTTGATCGAAGCCCGCGACCTGCTGACTCACCAGCACGACCACCGCATTGCCGCCCGGCCCCTGGAGCGTGAGCGTGCGGCTGCCCGGATCGATACCGACGATCCGCGCCTTCACATGTACCGGTTGCACTGCGCTGACAATGCCCTGTGCCGCACTGGCCATCGCATCCTGCGCCCACGCCGGTTGTGCCGCGGCGAAAGCCGCTACCATCAACGCTGCTCCAATCGTCGCTGCCTTCATTTACGCTCTCCTCGAGAAATTGTTCAATCCGGCATTACGCGATCTGAAACCGCAGGATGCCGATTAACGCCACGAATGCATACGGCTTCAGACTGACAATGACTAAATGGGTACGGCGCAATGATTGTACATGGCTGACAAGAAGCTACGATTATTTATATTGCGCTTCTCAAATCAGCGGACGGCATATTGCAAGCTGCCGCAGCGCGGCGTCGCAAAGGGAGTGGCCGATTGGCCGTTCGGCCTTACCCCGCCGGGCCATCCATATAGAGCGACGATACATGCCATGCATAAAGCATTAAATACATACTGCATGACAGTCCGATATTTTTATTTTTATCAAGGGCATTTGCCGCAACGCAATGAGAAGCTAAATTAACATCGATTAAACACCCATTCAATGGCCAGTGAATTCATGCGCCGCGCAAAATAAAACAGCCCCGTCGCCGGAGCGAAGGGGCTGTTCATCATGCGGCCAGTGCAGCGCCATCAGCGAAACGTCGACACTCAAGACGCTGTAACGCATCCCTGCACAAGCGCTAAACCATTACACACGTTCGATCGCGATCGCGATGCCTTGACCGACGCCGATACACATCGTGCACAGGGCAAAACGGCCTTGCGTGCGGTGCAGCTGGTACATCGCGGTGGTCACCAGACGCGCGCCGCTCATGCCAAGCGGGTGGCCCAGCGCGATCGCCCCGCCGTTCGGATTCACGCGCGCGTCGTCGTCCGCGACGCCGAGCGCGCGCAGCACAGCAATGCCTTGCGAGGCAAATGCTTCGTTCAGTTCGATCACGTCGAACTGGTTGATGGTCATATTCAGGCGCGCCAGCAATTTCTGCGTAGCCGGCGCCGGGCCGATGCCCATCACGCGCGGCGCGACGCCGGCCGTCGCGATACCCAGCACGCGCGCACGCGGCGTGAGGCCGAAGCGCTTTGCGGTTTCTTCGTTGGCAAGCAGCAACGCCGCCGCGCCGTCGTTCACGCCCGACGCGTTACCCGCCGTGACCGTGCCGTCCGGACGCACCACGCCCTTCAGTTTGGCAAGCGCTTCCAGACTCGTTTCGCGCGGGTGTTCGTCCTGCGAGACGGTGATCGGATCGCCCTTCTTCTGCGCGATCGTCACGCCGACGATTTCCTGCGCGAGCGTGCCATCGCGTTGCGCGCGCGCCGCTTTCTGCTGACTGCGCAGCGCAAACGCGTCCTGATCGGCACGGCTGATCTTGTAGTCGGTGGCGACATTTTCGCCAGTCTCGGGCATCGAATCGACACCGTACATCTGCTTCATCAACGGGTTCACGAAACGCCAGCCGATCGTCGTGTCGAAGATATCGGCCTGGCGCGAAAACGCGCTGGTGGCCTTGCCCATCACAAACGGCGCACGGCTCATGCTTTCGACGCCGCCGGCCAGCATCAACGCGGCCTCGCCCGACTTGATCGCGCGCGCGGCGATGCCGACGGCGTCCATGCCCGAGCCGCACAGGCGGTTTACCGTCGAGCCCGGCACAGCTTGCGGCAAACCGGCCAGCAACAACGACATGCGCGCAACGTTGCGGTTGTCTTCACCGGCCTGGTTCGCGCAACCGTAGATCACGTCGTCGATCGCGTTCCAGTCGACGTCCTTGTTGCGCTCCATCAGCGCTTTGAGCGGCACCGCGCCCAGATCGTCGGCGCGTACCGACGACAGCGAACCCGCATAGCGGCCGATAGGGGTGCGAATCGCGTCGCACAGGAATGCTTCGGTCATGTGATGTCTCCAGTTGGTGAACTGCATGCGCCGCGCCGCTGGCGGATAGCCGTGAGCGGCGCTGGCCGCTTGTGTCTGGCGCGCGCTGGATACCGTGCGACATCGACCCGGCTGATGCAACGGGAACGGTCACATGGCAGCCGTCGCGACCGATCAGCTTAGCGCAGGATAATGAACGATGGGCTCAGGATCGCAGCCATTTGTTCTTTATACGAACACAAGGTCATATATCGAACAACCTGGACTCGATAATAGGCGTGTGCGCGAAACCATGTCAAGCAAAGCCAGCCTCGAACCAGGGAATATCTGCAGGCCGATGGCGTTCGGCCATGACCCGCCAAAAGGTCTGAAGTTTGATGCGCTCATGCCGGCAAGTGTGCGCTTACGCCTGCCGGCACGAGGCTTTTGGGTCGTGCCGCTGTCCGGGATGCGGCTGAAATACCGGCCCCAACACGCGCGTTGTCAACGAACCTGAATACCTTCGTCCGCGATATAACTGCGAATCACGTCGGCGAAGCTGCGGTCGCCGGTCAATCCGAGCCGTTCGGCACGCGAGGTGTCCCACTGCCCCGGCCAACTGCCGACGATCTTCTCCACCCGCGCATCCGGCTCCCACACGATCCGCTTCGCGGTCTCGTCCCCTGCCACTTCGCGCAGCGCGGCCACCATCTCGTCGACGCTCACCGAAATCCCCGGCAGATTCAGCACGCGCTGGCTGCCGAGCGCAGCGGAATCGAGTTCGAGTCCGCCGATCAGGCTTTCGATGGCCTTGCGCGGTGACAGCAGCCACAAACGCGTCGTGCCCGCTACCGGGCACACCGCCGTTTCGCCGTTCAACGGCTCACGAATGATGCCGCTCGCGAACGACGACGCCGCCGCATTCGGCTTACCCGGACGCACGCTAATGGTGGGCAGCCGCAACACCCGGCCGTCGACAAAACCCCGCCGCGTGTAATCGTTGAGCAACAACTCCGCGATCGCCTTCTGCGCGCCGTACGACGATTGCGGATTCAGTGCGGTGTCGTTTTGCACGACCTCGGGCAGGTTGCCGCCGTACACAGCCACTGAACTCGTGAACACCACGCGCGGAGTGTGCCCACGTTGCCGGCAAATTTCCAGCAGCAGGCGCGATGCGTCCAGATTGATACGCATGCCGAGATCGAAATCCGCCTCGGCCTGTCCGCTCACTATCGCGGCAAGATGAAAGATGGCGGATGTCCTGCCGTCGATCACGCGCTCGAACACGTTGCGCTCGGCGATATCGCCCACTTCTGTACGCACGCGGTTGTCGCCGAAATCGCTTCCCTGCACCACGTCGAGCAGTGCCAGTTCGGTAATCGCTTGCGGCTTGCCATGCTCATCCTTCACCGAACCGCGCGCCAATAGTTCGCGCGCGAGACGCTGGCCGAGAAAACCCGCGCCGCCGGTAATCAGTACTTTCATGATGGGCTTTGTCCTTGTTTTGTTCTGGTTAGCGGGCGGCGTTCAGATACGGCCTGAGCCAGCCGAGTCCGGCCGACGTGCCGGCGCGCGGCCGGTATTCGCAACCGATGTAGCCGTCGTAGCCCAGCGTGTCGATCAGATCGAACAGATACGGATAATTCAGCTCGCCGATATCGGGCTCGTGACGCTCCGGCACGCCCGCGACCTGAATATGGCCGATGCCTGCCATATCGCGCTTGAGTTTCATCGCAAGGTCGCCTTCAACGATCTGGCAGTGATAGCAATCGAACTGCACCTTGAGATTCGGCGCGCCCACTTCCGCGCAAATCGCCTGCGCGTCGTCCTGGCGGTTCAGAAAGAAGCCCGGCATATCGCGCGTATTGATCGGCTCGATCACGACGGTAATGCCGTCCTCCTGCGCGGTCTTGGCGGCATAGGCGAGGTTCTTCAGATATACCTCACGATGCTTCGCCCGCGGCTGATCCGCACCGATCAAACCGGCCATCACATGCAGTTTGCGATTGCCGAGCACACGCGTGTAATCGAGGGCGGTTTCAATGCCGCGGCGAAATTCGTCTTCGCGACCCGGCAGCGAAGCAATGCCGCGTTCGCCCGCGGCCCAGTCGCCGGGCGGCGCATTGAAGAGCGCCTGAGTCAGACCATTCGCGTCGAGCCGCGCCTTGATTTCTCCGGCACGGAAATCGTAGGGGAATAGAAATTCGACTGCGTTGAAGCCGTCTTTTGCCGCAGCGGCGAAACGGTCCAGGAACGCGTGCTCGTTGTACATCATGGTCAGGTTAGCGGCGAAGCGAGGCATGGCGGCAACTCCTTAAACAGTTCAATTCAGTTCGGTTGGGCTCGGTTGGGTTCTGCGCGCGCAAGCTGCCACAAATGCAGGGCTTCGCGCGCAAGATTTCGATTTCGCAATTGACTGGTTTCATCTCCTTGAGCCAGGCTGCAATCACACCGATCATCCGAAACAGGTTCAAGCTGCCAGCGTGGCAGCGCCACCTGGCGTTGCTTTTGCCGACGTCTACCAACGCGCGCCGAACACCGTCCGAAGTTCTTCGAGCGCCGCGTCGTCGAGCGGCGCGGGCCGCGGATTTGTCATCAGCCACAGGCGGGCGGTCTCTTCGAGTTCCTCAAGCGCATACGACGCCTGCGCCACTGAACGATCCCACACCACCGGGCCGAGGCGCTCGAGCAAAACCGCACGAACGGTATCCGCGAGCGCGGCGATCTGCCCGGCTACTTGCGGGTCACCGGGGCGCTTATAACGAATCAGGGGGACGTGGCCCACTTTCATCACGTAGTACGGCGTGATCGGCGGCAGAACATCGTCGTCGCGCCATACGCCGGCGAGCGTCAACGCAACCAGATGAGTCGAATGCGTGTGGACGATGCCACGCGCCTCGCCGTTGCGTGCATAGATGCCCTGATGCAGCGCCAGCGTTTTCGATGGCTTGCCGCCCGACACCCTATGACCGTCGAAATCGACCTTGGCGATATCGGCTGGATCGAGCCGGCCAAGGCAGGCATCGGTAGGCGTGATTAACCAGCCGTCGTCGAGGCGCGCGCTGATATTGCCCGCGCTGCCCACCGTATAGCCGCGCTGATAGAGACTTGCACCGGTCACGCAAATTTCTTCGCGCACGCGTGCTTCGTTCGTCGTGTGAAGTGCGGGCGTGCCGGTCATTGTGCGGCTCCTTCGAGGTGACGCAGCGCCTTTTCGAAAAAGTCGAGCGCGCCGAAGTTGCCGGATTTCAATGCGAGTGCGAGCGGCTCGGCATCCGGCGTCGCGGTAGCGGGCACACCGGGGTCGATCTGCGCACCGATCCGCAGCGTATGCACGCCGAGCGCCTGAACCACCGCGCCCGAGGTTTCGCCGCCCGCCACTACGAACTTGCGCACGCCGCGTTCGCGCAAACCTCGTGCGATCGACGCCAGTGTGGATTCGACCAGATGTCCCGCTTCGTTGACGCCGAGTTCGCGTTGCACCGCTTTGACTTCGTCGGGCGTGGCGGTGGCGTAGATCAACATGGGCTCGGCTTTATCCAGGTACTGTTGCGCAAAAGCCAGCGCCTGCTCGACTACCGGTTCGCCACGTGCCGCCGCCAACGGATCGATGCGAAACGCGGGCCGTGTTTCGCGCCAGAGCGCCACTTGCGCGTTGGTCGCTTTCGAGGCGCTGCCAGCCAGCACCGCCGACAATCCTTCGACGCGCGGCAATTGCGCGGCATCGTTGCCTGCCGCGAGCAAACCGGCGCGGCGGAAATTGGCGGGCAAACCTAGCGCGATGCCGGAGCCGCCAGTGATTAGCGTGAGGTCGGCACACGCCTCGCCGAGCACGTATAGATCCGCGTCCGACACCGCGTCGGCAATCGCCATTCGCACGCCGTCGCCGCCTAGTGCAGTGAACGATTCGCGTACCGCCGACACGCCTTTTGCCACGGTGTCGTAACGCACGAGGCCGACTTTCGATCCGGTCTGCCGCTGCAGCACGCGCACGAGGTTCGCGTCGCGCATCGGCGTCAGCGGATGGTTTTCCATACCCGATTCGTTCAGCAACGCATCGCCGACGAACAGATAACCGCGATAGATCGTGCGGCCGTTCTCGGGAAACGCCGGACAGGCAATCGTGAACGCCGTCGCGCCAGCGTCAATGGACAATGCGTCGAGCAAGGCATCCGTAACCGGACCGATGTTACCGGCGTCGGTCGAATCGAAGGTCGAGCAGTATTTGAAAAAGAACTGGCGGCATCCTTGGGCGAGCAACCAGTCGAGTGCGGCGAGCGATTGCGCGACCGCGTCGGCAGCGGGAATCGTGCGTGACTTCAGCGCGACGACCAGCGCATCGGCTTCAATAACATCGTTCGACGCGGGCACGCCGATGGTTTGCACCGTGCGCATGCCGCCGCGCACCAGCATGTTGGCGAGATCGGTGGCGCCGGTGAAATCGTCGGCGATGCAGCCGAGCAGCGCGCGTCTGGACGGAGTGGTCATGGCACGCTCCGCGCTTACTTCGCCGGCGGCAAGTCAATGCCGGGGAAGATCCTGATCACCGCGGCATCGTCCTCGCCGCCATGTCCCGCGCTCGACGCCATCATGAACATCTGATGCGCCGCCGCCGACAACGGCAACGGGAATTTCGAGCGGCGCGCGGTATCGAGCACCAGGCCGAGATCTTTCACGAAGATATCGACTGCCGAGAGCGGCGTGTAATCGCCACTGAGAATATGCGGCACGCGGTTCTCGAACATCCACGAATTGCCCGCACTATGCGTGATGACTTCGTACAGCGCATCGGGATCGACGCCTTCGCGCAAACCGAGCGCCATCGCCTCGGCGGCCACGGCGATATGCACGCCGGCCAGCAGCTGATTGATGATCTTCACCTTCGAACCCGCGCCGTGCGCCGGCCCCAGCCGATAGACCTTGCCCGCCATCGCGGCCAGCACGTCCTCGCATGCGGCATAGGCAGCGTCCGGGCCGGACGTCATCATCGTCATTTCGCCGGACGCGGCGCGCGCCGCGCCGCCGGACACCGGCGCGTCGAGCATCTGCAAACCGGCCGCTTCGACACGTTTGCCGAGTTCGATCGCGAAGTCAGGCGCCACGGTCGCGCTCGCAATCACCACGCTGCCGGGTTTCATCGCGGCGACCGCGCCTTGCGCGCCGAACAGCACTGTTTCGGTTTGGGCCGCATTCACGACCAGCGTGACGACTACCTCGCATTGCGCACCCAGCTCGGCCGGCGACGCACAGCCGATACCACCGGCCGCCACGAACGCTTGCAGGATTTCGTTGCGCAGATCGCACGCATGGACCTGAAAACCCGCGCCCAGCAGCGAGCGCGCGACGCCCATGCCCATCGCTCCGAGACCGATAACACCAACATTTCTGGACATGCCTGACCTCTACATTGATTAGCCGTGAGCGCCCCGATCCCGTTCAGCTCGGCTCAACAAATGCCCGCTTCCGCGAGTCGCCGTGCCGCGTTGTTCATATGGGCGCTCGCCGCGTCACGCGCCGCCGTCGGATCACCAGCCCGGATCGCCGCAACAATGGCCACATGTTCTTCACGCACCTGACGCGAGAAATCGTCGCGTAGCGCTTCGTTGCGACGGGTGACCTGGGTGCCGGCTTCGAGGTACTGATTCAGGAAGGTGAGCGTCTTGAGGAAATACGGATTGCCGGTAGCCGCGGCGATTGCGCGGTGGAAAGCGACATCTTCGGCGACGCCGTTCTCGCCTTCGGCCACCGCTTCGTCGATCCTCGCAAGGGCGGTGTCGATCGAGATCATGTCAGCGTCGCTGCGGCGCATGGCGGCTTCCGAGGCGACTTCCGCCTCGATTGCCCGCCGTAGCGCGAGGATTTGCAGCACCGAGCCCGCTTCCACCGCTTCTGCATAGTCGATGCGCAGCGGCCTGATCGTGCCGTGGGCGGCGATGAACACCCCGCTGCCCTGGCGCGGTTCGACCACCCCCTCGTTCTTCAGCCGCGAAATCGCCTCGCGAATGACCGTGCGGCTCACGCCAAACTGCTGCGCCAGCACGGCCTCGGTCGGCAGCTTGCCGACGTGCGCGAAGGCGCCTTTGTCGATCTGCTTGAGCAACTGCTGCGCGACGGTATCGCTCAGTGCACGGACAGGAATCTTGTCGAACACGGACGCCCCAATGGATCATGTTGTAGGGTCATCATACAAATTTGGAGCATTGACTGCATCCATGCAAACCCTAAGCTTTTCGGGCGTGGTCGCGGCGGCTAAAGGAGGAGTCGAAGGCGAGAATCGAAGCGACCTCTTTGATTCGGATGTCCCGGCGACATCCACACCGGGTTCAATGCTTTCATCGAAAAAGCGACGGCTTCGCGAGCCGGGTGCAGGCGCACCGACTACGTGATCTCGTGCGCAAGCGCAGCGATCGGCCATGCTAGGCTAAGCGTAGATATGTCCCGCGTGATATAAATTCCGGCGTCAGGAAACGAAACATTAAAAGTTCACGTTGCCTGACTATCCGCGTCCGCTCCTTCGTTCAAGTTAAACGCAGGCGGCATAAGGTGGATCGATGATCGACGTTATCCAGCGTATTGTCCGGCAGCGGCGCCTATGCGTCGCGTTATGCGGCTGCGCCGCAGTCGCCGGCTGCATGGTCGGCCCGAACTACCGCACGCCCCCCGCACCCGCTACCGACACCTACACCGCCGCGCCGCTGCCCGACCAAACAGCCTCTTCTCCAGGGGCCGCCGGCTTGCCGCAGCGCTTTGTGCCGGGACAGGACATTCCCGCCGCCTGGTGGGCGCTCTTTCATTGCGAACCGCTCGACGCGCTGATCCGCCAGGCGCTCGTCAACAGTCCAAACATCGCCGCGGCGCAAGCCGCATTGCGGCAGGCGCGCGAAAACTTCTCGGCGCAAGCCGGCGGCACCCTTCTGCCCAGCGTCGACGCTCAACTAGGCGCCACGCGCGAAAAACTGAACGGCATTGCGTTCGGCGAGCCCGGCGTGATCGATGAGTTCAATCTCTACAACGCGTCAGTGAACGTGTCGTACAAACTCGACGTGTTCGGCGGCGCACGGCGCGAACTCGAAGCGTTGCACGCGCAAATCGATTACCAGCGTTTCCAGTTGCAGGCCGCCTATCTCGCGATGTCCGCCAACATCGTGACCGCCGCCGTCAGGGAAGCGTCGCTGCGCGCGCAGATCGAAGCAACCGGGCGAATCGCCGCGGAAGAAGACGAGCAACTGGGCGTACTCGGCAAGCAGTTCGAACTGGGGGGCGTGGGCCGCACGGCGGTGCTCGCGCAGCAAACTCTCCTGGCGCAAACTCGCGCCACGCTGCCGCCACTGCAACAACAACTCGACCAGGTGCGCCATCAGCTCGCCGTGCTGGCCGGCAAACTGCCCAGCGACGCCACGTTGCCTGAATTCAGGCTCGAAATGTTTTCGTTGCCCGAGACGCTGCCTGTGAGCCTGCCGTCGGCACTGGTGCAGCAGCGGCCCGACATCCTCGCTGCCGACGCCGTACTGCACCAGGCCAGCGCGCAAATCGGCGTAGCGACCGCGGCGATGTATCCGCAGATCACGCTGTCCGCCAGCTACGGCGCCGAAGCCCTGACACCGGCGCAGGTGTTCAAGGCCGGCAGCACGATCTGGAGCCTGGGCGCCGGCCTGCTGCAACCGGTCTTTCACGGCGGACAACTGAGCGCGCAGAAGCGCGCCGCCGAAGCGGCGTACGAGCAGGCCGATGCGCAATATCGTGAAACGGTGCTGCTGGCATTCCAGAACGTCGCGGACTCGCTGCGCGCGCTCGATCACGACGCGACCGGCCTGAAAGCGCAGACGGATGCCTGGCGCTCCGCCAGCGATTCACTGGAACTCACGCGCGGGCAGTATCGCGTCGGCGGCGTGAGTTATCTGGCGCTTCTCGATGCCCAACGCCAGTATCTGCAAACGGTGGTGAGTCTCGCGCAGGCGCAGGCGTCCCGCTACGCCGACACGGCGGCCCTCTTCCAGGCGCTGGGTGGCGGCTGGTGGAATGCCGCCGCGCCGGCCGCTGCCACAACGACGCATTGACGCATTGACGCAACGACACGTTGACGCAACCCGGCAAAACACTCGCTGCACCGCTCTTTGCAACATACGCAATCAGAAACGAAGGCATGCAAGGTCCGGCGCTTCGCCCAATGCCGTGCAAGGACAACACGATGACCGAAAGAAAACCGATGACGAAGCGGATGGTAATCATGCTGATCTGTGTCGGCCTGCTGCTGGCCGCGCTCGTCGGCTTCAACCAGTTCCGCTCGTATATGTTCGCCAAGTTCATGGCCGGCAACGCGGCGCCGCCCGCCACCGTTTCGGCGGTCGTCGCCGGCTATCAGTCGTGGCAGCCGCAGCTTGCGGCGGTCGGCAGCCTGCGCGCCGTGCGCGGCGTCGACGTCACCACCGAAGTCGCGGGCCTCGTGCGCGAGGTGGCGTTCAGCTCGGGGCAGGAAGCGAAAGCCGGGCAAGTGCTCGTCAGACTCAATGCCGACAGCGACGTGGCGCTGCTGCAGTCGCTCCAGGCCGCGGCAGAACTCGCGCAGACGGTCTACACGCGCGACAAGGCGCAGTACGACATCAAGGCGATCGCCAAGGCGCAACTCGACGCGGACGCCGCCGACCTGAAGGGCAAGAAGGCGCAAGTCGCGCAACAGGCCGCGCTCGTCGACAAGAAAACCATCCGCGCGCCGTTTGCGGGCCGCCTCGGCATCACCACCATCAATCCCGGCCAATACATCAATCCGGGCGATGCGATCGTCACGCTGCAAGCAATCGATCCGATCTACGCCGATTTCTACCTGCCGCAACAGCAACTCGGCCAGCTCGCGATCGGCCAGACTATCGTGGTCGACACCAACGCATTTAGCGGGCAGACGTTCGTGGGCAAGATCCAGTCGCTGAGTCCGAAAGTCGACAGCGCCACGCGCAACGTGCAGATCGAAGCCAGCGTGGACAATCATGAGCGCAAGCTGCTGCCGGGCATGTACGCGAATGTGAAAATCGACGCGGGCGCCGAACAGCGCTATCTGACGCTGCCGCAAACGGCCATCACCTACAACCCCTATGGCGCAACGGTGTTCGTCGTCAAACCGGGCACGCAGGCCAACGCGCAGGGCAAGACACTGCCCGTCGCACAGCAGGTGTTCGTCACGCCAGGGCCCACGCGCGGCGATCAGGTTGCAATCCTTAAAGGTGTCGACGCCGGTACGCAGGTCGTGACGAGCGGGCAACTCAAGCTCAAGAACGGCACGCCGCTCATCATCAACAACAGCGTGCAGCCGTCGGACAATGCGAATCCGACGCCGCAGGAACAATAGAGAGACCGCGCGATGACATTCACCGATCTCTTTATCCGAAGGCCCGTGCTTGCATCGGTGGTCAGCCTGTTGATTCTCGTGCTCGGACTGCGCGCGCTGGCCACCCTGAAAGTCAGCCAGTATCCGCAAACCGAAAACGCCGTCGTGACGATCAGCACCGCCTACTATGGCGCGAACGCCGACACCATTGCCGGTTTCATTACGCAGCCGCTCGAAGCGGCGATCGCCCAGGCGCAAGGCATCGACTATATGTCGTCGACGAGCAGCACCGGCGTCTCGACCATTACCGCGACACTGCGCCTGAACTATGACGCGAACCGCGCGCTGACCGAAATCAACACGCAGATCGGCTCGGTGCGCAACCAGTTGCCGCCGCAAGCACAGCAGCCGGTGCTGACGGTAGAGACCGGGCAGACCACCGACGCGATGTACATGGGTTTCTACAGCGACGTGCTGCCCAGCAACAACGTTACGGATTATCTGCTGCGCGTCATCAAGCCCAAGCTCGATTCGATCGAAGGTGTGCAGACCGCCGAAATACTCGGCGGCCGGCAGTTCGCGTTGCGCGCGTGGCTTGATTCGGCGCGGCTCGCCGCGCACGGCGTGACGGCAACCGATGTCTTCACGGCGCTCGGCAACAACAACTACCTCGCGACACTCGGCACGACGAAAGGCCAAATGGTCAGTGTCGACCTGAATGCGGGCACGGACCTGCATACCGTCGACGACTTCAAGCAACTCGTCATCAAGCAGAAAAACGGCGCGATCGTGCGCCTCGAAGACGTCGCGAACGTCGTGCTCGGCGCCGACAGCTACGACTTCAACGTCGCGTTCAGCGGCAAGCGCTCGGTGTTCATCGGCATCAAGGTCGCGCCGGACGCCAATATCCTCGACGTCGCCAAACGCGTGAAGGCCGTGTTTCCCGGGCTGCAGAAGCAGTTTCCGACCGGCATGACGGGGGAGATCGTTTATGACGCGACCGATTTCGTCAACACGGCGATCGACGAGGTGATCAAGACGCTGGTCGAAGCGCTGCTGATCGTCACGGCGGTGATCTTCCTGTTCCTCGGCAGTTTCCGCGCGGTCATCGTGCCGCTGATCGCGATGCCGTTGTCGCTCGTCGGCACGTTCTTCGTGATGCAGCTGCTCGGCTATTCGATCAATCTGCTGACACTGCTCGCGCTCGTACTCGCGATCGGGCTCGTCGTGGACGATGCGATCATCGTCGTCGAAAACGTCGATCGTCACATGAAGGAGGAAGGCAAGGCGCCCTTCGATGCCGCGCTGATCGCCGCGCGCGAACTCGGCGGACCGATCCTCGCCATGACCGTCGTGCTGATCGCCGTGTATGTGCCGATCGGTTTTCAGGGCGGCCTGACGGGCGCGCTCTTCACCGAGTTCGCCTTCTCGCTCGCCGGCGCGGTGACGGTGTCCGGTGTGATCGCGCTGACCTTGTCGCCGATGATGTGCTCGCGCTTCTTCCGCGCGGAACAGGAGTCGGGGCGCTTCGCGCGTTTCGTCGACCGCCAGTTCGAACGCATCCATCGTGGCTACGGCCGTCTGCTGCACGCGACGCTCGACACCTGGCCCGTGTTCACCGTGATGGGCGCGCTGCTGCTCTGCGGCACGGTCTATCTGTTCATGACGTCGAAAGCGGAACTCGCGCCGGAGGAGGATCAGGGGATCGTCCTGTCGCAAATCCAGGGGCCGCCGAACGCGACCATCCAGCAGATGCAGACGTATGCGGACCAGGTGTTCGATATCTCCAAAGCGCTGCCTGAATACGCGCAGATGTTCCAGCTCACGGGTGCGCCGACGCTCAACCAGGGGATCGGCGGTGTGCTGTTCAAGACGTGGGACCAGCGCAGCAAGAGCGCTGCCGTCTTGCAGCAGGAATTGCAGCAGAAATGGAATCAGATTTCAGGGGCGCGCGTCGCGGCGTTCCAGTTTCCGCCGCTGCCGGGCTCGCAGGGTTTGCCGGTGCAGTTCGTCATCAGCACCACCGAGCCTTTCGAAAACCTCAATGAAGTTTCGCAGGCGGTCCTGCAAAAAGCCCGCGAGAGCGGGATGTTTTTCTTCGTCGACAGCGATCTCAAACTCGATAAACCGGAAGCCACGCTCGTGGTCGACCGCGACAAGGTCGCCTCGCTCGGGCTCTCGCAGAGCGATGTCGGGCAAGCGCTCGGGTCGGCGCTCGGCGGCGGCTATGTCAACTACTTCTCGATCGCCGGGCGCTCGTACAAGGTGATTCCGCAGGTCTTGCAGACCGACCGCCTGAATCCTTCACAGGTGCTCGATTACTACCTGCGCACGCCGGACGGCAGTGTCATTCCAGCTTCGACGATTGCGCATCTCGAACACAATGTCGTGCCGGAATCGATCAACCATTTCCAGCAACTCAACTCGGCGACGATCTCAGGCGTGATCGTGCCGGGCGTGTCGCAAGGCGAGGTGCTCGATTTTCTGCGCAAGGCGACCAGCCAGGTCGCACCGGCAGGCTATGCAGCGGACTACTCGGGCCAGTCGCGGCAGTTCGTGCAGGAATCGGGCGGCTTCGTCATCACGCTGATGCTCGCGACGATCATCGTGTTCCTCGCGCTTGCCGCACAATTCGAAAGCTTCCGTGACCCGATCGTGATCCTGGTTTCGGTACCCATGGCGCTGTTCGGCGCGCTCATCTTCATCAACATCGGCTTGACGACGCTGAACATCTACACGCAGGTCGGGCTCGTCACGCTGATGGGGCTCGTCAGCAAACACGGCATCCTGATCGTCCAGTTCGCCAACGAACTGCAGCACGCCGGTAAGTCGAAGCGCGAAGCCCAGGAAGAAGCAGCGGCCGTACGGCTGCGCCCGATTCTGATGACCACCGCGGCGATGGTGCTGGGCGTCGTGCCGCTCGTGGTCGCCTCGGGAGCGGGCGCCGCGGGCCGCAATGCAATGGGACTCGTGATCTTTACGGGGCTGTCGATCGGCACGCTCTTTACGTTGTTCGTGGTACCTGCAATGTATATGTTCCTCGCAGCCGATCATCACCGGGACGACGGCGCGCAAAAGGCGGGTTAGCGTTTAACTCGCCGCTGGTGGACTTCGGCGGCCGGCATGCGAGCACTCGGGCAACGTGGCTCGCTCAGGCCACCTTTACTTGCAGCGAGGGCCACGTCATCCTACCCGACGAATTATTTATATAATCAATGGCTTAGGCATCTCTAACAGCGCTGATTTCAAGCGCGGCGGCCGGAGGGCAGAAGCGGGCAAAGTTGGCGAATCAGAAGGCTTGAGCTATCGTCACGCCTTTGCACCGCATCGCGCCGGCCGGATCGCGCGAACGCTATACGCCCTTCTTCGAACGCATTCTTCAAGGCCCATGAGCAAAGCCCTGCCGCCGTCTTCTGCCGTTCCCGTCAGCGCCGAACCGGCTTCGGACAAGCCGGGCGACTCGTATGTGCAGTCGTTCGCGCGAGGCCTCTCGGTGATTCGCGCGTTCAATGCCGCCCGCCCCGAACAGACGCTCACCGACGTGGCCGCCGCCACCGGCCTGACACGCGCCGGCGCGCGCCGCATTCTGCTGACCCTGCAGACACTCGGCTACGTCGAGGCCGAAGGACGCCTGTTCCGCCTCACGCCGAAGATTCTCGACCTCGGTTTCGCGTATCTGACCTCCATGCCGTTCTGGAATCTCGCTGAACCAGTGATGGAAAATCTGTCGGCGCAGGTTCACGAGAGTTGCTCGGCGGCCGTGCTCGACCGCACCGAGATCGTCTACGTGCTGCGCGTGCCGACGCACAAGATCATGACCATCAACCTGTCGATCGGCAGCCGCCTGCCGGCGTATTGCACGTCGATGGGCCGCGTGCTGCTGGCCGCGCTCGACGACGAAACGCTCGAGGCGACCCTGAATTCAGCGCCGCTCTATGCGCACACGCCGCGCACGGTGACCGACAAGGAAGAGCTGAAAAAGCTGATTGCGCAGGTGCGCCGTCAAGGGTGGGCGATTGTTGACCAGGAGTTGGAAGGCGGTTTGATTTCGCTGTCCGCGCCGATTCGCAACCGGCAAGGGCGTGTGATCGCGGCGATGAACATCAGCGGCAACGCTCAGCGCAATTCGGCCAAACAGATGGTGAAGGCGTTTCTGGAGCCGCTGCAGCAGGCCGCGCAGACGGTGTCGGAGATGGTGGCCCGGCGCGGTTGAGTGCACGCGGGCGCCTTCGATCGAGGCGCGCGTTTCTCGTACGCGCGTCCGTCATCCTTCAAATGCGAGGCGCCGCCATGGCGACGTTACAGGTCAATCAATCGGCTTATCCCCCGTCTCTTTCAGCAGCGACACCGCGATCAACGACACCACCACGCACGCGGCCACATATCCAGCCGGCGCCAGTTTGCTGCCCGTCAGTTTGATCAGCCACGTCGCAACCAGTTGCGCGGTGCCACCGAATACGCACACACTCAGCGCGTAGGCGATCGAAATGCCGGTGGCCCGCACGCGCCGCGGGAACGACTCGCACATTAAGGCGAATTCCGACGCCGATCCCATCGAGTAGAACAGTAGCATCAGCGCGGTCAGGGACATGATGACGGGCAACTGCGGAAAGCGGTCGATCAGCATGAAGGCCGGAAACAGTAGCAACACCAGGACGCCACGCCCGAACAGAATCGGCCGCTTACGGCTGCCGATACGATCGGACAGCATGCCGAACAACGGACACGTGACGAGCATGACGAAACCCGACGCAACGCCGACCAGCATCGACAGCGACATCGGCAGACCGAGCGTGTGGATCGCATAGGTCGGCATGTAGAAGGTCAGGATGTAGGTCGAGACGGTGCCGCCCATCACCGTGAGCGTAATCAGCAACAGCGGACGCAGATGCTCGGTGAAGAGTTCGTGCAGCACGCCGCGTTCAATAGCGTGGCTGTGCGCGCCTGCGGGATCGTCCGCGAGACGTCGGCGCAGATACATGCCGACCGGCGCGATCAGCACGCCGATCAGAAACGGAATACGCCAGCCCCAGCTTTCCAGCGACTCCTTAGGCATTGCGGCCGAGAGCGCCGCCGCAATGCCTGAACCCATGAGCGCCGCGCCACCTTGCGTCGCCAGTTGCCAACTGGCGCGAAAACCACGCCGCGTGCCGCCGCCCTGTTCCAGCAAGGTGGACGTCGCCGCGCCGAACTCGCCGCCCTGAGAGAAGCCTTGCACGAGACGCGCCAGCACGATCAGCAGCGGCGCGGCGAGACCGATCTGCGCATACGTCGGGGCAATCGCGATCATGCCGGTGCTCACCGCCATCAGCATGATGGTCAGGTTGAGCGCCGCCTTGCGGCCTTTGCGGTCTGCATACACGCCGAGCAGCACGCTGCCGAGCGGCCGCGTGATGAAACCTGCCGCGAAAGTCGCCACGGACAACAGCAGCGAGGTCGTTGGATCCGCAGAGGGGAAAAACAGCTTACCGATGATCACGGCAAAAAAACCGTACACGGTGAAGTCGAAAAACTCGAGCCAGTTACCGATCACCGCTGCCGCAATTGCTCCGCGGCTGGTGGTTCGGGTGGTGTCGATGGCGCGGCTCGCATCCGTTGTGGCGTTCATCGCAGGTCTTCCTCATCGTTATCGTTATAGGGCTGGCGGTGCGAACTCAATGCATGCTCATCGGCAGCTCATTGGCGCCTCAGGCCCTTCATTGCCCCAGATACCGCTCCACCAGCCGCGTCCAGAACGCCGCACCGACCGGCAAATTACGGTCGTTGAAGTCGTAATGCGGGTTGTGCACCATGCAGCCGTCTTCGCCCGCCCCGTTGCCGATCCGCAAGAATGTGCCGGGCCGTTTTTGCAGCATGAAGGCGAAATCTTCGCTACCCATCAGGATGTCGGTCTGCTCGACCACCTTGTCGTCACCGACCAGCTCGCGCGCTACCTTCACCGCGAATTCCGTTTCGGCATCCGAATTGACTACTACCGGATAGCCTTCGATGTACTCCACTACCGCCTTGCCGCCATAGCTCGCGGCCTGGCTTTCGGCGAGTTCGGTAATGCGTTTTTTCAGCAGCGTGCGCACTTCGGGGCTGAACGAACGCACGCTCAATTCCAGCCTCGCGCTGCTCGAGATCACGTTGTTCGCGGTGCCCGCATGCATCGAGCCGACCGTCACCACCGCCGGCTGCGATGGGTCCACGTTACGCGCGACGATCGTCTGCAACGCCATCACGATGCTCGCCGCCACCACCACCGGATCGACCGTCAGATGCGGACGCGCCGCATGGCCGCCGACGCCTTCGATCGTGATGATCGCCTTGTCGCCCGCCGACATGAACGGCCCCTTGCGGAACAGCATCACCCCCGGCTCCTCACCCGGATGGTTGTGCAAACCGAACACGGCGTCGCATGGGAAGCGCTCGAACAGGCCGTCGTTGATCATCTTCATCGCGCCGCTGTCGATGCCGCTCTCTTCGGCCGGCTGGAAGTACAGATGCACGGTGCCCGAGAAATTGCGCGTGGAGGCAAGGTGCTGTGCGGCGCCGAGCAGCATCGTCGTGTGGCCGTCGTGGCCGCATGCGTGCATCTTGCCGTGCGTGCCGCTCGCATACGGCAAACCGGTTTGCTCGATGATCGGCAGCGCGTCCATATCGGCGCGAATGCCGATGCTGCGCGTGCCGCTGCCTACCTTCAGCGTGCCCACCACGCCGGTTTGACCGACCCCGCGCGTGACCTGCCAGCCCCATTGTTCGAGCTTCTCAGCGACCAGTGCGCCGGTTTGCACTTCCTCGTAGGCAAGCTCCGGATGGTGATGGATGTGATGGCGGATCTCGCGCAGGCTCTCGGTTGCAGGCGCCAGGTCGGACACTTCGGTAAAACGCGCAGCTTCGCTCATCTATCGCTCCATGGGAATTCACACCGCGTCACGCGGCCAACAGGCAAGCACTATAGCCACGCCGTTTTGTTCGAATAAGATGCTGTTTTTTTCACCCCGATTAACAAGCTTTATATACGTGATTACCCTATGAAGCTCCAACAACTGCAAGCGTTCGTCGCTGCCGCCCATCATCGCAGTCTGCGTGCCGCCGCGCGCGAGCTTGGCGTGACGCAACCGGCCGTCACGCATTCGATTCGCGAGTTGGAAAGCGCGTTGAATGCCGAGTTGATGGTGCGCAGCGTGCGGGGCATCGAGTTGACGGCATGCGGGCTTGCGCTGTTGCCGCGCGCCGAACAGTTGCTTGGCGATATGCGTCGCACCGTCGAAGCGGTCGAACAGGTGAAGGGGGAATTGGCCGGCAAGGTGAGCGTGGGCACGATGCCCTCGATCGCGTTGACCGCGCTGCCCCATGCGGTTTCGAAGTTTCGCCGCGCGATGCCGCTGGTGAATCTGCATCTGGAAGAAGTCACGATTCCGGACGCCGTCGCGCGTTTGCGTAACGGCGCGCTCGATATCGCGGCGATCCATCACGTGCAGGCGCTCGACAGCGATCTGGTGCAGGCGCCGCTCTACTCGACGCAGTTCGTCGTGGCGATGCGCGCAGGGCATCCGCTGGCGAACGTCACGCGTCTCCACGAATTGCTCGACGCGGAATGGATCGTAACCGTGGGCGCGGATCACTTTCCGCACAGCGTGATGATGGCGATGTTCAACGCGCATGGGTTGCCGGTGCCGAAGCGGCTGGTGCGGGCGCCGTCGTCGTTCGCGGTGACGCTCGGACTGGTGTCGCAAACCGATGTGATCGGCTGCTTTACGCGGCCGCTTGCGCAGATGGTCGCGCCGCTGGGGATACGCATCGCGCAGATTGAAGAGGCCCTGCCAAGTTACGATCTGAGCATCATTTCGCGGCGCGATTTGCTGCCCACGCCAGCGGTGCTGCAGTTTGTGTCGTGTTTGCAGGAAGCGACCCGGGAGCGGATGGCGGCGGCCGGGTAGTCGAATTTATCGAATGCGGCGGATAGGGTGAACGTCGGGAATATCCGCTTCCGCCTGCAAAAAAGCAATCAACGCGTGGCCCGCCTCTTCCAGCGCCCCGGAGTTATCGATCTTCGTGCACCGAAGTCCGTCCGGCAATGAAAACGGCGCCCGTCGTGCAAGTCTGGCCGCAACCTGTTCCGCCGACTCACGCGCCCGCGCGCCCAGGCGTGCTTCGAGAATATGCGGCGCGGCGTCCACATGCACGACTTCCGTGTGCGGATAACGCGCCAGCGTATGCTGCAAATGCTGACGCGATCCGTTGACGACAACCGTGCAACCGCGTGCAAGCCATGCATCGAGTTCGATACCGATGCCGTAACGCAGCGAATGGCTCGACCATTCGAGCGCGAACAGACCGAGTACCGAACGCGCGGCGAATTCTTCCACGCTCAATGCAACATGCGCTTCGCCGTTGCCGCTCGGCCGCGTGATGTAGCGATGCGCAAACAGAATCGGCTCGCCCATCAGGCGGCTGCGCGCGAAACTCAGTAATGAATCCTTGCCCGCGCCGGACGGCCCCATCACATAGATCAGACGACCTGCCATTGTCACTTCACCTCACGGGTTTGAAACGGCATGCGCTGCCACAGAACAAACGGCTCACCGGGCGCGGGTTCGACAAAGAGCGCCGCGTGATCGACAGCGAGCGGCCCGAGTGCGGGCGTTTGCGCCTGCCACCAGGCCACCAGCGTTGCGCGCTCATCGGCATCGGCGAGCGAACTGGATAGCGTCATGTGAAAACGGAATTCGTCGAAGACGTACGGATAGCCCCATTCGATCAGCAGCGCACGTTGCCGTTCACTCAACGGCGCGGCGAGACGGCGCGCGAGATCGGCCGTGGACGGTCTGGCGCGCAGTGCGTCGAGCGAGCGCAACGCACTCGCAGCGACAGCGCCAATGTTCGCCTCACCACTCTGATCCGCCGGACGCAGTGCGACGAAATCGCCAAGCGTCGCGGCTTCGACCGCCAACGCGAATGGGCTTTGCGTCTTTGCCCATTGACGCGTCGCATTCAGCACGTCCTGCTGGGATACGCCTTCAGCGAGCCGAAACGGCGCGACCAGCGTACCGTGCCAACCATAACGGCGCGGCGCTTCGGTTAGCTCCGCCAGTGGACGCGCCAGGCCTTCCGGTTGCGGCGCGGCGCATCGCTCGCCGCTTTCCGCGTCACGCCCCAGCCATGCCGAACCGGCGCGCCACCATGCCGACTCGCGCGACGGCGCGTAATAGACCGCGAAACGCGCGCCGGTGCTCCATTCGATCTGATCGCCGGTGTTGCCCACCGCGGCGCTCATACTTCGTGCTCCACCAGCAGTTGCACACGGTCCGCCGCAAAATGCGTGAAGCCGTATTTGATCGGTGTGCCTTCCAGATCGACGTCGACGTTTTCGACCCACAACACCGGCTGCTGCCGGTTGATATTCAAACGCCGCGCCACTTCCGGCTCCGGCAACACGCTGCCGATACGGCTCCATTTGCGCAGATAATCGGTTACGCCCAATTCGGCCATGGCCTTGGTCACGCCGCCGGTACGTTCCAGCACGTCCGGAAAGTCCGGAAAACGCGCGGCCGGATACCAGTTGCGCGCGAACGTGAGCGGTACGCCATCTGATTCATGCAGCGTTTCGATCCGGTAAACCGCCGTGCCCGCCCGCAGGCTGAGCGCCTTCGCGACATTCGGTTCGGCCTTCACCCGCGCCGCCGACAGCATCGTGCCCGCCGCCGCGTGATGCTGCTGCCGCAAGTTTTCTGTAAACCGCGTGCGCCGGCCGATCGTATAGTCGATCGCACCGGGCTGCACGAACGTGCCACGCCCCTGCTCGACGCTCACGAGCCCCAATGCGGCCAAACCGAGCATGGCCCGGCGCACGGTATGGCGGTTCACGTCGAAGCGTTTGGCCAGTTCGCCCTCACTCGGCAAACGGCCGTCTTCGCCGAAGCCGCTCGCGGCAATTTCCGCCGCCAGAATCTGTTCGATCTGCCGCCAGACGGCAACGCCCGCGCCGCGTTCGAGCAGTGTGCCCGACGTCGCGTTGTCGTTCGATGTCATGGTGCTGTCATTCCCTTGGGTTCCAATATTCTCTATGCCATGCATTGTAGTGCGCAAGCCATGATGGAAATGTGAAATGGTGGCCACGCACGACAACGCCCGGCAAGCATACCCTTAAACGTCTAGACGTTTAGATGAATAGATGCTTAAATGTCCACTCGCTGGATCAACAGGAATTTCGATGAGCGCCACCTCCGCCTCACCTTCCTCCGCCACGCGGCGCGCATGGATGGCCGTGCTGGCCCGCACCCCGCGCGCCGATCTCGAAGCCGCGCTGCAACGCGCGCTGCAAGGCGTCCCCCCCCCTGCTTACGACTGGCTGCGGCCACCCGAAATCGGTCTCGCGATGGTGCGCGGCCGCGTCGGCGGCAGCGGCGACCCGTTCAATCTCGGCGAAGCCACGGTCACGCGCGCCACGCTGCGCTTGCGCGTCACGGGGGACGCAACCGCAGCCGTCGGCGTGGCGTGCCATCTGGGCCGCGACCGCCGCCGCGCCGAACTGGCTGCGCTGGCCGATGCGCTGCTGCAAATGCCCGAGCATCACACCGTCTTGCACCAGCAATTGATCGAGCCGTTTGCCGAACAGCAAGCCGGGCAACGCGCCGTGCGCAGACAGGACGCCGCCGCTACACGCGTCGAATTCTTCACAATGGTCAGAGGCGACTGATGGAAAACTCGCAGATTGCATTGTCCGCTTCATTGCCCACCTCGCCGTCCACGTCATTGTCTACCTCGTTGTCTACCTCATTATCAACACTAACACCCGGTTTCGCGGACCCCGTCCGCGACACCCAGGCGGTATTCCGCACGCTGCTCGATGCGCTGTCGCGTCCGGGTACGGTCGGCGTGGTCGAAAACGGTTTGCCGGAGGTTCGGGCAACCCCGGCCGCGCTCGCTGCATTCGCCGCGCTGCTGACCCTGTGCGACTACGCCACACCCGTGTGGCTCGCGCAACCCGATACGGCGCTGGGCTCGGCATTGCGCTTTCACACCGGCGCGCCGCTCGTCGACGAACCGGGACTTGCCGCCTTCGCCTATATCCACGACGCCAACGCGATGCCGGCGCTGGAGAGCTTTGCACTCGGCGAAGCGGAATCGCCCGAGAACTCGGTAACGTTGCTGATCCGCGTTGAAGCGTTGACAGGTGGCGCACCGGTCGTGCTGAGCGGCCCCGGCATTCAGCACACCACGACGATCGCGCCGGTCGGTCTGCCCGAGCACTTCTGGCGCGAACGCGCCGCCCTCGCGCCGCTCTTTCCGTGCGGCATCGATTGTTATCTCGTCTGCGGCAGCACGTTGATTGGCTTGCCGCGCACAACTCAAGCGAAGGTGAACTGATGTACGTTGCCGTCAAGGGTGGAGAACGCGCGATCGAAGCGTCGTGGCGTCTGCTCGACAAGGCACGCCGCGGCGATACGCGGCTGGCCGAACTCAGCGTCGCGCAGATTCGCGAGCAATTGCGCCTTGCCGTTGCGCGAGTGATGACCGAAGGCTCGGTCTACGACGAAGAACTCGCCGCACTCGCGATCAAGCAGGCCGCAGGCGATCTGGTCGAAGCAATCTTTCTGCTGCGCGCATACCGCACTACGCTGCCGCGTTTCGGTTATACGCAGGCAATCGACACGGAAGCCATGCAAGTCGAACGCCGTATTTCGGCAACGTTCAAGGACGTGCCGGGCGGTCAATTGCTCGGCGCGACTTACGACTACACGCAGCGTCTGCTGGATTTCGCGCTGCTCGCCGAAGGCGATGCCGGAACCGATGCCGCCGCAACCCCATCGTCCATTCAGACCGCTCAGCCCGCAACTGAAGCCATGCCGCGCGTGGTCACGCTGCTCGACAAGGAAGGCCTGATCGAACAGGAACGCCCCACGCCGGACGCGCAGGAACCCGGTGACCTCTCGCGCGAGCCGCTGGCATTTCCCGCGAACCGCGCCACGCGCTTGCAGAATCTCGCGCGCGGCGACGAAGGCTTCCTGCTCGCCATGGGCTACGCCACCCAACGGGGCTACGCGCACACGCATCCGTTTGCTGGCGAGATCCGCTTCGGCACGATCACCGTCGAAATGGAACTCGACGAACTGGGTGAAGCCGTTGAAATCGGCGACATCGATGTCACCGAATGCCAGATGATCAACCAGTTTGCCGGTAGCGGCGACGTGCCGCCTACTTTCACGCAAGGCTATGGTCTCGCGTTCGGACACTCGGAACGCAAAGCGATGGCGATGGCGCTGGTGGACCGCGCGCTGCGTGCCGAAGAACTCGGCGAAACGCTCGCCTCGCCGACGCAGGACATCGAATTCATGCTCTCGCATAGCGATAGCGTCGAAGCATCCGGCTTCGTTCAGCATCTGAAGCTGCCTCACTACGTCGACTTCCAGTCCGAACTCGAACTCGTGCGGCGTCTGCGGGCGCAACACAGCGCAGAAGGCCAGGATCAGGGAAAGCGTCAGGATCACGATCAGCAGGAGCAAGCCGCATGAACGCGCCGGCCACCTCTCTCACCACCGCGTCATACGACAGCGCCGCGGACGGCTACAACTTCGCCTACCTCGACGAACAGACCAAGCGCATGCTGCGCCGCGCGTTGCTCAAGGCCGTCGCCGTGCCGGGCTATCAGGTGCCGTTCGGCTCGCGGGAAATGCCGTTGCCGTATGGCTGGGGCACGGGCGGCATTCAGGTGACCGCGGCGATCATCGGCAGGAACGACACGCTGAAGGTCATCGATCAGGGCTCCGACGAAACCACCAACGCAGTCAACATCCGCCGCTTCTTCGCACGCACCACGGGCGTGGCGACCACGCGCCGCACGACCGAAGCGACGATCATCCAGACACGTCACCGGATTCCCGAAGCGCCGCTCACCGACAAGCAGATTCTGGTTTATCAGGTGCCGATGCCCGAGCCGCTATTTCGTCTGGAGCCGCGTGTCGCCGAATGCAAGAAGCTGCACGCCCTGGCCGATTACGGCCTGATCAGCGTGAAGCTGTACGAGGACATCGTCCATCACGGCAGCATCGCGACCACGTACGACTACCCGGTGATCGTCAACAACCGCTATCTGGCTTCGCCGTCGCCGATCCCGAAGTTCGACAACCCGAAGATGCACATGAACCCCGCGCTGCAATTGTTCGGCGCCGGCCGCGAACGGCGCATTCACGCGATCCCGCCGTACACCCCCGTGCGCAGTCTCGACTTCGACGATCATCCGTTCGAAGTGCAGAAGTGGCAGCACGCGTGTGCGCTGTGCGGATCGACGGAAAGCTTCCTCGACGAAATGATCGTCGACGATGCCGGCAAGCGCATGTTCGTCTGCTCGGATAGCGATTACTGCCACGAACGCCGCGGCGATCAGGATCTCGAACTGCCGTCATACGAAGCACGCAAAGGAGAAACCGCATGACGCCGCTGTTGAGCGCCCGTTCGCTCACCAAACAATTTGGTGGCCGCAACGGCTGCAGGAACATCAGCTTCGATCTGTATCCGGGCGAAGTGCTGTGCATCGTCGGCGAATCCGGTTCGGGCAAGAGCACGCTGCTCAATGCCCTCGCCCTGAAAACCGAAGCCGATAGCGGCTCGCTTCATTACACGGCCACGCACGGCGAAAAGCTCGATCTGCTCGCCCTGTCCGAACCGCGCCGGCGCCTGTTGATGCGCACCGAGTGGGGCTTCGTGCAGCAGAATCCGCGCGACGGCCTGCGCAGCGGCGTCTCCGCCGGCGCGAATATCGGCGAACCGTTGATGGCCGTCGGCGCCCGCCACTATGGCGATATCCGTCACACTGCAACGCAATGGATGGAGCGCGTCGAACTCGACGCCACCCGCATCGACGAATTTCCGGCGGCGTTTTCCGGCGGCATGCAGCAGCGTTTGCAGATCGCACGCAATCTCGTCACCGGGCCGCGGCTTGTTTTCATGGACGAGCCCACCGCCGGCCTCGACGTCTCGGTGCAGGCACGTCTTCTCGATTTGCTGCGCACGCTGACGTCCACGCTGCATCTGTCGGTGCTGATCGTGACGCACGATATCGGCGTGGCGCGTTTGCTGGCGCATCGTTTGATGGTCATGCAAGGCGGTGAAGTGGTCGAGTCCGGCCTGACGGACCAGGTGCTCGACGATCCGCAACACCCGTACACACAAACGCTGGTTTCCTCGGTTCTGCCGGTTTGAGGCTCACAATGCGATCCATTGAAACAAGCAGGGAATCCCACGCCGCCGAACGCGCGTTCATCGAGAACAACGCATTGATGCTGCGCGCGGTGGGCATCGGCAAGACCTTCACGCTGCACGGCCAGGGCGGCGTGCAGATCGAAGCGCTCGCCAATGTCTCGCTCGATGTCGAGCGCGGCGAGTGTGTCGTGCTGGTTGGGCCTTCAGGCGCGGGCAAGAGTACGCTGCTGCGCTGTTTGTACGGCAACTACCTGGCCAGCTCGGGTTCGATTGTCATTCGCGACGCGGCAGCGAATGACGGGCTGCCGGTATCGATCACCGGCGCCGAACCGCACGACGTGTTGCGACTGCGCCGCGGCGTGGTCGGCTACGTCAGCCAGTTTCTGCGCGTGATCCCGCGCGTGCCGACGCTCACGCTCGTCGCCGAACCGCTGCTGTCGCGCGGCGTAGCGGAAGACGAAGCCCGTGCGCGCGCGGCCGAGCTGCTGGCGAGGCTGAACGTGCCCAAGCGACTGTGGTCGCTCGCGCCCGCCACCTTCTCCGGCGGCGAACAACAACGCGTGAACATCGCCCGCGGTTTGATCGCCGGGCATCCGCTGCTGCTGCTCGACGAACCCACGGCCTCGCTCGACGCGGAGAACCGCGACGTGGTCGCCGATCTGATCGTCGAAGCGCGCGAGCGTGGCGCGGCGATCGTCGGCATCTTTCATGACGAAGATACCCGCAACAAGGTGGCCACGCGCCGTCTCGAACTCCAGCCGCCGCTACGTCACTAATTGACACGAAACGGCACTAAACTGAACCACTGAGCTGAAACACTGGGTCAAGCACTGAATCGAACAGCGCAGTGCAGCACTCAGGCCAGACTACGGAGCAAGTCGATGTTGATCAGGAACGCTCGCATCGTGACGCGAGACGAGGTATTTACCGGTGTGATACGCATCGAAGACGGCGTGATTCGCGACGTCGAACGTGGCACGACCTCGGCACGCGAGGCGGAAGATTGGGACGGCGACTATCTGTTGCCGGGTCTGATCGAACTGCACACGGACAACCTCGAGAAGCATCTGGCGCCGCGTCCGGGCGTGCAATGGAATACCGATGCCGCCTTCGTGATCCACGACGCGCAAGTGGCGGCAGCCGGCATCACCACGGTGTTCGACGCCCTCGCGATCGGTTCGCGCACGAACGTAGGGTTACGCGGCCGCGACCTGCAAACGCAATGCGCCGAATCCCTCACGCGCTTTTCCGAACGCAAGCTGCTGCGTGCCGAACACTTTCTGCATCTGCGCTGCGAAATCGCCACCGCCGACGTGGTCGAGGTGTTCGATTCGTTGTGCGCGCATCCGTTGCTGCGGCTTGCCTCGGTGATGGATCACACGCCCGGTCAACGTCAATGGCACGACCGCGAACAATGGCGCCGCTTCCAGGAGCGCAACGGCAAGCTGACCGACGAACACGTGGCGACCGCGCTGGCCGAACTGAACGTCGAACAGGAGCGTTACGCCGACGCACACCGCCGCGAGATCGTCACGCGCTGCAACCGGCTCGGCATTCCGGTGGCAAGCCACGACGACACGCTGATCGAACACGTCGAACAGGCCAAGGCCGAAGGCATCGTGCTGGCCGAATTTCCGACCACGCGCATCGCCGCCGAGGCGGCACGCGAGCATGGCATTTCGACCATCATGGGGGCGCCGAATATCGTGCGCGGCGGTTCGCATTCGGGCAACGTGTCGGCGCTTGAACTGGCCAAGGCAGACTTGCTGGATATCCTGTCTTCGGATTACGTGCCGTCCAGTTTGATGACGGCCGTATTCGAACTGGTCGGCAAGGCCGGCTGGACCCTGCCGCGCGCCATGGCGACGGTTTCCGCCGAGCCTGCCCGCACGGCGGGCCTGCATGACCGCGGGGCGATCGAAACGGGATTGCGCGCGGATTTCGTGCGGGTCACGATGCTCGACACGCTGCCAGTGCCGCGCGCGACGTATCGCGCCGGTGCGCGGATCGTCTGACGATGTTGTCAGGCCTCGCTGGTGACCTCGCTGGTGACGGGCAGCAGGGGTTCGACCGCGGCCCAGCGCGTCCAGCGGGGTGTCTGGTCAGGCGCTTCGACACGCAGGGTGCGTGAGCCGTCACCGAAAACCAGCGATTCGATATTGAATGCGCTCCCCTCTTCGATGCCGGCGTCGCGCACGTGACCGGACTGGTAGGTGAAACTGAGATTACCTTCGCGCAACAAATCGAAATAGGCGTTGAAGTCGGTCGTTGATGAACGTGTGCCCCAGCGATTCAGGAGGGTGGCGGCGATTTCGGCGTCGTACATTGTGGACCTCTCTGGGCGAAACCCGTGTCCTGACTATAGCTGAAAAACGCGTATCGTGCTGCAGCGCACCATTATTGATCTCTCCGGCCCTTTCCATGACCGCTCGCGCCCCGCTCAGACCGCCTCCACGCATCTCCTGCATCATTTGCGCCTACAACGAGGCGCCCCGCATCGGTGCGGTGCTGGCGGTGGCCTGCGCGCATCCTTTGCTTGCTGAAGTCATCGTGGTGGACGATGGTTCAACCGACGGCACCGCCGATGTGGCTGCGCGTTTCGCGTCGGCGCAGCTGATCCGGTGCGCCGAAAACCGCGGTAAAAGCGCCGCCATGGCAGTCGGCATCGCTGCCGCGCGCGGCGAACTGCTGATGCTGCTCGATGCCGATCTGAAGGGTCTGACCGCCGAAAGCATCAGCGCACTCGCGCTGCCCGTTTTGCAAGGCAGCGCGCAAGTGAGCCTGAGCCTGCGCCAGAACAGTCTGCTGGCATTCCGCGCCATCGGCCTCGACTTCGTCTCCGGCGAACGCGTGGTCAACAAAGCGCTGCTGAGCGAAGTCCTGCAGGAGGTTCACGGCTTGCCACGCTTCGGGGTCGAAGTGCTCATGAACCGCCGCATCATCGCGCGCCGTCTGCCGATTGCGGTGACGCACTGGCCACACGTCACGCAGGCTCGCAAAACCGAGAAACTCGGGTACTGGAAGGGCATGCGTGCGGAATGGCGCATGATCGCGGACCTCCTGAAAGCGGTCTATCCGCTCGCGCTGATTTCACAGACCTTTCAAATGCTTCGCTTACGCATCGACCACGGTGCACGCGCGAGTTTTGCGGCACGCATCCGGAAAGTGCCCGATCCCGATAGTCCACGCTAGTTCGCGCTGAAGCACGTATCGAACCTGCCGAGCCCAGCGAGCGGCGCTGTTCCGTTCGCTCCCAGCCCGCGAGGGATCAATCGGCGGTCGACAGTGAGTTGCGTCCCCTCGTTGCAAGCGCAACGAAACCGGCCGCACCGAGCATCAAGGGGCTGTAAAGCGTCGCGAAACGCCACAGCACCAGTGCCGTCGCGATGCCCGCGCGGGGAACCCAGCTCGCGAATGCCGCGGCCAGAGCGATATCGCCAGTGCCGCCGCCCGCCGGCACACCGGTCCACAACGCGGCATGCAGCACGACTGCCTGTACGGCCAGAACGAAACCCAATGGCAGGCGGTAACCGAGCTCGCGCAAGATAAACCAGAGGGCGCCATAACGCAGCAGCCACTGCAGCGTCGTGAGCAGACACAACGCTGCGAGCCGCCACTTGGGTCCGGCCACCAGTTCCAGCCATTGCCGGCGAACGCTGTGGAAAAACCGGCGCAATCTCGCGCGGCGCTCATCGAGCCAACGAACACGCCGGCCGGCGGCGCCCAATGCCGCCGCCATACGCCGCCGGTTCATCCAGCAGATTCCACTCAGACATGCTGCGGCGGCCAGCCCTCCCAACACGAGCGGCGCACTCGCGCGCGGAATCACTTGCGTCAGCGGCCCGAAGGCAAACAGCAGGGAAACCGGTACGGCAGTCGCGAAGAACGCGAGATCGAGCGCCTGATCCGCGCCGACGACCGTGGTCGCAAGCGACCAGGATGCGCCGGCACGCTGCAACAGGCCGATGTTGACGCCATAACCCGCCGCGCCCAGCGGAGAAGCCAGGAACGCGAAATCGGTAGCCAGCGTGATGGCAAACGTGCGCAGGAAACTGACCCGGAACCCGAGCGCGGTCTGCATCAGATGCAGCTTGCCGGCTTTTGCCATCGCGCTGATTGCCGCACTCGCGGCAAGCGCGGCGAACACGTATAGGGAGACGTTGCGCAACCCGGCGAACGCCGCGTGCGAATTGAGAACGAAAGGCGCGCCGATGGCGAGGCCGATACCGGCAAGCGCCACCAGCACTGCCGCTTTACGCGTATGTGATCTGATCAACGAGGGCCTCAGCAAGTACAGCGTGGCCCTCCTTTCTTCACACGACGCAGCCTGCATGGAGTTACGTCGTGGGTGAAATCGAGGCCGTCCGGGCCTCATGGTAACCGCGCGACGCTGCGTTTTCGTGACTAGCGATCGGCGATTAGCGTTTGGCGGCCGGACGGCAATTGCCCCCATGCGACCAGCACCTGCTGGATGCTTCGCGCGTAGGCGTCGCGCTGCTTCGGTGATTCCGAATGGTACGCGCCGATCGCCCGCCAGGTATTGCCGTATTTGACCATTTTCTGCTTCAGCAGCCACGCGGCCACGTAGACATTCACGCACGGATCGGTCAACGCGCGGTGCGGCACCCCCTCGCGCGCGAGGTCGCCGAAATGAATCGAGTTGATCTGCAACTGGCCGACGTCGATCGAACCGTTTGCGTTCTGATGTATCGCGCCCGCGTCACCCTTCGATTCATACCAGGCAACGGCGCGCAGTATCCAGGGATTGACGCCCTGGTAGGCGGCGGCCTCATTGAAACAATCGTCGGCTGCGTGTGCCGCACCGGATATCGATAGCCACGCCAGCGCAATACAGAAGATTTTCAAGGACACGATTCATCCTTTCGCGTGATCGCGATAAGAATTGGGAGGCGCAGACCCGAGGGCTGCAGACCCGGGAGTTGCAAGCCAATGGCCGGATTACTTGACCATGGCCTGATCGATCTGCCGTTGTACGGCGTCGAGGTAAGTGTGCGAGGCATCGGACACCACGATCCGGATAACCGGCGTCGTCGGACCCTTGCGTTCCTGAACCTGGACCGGCGCACGCGACTTCTTTCGATGCGTCGCCGGCTTCAGCGGCAAATCATCATCAGCGCCGCTCGGCGGCGGCAGCATCGCGAGCGACGGCAACGGCGGATAAACCTTGTCCGCCGCAGCGGGGAGCGCGGCGGCGATCGCGCCGGCCGACTGCAGATCCGTTCCCGGCTGGCCGGCAAAAGCAGGCACGGCAAGCAGCGTGGCCACTGTCAGTAAGGTAATTCGAAGCATCGCGCTGGCCTCCTTCATTGCACCGTCCTGATCGACACGCTATACGCTTGACCCAGGCCAGCGGTTCGATTTTCGAAACTCACCTTCGACATGCGCTGCGCAGGCACGCCCTTCCATACCGCCTGGTTCAGGTACGCGAAATCCTGACCCAGCGCGGTGACCAGCACGACCGTGGACTGCTGTTGCGCGGCGGCCAATGCGCCTGCCTTGGTCAGCACGGCGGTGAGTTGCGGGTCATGCGCACCGAGCGCATCCGGCGGAATCTCGAAGCTGATGACTTCGTTGGGCGCCTTATCCGCGTGCGCGGCATTCTGCGCGGGCATCTGTGCGCACCCGGCCAGCGCGAGAACGGCTGCCAAAAACCACACCTGTCGCTTCACACCTCTCTCCAGTCAATCCCGTTGCCATAGCAATGTTTTCGGCAGGCCCGTGGGAAAAGTTGATAGGTCGAAAACGCGCCCGCGAAAATCAAAAAGAGTTACCTCAAGATCGGCGCAAACGATTGCTTCGACGCTCGACGAAGGGGCGAACGAGGCGAAGTTCCCTCGCGTTTTGAGGAGAATATTCGTATGAGGATTGTGGGGTTGGAGACGCGGCGGAAGGAGGTTCCGCGGGGCAGGCGGGTATGAAACAGGCTGGCTGGCGCTGCGGGGATAACACACCCATAGCCGTAAGTATGCGGGCGAGCCGCCGGACTATTGGGCTTGGGCTTGGAACTCGGAACTCGGACCCGGATTCAGGCTATCGAGCTATCGGCACACCGGTCTAAGCCGACAGCGGCACGCGCTCCGGTTCATCCGCATCGAACCACGCTGGATTGCGCGCGGCAATCGGACCGAGCGACATCAGAATCTCGCGCAGATGGCTGCGCATCGCCTCTTCAGCGGCGCTCGGGTCGTGCGCGCGAAGGCCCGCCAGAATTTTTGCGTGCTGCTTGATCAGCAGATCGAGCGGCGAGACGTCGGGCAAACTCAGATAACGCACCCGATCCATCTGCGCCTTGATGTCCTGAATCGTTTCCCATGCCGCCGTGCAATCGATCGCCTGGGCGATCGCAAAATGAAACGCCTCATCAAGCGCGAGGAAGGCGGCGGTGTCGTTCGATTTCGCCGCGAGCTTCTGGTCGCGAAGGTTGTCGGCCAGCGCTTGCAACTGCGTGTCGGTAATCGACACGGCTGCCTTCTTCACCACCGCCGTCTCGATCGCTTCGCGAATGAAGCGCCCTTCCCGCACCTGGCGCGGCGAAATGCGCTTCACGAAGGTGCCACGCTGCGGCAATACCTGAAGCACGCCCGCTTCGACCAGCTTGATGAACGCCTCCCGCACCGGTTGCCGCGACACCTGAAACAGGTCGGACACTTCCTTCTCCGAGAGCGGCGTGCCCGGCACCAGCTGACCGACGAAAATCGCCTGGCGCAGCGCACGAAAAATCTGCTTGCCGATCGGCTCGTGCGAGTCGAATGAGACGCTGGCGGTCAGGTCCGGCAGTTCGACGCGCGCGCCGGCCTGCACGCTCGCGCGGCGGCGTGTGCGGGGCGCGACGAGCGTGGCGTCGGAGGAGAAAGAAGACGCGTTGGCGTGGAGGTTCTTGGTCGGCATCGGACAAAGCAGCGAATGAATAGCGAGGAAGGCGGCACACGCCATGAATATCCCCCGGATATCCACTAGCGCGTGTCGCACCATACTACCATGCACGTTTCATGTTCAACGCGCTCGCTCGCGGCTCGCGAATCCACACCAGTGAACATACCGCGCCCAGCACGGCAATCGCACCCGCTAACACGAACGCACTGGCGTAATTACCGTGCGTCGCTTCGACGATGAAGCCGGTCACCGCGGGGCCGATCACGCCGGCCAGATTCGCCAGCAAGTGTACAAAGCCCCCTACGCCGCCGACATGTTCGCGCGGCACGGTGTCCTGAATCACGGCCCAATACACCGCGCCCGTTACATACAGGAAGAAGATCGACACCGACATCAGCGCGACCGCCCCCTGAGTACTGGCGACACGCCCGGCCAACGCAACGCACACCGCCGCCGCGCCGAGACAACTGCCCAGCACGAGCTTGCGCGACAGCAGCGGCTTGCCGGTCAGGCGCAAGATGAAGTCGGAGATGAAACCGCCCGCTGCGAGTCCGATACTGCCCAGCAGCCACGGAATCACCGTGGCGAAGCTCATGTCGCGCAGGCTCAGGTGATGCGCTTCGGTCAAATAGGTGGGGAACCACGACAGAAAGAAAAACAGTACGTAGTTGTATGAGAAGAACGCGAAGGCCGTCGCGAGAATAATCGGTTTGCGCAGGAAATGCCGCAGGCCGAGGCGCGCGCCGCTGGCCGAATGCGCGATCGCATGTTCGTCCGCCTGGCCGGCGCGGATGAGTTCGATCTCGTCAGGCGTGACGCGCGAATTTTCGTGCGGATGTTCGGTCGTCGTCGCCGCCCACAAGACGAGCCACAGAAGTCCCAGCAGCATGATCGCGACAAAGGCCCAGCGCCAGCCGAACTGCACCGCCATGAAGCCGACCACCGGCCCCGCCAGCGCGCCGCCGAGCGGTGTGCCTGAACTGATTACGCCAATCGCGCTCGCGACTTCCTTGCGCGGGAACCAGTTATTGACCATCTTGCTGTTCGACGAGCTGAACGGACCTTCGCCCATGCCGAACAGCACGCGCAGCACGATCAGCGAACCAATGCCGCTGGCCAACGCGGTCGCGCCGCAAAACACCGACCACACGCCCATCGCGGTGCCGAATACGCGTTTCGCACCGACCTTGTCCGACAGCACGCCACCGACAAAATTGAACAGCGCATAGCCGATGAAAAAACTGCTGAACACGATGCCCATCTGCGCATGCGAGAAGTGCAGGTCTTTCTGGATCAGCGGTGCGGCGATCGACAGCGCCGAGCGGTCGAGATAGTTGATGACGCCGGCCAGAAACAGCAGCGCAACGACAAACCAGCGTTGACTCTTGAACATGAGGTGTCTCCTTCTGATCGCCTCTTGGTGGGCGTTTGAATGGCTCAAATAGCTTGATTGGTGTGGCGAGGCGCTGCGCTGCTGCGGTGAGGTGCAACGCCTCATGCCACGGTCGATATTTAGTCGAAGTTCAGATGCACCTTCATGGACTGGGAGCGGTCGAGTGCCACTTCGAATGCGCGGTTCGCGTCACGCATCGCGAACGCATGCGTCATGAGCGGGCGCAAGTCGAGCTTGCCGGAGGCGATTTCATCGGCGGCGATAGCGTATTCGCCGGTGAAGCGGAACGAACCTTGATAGCGGAGTTCTTTCGACATCACCAGGTTCGCCGCCACCGGCGATTGGCCGGCAGGCAGATTGCCCACCTGAATCACCGTGCCGCCCGCGCGCGCCGCACGCAGCGCCGTATCGAGTCCGGCGGGACTGCCCGATGCCTCGATGACCACATCGAACGTGCCGCGTTGCGCGGACCATTGATCGATCGTGGTGCAGTCTGTCGCGTTCACGATCTGATCCGCACCGAGTTGCTGCGCAATCTGCAACGCCCGATCCGAAAGATCCAGCGCGACCACGCGATGAGCACCCGCACGGCGCGCCACACTCAGCAGAATGCAACCAATCGGCCCACACCCCACCAGCAAGACACTGGCGCCGACGAGCGAACCCGCCTGCTTTACCGCATGCAACGCGACGGCGAGCGGTTCGGCCATCGACGCCTGCGCAAAATCGACGCCGTCCGGAACAGGTACACATTGCCGCGCCGCGACGACGATGTACTGCCGGAACATGCCCTGCGTGTGCGGAAACGTCGATGCGCTGCCCATGAAACGCATGTTCAGACAATGATTCGGCATGCCACCGACGCAAAAACGGCACGTCCCGCAGGCAAGTCCCGGATTGACGGCGACACGCTGCCCGGGTGTCAGGCGATGCTCCGCACTCACGCCCTCGCCGAGCGAATCGATTTCGCCGGCCACTTCATGTCCGAGCACGAACGGCTCGCGCACCGCGAAATCACCACTCTTGCCTTTGAAGTAATACGACAGATCGGACCCGCAAATGCCACCGGCACGCACGCGTACTCGCACCTGGCCGGGACCGGGAACAGGCGGCTCGACTTCGTCGATGCGGATCAGTTTGGGTTCGTGAAGCACGGCTGCGAGCATGAAGGACTCCGGTATGGCAAAGGTTTCGCGCTCAGCTCAGCGCCGCGCGAAAGAAGACGAAGATGAGGACGCAAGCGCTTGCGCGGCCGTAGGCGCTTCCACCGGCTCGGCGCCGCCCCAATCGTGGAGATCGCCACCACGGCGCAGAGGCGCGGTTTCCGGCAATGCAAAGAGCGATACAGCCGACACGATGCCGAGCACGGCCACGTAGATGATCAACGCGAGCGAATTGCCATGCGTGGCCTGAATCAGTTTGACGGCCAGCAGTCCGAGCAAACCACTGCCGAGCAACGAACCAATCTGCCAGATCAGCGCGATACCGCTGCACCGCACGCGCGCGGGGAAGAGTTCGGGGAACAGCGCCGCTTGCGGTGCGTAGCAAAGGCTATGGCCTACGCTGATGGCGAGAATCATCACGAGCTGGATCGCCGCGCGATTGCCGCTATCGACCGCCATGAAGAACGGCACCACCAGCGCCACGTGCAATAAAGCGCCCGCAATAAAGGTCGGCCGCCGCCCAATACGATCGGACAACGCGCCGGCGAGAGGAATCGTCACGAGTTCGAGCCCGACTGCGACGATTACCGTTTCGAGCAACATGCTTTGCGCGATGCCGTGGGCTTTGCCGTAGGCGAGCACGATCATCGTGTACATCGCAAAGGCGCAAGCCTCGATCAATTTGGCGCCGACACCTTTGACGATCGTCGGGCCGAACTGCCGCACCACTTCCACCACCGGACGCGAAGCCACGGCCTTGGTGCGCTGGATCGTCGCGAAGATCGGCGACTCCTCCGTGCGCAAGCGGATATACAGACCCACGGCAACCAGCAGCGCGCTGGCGAGAAACGGAATGCGCCAGCCCCAATCGAACAGCTGCGTCGGCGTCAACGTCGCACTGAGCAGCGCGAACAGACCCGACGGAATCAGGAAACCAGCCGGCGCGCCGAGTTGCACAAGACTTGCGAAAAAACCGCGCCGCGCAGGCGGCGCGTATTCCGCCGTGAGCAACACGGCGCCCGCCTGCTCGCCGCCCACACCGAAGCCTTGCAATATGCGAATCACGATCAGCGCAATCGGCGCCCAGATGCCGATCGACTGATAGTCCGGCAACAGGCCGATAGCAAACGTCCCCAAACCGACGATCAGGATCGTCACGATCAAGGCCTTCTTGCGGCCGACGCGATCGCCGAAATGACCGAACACGATGCCGCCCAGCGGCCGCGCCAGAAAGCCGACCGCGTAGGTAGCAAAAGCGGCGAGCGTGCCGATCAACGGATCAGCAGAAGGAAAGAATTTCTGGCCGAACACCAGCACGGCGGCCGTGCCGTAGACAAAGAAGTCGTAGTACTCGGCCGCCGTACCGATGGTCGAGGCGAAGGCCACGCGACGCAGCATGGCAGTGCTGGCCGGCGCGGTGGTTTGCGGACGTGCTGGGTTCACGCGTGTCTCCATGATTTGTAGTTGGGATGGGTCGAGCGAAATCAGCTCACCAGTTCCACAGCGTTCCGTCTTCGAGACGCGCGACCGGCAGATAGGCCGGGTCGTAGGGATAGCGCGCGGCCGCTGCTTCGTCGATATCGACGCCGTGACCCGGGGCTTCGCCGGGATGCATCATGCCGCGCTCGAAACGCCATGCATGCGGGAATACGTCGAGCGCTTCCGCCGGAAAGCCCATGTATTCCTGCACGCCGAAATTAGGCACCCACAGATCGAAGTGCAGCGCCGCGCCCATGCACACCGGCGACAGATCCGACGGCCCGTGGCAACCGGTTCGCACCTGGTAGAGCGAAGCAAAATCCGCAATACGCCGCAGATGCGTAATGCCGCCCGCGTGCGTCAGGGTCGCGCGGATATAGTCGATCAGTTGCTCTTCGATCAACTGCTTGCAATCCCAGATGCTATTGAAGACTTCGCCTACCGCGATCGGCGTGACCGTGTGCTCGCGAATCAGCCGGAAGCCGGCCTGGTTTTCCGCGGGCGTTGGGTCCTCCATCCAGAACAGGCGATATGGCTCGACCGATTTGCCGAGGCGCGCGGCTTCGATCGGCGTCAAACGATGGTGGACGTCATGCAGCAAATGCGTATCGAAGCCGAACTTGTCGCGCACCGCTTCAAAGAGCTTCGGTACAAAGTCGAGGTACTTTTCCGACGACCAGCTTTGTTCCTCGACCGCGCCCTTGGTGGCGGGCTCATACATGCCGCTGCCTTTCGACACGCCGTACACCGAGCGCATATTCGGCACGCCGCATTGAATGCGAATCGCCTGATAGCCGGCTTCGATGTGTTCCGCGTAACGGTCGAGCGCTTCGGGAATATCGCGGCCGGTGGCGTGGCCGTACACCATCACGCCTTCTCGCGAGGCGCCGCCGAGCAGCTTGTACAGCGGCATGCCCGTTACTTTGCCGAGAATGTCCCACAGCGCCATATCCACCGCGGCGATCGCCGTCATCGTGACCGGGCCGCGGCGCCAGTACGCGCCTTTGTAGAGGTATTGCCAGGTGTCTTCGATCCGGCCGGGATCGCGGCCGATCAGCAAGGGACACACGTGGTCTTTCAGATACGAAGCAACCGCGAGTTCGCGGCCGTTCAGCGTTGCGTCGCCAATGCCGTGTACGCCCTCGTCCGTGACGATTTTCAAGGTGACGAAATTGCGGCCCGGGCACGTGACGATCACATCGGCGCGAACGATCTTCATGACATCTTCCTTGCAGAGGCGAGTCGCGAACCACGCGGAACGGCGGCAGGCGACACGCTGTTTTTTCACGTCGGTTTCGAGCGCCGGTCGAGGCGAAAATCGCACGCGTCAACCTGTCTCAAACCGTTTGAACGATGCTACCATACAAGTATAGCGAGACGTCAAATCAGGGTTTTCCCGCTGAACGGCGTCGTCCCGAAGCCTTTTCGTCGTCTGGATTTCATGACATGAGCTCTGCCGCCACCTTGCCTCGCCTTGTCCGCCAAGCGCTGCCCGCGCTGCAAACGCATCTGCTGTCACCGCAATGGCAGGAGCCGCGCATCGGCATCGTTCATCTGGGGATTGGCAACTTTCATCGCGCACATCAAGCCCTCTATACGGAGGAGGCCATGCTTGCCGCAGGCGGCGACTGGGGCATTTGCGGCGTCACGCTGCAAGGCGATGTCGGCAAACGCGACGCGCTGATGGCGCAGGAAGGCCTGTATAGCGTGGTGGAACGCGGGCCGCACGGCGCGAAGGTGACGGTCGTGCGCGCACTGCGCGAAGTGCTGGCCATGCCGCACGATCGCGCCGCCCTGTTCGCGCGCCTCGCGGATCCGCTGGTACGGATCGTCTCGTTGACCGTCACGGAAAAAGGCTACTGCCGCGACCTGAAAACCGGCGAGGTCGCGCTGGACGATCCCGCCGTTTCACACGATCTGGCTTACCCGCTCGAACCGCGCACGGTCCCGGGCATCCTCGTCGCGGCATTGCGCCAGCGGCGCAACGGCGCGAATGGCAAACCGTTCACGGTGCTCTCGTGCGACAACCTTTCCCATAACGGCGCCGCGTTACGCCAGGTGGTCTGTTCATTCGCGCGGCAACACGATCCTGAGTTGGCCGACTGGATCGCCACCCACGTTGCGTTCCCATCGACGATGGTCGACCGTATCGTGCCGGCCACCACGGACGCCGAACGCATCACCGTGGCCCACGCAATCGCTCATGAGGACGCCGCGCCGGTGCCATGCGAGCCGTTCCGGCAGTGGGTCATTGAAGATCGCTTTCCCGAGGGACGTCCCGCATGGGATTTAGTCGGCGCACAACTCGTCGAGGACGTGACGCCGTTCGAACTGGCGAAGCTGCGCATGCTGAACGGCACGCACTCGACGCTGGCCTATCTGTCGATGCTCGGCGGCTTCGAGACGATCGACGCAGCGATCTCTCACCCGCCCATGCGCCATCTCATCCACGCGATGATGACGGAAGAAATCGCGCCGACGCTGACCATGCCTGCCTCATTCGACCTGTCCGCCTACCGGGACGCATTGCTCGAGCGCTATGCAAATCCGGCGCTGAAACATCGCTGCGCGCAGATCGCAATGGACGGCAGCCAGAAAATTCCACCGCGTCTGCTCGCCACGATTGCGGCGCGGATCGACGCAGGTCAATCGTTCACGCGTCTCGCGCTGGCAATAGCAGCCTGGATGATGTTTTTGCGCGGCCATGCGGACGACGGCACGCGTTATGAAATCAGCGATCCGCTGGCCGGCAGATTGAAGACGCTCGCGGCATCCGCGCAGGGCGAGCCGCAGGCGCTGATGGACGCCCTATTGTCTGTGCGTGAAGTGTTTCCAGCGGATCTGGCCGCCCTTCCCGGGTTTAGAAAGGCCCTTCAGCATGCATTGCAGTTGCTGCATGAAAACGGCGCACGGGGAGCGATTGCGGCATTGCAATGAGTTCGCGTCCCGTCGGCGCCTCAGGCCGTCGGCTCCGCCTCATGGCCTTCCGGTGCCCCTTCGCCCGCTTGTTCCCGCTCCCGCGTCCGCGCCGCCAGCACATCCTGGTAGCGCAAATACCCACACCGTCCACCGGCTTTGGCTGCATACATCGCCGCGTCGGCGTGGAGCAGCAGCTCCTCCACCGTCGCGCTATCGTCCGGAAACTGGCTGATGCCGATGCTCGCGCCCACCGTCATGCTTTGTCCTTCGATCAGCAGTTCTTCGTTCAACGCGCCCATGATCCGCGAGGCAATCCCTGGCGCGGCCTCGGCGGAGCGCGGCCCCTCGATCAACACGATGAACTCATCCCCGCCGAGCCGTGCCGCAACATCGGCCGTGCAGAGCACCTTCTTCAGCCGCAGCGCCACGGCAGCGAGCACCTTGTCTCCGATCGAATGGCCGAACTGGTCGTTGATCTGCTTGAAGCGGTCGAGGTCGACGAACAGCACGGCGAGCCCTTCCTGACGCCGTGTCGCTTCCCCGATCGCCGCCTCGAGCTTCTGCATGAATAACATGCGGTTCGGCAAGCCGGTCAACCCGTCATGCGTGGCGAGATGCACGAGTTCACGCTGCTTGTTATGCAGCACATCCATTTGCGACCTGATTTCCCGGCGCAGACGATCGAAGCAGCGCGCCAGAATGCCAATCTCGTCGGTACGTTTGAGCGGCAGCGTTTCCATGGCGTGCTCGGCGAACAGATGGGTCGCCGCGTACGCGAGACTATGCAAAGGCTTGGTCAGCGCGCGCGCAAACAGAATCGCCAGGAGCAGTGCCAAGATGCTGAAGATCAGCACCATGCGGATGATTCTGTTACCCAGTTGAGTGGCGCCGGACAATACATCCTCGAGCGGCTTGCCGAGACCGATCACGATAAACCGGTTGCCCTCGGATGCGCCGAACGGTCTGCGCACGAAAGCAAGCACCTGACCGGCCGCCTGGCGCGGGCGCTCGAGGCCGTTCAGCAGAACTTCGCTTTTTGACTGATCGAAGAGGGGCCGGGTCGCGGAAAAACTATCCTGCATCAGAACGCGGCGCCCCCTGTCGAAGCCGAACGTTTTCGAGGCGTCCGGATGGACCAGGAAATCCCCCCATTCGTTGGCGAGATAAACCTGATAGTCGCTCGGCAAATCGCTTTGCAAACGGTTGAGCAGGCGGGCCAGATCGATATCGATAATCACGACGCCCACCACCGCCCCACTCGCGTCCGCCACCGGCGTGCCGAGCCGCAGCGTCGGCTTGCCGTCGGCGTCATGCGCGCCGTACTCGTGATTCACCACGATCGGCGAGGTGTAAATGCGTCCGGGCGAGAACGCCAGTGTGTCGAACACATAGGCAAACTGGCCTTTTTCCTGCAACCTGTTCCCCTCGACCCGCACCAGGCCGTCCGCATCACGGTCGTAACGGATCAGTTCGAGTCCGTAGTGCTTGCGGGTAATGAAACGAATTTGCAGGTACTCGGCGTGGTGCACCATGAAGCTGGCATACACCTGCGCCAACTGTTCGCGCGGCGCATTCGCGCCCACACCGTCGTCGGTCTGCGCGACGTCCGCTGAAGACGGCAAGCTCGCAAGCACCAGCGCGTCTGCGCCGACATCGTCGATCGCCACGGAAAAGCGCTCGCCCAGCAGTTCCGTTGAAGTCAGCAGGCTTTGCCCGGCTTCGTTCACCAGCATCGTACGATTGGCGCGGTATGTGTAATAGCCGGTCGCGCCGGACGCCAGCACGCCGATGCATGCAAGCAGAATCGATAACTTGAATGTCAGGCCGGGGCGCATCATCAAAAACGCTCCGACCTGTCGCCGGACACGATTCTGTTCCACAGTGCTTCGCGACGCTGCGCATCTTCCACTGGGCCGATCCAGACGATGTGCGCCTTGTCGCTGTTTTCCGCCGGCGCCGTCAGCGTGTTGGCGAGCCCCTGACGTTGCGTCAACAGCGCACTAACCGCCGGTTCGAGCATGTAGTTGATCCACGCAAGCGCGAGCGGACGATCCTTTGCGGAACGCGTCATCGACCAGCAGTCCAGCCAGGCGAGTGCGCCTTCGTCAGGAATCACGTAGCCGACGTCAGCGCCGGCGCGGCGCAGCGATTCAACCTGCTGGGTGCCATAGTTACCGAACATCAAGGCAACGTTATGCTGGATGAAGAACGCGGTCGCTTCTTCCGGCAACGTGTAATAAGTCAGCAGGTTGCGGCGCAGATCGACGAGCTTGTGAGCAATCACGCGCATCTGCGTGGCGTCGAGCTGAAAGGGATGGGGATATCCCAGCGCCAGCGCAGTGAACGAGAAATTATGCTGGGCGCTATTGAAGTCGAGAACCTTGCCGCGGTAGCGCGGGTTCCACAATTCGCGCATCGAGCGCGGCGCGACGGCGATCTGCTTGCGGTCATAGATCAGCCCCATCGACGAATACGTGAATGGAATGGCGTACACATTGCCCGCCGAGGTCAGCCCTTCGATCGACGACTGCGCCTGAAACCGCGGCAACTGCTTTTTCGTATTCGGCAAACTGGCCAGATCGAGCGGCGCCAGCAGATTCGCGCGGGTATAGCGCTCGATTTCGGCTGTATTCGCCGCGAGCACATCGAACGGCGGCGTCGCCTGGGCATGCATCTGCGCCCATAGCGCCTCGTCGGAATCGACCAGCGTGACTTCGACCTTCGCGTTGTAGCGCGTCTCGAACGTCTTGACGACGTCGGCATCCGCATAACCGGGCCATGCCAGCACACGCAATACATTGCCGGCGGCCACGACAGGAGCAGAAGATAAAAGGCTACAACAGAAAGCGGCGTTTATCAGAAATGTCAAAAAACCGGAAAAACCGCAGCCGCGCAGCAACGTCGCGCGTGCCGTTGCGACTGCAATTCGGCGCCGGCGCGATAGTTTGAAACAGCGCATTTCGTCTGCCATCGAAATCGTGTGCATATACAACCGCTTAGCAGAAGGCCATTAAGACGAACGCAAAACAGGCGCGCGGGATTTAATCGCGGGCGGAGTGCTCGATGACTTTGTTCAGACAAATACCGATACGATCATGCGCTGCAAAGGCAGGCGTGCAGCGCGTCGATCATAGCGCCAAGCCCTGCATTTTTGGTTCCGGCCCCGCCTTGATTGAAAAAAACAACCGGTCAGGCGTGATTTAACAAAAATGCTCATCTGTATTTAACGGTTGTTCTTGCGAAATCTTTAACTTATCGACGACCAATTGAAACGATCGCGCGGGCGTCGTAATAGCCCGCAATAGGGAGCGGCGGTAAATAGCGCTATTTCCAATACGAGGTTTGCCGGCACAACGCATCTTGCGAAGCAGCCCGGCAAAGCGCTTCAATTAGCCAACTTCATTACGGCATCATTGCAAGACAACAGGCGGCGCACCGGGATCATGCAAGACGCATGGCCGCGCCGTCGAAATCGCCACCACACTCAGGCTTTAAAAGCTATTCCCTTGCGCCATCCGGTGTTTCACTAGCTACCCAATCTTTTTGAACTGATAAGCTTGGCGCGCGCTGCTGGCCGCCCCGGCCGGCAGCTTCAACCCAAGCCTGGTCGTAAGTCGCGCCAGGTGTCCCGTAGCGGCACAACCGCATACGGGCGTATTTGAACTACACCGAGGAGTTAAACAGTGAAAAAACTGCTAGCGGCTTTGACGGTTGCTCTGCTTGCTACCGTCTCGATTGGCGCACACGCTAAAGATTGGTCGACTATCCGTTTCGGCGTTGACGCCAGCTACCCTCCGTTTGAGTCCAAGGGCTCGGACGGCAAGCTCGCAGGCTTCGACATCGACCTCGGCAATGAAATCTGCGCGCGCCTGAAAGCCAAGTGCGTGTGGGTCGAAAACGACTTCGACGGCATGATCCCGGCCCTGAAGGCGAAGAAGTTCGACGGCGTGCTGTCGTCGATGTCCATGACGCCGCAACGCGCTGAGCAGATCGCCTTCTCGTCGAAGCTGTTCAACACGCCGACGCGCCTCGTCGCGAAGAAGGGTTCGGGCATCCTGCCGACCGCCGATTCGCTCAAGGGCAAGACGGTTGGCGTCGAGCAAGGCACGATCCAGGAAACCTACGCCAAGACGTACTGGGAAGCGAAGGGCACGAAGGTCGTGCCGTATCAGAACCAGGACCAGGTCTATGCCGACTTGCTGTCGGGCCGTCTTGACGCAGCGTTGCAAGACGCCGTGCAAGCCGACATCGGCTTCCTGAAGACGCCGCGCGGCGCGGGCTTCGACTTCGTCGGCAAGGACCTCGACGATCCGAAGATCCTCGGCAACGGCGCAGGCATCGGCATGCGCAAGGAAGACACCGATCTGAAGGCGAAGGTCGACAAGGCGATTGCCGACATCATCAAGGACGGTACGTACAAGAAGCTCGAGAAGAAGTACTTCGACTTCGACGTGTACGGCGGCTAAGCCAACCCGGCGCGTCTGACGGCGCGCTTGCCGGCTTGCAAAGACGGGCTCCGCACCACGCGGAGCCCGTTTCGTTTGCGAAAGCCGCCGCGCCGCACCGCCCAGACAGCGATCGAACCGGACGGGCCAGCCCGCGTGCCGCGCGCGATCCAGATGACCTCGCGCGAGACCACGCACGCCGTCATATCGGCTAAGATCGTGCGATCGAGGCGCTGCGAACCCGCCCGCCAATGACCGGCCTTGAAACCCCCTTTCCCACTGTAATCAACGACATAGCGCGGCACGCCTCACTTGCCCGCGGATTCGAAAACCATGCAAACCCAAACCCATCCGCTGATTGCCCCGACGCTCGGCACCGCCCGTAATCTGACGAGTTTTCACTACGGTCCCGGCGGCGGGCAGAAGATTTACATCCAGTCGTCGCTGCACGCCGACGAGTTGCCTGGCATGCTGGTGTCGTGGGCGCTGCGCGGCAAGCTCGCCGCGCTGGAAGCCGCCGGCAAGGTGCGCGGCGAAGTCGTGATCGTGCCGGTGGCCAATCCGATCGGCCTGAATCAGCACTTTCTCGGCCATCTGACGGGTCGCTTCGAGACCAACAGCGCGCAGAACTTCAACCGCAATTTCTATGAGCTGGCAGCGCTGGTTCAGCCCGGCATCGAAGCGCGCCTCACCGACAACATCGACGCCAATCGCACGGCGATCCGCGCGGCGATGCGTGAAGCGCTCGACGCGCAAAAGCCGGAAACCGAACTCGAATCGCAACGTCTGGCGCTGCAAAAGCTCTCGTACGACGCCGACGTCGTGCTCGATCTGCACTGCGACTGGGAAGCCGCGATGCACCTCTACACGAACCCGGACCTGTGGCCGGAAGTCGAGCCGCTCGCCTGTTATCTGGACGCCAAGGCGTCGCTGCTGGCGCTGAATTCGGTGGGCAATCCGTTCGACGAAATCCACAGCTTCTGCTGGTCGGATCTGCGCGGCCGTTACGGCGACCGCTTCCCGATTCCGAACGGCTCGATTTCGGTCACGATCGAACTGCGTGGTCAACGTGAAGTGTCGTATGAGTACGCTGAGCGCGACGCCCAGGCCATCATCGAGTACCTCACCTCGCGCGGCGTGATCGACGGCACACCGGCGCCCCTGCCGGCGCTCGAATTCGCCGCGACGCCTTTGGCCGGCGCCGAACCGATCGTCGCGCCGATGAGCGGCGTGCTCGTGTATCGCTGCGAAGTGGGTACCTGGGTCGACATCGGCCATGAGATCGCCGATATCGTCGATCCGTTGACCGACCGCGTCGTGACGCTGAAGAGCACCGTTGCCGGCGTGCTGTATGCGCGGCATTTGACGCGCTTCGCGACAGCCGGGCTGGAATTCGCGCGCATTGCCGGTGCGAAGGCGTTCAGAAGCGGGTCGTTGTTGAGCAACTAGGAAAACAACGGAAGCCGCGCTTTTCTGTATTCATCTGTGCAAGCCGCGTCCGCAAAGCAGATCGCCCGCCATTTCAGCGGGCGATCTGCGTTTACACCTCTGTTGCGAAAGAACGGATGACTCGAAGGCCGCTTATAAAACCGCTCAGAAAGCCGGAATGATCGCGCCTTTGAACTGCGTGTCAATGTACTTGCGCACTTCATCCGACTCATACGCCGCGACCAGCTTCTTGACCCACGGCTTGTCGCGATCCTGCGCACGCACGGCGATCAGATTCGCGTACGGACCCTTGAGGTCTTCGATCGCAATCGCGTCTTTCGTCGGCTGCAAGCCGGCCTTCACCGCGTAATCCGTGTTGATCGACGCCGCGTCGAGGTCGTCGAGCGAGCGCGGCAATTGCGCGGCGTCGAGTTCGATCAGCTTGATCTTCTTCGGATTCTCGGCGACGTCGAGCGGCGTGGCGTTGACGCCGTTCGTGCCGACGCCCGGCTTCAGCTTGATCACGCCGTACTTCTGCAACAGCAGCAGCGCGCGGTTGCCATTCGACGGATCGTTCTGGATGCCGACCTTCGCGCCTTCCGGCAAGTCCTTGAGCGACTTGAGCTTCTTCGAATAGAAGCCCATCGGCGAAACGTAGGTCAGGCCGACGTTGACGATCTTGTAGCCACGCTGCTTGATCTGGCTATCGAGAAACGGCTGGTGCTGGAAACCGTTAGCGTCGAGATCCCCTGAGTCGAGTGCCGCATTCGGCTGCACGTAGTCGTTGAATTCGATGACCTTCACATTCAGCCCCTCGCGCGCGGCCACCTTGGTCACGACCGACCAGATCTGCGCGTCCGGGCCGCTCATCGTGCCGACCTTCAGTTGTTTGTCGTCCGCGTGCGCAAACGTTGCCGTGAGCGAAACAGCGGCGATAGCGAGCAGATTCTGGATGATTTTTCGGCGTTGCATGCGTTTTTCCTCGAACAATCCTGATTGATAGGCGCGGATCGTCGCATGCAGCCGATGCCCCCGAAAACCAATCGTTTTTCACACACTTATATGCACGATCTGGAAAAAGCTTATGCGCTACGCGCCTTGCGTGATTTCAACCCGCAATGCTATGTGAGTGTCGCGCCGACGCGACAGATTACAAAAATAAGCGAAGCTGTCACGTACCTTACTCCGCATTCCCTTAAATTCCGTGCCAGCGCACGACCGGACCACAGAGCCCGGCGTCGCGATCGCCTATTTTTTAATCGGAGAAAGTCTTGAACAAGAAAGTATTGACCGCCGCTACCCTCGCAGTCTTCGCCACTGCAGCCCACGCGCAAAGCAGCGTCACGCTGTATGGTTTGATCGATGCCGGTATCAGCTACGCCAACAACTCGAAGACCAGCACCGGTCACGACAACATCGTCAAGTACGACGACGGCGTTGCTCAAGGCAGCCGTTGGGGCCTGCGCGGCACCGAAGATCTCGGTGGCGGCCTGAAGGCACTGTTCGTGCTGGAAAGCGGCTTTAACAGCGGCAACGGCACGCTCGGCCAGGGCGGCGCACTGTTCGGCCGTCAAGCGTTTGTCGGTCTGTCGCAGAACAACGTCGGTTCGCTGACGTTCGGTCGCCAGTATTCGTTTTCGACGGACTACCTCGGCGGCAACTACTCGACCGGCGGCCAAACCGTTGCGGGTAACTACGCTTACCATATCAATGACGTCGACCAGCTGACGTCGAGCCGTATCAACAACTCCGTCAAGTTCAGCAGCGCGAATTTCGCGGGCCTGACCTTCGGCGCGATGTACGGCTTCTCGAACACGGCTGGCGGCTTCGCCGGCGTGCCGGCCACCGGCACGGCCACGGCAACGGTCGCAGGTTCGTCGCGCGCATACAGCTTCGGCGCGAACTATGCAAACGGCCCGTTCAGCGTGGGCGCAGCGTACACGGACATCCGCTACCCGGGTCAGGCATCGCCGGCTTTCTCGACGTCGCTGGCTAACGTGACGTTCCCGACGCTCGGCACGGGCCAGATCCAGGATCTGCGCACGGTCGGCGTGGGCGGCCGTTACTCGATCGGCGCAGCGACGCTGTGGGCGTTGTACACGAACACGCGCCTCGACCCGATCTCGGGCAGCGCGACCACGTTCGCCGCATACGAAGCGGGCGCGAAGTACGCGTTCACGCCGGCGCTGACGGCAGGTGCAGGCTACACGTACATGCACCTGAGCGACGCCAACACGGGCCACTGGAACCAGGTAGACCTGAGCGTCGACTACGCGCTGAGCAAGCGCACGGACGTGTATGCACTGGGTATCTACCAGATCGCTGCAGGCCAGGTCGGCAAGACGAATCTGCAAGCGCAGATCGGTTCGAGCACGAGCTACTTCAACACGTCGGGCACGGGTGCGGACAACCAGCTGGCATTCCGCGTCGGTATCCGTCACAAGTTCTAAGCACGTCTTACCCTGTCGGCGAGGAGCGCGAGCTCCTTGCCCCGAGGTTCCGGAAAACGCCCTGCGGGGCGTTTTTCTTTTGGGAAGCCGGTTTTCAGGCACCCGCCAGTTCCTGGCAAGATCCCCTTTACCACCCTCCCCAAGCCCCGCTCGCGGGCCTGCGCGCATGTGATCTGGTGCAACCGGAGCCTGCTCTTCCGGTCATGGACAAGCAGGTCCGAGCGCCCGTCTTGTATAGACATCATCATGCGTATCTCAGCGCTTAAGGTGTATATACCGCTTTGTTATTCGGCGTATTTCCGGCATCCAGATTTAGCCAGCAAGCGCTGAAAACCCGTCAAATCCTTACGTTCAGCCAATAGCATACGAGAAAACCCCAGTTGCTCCGCATGATATTGACCGGCTATCTTGTATAGACAAGCTGCATAGATCAGCGCGCCGCGCATCATGATCCGATATGTCTAGTCAACATAGGCGCATCGAATACCGGATGCTGCGGGGGACTCGAACCCCTACACCCGATGTCACGAAGTACCCTTTTTGGAGATGTCATGAAGAAGCTTGCCCTGTGTATCGCGCTCGCTGCCATCGCAACTGGCGCCTACGCAAAAGACTGGTCCACCATCCGCTTCGGGGTCGACGCAAGTTATCCGCCATTCGAATCGAAGGGTACCGACGGCAAACTGACCGGCTTCGACATCGATCTCGGCAACCAGATCTGTGCACGTCTGAAGGCCAAATGCGTGTGGGTCGAAAACGACTTTGACGGCATGATTCCCGCGCTGAAGGCCAAGAAGTTCGACGGCGTGCTGTCGTCGATGTCGATGACGCCGCAACGCGCCGAACAGGTCAACTTCTCCGCCAAGCTCTTCAACACGCCGACGCGCCTCATTGCGAAGAAAGGCTCGACCCTGCTGCCGACGCCGGAATCGCTGGCGGGCAAGACGATCGGCGTCGAACAGGGCACGATCCAGGAAACCTACGCCAAAACCTATTGGGAGCCGAAGGGCGCCAAGGTCGTGCCGTACCAGAATCAGGACCAGGTCTACACCGATCTGCTCTCGGGCCGTCTTGACGGCGCCTTGCAGGACGCCGTGCAGGCCGACATCGGCTTCCTGAATACGCCGCGCGGCGCGGGCTTCCAGTTCGCCGGCAAGGACATCGTCGACGCGAAGATCCTCGGCAACGGCGCCGGCATCGGCCTGCGCAAGGACGACGTGGACCTGAAGGAGAAAATCGACAAGGCCATCGCCGACATCATCAAGGACGGCACCTACAAGGCCATCGAGAAAAAGTATTTTGTCTTCGACGTGTACGGCAGCTAAGCGGTAGCTGAGCGCCTTTCGTCGGTCTACCCCCCGTATGCCATGGTTCAGCGTCACCCGTTGCGCCGGCCCGAATCGCCGGCGCCGAACGGGGACGCTTTGCAATCGAGGATAGGAAACTATGTTCTTTCACGGTTATGGCCCGCTTCTCCTTGCGGGCACATTGGAAACGATCAAGCTCGCTGTGCTGTCACTGGCGGCATCGTTCCTGCTGGGTCTCGGCGGCGCGGCGGCGAAGTTGTCGCCGAACCGCGTCCTCTCTCACGTCGGCACGCTCTACACGACGCTGATTCGCTCCGTTCCCGATCTCGTGTTGATGCTATTGCTGTTCTACGGCATTCAGATCCTGCTCAACAATCTGACTGACGCCCTCGGTTTCGACCAGATCGACATCGACCCCTTCGTTGCCGGCGTCATCACACTCGGCTTTATCTACGGTGCGTACTTCACCGAGACGTTCCGGGGCGCTTTTCTCTCCGTTCCACGCGGACAGCTCGAAGCGGGCTTCGCGTACGGCATGAGTTCGTGGCGCGTGTTCAGCCGCATCATGTTCCCGCAAATGATGCGCTTCGCTCTGCCTGGTATCGGCAACAACTGGCAGGTGCTGGTCAAGGCCACCGCGCTGGTCTCGATCATCGGTCTCGCCGACGTGGTCAAGGCGTCGCAGGACGCGGGCAAAAGCACACTTCAGTTTTTCTTTTTCACGCTGACTGCAGGCGCAATCTATCTGGTGATCACGACAGTGTCCAACCTGGTGTTGATCTGGCTGGAAAAGCGCTACTCGACTGGTGTCCGGAGGGCCGTACTGTGATCGAACTCGTCAGGCAATATTGGCAAGCCTACCTGTACACCGACGGTTACCGGTACAGCGGCCTCGTCGTCACCCTGTGGCTGCTGGTCGCGTCGATCGGACTGGGCTTCTGCCTCGCCATGCCGCTGGCGGTGGCCCGCTCGTCGCGCAACCGCTTCATCTCCGGACCCGTCTGGCTCTATACGTATGTGTTCCGCGGCACGCCTCTCTACGTGCAGTTGCTGCTTTGCTATACGGGACTCTACAGCCTGCAGTTCGTCCATTCGCACGTCCTGCTCGACACGTTCTTCCGTAACGCGATGAACTGCACGCTGCTTGCTTTTGCGTTGAACGAATGCGCCTACGCCACGGAGATATTTGCCGGTGCGATCAAATCGACCGCCTATGGCGAAATCGAGGCCGCGCAAGCTTATGGGATGTCCCGCTTCAAGCTCTACACCCGGATCATCCTGCCGTCCGCATTGCGGCGCGCGTTACCCAACTACAGCAACGAAGTCATCCTCATGCTGCACGCAACGACGCTCGCTTTCACGGCCACCGTCCCCGACATTCTGAAGGTGACGCGCGACGTGAACTCGGCAACCTACGCATCCTTCCAGGCCTATAGCATTGCCGCCGTCCTGTACGCCTGCATCGTATTCGCGCTGGTCTGGGCGTTCCGCAGAATGGAAACACGCTTGCTGGCCTATTTGAAGCCGCAAGGGCATTGAACCTGGCTACTCTCAGCCAAGATGGAGTGTATCGAGATATGTATAAGCTGATTGTCGAGAACCTGCACAAGAAGTTCGGTGACAACGAGGTTCTGAAGGGTGTATCGCTCAAGGCGAAAGCCGGCGATGTCATCAGCATCATCGGTTCGAGCGGCTCAGGTAAAAGCACGTTTCTGCGTTGCATCAATTTCCTCGAGCAACCTTGCTCGGGGCGCATCACCCTCAACGCAGAAGAGATCCAGACCAAGCCGGATAGAACCGGCGCCTTGCGGGTGAGCGATCACAAGCAGCTGCAGAAGATGCGCACCAAACTGTCGATGGTGTTTCAGCACTTCAACCTGTGGGCGCACATGACGGTGCTCGAAAACATCGTCGAAGCGCCCATCAGCGTGTTGGGATTAAGCCGGGCTGAAGCGGAAACCCGGGCTCGCAAGTATCTGACCAAGGTTGGACTCAACGCGAGCATGGAAGGCAAGTATCCTTCACACCTTTCGGGCGGGCAGCAACAGCGGGTGGCCATTGCGCGCGCGCTGGCCATGGAGCCCGAAGTCATGCTGTTTGACGAACCCACGTCGGCGCTCGACCCGGAACTGGTCGGCGAGGTGCTGAAAGTGATGCAGGCTCTCGCTGAAGAAGGCCGTACGATGATCGTGGTCACGCACGAAATGGGATTTGCCCGCAACGTGTCGAATCACGTGGTCTTTCTGCATAAGGGGAAGATCGAAGAAGAAGGCCATCCTCAAGACGTTCTGGTCAACCCGAAAAGCGAACGCCTAGGCCAGTTTCTTACCGGCAGCCTCAAATAAAAACGGTTTCCGGGAAAGCTCCGATAGCCTCAACGATATTCGGTATCGGCACGCGACGATACCTTGCGTGAACGTAAAGTCGAATGCGCAAAATCGCCGCGGCACCCTGCTGCTACGCAAGGTGCCGCGGTCACGGTTGCACGCCTTACTTCAGACGCATCTGCAACTCGTTGGCAAGCTGGCGGGTTGCGGCTTTGGTCGGCGCGTCGCCGGCGAGCGCATTAAGCAAGCCAAAGTCGTGGATCGTGCCGTTGTAGCGGACCGTGGTGACTTCATCGCCCGCAGCGTCGAGTTTGCGACCATAGGCCTCACCTTCATCGCGCAGCACGTCGAACTGCGCGACCTGGATCAGCGCCGGCGGCAGCCCCTTCAATTGATCGACTGAAGCACGCAGCGGCGAGGCGTAAATCTCGTTACGTTGCTTCGGATCCCTGGTATAGGCATCCCAGAACCACTTCATCATCGGCCGGGTCAGGAAATGGCCTTCCGGATAGGCGTTGTACGAGCCGTCATTGAAATTGTTGTCCGTCACCGGCCACATCAAACCTTGAAAGCGGATGGCGGGGCCCTGCTTGTCCTTCGCCATCAGCGAGACAACCGCAGCCATGTTGCCGCCGACGCTGTTCCCCACTACCGCAAGGCGGCTGCCGTCCACACCGATTTCATTGCCATGCTCCGCGACCCATCGGGTAGCCGCATACGCCTGGTTGATCGCCACCGGGTAACGCGCTTCGGGCGACGGCGTGTAATCGACAAACACCGCCACAGCGCCCGATTGCACGACGAGGTCACGCACCAGCCGCTCGTGCGTCTGGAAGTCCCCAAGAATCCAGCCACCGCCGTGGAAGAACATGAAGACCGGCAGCGTGCCCGTTGCGCCTTGTGGCCGCACGATCGTGATCGGCACGCTGATGCCGTCCTGCTCAATGGTCTTGTTCGACACATCGATGCCGGACAGATCGACCTTCACGCTGTTCTGCGCACCGATCAGCACCTGGCGCGCTTGCGCCGGTGTCAACGTGTTGATGGCCGGTCCCGTGCCGCTGTTCAGCGCATGCAGGAACTGACTGGTCACCAGATCGGGCGAGGCCGGTGTTGCCGGGCTGGCGGCAATGGCGAGAGTGGAGCTGGCGGCAAGAGCGGCGGCGAGCAGCAAGGGCTTGAGGGTCTTCATGGCTTATTCCTTTGCGAATCGATGGGGTGCGTGATTAAACGATCGTGAGGGTGACGTCGATGTTGCCGCGGGTGGCGTTCGAGTAAGGGCAGACGATGTGCGCCTTGTCGACCAGTGCCTGGGCCGCTTCGCGTGTCATGCCGGGCAGGGAGATCTTCAGTTCGACTTCGATACCAAAGCCGTTCGGGATTGCGCCGATGCCGACGCTGCCGTCGATCGAGACATCTGTGGGGATGGCGACCTTGTCGCGCGCCGCCACGAACTTCATCGCGCCGAGGAAGCAGGCGCTGTAGCCGGCGGCAAAAAGCTGCTCGGGATTGGCGCCTTCGCCGCCCGCACCGCCCAATTCCCTGGGCGTGGTCAGCTTGAAGTCGAGATTGCCTGCGGGGACGACAGCACGGCCGTCGCGACCGCCCGTGGCATGAGCATGGGCGCGGTAGAGAACTTTTTCGACTGACATGGTGAAGCTCCTTTAAAAGAGGACAGTATTCGGACTCTGCTATCTACTACTAGATAGATGAATCTACGAAAAAAACGGACGATTCAACATCACATTCATCCTTTATCTATCTACTCAAAGATAGATAAAGGAATCAAACAAAGAGGTGGCTGACCACCTCACATCGACTGCGTTATCGCGCAATCTTCACCGAAGCCTCGACGTCTTCGAGCCGAGCCTTGGTGTGAAACAACCGGCTTGCCAGCACACTGCCCTGAAAAGCCGCGTAGAGGGCGCGCGCCGCGGTTTCCGGTTTGCCGTTCACCGCCAGCGTATGTTCCTTCACGCCTTGCGCCAGAACCTTGGCCAGCCAGCTTTCGTTGGCCTTGAAAAAAGCCTGCACCGCTTGCCGGATGTTATCGGGCAACGACCCGATATCGGCAGCCAGCATGCCGCACAGACAGATCTGATCGCCGTCACCCAGGGTCCTGCCGAACAGCTTTCCGTACTTGTTGAGCTTTACATCGGCCGGCAACGAAGCGTCGATTGCATGGATGGCGTTGAGTACTTCCTTGCTGTACTCGTTGACCGCTTCCAGAACCAGATCGTCTTTCGACGGAAAGTAGTAATGGATGCTCGAGGTCTTTACGCCAACCAGACTGGACAGATCACGATAGCTAAACCCGTTATAACCCCGCAGCATGATGAGCGTGATTGCGTGGTCGAGGATCTGTTCGCGCACTGTCGTTGTCGTTTCCATGGATCGAACTATATCTACTCATAGATAGATTGTCAAGCGATTCCGTCATAGGGTTTCGCGTGGGCTGTCAGGAGGCTTATACGACCCGTAACTTCAGGCATTTGAAGTCTGGTACGCTGCGGCCTTTGCTACCGATTGCATTCGACTCAATGGAAAACCCCTTCAACGATCGCGGCGTGTCCGTCACGCGTAACGCACTCTCATCGGCCGGCCAGGTCTTTCCGCTGCGCGACATCGTCGACGTGCAAGTCGTCACCGTGCCGAAAAACAAGGCGCTGCCGCGCGCAATCTCGCTGCTTGGATTCGTCGGCGCTATTGTCGGCGGGGTGTTCCGCTCGCCTGTCGGCATGGTGTGCGGCACGATGCTGATCGTGGTCGGCTGGCTCACGTGGGCCACCCAGGACGTCACGCATCGTCTGATGGTGCAGACGGCGAATGGCCTGCGTGAAGCGCTCATGAGCACCGATCGCGACTTCGTCGAGCGCGTCGGCGCGGCCGTGCACGAGGCGAAGGCCGCCGCTGCGGCACCGAAGGCTTGAGCGGTCGCCAGTCGCACATCGATTGACATAGATCAATGCTTGCACGGGCACCTTCCCGGCCACCCCAAACCTTTACACATCTTTGCAACTGCCCGCGGGTGGCCGTGTAGAGTCGCCGCTCCTGTTATCGCGTGTTCCCTCCCGCAGGCCCCCGCAAGCGTCCCGGCTTCCCCGCCCACGCCGCGGCAATCCAGTGAGATTGCCGCCAGTGCTGTTCGAGTTATCCAACCCGCCGCTCACGATGCATCGCCTACGCCAGGGACCCGCCTTTTTGCAAAGCGTGATCCTATGTTCCTGTCGTCTCTCGATGCCGCGCGCCGGCGTGTCTGTCTTCATTTCCGTCTTCATTTCTGTGATCAATTTCGCCGTTCGGCCGCAGCGGCATTGATCGCCGCCGGTGCGCTCAACGCGCTGACCGGCTGCACCACCACCTTCCCCACCCCCACACCGCCCGCCCCCAGTGCCGCGCTGATCAACGGCGGCAACGACGGTCTGTTGATTCCGCTGCACGTGGAGCGTGCCGATGAAGATCACGCACGCCTCGGCTTGCCGGTTCAGCTCGACGGCAAGCCGGTTTACATGGCGCTCGACACGGGAACGCAAGGCGCGCGAGTGTTGAAGTCGGTGCTGCCCGGTTCGGGCTATGCAAGCGCGGGCGGCGTGACGTCGTTGTCGTTCGCGAACGGCGTGGAGATTCTCGGCTCAGCCGTGAAGGTGCCGTTCAGCCTCGCCGGCACCTCACCCACGCCAATCGCAGCCCAAGCGGTGGACGTCGTGCGTTGCCTGCCGAACGCGCGGAAGTGTGTCGGCATGGACGGCTACAGCGGTGAATTCGGCTGGGCGTTTTCCGGCATCGTCGGCGTCGGCGCCGCGCAGCCGGACGATAGCTGTTGCACCCAGCCGTTGCGCGCCTTGCCCGGCAATATCGGCCAGCGCTATCTGGTGCATGCGAACTTCGCGAAACCGTACATGGTGTTGAGCCCCTCGAACGCCATCACGAAGGACTACACGATGGTGCCGATGACGGTGTCGCAAGACGGCACGGCACAATGGCCGCGCGGTTGCGTGAATGTGGGCGGCAAGATGAACTTCTGCGCGCCGCTGGTATTTGCAACCGGCAGCACCGGCATGATCCGCATCGAAACGGACAAAGCGCCCAACTGGACCGGTGACGGCGAGGTCGGCAATGTGCTCGATCAGGGCAACTATGAAACGGCCATCGGCAGCGGACCGTGGGTGCACCGTTACGAGACCGCGCAGGTCACGATCGTCAAGGCAAAGCCGGACGCGAACCGCATCGTGGTCGGTTTGATGGCCATGCAGAACATCGATGTGCTGTTCGATTTTCCGCATGCGCAGTTCGGATTGCGTGCCGCGCAGGAGAGCGAACGATTCGCCCCGTGAGCGTCATCGATCGATAAACAAAGGCCGTACGAAATTTTTCGCACGGCCTTTTTCATTGGAATTTGAGCAAACGCGACACACGAACGTGCCTGCGTCATTCCATACTAAGCGGATTCACGTGCCAGATGTTGCGCGCATATTCGCCGATGGTGCGATCCGACGAAAACTGCCCCATGCCCGCAACGTTCTCGATCGCGCTCTCAGTCCACGCGCGCTTGTCGACGAAACGCGCATCCACCTCGTCCTGCGCTTTCGCAAACGCGGCGAAATCGGCGAGCACCATATAGTGATCGCCCCAATCCACCAACGTGTGGAAAATATCCGAGAAGCGCAGCGGATCATCCGGCGAGAAGTAGCCTGTGCGAATCTGGTCGAGCGCCATGCGCAGTTCCGGATTCTCCTCGTACACTTGCCGCGGCCGGTAGCCGGTCGCGCGCAGGTTGTCCACTTCGTCAGCGGTGTGGCCGAAGATGAAGATGTTGTCGCGCCCCACGGCGTCGCAGATCTCAATGTTGGCGCCGTCCATCGTGCCGATTGTCAACGCGCCGTTCAACGCGAGCTTCATGTTGCCGGTGCCCGACGCCTCGGTGCCGGCCATTGAAATCTGCTCGGACAGATCGGCCGCCGGAATGATCAACTCGGCCACGCTCACGCCGTAGTTCGGCACGAACACCACCTTGAGACGATCGCCGATCAACGGATCGTGATTGATTTTCTCGCTGACGTCGCCGATCAGCTTGATGATCGTCTTCGCCATGCGATACGCGGACGCGGCCTTGCCGGCGAACATCACCACACGCGGCACCCAATCACGCTCCGGATTCGCTCGAATCTGGTTGTAGCGCACGATCACGTGCAGTACGTTCAGCAACTGCCGCTTGTATTCATGAATGCGTTTGACCTGAAGGTCGAACAACGCCTCGGGATCGAAGTGCAGTTTGGTGTGATGCGCGAGCCGATGCACGAGCCGCAGTTTGTTCTGCCGCTTCGCTTCATGAAAGGCGTCGATGAACGCGCTGTCGTTGCGCAGATTGCGAAGTTGTTCCAGCTCGAACAGATTGCTGCGCCACTGTTTGCCGATCTGCTGATCGATCAGCGACGACAGCGACGGACTCGCCTGCGCCAGCCAGCGCCGCGGCGTGATGCCGTTGGTGACGTTGGTGAAACGGTCGGGATAGATATGCGCGAAGTCGGCGAAAATATCGCGCGTCATCAGTTGCGAATGCAGCTTCGATACGCCATTCACCTTGTGACTCGCGACAATCGCGAGATACGCCATACGCACACGCCGCTGGCCATATTCGTCGACCAGCGAAATGCGGCGGATCATCTCGCCGTCATGTCCCGATTGTTCGCTGACATGCTTGAGAAAGCCCGCATTGATCTCGAAGATGATCTCCAGATGCCGCGGCAACAGGCGCGCGAGCATCTCGACATCCCACGTTTCGAGCGCTTCGGGCATCAAGGTGTGGTTCGTGTACGAGAAGATCTTCGTGACGTGATGCCACGCCTTGTCCCACGGCTGATGGTGCACATCCACCAGCAAACGCATCAGCTCCGGAATCGCCAGCACCGGGTGTGTGTCGTTCAGATGCACCGCCACCTTTTCGGAGAAGCGGCCAAACGTGCTGTGCGTGCGCTGATAGCGGCGAATCAGATCCTGCATGGTCGCCGAGACGAAGAAGTATTCCTGCCGCAGCCGCAATTCGCGGCCGGCCGGCGTCGAATCGTCCGGATATAGCAGGCGCGAGACGTTCTCCGACATGTTCTTCGTATCGACCGCGTTGCGGTAGTCGCCCCGATTGAACGCGCCGAGATCGAGTTCTTCGGTGGCGCGCGCAGACCAAAGCCGCAGCGTATTGGTCGCGTCCGTCGCATAACCCGGAATGACGGTGTCGTACGCGGTGGCGTTCACGTGCTCGGTGTCGATCCATTCGACATGCTCGCCGCGCTGCACCGTACGCCCGCCGAAGTGCACCATGTACTTGATCTCGGGCCGCGGAAACTCCCACGGATTGCCCGCGCGCAACCAGTAGTCCGGCGCTTCGACCTGCTCGCCGTCGACGATCTCCTGGCGGAACATGCCGTACTCGTAGCGAATGCCATAGCCGAAGCCCGGAATACCGAGCGTTGCCATCGAATCGAGAAAACAGGCCGCGAGCCGCCCGAGACCGCCGTTGCCCAGCGCCGCGTCCGGCTCGATATTGACCAACGTCTCCATGTCGACGCCGAGACTCGCGAGCGCTTCCTTCATCTGATCGTGGATGCCGAGCGCGAGCAACGCGTTCGTAAACGTGCGGCCGATCAGGAATTCCATCGACAGGTAGTAGACGCGTTTGACGTCCTGTTCGTATTGCAGGCGCGTGGTCTTCATCCAGCGCGCGACCAGCCGGTCGCGCACGGCAAGCGCCGCAGCATGCAACCAGTCGTGGGGGTGAGCGGTGACGGCGTCCTTGCCGACGCCGTACATCATGCGATTGGAAATTGAGCGCCGTAGCGCGTCGACGGTACTGTTGAGCTGGTCGAATTCCAGATCGACGGCTGTCATCGAAGCCTCCGGGGAAAAAACGACGCGACATACGCGAACCGCATAGATGACGGACGGGAGGCGCGTGCCGGTCAGGCGGGTTAACAAACAGAGTACGACATTTTACGGCGCGCGGACATCGGCGAGCGCGAGCGGATGTTCACGCACATGCCATGCCCGCCTCCGTACGCCGCTTCGCGGGTTTTGCGCACGGATGCGGTGCAGGCAGCCTGGGCGCGGCACTGTGCGCGTGCATCGGCTCACAAAACAGGCAAACGGTGGCGAGCGGCGAAAGACGCCTGCATGAGAAAGACAACACGATTATCTTTTTCGATGTGTGACCTGGCGATGAATGTGTTGACCGGTTCGACGCGTGGTTAAAATCGGCGCGCCTCATCTGCTGAACGGTTGTGGGGAAAGGGTGCGACAAGGTGGGGCCGCACGGATTCGAAGATGCAACCCGGACTTGACCGTTAGTTGCATTACCAACGTCCGACCAAGCGTCTCCGCCCTGTTCGCCTCCCAGCACGATTTCCACGTCTCTGTAACAATCACTTCATTCGCTGCGCGCGCCGCCCTGACCGCTGGATTCTGGCCCCGCGCGCTTCACGCCACACAACCCTGCCGCTCGCGCGCCGCGCCGTCCCTCCGACGCGCCCGGCGCTGCGGCATGCATAACCCGACGAGCCACGCCTTGTCCGACAAACCCAGCGCCACAACCGCTCAGCCCTTTCCCGCGGACGGCCCGATGACCGCAGCCAACCGCCGCGCGATGGCCGCGATCATGCTCGCGGTCGCGCTCGCCACGCTCGATACCGCCATCGCCAATACCGCCCTGCCCGCTATCGCCGCGGATCTGCACGCCGCGCCCGCGGCGTCGGTATGGATCATCAACGCCTACCAGCTCGCGATGGTCGCGACGCTGCTGCCGCTTGCCGCACTCGGCGACATCGTCGGGCATCGCAGGATTTATATCAGCGGCATCGCACTGTTCACGCTGGCGTCATTAGCGTGCTCGCTCGCTCCGACACTGCCGATGCTGGCCGCCGCGCGCGTGCTGCAAGGCCTCGGTGCGAGCGCGATCATGAGCGTCAATACGGCCCTGATCCGCTATCTGTATCCGCCGCATCGGCTCGGGCGCGGCCTCGGCACCAACGCGCTGATCGTCGGCGTGTCGTTCGCGGTCGGGCCGACGGTAGCGTCGCTGATTCTGTCGGTTGCCGCGTGGCCGTGGCTGTTCGCGGTCAACGTGCCGCTCGGTCTGCTGGCGCTGGCTTTCGCGTGGCCCGCGCTGCCGCACACCGAGCGCGGCAAACACAACTTCGACCCGATCGCGGCGCTCCTCAACGTGATCACCTTCGCCGCGCTGATCTTCGCGCTCGGCGAGGCGGCCCAGCGCGCCTCGACACAACTGGTGCTGAGCGCGGCCGCGATTGCCGTGGTGTTCGGCGTGCTGCTGATTCGCCGTGAAGCCGGCCACCCGGCACCGATGCTGCCGGTCGATCTGTTCAGGCGGCCGGTGTTTGCGTTGTCGGCGGTGACCGCGGTGTGTTCGTTCGCCGCGCAAGGGCTGGCGTTCGTGTCGCTGCCTTTCTACTTCGAGGACGTGCTGCATCGCAGCCAGGTCGAGACCGGCTTCCTGATGACGCCGTGGCCCGTGGTGGTGGCATTGGCCGCGCCGCTGGCGGGCAGTCTGTCCGACCGCTATCCGCCGGGCTTGCTCGGCGCAATCGGTCTTGCGGTGATGTCGGCGGGGATGGCGTCTTTGGCGTTGTTGCCGGTGCATCCGCATGTACTCGACATCGGCATCCGGATGGCGATTTGCGGCGCGGGCTTCGGCTTCTTCCAGTCGCCCAACCTGAAGGCATTGATGGCGAGCGCGCCGCCCGAACGCAGCGGCGGCGCCAGCGGCATCGTCGCGACTGCCCGGCTGCTTGGGCAGACCACGGGCGCGGCGCTGGTGGCGCTGAGCTTCGGCATCGCCGGCCGGCATGGACCGACACTCGCGCTCGGCGCCGGCGCCTTCTTTGCCGGCGCGGCGAGCCTCGCGAGCGGACTGCGGCTGTTCGCCCCGTCGCATCGCGCGGGCATACACGCGAAAGCGTCGACGGAATAACGAAACGGGCGCACTGCTGTGGCGGTGCGGCCGTTTTTTCCCTATCGCCGTTGAATCATGGCTGTTTCGATACCGCCATTTCTGGCCAGGTGTTTCTAGTTTCTATTCAGGCATTCTGGCCGGCCCGCGCTCAAGCAACGCTATTCAAGCCAGTCTTCCATCCCGCCTGACCATCGATCAATGCGCGGCGAAATACCCCTTCACTGCGGCGATAAACGTGTCGATATCCGCGCGCGACACATCCTTATGCGTGACAAATCGCGACGCATACAGCATCTGCGTAAGGATGCCGCGCTCCTTCAACCACGCTTCGAGCGGCGCGCAATGCTGCTGCGGAAACTGTGCGAACACCATGTTGGTCGCGATCGACTGCACCTTGACGTGCTCGATCGCTTCCAGACCGGCCGCCAGATGCGCAGCGTGCGCGTGATCGTCGGCGAGACGTTCGACGTTGTGATCCAGCGCATACAGGCAGGCTGCCGCCAGCACGCCGGCCTGGCGCATCCCGCCGCCCAGCACTTTGCGCCAGCGATGCGCCACGTCGACCAGCGCCTGGCTGCCGACCAATACCGAACCGACCGGTGCGCCCAGGCCCTTCGAAAAACAGAGCGAGACCGAGTCGAACGGTTCGCACAGCGCCGCGACCGGCTTGCCCGACGCGACCGCCGCGTTGTAGACCCGCGCGCCGTCGAGGTGAGCCGACAAGCCGTGCTGACGCGCCAGCTGCACCGCCTCAGCCACGTAACCCGCCGGCAGCACCTTGCCGCCAATGGTGTTTTCCAGCGCCAGCAGCCGCGTGCGCGCGAAGTGGTTGTCGATCGGCTTGATCGCGGCGGCGATCTTCTCGAGCGGAATCGAACCGTCGGCGGCATTCTCGAGCGGCTGCGGCTGAATGCTGCCGAGCACCGCCGCGCCGCCGCCTTCGTACTTATAGGTATGCGCCAGCTGGCCGACGATGTATTCGTCGCCGCGTGCGCAATGCGCCATCAACGCGGCCAGATTGCTTTGCGTGCCGCTCGGGAAAAACAGGCCGGCTTCCTTGCCGGCACGTTCCGCGACAGTGGCTTGCAGGCGCAGCACGGTGGGGTCGTCGCCCCAGACGTCGTCGCCCACTTCGGCGGCCGACATCGCCGCGAGCATGGCCGGGGTCGGACGGGTTACGGTATCGCTGCGCAAATCGATCATGGTGAGAACCTTGTGTGTCCCTGTTGGTATGTGGATGACATCATCCGCCCGACTTCGGCAGCCACGCAAGCGGGTCGACCGGCTGGCCGTTCTGGCGGACCTCGAACTGGATCGACGCGACGCCCCGGCTATCCACGCCGACTTCGCCGATGGTTTGGCCTTGCGCGACCGCGTCGCCTTCCTTGACCAGCAGTGTGCTGTTCTGCCCGTAGGCGGTAATCAGCGAGTCGTCGTGCTTGATGATGATGAGCGGACCGTACGCCTCGATCCCCGTGCCGGCGTAAACCACCCGGCCGGTGGCGGCGGCCTTGACCGGATCACCCGCGTGGCCGCCGATCACGATACCGTTCGACTTGCCCGGCGCAAAGGCTTTCAGCACAGGACCGCGCAGTGGCCACAACAATACGCCTTGCTGCGGCACGCCAGCCGCACCGGGCGCGCCAGGCGTCGTGGCCGAACCATTCTGACCGGCAACATTGACCGGCGGCGTGACGACGCTGCCCGACGCCATCGGCGGCGCCACTCGCAACACCTGCCCTGGGTTGACCGCCGAATTCGATGCGAGGCCGTTCCATGCCGCAATCTCCTGCGGCTTGCGGCCGTACGCCGAGGCGATGCCCGCCAGCGTGTCACCCGGATTGGCACGGTAGTAACCAGCCGGCACAGGGACCGTGGCCAGGGTAGTCGGGTGGGACGGCGCGCTGCTGTAGAACGGCGTGCTTTCCCACGGCATCGACGTACAACCGCTGAACATCACGCCGAGCGCCGCCGAGATCAGCAACCGGGTCGCCGTGAATTGCCATTGTCTTGTCATGTGACTTTCCTCGACACGTTGATTCAATCGGATTCAATCAGCCCCAAGCATTCGCCGTGCCGGTGGGTACGGGCGCCAGGGTGCGTGCCCATTATGCCGCCGTGCGCATCGGCTTCGGCTTCGGCTTCGCCATTCGCATCGGCGTCAGCCTTGGCTACGGTTGTGGCTTCGGCTTCGACAACGGCATGCACCAGGAAACCGTCAGACACTGCCCTCGGCCTCGACCACCAGAATGCGCGCCACGCCGATCGGATGCGCAACGTGTTCGGTGCCCACCGACGCGTAGAACACATCGCCCGTTTCCAGAATCGCCGACTGCTCGACGCCACCTTCGCGGTAGCGCATCTCCACGCGGCCGTCGAGCACGGCGAACACCTCCTCGCCGTCGTTGACGTGCCACTTGTACGGCTGATCGGTCCAATGCAGGCGCGTCGTAATACCGCCCATGTTGGCGATATCGAGCGCGCCCCACGGGCGCGTCGCGGTAAAGCTCCTGCTGCGAATGATCTTCATGGTGAATAGTGGATTGAGGAACAGACGCTGTCGGCGCTCGATCCGTGTCGCATACCGAACCGCCCGGTCCGCCAGGATCATGCGTTTCGACCGCCCCCATTATAGGTGTTGCGGCACGCGCGGCCGGCAGGACGCGGCCGCGCCTGCGAATTCGTGTGACTATTGAATCCTTTCAACCCTCGCCTATACTCAGTCATGCTGCCGCAACGCACCGTAAGCAAACGCCTGGATCCTGCGAGGAGTTGAGGATGAACAAAGCCACGTTTCTGGCCGTGCAACTCAACGTCGACGATGTTGCGGCGTCGCCCGGTTTGGTCGAGTTGCTGAACACCCATCTGGTTTTCGCGGCAGACGTCGCCGAAGCCGCCGACGCGCTGGTCCAGCTGGCCAGCATCGCGGGACTGTCGAGCGGCGTCGAAGCCAGCGTCGAAATTCCGGCCCTGGCGATCGAACGGCTGCGCGAGGCGCTCGACAATCTCAGCGGTTACGACGAATCCTGGTTGCTTGCCCTCGAACCGAGCCGCGCGCTGTTCGATGAAATAGGCCGCCGGCATCGCACCCTGCATTAAAGCTGCGCTCGCGGAAAACGTATCCGCACTGCCGCGCACCCCCGGTGCTCAACCGCTAGCACCGCCGGTCCGCCAGTTTTCGCTCACCGTCCGAATCGCCAGATTGTCCGGCATGCTTGACTGTCGACGCCATCTGAAGATTCCGGACGAGTCAACCGGAGGAACCGCCGTGAAAAGTCTCCTGAACCGCCGTAGCGTGCTGGCAGGCCCATCGCATCTCGTGCAGGTCGCGCGAGAGAACGCCGCCGATCCCGTCGCGCCCGACGATCGCGAGGAAGCCGCGCTGAACGCGGCGACCGGCGTCACGCCCGGTGTCACCGCAGGTGCATCCGCCGAGCCGGCGCGGCCGGTGACGACGTTACGGCCGGTCCCGGTGGTGCCCTCGCAAGTCAGCGCGCGCGGCGTGCAGATGGCCGACACCGCCGAACTCGAATGGCTCGCCGAAGAAGAAGCGCTGACGCCATTCCGCGTGTTCCGCAGCTTCGCCTATTCGGTCAGCCTGCTGTTCCACGCGAAGGAACTGGCGTATTACGTCGCGCTATATCAGGACGGTTCGCTGTGGCACGCGCTCAAAGCCGCCGACCTCGAGGCCGCGGAGGCGGCCTTCCATCACTTCGAGGAACAGGCGACCCGGCTCTCGGAAGGCGAAACGCGCCGTGCGCAACTCGAGGCGCAAAACGAACAGCTTGCGCGCATGATCGCGCGCTCCGAAGCGCAGGCCGAACGGCTGCGCACGGATCTGCAGCGGCGCGGCGCGCAGGAACAAACGGTATCGAACCGGCAACATCAGGTACGCAAGGAGGTGTCGCAACTGGAGGCGCAGCGCGTGGCCGCTCAGGCGCATCTGAACAAGGCGCATCGGCAGATTCATCAGCTCAATCTGACCAGCAACGAAGGGATTCCGCATTTGCCGAATCGCTGAGTCGTTGGATCATTGGATCCCTGAGTCGCTGGATCGCTGAGTCGTTGGATCACGTTCTGAAATCGAACTGATAGCGACAACCCGACGAGAACCGTAAACGACAAAACGCCGCCCGGTAATCCGGTCGGCGTTTTTTATTACGTGCCGCCTGTCAACCAGGCGGCCCTTCCATCAACTTCGACGAAATTAGTTGCCGAAGTAAACCGAGTTACGGTCGTTGCTGGACACCGGGCGGCCGGATTGCGAAGTGCCTGCGATCGGTGCGCCGTAGCCGCTGTTCACAGCTTGAGCGGTGCCGTTCTGGGCATCGACGCGGGCTTGTGCAGCCTGCAGGTTAGCCGGGTAATCGGCGTGATCGCCAACCGGGTTGTAACCCGCCTTTTCGAGTTGCACCAGTTGAGCGCGCACTTCAGCGCGGGTAACCGGCTGGTTCGATTGAGCAAACGAGGCGACAGGAGCGACCAGAGCGGCAGCGACGACAACAGCAGAGATAAGAGTCTTCATGATGTAAACCTCCAGAACTTGTATTTAATGCGCTTTGGGCTCGTTGTCCCGTAGCGCTTAAGTAGAAGTTTAGGAGCGTCAACATCTAGGGGAAACCCCTAAAACGACGAAACTCTATTTCGAATTTCGCAATAGTAGACGACCTGGCGCGCGGCCACGCTATCTGTCCGATAGCTATCAGCAATAATCCTTTATCTCGATTTCAATCGCTCGCGCGGCCCGGCGCGCCTGACGGCAAGCGCGCGCCGAACCGCCGTTCAAACGCTCAGCTCCAGTTCGCGTGGAAGCTGCCCGGCTTGTCGATACGCTCGAACGTATGCGCGCCGAAGAAATCGCGTTGTGCCTGCACCAGGTTCGCCGGCAGGCGTTCCGAACGATACGCGTCGAAATACGCCACTGCGGACGCGAATGCCGGCACCGGCACACCCGCATTGATCGCGGCGATCACCACTTCGCGCAACGCCGACTGATAATTCTTCGCGATGTCGCGGAAGTACGGATCGAGCAGCAGATTGGCGATGGCCTTGTCTTTCGTATAGGCGTCGGTGATCTTCTGCAGGAAGCGGGCGCGGATGATACAGCCGGCGCGGAAAATCTTCGCGATCGTGCCGTAATCCAGATCCCACTTGTACTCTTCCGATGCCGCGCGCAATTGCGCGAAACCTTGCGCGTACGAAATCACCTTGCTGAAGTACAGCGCACGGCGCACCGATTCGATAAACGCGTCACGCTCGGCGCCAAGCGGCTTGGCCGCCGGCCCTTCCAGCACCTTGCTCGCCGCCACGCGCTGAACTTTCAGCGACGACAGCACACGCGCGAACACGGCTTCCGTAATCAGCGGCAGCGGTGCACCCAAGTCGAGCGCGTTCTGGCTGGTCCACTTGCCCGTGCCCTTCTGCGCCGCGCGGTCGAGGATCACGTCGACCAGATCCTTGCCGGTTTCTTCGTCTTTCTTCCTGAAAATCTTCGAGGTGATTTCGATCAGATAGCTGTCGAGTTCGCCTTCGTTCCATTCGGTATAGACCTTGGCCAGTTCCTCGTTCGACAGACCCACCACCTGTTTGAGCACCGCGTAGCTCTCGGCGATCAACTGCATGTCACCGTATTCGATGCCGTTGTGCACCATTTTTACGAAGTGGCCCGCGCCGTCCGGTCCCATGTAGGCGACGCACGGCTCGCCGTCCGGCGCCTTGGCGGCGATTTCGGTGAGGATCGGCGCAACCAGGTCATAAGCATCGCGCTGGCCGCCCGGCATGATCGAGGGGCCTTTCAAGGCGCCCTCTTCACCGCCCGACACGCCCGTGCCGATGAAATGCAGGCCTGCTTTTGCCAGTTCCTGATTGCGGCGGATGGTGTCGGTGAAATGCGTATTGCCGCCGTCGATCAGAATGTCGCCCTTGTCCAGCAGCGGCTTGAGTTGCTCGATGGTGGCGTCGGTCGGCTCGCCTGCCTTGACCATCAGCAGAATGCGGCGCGGTTTTTCCAGCGACGCCACGAAGTCTTCCAGCGTGAAGGCCGGCACCAGCTTCTTGTCCGGATATTCGGCGATGAGTTCATCGGTTTTCTCGCGGCTACGGTTGTACACCGACACCGCGTGGCCGCGGCTTTCGATGTTGAGCGCCAGATTGCGACCCATGACCGCCAGCCCCACCACGCCGATTGCCTGTTTGCCCATGTGAATTCTCCAGAGTCCAAAAATGTCGGGACGCCGCGCCGGAAAGTACGTCGGCGGGACGTCGAGGGTGAAAGGATAAAAGAAATGCGGGCTTGCCGCTCGTTGGCGCGCATTGACACTCAACTCAGCGAGCGGGCATTCCACCGCGTGCGTGCCTCACGAGAGGCTTTACGCGGCGCCCGGTGATGCGCTTGATGGCGGACCGCACGACGCACCACCCTGCGCACCCCATCACGCGCCGCACGACGCGACTCAGGCACCGCGCGTAACCGGCTGTCTCTCAGACTCGCGCCGCGTCCAGGCGTTTCCTGAAAACCAGACTGAAATTGTTAGCCGGCATCGCGATCGGCTCGTCGCACACGAGTCCGACCGATGCGCCCAACGCTACCACGGCTTCCATGTCACGCACGCCCCACGCCGGGTCGCGGCTGCGCAATTGTTGATCGAACGCATCGTTGCTCGGCGAGGTTTGCGCGCCGCCGCGTTTGTAAGGACCGTACAGATACAGTACACCGCCGTCGGCAAGTCGGCGGCTCGCGCCGGCGAACAGCGCTTGCGTCGCGCTCCATGGCGAGATGTGAATCATGTTGATACAGACCACGGCGTCGAGCGGATCGAGCGGATCGACTGTATTTGCGCCCCAATCCGGCTGATGCACATCGAGCGCGAGCGGTGCGCGCACGTTCGCCAGCCCTTCATGCGCGACCCACGCCGCAATCGACGCCCGCGCATCCGCATCGGGATCGCTCGGCTGCCAGTCGAGCCCGGGTAACGCGCGGGCAAAGCAGACAGCGTGCTGGCCCGTGCCGCTCGCGATTTCCAGCACGCGGCCGGTGGCCGGCAATACCTCACGCAATACAGCAAGGATCGGATCGCGATTGCGTTCGGCCGAAGGCGAATGTTGCCGCAGCGCCGGATGGGAATCAGTCATGTTCACGTTGTTTCAGTACAGGGTCGTGCGCACGCGTTCAGCGAGTTCACGGTCGTAAGTAGCGGCATCGAAACTCGCGCCGTTGATGCGCCGGTGGATCTCGCCGGCACTCGGCAGGCGCGAACGTTCGACATGATGCGCGGGATCCCACAGTTTCGAGCGCACCAGCGCCTTCGAGCAATGAAAGTACACCGCGTCGACGTCGATCAGCAGCACGGTGCGCGGCAGTTTACCTTCGACGGCAAAACTGTCCAGCCATTCCGGGTCGTTGGAAATGCGGCCGCGGCCGTTCACGCGCAAACTTTCACCGACGCCCGGAATGATGAACAGCAGCGCGAGATGCGGCTCGGCGATGATATTGCGCAGACTGTCGATGCGATTGTTGCCGATACGGTCCGGCAGCGCGAGCGTGCGTTCGTCGATCACGCGCACAAAGCCCGGCGAGTCGCCGCGCGGTGAACAGTCGAGACCTTCGGGACCGGCGGTGGCGAGCACCACGAACGGGGCGACTTCGATAAACGCGCGATAGTCTTCGTTGACGTAGGGAATCTCTTTCTTCACGGCGCGATCGTGGGGCTGACCGTAGATTGCTTCGAGCTGCTCGATCGTCGTCAACATCGGTGGTCCTTTGTGGTGCTTTTGCGTGGCGGTTGCTTTTCGTCGGCGCGGCGCTGCCTGGGATTGGGATTATCGGCGATTTACGCGAGCCGCGCGCCATGGCGGCGGCGTGCTCAATCCAGTGCCAGACGACCTGCCAGCGCAGTCAGCGTGTCGGCACAGGACGCGGCGATTTTCAGCGACAGCAGCGGATCGGCGCGCGTGCGCCCCAGATTGATCGCGACGATCGGCTTGCCCTGCTTCTGCGCCCACACGCAGAAGCGGTAGCCCGAATAGACCATCAGCGACGAGCCGACCACCAGCACCGCGTCCGCCGCGTCGAGCGCATGCGAAGCCGCTTCGACACGCTCGCGCGGCACGCTTTCGCCGAAGAACACCACCGCGGGCTTCAGCAAACCGCCGCAATTCGTGCACGCCGGAATGCGGAAAGCGTCGAGATCGTGCCATTCCAGATGCGCGTCGCCATCGGCGGCGGTTTCGGCGGTCACGTTCAGCAGCGCGGGATTGTCGGCTTCGAGCGTCTGCTGGATCGACGCGCGAGAATGCTGCATGCCGCAGTCCAGACACGTCACGCCGCCGATGCCGCCATGCAGTTCGATCACCGCGCGGCTGCCGGCCCGCTGATGCAAACCGTCGACGTTCTGCGTGACGAGCGTCGGCACATGGCCCGCCGCCTCGAGCCGGGCCAACGCCGTATGCGCGGCATTGGGCTGCGCGTCGGCCACCACCGGCCAGCCCACCATGCTGCGCGCCCAATAGCGCCGGCGCATCGCGGCGGTGCCAAGAAATTCCTGCAGCGTGATCGGCGGCGAACGTTTCCATTCGCCGTTGTCGTCGCGATAGCCTGGAATACCGGAGTCGGTGCTGATGCCCGCGCCGGTCAGCACGAACAGACGCGGATAACGCTGCACGAAGGTATGCAGATCGTCCAGCGTGTGCGATTCGTCGATGGGTTCGATGTTTGCGGGCTGAAGGTCGGTCATGACGGGGACAGGTAGAGCTGCGACGGAGGCGTAAGACTCGAAACGCCGTTCAGCGGCGCGTGCGCGGTTTGCTCTGCCGCGTTTGCGCCGTTCGCACCGTCGGCGCCGTTTGCGTTTTCAGCGCCGCCTGCCGCGCCTGCCATGCGGTGAGCGCTGACTGATAGCGCTCGAGCGCTTCATCGTAGAGATCGAAGATACAGGGATTGCAGCCACTGTGACAGCAATCGTCGAGGTCGGGCTGCACCGGCGGCATAGGCTGCGGGTCGTCGTCGGGTATGGCGCGGGGCACGGCGAATCGCTTTTCCAGAAGGCGGGAAGCGCTCAGTATAAGTTGATCTTCCGCGACGCGTGCGGCAACGGCGGGAGGCGTCAACTCGCGATATGAACGCGTGCCTTCACTCCACGCCTTGGGGCGTCCCTTTCTTTCCACCCAGCGCCGCCCTCAGCCCCGGCCGACGAACGGCATCTTGCTCGCCATGATGGTCATGAACTGCACATTCGCCGACAACGGCAATTCGGCCATATGCAACACCGCGTCGGCGACGTGCTGCACGTCCATCAGCGGCTCGACCGCGATTTCGCCGTTCGCCTGCGGCACGCCGCGCGCCATGCGCTCGGCCATGTCCGTCGCGGCATTGCCGATGTCGATCTGCCCGCACACGATGTCGTATTTGCGGCCGTCGAGTGAAACCGCTTTGGTGATGCCGGTGATCGCGTGCTTGGTCGCCGTATAGGCAATGCTGTTCGGCCTCGGCGCATGCGCGGAAATCGAGCCATTGTTGATGATGCGGCCGCCCCGCGGCGTCTGCGTTTTCATCAGACCGAAAGCGGCCCGTGTGCAGAGAAACACGCCGGTAAGATTGGTATCGACCACAGCGTGCCATTCGTCGACGTCGATTTGATCGATATCCACCGGTGAGCCGTTGCGGCCCGCGTTGTTGAACAGCACGTCGAGCCGACCGTGCCGCGCGCGAATCGTCTCGAACAGCACGGCGACGCTGTCGGCGTCCGTCACGTCGCAGGTCACGGCCAGCGCGTCGCCACCCCGTTGTTGCGCTTCTTCGACCACGGCGTCGAGCGGCGCCGGGCGACGGCCGGCAAGTACGACGCTGTAACCGTGTTCAAGCATCCTGAGCGCGCAGGCCCGGCCGATGCCGCTACCCGCGCCCGTCACCAGCGCGACTTTCCTGACTCCCGTTCCTGTCACAACACCCCTCCCGCTCCGTTTCTTTGGCCTTAGCACCATACAACAGCGCATCGCCCACCACAAATGCAACGGCGCGTCCATCGCGAAACATAGCGTCTTTCAGCGTGCTTTCATTATTTGCCGTTCCCGTCCGCGTCCACGTCGAGCGGCGCATCAATGGTATCGTTTGCTGTTGCGCGCCATGCGCGCGATTCAGGGCCTTCCCAGGACGGAGGAAGGAAGACAGGAAGCACGCTTGATGAACAAACTTTTCACGCCGCCGCAAGGCAATGAGGCGGCGCCGCAGCGCCGCTGGCCGCATACCGGCTATCCCGCGATGCTCAAGGCCACCGCCGCATGGCACGTATTCGTGCTGGCCGGATGGCTGCTGATGCCCGCCGCGTGGCCGTGGTGGCTCTGCGCGATCTTCGCGAATCATGCAATTTTTACGGTAGCCGGGCTGTTGCCGCGCACCTCGCTGCTGGGTCCGAACTGGACGCGCCTGCCCGCCGGCGCACGCAACACGGACGTGATCGCACTCACCATCGACGACGGTCCCGATCCGGTCGTCACGCCACAGGTGCTGGATCTGCTCGACGCCTTCAAGGTGCGCGCCACCTTCTTCTGTATCGGCGAGAAAGCGCAACGCTACCCCGAACTCGCACGCGAAATCGTCGCACGCGGCCATGCGCTGGAAAACCATTCGCAAGTTCACGTGCACACATTTTCGATCACGTTTCCGGGCGCGCTCACGCGCGAAATCGACGCGGCACAACGCACCTTCGAGGCATTGAGCGGCGAGCGGCCGATGTTCTTCCGCGCCCCCGCAGGATTGCGCAACATCTTCCTCGAACCCGTATTGCGCAAACTCGATTTGCGGCTCGCCGCGTGGACGCGGCGCGGCTACGACACGCGCGAGCGCGATCCGCAGGTGGTCGCGCACCGGCTGCTCGACGGCCTTGCCCCGCGCGATATCCTGTTGCTGCACGACGGCAATGCGGCGCTCACCATCGAAGGCAAGCCGTTGATACTCGCCGTTCTGCCGCGCGTGATCGACGCCGCGCGCCGCCAGCACCTGCGCTTCGTTACGCTGCGCGAAGCACGTATCGACGACTGAACTTCGAGCACGCTCTTCATGTGGCTCGCCGCGTCGACACGCGGCGAGCCGTGCAAACATTGCTCACGTGATTCAAGCGCAGCCCAAGCGCAATTGACTGTTACACGCGGAAATCCGCCGCCATGTCTTCGTCCGAGCGCGCCTCGAGCTCGCCGCTGCGGCAAGCCTTCAGGAACACGTCGTAATCACGCTCCACCAGGTCCGCGTAGCTGGCGGCATAACCGACGAGCGATTCCGCGAACTGGTCGCCACGGCCAATATAGGCGCTAACCTCGATCGCCTGGCCACTCGCCTTGGCATGCGCACGCGCCATGACCCAGCCGCACAGTCTCGCGTAACCGTCCAGCAAGTCCGTGTCGAACAATTCGATGTTCGCCGACAGCTTCATGTCACGCAGTTGCCGGAAGTAGAAATGACGCCCTAACGGCCCCGTCGCCCAACCGAGGAAGATATCGCTCGTGGCTTGCAACATGCGCTGCCCCTGCACGACGCGCTCACCCTCGTGCTTGACAGTCGGCGACTTGTAGAACTGGGCGACCACCGAAGGCCGCGCCTCCTTGAGTTGCAGGAACAATGGCTTGCCCATGTGATCCGTGTTCAACACGACCATACAGCGCGTGCCGACGCTCCCCACGCCCACCACTTTGAATGCGATGTCCTGCACGGTGAAGTGGTCGAGCAACTCGCGCCGGTCGTGCGACATCGTCTTCAGGTACTCACCCCACATGCGGTCGAGCATCTTGCGCCAGTTGGCGCCCCTGAATGCTTCGGTTTCCTCCGGCGTGAACAGCGTGTTATCCCCTAGCACGTGGAATAGCGCCGGCGGCGCATCACGGATCGTCCAGTGGTTGCCGTCGTAGTCGGCCATTTTCTCCAGCAGGCTTTCGTGGGTTCGGCTCGCCGCCTTCTCCATGCCGCGGCGCACCGCGCGGCGGCGCTCCGGTGTCAATGCGGTTTCGGCCATCAGATCGAAGGTGATCCGGTCGTACCAGAGTTCGAGCGCGCCGCATTGCGCGTATTGCGTCATACGGTCGCGATATTCGGTGACGGCGGTCATCACCAGACTCTCGGCCGTGCCACGACTCAAGCGCATATGACGCGCGGCGACTACGAGGCTCGCGGTCAGGCGTTTCAGATCCCATTCGAAGGGGCCCGTCGCCACTTCGTCGAAGTCGTTCAGATCGAATACGAGTTGACGCTCCGGCGTCGCGAAGCCGCCGAAATTCATCAGATGGCCGTCGCCGCAAATCGGCATGGTGAGGCCGGTGTCGGGAATCCGGCTGAGATCGTGGGCCTGAATGATCGCCGTGCCGCGAAAGAAGGTGAACGGCGAGACGGCCATGCGCCCATAGCGCAGCGGCACCAGGTTCGTCACGCGCCCCTCGCTGCTTTGCTTGAGCAACTCGATCAGATTACGATGCAACTCGCCTATCGTACGATGGCTCGAACGCTTCGAGTGCTCACGGGCGGCGCGGCCACGGGCCTCCCGTTCGGCGATGGTGCTGGCTTTCATGCTCTTCTCCGGTTTTTTTGTGTGAATCTTGCTATCGGTTCAAGAAGACTGCTTCTGCTGACACGGTGAGCCATCACCAACGGTAGCCCACACCGCCGAAAATCACATCCGAATCACGATCATAGCGTGTCACGATACGGTTCCATTCGAGCCGCGCATCCCAGTGATCGGTCAGGCGATACGCGCCCGCGATCGTCACGAGACCGGAGAACTTCCCCGCGCCCGGTCCTGGCGACGCGCTATTTTCGTTTTCGTTGATCGCATAGTAAGCGCCGAGTCCGAGCCCGAGCGAAACCTTGTCGTTGAGGAAGGCGCGCGTCGCCCACAGTTGACTGGTCACGCCATCGCGGCGCGCCACCTTGCTGCTGCCCTCGTGAAGATAGCCGAGGGTCACGTCGAGGTATTTCGCGAGGCCGTGCCGATACTCGATCGCGCCACCCAGCGCGCTCGGCGAGCTGGTCGAATTGACGATGGTTTCGCCGAGATATACCGCAACTTCGTTGTTGGTGACCTTGTGCGTGCTGCCGCTTGCCCAATCCCGCGGACCGGGCGTGCCCGGGGCATCGAGCTGATAGCCGACGCCGAACATCACACTGGTCGCATCCGGCCCGCGCTGCACATGCACACGATTCAACTGCAGCTGCGTGATCCACCGGCTCGACGCGTAGTACGCCGCGCGCACGCTATACACCACGCCCCAGCCATGCGTGTCCGAATAGCTTCCGCCTTGCACGGCCGTGGTGGTATCGAAGTAACGGTAGGGGCCGACACCCGCCTGCAGAACGAACTGCGGACTCCCGACTGGAATACGGGCCCACAACTGGACCATCTGGCCATCGCGATGATGATCGGGAATGTGCCCTTCATTGAGCCACGTGAAGCTCGCGGCAAAGTACTGCCCGAGCCCTTCCTGATAGTTGAACGCCCACGTGTAGGTGTTCGTGCTGCCCGCGCGCGAGCCGCCGCCGAATAGGGAAAACTCCTGGGCGTGAGCCGCGTGGGACGTGAACAGAAATCCGAGACCAGCAATACAGGAGGCCGCCTGGATCGCCAACCTACCACTCGCCGCAAAATTCAGATTCCGCATGCTATTCGCATCTCCCGATGGGCTGCAGTTGCTGCTGGAATTGATAATCCGACGAGGAGCCGGACGGCGGCTTCGAGCACCGGAACCGGCTGTCGTTACGAATTGATTGCCATGCTAGCAGACCACCCGGTAAAAATGTTACGCCATGCATTTTGGCGCGGCAGTCAGTTTCAGCTTCGGTTTCCGCTCATGCGATTTGTCGCACTTGCTGCAATGCGAATGCAGGGTGTATAGAATCGTTCGCATGCACCCTGCCCCTCATCGACACAACGAGTCCGAGCTACCGCTCCATACGCCCAGCGTTTCGTCCGTGACGCTGGCGGCGATCATTGCTGTCATTGCGTGGATTTCCATCACTGCCCAAGCCGACCTGACGATCGATCGCACGCTAGCCCGAGGACTTGGCGTGCTTGATGGAATTGCAAGGATGAGTAGTTACCTTACCAATCTAACGGTATTGGCATGCGCGATCTGTTTTACCTGCGTCGCGCTACGCGGACGCAGTTTGTCGATCGTACGTTTTTTCCGGCGGCCCACTGTCGTGACCGCTGTCGTTGTCTACATGACATTTGTCGGAATCGCTTATAACCTGCTTCTGCGCGGCATGTGGTCGCCTGCAGCGTACAGGCTGCTGCTCAACGAATCGATGCACAGCGTCTTACCGATGCTAACGGTACTCTACTGGGTGTTATTCGTACCGAGGTTTCATTTGTGGCTGCGGCATTGTCTGTTATGGCTGATCTACCCCGTTGCCTATCTTGCCATTACGTTCTGGCGCGGGAGCCTATCGGACTTTTACCCTTATCCTTTCATCAACGTCGACGTGCTTGGCGTCAGGCACGTCGTCGTCAATTCTGCCCTCTTGTTTGGCGGATTCTTGATGTTAATGGCGATATTCGTGGGGATTAACTTCCGGCGCAGACGCTAACAAAAAGCACACCGTTTCAGGACCAAGGCACCTCAACGAAGACAGGCTCCTCCAGATGACCAATGGTTTGTGAAGTACTCCTCGGCGCGCGCAGCGCCGCCGGAAGAATGACGCCTTTGTCACGCACGCCGAATGTGCGAGAACACAGATTCCAGATGCACCACTACCATGACTGTGCGGGGGACCCGCTTATAAGCTAGCGGTGTGAGCCGCTTTCTTTTGCCTACTTTTCTTTGCGGCATGCAAAGAAAAGTAGGTGCCCGCCCCGCACAGGGGCAACACTAATAGACCACTACCAACACAAGGAAAGGCCAGCACCGCCAGGACAACCACCCCAACCGCGCCAGCCCCCCCCCAAAAACATCAAACCAAAACATCAAACCAAAACCCCACCCCTCCGCGGCGACAAAACCGACACAACAAAACTAACCACCACATTCACAGCCAACGCAATCAACCCAATATAAACCGGATAAACCGCATCCCCCACATGGAAAGCGAACACCGGCTTAAGCCCTTGAGAAACCGCAAGCCCGCTCCCAAGCACAATCCCTACGAGCCACCCAAGAAACAACCCCGGCGTATTCAACCGCCGCGTATACAAGGAAAACACAATAGCCGGAAAAATCTGCAAAATCCAAACCCCACCCAGCAACTGCAGATCAATCGCATACTGCGTCGGCAGAAACACAATAAACAGGAGCGCGCCGAACTTAACGACCAGCGAAACGATCTTCGCCGTAGAAGCCTCAGCCTCCGGCGTGATATCCGGCGAAACAAGAGGACGCCACAAATTCCGCGTGAAAAGATTAGCAGCCCCGATCGACATGATAGCGGCGGGCACCAACGCACTAATCGCAATAGCCGCAGCCGCAAAGCCGACGAACCACGACGGAAACAACGTATTGAACAGTGCCGGCACCATATCGGACGCCGACTTCACATGCACACCGGCCGCAATCGCCATATAACCCAGCAACGCAATCAACCCCAGCAGGAGCGTATACGCCGGCAGGAAAATCGCATTCTTGCGCACGGTATTAGCCGACGACGACGACAACACCGCCGTCATCGTATGCGGATACATGAACGCCGCCAATGCCGAGCCCAAAGCAAGCGATGCATAAGCGGTGAACTGCGCCGGCTTCAGAATGATCCCGGTCGCGCCGCCCTTGGCCTTGAAATACGTATCGGCTGCATCGAACACATGCGCGTAGCCGCCGAGCTTCGCCGGAATCAGCCAGACCGCCGCGATCACGACGATATAGATCATGATGTCCTTGACGAACGCGATCATCGCCGGCGCCCGCAAGCCGCTTGCGTACGTGTACAGCGCCAGAATCACGAAGGCGACGATCAGCGGCATTTCGCCAGTCACGCCGAGCCCCTTGATCACCACCTGCATACCCACCAGCTGCAGCGCGATATACGGCATCGTCGCGACAATCCCTGTGATCGCCACCGCGGCGGGGAACCACTTGCCACCGTATTCACCCTGCACGTAGTCCGCTGCCGTGATGTGGTTCTTCGCGTGGGCGATCTTCCACAATTTCGGCATCACCGCAAACACGAACGGATAGACAATGATCGTGTACGGCAGCGCGAAGAAGCCATACGCCCCCACCGAATACACCAGCGCAGGCACCGCGATCACGGTATAGGCGGTATAGAAGTCGCCGCCCACGAGGAACCACGAAATTACCGTGCCGAACTGGCGGCCACCCAGACCCCACTCGTGCAATTGCGTCAGATCGCCCCGCTTCCAGCGCGCGGCAAAAAAACCGACCACGGTGACGAGAACAAAGAATGCGATAAAGACGGTCATCGCGACCGGGTTCACAGGATTGACTTCGCTCATTTGACACCTCGGTACACGACGTAAATCAGTAGCGAGGTCAACGGAACCCACAAGAACTGATACCAGTAGAAGAACGGAAAGCCGGCGAACGAAGGACGCGTGTCGTTATAGAACGGCAACCACAGCAACGCGATGTACGGGATCAGCAGGATGAGCCATAGCCATGAACGGCCGGCAGATTGGGAGGTCTCCACAAACTTCTCCTAAGTCTATTATTGAAACCGCGCGCCATGACTTGTGACCTGGCCCGCGGAAAACCGGTTACCTGATATTAGACGGCAAAACCGGAGTTTGCTTTTGCAATGTGCGCCGCACCATCGCGCCGGAAGGCGCGGTAGGTCGCGGGGATGTAGTATTCGCCTTCGTGAGCGCTCTCACAAGCGCGCAACTACGTAAGCCGGCTACGTAATACTACGTAGCCTGTCGGTCGTCCTGTCTACGATGAAACTCAAAGCAAAGATTGTCCTGCTGGCGATCGTGCCCTTTCTGGCGGCCATCGCCAGCATTGAAACCGGCGTGCGCCGGGAAGCGACGGCGCTCGCCGAGACGCAGCACGCGACCACCCAGGCCGCGTACCTGGCCAGCAAGGAAATCGAACTCAAACACTACGTCGAACTCGCGACCACGGCGATCGCCCCGCTCTACGACGCCGGCCACGACAACGCGCGCGACGATGCGATGCTGCGCACCCGCGCGCTCGACACCCTCGAGAAGATGGATTTCGGCAAGGACGGCTACTTCTTCGTCTACGACATGCACGGCCGTTCGCTGATGCACCCGCGCGAGCCCGATCTCGTCGGACGTGATCTCTGGGCGCTGCGCGACCCGCAAGGCAAGCTGACGATCCAGCAGTTGCTCGCCGCGGCCTCGCGCGGCGGCGGTTATGTGCGCTATGTGTGGCATCGTCCGTCGACGGGCAAGCTCGCGTCGAAACTGGGCTACGTGGTGCCGCTCGAACGCTGGGGCTGGATGATCGGCACGGGCATCTATCTCGACGACGTCGACGCCACGCTCGCCGACATCGATCAGCGCGCGGCGGCCAACATCGATCGCACCATGCAGTGGATCGACGCCATCGCACTCGCCGGACTCGCCGTGATCGCTTTGTGCGCACTGGTGCTCAACGTCACCGAATATCGCAGTGCCGATGCAAAACTGAAGCGGCTCGCGCAGCAGGTGGTCGATTCGCAGGAAAACGAACGGGCGCGCCTGTCGCGTGAATTGCACGACGGCATCAGTCAGATGATGGTCTCCGCGAAACTGCTGCTCGAATCGGCGTTGGCGCGCCTGGAACGCAGCGACGTACGCGTGCCCGCAGCGGAAGCCGCGCTATCGACCAGCGTCGCGCGCATCGGCGATACCTTGCGTGAAGTGCGCCGCATTTCTCACGCGCTGCGTCCGTCGATGCTCGACGACCTCGGCGTAGCAGCCGCACTGGAGCAACTCACGCGCGAGTTGAGCGACGAATCGGGTATCCAGATCGGTTTTACACAGATCGCCCACACCCATGCAGCGGCTTTACCGGAAGTGGTGAACACGGTCCTGTTCCGTATCGCCCAGGAAGCGCTGACGAATATCGTGCGGCACGCGCAGGCCTCCAGCGCAGCGCTCTCGCTGGAAGTATCGAACGACGCCGTCACGCTGACGATTTCGGACAACGGGCGCGGTTTCGACGTCGCGCACGCACTCGTCAATCCACACGCGGGCGTGGGCCTGCGCAATATGCGCGAGCGGCTGGACGCACTGGGCGGCAAGTTGTCGCTCAGCTCGCAGCCCGGTCATACGATCGTGACGGCGCGTGTGCCCGTCGTTGCGTCTGCGCTTCAATCGCCTGCTTTGCGGGAAACCTCACAATGAACGACACGCCACTCGCCATTGCACGTTTAATCCTGATCGACGATCACCCGCTCGTACGCGACGGTTTGCGCGCCCGGCTCGAAGCCGTGCGCAACCTCGAGATCGTCGGCGAAGCGGGCAACGCGCAGGAAGCGCTCGCGCTCGCTGCCAGCCAGGAACCGCATCTGGTGCTGATGGACGTCGGCATGAACGGGATGAACGGCATCGCGCTGGCCGGCATGTTTCACGAGCGCTTCCCCGCGATACGCGTCCTGATGCTGTCCATGCACGACAACCTCGAGTACGTGACCCAGGCGGTGCGCGCGGGGGCGAGCGGATATGTGCTCAAGGACTCGCCCGCCACTGAAATCATTCAGGCAATCGGCGCCGTGCTGGAAGGCAAGACGTTTTTCAGCGCGGGGCTGGGCGCGCGGTTGATTCAGGCATCGGCGACGCAATCGCCCATTGAGCGGCTCACGCCACGCGAGCGCGATATTCTCGATGCGCTGGCGGAAGGCCTCTCCAGCAAGCAGATCGCGCAACGCAACGACCTCTCAGTGCGCACGGTAGAAACGCATCGGTTGAATCTGAAGCGCAAGCTCGATATTGAAGGCCAGGCTGAATTGATCAAGTTCGCCGTCGAAAATCGTCGCAAGAGCCAGTGAGGTTCTGAGTCAACGCTGCATAATCTCGACTGGGTAGTCGAGAATCAAAACCGTCGATCCGTCTGCCCCACGCTCAAAATCCCGGAGCTCAAGACGATGAAGCGTCTGATCCAACTGCACCTGGCGAGTCTGTTGATCGGCATGGCCGCACCGCATGCTCATGCCGACGCGCAACGCATCAATCGCGGCCACGATCCATTCTTTCAGATATCCAGAGCCATCGCTGAATGCCCGGTTCCCTTGGGTCCGCTAGAGACCGAACAGGAATGGCTCGACGACAGTCATTACCGGATCGAGCGCGGCAATAGCTGCTGGGTGGAAGGCCGCTGCCGTCTGTCGAACGCGTACCTCTACGATACGGAAATTGCCGACGCAGTCCAACGGCGCCTCACCAATATCAACTACGCCACTCACTGGCGCGAACAGTCGACGCTGTGGCTCATCCTGCAACGCCGCTTCATTTACGTGCAAGGCTGCGTCGCGCCGGGCTTCGACAAACAGACATTCCTCACGGAACTCGCGAAAACCGCGGACGTGGATCGCGTGATCGACGACACCACAACCGACCCGCACGCGGCGTCGCTACCCTATAAAACGCTGGCAGATCCGGACAAACCCGTGATCGATCCGGGCAATTAGCCCCGCTAGTCCAGTGATGCCAATCTAGTCAGTAGCGCCACCACGGTCGCTGTTGTCGCGAATGATTTGCGCGATCAGCGCATCCGCATCGCGCGAGACGTTATCGTGAACGCGGGTACTTTGCGTGGCGGCCGGCGTGTCGTTGCCGATCAGATGACCGCTGCGCACATGCGTATCTACCGACACCTGCATCGACAACCCAAGCCGCAACGGATGCGCCGCGAGTTCGGCCGGGTCGAGTGAAATGACGATCGGCACGCGCTGCACGACCTTGATCCAGTTACCCGCCGCGTTCTGCGAGGGCAGCATCGAAAACGCGCTGCCCGTGCCTGCCGAAAAACCCTCCACGCGCCCCCGGTACACCACTTGCGAGCCATACACATCCGACACGATGCGCACCGGCTGCCCCACGCGCATGCTGCGAATCTGGCCTTCCTTGAAATTCGCCTCGACCCACAGACGCTCGAGCGGAATGATCGACATGAGCGCGAGCCCCGGCCCGACCTGCTGGCCGATCTGCACCGAACGCTGTCCGACCGTGCCGTCAACGGGAGAAACGACGGTTGTGCGCTGCAGATTCCGGTAAGCGAGCCGCAATTGCGCCGCGGCTTGCAGAACCGGCGGGCTGGCTTCGACCGGGAACTTCCCACCGAGCGCGCGGGCGGCGTCGAGCTGAACCTGCGCCGAGGCGAGGTTCGCTTGCGCGACCGCCACGGCTTCGCGAGCCCGCGCCAATTCTTCCGGCGACACGACTTCCACCGACGCATGATCGCGCGCCGCCAGCGCACGTTGCGCCAGCGCGAGTTCGGCGCGGCGCGCGTCGATCGATTGGACGTAGAGCTTGCGCGAGATCGTCGCGTTGGCGACTTGCCGCACGGCGAGCGTCAGTTGCGCTTTGGCCTGTGCGAATGCAGCCGCCGCCTCGGCGTCGTCGAGTTTCACGAGCGGCTGACCCGCGCGCACCTGCCGCGTGTTATCCACCAGAATATCGGTGACCGTGCCGGGTATCTGTGCGGCGATCTGCACGATGTTGCCCGCCACGTAGGCGTCGTCGGTTTCTTCGTAGAAGCGCGCGCTGACGCCCCAATACGTCAGCCACGCCACACCGGCAAGTGCCACTACACCGAAGAAAACGGCGAAACGGCGCCGGCGCGCCGCCCGTTTCGAATCGTGCGCGTCGCTCGTTATATCTGCCGCGTTTGCCGGGCTTGCCTGCCTCTCGGTCCAGCCCGCGGCATGTTGTGCCTGTTTATCGTTGTGCATTCAATCGAAGTGCGTATCCGTGATGCGTGCGTGAGAGGGAAAGGTGGTCTGATAGTGAGAGATTGGCGCGCCGGCCACCTTGCGTACGTCGAAGCCGCCACCGAGTGCGCCGACCAGCGCAACCTGCAGCATTCTGCGGCGGCCCTGCAAATCCACTTGCTGCGCGCGTTCGTCGAGCAACGACAGGTCGGCCAGCGTCACGTCCTTCTGCATAGCGATACCGCGGCGATGCCGCTCTTCAGCGATCGCAACGATATGCGTGGCGGCTTCCACCGCGCGGGTCTGCTCGGTGGCAAGCGTATCGACCGTGCGCAAGGATGTCAGTTGACGCGCGACCTCGCCGAGCGCCTCATCGACGGTCTTGTTGTAGAGGGCAATCGCCGCGTCGACATTGGCGTAATCGCCGCCTAATTGCGCGTGCAATCGGGTGCGGTCGAAAATCGGCAGCGAGATCGCCGGTCCCACCGAGCCGGTCAACGCCGCGCGCGAGAAAAGCGCGCCGGGTGTCAATGCTGTCAGCCCGGCAAAGGCCACCAGATTCACGTCGGGATAGAACTGGGCTCGCGTGGCGTCAGTGTTGGCGAGCGCCGCTTCAGCGCGCAAACGCGCCGCCACGATGTCGGGCCGGCGGCCCAGCAGATCGACCGGCAACTGTGCGGGCATCGGCGCGTCGGCGGCCGCGGCCAGTCGGGGACGATGCAGCGACAAACCCCGCTCCGCGCCGCGCCCGGTCAACACACCGATCTGCAACTCGGTCAGCTTGATGCGCTCGTCGTTGAGTGCCTGCTGTGAGGCGAGCCGGCTTCGCTTGAGTGTGGCGTCGGCCGAGTCGTACGCGTTGTCGATCCCGCGTGCGCCACGCTCGCGCAACACCGCATCGACGCTATCCGCGGCCTGCTGCTTTTGCAGCAGAATGTCCTGCATCGCAAAGGCGCGGTCGAGCTCACAGTAGAGCGTCACGAGCGCGACCGTCAGCGTGAGCCGCGCCTGCTCCGCATCGATTCGTGCGGCGTCGCGCGTGGACAGCAGACTGCCCGTCAGCGCGGCATTCTTGCCCCACAGGTCGAGCTGGTAGCTCAAGCCGGCAAACAACGCGGCCGGCGACACCACCGGATCGTTGAACAACTGCACCGGAATCTGCTGGCCACCGACGGATACGTTAGCCACATCGTCCGGCTGTGGTAAGCGGGCCTTGCTCACCGTCGCGCCCGCCGTGCCGGTGAGGCCGGTGAGCGAAGCAAACTGTTCGAGTTGCGCCTGCGCGGCGCCCACTCTCGCCTTGGCGATCTGCAGGTCAGGATTGTTTTGCAACGCTTCAGCGGTTAATTCATCCAGTTGCGGATCGCGATAGCGCGTGACCCAATCAGGCGCGGGCCATGCGCCGTTGGCGCCGGGTCCGATGGTCTGGACAAGCGCATCGGCGGATGGCTTGAGCGGCTTGACGTTCGCCTGCAAACCCGAATCGCTCACACAACCCGTCAGCGCCGCTGCAATCAGTAGTAACGGCCAGGCGCGCGGTATGGAAAATCGCATAGGCTGCCTCACGAGTGCCAGGGACGATGCATGGCGCGCTCCCCTGCCGGCTGCGTGCTCATCTCACCAAGCCTTGCCGGATCAGCCGCATTCGCACCCTTGGTGGTCCTGGCCACGTTGGCCGCGAGTCGCGGACGCGTCCGCTCAAGCGGTCCCATTCGTCCGAAGAGCCCGTCGAACAGACCCAGCGCAATCGCGCCGAGCTTGGTCAGTTTGTCCTTTTCAAGCAGCACGATCTGCACGATTTGCCAGAGCGTCAGTACGTTCGGTACGATTGCGACCGGCAGACGCATGCCATATTGCAGCGCAAGCTGCATCGCGTTTCGCGCACTGTAATAGCGGCGGAAACCGGGGTGATTCATTGTCGTCAATTCCAGAGAACCCAATTTGTGGCGCCGCCGTGAACCGATCCGATGCAACAGCACGAGTGACGGCACCACGTACACGGGCACATTACGCAGTAGCGCACGCAAGCAGTATTCGGTGTCGACGTGGTCGATGAAAAGCGCTTCATCGAAGCGGCCGAGCCGCGCGAATGCCTCGCGTGAAATGACACAGCCGGACGAAATCAGAAACGCGCAGCGCTGCAGCGCGGCGTCGACGTGTATCGACAACCGCTCCACCGCCAAACCGCTTGTCGCGAGCTCGGGCAGGAAGCGTTGATCGTTTTCATCGAAGATACGCGGACCCACTAGAAATGCCCGCCCACTCATCGACGCGCACCGGTCGCGCATCACAGGGAAGTAAGCAGCAGGCGCCTCGGAATCCTGGTCGAATAGCGCGACGGCATCCGCGCCTGCATCGAACAGCGCGCTCAGACCGCAGTTGAAGGCGCCGGCAATGCCGTTACGATTGCCGTGATGCAGCAACGCAACGCCCGCCTCGCCCAGCAGCATCGCGGCGCGCGCATCCGGCACCGGCGAGTTGTCGACCACTAGCAAACGGTCGCACACGGCGCGCATCGTCACCGCGCGCGCGAGCTGTTCTTCACTCGGATGGAACAGGATGATCAACGCGCCCAGGATCGTCATTCGAAGCTCCTCAGTGACCTAAAGCCATCGCCGCGCCGCGCTTGGGACGCGTGAGCCACATCATCGCGGCAAGTACGAGGCAGGTGATGCTTGCCATGTAGAACATGTCGCCGGTCGCCATCATGTAGGCCTGTTGCTGCACGACGTGATGCAAGGTGGTCAGTTCACGCGCGCCGTCGATGCCCATGCCGTGCAGACTCTGAACAAACCGCTGCGTGTTGCCGGACGACTTCGTCACCGACTGCGCAACGACGTCGTAGTGATACAGCGCGCGGTTATCCCATAGCGTGACGCTCATTGCCGTGCCGAACGCCGCGGAGAGCGTGCGCAAAAAATTCGACAGACTGGAGGCCGCGGCGAGCTTGTCGTCAGATACGCGTGAGAGCGTGGCTGCGGTCAACGGAATAAAAAAGCATGGCAAGCCAATGCCCTGGATCAGACCCGGCGTGATGATCTGCGTGAAGGTCATGGCCAGCGTGAAATGCGCATCCCACCACAGCACGGCCGCGAATACGAGAAAGCCGAAAGTCGCGAGTACGCGCGCGTCGAAACGGGCTGCATGGATGCCGACCAGAATCGAGAACACCAGTGCGAGCACCCCGAGCGGTGCAGTGGCGAGCCCGGCCTGGTACGCGGTATAGCCCATCACGGCCTGCAGCCAGAGTGGAAAGATCACGCCGACCACCGAAAAGGCCATCATGCCGAGCGAAATGATCAGCACACAAAACGAAAACGTGCGGTCGCGGAACAGGCTCAGATCGATCACCGGATGCCGCTCACCGGCCTCCCAGATCAACAGCGACACGATCGCCAGGCCGGCGACGATCGCGAGCGTCAGGATCAACGGCGAATCGAACCAGTCGCGGTCGTGACCGAGATCGAGCACCGTCTGCAGCGAGCCGACGCCAACGACGAGCAGGAGAATGCCCGGCAGATCAATCGGCGCAGCCTTGCCGGCGGATGCGTCGGGGCGCAACAGCGTCATGCACACCGCGAACGAGAAGATGCCGATCGGCAGATTGATCAGGAAGATCCACGGCCACGAAAAATTGTCGATGATCCAGCCGCCGACCACCGGGCCGAAGATCGGCGCGAGCAGCACCGTCATCGCCCATAGCGCGAGCGCCACGACACGCTTATCCGGCGGAAAAGTCCGCAGCAAGATCGTTTGGGACAGCGGCACCATCGGCCCGGAAAAAAGCCCCTGCAATGCCCGGCATACCACCAGAAGATGAAAATCGCCGGCCACGCCGCATAGCAGCGAGGTCAACGTGAAAAGGATCACCGCGCCGAGGAACAGCCGCGTTTCGCCGACCCGCCGCGAGAGCCAGCCCGTCAAGGGCACAGCGATGGCCGCGGCCACCGAATATGAGCTGATCACCCACGTGCCCTGGCTATTGGATACACCGAGGCCGCCGGAAATAGCCGGTACGGCGACGTTCGTCACCGTCGAATCCAGGACTTCGATGAACGTGGCCAGCGACAACGCGAACGTCAGCAAGGCGAGCCGCGCGCCGCGCATGCTGGGTCCGCTGCGCTCGCCGGCGGAGCCGGAGCCGGAGCCACGCGTCTCGTCAGCCGACGCGGTGCGCTCCGGCAGTGGCGTGGTCGCGCTCATACGCTATGCCCGCTGTCTGCGAATGCCGGCAAAGACAGGCTACCGACGGTTTGCGCGCGCGCGCCGACGGGCACAAAACCTTCGATATAGCGTGCAGCCGCCTCACAACCCTCCGGCGACGACGCTAGCCGGTCTTGCACGCGGCCGCACTGCGTCGCGATCGACGGGCTGCCGAGCAAATGCCTCAATGCACGTGCAAGCGCCTGCGGCTGCAGGGGCTTATCGAGCCGGATGCCGCAACCGCTCGCGACGACACGCTGCGCGTTATCGAACTGATCGTGCGCGAACGGCGTCACCACTTGCGGAATGCCCGCAGCATACGCAAGCGCCGCCGTGCCGATGCCACCGTGGTGCACCAGCGCCCGGCAGCGCGGCAACAGCTTCTGCAACGGGACGTAACGCCGCTTGAGAAGGACGCCCTGCGCATCTGTCCACGCGTCCGCCTGGGCAGCAGGCGCCTCGGCCTGAGGCGCATCCGGCGTCAGAAGAATGCCGCGCATCCCGCTTTCCATTAATGCAGCACTCACTGCATCCGCATAGCGCGCCTGATCGATCAAGGTCGAACCCGCTGTGAAAACCACCGGCCGCTCGCCCGCAGCGAGAAAGGCGTCGAGTTGCGGATCGGTTGCGTGCACGCCCGTGTCATTGAACAGCGGAAAACCGCTAAGGCAGCGCGGCGCCGGCCAATCCGGCTGAGCTTGCGCGAACCAGTCGGGAAAGAGACACAGCACGCCATCGGTCGAATGCAGCCATTCGCCGAAAATGCGCCGCGCCGGCGCAAGCCCCAGTTCCGCGCGCAACGCATTCAATGCGGGACCGCAGACCTTATCGAGCGCGTAGCGCTCGATCAATCGCAGCAGCGCTTTTTTTACAGCCAGCGGCAAGCCACGCGGAATCGTCAGCCGCGGGTGTGTCGGCGGCGCATGCGCGGAGAGCAAGGTCGAAGGCGACACCTGCACCGACACGAACGGCACGCGATACAGTTCCTGCATCAAGCGTGCGGAAAAGGCCCACAACGTGCCGACCAGCACGGTGTCGCTATCGGTCAACGCAGTCAGCGTGTCGAAATGCGGTCGCAGCGTCGGCGCAATCACCGCCCACAGCGTCCGGAATGACGTACGCGGATGCCAGAGCGCGGGGTTCGCCATCGCCGCTTCGTATTCGGCGGCGGTACCGATCGGCACGAATGCGAAACCCTGGCGCGAGACGGCCTCCGCGAACGGCGGATGCGTGCAAAAGACGACCTCGTGGCCGCGCGCAGCCAATGCCGCGCCGATGCCGAGCAAAGGATGCACGTCACCCGCCGAGCCGATCGCCGTGATGATGACTTTCGTCATTCAGGCCGCTCAGAAGAGACCGGGAATCAGCGCAGCGACGTCGCGACGATACTGCGAATACGCACGGCCGAAGTGACCGGTCAGCCAGCTCTCTTCGACCCGCACCTTGTACGCCAGCGACGCGAAAATCAGCACCAGCCCAGCCACCCCACGCCATTGCGCGCCGATCAGCACGGCCCCGACGAGCGCCAGCAGGCAGCCGGTATAGATCGGATGACGAACCAGTCCATACGGTCCGCTGCGCACCAGTTCATGCCCGTCCTTCAGCGTGACCGATACGCTCCAGTTGGTGCCGAGATGCAGCCGCGCCCACACGGAAAACGCCAGCCCCGCCAGCAGCACGGCGAAGCCGGCCAGTTGCAGCGCCCCGATCGCATGCGGATCGACGGACAACGCCGCTGTATTGAAGTCCGGCAGCACGATCAGCGCGCCTCCGCCAATCAACGGAATCGACTGCAACGTGCGCGATAGAGAGGCCTCTTTGCGCGTGGTTTCCTTGACGCGATTCGACGTCGCGATCCAATACAGCAGCCACAACATCCAGGGTACGACAATGGCGATGCTCTGAGCGATGTTCACGGTAGTTCGACCTGTTGGAACGAGTGATCGGCGGAGGCTTGCAACGCGACATTCGCGACGTTCGCGATAGCGGGTTGTGGCACGGGCATGATCGGCGAACGGGTGCCGAACGCGTCGAAGCCATCGAGCCCACGGCTTGCCGTTTGCACCGGCGCGGCGCCGAAGTAATCGAAAATGGCTGTCCGAACCTGGCGCAGCGCGGCGCGCCCTTCGAGATCGAGGAAATGCCCGGCCTGCTCGATCGTAAGAAACTCGGTGCGCTTCAGATGCGCGCTGAGCGAGCGGGCGTCTTCAGGCGTGGTGTAGTCGTCGAGTTCGCCGTTGAGGAATTTCAGGCCGCACTCGATGTTGCGAAACTCGTGCAGATAGTCCTCTGGACGGATAGCCAGAATCTGGTCGACGTGAAACGCCACCTGCTCCTGCTCATCGCGCGGCAGCGTGGAAAGGTAGCGGTAGTTATAGAGCTTCATGATGCGCGGCAGATGCTGGCCAACGGTATCGTTGAGCAGTTGCGCGGCCTTCAGATTTTCGCCGGCGGCGATGTGGTCGCGTGCCGCGGTCACGTACGCGGTCATCGCCTGGTTGAGCCGCGGCGAGAACGACGCAATCACCGCGCGCCTCACGCTGGTGCGCGCCCGCGAGAGCGCAAGCAGCGACGCCACCCCGCCCCACGACACCGACAACAGGAAGCTCGGTTCGAATAAGCTTATTAAATGCAGCAGAATGTCGACTTCATCGTCTTTTGTCAGAACGAAGTCACACACGTTATGCGCTTTCGATTGACCCGCATAAGGTAAATCGAAACAAATTGGGTTATAGCGTTCGCCGAGATATTTGATTGTCTGTCCGAACGACGCCGTGGTGGCCAGCGCGCCGTTGATCAGAATGACACTCTCGAAGGCCGGATCGAATACGTGACGTTCAACGTAGACTTTCAGGCCCGCCGGTAGCGGAACAAGGAGTTTTTCGATGGGCATGGCGTATTCGCATGCACTTGCAGGAAGCAAATGCGTACCGATACCGCGCCCGCACTCGCGGACGCCTTGCGGCCGTACTACCGGGGATCAGGCCCATGCGACTTGCCTTTACGTACCTTACGTATCTTTACGCCGGCAAATCCGATCCACGACGACCGCTGCTGCACCGAAAACACGTACCACTCGACGCGATACCTGCCGGCTCTCCGTGACGCGCGCCTGAACCCAGGTCCGCTTCAATCGAGCGTTCGATGCCTCGTAATATATTTATATGTAATTTCGAAAAAGCCGCTTCAATCTCTGCGGCACGCCATTCGTTGGAGCCAGTCTGCCCTCACTGCGTGAAGGCTTCATGTCAATATACGATGACGGAAAGCTTTTTAACATATTTCAAAAATAAAAGCTAAAAAAAGTCATTGAACATACGTTCGAAATTGAAGGGAAAATGTTATTGAAAGGAAAGAGCGTCGCGTTGCGCAGCCATTGCGTCACCGCTGCCTATTCAGCAGCGGTCCGAACTTCCCGGCAGGGCTGTCACAACACTAGCGGACTAGCGAGTATGCTTCCCGGCTGGCGATCTCACCCGCGCCATACACGCCGACCACCGTATAGTCCGACGCCACGCATTCGAACGTCGCGCCCTGAAACGTGATGACGAAATGGCGTTGTGCAGGCATGGGCGACGTGACGGCCGAAATCTCGGCGACCAGCGACGAATTCAGCACTTCGTGGACCGAGTACGCACTGAGTCCTTGCGACGCCAGTGGATGGATCTCGAGATCGGCTTCGCCGGGCGGCCCGAGCCGATGAAACACGGCGTCGGGAAAGAGCACCGTGCAAAAAGGATCGTCGTCTGCATCGAATGGTCCGAACCGTTCGAAGTCGGATTCAGCAATGGGATAAGCCAGAATCACCCGGCGGTCGCTGGCGACAATGAAGGGTTCAGCAGCGTCGGCTGCCGGATGAGGAACGGAGTCCAGCAGGACGATATGGTCCTCCTGCTGGGGTACTTCGAGCATGCTGGTCATCTACCTGGCGACTCCGTTACGCTCATGCGCCGGTTTGCACTGCCGAGGCTTGAGGCGCTGCGGCAGCGCTCGTCGCACCCGCGTTGCCTTTACTCCCCGCCTTGCGGCCCGGCGTTTTCCTGGCCGTTGCGGTTTTCTTCACCGCAGTCTTCTTTGCCGCGGTTTTCTTCGCAGCGGGCTTGGCCGCGGTTTTCTTTGCCGCAGCTTTCTTAGTCGCCGCAGTGCCTTTCTTCGCAGCCGCTTTGGACGCCACGGCCTTTTTCGCCGTCACGGCTTTTTTGGTAGCGACAGTGCCGGTAGCCGCGGCGCCATCGATCAGAAATTTAGTGCGGTCTTTGACCGTTGCGAGCCATGCCGGTGCCGGACCGCGTCCGCTCCAGGTGGCGCCGGTTTTCGGATTGAGGTACTTGGGCGGCTGTGCGCCTTTAGGCTGGCCTTTACTTTTGCCTTTGGCTTGAGTGACCGCGGCCTTTGCCGCGGACTTCAGTTCGCTTGCGCCTTCAATCAGGAATTGAGTCCGGTCTTTCACGGCAGCAATCCAGGCCGGTGCACGCCCGTGACCCGTCCATGTCGCGCCCGTTTTATGGTCGCGGTACTTCGGCAGCGACTTACCTGAACCGGCGGCTTTCACCTTGCCACCTGCCGCATGACCATTCAAGGCGTGCGCGGCGCGGCGCGCTTTTGCCTTTGCTTCGATATCTGCAGTAGTCAGGCCGTGCTTGAGCATCAGGTCGCGAATCTGGTCGACCGCGGCTTGTGCTTTCCTGGCAATAAGGACGTCAGCTTGCGCCTGGAGCTTCTTAAGCTTTGCTTGGATTTGCTCTAACGTGGGCATTTGATTGCTCCCTATGTGGTAATCGATCGAACTATGCCATGAATAGCGCGAGAAAGGCAGATCTACGCCACTATAAAGGCATCAGGCTGGCACAGGAATGCATCCAGTGGAGTACGAACCTTTCGGGTTCACTACTCGGCAGCCGCATTCTTTAACCATTCCAATTGCCGGCCAATCATTCAAATAGGAGTAAAAACGACAACCTGGCGATCAGCGATATACCTCACGCTCCGCATGAACCGGTACTGTTGATCGTCGGCGGTTATCCGGTTGAGTCCCAACTGCGTCAGCGCCAGCATTTCGTCGGCCTGCATGGCGGTTACGACACCGTGATCTGTTAAATCGTCCAGGGTGCCGGACGGATTACCCACGTAAACGCTGCGCACCTGCGTGCCGATCCGCATCAGAACGACGCTCTCTCCTTTGTCGAGCGCCAGTTCGAGATAGGAGGCAAGCGTTCGTAACGAATCCGGCGTATAAGCCTGGGCCTGATAGATCGCAGCATTCGATGGCGTCATTTCTATTTCCCCGTCACCCATGTCAAGAGAAGGCGGCCGCCGTGCAATGCGGCAATAGTCGCTTCTACTATAGGCAAGCATGCGGAGATTCAAAGGGCTGCGGTTCGTTTTTTTGCCGGCAACCCCACGCTGTCCATCTCGCAGCGCTTCACGCGATCCGCAGTCCACGAGCCGGCAGAATCTCCTGTGTAATCACGAAACGGTGTTCTTTGACGGCGTCGTGAAAGCGCCGGTAGTCGCTTTTCTCGAAGACATCGTTCCACAGGGGGCGGTCCCCGCTGTCGTCGTCGGACTGCAAACCGGTGGCTTTGTATTTCCAGGAGCCGAGCCCCTTGGCGACATAGTCCGGAATCGACTCCGACAGTCCAGGAATGGCGTCGGTCTTTACCGCTTCGCAAATGGTCTGCAGGCGCTTGTTGTCGTCCAGATTCCGATTAGTATCGAGAAGCTTCGTGAGTGCGGCTTTTACATCTTCCGGCAAACCGGGCTGACATTCAAAATCTTCCCGACCCGCGAGGTAAGCACGCACCGCGCGGCACGCCATCTCGGCAGCTTGTATGAACTCCGGCAGATTGTGCCTTTTGACGCGCATATTTCTGCCGTCGATGTAATGCCATTTCGCCCACGGCTGGTCGGGATAGTGCAATGCGGCACCGTGACCGACGGGCAGTGCAAGCGTCAGCACATCTTCCTCGACGTGCTGGACCAGATGCCGCGTAGCGCGGGTAAGACGGGCAAGCCAGCCTTCCCGCGTGCAATCTTCCGCCTCCAGCATATGAACCCGGTTCATCGGGCTTTCGATACCGGCGAAACCCTGGTGGGCCCATGTATCGACGTACGCGTGAAGCGTCACGCCAAGGCGGTGCAATGCCGTTTCGGCACCGCGCTGCCGGATCGCCCGGCGGACGACTTCGCGAGCCACCTCGCTATCCGGCCGGCACACGGCCTTCTCTTCAAGCGTCTCCCCCTCGCCGGCGGGCAGAAAATGAAAGGGCGTCCATACCAGGCGGTTCTGGTCGTCTTCCGTATTGGTATAGTCGAATAGCTTGTGGGCGGTGGCAAAACGTTCGAAAGTCTCGCCGCCGGAAAAACGCAGTATGCCTGCCGTGGTCGCGTCGTCGACATACTGGCAGGCATGGGCTACGGTGAGCGCCTCAGCCGGCTCCATTCCGCCAGTACGCGCGACGATATAGACCACCCCGTAGTGAAAGTCGATGTTCATGGCAGACGCTCCTGACGCGCGACGAATGACGGCTAGATCTTCTGGAATGCGCAAAACGGCCGTTGCAGTGTCGCCGCGCGCGCAGAGGGTAAACGACCGAGTGCAGTAGGACTTTAAAACCGGACTTTAAAAAAGACGCCGCAGCCTTTTGCGGAACGCGTACGCTGCGCAGCCCCCATACATGATCTGATTGCGTGTGCCGTGCTGTCGCCCGAGCGACATAATTTGCGCTGCCGAATAGCACTGCGACAACCCGGTGCTGAATTTTCAGGTTTGTTGTTTGCACAGCCTGGCGGCTCATATATGCTTCGGGTAATTGGAAAACCAGTCGCAATGCGAAACAGCATGCTTTGTCGCATTGTCTCTCATTCGAATCTGCTGTCCACCGAACACGAGTGGAAAAGGATACTGCAATGAAGCTCAAGGAGTGGAGAGAGGGTGCAAGTCCGGAGCGGCGTAGCCTGATACGCAGCAAAATTCACGTATTACTGGCCGCGATCGGCACGCTTTCTTCTGTCGTCGGCATTGGCGTGGCCATCAACGGCGGCCTTGAATTCAATCGCACCAAAGTCTTCGTCGGCGTCGGCATTATCGTCGTTTCCACAATCCTGTATGTGTCGATGCTATTCACGCCAGCCGAATAAGACCAGAACTTCTCTCCTTCCAGAAAATCCAGGCGATCGAATATACGTCGGGCTCGATCGCTGCGCGCGCATCCCAACGCTTCAGCGCGGATAGATTTCAGCGGGCAAATACGGTGCGCTGAAAAAGAAAAACCCCGCTGCGATCTCCAGAGCGGGGTTCAGTCTCAGCGCACTTCGCGTGGTATTACTTGACGATACCAACGAGCTCGACTTCAAACGTCAGATCGCTATTCGGCGGAATGGGGCCGACGCCGCGCTCGCCATAGGCCGTAGCCGCCGGGCAGGTCAGCTTGGCCTTGCCGCCCACTTTCATCTTTTGCACGCCTTGCGTCCAGCACGGAATCACGCGATTGAGCGGGAAGGTTGCCGGACCGCCATGCTTCGCCGAACTATCGAACTCGGTGCCATTCGCGAGCGTGCCGCGATAGTTGACCTTCACGACATCGTCTGCGGCCGGTTGGGCACCCGTGCCCTGCGTAAGGTGTTCGACGATGACGCCGGAAGGCAGTTTCTCGGTGGTAGAAGCGGCCATCGCCGTGGAAGAAAGAACAGCCGCGGCGACCAAAGCAACGATAGATTTCAAAGCGAGTCTCCAAGTGGGTAGTGCGCGTCATTGTAGCGGATGGCGTGTTGCATGCCGCCGCCCAGCGATGCCCGCCTATCGCAGACGCAATAGCAGTTGCGGCGAGGTGCGTGGCACAAAGAATGCTGCTTCAGGACGAGCGGCGCGTACTGCCGCCACCCGGCGCGCGCACGCGCGCTATCAGCAACTCGATGCGGCTCCCTTGCAGGCGGATGACAATGACCACAGAAAACCTGGAACCGGAGCTTGTCGTTGAAGATGTCGCCGAACGCTCCTGGATGAAACGGCTAGGCCCCGGTCTGATCACCGGCGCCGCGGACGACGACCCGAGCGGCATCGCCACCTATTCGCAAGCCGGCGCGCAGTTCGGCTTCGGATTGTTATGGACGTTGCTGATCACCTACCCGCTGATGGTGTCGATCCAACTGGTCAGTGCGCGCATGGGACGGGTGACGGGCAGCGGACTCGCAACCAATCTGCGCCGCCACTACCCGGCTCCGATTTTGTACCTTGCGGTACTGCTTCTGCTCGCGGCCAACACCATCAATATCGCGGCCGATCTCGCGGCAATGGGCGCCGCCACCAAACTGGTAATCGGCGGCCCGGTCCAACTCTACGTCGCGTTGTTCGGCACGGCGTCCCTGCTGATGCAGGTATTCATTCCCTACGAGCGCTACGCGAGCATTCTGAAATGGGCGACGCTCGTGTTGTTCGCCTACGTCGCCATCGTCTTCGTGATTCCGATCGATTGGAAAGCCGTCGGTTCGAGTATCGTAAAACCGCCGATTCAATTCTCCGGCGACTATCTGACCACCGTGGTCGCGGTACTCGGCACGACGATCAGCCCATATCTCTTCTTCTGGCAGGCGTCGCAGGAAGTCGAGGAGATCCGCTCGAACCCGGCGGAGCGACCGCTATTGCGCGCGCCGATGCAGGCGGCCGCCCAATTGAAGCGAATCAACCTCGATACGTGGGTCGGCATGGCCGTTTCGAACGGTGTGGCGTTTTTCATCATGCTCACCGCCGCCGCCACGCTGCACGTGCACCACGTGGAAGTCAAAACCACCGCCGACGCCGCCAGCGCACTCAAGCCAATTGCCGGAAACCTGGCGTTCGCGCTGTTCAGTCTCGGCATCATCGGCACGGGTTTGCTGGCATTGCCGGTGCTGGCGGGGTCGGCCGCCTACGCGGCTGCGGGCACGATGAAATGGCGCAACAGCCTGGCGTTGCAGGTGAATCTGGCAAAGCAGTTCTATAGCGTCATTGCTGTCGCGATTGTCGGCGGCATCGCGCTCACGTTCATGCGGCTCGACCCGATCAAAGCACTCTATTGGAGCGCGGTCATCAACGGCATCGCGGCCGTGCCGATCATGGTGCTGGTGATGATGATGGCGGGCAGCCCCAAGGTCATGGGCCAGTTCGCCGTGACCGGCTGGTTGCGCTGGCTTGGCTGGATCGCCACCGCCGCAATGGGACTGGCCGCGGTCGGCATGTTCTGGCCGACATGACGACCCGCGTGAGCTCATTCGTCCTCGCCGAGTAACGGCAACGGCCCGCTTTTGCCGATCTCGCGTTGCGTCAACTGCGCGGCTTGCTGTTCCATCCGTTTGAGCAAGCCGTCGAGTAAATGCGCTTCTTCATCGCTCAGGCAGGACGCGAATTCGGTGTTATAGCGCTGCCCGCTCACGCGTGCCTGTTCATAGGCAGTACGACCGGCCTCGGTGAGAGCGAGCACCGTCACCCGCTTGTTTTCCGGCAAGCGCGTTTTCGCAATCAAACCCTTCTTCACCATATTGGCGACGCAGCGGCTTGCCACCACCATGTCGAGCGCGGCGAGTTCGGCGAGCCGGGTCAGGCTGGCATTCGGGTACTTGCCGACGAACGCAAGAATGCGCCAGTCGCGCCGGCTAATTCCGAGTTCTCGCCGGAACATCAGACCGACGCCCTGGGTCGCCACCCGCGCCAGATTGTGAAGCCGGTAGAGCAGAAATTCGTCGATGTGCTCGGGATGCTTCAGCACGGGTATCGATTGAGGATCGGTCGCGGACACGAGGAGCGTACGTCTGTTAAGGGATTGGCGAACATTATGACGCGCTTTGGCGGCGACAGTCCCGGCGCATTGTGCGTCCGCACATTTATTTGATTAGGTCAATCGTCGGGTTCGTTTCTAGCATCGAAGCCTCTTCCCGGTTTCCCCTACTTCAGGCCGCGAGGCCACAGACGGTGCTTATAGATGGCGGACACCCGCAACGTTCTCTTCATCATGTGCGATCAGCTTCGCCGCGATCATCTCGGCTGCTACGGACATCCCTACCTTCGAACCCGTCATATCGACGCGCTGGCCGCGCGCGGCGTGCGTTTCGACAATGCGTTCGTCAGCTCCGGCGTATGCGGCCCGTCGCGCATGTCGTATTACACCGGCCGCACGATGAGCAGTCACGGCGCCAACTGGAACCGCGTGCCGCTCTCGATCGGTGAAATGACGCTCGGCGAATATCTGCGCCTGAATGGCCGCACACTCGCGCTGGCCGGCAAGACGCACGTCATGGCCGATGGCAGCGGCATGCAGCGGCTCGACATCGCGCGTCAAAGTCCACTGGGGCAGCGCCTCTCGACCGGCTCATTCGAGGAACTGGACCGCTACGACGGCCACCACGAACCCGGTAAGGAAAGCGGTTATCCCGCCTTTCTGCGCGCACACGGCTACGTCAGCGACAAACCGTGGAGCGACTTCGCGATCAGCGTGGAAGACGACAACGGCACCGTGCATTCCGGCTGGAAAATGCGCAACGTGCGCTGGCCGGCACGCGTGGCCGAGCCGCATTCCGAAACGGCCTACATGACGAATCAGGCGATCCGCTACATCGAAGCGCAAGGCGACACACCGTGGGCCCTCCATTTGTCGTATGTAAAGCCACATTGGCCTTATGTCGCGCCGCGTCCCTATTACAACCTGTATTCGCTCGACCAGTGCCTGCCGCTCGCGCGCAAGCCTGCCGAACTCGACAATGCCCATCCGGTTGTTGCCGCGTACCGCACCCAGGAAGAGTGCGTCAATTTCGCGCGTGAAGAAGTGTCGAACACCGTGCGGCCGGTTTATCAAGGCTTGATCCAGCAAATCGACGACCATCTCGGCCAACTGTGGGACACGCTCGAACGGCTCGGCCGCTGGCAAGATACCTTGATCGTATTCACCGCCGACCACGGCGACTTTCTCGGCGATCACTGGCTCGGCGAAAAGGAACTGTTCTACGACACCGTGCAACGCGTGCCGATGATCGTCTACGATCCGTCGACGCGTGCAGACGCCACCCGCGGCAGCGCCGAAGCGCGCTTCGTGTCGGGTATCGACGTCGTGCCGACGGTGCTCGACGCGCTTGGTTTGCCCGCCCATGAAGAGCGTGTCGAAGGAAGCTCGATCCTCGCGCTCACGCGCGGCGATGCGGAGCGTGCGGAGGATTGGCGCGATTACGTGGTCTCCGAACTCGACTACAGTTTTCGCGGCGCGCGTCTCGCACTGGGGCGCAAGCCCGACGAATGCCGAGGCTGGATGGTGCGCGATACGCGCTGGAAATACATACACTGGCAGGGCTACCGTCCGCAGCTCTTCGATCTGGCGAACGATCCGGACGAATACGTCGATCTCGGCGCCGACGCGAGTCACGCCATCATCCACGCGCAGATGCATGCCAAGCTCGCCGACTGGTATGGCTCGTTGAAACAACGCGTCACGATCGATAACCCGACGGTGGAAAGCAAGACCAACACGCACAAGGACTGGGGGGTCTTTTTCGGGGAGTGGTAATGCAAGAGAACTACCGATAACAGCGCGGACACAGCCTTGAGCCGAGCCTAAAACAGAGCCGCACAAAACCATCATATGCGCCCGGCGCAACGTGCCGGGCGGCGAGGAGACAACATGCAGCACCCGTCAGCCCTTACGCCCGATGACGCGATCTATCGCAAGATCGCGCGGCGCATCGTGCCGTTTCTGTTTGTCTGCTACGTGGTCAATTTCATCGACCGCGTCAATATCGGCTTTGCAAAACTTCAGTTCCCGCAGGATCTGAAGCTCGACGACGCGGTGTTCGGCCTCGCAGCGGGGATGTTCTTCGTCGGCTACCTGGTGTTCGAACTGCCGAGCAATCTATTGCTGGAGCGCATCGGCGTGCGCAAGACGCTCTTGCGGATCATGGTGCTGTGGGGCGGTTTGACGGTGCTGCTGATGTTCGTCAAAAGCGCAAGCATGCTGTATCTGCTGCGTTTTCTGCTCGGCGCTGCCGAAGCCGGTTTCTTTCCCGGCATCATTCTTTACCTGACTTATTGGTTTCCCGATCGGCAACGCGGACGCATCACGAGTCTGTTCATCATGGCGGTGCCGTTGGCGGGCATCATCGGCGGCCCGCTGTCGGGCTGGATCATGGTGCATTTCCACGACATGCTCGGTTTGCGCGGCTGGCAGTGGCTGTTTCTGATCGAAGGCGTACCGGCCATCGTGCTCGGCATCATGGCGATGCTCTATCTGGACGATCGCCCCTTGCACGCAAAATGGCTGAGCGAAGCGGAAAAAACCCACATCACCGCCGCGCTCGAGGCGGATCGAAAACAACGCGGCGCACGCCATGCACCACCCGCGCGTCTCGCCGAGGTACTGCGCAACCCGCGGATCTATCTGTTGTCGGCGATTTATTTCTGCGTGTTCATGGGACTCAATGCAGTCGGCTTCTGGATTCCGACGCTGCTGCGGCACGTCGGCGTGCAGCAGATCGGCAATATCGGCTGGCTGAGCGGCGCGATTTCGGTCTGTACAGCGATCGGAATCGTGGTGATCGGGCGCAGCTCGGATCGCCGCGCCGAACGGCGCTGGCACGTGGCGGGCTGCGGCTTCGCGGTGGCCGGCAGCTTTCTGCTGCTGCCGCTCGCCGCGCATAGCGTGCCCTTCACCGTCGCGCTGCTGGTGGTCGCGTCGATCTGCATCTACGCAACGCTGAGCATCTTCTGGACGATCCCCACGGCCTATCTGGACGGCGGCGCAGCGGCCGCCGGTATCGCGACGATTACCGCGATCGGCGCGATTGGCGGCGCCGTGAGTCCATCGCTTGTCGGGATGCTGAAGGCCGAAACTGGGAGTGTCTATGCGGGCTTTGCCGTGATCGCGGCGCTCCTGATCATGGGTATGCTTGCACTGTTGTGGGCCGTGCCCGCGCCACACCGCGATGCGATGGGCGCAGTGCGGCCCGCTGCGTTGAAATAACGAGCCGCGCGTGCGGCAAGTGTCGCCGCGCAGCCACCACCGCGGCGCACAACCAACACTTCTTCCCGCGGTCTTTTCCCGAAGCATTTCCACCATATGTAGCAGCGACGACGGCCATGACGCGCGCCGCAGCGCGCGGACACTTGCCGCACGCGCTTTTGCGCGGCATCGGTCGCGGACGCGGGTTTACCTTCGTTTGACTTAGGGAAGCAGAGCCGTTTACTGGACGCAGTTTGAATCTGTCCAGACGCTTTCAATTTACTTTGTTCAGCTGAATGGTATTCCGGGAGCGTCTCCCGTTATGTGTGGAGGTGTGTCATGGTTAGCGTGTCCAGCAGCGCTGCTGAAGAACTCAAAACCGCGATCCGGGGCGAACTATTAAGGCCCGGCGACGCAGGTTTCGACGAAGCCCGCAGCATCTGGAATGCAATGATCGACCGGCATCCGGCGATGATTCTGCGCTGCGCCGGCGTGGCCGACGTGCGCCGCGGCGTAGCATTCGCGCGCGACAATAATCTGCCGCTGGCGGTGCATAGCGGCGGCCATAACATCGCCGGCACCGCGCTGTGCGACGACGGTCTCGTGATCGACCTGTCGCCGATGAAATCTGTCCAGATCGATCCGGTAGCGCAGCGTGCGTTGGTCGAGCCTGGCGCTACGCTCGGCGATTTCGACCACGAAGCGCAGGCATTCGGGCTCGCCACGCCGCTCGGCATCAACTCGACCACCGGCGTAGCAGGGCTGACGCTCGGTGGCGGATTTGGCTGGCTAAGCCGCCGATACGGCATGACAGTCGACAATCTGATTTCAGCGGACGTGGTCACCGCCGACGGCGAACTGCTGCATGCGAGCGCCGATTCGCACGACGATCTGTTCTGGGCGATTCGCGGTGGCGGCGGCAATTTCGGCATCGTGACGCGCTTCGAGTTCGCGCTGCATCCGGTCGGCCCGCTCGTGTACGGCGGCCTCGTCGTGCTGCCGATCGATCAGGCGAAAAATGCCCTGCTCCAATACCGCACGGCTGCTGAACAGATGCCGGAGGCGTTGAGCGTATGGGCCGTTTTACGGCTTGCGCCACCGCTGCCGTTCCTGCCGCCGGACGTGCATGGCAAGCCGGTCATCGTATTCGCGATGTGCTACTCGGGTCCCGTCGCAAATGGACCGTCCGTGGTGGAAGCCGTGCGCGGCTTCGGCACGCCGGTCGGCGAACATCTCGGGCCAATGCCGTACGCCATGTGGCAACAGGCGTTCGATCCGCTGCTCACGCCGGGCGCCCGTAACTACTGGAAGTCGCACAACCTCGACAAAATATCGGACGGCCTCATCGATGCCCTGCTCGACGCGATCGGCAAACTTCCGTCGCCGCAATGCGAAATCTTCTTCGGGCAGATCGGCGCACAGACAAGCCGGGTGCCAGTCGAAGCCACCGCCTATTCCAGCCGCGATACGCAGTACGCGATGAACGTGCACGGCCGTTGGGACGACGCGAGCGACGACGAACGCTGCATTGCCTGGGCTCGCGCCTTCTTCGACGCAGCCGCACCGTTCGCGCTAGGCAGCGTGTACGTCAACTTCATGACGCAGGAGGAAGGCGGCCGGGTGGCAGACGCGTATGGGCCGAACTACGCGCGTCTCGTCGCCGTGAAGAACCGCTACGATCCGCACAACCTGTTCCGCCACAATCAGAATATCCGCCCCGCGGCATAGGGATCGAGGGATTCGCGGCGTTGAACGCCGCGAATCCCTCGCGAACGTCAGCGCATTATGGTTGTCTGAACCACAGGCCGTGACGTCGGGCACGCTAAATGCTGGTTAGCAGGCATACAGGCGACCGGCTTACGGGCGTGCCGGCATCATGGCACTCACTGTCATGGAAAAGAAAACACAACCTTCATTACGCACAAGGAGAACAATCATGCGCAGACGACAATTCATCATGACCACGAGCGCCGCTTTGGCTACGGCGGGACTTGGCCTCGCCGGCTGCACGACTACTTCGCCCTCGTCGAGCGCGTCGCCTTCGGCGAACGCCGGCAAGCGCGATACGATCAACGCAGGCGTCGATTCCACGTTGTCACGTCTCTACGCGAACGTCACCGGCTCGCGCGAACTGGTCTCCAAGGCGCGCGGCGTGCTCGTGTTCCCTTCGGTAATTTCGGCGGGATTCTGGGTGGGCGGCCAATACGGCGAAGGGGCGTTGCGCGTGGCCGGCCGCACGACAGGTTATTACAGCACCGTCGCCGGCTCGTTCGGTCTGCAGATCGGCGCGCAGTCCAAAGCGCTAATCTTCCTGTTCATGACGCAGGAGGCGCTCGACACCTTCCTCAGCAGCCAGGGTTGGGCCGCTGGGGCCGATGCAACGGTCGCCGTCCTGAAGGTCGGTGCGAACGGCGCGGTCGATACGTCGACCGCCACCAGCCCGGTCGAAGCGTTTGTGCTGACGAATGGCGGCTTGATGGCCGGCGTGTCGCTCGAAGGTACGAAGGTCTCGCGTCTGATCATCTGAGCGAGCGCCTGCTGCCGTGCAGTCAGGCGCCTGTCATACAACACGGTTCACGCGCCTTCGGGCAGCGTGAACACAGCAATCGCAGCCGCCAGTTGCCCGGTCTGTGCTTTCAACACATCGGCCGAGGCGCTGGCTTCCTCCACCAGCGCAGCATTCTGCTGGGTCGTTTGATCCATGCTCGCCACCGCGATATTGACCTGCTCGATGCCCGAGCTTTGCTCAACCGACGCGGCACTGATCTCGCCCATGATGTCAGTTACGCGGCGTACGGCGTGCACGACTTCCTGCATCGTTTCACCGGCGCGGCCCACGTACTGCGAGCCGCCTTCAATCTGCGCCGCCGACTCTTCGATCAAGGTCTTGATCTCTTTGGCCGCTGCGGCGCTGCGCTGCGCGAGACTGCGCACTTCGCCCGCCACCACCGCGAAGCCGCGCCCTTCCTCACCGGCGCGCGCCGCTTCGACGGCCGCGTTCAAGGCAAGAATGTTGGTCTGAAATGCAATGCCCTCGATCACACCGATGATGTCGCCGATCCGGTGCGACGACTGCGAAATGCCCCGCATCGTCTCGACCACCTGGCCGACCACTTCACCGCCGCGCGCCGCCGTCTCCGAGGCGTTATGCGCAAGCTGACTGGCCTGCTTCGCGTTGTCGGCGTTCTGCCTCACTGTTGCGGTGATCTGCTCCATGCTTGAAGCGGTTTCGCCAAGCGCGGTTGCCTGCTGTTCCGTGCGGCGCGACAGGTCCGCGTTGCCGGCGGCGATCTCGTTGGATACCGTCGAGATCAGTGTGGCGCCACTGCGAATCTGCGTGATCGCTTGTGCAAGACGATGCTGCATGCGCTGCATCGCGGCGAGCAGGCTGGTCTCGTCGCCAGCTTTCGTCTCGACGACCACGTCGAGATCGCCATCGGCGATACGTGAAGCGATTTGGGCCGCGTAAGCCGGTTCCCCGCCGAGTTGCCGCAAGATGCTGCGCAGGATCACGCCAATCACGAGCGACACCATCAGACACAAAATCAGCGCGGCGCCGACGTACTGCCCGAGGGTCGTGTAAAACGCGGCGTCGATATCGTCGGTGAACACGCCGGTGACGATCGTCCAGTCCCACGGCTTATAGAGCCGCACGTAGTTGATCTTCGGCGCCATCTGATTCGAACCCGGCTTCAGGAACTGCAGATGAATGAAGCCTTCGCCTTCGCGCTCGGCGAGATCCGAGCCGTCCTTGAACACGTGGCGGCCTTTCGGGTCCGTGAAGCCGCTCATGTCCTTGCCTTCGAGGTCGGCGCGCACGCCGTGCATCAGCACTTTTGCATGCGCGTCCTCGATCACGAGGTAGCCGCCGGCGCCGTCATAGCGCATGGCGCGCAGGTCGGCCATGGCCGTGCGTTGCGCGTCGGCAAGCGACATCGTGCCGGCCGCGGCAAGGCCGTTATAGCGATCCAGCACGCTGTAAGCAACGCTCACCACGCTTTTCAACTCGGCCTGACGGTCGGCGATCATCGTATCGCGCGTTTTGAAGGCGCCCCACAGGCCGATTGCCAGAATTCCCATGCACATCACGGCTAGCGCGAGCCAAAGCCGCACTTTCAGGCGAAAGCGTTCCATCCCCGTATCCCTTTTCCTTGTAACCGACGCGCTGCGCGAGCAGGCGCCGTCACCGTTCATGTCGATCTTCGGAATAACGGCGGAGCGGGGGAAAACTTCAGCGTTTGTTTGATGCGCGCGTGCGGAGGCCTACCGGGTTGGACTACAGGTTGGCCTATGGGCTTGGCTTACAAGGTTGACCTGGATTGTTCCGCCTGGCTGCGCAGCCGGCGCGTGAAACTCACTCGGCCGGCAGCGCAAGCGAGGCAACTTCACAACGCGGCCACTGCTGCAGCACCTCGGGCGCCAACAGCAACTTGGCCGCCCGCACCCCGGCTCCCATCACGATCTGAGCACGGTCCATGACCGATGCGTCGACGAGAATGCGCCAGTCGTCCGGCAAACCGAAGGCAGTAATGCCGCCGAACTCCATTCCGCTATGCTCCACGGCGGCCTCCCGCTTCGCGAACGAAAGGCGCTGCGCGCCCAGCGCCGCCTTCACCGCGCCATTGATGTCCAGACGCAGCGAACCCAGCGAGACCAGCGCCGCGTAATGCTCGGCGCCCTCCTTCTTGTAGCGGACCACGATCGTGTTGGCGCAGTCTTCAAGGCCAAAGCCGTAGCGTGCGCTGAATTCGGCGGTATCCGAGGCGTCGTCGCTAACGGCAAATACGGTCACGCCCTGGGTCGGCAGGCTCTCGACGACATGCGCAGGCAAATGCGCGCTCAATTGTTCCGCGGGAATGACATCCAGCTGCTTGATGCGTTCGTGCGAGTGCATAGTGATAAAAGTGTGAAGGTCCATCGGCATTCTAACGGCAGACGTGCTGGCGGCGTATCGCGCACACGTGCATGAAGCGCTTGTTATAGTGACAGGCACAAGGTTTGCGAGAGGCGTCGATGCGACGCTGCGTCGAGGCTGCCTCAATGGCACCCGCGCGGCACAAGCACGGCACACATCGGGCGCCAGTATTCCCTCGAGAAGAACGACCATGGACATCGACACGCTTTCCGCCGAGAACCTCCAGCTGGTAGCGCGCAAGCAGGCCAATTGGGCAATCGGCGCATTCAAACAGTTTGCCGACGACCGCTGTGCGGCCATGGCGGCCAGCATTGCCTTCTATGCGGCATTCTCGCTCGCGCCCACGCTGGTCATGGTGATTGCCGTGGCAGGCTGGTTCTTCGGCGCCGCCGCCGCGCGCGGTGAGCTGTTCACCCACATTCATGGCCTGCTCGGCGACCAGGCTGCCGCGGGCGTGCAAACCATCGTCGAGAACGCTCATCACAGCGGCAGCGCCGGCGGCATCGCGGCGATCATTTCGTTCACGATGCTGGCGATCGGCGCCTCGGCGACCTTCTCATCGCTCAATAGCGCACTCAATCTGGTGTGGCCGTACACCGGGCCGCGCTCGTCGAGCGTGATCGCGATGGTGCGCGTGCGCCTGATTTCGTTTGGCCTCGTGCTCGGTGTCGCGTTTCTGCTGATCGTCTCGCTGGTGCTCGATACGGTCATCACGTTCATCGGCAAATGGCTGTGGGGTGACTCGCCGTATGTGGTGATCGGCAATCTGCTGCAACTCGGCGTCGGCCTGCTGGTGCTGGCCTTCGCCTTTGCCGGCCTGCTGAAGTTTCTGCCGGACGCCAAGGTGCAGTGGCGCGATGCGTTCGTCGGCGGGATCGTCGCCGCCGTGCTGTTCTCGGCGGGCAAGAAACTGTTCGCGCTGTATATCGCACACGCCGGGATGGCGAGTTCATTCGGCGCGGCCGGCTCGCTGGCCGTGCTGCTGATGTGGCTGTACTTCTCGGCCGCGGTGCTCCTGCTCGGCGCGGAGTTTTCGGCGGCGCGCGGGCGCATGCACGATCCGCGTGGCGGTTGGGGCATGCAGGAAGAGTCGCCCCCTGGCAGCCGCGCCATGCTTGCTTCGGTGCTGGCGGCGTCAACGGTATCGGCCGATGCGGTGCCTCGCGTCGAAGAACGTGAAGCTCGTGCTGCGAGGTTTGCTCCGGCAACCGGAGCGGCTGCAGCGGCAGTGCGTGCTGGAGCAATGCCGGGGTCCGGTTTACCGCAAGGGGAACCGCGCAAGAAGATTTCCGCGCGGGCGACAGCGGTCGGGATCGGCCGCACGGTCGTCCTCGCCGAAGCGCAAGCGACACGCGCCGCCGCGGTTACGCTGGTCGAAGCAGGCCGCGCGGCCGTCGCCGCCGATCGCTATGTCAGACGGCATCCGTGGACCTCGGTGCTGTTTGCGGCAGCGGCTGGGCTGGCGGCCGCTGCCGTGGCGCGCCGCAATGGGGGACGATAACGGCCGGCCAAAGGTTGCACCCACAACGGTTGCGCCTGCTCACAACGCATAAATTCTGTCCAGCGCGTCCGTCAAGCAAAACGCGGCCCCATTTTTATATGGATGCTGCAAAGCGGCGGGGAAAGCTAGACGACTAGATTACAAAGACCATTCAAACAAGTGTCTAAATTGAAGATAGCAAGGCCTTCACTGTCGACAAAACAACAATAATGCCCAGTCAACGAATCAATATTGCTGAAATAGCAATAATCGTTAACGGGCTTTAAATACAAGGCTTTGCGCCGTTTGTCAGTTTTTGGAGACACTCTTTTTTTTCCGGTTCTTGCCGATTGAGGCAGTGAGCTATTCTCCTTTCCGCAACAACAAACTAATCATCTGCGTGGAGAATTGGATGAAACGAGTCGCACTGTCTACCCTCTCGCTGGCGCTTCTCGGCGTCACCGGCATGGCGCATGCTCAAAGCAGCGTTACCCTTTACGGCCTGATCGATGAGTCGGTCCAGTACGTCCACAACACGAAGGACTCGGCTGGCAACAACAAGAACCTGGTCGCGATGGTCGCCGGCAATCTGCAAGGCGATCGCTTCGGCCTGAAGGGCACGGAAGACCTCGGCGGTGGCCTGAAGGCAATCTTCCAGTTGGAAAACGGCTTTGACGTGAACAGCGGCAAGCTGGGTCAAGGCGGCCGTATGTTCGGTCGTCAAGCCTTCGTCGGCCTGACGGGCGATCAATGGGGCACGTTCACGCTGGGTCGTCAGTACGATCCGCTGGTCGACCTGGTTCAACCGCTGACGGGTGACAACTACTTCGGTTCCACCTTCGCAACGCCGGGCGACGTCGATAACAACGACAACTCCTCGCGCACGAACAACGCCATCAAGTACACCTCGCCGGTGTGGGGCGGCTTCCAGTTCGAAGGCATGTACGCTCTGGGCGGCGTGGCTGGCCAGACGGGTTCGGGTCAAACGTGGTCGGGCGCTGCAACGTTCGCAACGGGTCCGTTCAGCGTTGCTGCAGGCTACTTCCGCGCTGACAACGGCAATACGCTGGCTGGCCGCACGGCTGGCACGCCGCCGTCGGCAGGCTGGAACGGCAGCACGTCGGACGGTACGTTCGACGGTCAGGTCAACACGGCCTACGTGGCGGCAAAGTCGATCGGTATCGCTTCGGTCGCAGGCCAATACGTGGCAGGTCCGTTCACGGTCAATCTGCGTTACAGCAACGCGCAATACAAGCCGGATGCGAATTCGGGCTTCGGTTCGACCGAGAAGTTCAACGTCGGCGGCGTGTACCTTGGCTACCAGGCAACGCCGGCTATGCTGGTGGGCGTGGGCTATACCTACACGAAGGGTACGGGCGACGCGAGCGCAACGTATAACCAGGTTTCCCTGGGCGGCGACTACAACCTGTCGAAGCGCACGGACCTCTACCTGGTCGGCGCATGGCAACACGCAAGCGGCGAACAACGTAATTCGAGCGGCCAGCTGGTTGCAGCTGGCGCATCGATCGGTTCGTACGGCTACAACTCGGCTTCCAACTCGCAAGAAATGGTTAGCCTGGGCATCCGCCACAAGTTCTAATCGAACTTGACGGACTGCTGAAGCAACACGCAGTTGAAGACCAGCCACAGGCGCGAGCCTGTGGCTGGTTTTTTTTCATCTGCTGGTTTCATCTGCTGGTTTCCAGCCGTCTGGCTTTCCCACGCGGCCTGGATTGGCATGCTCCAGCCATGCCCGGGCTAGCTGACGTTCACGCGCGAATCGCACGGCCGGACGCAATCATCGGATGATGCAAAAGAAAAGGCCGCCAGCCAGCCTTTAACAGGCTCGTAGCGACCTTGGTGTAATGCGCCTAACTAAATGCGCCCAACTGCGGGGTGGCCCTCGTTGCCGGCTGCCAGCCCTCAGGCCCGATAGCCAACCGTCAACTGAGCCGACTAGCGCCGCTGCGCCTTCCCCTTCTCCGCCTGCGCCAACGTCTGGGCCGGCTTCGCGTCGAACTCATGCTCCACGCCGTCCGCGCCCACCGGTGCACGATGCAGCACCAGGGCACGCTCGCGTTGCAGCAGCGGCACATTGAGCGAATCCTGCCAGTCCGGATCGGGGATCTCGCCGAACACCTGACGCAGCCGCTCGCCCCACGTGCGGTGAATCATCTCGAAGTACGTATTGTCGTGGTCGATCGAAACGAAGCGTGTCACGCGCAGCGCATCTTTCTCGTAGACCAGCAGATCGAGCGGCAGCCCGACCGACAGATTCGAGCGCAACGTCGAGTCCATGGAAATCAGCGCGCACTTGGCCGCTTCGTCGAGCGGCGTGGACGGCGTCAGCACACGGTCGATGATCGGCTTGCCATATTTGGCCTCGCCAATCTGGAAATACGGGTTCACGGCCGACGCTTCGATGAAATTACCCGCCGCGTAGATCATGAACAAACGCGTCCGGTTACCGGCAATCTGGCCGCCAAGAATAAAGCTGCAATTGAAGTCGACGCCGAATTCCTGCAAAGCCTCGGCTTCGCGTTGATGCACGCAGCGCACCGCGCGGCCGATCACGCGCGCCGCATCGGCCATGGTGGGTGCATTCCAGAGCGTGGGCAGCGAGGGATCGGCGGGCTCGGAGAGTTCGTGCAGCACGGCTTGCGTGAGCGACAGATTGCCGGCGCCCAGCAGCACGAGCATGCGTTCGCCCGGCTGCTCGAACACCGACATCTTGCGCGCGGTGCTGATGTGATCGACGCCCGCATTGGTGCGTGTGTCCGAAAGGAACACGAGTCCGTCGTCGACGGACATCGCGACACAATATGTCATGACTCGTCCCTTAACATCCGCGGCCATCCGGCCTGAAGAAAATTTATCATTTAAAATCAACCACCTAGAGTATGCCACTATACCATGACATCCCATCGCATCATCCAGAAATACCGTGATATCACGCCTCTGGGCGATTGCTGGCGTGGTAGCTAGCGCCTATACCGGCATAACTACCATGGAGTCCTCTCCATCATGCGACGCATCTTCTACGCACTGATGCTTCTGCTCACGCATTGAACGCGCAGCGATAGATCTGGATGGGTTTGGAGGCTAGCGCGGTTTCGTCACATTGCGGCCGGCTTCTATTCCTCGCTTAGGAACGATTTCAAGCGCTCGGACCGGGCCGGATGCCGCAGCTTGCGAAGCGCCTTGACTTCGATCTGACGGATCCGCTCGCGGGTCAACTCGAACTGCTCGCCGAGTTCTTCCAATGTGTGGTCCCTGCCGCTCTCGATACCAAAACGCAGCCGCAGAATCTTCGCTTCGCGCGGCGTCAACGACATGAGCGCCTCGCTGACGGCGTCCCGCATGCTGGCGTGGAGCGCTGCATCGTCGGGCAAAATGGCGTTGGCGTCTTCGATCAGGTCACCTACCGATGTATCGTCGTTTTCCCCAACGGACGCGTCGAGAGAAACCGGCTCCTTGACGATCCGCAGCATCGCCCGAACTTTGTGCTCCTGCATGTCCATCTGCTGCGCCAGTACAGCGGCGTCGGGTTCACTTCCTGTCTCCTGCAGGATCCTGCGTGAGATCCGCTTCAGCTTGTTGAGCGATTCGATCATGTGGACGGGGACCCGGATGGTGCGCGCCTGATCCGCGACCGACCGGCTGACGGCCTGCCGGATCCACCACGTCGCGTAGGTGGAGAACTTGTACCCACGGCGGTATTCGAACTTGTCGACGGCGCGCATCAGCCCGATATTGCCTTCCTGTATCAGGTCGAGAAACAGCAGGCCGCGATTCGTGTACCGCTTAGCGATGGAGATCACCAGCCGCAGATTTGCCTCGATCATTTCGCCTTTCGCGCGCAGTGTTTTGGCCTCACCTGCGGTCATTGCGCGGCAGACCTCACGGAAATCGTCGAGCGGCAACACGACCCGCTTCTGCAGCGCAAGCAGCTTTTCCTGCTCCAGCTGGATCGCAGGGAGATTTCTTTCCAGCACGCTGCTGAACGGTTGCCCCGCCGCAACCAGTTGCCGAGCCCACGCAACGTTGGTCTCGTTACCACGAAAATGCGCGATAAACGTGTCGCGAGGCACACCACATCGCTCGACCGCGATCCGCGCGATTTCCCGCTCAATGGTTCGAACTTCGTCGGCGGATAGCCGCAATGCGCCGCACAAGCGTTCGATCGTGCGCGCCGTGAAGCGGATCGTCATCAGTTCGGCCTCGATCGCCGCCTGTGCGGCGCGATAAGGTTCCGAACCATAGCCCTCTACTTCGTATGCATTCCTCAGTTGCTCAAACCAGTCCGCCACCTTCGCAAACTTCGCGAGCGCGTCATGCTTCAGGGTCTGGAGGTACAGATCGCCGGATTCGGCGCCGTCGTCATCTTCGCTTTCGTTTTCATTTTCGTCACACGGATCATCGGCGAACGCGAGGGCATCATCGGCGATATCCTCCACGGCCGGGGCAAGCTCGTCCGTGTCTGCTGCTGTCGGGTCGATCAATCCATCGACGAGCTCTTCAATGGCCGTCTCGCCACCGGCCACGCCGTCAGCGATCGCCAGGATGTCGGCGATCGTTGCCGGGCACGAAGAAATGGCCCGGATCATGTCGTTGCGCCCTTCTTCGATGCGTCGCGCAAGGGCAATCTCGCCCTGACGGGTAAGAAGCTCAGTGCTGCCCATTTCCCGCATGTACATGCGCACGGGATCCGTGGTGCGGCCAAACTCCGCGTCTACGCTCGAGATAGCTGCGGCGGCCTCCTCCTCGACCTGTTCGTCGGACGAAACCGCAACCGCATGATCGTGCATCAGCATCGACTCGGCATCCGGCGCCTGCTCGAATACAGCAATGCCCATGTCGCTGAACGCTTTGATTACGTTCTCGATCGCGTCCGGTTGCGCGAGGTGCGCAGGCAGACAATCGCTGATTTCTCCACGAATCACAAAACCACGATCGGTTCCCAGCTTGATCAACGCCTTCAGGTCTGCGCGACCATTGTCGTTTTCTACGGCGGCTTCATCCGGCAGCGACGCAACCGCTCCTTGCACACGTGCTTTTGCTTTCGTCCGTCGCGAGGTGGCCCGCGGCAGAACTGCGCCCTCCGCTGCCGTGCCCTGCACCTGCATCTGCACCTGCACCTGCCCCTTCACAGCCCTCTTCGTCACGCCGTCGCTCCTCTTTGAGTATCACGTCCGGGTTCAGTGCGCAGCCGCGCCTCCTGTTTTCTTCACGTGGTTTGCTGTGCCAAAGGGGGCGCGCCACGCAAGCGGACCGGCTGGGCCCGTTCAGATACCAGAATCTCTTGCCGGACCTTCTGCCCATGACCCGTTGCATGGTGGCGGCTGAAACGGTTGACGTGATAATATCATTATCATCTTCTGCAAATTTAGTTAACCTCGCCGCGCCATCGGCGAATCCAGTTCAGTGAGGCTGCACGAAGCCTATCCCGAGTATCGCGAGGCTGAAGAGCCAAGCATCAACGTCGCCCAGACCACTGCATGGATCACACTCACACGTCCTTCAACGCTTATATGGAGTTTCTTGCCGCGCCGCCTGCAGACGGTACGCCCGTTGTGCTGGAAACCGCCAATGCGCTTTCGCTGCACTTCGATCTGCTGGCCACGCAAAGCTTCATGTCCCGGCGTGATCCGGACAAGTTGATGCTCGGCTATACGCGGACCATGATGGGATTTCTTTTGCTGCAGCCCACGCCCGGCAGAATTTCCATGATCGGTCTGGGCGGAGGGTCACTGCTCAAGTTCTGCTACCGGCATCTTCCGGATACACGGATAGTGGCTATCGAAATCGACCCCGGAGTCATCGCGTTGCGCGACACATTCCATATCCCGCCCGATGACGAGCGACTCGAGGTGATCTGCGCGGACGGTGCGGAATACGTCAAGAGCGGCGACGCGCGCCCTGACGTGATTCTGGTGGATGGTTTTCTGGCACACGGCATGCCCGCGCAATTGGGTAACGCGGCGTTTTACTCGGCTTGCCACGCGCGGCTCGCGGACGATGGAATACTCGTCGCCAATTTCGTCGAGGACGATCCTCTTATTCCCTATTATCTGGAAGAGGCACGTGCAGCGTTCGGTGAGTCGCTCTCCATATTCATGGCAGAGGACAGCTGCAACTACACGCTATTTGCGTGGAAGGGTGCGCCAAGGTTGCCATCCCGGGACGTGCTACTCGCGCATGCGGACGCCCTTGCAACGATACATCCGCTGAACTTGCGCGGTACCGCGCGTCGCCTGAAGCAAGGCACGAGACTCGCCCTGGATTGGGCATCGGGACAGAAGCCGGAATCGAACAGGCGCTGACAGCAAATATGGCCCGCAGCCCGGTCAATGACGGGCAGCCGATTCCCGGCGGATCGAACCGGCGACGTGAAACCAGCGCGATTCAGGCAGTTTTCCGACGTGGACGCGCACCAATGGCGCTCTTTGTCTTGTAGCTGACGCCGTGCTGCTCAAGGTACTCGCGGATCAGTTGCCGAATCACCTGTGAGGGCGTCAGGTCCTGCGCTGCGCACAGTTTCTCGAACGCTTCCTTCTTCACAGGATCGATTAAAATCGTGAGCCGAGCGCTTTTCGTTTCCATGACGGGCAGAGTCCAGATATGTTAATTTGATTATAATACATCGAGATGACTCGAGTCATCTTCGTCGCGCGATAGCATGCCTACCTAAACGGTGTCGGCCATAAGCGTGAAATCGTCTGCACACAGCGGGTAATTTCGTTCATTCCGCCTGTTCATATCGGCTCCAGTTAAATCTTTTGCCGTACTCGATGCGCGTGGCCGTGGCATGAAGATTCAGCGCGTGCCGGGCCTGAAGCGCGCGCGCCCGATCGAGCATCGCCGGAAATGACGGAAGCCCGTCAGCCCCCTTCCACGCAAAAACGGTAAGGTTGTGCTCGCTCTCTTCCGACGGCGCCAAAGCAATTGCGCCGGCAAAGACTTCCCTGAGCGAGCGCAGGTAGCGATGGAAATCGGGTTCGTCCGTCACCAGATTGGCCACCAATACACCGTCGTCGCTTAGCCTGCGGCGACAGGCTTCATAGAATTCGCTGCTGCCCAGCCTCGCCGGCAGACCGTCGGCATTAAAGCCGTCGACCAGCAGCACGTCGGGCCGATGATTCGGAACGGCGACGTACTGTGCACCATCCGCGCAGACCACCGTGAAACGCCCATCGTCGCGCGGCACGTGGAACCGGTCACGCAGCGCGATGACATCCGGATTGATTTCGACGGCGGTAATCGCGGTATCCGGCAGATGGCGATAGCAGTATTTCGCCAGTGAACCGCCGCCCAGGCCGATCATCGAAATGCGGCATGGGGATGGCCGGAATAACAGAAAGCCCATCATGGTCCGCGTGTACCCCAACGCAAGCGCATAGGGATCGTGCCGCAGCATTGTGCTCTGGACCCCACGCGCATCAAAGTACAACGAAACAACCTGATCGTTTTCTATGACCAGCGGCCTGTTTGGATTTCTCTTTCCTATCTTGAGCATCTCTTGAGTGTCATCAGGTGCGAGTCATGGCGTGATCGGTTGGCGAGCGAGTGAAAAATGACAGACAGTGCCTCGAGCGCTGCTATTTCGTCGTGCCCTGTGACCCGGCTACGTAGGCGTGTACCGGGCTTCATCTTGAGAGACATGACCCCCACTCAATGCATGGAACTTGCGGCCCGCTGCGCAAGGAAAGCGCGCAACTGTGGGTCCCAGCTTTCATCTCCCACCGCAATGTCGACCTTCCCGACCCGCTTCATTTCCCGATCCAGATGAACCACCCGAAGCGACTTGGGACGCAGTGAAGCACGAAAGAACTGCCCGTCGTCGTCCAGAAACAGACAGGGCCGTTGTCTATATCGCGCCCCGAAAAGCGAGGTCGTGTCCTGGACATGGCGGGCCGATTCCTTCTGATAGACGAAGATGACATTGATCCCGCAATCTTGCAGGCTGTCGCAGATGTCGGAGAACCGGTACAGCATCTGGAATCCACGCTCGCCCGCACTGCCCACGCCGATGACAATCAGTCCGCGGCTGCCCATCAGGTCGCGCAAGAACCGATGCGTGTAGTCATGGGAGAGAAGAGAAATACTGGTGTCAATCATGTCAATCTTCCTTCGAGGCGCGGGCGAACACCCCGTCTCGCACGATCCGGGCATTCAGGTTCGGAAACATGAATGGCACCCGTCAACAACCGTCGTTATCGTATTAGATAACTTTAATGTGCATTACATTATCATACTATGTGCATGACGGTCGGGCAGCACATTCTTGCTCCCGGCGGTGACTCCCGCGCGCGGCGGCGCAAGCGCGACCGGAAAAAATAAAGGGGCCGCAGCCCACTGCCTCAGCCTCATCAGCGGTCGAGCCGGTAGATCCGGCTGCGAAGATCGTCAATCAACGGCACGATTGCCAGCGCGATCAACAGGGCCGCGAGCGGAGTCGTCGCCGCATACCCCACATGCCTGAACCCCACCGCCCCCGTAAGGCCTCCGACAAGGAACAGGACCAGCATCGTCCCGTGCACTTTCAGCTTTGCACGATTCGCCAGCACATGAGGCGCGGCAACGTCCTCCCGCGATGAATTCCAATAGAAGAGCTTGCCGAGCTCGATACCGATATCGGTCACGATGCCCGTCATGTGAGTGGTACGGATTTCAGCACCGGACAGCTTGGTGATCATGGCGTTCTGCAAACCCATGATGAAGCAGAGAAGCACAACCGTTGCAGGCACAAACAGCGTTTCCCACAACGCAAGATGGCTGCCGAGCACGCCGAAACACAGAAGCAGGCTGGCTTCGATAAACAGGGGCAAAGCGAACTGGCTATTCAGCCGCCTGCGCCGCCCCCAGTTGACGAGCACCGCCGAACAGGCTGCACCCAGCAGGAACGAGATCAGCGACCCGGCACCTGCCAGGACCAGCGAAAAGTCGCCCAGCGCAGCCTGGTCGGCAATCGCGGATACCACGCCGCTCATATGCGACGTGTATTGCTTCACCGCAAGAAAGCCGCCGGCATTGGTCGCGCCGGCCACGAACGCAAGCGAAAAACCGAGCTGCCGGTCGCCCCTGGCAGTCCGGTCCTTCCCCGTGAGGGTCCGGAAATAGTCTGCTGGCATCAGGTATCGACTCCTGTGTTTGCATGCACCGAGCCGCGCCGGCGCATGCAGGAGCCGGTGCGGCAAGCTGTTTCTGAAATTCCATGCGTGATGTGAGGTCCGTGTCGGCGATGGCCCGAACGGACGCGATGACTTTCCCACGGAGGTCGCCGGGGCGTCATCTGTGGAACCATCTCGATAAAGCTGCTAGGATGATAACGCTATTATCATAAACTGGTAACTCGATTCACCTGCCGGTCTGGTGATGCGGCGGAATACCTTCAGGACAAGCCTGGCGTCGCGGACGTAATCCCGCTCGATGGCTTCGACGCGTCCCTTCATCCGGCAAGCGGGCCGTCGAACCAGACGTTTAACAGCATCGGAGACAACGGTGGTGGAACACCTGCTGGTCATCCATTACGTGCTACTGGTCGTCGCAGGCTGGCTGGTCGTGGGCGCCCTCGGGCTCGCCAGCCTGCGGCGAACGCGGCTGGTGGCGCACGGGCTGTTTCCGGTCGGCGCAATGCTTGGCCTGGTTCTGTTCGGACTGGGATTGACTGGCGTTTTTGCCGGTCCTCAGGAAATCGTCCTGCCGCTCGGGTTGCCCGACCTCTCCTTTCATCTTCGGCTCGACGGCCTGTCAGCGTATTTCCTCGCTGTGTTGGGCGTGGTGAGCACCGGCGTGAGCGCGTTCTCGGCCGGCTATTTCCGCAAGGGTGAAGGCACGCCGCCCGGATTGCTCTGCTTCGAATATCACGTGTGCCTCGCGAGCATGGCGGCGCTGCTGCTCGCAGACGATGCGTACAGTTTCATGGTCGCATGGGAAACGATGACCGTGTCGGCGGTTTTCCTTGTCATGACCAATCACCGCATCGCGGAGATCCGCCGGGCCGCCTACCTCTACTTCCTGATCTCCCACGTCGGCGCGCTAGCGCTCCTTTTGTGTTTCGGCTTGCTGCAAGCCAATACCGGCGACTACACGTTCGCCAACATGCGTCAGCAGCATCTCGACGTATTCTGGGCCTCCGCCGCATTCCTGCTGGCGCTGTTCGGCTTCGGCGCCAAGGCGGGTATCTTCCCCCTCCATGTGTGGCTACCCGAGGCTCATCCGGCTGCACCATCGCCGGTATCGGCCCTCATGAGCGGCTTTATCCTGAAGGCGGGTCTCTACGGCATCCTGCGCACGGTGTTCGACCTGCTGCATATCCAGCTGTGGTGGTGGGGCGTTTTCGTGCTGGCGCTCGGACTCTTCACCGCCCTGTTCGGCGTGGTGTTCAGCGCGATCCAGACGGACATGAAACGGCTGCTCGCGTACTCGTCGATCGATAACATCGGTTTGATGTTCGTCAGCATGGGACTGGCGATCCTGTTTCGCGCGTACGGCATGAACACGCTGGCCGCGCTCTCGCTGACGGCCCTCTTCTACCAGATCGCAAGCCACGCGACCTTCAAGAGTCTGCTGTTTCTCGGTACAGGTTCCGTCCTGCATGCCACCGGCGAACGCAATCTCGGGCGTCTGGGCGGATTGATCCGCGTCATGCCGTGGACGGCATGGGCGGCGCTGGTGGGCGCATTTGCGAGCGCCGGGCTACCGCCGTTGAGCGGCTTCGTCTCCGAATGGCTGCTGCTGCAGAGCTTTCTGTTCACGCCGGGTTTGCCGAATCCGTTTCTGAACATGGTGGTGCCGCTCGTTGCGGCGTTGATCGCGCTGGTGGCCGCGCTTGCGGGTTACACGATGGTGAAGTTCTTCGGCATTGTCTTTCTCGGTCAACCGAGAGAGACGAAGCTGGCCGAAGCACGCGACGCGAGCCGCTGGGAACGGATCGGCTTCGTCTGGCTCACAGCAATATGCGTACTGCTCGGGCTTCTGCCGGTGCAGTTCGTGGCCGTGCTGGACCGCGTCACCCAGATGCTGGTGGGAACCGGCATCGGCGCAGCCGTCGCCCGCAATGGCTGGCTGCTGCTTGCGCCTACCAGCGTGGACCGGGCCAGCTATATGCCGGCGGTTTTTCTGCTGTTTTTCTGCGCGTGCTGCGGGCTCGCCTGGCTACTGGTCCGCCGTCTTTACCATGGACGCCTGAGGCGCGCGGCGCCATGGGCCTGCGGCTATCCGTTCGTGACCGCGCGCATGCAGGACACCGCTGAAGGGTTCGGGCAGCCCATCCGCGAAATCTTCACGCCGCTATTCAAAATAGAGCGCAGGCTGCCGTCGCCGTTCGACTCACACCCCGTGTATAGCGTCACCGTGACGGATCGCGCGTGGACCCTGATCTATGCGCCGCTGGAACGGTTGGTCATGCGCATCGCCGCACTCGCGGGGCGGCTTCAGACCGGCCGCATCGCCCTGTATCTGATGCATAGCTTCCTCGTGCTGATCGTGCTTCTGATGCTGGTGAGACGATGATCACGCTCTCCGGACTGATCTCGCAAGGACTCGAGATCCTGCTCGCACTCGCGGCCGCACCGTTGCTCACGGGCTGGGTCAACATGTGCCGCGCCCGGTTGCAAAACCGTCGCGCGCCGAGCATCTGGCAGCCCTACCGGATGCTTCACAAGCTGTTCAACAAAGAATCCGTGGTCGCCGGCCACGCCAGCCCGATATTCCGCGGTGCGCCTTACGTTGTCTGGGCATGCATGACGCTCGCGTGTGCGATCGTGCCGACGCTTTCGACCGACCTGCCACTCTCACCTGCCGCAGATGCAATCGCGCTGGTCGGCCTCTTCGCGCTGGCCCGCGTGACGCTTTCGCTGGCGGCGATGGACATCGGCACCGCGTTCGGCACGCTCGGCGCGCGCCGCGAAATGCTGGTGGGCTTCCTCGCGGAACCCGCCTTGCTGATGGTGCTGTTTTCGGCGTCGCTCATCACGCAGTCCACCTTGCTGACCAGCATCGTTGCCACGCTCAGTCATCGCGAACTGGCGATCTACCCGAGCCTTGCCTTCGCCGGCATCGCGTTCACGATGGTCTCGCTCGCCGAGAACGCGCGTCTGCCGGTCGACAACCCGACCACGCATCTCGAGCTCACGATGATTCACGAGGCGTTGATCCTCGAATATTCGGGCCGCCATCTCGCGCTCATGGAATGGGCCGCCAGTCTCAAGCTGTTCGCCTACTCCTGCATCGGTCTTGCCCTGTTCATTCCGTGGGGCATCGCCGAGGCCGGCAATCCGACTGCGCTGCTGTTCGCGATTCCTGCGCTCTTCATCAAGTTGCTGGTGGGCGGCGCGGCGCTTGCGGTCGTCGAGACGAGCAACGCGAAAATGCGTATTTTCCGCGTCCCTGAGTTTCTCGCGACGGCTTTCCTGCTGGCCGTGATCGGGATGCTCGTCCATTTTCTGCTGGGGGCGTGAATGCACGGATTCGCCACGCAGATCATCAACTTTCTGGCCGCCATCCTGCTGCTGTTGTCGTTTGCGATGCTCAGCCAGCGGCGGATCCTGTCGCTGATCCACCTCTACACGCTGCAGGGCATGACGCTCGTCTCCGCCAACCTGATCCTCGGATACGTCACCGCCGACACGCACCTCTATATTTCCGCGCTGTTGACCCTGGTGCTCAAAGTCGGACTGATTCCCTGGATTCTCTACAAGCTGGTGCAGCGCCTCAACGTCAGGACAGACGTCGAGACGCTCCTCAATATTCCCGCCACGCTGCTGATCGGTATCGTGCTCGTCATCGTCGCGTTCAACGTCGCCTCGCCGGTCAGCCAGCTCGCGTCATCGGTTGCGCGCGGCACGCTCGGCATCGCGCTTGCCTGCGTGCTGCTGTCGTTCATGATGATGATCACGCGCGCAAAGGCAATCCCTCAGGTGATCGGTTTCCTGTCGATGGAAAACGGCCTGTTTTTCGCTGCGGCTGCGGCAACGAACGGCATGCCGATGGTCGTCGAACTCGGCATTGGGCTGGACGTGCTGGTAGGCATTCTGATCCTCGGCGTATTCATGTTCCAGATCCGCGAGCAGTTCGACAGTCTGGACATTCACCACCTCGAAAAACTCAAAGATGACTGAGGCCTGGGTACTGCTGCTGGTTTTCGCCATCCCGCTCTTCGCAGGCGCAACGCTGGCGCTCGTGGGACAACACCATGCCGCCGCGGAACTCAACGTGGGGTTCAGTTTCCTGACCTTTGCAGCCGCCGCGCTGCTCGCCGTGCAAACGGTGGCGCACGGGCCCGCATTCGCGCTCGGCAAGCTCTTCTTCGTCGATCCGCTCAACGTATTTCTGGTTACGCTGACGGCCTTCGTCGGCTGGACCACGTCGATCTTTTCGCGGCCGTACATGCGCATCGAGCGGGACCGCGGCCGAATGAACGGCCCGCGCATGCGTCTTTACCACTGCATGTACCAGCTGTTCATCTTTGCGATGCTGCTCGCGCTGCTCACCAACAACATGGGCATCCTCTGGGTCGCCATGGAAGCCGCCACGCTCGCGACGGTGCTGCTGGTCAGCGTCTATCGCACCGCAGCCAGCCTCGAAGCCGCGTGGAAGTACTTCATTCTGTGCGGCGTCGGCATCGCCCAGGCGCTGTTCGGCACGATCCTGCTCTATCTTGCCGCGAGCCGGCAACTCGGCGGCGACGAAGCACTGCTCTGGACCAGCCTGAACGCGGTCAAAGGAAGTCTCGACCCGACCATCATGTCGCTCGCGTTCGTGTTTCTGCTGATCGGGTATGGCACCAAGGTCGGTCTCGTGCCCATGCACAACTGGCTGCCCGACGCGCATGCCGAAGGGCCTACGCCGATTTCGGCCGTGCTGTCCGGCCTGCTGCTCAACGTCGCGCTCTACGCGGTACTGCGCTGCAAGGTGCTGGCCGACGGCGCACTCCATAACGGCCTGGCGGGCAACCTGCTGATCGGCTTCGGGCTTGTTTCGGTATTGGTCGCGACGTTTTCGCTGTTCCGGCAAAAAGACGTCAAGCGGCTCTTTTCGTATTCGTCGATCGAGCACATGGGGCTGATGACGTTCGCCTTCGGGCTTGGCGGCCCCATCGCGACCTTTGCGGGCCTGCTTCACATGACGGTACATTCGCTGGTGAAGTCGGCCGTTTTCTTCACCGTCGGGCATGCGGCCCAGAAAGCCGGCACCCAGGTGATCGACGACATCCGCGGCCTGATACGTGTCAGCCCGACCGTCGGGTGGGGGATGATGCTCGGCACGCTCGCGATCCTGGGGATGCCGCCATTCGGCGTCTTCGCAAGCGAGTTCCTGATCCTGACGACCGCAATGCGCCAACTCCCATGGGCCACGCCCTTCCTGCTGCTCGCGCTCGCCGTCGCGTTCGCGGCAATCTTTGCGCGGGTGCAGGGCATGGTGTTCGGCGAGACGACCGTCAAGCCCCTGGAACACTCGCCGGCGCTGCTGCCGGTGTTCGTCCATCTCGGCATCGGCTTGATGCTGGGACTCTACATTCCGCCCTATCTTGCGACGTGGTATCGGCAGGCGGCGGCCATGATCGCAGGGTGACATATGCGCATCGAGGCACTCGGGCTTCCCAATCTGGTTCGCCTGTCCGCGTTCACGGGCAGGTCTTCGGCTTTTCTGGCGAGCGTGGATTCCGACGCATGGACAAAAACGGCAAGGACAGCGCGGGAGAGCGGCGGCCGGCTGATTTCCCTGTGGGGCGCTGAAGCGCTGGCGGGCGCATTCGTCATCTCCGCGGCGTATGCGCTGGAAGACGGCATTCTCTGGCTTGAATTGCCAGTGGAAAAACACGGCTACCCGGACCTGTCGACCATCTTTCCGTGCGCGGCACGGATGCAGCGAACCGTCCGCGATCTGCTCGGACTGCACGCAATCGGCGCAGCCGATACACGGCCATGGATGAATCATGGCAACTGGCCGAGCTTCTACCATCCGCTGCAAAAACTGGCCTCGGGCACCGAGCGATTCCAGTCCAGAGAGGAAGACTACCCCTTCGTCCGCGTCGATGGCGACGGCGTCCACGAGATCGCCGTGGGGCCGATCCATGCGGGCGTGATCGAGCCCGGGCATTTCCGCTTTTCCGTGGTCGGCGAAAAGGTGTTGCGGCTTGAAGAGCGGCTCGGCTATGCGCACCGGGGTATCGAGAAGCTGTTCGAACGGACGCCGCTGTTGCTCGGCCATCGGCTGGCGGGGCGAATCGCGGGAGACACGACAGTCGCCTTTTCGTGGGCTTATTGCATGGCGGTCGAACGCGCATTGAATGGATGGGTGCCGCCACGCGCGCAGTGGCTGCGCGCACTGATGCTCGAGCGCGAGCGCGTTGCCAACCATCTGGGCGACCTCGGCGCGCTCGGAAACGATGCCGGATTCGCATATGGACTCGCACAGTTCTCACGCCTGAAGGAAGACTGGCTGCGTCTCAACGACCAGGCTTTCGGGCATCGCTATCTCATGGACCGGATCGTCCCTGGCGGCGTATCCACGGATATCGATATCCGTTTCATCGCAGCGATGCAGACGCAGTGTGACCGGATCGATGCGGAAGTCCGCGTGATGCAGCGCATCTACGACGATCAATCGGGACTGCAGGATCGCTTCGCGGGATCAGGAATACTCTCCGCGGAAGTGGTGGAGCACTTCAGTGTGTGCGGACTCGTGGGTCGGGCAAGCGGCAAGAAAATCGACCTGCGCGTCGATCACCCCTATGCGCCCTATCACGAAGTTCAGACGCAAATGGTCAGCGACGCACGGGGTGACGTGGCAGCGCGCGTCGCGGTCCGCTTCGGTGAAATCTACGAGTCCATCCGGCTGATCCAGACCCTGCTCGCCGGCCTGCCCGACGGCGACATCGTCACCGCGCTCGAACACGACCAGCCGCCGTCGCGCGGCGTCGGCTGGATCGAAGGCTGGCGCGGTGACGTGTTTGTCGCCCTCGAGACCGGTGTCGACGGGACCATTTCCCGCTGCCACTGCCATGACCCGTCATGGCAAAACTGGCCCGCGCTGGAACATGCGATCATCGGCAATATCGTTCCCGATTTCCCGCTGATCAACAAATCGTTCAATCTGAACTACGCGGGACACGACCTGTAATGTGGCAACTTCTCAAACAGATCGCACGGACCGGCACGCCGGACGAACGCGCGCCGCAAGGCGACGACGCATGGCACACCGAAAGCCAGCAGATCCAGCAGGAGATCCTCGACGTGCTCGGCCGCGCGCTGTGCATCCGCGAGATCGACGGCGGTTCATGCAACGGCTGCGAACTGGAAATCCATGCGCTCAATAATCCTTACTACAACATCGAAGGCCTGGGTATCCGCTTCGTCGCGAGTCCCCGTCATGCGGACATGCTGCTCATTACCGGCCCGCTGACGCTGAACATGAGGGATGCCGTATGGCAGGCCTACGAGGCGACGCCCCACCCCAAGCTGGTTGTCGCCGCCGGCGAGTGTGCATGTACCGGCGGCATCTTCAGGGATAGCTATGCCGTCTGCGGGCCACTTTCCACGCTCCTTCCTGTCGACGTGACGATCCCCGGATGTCCACCACCGCCCATTGATATTCTGAGAGGTATTCGCACCGCGCTTCGGGTCAAACACACAACGCTCACGCCATAGCGTATCGACAGTCTTCGCAAAAACTCTCTCTCATGTCACCCGTCAAGTTCATTCTTCGTTACACCGCAGTGCCGCTGATGGCGATTATCGCCGTTGTGTGCTGGGCCTCGTTTCGTACATCCGGCGAAATCGATGCGCGCCAGTACGCGTCTCTCTCTGCTGCTTTTGCGAGTTTCCCTCCCGATCTCCGGCGCGACATCGCGGATGCGATGAAATCTGGGAAGCTGAGCAAATGGGACTATTCATCGCTCGTGCGGGAATCGCTGGACGATGGAATTGTTCTGGATTGGCCACAGACAGCCAGCACGGATGTCGCAGCAGAACGAGCGGCGCTCGCCGCGCTTGTCAAGGCGGACAGGTTCTGATTCGTACCAAGGCCGGTATTCCTGTTGCGCCGCTCCTGAGAGACCGGCGCAGGGTCGGGAGCCGCCCTTAGATCACGCCGAGCATGTCCTTCAACTTTGCCGCCCTCGACCGGCTCACGGGTACGGCTGTCCGTTGCGCATCGTCCATGACGAGGTTGACGCTCTCTTCAGCCTTAACCAGTTCCACCGCATGCGCAAGACTGACGATATGGCTGCGGTGGACGCGCAGATAAATGCTGCTATCCAGCCGGAGTTCCAGATCCGTTAGAGACAGATTGGAGAGGTAAAGATCGTCTTTCGTGACGATCGTCGTGTAGTGGCCGTCGCCCTGAAACCGGACGACGTCTTTCAGATCGATCAGGATGACACGATTCTTTTGATAGACCGGAATCTTGAATAGCCGTCGTGGCGCCGGATCAAGATTCCCCTGCCGGTACTCGGCCGGTTCAGTCGTGATATCGGTAACGTCGTAGAAGATCATGCATGTGCCGCATATTCCGTTACTGTCCGTCATTTTGGACACCTTGATCATCAGTATCCGGTCAGGAATATTGATCATCATCGCAACGGGCGCCGGCGACTTGACCGGGCAGCCGCCCGGATCCTGCGATTGCAGCAGGAAGCGCAGTTTGTCCCGGCTCTTCTCCGGGTGGAGATTGACCACGTCGATGCCGTACAGCCGGTCCTGTTTCACGCCCAAAGATTGTTCGCCCGCCGGCCCGAGTATCTGCACCGCCACGTCGTTAAACGCGGTCACATGCCCCTGCGCATCGAGCCAGACCATCCCCGGATTGAACTGTTCCAGCTTGTGCTGGAAGGTCTCATTGCGGCGTGGCTCGGGCGCGGGCAGCGTCGATGTCGGGGCTGGGTCCAGCGGGTTCATTCGGCGTCTCCTGCACAAGTAGGATTTTCTTCGCTTGCATGGCGATTTTTAACTTTTGTATGCCTTTTCCAAATTTCACGCAAGTTTTCCGGCAACTGGTGCAGGCAAAGCGGCGCTCGGGAAAATGGCATTGAATTGCTGCATTGCGTTGTGAAACGCTGAGTGGAGTGTACTGCTTCGTCAGTCGAGTAAACCAGTTCTCTTCTCGATCAGACACAGGCCGCAGCGATGCGATCAGCGGACACCACGTGACCGCTGGCCTCGTCTGCCTTGCCTTTCGACGCCGGCGGCCGGTAGCGACACGTCCTGAAAAATAAAGTCCGACTGGGGAGACAAAATGAAACGCCATCCGATTGCCAGATGCGTCACCGCAGTTGTATTGGCCGTGGCCGGCACAACCTGCGCGCAGGCAGAGCAAGGCGATATATTGGCCCGTTTCCGGGTATTGAGCATTGAACCGGATGTATCGACTTCGGGGACGTTATCGACGCTCGGCACGAACGTCAACAACTCCATCGTCCCGGAGCTCGATTTCACCTACATGGCGACGAATAACATTGGTGTCGAACTGATTCTCGGCATCACACGCCATACGGTGACGTCCAGTCTCGGCGAACTCGGCCGGGTCAGCCTGCTGCCTCCCACCCTCACGGTTGCGTGGCATTTCAATCCGCAAGGAATGATCCGCCCTTACGTCGGCGCCGGGTTGAACTATACGTTGTTCTACAACAATTCCCTGCAGGCGGGCGGTCAGGGCGTCGGGATCAGCAACCACAGTTTCGGGCCGGCATTCCAGGTCGGCGTTGACGTGCAGGTGACAAAGAAGATCTTTGTCAATGCGGACGTCAAGAAACTCTTCGTCAGGACGGACGCGACGCTCGGCGGCGCGCCTATCGGCACCCTGAAAATCGATCCCTGGATTATCGGCCTCGGTTTTGGCGTGAAGTTCTGATTTCCGGCGTACAGGTTTTCCCGCCCCCGCCCATGCTGGACGCGCAACGGACTAGCCGTATTTCACGCCGGTTAGCCGACCGTTGGCGCACCTATTCCGCCGTTGAAGAACTTGCGTTGAATTGCTGCGTCGTCCTGTGAAATGCTTACGACATACAGGCCGATGACGCGCCCGTTCGCCGACCGATAAAAACCAGGAGACCCACGTGATACCTCGTCCTTTCGAATACCACGCTCCCCGCAGTCTGTCCGAGGCCATCTCGTTGCTGAACGAGCATGGCGACACCGCGAAACTGCTGGCAGGCGGCCATAGTCTGTTGCCTATGATGAAGCTCCGGTTCGCCGAGCCGGGGCATCTGATCGATCTTGGAAAACTCACCGAGCTCAAGGGCATCCGCGAAGTCGGCAACGAGATCCGTATCGGCGCGATGACGACGGAGAACGAACTGGTCTGGTCGACCGTGTTGCAGGAGAAATGCCCGCTGCTCGTGGAGGGCGCGCGCCAGATTTCCGATCCGCAAGTGCGTTACCGGGGCACGATCGGCGGAGACATCTCGCACGGAGATCCCGGCAATGACCATCCCACGCTGATGATCGCGCTGGATGCGTCGTTCGTGCTCACCGGCGAACACGGCGAGCGCATTGTGGCGGCCGACGGTTTTTGCCTCGGCACCTACATGACGCAACTCGAAGCCGGCGAGATCATGACCGAAATCCGCATTCCGGTGCCCGCGCCGGGAACCGGCTATTGCTACGCCAAGCTCAAGCGCAAGACCGGCGACTTCGCCACCGCCGCCACGGCGGTCACGCTTCGCCTGCAAGGCGGAAATGTGAGCGACGTGCGCATTGTGCTGACCAATGTCGGGCAAACGGCGCTTCGCGCGACCGGCGCGGAACAGTCGCTGCTGGGCAAGCCGCTCGACGAGGCCGCCATCGACGCAGCCGCGCGGCTCGCCATGAGCATCTGCGAGCCGACGGAGGACCTGCGCGGCGATATCGAATACAAGACCGCGATGGCGGGCGAGATGACGCGGCGCGCGCTGCGCACGGCGCTCACGCGGGCTAAGCAGTGAGACGCGTACCGACACATATCAAGGGGACATGAGATGAGCAAAAAGGTCATGGTGTCGTTCAAGCTGAACGGTACGCAAACAGACGTGGTGGTCGAGCCGCGCGAGCTGCTGATCCACACGTTGCGGGAAAAGTGTCTGCATACAGGCCCGCATATCGGTTGCGAAACATCCCATTGCGGGGCGTGCACGGTGGACGTGAGCGGCATGTCGGTCAAGTCCTGCACCTTCCTGACGGTACAGGCCGACGAGGCGGAACTGCTGACGGTCGAGGGACTGGCCAAAGGCGGCGAGCTTCATGCGCTGCAAGAGGGCTTCATGCAGGAACACGGTCTGCAATGCGGCTTCTGCACGCCGGGCATGCTGACGCGCGCCTACCGTCTGTTACAGGAAAACCCGAATCCGACCGAAGAGGAAATCCGCTACTGGATGGCCGGCAATCTCTGCCGCTGTACCGGATATCAGAACATCGTGAAAGCCGTGCAATATGCCGCCGCCAAGCTGCGCGGCGAAGCGGTCCAGACTTCGCATCCGCTCATGGCGGAAGTGTCGGCACACTGATATCGGGAGAAACGCAATGGGAAATATCGACGCCAATCTCGATCGTCTCGCCGCGCTGGAAGGCATGGGCTGCTCGCGCAAACGCCGTGAGGATCCGCGCTTCATCCAGGGCAAAGGCACTTATGTCGACGACGTCAAGATGCCTGGCATGCTGTTCGGCGCCATGGTGCGCAGCCCGTACGCGCATGCGCGGATACTGAAAATCGATAAGTCGCGCGCGCTCGCCCATCCGGGCGTGCACGCGGTGCTGACAGCGGACGACCTCAAACCGCTCAAGCTGCACTGGATGCCCACGCTGGCGGGCGACGTCCAGGCCGTGCTCGCCGACGAGAAAGTCGTGTTCCAGAATCAGGAAGTCGCGTTCGTCGTCGCCGATGATCGCTACGTCGCGGCCGACGCGGCCGAACTGGTGGAAGTGGAATACGAGGAACTGCCCGTGGTGGTGGACCCGCTGAAGGCGCTCGAACCCGATGCGCCCGTGATCCGGGAAGACATCCGCGACAAGCAGACGGGCGCGCACGGCGCCCGCACGCATCCGAACCATATCTTCACCTGGAACGTCGGCGACAAGGACAAGACCGCGCGCGCGTTCGACAACGCGGACGTCACCGTCCGGCAGGACATGCTGTATCCGCGCGTGCATCCGTGTCCGCTCGAAACCTGCGGCTGCGTGGCGTCGTTCGACAAGGTCCGCGGCGACCTCACGGTCTATATCACCTCGCAGGCGCCGCACGTCGTGCGCACGGTGGTCGGCATGTTGTCCTCGATTCCCGAGTCGAAAATCCGCATCATCTCGCCGGATATCGGCGGCGGCTTCGGCAACAAGGTGGGGGTTTATCCTGGCTACGTGGTGGCGATCGTGGCGTCGATCGTACTGGGGCGGCCTGTCAAATGGATCGAGTCGCGCGCCGAAAATCTCAGCTCCACCGCGTTCGCGCGCGACTATCACATGACCGGCGAACTCGCCGCGGACAGCAACGGCCGGATCAAGGCGCTGCGCGTACACGTCACCGCGGATCACGGCGCGTTCGACGCCTGCGCGGACCCGACCAAGTGGCCCGCCGGCATGTTCCATGTCTGCACGGGTTCCTACGACATTCCCAACGCGTTCGTGTCGGTCGACGGCGTCTACACCAACAAGTTTCCGGGCGGCGTGGCCTACCGGTGTTCATTCAGGGTGACCGAGGCGGTCTATCTGATCGAGCGCATGGTCGACGTCCTCGCGCAGAAGCTCGGCATCGACAAAGCCGAAATCCGTCTGCGCAATTTCATCCGCAAGGAGCAGTTTCCGTTCTCCACGCCGCTCGGGCTCGACTACGATTCGGGCGACTATGAACCCGCGCTCAGGAAAGTGCTGGCCGCCGTCGACTACCCTGCCCTGCGCGCCGAGCAGGCCGCCCGCCGCGCGGATCCGAACGCGGAATGGCTGATGGGAATCGGCATCGTCACCTTCACGGAAATCGTCGGCGCCGGCCCTTCGAAGATGTGCGACATCCTCGGCGTCGGCATGTTCGACTCGTGCGAGATTCGCGTGCATCCCGACGGCTCGGCAATCGCGCGAATGGGCACGATCACGCAGGGCCAGGGCCACCAGACCACCTACGCGCAAATCATCGCCTCCGAGGCCGGCATTCCCGCTTCGGTGATCACGGTCGAGGAAGGCGATACGTCCACCGCGCCCTACGGGCTCGGCACCTACGGATCGCGCTCCACGCCGGTCGCCGGCGCGGCCATTGCACGGGCATCGCACAAGATCCGCGAGAAGGCCCGGCAGATCGCCGCTCACCTGCTCGAAGCGAGCCCGGACGACGTCGAGTTCGATCTCGACCGCTTCGTGCTCAAGGGGTCGCCGGAGCAGTTCAAGACGCTCAAGCAGGTCGCATGGGCCGCCTACAACAACGTGCCGGAAGGCATGGAAATGGGCCTGGAAGCGGTCGATTACTACGATCCGCCCAACTTCACGTTTCCGTTCGGCGCTTACCTGTGCGTGCTCGACGTCAATCGCTATACGGGCGAAACGCGGGTGCGGCGCTTCTACGCGCTCGACGACTGCGGCACGCGCATCAATCCGATGATCATCGAAGGGCAGATTCACGGCGGCCTCACCGAAGGCTTCGCGGTCGCGATGGGGCAGGAATTGCCGTACGACGAGGCGGGCAATCTGCTGGGCGGCACGCTGATGGATTACTTCGTGCCGACCGCGGTGGAAACACCGCATTGGGAGACGGATTTTACGGTGACGCCGTCGCCTCACCATCCGATCGGCGCGAAGGGTGTGGCGGAATCGCCGCACGTCGGCTCGATTCCGTGTTTCACCTCGGCCATGGTCGATGCATTCGCGCACCTGGGCGTCACTCACATGAACATGCCTCACAACGCGTACCGCGTGTGGCAGCAAAGCCGCTCGCTCGGACTCGCCCGGTAGTAGCGTGCGAGTCCGGACGGACGATCCGGACATACAGGGGATGATTCAATGAAAGTCGTCATCGAAAAGGTATTTCCTCTGGCAGCCACGGCGGATGCCGCCTGGCAGTGCCTGCAGAACATCGAGGCGGTGGGCGGCTGCATGCCCGGCGCGAAGATCACCGAGCGCGTGGACGCAACGCATTACAAGGGCACGGTCACCGTGAAGATCGGGCCCGCCGCGATGTCGTTCAAAGGCACGATCGAAGTCCTGGAACTCGACGCCACACAGCGCACCCTGCATCTCGTCGGCAAGGGTTCGGATTCGACGGGCACGTCCGGCGCATCGATGGATCTCGTCGCGACCGTGCAGGCGAGCGGCGCAACGTGCGAGCTGGTCGGTAAAAGCGAAGTCGCGATGAGCGGCAAGGCGGCCGCATTCGGCGGCCGGATGATGAACACGGTGGCCGACCAGATCCTCAAGCAGTTCGTCGCCAACTTCGCCGCATTAGCCCAGAGCGCGGATGCGCCGCAAGCCGCGCCGTCAGCCGATGATCCGGCTGCGGCGGCGGGAACCACCGCGCAAGCGGCAGCCGCCGCGCCCGTCCCAGCGCGCGCCGCCGAGCTGAACGGACTCGCGCTCGCGTGGGCGGTCGTGCGCGACTGGCTGCACGGACTGTTCTCCCGCAAGACGGCCTGAGCGACGAGGCCCGCCATGTTCACGGACCGCATGAGCAACGTGCTGGATTTGCAGCAGCGCCTCGAGCACCACGGCTACATCGCCGAGCGCAGCCTCGCGGCCACCTTGCTGCTGACGCTGGAAATGCGGCGGCCCCTGCTGCTCGAAGGCGAGGCTGGCGTGGGCAAGACGGAAGTCGCCAAGGCGCTCGCGCGGCTGTCGGACACGCGCCTGATCCGGCTGCAATGCCATGAAGGTCTGGATGTCCATTCGGCGCTGTACGAGTGGAATTACCAGCACCAGTTGCTCGCCATCAAGCTGCTCGAACAGGATGACCGGCCGCTCTCGAGCAAGGAGCAGGACATTTTCTCCGAGCGCTATCTGCTCAAGCGCCCTCTGCTGGAAGCGATCACGACAACGCCTGCCCCGGTTCTGCTGATCGATGAAATCGACCGCACGGACGAAGCGTTCGAAGCTTATCTGCTCGAGTTGCTGTCCGACTTCCAGATATCGATTCCGGAACTGGGCGTGATTCGCGCGTTGGAGCGGCCTATCGTGATCCTGACCTCCAACGGCACCCGCGAGATTTCCGACGCGCTGCGCCGCCGCTGTCTGTATCACTACGTCGACTACCCGGACTTCGGGAAGGAACTGGCGATCGTGCGCGCCCAGGCGCCGGAGATGCCGGCGAAACTGGCGCAACAGGTGGTCGAATTCGTGCAGGCGGTTCGGCAGATGGACATCCAGAAAAAACCCGGTATCGCCGAAACGCTGGATTGGGCGGCAGCGCTCCTGCGCCTCGGCGTGAGCACCTTCGACGAAGAAGGTATCGACCGGATCATGGATTCGCTCTCGGCACTGGTGAAGACCCGCGAAGACCAGGCGGGCTTCACGCGTCCGGTGGTCGAACGACTGGCGGCCGCATGCTAACCGATAGCCTTTGCGCCGCCGGCACGGCGCCGCAAGAACTGGCCGACGCCATGATGTCCCGCTATGTCGGCTTCGCGGGATGGCTGCGCGAAAACGGTTTTCACGTGACGAGCAGCGACATGGCTGCGGCGATGGACGTCGCGCAACGCACCGGACAATTCGATAGCCTGCTGTTGCGCTGGAGCCTGCGCGCATGGCTTTGCTCGCGCGCCGAAGAATGGCGGCGTTTCGACGCACTCTTCGATGCCTATTTTTTCGCGCCGAATCGCCACGCACTCGTCGAAACGCGTGTAGGCGGCGCAGGCAAACTGACGACCCATGGCGAAGGCGCGGCGCGCGATGGCAGCGAAGGCACGCCGCTCTCGCTGGTTGGCCACGGGGCCGACGGCGCCCAGGCGGATGGCAAGACCGCTGAGCACGGCATGAGCCGTGAAGCATCCCTCATGCACGCGGATTTTCGCCACCTGAATCAGCCCGACGAACTTTTCGCCATCGACGAAGCCATCAGACGCTTCGTGCAGCGGCTGCGCGGCATGCAGATGCGGCGCGAACGGCGCGCGGCGTCAGGCCGTGCCATCGACATGGCGCGCACCATCCGCCTGAGCGTGGCTCATGGTGGCGTACCGCTGGAACTCGCGTGGCGCCGCAAGCAGCGCGTCCGGCCGCGCATCGTCATGCTGCTGGACGTGAGCCGCTCGATGAGCCTGTACAGCTTCTTCTTTCTGCGCCTCGCGCGGGTGATCAGCGCGCGCCTGTCCGACGTGCATTGCTTCATTTTCCACACGCAGCTCGTCGGTATTGCGCAGGCGTTGCGCGACCCCGACCCGTGGCGCTCGCAGGAGCGGCTGCAACTGCTCTCGGCCGGCTGGGCCGGCGGCACGCGCATCGGCGACAGTCTCGACGAATTCAATCAGCGGCACGCGGCCGCGCTGCTGCACTCGCGCACCGCCGTCATGATTGTCAGCGACGGCTACGACGCCGGCGATCCGACGCTCCTGCAGCAGGCGCTGCGCAGGATGCGGCGCCGTTGCCGGTGCATCGTCTGGCTGAATCCCCTGGCCGGCCGTCCCGGTTTCACGCCGAGCAGCGTCGGCATGGCGGCTGCCCTGCCTTATCTCGACCTCATGACCAGCGCAAGCGATCTCGCCAGTCTCGAGCGCGTGCTGCCGCACGTGTTGTCCGTTTTGCAATGAGCCGCGCCATGAACGCCACCCCTAATTCCACCACTAATTCCGCCACCCCGCCCACGATCAATTCCGATGAGCTGATCCGGCTCGAACAAAGGCTGACCGAAGAAGCGCGCCTGTTCGCCGTGACCACCGTGATCCGGGCGCTGCCGCCCACGTCGACGTGGGTCGGCGCGCAAGCGGTGGTGGAAAGCGACGGCACGCTGCATGGCTGGATCGGCGGCGGCTGCTCCCGGGCGATCGTAATCCAGGCCGCGCAGGAATCGATGCGATCGGGTCAGCCCAAGCTGATTCGCATCAGCAATTCGGAGGTCTTGCCGGAGCCTGGCGTCGAACATCATGCGATGCCCTGCGCGAGCAACGGCACGATCGAACTCTTCATTCAGCCGTCGGTGCCCGCACCGGCGGTGCTCATACTCGGCTCGGCGCCGGCTGCCCTCGAAGCCTGCGTGCTCGCGCAACGGATGGGCTTGCGCGTTCATGCCGCCGCGAGCGTGACCGAGCCGTTTGCGCCGCTCGGCATCCCACGGGTCATCCAGGGTTTCGATGCCGACGCGTTGCGCCTGCTGAAGCCGCTATTGATTCTCGTCGCCACCCAGGGCGACAGCGACGAGGAAGCGCTCGAGGCCGCCTTGCGAACCTCGGCGGCAGCCGTGCTGCTGATCGCGAGCCAACGCAAAGCGGACAAGCTGCGCGACACGATGCGCGCACGCGGTATCACGGAAGAGCGGCTCGCTGCGCTGCATGCGCCCGCCGGACCTCACATTCATGCCCGCACCCCCCAGGAGATCGCGCTCGGCGCCGTGGCGGGGCTCGTGACGCTGCGCCGGATCCTGGAGCAGGCCGCAGCCGATACGACGGACCTGCACGCCGCCGGGGCCGACGTACTGCCCGTGCTGCCCGCGGTGCCGCCGTGCGAATCGATGGCGTCGGTCGAACCGCCCGCACGGTACGTCAATCCCGTATGCGGGATGGCCGTCGATATCGCATCGGCGAAGCACGTCGTCGAGGCCGGCGGACAACGCGTGTATTTCTGCTGCGACGGCTGCAAGCTGGAGTTCGAACGCACACCGGACAAATATCTGGCGATCGTCGAGGATCGACGACAACGGGAGGTCGTATGAACGCTACAACGGCACCGACATTCTCCGCCGTGATGCTGGCGGCGGGCACCTCGTCACGGATGCAGGGTCGCCACAAACTGCTGCTGCAGATCGATGGCGAACCCGCAGTCAGGCGTTCCGTGCGCGCGCTGCTCGAGGCAGGCCCCGAAGAAATCGTGGTCGTCACCGGTTTCAACGGTCGTGCCGTTATCGAGGCGCTCGACGACTTGCCAGTGAGATTCCAGTTCAATCCGTACTACGAACAGGGGCAAATGACCTCGGTCGCGGCGGGCGTGGCCGCGCTCAACGCGCCGTGCAACGTCGTTCTGGTGTGCCTCGCCGACCAGGTCCTGCTCGAGCCTCGCGACTACCGCGAGCTGATCGACGCCTACAGCACGATGCCCTACGGCTCCATTCTGGTGCCTTCGTGCAACGGGCAGCGTGGCAACCCGGTGGCGTTTTCGGCAAGCTATGCAACGGAGGTCGTCAGCGGACATGTGAACCCCGGCTGCAAAAAGCTGATCGCGGAGCATCCCGACGAAGTCTTCGTCCACGAAGCAAAGCATGATCGGTTTGCGTTCGACATGGATACGCCCGAGGACTACGCTCGCGTGCTCGCGCGGCTGGAATTTGCGCCAGAGCCGGTTCCTGACGGGCTGTCGACATGAAACCGCGTTTCCGGGCCATGCCGACGGCGTTCAGGCGAGCGCGGGATTCGAGTCCTGCGTGGGTAGCGGTTGTCGTCGGCCCGTGGCTTGCATTGGCTGCGCTTCGGCCGGGCGAAATAGAACTGCCGTGGCTTGCGCCCTGCCTCGCCATTGCCGGTTGGATGGTGCTGCGCCGTCTGCTATCCACCGATCCCGAAGCAGACGTGTCGCGAAACATGGTGCTGCTCGGCACGCTCGGCATGCTCGCGGGATTGGCTCTGGATGTCCGCGGCGCCGGCCTGGCGTTGATCACATCGCAATGCGGCTCGGGTGGCATGCCCGGTGTTCTCCAGGTTGCGTACCTGCACTGGAACGGGTTGCCCGCGATGCACATCGGCATGTTGTCCGCCGGAGTGAGCGCCGTGTCCCTGAGGGGACTGACAGGGCCTGGCACGCGTCCATCGCTGGGCGTCGACGTCCTGCGTCACGCGGCCTGTTCGGCATGGATGCTCGCCGGTATGACCGTCGGCTCGATGCTTTGCGAGCGTGGGGCGATGGGACTCATCGGAACGCCGGCATCGGGGCAACGCGCGATCGTCATGCTCGGCGGCATGTTCGCGGGAATGGTCTGGGGCATGGCCGCTCATACGGCATTCAATCGCGCCGGCAAACGACTGCGCGGAATCTCGCTTCTGGCCGCCTGATCGCCTATGGACAGCACCGATCACGCCGTCCTGAAGACCTGCATCGAATGGCTCGCGGCCGGGCGCCGCGTTGCGCTCGCAACCGTCGTACAAACCTGGGGCTCGGCGCCAAGGCCGCTGGGCGCGTGGGTCGCGATTCGCGATGACGGCCAGCTAGTCGGCTCGGTGTCCGGCGGATGCGTGGAGGACGATCTGATCGATCGCGTCAGTCACGACATCCTGGCCGCCACGTTGCCGCAGAGCGTCCTTTACGGCGTCTCCCGTGAAGAAGCGGCGCGCTTCGGCCTGCCTTGCGGCGGGACGCTGCGTCTGGTCGTCGAGCCGCATCCCGAAGCCGAGGTGCTGCGAATGCTGCTCGACCGCACGGCGGCCAAGAAACTCACCGCGCGCGTCCTGGATATGGACACAGGCATGTCCACCTTGTGCGACGCGGACCGTACCGACACGCTGTCTTTTGACGGCCACATCATGCGGGCAATTCATGGGCCGCGCTGGCGCCTCGTGCTGGTCGGCGCAGGCCAGTTGTCGCAGTATGTCGCCCAGATTGCGATCGGCGCCGACTACGAAGTCGTGGTGATCGATCCGCGTGAAGAATTCAGCGCAACCTTCGGCGTACCCGGTGTCACGATGTCGCGCGGCATGCCCGACGATGTCATTGCCGAACTGCAAATCGATGTTCATACGGCGATTATCGGTCTGACCCATGATCCGAAGCTCGACGATATGGCTTTGATGGAAGCGCTGAAATCACCGGCTTTCTATGTGGGTGCGCTGGGCAGCCGCATCAACACCGAAAAGCGCAAGGAACGTCTGTTGGAGTTCGATCTGACGCGGGCACAGGTGGAGCGGTTGCAGGGACCGACCGGCCTGTTCATCGGCTCGCGCACGCCGGCGGAAATGGCGATCTCCATCCTGGCAGAGATCACCGCGGCCAAATATCAGGTGCCGATCTTGCAGCGCCGGTCGATTCCAGAACGGCAACTGATAGAGCGCGCACGGTGCATCGATTCGCTTTCGACCGCGTAGCGAATCCGCTTAATCGGCGTCGGGCGCCGGTGACGGGTTCGTTACCAGGTACGTGAGCCCGTGCAGTTCGCCCAGGATACGCTGGCGCAATTCGCGCGTCGCATGTGGATGCGTCATCAACGCCCAGTAAGCCCCGGCCGTATCACCGTTGCGCCGGCCCGCGCGCCACAATTGACACAATTCGTTTTCACTGGACGCCTGATCGAAGCGCTTGATTTCTCCATCGTAACGATGGTCCAGCACCTCATGCAGGACCTCAGCGCCCTGTCCGCCTTCGGCGGCGATTTGCACCGCAGCATGATGCATCTCGAAGTCGCTGGCCCGATCCCGGTCGAGCCCGGCAAAGCGCGCAACGATATCGCGCAGATCGACGCGTGTGAGGCAGGTACCGATTACCGAACAGTGGATATAGGAATCGAGCTCGGCCAGTCGCGTACGCAGGGCGCCATTGCCGGGCGCCTGTCCGGATGCTGACTGATTCAGGTATTCCGCACTCGGCGTGGGCACACCATAAAATCGTTGAGCATGCATGAGCGTTCTCACCTCAGGTAGCCGGTGTCAATCGGAACATGACATCGTAATATACAGCCGAATATAGCGGCTTGTACAGATTACCTGAGTTGCGCGACAACGTTCATTCGTGACCAAACGCTCGACGCGAGCTTCCAATCAAACCATCTACCCGCGAAGGGGCGATCCAGAACCGGTGTCTGCCCAGCCGAATCTCGCGTTTGGGTGAGTCAGCACGTATTGGCCGGAATCCGTGTCGAGCGTAAACCCATTGATTCCGCCGGCAGTCTTTAGCACGAGCATGGCGGGCGGATCGTACCGTGCGTACCCTGCGGCCATCTGTTGATGGCCTGGCTCCACGACGTCGTGCGTCTTAGGCTCCGGCATGTTTTCGGGGCAGTGCAGGACCGAGAAAATAATACCCGCGGAAACCCCGATGCCGATGTCAGGCGAGCGGTCAATCCGATCGACCACCAGCAGATACCTGCCTTGCGGTGAGCGGCGTGGGATTGGACGGACCTTATCTCTGTCTTCCGCTGCTATTCGCACGAGGCATCGGGTGAGTTCGTCGACGCGCACGGAGAAATCCGCAGTGTCCGTATGCAATCTCTCCCGGCTTACCCGCTGAATGTTCTGGCGCGCCAGGTCAGCCGGCAACTCCTGCAACAACCCTCTGGAGACGGAGTCGGATATTCTGCTGCACGCAAGGGAGACATCAAGCAGCAGCGCGATCAGATCCGAATCAACGGTGCCGGAGCCATGCTGTTCCGCGATAACCAATCGGGCGAAGGTCAATTTCTCGGTCATGGGGACCCTCTCCAGAAATTGTATCGAGGTGCTATGGGTCTCAAAGCATCGCGTGTCTACGACGCTCCATCATTCGCAATACGATGGGCGTGAAGATCAGCTGCATCGCCAACTCCATCTTTCCGCCAGGCACCACAATCGTATTGGCGCGTGACATGAATGAGTCATGGATCATTGACAGAAGGTATTGGAAATCGAATCCTTTCGGATTTGCAAAGCGGATGACGACCAGACTTTCGTCAGGAGAGGGAATCTCCCGCGCAATGAAAGGATTGGATGTGTCGACGCAAGGTACCCGCTGGAAATTGACGTGAGTACGCGAAAACTGCGGACAGATATAGTTCACATAATCCGGCATACGGCGCAGGATGGTATCGGTCACGGCTTCGGTTGAGTATCCGCGCTGGGCCTTGTCGCGCCACAATTTCTGGATCCATTCGAGATTGATCACCGGCACCACGCCGATCAACAGGTCGGAATACTTGGCCACGTTCACCTTGTCCGTTACGACTCCGCCATGGAGACCTTCGTAAAACAGAAGATCGGTATCCTGCGGCAACGGTTCCCATGCCGTGAATGTGCCAGGCTGCTGATCAAACCCCGCGGCTTCCTCGGCATTGTGCAGATAAAAGCGGTGGCTCCCGATGCCGGCCTCGGCATAAGCCCGGAATAACTGCTCCAGTTCGCTGAACAGATTGGTGTCCGGTCCGAAATGGCTAAAGTTCATATCGCCGGTTTTCGCCGCTTCCGCCAGCCTCACTTTCATTTCAGCGCGGTCGTAACGATGAAAGCTGTCGCCTTCGATCACGACTGATTTCACCCCCTCGCGCCGAAAGATGTTTTCGAATGTGCGCGTCACCGAGGTAGTGCCAGCGCCCGAAGAACCCGTAATGGCAATGATAGGGAAACGCTCTGACATGATTCATTCCTCAAGCAGGGGTTCGAAACAGGCCACGCTCGTTGAATAGTGGGTCTGGCAATTCAATACCAGGCGGATCGGTGTAGTACCGCTCGATTCGTTCAACTTCGTTCTTCGAGCCGAGAATGACGCCGATGCGCTGGTGCAACGACGATGGCTGGACCGAGAGGATAGATTGCCGACCGGTGCTAGCCCGCCCCCCCGCCTGTTCCATGATGAAGGCGATGGGGTTGGCTTCGTACAACAATCGAAGGCGCCCCGCCTTGTCCAGATTCCGGTTGTCGCGTGGATACATGAAAACGCCACCGCGCATCAGAATGCGATGTGCCTCGGCGACCATCGAGGCAATCCAGCGCATGTTGAAATCCTTGCCACGAGGCCCCGTCTTACCAGCCAGGCACTCGGAAATGTAGCGCTTGACGGGCGCTTCCCAGAAGCGGCTGTTGGACGCGTTTATGGCGAACTCGTGCGTTTCCTCGGGAACCGTCAGGTTTGCATGCGTCAGGAAGAATTCACAGAGGTTCGGATCGAGCGTGAAGGCACTGACGCCGTTTCCAACCGTGAGTACAAACATCGTGCTGGGGCCATAGAGTGCGTAACCGGCCGCAACTTGCTGATAACCTTGCTGAAGAAAATCCTGCTCAATGACTTCGCTCTCTTTCCCGTCGATACAACGCTCAGGGGCGCGCAATACGGAAAAGATACTGCCCACGGACACGTTGACGTCGAGATTGGAAGAACCATCTAATGGATCGAATGCCAGCAGGTACTTGCCGCGCGGGTAATGCGGGGGAATGGGGTAGGGAAACTCCAGTTCTTCCGACGCCATCCCCGCGAGATGGCCACCCCATTCATTAACGCGCAGGAAAACCTCGTTGCTCAGCACATCAAGTCGCTGTTGCACTTCTCCCTGCACATTGATGGCGCCCGCGTCGGCGACCTGCACCTCTCCCAGTGCGCCAACGGCAATCGTGCGTGCAATCTGTTTGCAAGCCATCGCCACGTCGAGAATCAAGGCGTTGAAGTCTCCAGTCGCATCCGGATAGCGGCGCCGTTCTTCGATGAGAAATTGCGTCAGGGTTTTTCTCGGCAGGATCTGCATGATGCCTCTCCAAGGTGATCTGTTACCAGTCCGCTCTCGCTTCTGCGGGTAACGCCAGCCCGCCCCGCAATCGCCGTGTTGGCGAACGGCCGTGACTTTCATGTCAGATCTGACGTAAATACACGGCTGGCCAGAAGATCGGCGGGGGTAATCGTGGTAAGTGAATCGTCATCGGCGACACCGCCGGCGCTGTTAATCAACCGCGAGGCATGACGCAACCGCGCGCGATCAAGCGCATTGCGAACGCTGCGCGCGTTCGCAAAGTGAGGCATCGCCTTGCGTCTTTCCAGATAGTCGGCAAATACGTTCCGGCTACGCTCGTCGAACTTGTATTGCATCGCCTCAAGCATCAGATCACCAATCCGGCACAACTCGTCAAGGCTGTAATCCGGGAAATCGATGTGGTGCGCAATGCGTGATGACATCCCCGGATTGGATTCGAAGAAACGTTCCATCCGGTCCTTGTAGCCAGCCAGAATGACTACCAGATCCTCGCGGTTGTTCTCCATTACCTGCAGCAGCATTTCAATGGCTTCCTGCCCATAGTCGCGCTCGTTTTCAGGCCGGTACAGGTAGTAGGCTTCATCGATGAAAAGCACGCCCCCCATTGCCCTCTTCAGGACTTCCCGGGTCTTCGGCGCGGTATGGCCGATGTACTGGCCAACCAGGTCGTCACGCGTAACGGCCACGAGATGCCCTTTGCGGACGTAGCCCAGCCGATGCAGGATCGTGGCCATCCGCATTGCCACCGTCGTCTTTCCTGTTCCTGGGTTTCCGGTAAAGCACATGTGCAAGCTCGGCGCTCCCGAACTGAATCCTCGCGCCGCACGCAGCCTGTCCACGAGCAACAGCGCAGCGACGTCACGGATGCGCGCTTTCACGGGCGCCAGCCCAATCAGCTCGTTATCAAGCTGGGTCAGCATATCGGCGACGCCCGAAGTAGCGAGCATCGCGGCCAAAGTATCTGGCGCCTGCTGCTGGATAGTTTCTGGACTGGACATGTGCTCTTCCGGGAACGACGATGAGAAGGTGCCTGTGCCGCTATGCAGCGTGCGGGGAACCGTTGTCAATAACGGAAGCCTTCCGGGCGGGCCTGGACAGCGTAGCTCTCGAGCGAGTAGCGAATCGTGCGGCCTGGTTCCTCCTGCCTGACCAGGCGGAAGCCTGGTTCGGCGTCGGGTCGATTGACAATGAACGACATCACCACCGATTCGACGGTGTGTGTCGAGTCGAACGCCGTCACGCGGACGTAATGGTTCGGAAACGTCTTGCGGGCGCTGTTGATTTCGAGCAGGATGCCGGCGGCGTCGCGCAGGTCGAACAACGGCAGACCGAACATCTCCCAGTACGTGTTGCGTGGATGAGGATCGTCGGTATATTCGACGCCGACCGCCCATCCCTGGTCCAGGCAATACTCGAGCTGGCGGGTGATCTGCTCGTCGGTCAGTTCGGGCAGGAAGGAAAAGGTGCCTTGAGTAATACGCATGGTTTTCTCGCATCAGGTAGCACTATTTGTGTTTCGCCGTTCGCTGCACCGACACACGCCGATCCCGGCTCGCGCTCACGCCACGGAGACGCTCGGCATGAAATCAGAGGTATCGGTGGACGTGTAGTTAAACGTGACATCGCCCCACGTATCGAGTGCCGCCTGCAACGGCTTGCACCAGCGGGCAGCTTCGCGGAGGATCTCAGGACCCTCGCTCCTGATGTCGCGCCCCTCATTGCGAGCCAGGACCATCGTTTCGAGTGCGACGCGATTGGCCGTGGCTCCCGCTTGAATTCCTTGCGGATGGCCAATCGTGCCGCCGCCGAATTGCAGCACGACATCATTGCCGAACAGATCGAGTAACTGGTGCATTTGCCCGGCATGAATGCCGCCGGAAGCAACCGGCATCACCTTGCGCAAAGCGGCCCAATCCTGGTTGAAGAACAACCCGCGCGGCAGATCCATTTTTGTGTATGAATCACGGCACACGCTGTAGTAACCCTGCACGGTCATGGGGTCACCTTCGAGCTTGCCGACCGCCGTCCCGGCATGCAGATGGTCCACACCTGCGAGGCGCAGCCACTTCGCGATCACCCGGAACGATATGCCGTGATTCTTCTGACGCGTGTAGGTACCATGCCCTGCGCGATGCATGTGCAGGATCATGTCGTTCTGGCGGCACCAGTTGGACATCGACTGGATTGCAGTCCAACCGACAATCAGGTCGATCATGACCACGACCGAACCCAGTTCCCTGGCGAACTCCGCCCGCCGGTACATTTCCTCCATCGTGCCGGCGGTAACATTCAGGTAACTCCCCTTCACCTCACCCGTTGCAGCCGAAGCCCTGTTCACCGCATCCATGACGAAAAGAAAACGGTCGCGCCAATGCATGAACGGCTGCGAGTTGATGTTTTCGTCATCCTTCATAAAATCGAGGCCGCCTTTGAGGCCCTCATAGACAACACGACCGTAGTTACGGCCCGAAAGCCCGAGTTTGGGCTTGGTCGTCGCGCCAAGCAGCGGCCGGCCAAACTTGTCGAGGCGCTCACGCTCAACAACGATGCCGGTCGAAGGCCCCGCGAAGGTCTTCACGTATGCGACAGGAAAACGCATATCTTCCAGACGGATAGCTTTCAGCGGTTTGAAGCTGAAAACATTGCCGATGATGGAAGCGGTGAGATTGGCGATTGAGCCCTCCTCGAACAATGAGAGGTCATACGCCACGTAGCAGAAGAATTGCGCGGGATTATTCGGCACAGGGTCAACCCTGTATGCCTTTGCACGATACATATCGCAGGCCGTCAGACGGTCCGTCCAGACTACCGTCCATGTTGCGGTTGACGATTCGCCCGCCACTGCGGCGGCGGCCTCGACTGGATCAACGCCGTCTTGCGGGGTAATGCGAAATAGCGCAATGAGGTCGGTATCTTTGGGTTCGTAGTCCACATCCCAGTAGCCCATCTCGCGATACTTCATTACGCCGGCGTCATAGCGCCTGCGAGAGGGGATCGAAACGTCTCCAGCTTCCGGGGCATTCATCCTCAAGTCCTCTCACGTTGGCCTGTCGATGAAGCAAACGATAGGGGGATACAGAGGTAAGGTAAATTCAGATATATTTACCGGACGCATAAGGTCAACCTTAAGTAGGCATCCGATGTCGCTCATCCGCTCACTGACCCTTCGCCAGCTTCAGATTTTCGTGATTGCTGCAAGGCACATGAGTTTTGCGCGCGCCGCAGAAGAGCTTCATCTGACACAGCCCGCCGTGTCGATGCAGATAAAGCAACTGGAGTCCGTCGTCGGCTTGCCGTTGTTTGAGCGCGGTACGCGCAAACTGATGTTGACTGAAACGGGAGACCGTTTTCTGCATCACGCCTCCCGTATCCTGAGTGAGGTCAAGGATGCGGAGGATGGACTGCAGGCGCTCAAGGGTATGGATCAGGGCTCGATCTGCATCGGCCTGATCAGCACAGCCAAATACTTCGCGCCCAAGCTGCTTGCGCAATATGCCGCCCTCTACCCTGGCGTCGACGTGCGCATTGTCGAAGGTAACCGGGAAAATCTGCTGCGCCTGCTGCAGGATTATTCGATCGATCTTGCGCTGATGGGCCGCCCGCCGCGAGAGCTCGATACCGTGTCGGAACCGATCGCGCCCCACCCATACGTGATCGTGGCGTCCGCACATCATCCGCTCCGTGACGCCCGGCGTTTTGACTTTCAGGAGCTACGTCACGAGACTTTTTTGCTGCGCGAACCGGGTTCCGGAACACGAACCGTGAGTGAGCACATGTTCAAGAATCACCTGTTTACGCCAGCTAAAACGGTGACATTCGGAAGCAACGAGACAATCAAACAGGCGGTCATGGCGGGAATGGGTATCAGCCTTCTGTCGTTGCACACGCTGTCTCTTGAATTGCGTGTCGGTGAAATCGCATTACTGGACGTGACAGGAACGCCGATTGATCGCGTATGGCATATCGCTCACATGGCAAGCAAAGTGCTGTCCCCTGCCAGTAACGGCTGCCGTATGTTTCTGATGGAGCATACAGCGCCGTTTCTCAAGCAGGAGTATTCGTGGCTTACTCAGTCGCCGGGTTGATCGAGTGCCAGGAAGGTATTGAACGAAAGGTGGTCAAACAGGAGGAAGCAAAAAAAGCTTTGTATTGCTTCCCCGGCGATAAACGGCCGAACACCGGGGAAGCTGGCGCGCATTCGCGCCGCCGTCCGAACTGCTATTGCGAAAGTTGTGCGCTGACCGTGACGGATACCTTCAACTCCTCTTCCAGACCGCCAATGCGTCGGCCGCGCACCGGCGCGGCGGCTTCGTAATCGCGCGCCACCGCGAGCCGGCAGTAGATCTCGCTGGCGAACGCGGCGTGCGTGACGTCAACGGAAATCCAGCCATTGCCGTCGAGCCACACATCGACCCATGCATGGCTTGCCCCGTGAGGCACGTCGCCGGGTTCGATATAGCCGCTCACGTAACGCGCCGGAATGCCGCGCGCACGGCAGCAGGCCAGCATCAGATGCGCGTGGTCCTGACACACGCCGTTGCCGAGCGCGAGCGCCTGGGCGGCGGTGCTGGTGACTTCGGTAATGCCCGGGTTGTACTTCACGCGCTGCACGATCTGTTCGGACAACGCGATCAGATCGCTCGAACTCGCGAGGCTCGGCACCGTTTCAGCCAGCTCGCGGATCGCCGCGTCGGCCTCGGTAAGACGCGTCGAGCAGGTGAAATGCTCGAGCGGAATCGGGCCAACAGCGTCGCGCAAGCGGCCGTCGATTAGCGGAATCGTGTCGACTTCGCCCGCTACATGCAGACGGATCTCGCCGTGCGGCTTGTTGATGACGAGCGTATGCAGCACATTGCCGTAGGCATCGGTGGTCGCGTCGAGCTTGCCGGGCGCATCGATACTCCAGCGCCGCACCACCTGCGAGGCGCCGCTTGCCGGCGTCAAACGCAATTGCAGGATCGAATAATGGACCGTCGCTTCATAACGATAGGACGTGTCGTGGCGGATCGTCAGGTACATAAAAGAACTCCGTCAGGCGACTGGCAGCATCAGATAGGTACGCGCAACCAGATTGCCGAGCTCGAACACGCGAGCAAGGAACTGCGTCAGATAGGCGTGCAGGCCGGCTTCGAAAATCTGCCGGATGTCGGAGTACAGCAATTCGGCACGCAGCTTGCCGGCGAACCGTTCGCACTGGTTCGAGCCCGAGGTTCGCAGCATCGCCAGATTCGCGCAGACGCCTTCCAGCGACGCGAGCAGCGAACGCGGCATCTGCTGGTTCAGGATCATTAATTCGACCACCCGCGCCGGCGTGACGACATCGCGATACACCTTGCGATAGATCTCCAGCGCCGACACCGAACTGAGAATCGAGGTCCAGTAATAGAAGTCTTCAAGCTGGCGTGCGGCGTCGCGTGAATTCGGCTCGACGTCGGCAAAGCGCACATCGAGAATCCGTGCGGTGTTGTCGGCGCGTTCGAGGAAAGTGCCGAGCTGCGTGAAGAAGAATGCATCGTCCTGCAACGCCGTGCCGATCATCACGCCACGTGACAGGTGCGAGCGGAACTTCACCCACTCGAATAGCGCGCCGGGATTGCTCAACGCCTGGCCGGACAAACTCCGTTCATTGAATTCGAGCCACGTATCGTTGATGGTTTCCCACCATTCGGTGGTTAGCGTGCCGCGCACTGCGCGGGCGTTTTCACGCGCCGCCTGCAAACACGAGTGGATACTCGACGGATTGGTCGCGTCGGCCACCATGAAATCGAGCACATGTTCGCGAGTCGGTTCGTCGTAGCGCTGCGCGAAGGCGGTTTCGAGTTCGGAGATGCGCAGCACCGAGCGTTGCGCGCGCGCCTCCTGTTCGGGCGTCTGCGGTAACAGCAGCGCCTTCAGGTTGATGTCGAGCATGCGGGCGGTATTCTCCGCGCGCTCCACGTAGCGGGCCATCCAGAAGAGGTGATCGGCGGTTCGGCTTAGCATGACGGCGTTCCGTATCTGATGGCGCGAGACCTTTGCAAAAGTAAAAGGCTCGCGCTGGTTATCCGGCTGGTTGTCCGTGTATGCCGGCGGCGGTTTGACCGCTGTGCCGGCGCGTCAGGTTGCGGGCGCGCTTGCTTCATGGCGACAGGCGTTGCCGCATGAGCTGTTCACGTGAGCAAGCGCTTGAGCAACCGCGTCAGTCGACCATCCACGTATCTTTGGTCCCGCCTCCCTGCGACGAATTGACGACGAGCGAACCCTCCTGCAACGCCACGCGCGTGAGACCGCCCGCGCACATCGTCACGCTCTTGCCGGACAGCACGAAGGGGCGCAAGTCGATATGGCGCGGCGCAATGCCCGCTTCGACAAAGGTCGGGCACGCGGAGAGCGCCAGCGTGGGCTGCGCGATATACCCCGCGGGCCGCGCAATCAGGCGCTCACGGAACGACTCGATTTCGGCTTTCGTCGACGCCGGTCCCACCAGCATGCCGTAGCCGCCCGCGCCGTGCACTTCCTTCACGACCAGCTCGGGCAGATGCGCGAGCGTGTAGGCGAGATCGTCCGGCTTGCGGCACTGGAACGTCGGCACGTTATTGAGGATCGGTTTCTCGCCGAGGTAAAACTCGATCATTTCCGGCACATACGGGTAGATCGATTTGTCGTCGGCAATACCGGTGCCCATGGCGTTCGCGAGCGCCACACGTCCGGCGCGATACGCGGTCAACAGACCCGGCACACCCAGCGCCGAATCGGCGCGGAAGGCGAGCGGATCGAGAAAATCGTCGTCGACGCGGCGGTAGATCACGTCGACACGCTTCGGCCCCTGCGTGGTGCGCATGAACACGTAGTTGTCGTCGACGAACAGATCCTTGCCTTCCACCAGTTCGACACCCATCTGCTGCGCGAGGAAGGTGTGCTCGAAATACGCGGAGTTGTACATGCCCGGCGTGAGCACCACCACGACCGGATCGTCGACGCCTTCGGGCGCGACCGAGCGCAGCGTGTCGAGCAGCAGATCAGGATAATGGGCGACCGGCGCAATGCGGTTCTGCACGAACAGCTCGGGGAAAAGCCGCATCATCATCTTGCGGTTTTCCAGCATATAGGACACACCCGACGGCACCCGCAGGTTGTCTTCGAGCACGTAGAACTCGCCCTCGTCGCCCGCGCGCACCACGTCGACCCCGGCGATATGCGCGTAAACACCGAGTGGCACGTTGACGCCCTGCATTTCAGGCCGGTATTGCGCGTTGGTATAGACCTGTTCGGCCGGCACGATACCGGCGCGCACGATATTGCGATCGTGATAGACGTCGTGGATAAACAGATTGAGCGCCTGCACCCGCTGGCGCAAACCGGCCTCCAGCGTCTGCCATTCGCTGCGCGGAATGATGCGCGGAATCAGATCGAAAGGGATCAGCCGCTCGGTGCCGGACAAATCGCCGTTCACCGCGAAGGTGATGCCGACCCGGCGAAATAGCAGGTCGGCTTCCGCACGCTTGCGTGCGATCGCCTCGTTGCCCTGCTTCACCAGCCACCGCTCAAAGCGCGCGTAGTGTGGCCGCACGGCATCGTCATGATGACGCATCTCGTCATAGCATCGCATGTCACGCCCCGCTCTTGTTGTCGGATAGAAGGCGAATGCGCTGCGCATTCGGTGTTCGACAATCGTTGAAGCAAGCGCTATGCCATTGAGCTTTTCGCGTGCCAAACACAGTGCATGCACGCCAACAGCGCATCCCGACCGGCATGGCCTCGCTGCCATCGTACTGCGGCGGCTCATGATGCGCTAGTACGGTGCATAAGAGGCACCGTGGCGGGCGGCGGCGGCCGGTGAAAATCCGGGCACGCGGCGCCGGCGAAGCAGAGCTGAACGCGCGCCGGCTTCGTCGCGCGTTTCCGGCAAACTCGCAAAACCCACCGGCAACGCGCATAAAAAATCCCCGTGGATTTGCATCCACGGGGATTCTGACAACTTGCACTGCGGATCGGCTTAAACGTTAACCAAGGTTAAAGGCGCAGGGTTAAAAGCACAAGGTTAAAAGCGCACGGCTAAAAACACACCGTTAAAAACCCACGCCCGGAAACCGCGGCAACGCCTGAAGCACGATCAGCCTGCTGCTGCGTCTTTCAGCTTCTTCAGCGGACGTGCCTTGATGCGCACGCTAGCCGGCTTGGCCGGGAACCAACGCTCTTCACCCGAGAACGGGTCTTTGCCGAAGCGCTTCTTCTTCGCCGGCACAGCTTGCACGACGATCTTCAGAAGACCCGACAGCGTGAATTCGCCAGCGCCCTTCTTATGCACAGCGCCGAGGATCGTGTCTTCGAGCGCGGCCAGAACAGCCTTGGCGGCCTTCGGTTCCACAGCGGCGCGTTCAGCGACGTGTGCAGCCAGCGAGGCCTTCGTGAAGGTGTCCTTGATCGGCGACGGAGCGCTGGACGCCTTCACGGCGACCTTCTTAGCTGCGACGGCTTTCTTCGCAGGAACTTTCTTTGCAGCAACCTTCTTGGTCGGTACCGGGGCAGCAGCCTTCTTGGCCACCTTTTTTGCGGAAGTCGGCATGTTTCTCCTACCTGTAGTGGTCAGTGAATTGCACGAAGCGCGCACGGTATGTGCACGCTTCAACGCCGGATTCTACAAGCGCTAATACGATTTGCGCGACTCTTTTGTGTATAACAGCGAAGGTTTGTTGCGCGGCGCAGACTCCGCAACACATTTTGATCCTTGTTTTAGCGGGTAAACGTGCGTCGGCGAGCGTCGGACGGGTCTGCAACACGAACACGTAACGTGCGTTACAAGCCGTTTCGATACGTGAATAGAGGCACTTTCGGTCCCGGACGATCGCAGACGGATGGCGACTCGATGGCGAAACTCCGGCTTGCCGACGCGTTCGCCACACCGATTCACGCGGCGGAAAAAACACGCCCCCTGCAGCGAAAGTCTCTGCAGGGGGCGGCTAACATTGCTCTGCGGCAGAAAATCGCAGACCTTTTCAACGCGCGATCATGGCAGGTTGAATTGCCTGACCGTGCTGTTTCTGTCGAGGACCACCTGGCGCGAGTGGCATGCGGAGCTCGTTTGGTCAGCGGGCGACGCGCGGCAGAATGCCGGCGAGCCGGGTCAGCGCCGCGTCGATATGGTCGACAGCGATGTTGCCGTAGCCAAACATCAAACCGGGCTGCGGCTTTGCGCGCTGATAAAACGGCGCGAGTCCATACAAACCGACCGACGCCTCACGCGCGGCGCTCATCAGCGCCTCCTCGGTCAACGGCGCCCTCAGCCACGTTGCCATATGGATGCCGGCGGTCGGCACGATCGGTTCGAACCACGGCGCGAGTTCGCCCTGCAGATGCTTCAGCAGCATCGCGCGGCGCGCCGCATAGGTCTTGTGCATGCGTCGCAGATGCTTGGCGAAATCGCCGTTGAGCATGAAGGTCGCGAGCGCGGTTTGCGTGAGCGTGCAGCCGTGGCAGTCGGATATCTGGCGGGCCTTGAGAAGCGGCCCATAGAGGGAGGCCGGCGGCACCACGTAGCCGACCCGCAGTTCCGGGAAAATCGTCTTCGAAAACGTGCCCACGTAAGCGACCAGACCGGCGCGGTCGAGACTTTTCAGCGGCTCCATCGGCCGGCCTTCGAAGCGGTACTCGCAGTCGTAATCGTCTTCGATGATCACGGCGCCGCGTTTCTGCGCCCATTCGAGCAACTCGACGCGCCGCTCCAGACTCATCGGCATGCCGAGCGGAAACTGATGCGAGGGCGTCACGTAGACGAGCCGCGCCTTGTCCGGGAGCTTGCTCACGATCAGGCCTTCGGCATCCACCGGCACCGGCACCACGCGTGCGCCCGTGGCCGTGAAGCACGCCTCGACCGGTGGATAGCCAGGGTCTTCGAGTGCCGCGATCTCGCCGGGCCGCAGCGTGATGCGCGCGATCAGATCGAGCGCATGCTGCGCGCCTTGCGTGACGATCACGTCGTCCCAGTTGCTCGCGACCGCCCGGTTGAACGCCAGGTAGCGCGAAATCGCGAGGCGCAATTCCTGCTCGCCGGCCACGTCGCGATACGTGCCTGGACCGCGCGCCTGCACACGCAATGCGTGGTTCACGCAGCGGCGCCAGACGTCGAAGGGAAACAGCGATTTGTCGGTCGCGCCACCGACGAAATCGTGCGGCGAGGCTACCGTGGGCCGCGGCAACGGCAAGGTCTCAGGCATCTGCTCCCACAGCGGCTGGGCGCGCGCCGCGGCTTTCGGTTTCGCCCGCTCGCGCGCCGACTCGGCGGCGAGAGCATGTGGCGAGCGTTCCACCGGCAGACGCTCCAGACCATCGGCGACGAAGGTGCCGGAACCGGCGCGCGCGCTCAGATAGCCCTCGGAGAGCAGGCGTTCGAATACTTCGAGCGTAGTCTTGCGCGAGACGCCCAACTGCGTGGCGAGATCGCGCGTGGATGGCAAGCGCGTGCCGCCGGAAAGGCGCCCTTCGAGTATGCCGGCACGCAACTGCCGGTAGATCTGTCCGGACAGATCGTGACGCCCGTCGACCGAGATATGGATATCCATCCGGGTGGCTACCTTAAGTATCCGGGAAAGGGTTATTCAGCAAGACCAATACTGACCGTAAGCTTACCCAGCGTGACCGATTCGGTCCACTCGCAAAGAGGCGCAGCGCATGAAATGCAAAATGGCGCGCCCGCATAATGCGAGGCGCGCCATTCCTGTCGATCTGCCGGGAGCGGTTACTCCGCCACTACCCCATTCAATGCAGCGGTTTCCCGCGCATTCTCACGCGCTTCGTCGCTGCAACGTTGATGTTCACGCGACAGCTTGCGCATCAGCGGCAGCAGCAGCACGGCAACCAGTGCGCCCACCGCCGCGAGCCAGCCCAGCCCCGTAAACAGCTTGGTGTACAGCGGCAACGATTCGAGCGGATCCATATCCCCCGCCGGCATCTGCGCGAAATTCGCGACCACGCTGCCCAGATACTGCGACACACCGGTCGCCACGAAGTACGCGCCCATCATGAAGCCGCTCATCCGCGCCGGCACGTAGCGCGCGATCATCGCGAGACCGAGTCCGCTCACCAGCAATTCGCCGAGCGAATACAAGCCGTAACCGCCCACCATGAACCACGACGACACGCGCCCGTTCACCGCGTAGTTGCCGCTCGCCGCATACACGAAGAAGCCGGCTGCCACCACCGCGAAGCCGAACGCGTACTTGACCGCCACGGGCACGTCCTTGCCGCTCTTCGCGAGCTTCGTATAGAGCAGTGCGAGCACCGGGCTCAGCAACATGATCCAGATCGGATTGAGCGCCTGGAATTGCGCGGCGCTCCACGTGAACAGCGTCTCGCCGAACAATATGAAGCGCGGATCGACGTTGCGCAGCGCAAACAGCGTGAGCGAGGTCGACATCTGCACGTAGAACACAAAGAACAGGATCACCTGCGCGGTCAGGATCAGCGCGGCAACCAGACCCGAGCGTTCCGAGCGTTCGCACTTCACCAGCATGTAGCCGAAGATCGCCAGAATCGCCACGCCGGCCGTGTACACGCAAGCCACCGCAATCGCCTTGTGCTGCAGCACGAACATCGTGACCGTGCCAAGCACGATCCCGCCCAGCGCGACCGCGCCGACGCGTTTCCAGCGGACCGGTTCGGCGTCCGGCGCGGAACCGATATGCGCGAGCGTGCGGAACATGATGAAGTAGTTCAGCACCGACAGCAGCATGCCGGCGCAGCAGACCGCGAATGCCGTGTGCCAGCCCCAATGGTCCTTGATCCACGGCGTGGCGAGCATCGACGCCGTCGAGCCGATGTTGACCGCCATGTAATAGATCGTGAATGCGCTGTCGATGCGCGCGTCGTCGCCTTCATAGATGCGGCGCACGAGGTTCGCGGCGTTCGCCTTGAACAGCCCGTTGCCCACCACGATCACGCCGAGCGACGCGTACATATAGCTCAATTGCTCGTTGGGCAGCGCCAGCATGAAATAGCCGGCCGCCAGCACGCCGGCGCCGAAGATCATCGTGCGGCGCGCGCCGAAGATCTTGTCGCCGATCCAGCCGCCGATCGACGGCGATGCATACACCAGCGCCGTGAACGCGCCCCACGTGAGGGTGGCGTGGCTGTCGGTGAAGTTCAGCTTGTCGATCATGAACAGGACCAGCAGCGCGGCCATCCCGTAGTAGCCAAAGCGTTCCCACATCTCGATCAGAAAGACCGTCGAGAACGAACGGGTCTGCGAGACCGGTGCGCCGGGCGGATTGGACGAATTCATCATGTACCTCTTGTTCTTACGGTTGCAGCGGCGCGCGGGCTGGCCACGCGGCGCGAAAAACTGGATCTGGGACTCGGCCGGCGAAACACGCACGACGCGGCACACGCATTTACATCAGCGTGTGCGTCGTCAGCGGCATGCTCGTCGACACCTTCATGTGCGCGCACATCGGCAAACCAGATTGCCAACTGAGACGCCTGTACCAGCAGAAAAACCAGGGGATGGGATGGAGGCCCGCCACGCGGGACGCCCCGAAGGAAATGCCCTTGGGGGACGCTGCGCCACATCGGTCTCGGGTTCCGGCAAGCGGAACGGGCTCAATGATAAAGCATTGCGGGGAACGGCTATCCGGCGGGCGGCAGATGGCGGCCGCGCCGGGTGGCGGGCACACAGCCCGCAGCGGGAAAAATCGGCAGTGATAGTCATGTCCTCATGCCGGCCAGCGTTCTGATGGAACGTGCCGGACAATGCTCCGCCGCGCAGGATCGCTGCGCGCGGAATGGAAAACAGCGGTCGGCGTCGCGTCTGATACAAACACGTGCCGCATCCGCCAGGCGGGGCTGATTCTGCAAACTGAAGCACGGATCGTCACTCAGGGAATTCACTGATACCACGCCAATTACCGGTTCTTACACGCCCTGGTCCTTCGTTGCGCAGCCGTATAGGGCTAAAAATAGTCTTTGATGTCATACCTTTAACGTCTCCTGATACTCAATCTGCATCAATGCCGGCCCCCTTGAACGCAGAGCAGTCTTTACCGCCTTCGCTTTCAGTTTCTCGTCGATTACCGGTCAAAACGGCTAACGCACATTTCGGTTCTGGCAACATAGAGCGTTGTCTCGAATTGCGGCCCCTTGCACGACCGGGCGCTGAACGGCCCGCCACCCCGGCCTGGACCGCAATCAAACCATATTTACTTATATCAAACAAATTTTGACGGGCTAATTTCCTCCTGCTATGGTCACGACAATTCAAAAGAAGAACCCGGCTCTCGAACTCGGCAGCAAGATCCGCGCGCTGCGGCAACGGCTCAAGCGCACGCTGGATGACACGGCAACAGCGGCAGGTATTTCCAAACCGTTCTTGTCGCAAGTCGAACGGGGTCTGGCGTCACCGTCCATCACGTCGCTGGCCGGGATTGCGCACGCACTCGGGGTCACAGTGCAGTATTTCGTCGACACGCCAAGCGAAGAACGCTCGGTGTGCCGCGGCGACCAGTTGAAGTTTTTCGGTTTTGCGGACTCGGCCAATCTGTTTGCACGGCTGACCAATCTGACGGGCGGCCGTCAGCTCGAAGCCATCCTCGTGAGGATGCCACCCGGGCAGAAACGCTCCGAAGTGACCACGCACGCTGGGGAAGAGTTTGTTTATGTGATCGACGGCGAAGTGTCGTTGACGCTGGAAGGCAAGACGTTCGTGCTGCATGCGGGAGACAGCGCGCATTACGAATCGACGGTGCCGCACAGCTGGGCGAATACCGCGCGCAAAGAAACGGTAGTCGTCTGGGTGGGCACACCAAGACTGTTCTAAGAGGCAGGCACCTTTTCCGGTTGATCCGGCCAGGGTTTGCCTGCATTACGAAATGTAAGGAATCCTGCATGTCGCGCAATCAACACGGGCAACAAGGGCCTCCCCGGCCCGAGCACCGCAGATAACCGGGCGCCCTGGCGCCTGCGCGTTCTTCTCTCGACCTTTCCTGCGATCTCAACCGATGAAAACCCCGTTCGTCTACGCGACGGCGCTGACCGCGCTCGCCCTTACGTTTCAGCCCTCCGCCTTCGCCGTCACGGTACCTGCGGGTGTCACGCTCGCTGCCAGCCAGGAGATGACCCGCCAGGTGCCGGCCGAAACCGAATCGCTCGACCCCGCGCATATTGAATCGTGGACCGGCAACACGATCGGGCTCGACCTGTTCGAAGGCCTGACGCGCATGGACGCGAGCGGCGCGATCGTGCCGGGCGTCGCGGAATCATGGGCGCGCACCGGGCCGACGACGTGGGTGTTCAAGCTGCGCCACGATGCGCGCTGGAGCAACGGCCAACCGGTCACGGCCGCGGACTTCGTCTACTCGTGGCAACGCGTGCTCGATCCGAAGACGGGTTCGAAATATACGGTACTGGTCGAATTCGTGAAAAACGCGAAGGCGATTCTCGCGGGCAAAGCGCCGTTGACGAGCCTCGGCGCGCGCGCCATCGATCCGTACACGCTCGAAGTCACGACCGAGGTGCCCGCCGCCTTCTTTCCGCAGTTGACCGCCATGTCGACGATGGTCCCGGTCAATCGCGCAGTCGTGGCGAAGTTCGGCGGGGACTGGACCCGCCCCGGCAACTTCGTGGGCAACGGTCCCTATGCGCTGACCGACTGGCAGCCGAGCAACCGCCTGGTGGCAAGCAAGAGTCCCACGTACTGGAACACCGCCAAGGTTGTGATCACGAAAGTGACCTACCTGCCGATCGAAAACGACGAAACGGCAATGCGCATGTATCAGGCCGGCCAGTTCGACTACACGTATTCGATTCCGTCCGGTATCTACACGCAGGTGAGCAAGCAGTTCGGCGCCGAGCTGAAAACCGGCCTGCAGATCGCCACGTACTATTACAGCCTGAACAACGACGACCCGGCCTTCAAGGACAAGCGCGTACGCCAGGCATTGGCGATGGTGCTGGACCGCGACCTGCTGACCAAACGCCTGACGGCCGACGGCGAAGTGCCGATGTACGGCCTGATCGCCAAGGGCACCGAAGGCTCGGGCGTGTTTACGCCTGACTGGGCGAGCTGGCCGATGGCCAAACGTGTCGACTACGCGCGCAACCTGCTGAAGACCGCCGGCTATTCGGACGCGAAGCCGCTGACTTTCACCCTCACCTACAACACCAACGACCTGCACAAGAAGGTCGCGCTGTTCGCCACCTCGGAATGGCGCACCAAGCTCGGCGTCACGGCCAAGCTCGAAAACGTCGAATACAAGGTGCTGCTCAAGCAACGCCACGACGGCAAGGTGCAGGCCTCGCGCGACGGCTGGTTCGTCGATTACAACGACGCCAACTCGTTTTTCGATCTGATCCGCTGCAACAGCGTGCAGAACGATCAACACTACTGCAATCCGCAAGTCGACAAACTGATCGAGCAAGGCAACCAGCAGCTCGACGACGCGAAGCGCACCGCGCTGCTCACGCAGGCGCACGATCTGGCGATGAACGACTACCCCGTGGTGTCGCTCTTCCAGTATTCGGCCGACCGGCTGGTCAAACCGTATGTCGGCGGCTACACGTCGACCAACTACCTTGACCAGCGCGCCACGCAAGACATGTATCTGATCAAGCACTAAGCGCGGGAGCACCGTCATGCTGGCTTACACGTTGCGCCGCACGCTCTGGGCGATCCCGACGATTCTCGCCGTGATCACCGCGTGCTATCTGCTGCTGCACCTCACGCCCGGCGGCCCGTTCGACACGGAGAAACACCTGTCGGCGGCCGTGCTCGCGAACCTCAACGCCAAGTATCACCTCGACGAACCGTTGTGGCTGCAGTACCTCCATTACCTCGGCTCGCTGCTGCACGGCGATCTCGGTCCGTCGTTCCGCTACGCCGACTGGTCGGTCAACGATCTGGTGTGGAAGGCGTTGCCGGTGAGTCTCGGCGTCGGCGGCGTATCGGTGCCGATCGCGGTCGTGATCGGCGTCACGCTCGGCACGCTGGCCGCCGTGCGGCGCGACCATTTCATCGATCACCTGGTCATGGTGCTCGGCAATATCGGCAACGTGGTGCCGCCGTTCGTGCTGGGTCCCGTGCTGGTGTGGATCTTCGCGATCCTGCTGAAGACTTCCGAAGGCCACGGCTGGCTGCCGGCCGGCGGCTGGGGCGAGGGCGAGTGGCGCTACCGCGTGCTGCCGATCGTGCTGCTCGTCATCATCAACGTCGCCGGGATCGCGCGCGTGATGCGCGGCAGCATGATCGAAGTGCTGTCGGGCAACTTCATCCGCACGGCGCGCGCCAAGGGTCTGCCGGGACGCACGATCGTATTGCGCCATGCGTTGAAGCCCGCGCTGATGCCGGTGGTGTCGCTGCTCGGCTCGATCTGCATCTCGTCGATCACGGCGGCGGTGGTCACCGAATCGGTATTCGCGCTGCCCGGCCTCGGCCAACTCGTCGTCAACGGCGCGATCAATCGCGACTACACCCTCGTGCTCGGTCTCGTCGTGCTGACCACCGCGGTCGCCGTCCTGTTCAATCTGCTGGTCGATCTGGCGTATGCCTGGCTCGATCCGCGCATCCGGTACTGATCCATGCCCCGCTCAATTCAATCGACTGCCGCGGCGCTCGATCCGCTCGCGGCCATTGCAAGAGCGCCGCGTTCGCGCGGGCCGCTCGCCACCGCTGCCGCGCGCTTCGTGCGCAATCGCGCGGCGTTCGCCGGATTTCTCGTCCTGCTGCTGATCGTGATTGCCTGTGTGGCCGGTCCGTGGCTCCTGCCGAATAATCCGATCGATAGCGACTGGAACGCAATCAGCCTCCCGCCGACCCTCCTGAACATGCACTGGTTCGGCACCGATGAACTCGGCCGCGACCTGCTCGCGCGCACGCTGCAAGGCGGACGCGTGTCGCTGGAAGTCGGCCTGCTGGGCACGCTCGTGTCCGGGCTGATCGGCGTCGCGTATGGCGCAACCGCCGGCTATCTGGGCGGCCGCGTCGATGGGGTGATGATGCGCATCGTCGACATGATGTACGCGATCCCCTACATGCTGATCGCGATCCTGATGATGACGATGTTCGGCCGCGCGTTCTATCTGGTCGTGCTGACGATCAGCGCGTTCTCGTGGCTCGACATGGCACGTGTGGTGCGCGGCCAGACGCTGTCGCTGCGCTCGCGCGAATTCATCGACGCCGCCCGCGCGATCGGCGTGAGTTCACGCTCAATCATCGCGCGCCACATCGTGCCGAATCTGCTCGGCGTGGTGGTGGTATACGCGAGTGTGACGGTGCCGAATATCGTGCTGACCGAATCGGTGCTGTCGTTCCTCGGCCTCGGCGTACAGGAACCCATGACGAGCTGGGGTGTGCTGATTCAGGACGGCGCGCAGAAGCTCGATTCGATGCCCTGGCTGCTGTTGTGCCCGGCCGTGATGCTGTGTATCACACTGTATTCCGTGAATTTCGTCGGCGATGGTTTGCGCGACGCGTTCGACCCGAAGGACCGCTGACATGCCGCTACTCGAAGTCAAAGACCTGAGCGTGCGCTTCACGCGCCGCGAGGGCGCGCCCGTCGACGCCGTGCAGCGCGTATCGTTTTCGCTTGAAGCGGGCCGCACGCTTGGCATCGTCGGTGAATCGGGTTCGGGCAAAAGCCAGACGGTGATGGCGCTGCTCGGCCTGCTGGCGGCTAACGGCAAGGTGTCAGGCACCGCAACGTATCGCGGCGAAAACCTGCTGACGATGAACGAAGCCGCGTTGAACCGGATTCGCGGCGACCGCATCGGCATGATCTTTCAGGATCCGATGACCTCGCTCAACCCGTTCCTGACGATCGAACGGCAGATGACCGAGACGCTGCAACTGCATCGCAAGATGTCACGCCGTGAAGCGCGCCGCCGCGCCATCGAAACGCTCGAAACAGTGCGGATTCCCGATGCCGCGCGACGCATCAACATGTATCCGCACGAATTCTCCGGCGGCATGCGGCAACGCGTGATGATCGCGATGGCCCTCCTCTCCGAGCCGGAAATCCTGATCGCCGACGAGCCGACCACCGCGCTCGACGTGACCGTGCAGGCGCAGATCATCGAACTGTTGCGCGAACTGAACCAGGAACGTGGCACTGCGATCATTCTGATCACGCACGACATGGGCGTCGTGGCCGGTTTGTGCGACGACGTGATGGTGATGTACGCCGGCCAGACCGTCGAACAGGCGAATGCCGCCACGCTGTTCGCCGCACCGACTCATCCCTACACGATCGGCCTGTTGAACGCGCTGCCGCGCCTGACCGATGACGACGATCGTCCGCTGCAAACCATTCCCGGCAACCCGCCGTTGCCCGGCGAGGTCGGCGAGGGTTGCGCATTCGCACCGCGCTGCGCGTATTGCAGCGACCGCTGCCGCGAGTCGCGGCCTGTGCTCACGGCGTCGCCCACCGCTATCGATGCGTTGCGCGCATGTCATCGTCCGGTGCAGGAAATCATGGAGGTACAACACGTATGAGCGCGATTTCCATTGCAAGCCAGTCCCAGGGTCAGGGCCACAGCCAAGGTCAAGGTCCGGCAACGCTGTTGTCGGTCGAGAATCTCAAGGTGCAATTCGGCGTGCCGCGCGGCGGCTTCCCATGGTCCGGCAAAGCGACGCTGCGCGCGGTGGACGGCGTGTCATTCAGCGTACGGCGCGGCGAAACCGTGGGACTGGTCGGCGAATCGGGCTGCGGCAAGTCCACCCTGGCGCGCGCGATCATCGGTCTCGCGCCGGTGGCGAGCGGCAGCGTCCGCTGGCTCGACAAGGAAACCGTGCTGCCGGACGCGCGCCGCGATACCTCGCGCTTGCGCCGCGACGTGCAGATGATTTTCCAGGACCCGCTCGCCTCGCTCGATCCGCGCATGACGATCGAACAGATCGTCGCCGAACCCTTGCTCACGCATGGTCAGGATATTGCCCGCGCCGACGTGCAACGGCGCGTCCTGACGATGCTCGAACGCGTCGGCCTGAATGCGCAGCATCTGCGCCGCTATCCGCATGAGTTTTCCGGCGGCCAATGTCAACGCGTCGGCATTGCGCGCGCGTTGATCGGCGAACCGCAACTGGTAATCTGCGACGAGCCGGTGTCGGCGCTCGACGTCTCGATTCAGGCACAAATCGTCAACCTGTTGCGCGATCTGCAGCGCGAGTTGTCGCTGTCGCTGCTGTTCGTCGCACACGATCTCGCAGTCGTCAAGGCGATCAGTCATCGCGTGCTGGTGATGTATCTGGGACGTGTGATGGAGTTCGGCGACAAGCGCGACGTGTACGGTACGCCGCGTCATCCGTACACGCGTGCGTTGCTGTCTGCCGTGCCGGTGCCCGATCCGGTGGTTGAACGCGCACGCCGTCATCTGCTGTTGCGCGGCGAGATTGCGTCGCCGCTCAGCCCACCCTCCGGTTGCGCGTTTCGCACGCGCTGCCCGGATGCGATCGAGGCCTGCGCCAATGAAATTCCGCAGCCTGTCACGCATGGTGCGAGCGCAACGCGCGTCGCATGCATTCGCGTGAACGACGCCCTGTAGGGAATGGCCTTGGGGACACGCGCTGGAACAGGCAGATCGAACGTTAATCAGAAAATCACCGAAATCGCCACGCCTAGCCAGATCGACAGTACGCCGGCAAGAAGCATGTGCCGCGCAATACGGATGCGGGAATCGCTGGTTTCCGGCTCGACCGGGCTCGTCGCCATCCACGGCACGAGCCCGAGGCAGCCGAAGCCGATCATCGCAAACACGAAGACAAAGACGTCCGACACGCGCCACTTCGTCTGATCGTACAAGCCCCAGTAGCCGAGAAAAACAATGCCGATCGAGAAGATCGTCGCCGAGGCGGCACTCAGCGCGGGTACGGATCCGGTTGGACTCGGCATTGCTTCACCTCCGATCGTTTCAGGCTGCTGTGGCCGTCCCCATCGCGCGCGTTCCGGTCATTCAGGACGTACGGGTCTGCCTCGCTTCATACGTCTTCAGATGACTATAGGCGATACGCAGCAGCGACAAGCCGTGCTCGCCCTTCTGCGCATCGCCGCCGCGCGAGATCAGATCGCCGAGAATGTGATCCGCCTCGGTATGCGAGTGGTTTTCGACGTCGCGCAACATCGAAGCCGTGAGCGGCGACGGCGTAAAAAGCGTTTGGGTCGCGCGAGCGTCGAAATCCTGGCCCATCGTGAACCCGTTGTGCTCCGCTACGCCACGGCACTCGCCGAGCATGTTTTCGATAATGCGCTTGCCGTCCGGCGCAGCCAGAATATCGCCGACCGAACCGCGCATCAAGCACGTACTGGCCGCGAGTGTGGCCAGGAACACCCACTTTTCCCACATGCGCAGCAGGATATTGTCGCTGACCACCGCATCGAAATTCGCGCCGGCCATCGCGTCCGCAATCGCCTGAACGCGCCCGGACGTGCCGCCGTCCAGTTCGCCGAACGTAATCGCGTGCATTTCGTTCAGGTGGACGATGTGCTGCTCGGGGTTGAGCGTCGCCGCGATCACGCATTGGCCGCCGAGTACGCGTGATGCACCGAACTTTTCCTTGAGCACGTCAATATGGCGCATGCCATTGAGCAGCGGCAGAATCAGCGTGGATTCGCCGACCAGCGGCGCAAACGAATCGATCGCGTCGTCGAGACTGTAGGCTTTGCAACTGAGCAGCACGAGATCGAACGGCTCCGCGCCGACACCGGCGAGTATCGTCTTGACGTCGTGCAAGGCGACATTGCCGCGCGCGCTGTTGATGACGAGACCGTCACGCGCGAGTTTTTCCGCGCGGCCGGGGCGCACGAGGAAGGTCACGTCCTGTCCCGCCGCTGCGAGACGTCCGCCGAAATAGCCGCCCACGGCGCCCGCCCCTACGACTAGAATTCGCATCTTTTGCCTCTTGATAGATTTGGGTCACACGCGCCGGGTCGATCAGCGAAGACTTCAAGAACCGCGTGCGCAGCACGTCTGCAGAAATGTAGCAAAGATTGACGATACGCATCAGTCACAATGGCGGGCCGGTTTGCTGCAATGCATCGCGGCGCTGCTGTTTCCGCGTTGCTTCTTACTTCAGATCAATCGCCGCGCCGCCAGCCGTCCGCTACGCCATCGGGCCGCCTGAAAGGAAGCGCTCGGAGGGGCTTCACCGATCAAGCGGCCGCTGCCATGCAAGACCGTCTTACAGCGTGCCGCAGAGGGTCCGTTCGTAAAGCGCGAGCATCCCGGGCACATCCACGCCCAGACAGACTGCGCACTCGGGCCGGCTGTCCCAGTCCGGCGCGGGCACCGGCATCGTAGAAGGCTTCTGGATAGCCTGGCCCACGGCGATGCCATCCGTCAGCACGCGCACGGGGCCACGACGGGTCGTATAAAGATGCGGCGCAAGCACATAGGCGACCGCCGACGAATCGTGCACGTAAATACCCTTGAGTTGCGCGCTTTGCTCGTGAAACGCCTGGTAATGCCGCGACACGTCCCACACGAACTGCCCCGCTACGCCGCCACGCTCGCGGAGCAGCGCCAGATAATCCTCGCTCATGATGGTGCGCTGCGTGACGTCGAGTCCAACGACCGCAACCGGCCACCGCGCGCCGAGCACCCTATCGGCGGCATCGGGGTCGCCGAGAATGTTCGCTTCGGCGGCGGGGGTCACGTTGCCGAGCACGCCGTCCGTGCCGAACGCGCCGCCCATGATGACCACCTGCTTGACGAGCGAAGCGATCTGCGGATCGTCGGCCAGCGCCAATGCCAGGTTCGTCAGCGGGCCGACGGCGATCAACGTGACTTCGCCCGGATACGCGCGCACTGTGTCGATGATGAAGCGGTGCGCGGGGCGTGCATCGAGCGTGGCTTCAACACCAGCCTCGATCGCGATGTTGCCAAAACCGTTGTCACCGTGAATCCAGGCAAGCGGCTCGGGCGCGGCACGCGTGAGCGGTGCAGCGGCGCCCTGCGCCACCGGCACGCCCGGCGCGAACCGTCCGGCCAGGAAACGCGCATTGCGCGTGGTGGTCCCGATCGTGGCATTGCCGAATACGCTCGTCAGACCGAGCAATTCGATATCCGGATGCAGCGCCTGAAAAACGAGCGCCATTGCATCGTCCACGCCGGGATCGGTGTCGTAGATAACCTTGTGCTTACTCATAGATAGAACGCGTCCGGCAATTGCTCACGCGCAGTGGTATCGCGAGTGACGCCATGCAGATTGCCAAGGCGGATCGGCAATTCCGGACCACCCAGTTCGATGATTACCTGACGGCACGCGCCGCACGGTGCGATCGGTCCATCCGTATCGCCGATCACAGCAAGTGCGGCGAACTGGTCGCGCTGATAGCCCGCGGCAATCGCGCTGAAAAACGCCGTACGTTCAGCACAATTGCACAACCCGTACGAGGCATTCTCGACGTTGCAGCCGTCGAATACCGTGCCGTCTTTGGTCAGCAGCGCGGCGCCGACCTTGAACTTCGAATAAGGCGCATAGGCCTTTTCTCGCGCGACACCCGCGCGTTCCAGCAGTTGTTCCATGTTCATGCAACCATCCTCATTTCAATTCAGCGTCAGGAACATGCCCGCAATCGTAGCGCTCATCAGGTTGGAAAGCGTCGCGGCGAGCACGACACGCAGGCCATAGCGCGCGACTTCGGCGCGGCGTTCGGGCGCGACGGCGCTAAAACCGCCCGTCAGCACCGCGATCGACGCAAAGTTCGCAAAGCCGCACAACGCAAACGACAGGATAGCAAGGGTACGCGGATCGAGCGCCTGCAAACCGGCCGCGCTCACGCTCGCAGCATCTTTCAGATACGGCGACAGCGACGCATAGGCGACGAATTCATTCAGAATGATCTTCTGGCCAAGAAAATTGCCGGCGATTGCAGCCTCGTTCCAGGGCACACCGATCAGATACGCGAGCGGAGCGAAGACCGTGCCGAGCACCGACTGCATCGACAGTTGCGGATGGCCGAACCAGCCGCCTATGCCGCCCACAATGCCGTTGAGCAACGCGATCAGGCCAACGAATGCGATCAGCATCGCACCGACCATCACGGCGATTTTCAGACCCACTGTCGCGCCGGAACTCGCGGCTTCAATCACATTGGCGGGGCGCTTTTCGTCGAAGCTCAGGTGCTCGAGGTGGACGCGGCTCGGTTCCGTGGTCGGGTGAATGATCTTGGCGAACAGCAAGCCGCCCGGCACCGCCATAAACGATGCGGCCAGCAGATATTCAACCCGCACACCGAGGCCCGCATAGCCCGCCAGCACCGAACCGGCAACCGCCGCCATGCCGCTCGACATCACCGCAAACAGTTCGGCGCCGGTCATGTCGCGCGTGAACGGTTTGACCACGGCCGGCATTTCGCTTTGCCCGAGGAAAATCGTGGTAACGGCCGAGAAAGATTCGAGCTTCGATACGCCGAGCAACTTCTGGAATATCGTCCCGAGCACGATCACGATCCAGCGCATCACGCCGATGTAGTACAGCACGGAGATCAACGCGGTCACAAAGATGATGGCCGGCAGCACGCGCACGGCGAAAACGAAGCCGCCGTCGCCGAAGACCTGGAACATCTTTGCTTGCACGAGGCCGCCGAACAGGAACTCGATGCCCGCGTTGCCATAGCCGAGTACGTGATTGACGCCGGATGCAGCCGCCGCAAGGACCGTCTTGCCGATCGGTACGAAGAGAATGAAGGCGCCGATGCCGATCTGCGCGAGCAGCGCCGCAATTACAGTCCGTAAGCGGATGGCACGCCGGTTAGTCGAAAAGATGAAAGCGATGAGCAACAGTACGGCCATACCGAGGATGTTTCGAGCGATCAGTGCCATGTCTCTTGATGTTCTTGTGAAAGTGGCAATGATGCTAATCGAAACTCGCGCTGGAGGAAAAACTTTAGATAGAGAGCGACGACCATTTGCCAGGCAGCATAGCGCGATTGATGCACGCCGCATCTAACCGGCATTGATATGGCTGCGGCACGTTAGCGGTTCCGCGCACCGCAACGCGCCGCAGCAGCCGATCTCAGATCACTTCCAACGCCAGCGCAATCCCCTGCCCGCCACCGATGCACAACGTCACGACGCCGCGTTTCAGGCCGTCGCGGCGCATCGAATGCAACAGGCGCGTCGTCAATACCGCACCGGTCGCGCCGATCGGATGCCCGTGCGCGATTGCCCCGCCTTGCACGTTGATCAACTCCTCCGCAATGCCGAGTCTGCGCGCCACCGCGAGCGGCACGGCGGCGAATGCTTCATTGATCTCGAAGCGTTCGACGTCCTCGAGTTGCCACCCTGCGCGAGCCAGCGCCATCTGCACCGCCGGCACCGGACCCAGACCGAACATGCCTGGCTCGACGGCCGCGACACCGTACGCCACCAGCCGCGCAAACGGCTCAATACCGCGCGCCTCGGCAAATCCACGTTCAGCGACCAGCATGGCGGCTGCACCGCTGTTCAATCCCGGCGCGTTGCCTGCGGTAATCGTGCCGTCCGGGCGGAATGCCGGACGCAATCTGGCGAGCGTTTCGACGGTGGTGTCCGGACGCGACTGTTCATCGCTCGTAACCTGCTGCGGACCTTTGCGCCCCTGAATCTCGACGGCGACCCGTTCGGCGTCGAAATCGCCGCGCGCCTGCGCTGCGGCAAAACGTTGTTGCGAACGCGCGGCCCAACGGTCCTGCGTTTCGCGTGTGAGATCGAACTGCGTGACGAGGTCCTCCGTATGCCAGCCGGAATGCTCGCCGGAAAACGCGTCGTTCAGGCCGTCGCGCAGCAGGCTGTCGTGGATTTGCGCGTTGCCCATCCGGTACCCCCAGCGGCCGCCGTCGAGCAGATACGGCGCGCGGTCCATGTTTTCCATGCCGCCGGCCACGGCCGCATCGCCGAGGCCAAGCCAGATTTCCTGGGCTGCGGACGCAATCGCCTGCGCGCCGGAACCGCACACACGATTGACCGTCAACGCCGGCACGGCCACCGGCACGCCGGCGCCAATCGATGCCTGACGCGCCGGGTTCATCTTATTGCCGGCCTGAATCACGTTGCCCATCACCACCGAGGCCAGCGCGGCCGGATCGAGGCCGCTGCGCCGCAGCGTCTCCCGCACCGCGACGGCGCCGAGTTCGGTTGCGGGTACATCTTTCAGCGATCCGCCGAATGCGCCGATCGGCGTTCTCACCGGATTGCAGATCACTACTTCTCGCGTACTCATCGTTCCTCTCCAGTTGGACTACTGCTTTCGCCACCCCGTCACGCCCATCAATTCGCCGATGCCGCCGTGACCGTGCCGGGCACATCCCAGCCGCCGCCGAGCGAGCGGTACAGCGCGACGGCTGCGAGCGCATGCTCGCGTTTGGCCTGATTCAGCGATTCCGCGTCACGCAGATACGCTTCCTGCGCGGCGAGCACGTCGAGAAAATCCGTCGCACCGCCCTTGTACAGTTCGCTCGACAGACGCAACGCATGATTCGACGCATCGAGCGCGCCGCCCAGGCGTTGCACCTGCACCGCGCCGTTCACCAGATCGCTGCGGTTGTCCTCGATTTCCTTGAGCGCCTGCAGCATGGTTTGCTGCAGGCCGAGTTGCGACTCGCGCATCCGGCTCTCGCTCGCGTCGATGTTCGCGGTGATGCGGCCGGCGTTGAAGATCGGACTGGTTGCATTCAGTGCGGCGCTGAAGAGGTTGTCGGTCAGCGTCGGCAAGCCAAGATACGACGACGCCAGCAAGCCATCGGCGAGATTGAGCCTGAACTGCGGATAGCGCTGCGCTTTGGACACACCCACCTCCGCCGCGCGTTGTTCGACCGTGGCGTAAGCGTTGCGCACGTCGGGCCGCTGCAGCAACGCGTCGGACGGCAGCATCTGCGGCACGCTTTGCGCAGGCACCGGAATGTCGCGTGCGTTAGCGAGCAGCAGACTATCGACGCTCTCCGGCGTACGTCCCGAATACACCGCGATCAGACTCAGTTGATGCTGCACGGCCGACTGCATGCGCGGGATCTGCGCTTGCAAATCCTCCAACTGGTTCTGTGCGCGTGCGACGTCGAGTTGTGTCGATAGTCCGTAATGCAAGCGCTCCTGCGTGAGTTTCAGGGCGCGCGCGCGAATCTGTTCGTTATCGCCAAGAATCTGCAATTGCGATTGGGCCCAGCGTAGATCGATATACGCCGCCGCGGCGTTCGCCGCGAGTGCCAGCCGCAGCTGATTCAAGGCCGCCTGCCGACCTGACACTTGCGCTTCGGCGGCCAGCACAGCAAGACGTTCGCCGCCGAAGACGTCCGGCGTCCAGCTCGCCGTCAGGCCGATTCCGGCCTGACGCACATAGCCGAGCGGTGGCGGTGTGTTCTGGCGAGAGTCGGACGCGGTCGCGCTGGCGTTCAGCTCCGGCAGCAATGCCGCGCGATTTTGCGTCGCGAGATCCTGCGCCTGCTTGACGCGCTCCACCGCAGCCTGCACGTCGAGATTGCCCGTCAGTACCGATTCCACCAGTTGATGCATCACAGGGTCGCCGAACTGCGCCCACCACGTATCGGCGCTTACGCTGTCTTGCGGGGCATCGACATTCCACGCGGTCGGCGCGACGGTTTGAACCGTATGCGGCAGATCCGCATGCGGCTCTGGTTGCACCGCGCATGCCGCGAGCGTCAGCAGCGCTGCGCCCGCCAGTACGTTAATAACGATTGATTTCATGCTGAATTCCTCAATGAGCATCGGGCGGCGGCGCGGTATTGCCGAACGGGCGCGAGAACAGCACGCTCAGCAAACCGACGACAAAACAGAGCGACAGCACAAAGAAGGTGTCGGAGAACGTGAGCACGAGGGCTTCGCGCATCAGCAACGCATGCAACTCGCCGAGACCTGCATTGGCCGCATTCAGCGCATCGCCGCCGACCGCCGCGAAGTGCGCGCTTTGCTGCTGCAAAATCGACTCGACCACTGGCCGGCCCGCGCTCAAATGCTCGTCGAGCCGCTCGTAATGAAGATTCAAACGATCGTTGAGCATGGTGCTGCTCACGGCAATGCCAATCGCGCCGCCGAGATTGCGCATCAGATTGAACAACCCGCTCGCGGAGCGCAGACGCGAAGGCGGCAAGGAGCCGAGCGCCATCGTGACGATGGGCGGAATGCAGAACTGCTGGCCGATGCCGCGCAACGCCTGCGGTATCAGCAGTTCCTTCCAGCCCCACTGACTGGTCAACGGCACGTAGAGATAGCATCCGACACCGAACAGAACGAGGCCGAACACCATCAGCCAGCGCATATCGATGACACGGGCCAGCGTCGAATACGCCACCAGCGCAAGCAACTGAAAGCAGCCGACCGACAGCAACGCCAAGCCGGTCTGCAGCGAATCGAAGCCACGCACGCGTGAGAGAAACACCGGCGTCAAAAACACCGTGCAGAAAATCCCGATCCCGGTAATGAACGACAGCAGACTGCCGATGCCGAAGTTACGAATCGCCAATGCGCGCAAATCGACGATCGGTTCTTTCGCGGTAAACGCATGCACGAGGAACAGGAAACCGCAGATCGCCGACACCCACGTGCACAGCACGATCACGTCGTCGCCGAACCAGTTCTTGCGTGGGCCCTCTTCCAGTACATACTCGAGGCAGCCGAGAAAACCGGACATCAGCAGGATGCCGAGATAATCGCCTTTTTTCAGCAAGGAAAGATCGGCTTTGTCGATGTGGACATATTTCGGCACCAGCAGCGTAACGGCGATGCCCGGCACAAGGTTCAGATAAAACAGCCAATGCCATGACCATTGCGACGTGATCCAGCCGCCAATCACCGGGCCGATAGTCGGCGCGAGCGTGGCCAGCGCACCAATGGTAGTAGATGCAATCAGCCTTTGTTTGCCGGGAAACAGCACGAACGCTGTGGTGAAAACGGTCGGAATCATCGCCGCGCCGAGCGCACCTTGCAAACCGCGAAACAGGATCATCGAGTTGATGTCCCATGCGAGACCGCACAGCATGCTGGTGATCGTGAAGCCGAGCGCGGAAAACGCAAACAGCCAACGTGTGGAGAACACCCGCGTAAGCCAGCCCGACATCGGAATGACGAGGATTTCGGCGATCAGATAGGACGTCTGGACCCACGAGAGCTCGTCCTGACTCGCGGACAAACCACCGCCGATGTCTTTGAGCGAGGATGCAACGATCTGGATATCGAGCGTCGCCATGAAAAACCCGAGGCACATCAATGCGAACGCGAAGAACTTGGTGCGCGTCGGCTGGTCGGCGGGATTGGCGAAATAAGCAGGGGCTTGAGCCATGATCGATTTATCCCTGCTCCGGCGCGTTGCGGGCGCCGACATGCACCTTCACCGTCGCGGAAAGCCCGGGGCGCAGCGCGTCTTGCATGTCCTTCGGCACATCGAGGCGCACCCGCACCGGCACCCGCTGCACGATCTTCGTAAAGTTGCCGGTGGCGTTCTCCGCCGGCAGCACGCTGAAGGTCGCGCCGGTCGCAGGCGCGAGACTCTCAACCACGCCGTGAATCCGCTTGCTCGATGCATCGAGATCGACGTCGACGCCATCGCCGACATGCATCTCCTTCAACTGGTCTTCCTTGAAGTTGGCGTCGATCCACAGGCCACTCGAGGGGACCACGGTCAGCAGCGACACACCCGTGTTCGCCAGCAGCCCGACCCGCGCGGTGCGATTGCCGACGTAACCGTCAATCGGCGAGCGGATCGTGGTGTATTCCACGTTCAATGCCGCGACGCGCTGCGCCGCCTGGGCGGTGGCGATGCGAGCCTGGGCGTCGCCGATCTGGGCGTCGAGCACGGCGATCTGCCGTTGCGCCGCGATCAAGGCCGCGCTGCTGCGGTCGACCGCGGCATGCGCCTTGGTCAGATCGGCGTCCGCGCGTTCCACGACCTGGCTCGATACCGCATCGTCCTTCACCAGTTCGCGATAGCGCGTCTGATCGGCGGCGCTGCGCGTCAACTCGGCGCCGGACGCGCGAACCTCGGCGGCCTGCTCGTTGATGGTGGCAAGCTGCAAGGACTTCTTCGCCTGCAACTCGGTGACGGCGGCCTGTGCACTCTCGACTTCCGCGCTGGCCTGCGCGAGGCGCGCGTCGTAGTCGCGCGCATCGAGCCGGATCAGCACCTGATTCGCATGGACGAACTGGTTGTCGCGTACCAGCACGTCCGTGACGAAGCCGTTCACTTTCGGCGACATCACGGTCACATCGCCGCCGACATAGGCATCGTCCGTCGTTTCGACAAAGCGGCCGACAAAGAACCAATACGACACCGCAAGCGCCAGCACGGCGAGCACCGTGATGACCGCGAGCAGCATCCACGGAATGCGCCGTGCCGGCTTGGCGGCGTTTGCCACGCTGGGCGGTGCAATAGTCGAGGGTGTAGTGGACATGATGTTCGTATGTGCGTATGCACTCGTTGAGCTAAAAAAACGGCGCGTTATATTGCGCCGGGCGTGGCCCGCTTCGCACGGGCCTGATTCAAACAGGATCGCTGGTGATCGCTAATAACTCGGAACGCAATGCCGCTGCGCGCTGCTCGCCAAAGCGATTTTCGAATTCGGCTTGCGCCGCATACCAATGCTTGCGCGCTTCCTGCAAACGCTCGTCGCCGGCCGCCGTCAGCGCAATCGAGAACGCCCGAGCGTCGGCCCCGAGTGTCTCGCTCGACACTAAACCGTTGCGCCGCAGCGGCTGGATCGTGCGGACCAGCGTGGTGCGCTGCATGCGCATGGCTTCCGCCAGTTGCTTCATGGTCATCGGACCCACGCGTTTCAGGCGCCCCATCAGCGAAAACTGCGTAATGGTGAGGCCGACATTCTCCAGGTGGCGGTCGTAAAGCTGCGACACATAACGTGCGGCCTGGCGGATCGCAAAGCAGTCGTCGTCTAAAAGACCTTCCATCGCTGCGCTTCCTTTTCGTGAGTGCGTATGCACATAATCAGGCATACCAACGCTCGTCGAAACGAGCTCGTAGGTCTCATCTATCCCGTGATGTTGAAAAGCTCGGCGCGCAGCGCCTTGGCGCGCGCGTGGCCGAACTTTTCTTCGAACTCGTCTTGCGCGGCGCGCCATGCAATGGCCGCTTGATCGAAGGTCGTTTCGCCCTTCTCCGTCAGGCTGAACAGAAAGGTGCGGCCGTCATGCTCCGCCGATTCGGAGACCACCAACCCGTCGCGCTGTAGCGGCTTCATGGCGCGGACCAGCGTGGTGCGCTCCATGACCATGGAATCCGCGAGCTCCATTATCGGCAGGTTCGGCGTGCGCGCGAGCTTGGCGAGAATCGTGAACTGCGCAGCCGTTAGCCCGACCTGGCCGAGATGGCGCTCGTAGATCTGCGTGACGTGCCGCGCCGCCTGGCGCAGCGCGAAACAATTGCATTCGTCGTAAGAGAGAGGACGGTTCATGTTGGGCAGTGTATGAGTGCATACGCACACTGTCAAGTTTCCTTTTTGTACGATGAATATTTCCCAAAAAGTGATTTCGCTCCTGTCGCTTGGGGCGTTCGCGCGGTAACTACGCGCGCCCGAAATGGAAAACGGCTCGCCGGAGCAATCCGGTGAGCCGTTCTGTTTGGGGCAGTGCACTGCCCTGCCCTGTGCGATCAGCCCGTGTTAAAGCAGCCGGTACGCCAATCGTGCCGCAGCCCTCGCCGTGCGCTTATCCTGGTCGAGCGACGGGTTGTACTCCGCAATATCCGCCACGCGCAGTTTGCCCGAGGCACGCACGCGCTGCACCATCGCTTCGACCACCGACAAGGGCACGCCCAACGCGGCAGGCGCCGACACACCCGGCGCGGTAGCGGCCGGGAGCACGTCGAGATCGATGGTCAGGTAGACGTCGTCTGCTGAATCCAGCAATTGCTGCAGGTCATCCAGACGCTGCGGCAATTGCGGCTCCTGCATGTCAACGTCGAGCACGTAACGCACGCCAAGTCGTTCTGCATGCGCGAACAGTGAAGCGGTGTTGCCCAGATCACTGATACCAAAGCAGGCGTAGTTGAATGGCACACCCCGCTCGGCGCAGTCGTTCGCGATCTGATCGAACGGCGTGCCCGAATTGGCCGGCCGTTTCTGGCGCAGATCGAAGTGGGCGTCGAAGTTGATGATGAGTAGTTGGCGGGTTGCAGTTGCCGACATGACTGCCGAACTCGCACCCGCACTTGCTTGCGCATCCGCAGCCACTGGCGTTACCGAAGTGGCCGCGGCCTCAGCACCTCGGCTCGCTGCCTCATCCACGCGATCCTGATGCAAACGAAAACCGCTATACGTCCCCCACGCGACCTCATGGCCGCCGCCGAACACCAACGGCCGCCCGCCGCTCGCGAGCACCTCGCTCACTACATTCGCGAGTTCCGCCTGCGCGCCTTCGAGGTCACCGTCGTCGCACACCACATCACCCGCATCGGCGAGCGCCGCCATCGATGCTTTCGCCGGTAAACCGGCCAGCGCTCGACGCAACTCCTTCGGCGCGTGAGCCGCGCCAACGCGCCCCTGATTGCGCCGCACCCCTTCATCGGAGCCAAAGCCGACGATCACCGGCGTATCGCTTCCCATGCACGGCGCACCACGAAAAACATCCTCATGCCGTGCCGCGCCGCCGAACGGCGCGACCTGATTGAAAATACGCCGCGTGTCGCCGGGCTCACCTTCATCGGAACGGCCGCTCCACACCTTGTCATCGAATGGAACTCTCATGCGCGCGACAACACCGCCTGCAAAAAGGCCCGTGTGCGTGGCTGCGAAGGCGCCGAGAAAATCTCAGCAGGTGGCCCCGCCTCGACGATCACGCCGCCGTCCATCACCACCACCACATCGGCGACCTCCTTCGCGAACCCCATTTCGTGCGTGACGACGACCATCGTCATGCCCTCGCTCGCAAGCAGCTTCATCACTTGCAGCACTTCGCCGACCAGTTCAGGGTCGAGCGCGGACGTGGGTTCGTCGAACAACATCACGCGTGGCTGCATCGCCAATGCGCGAGCGATGGCAACACGCTGCTTCTGACCGCCCGACAAACTCGCCGGCATCCCATGCGCTTTGTGAGCAAGCCCGACTTTTTCCAGCAACGCCATTGCAGTTGCTTCGGCTTCGGCCTTGCTGGCGCCACGCAACATCCGCGGACCAACCGTGATGTTATGCAGCACGGACAGGTGCGGAAACAGATTGAACGACTGAAACACCATGCCCACTTCGGTGCGCAGCGCATTCAGCGAACGCTCCTTGAGCATCGCTCCATGATCGACCAGCCGATGCCCACAGATATCGATCGTGCCGCCCTCTGCCTGTTCAAGCCCGTTGCAGCAACGCAGGAAAGTACTCTTGCCCGAGCCGCTCGGCCCGATCACGACCACCACCTGCTGCGGCTGAATATCGAAGTCGATGCCGTTCAGCACGGTATGCGAGCCGAACGATTTGGTCAGCCCGCGAATGCTGACGATAGGTTCCTCTACTTTGGCTACGGTATTCATTGCACCATCCCTCCTGCACGCAAGCGGCGCTCCACACGATGCAGCGCGTAATTCGTTACCTGCGTCAATACCAGATACACCAGCGCGATGGCCAGATACACTTCGAGCGAACGGTACGACACGCTGATGATCTTCTGGCCTTCGTGCATCAGATCGTCGATCGTCAGCAGCGACACCAGCGCCGAGTTCTTGATCAGCGCGATGAACTCATTGCCGAGCGGCGGGATCATTCGCACAATCGCCTGCGGCAGAATGATTGCGCGCATTGCCTGACCCGACGACATGCCGATCGAACGCGCCGCTTCCATCTGCCCGCGTTCCACCGACTGAATCGCACCGCGCACGATCTCCGATACATAGGCTGCCGAATACAGGCCGAGCCCAAGCATCCCGCACACGAAAGCCGGCAATAGAATGCCGAATTGCGGCAAGCCGAAAAACAGCAGGAAAAGTTGCACGAGCAACGGCGTGCCGCGGAAGAACGTCAGGTACGCGGTACAGAAGCCGTACACGATGCGCCGCTTCGGCGTAAGCCGGCCGATGCCGATCAACAGGCCCAGCACGCAGCTCAGCGCGAGTGCCGCGGCGGTCACTTCGACCGTCACCAGTGCGCCATGCATGATGTCCGGCCAGCCGGCAATTACCGGCGAAAAATCGAGTTCCATTATGTCTGCCCAGCCGGTTATTGCGCGGTGGCGCCGAACCACTTCTTGACGATCGCCGCGTACGTGCCATCGGCCTTGATCTTCGCCAGCGCCGTGTTGAATGCCGCCTTCAGTTGCGGTTCGTCCTTGCGCACGGCGATGCCGTAGGCTTCGGTGGTCAGCGGTTTATCGAGTACGCGGAAACCGCCGCGCGTCTTCACCAGTTGATAGGCGGCCGGTTTGCCGGTCACAGCAGCGTCAGCACGGCCGATACCGACCAGGTCGAACATCTCCTGATTCTTTTCGACTTCGACGCGGTTGATTTGCGGGAAGTTGTCGCGCAGGAAGTTGACCGACTTCGTGCCCACCTGAACCGACACTTTCTTGCCGTTCAGATCGGCGACCGACTTGATCGGCGAATCGCTTTTCACCAGCGCGACCAGACCGCCGGCATAGTACGAATCGGTGAAGTCGACCACTTTCGCGCGCTCATCAGTGATGTAGATGCCGGAGATCGCCGCGTCGAAACGATGCGCGATCAAGCCCGGAATCAGGCCTTTGAAGTCGATATCGGTCCATTGCACGCGTTTGCCCATGGCTTTCGCGAGCGCATTCATCATGTCGACGTCGAAGCCGGTACGTGCGCCGTTTTCGGTGTACTCCATCGGCGGGAAGGTCGCGTCGGTAGCGACGTTCAGCACGTCCGGCGTTTGTGCGGACGCTGCACCGGAAAAGCCGGCAAACGTCACCGCAAACGTGACGCATGCGAGGGACAACAGTCGATTCAGTTTCATGGGAAGGCTCCTGGTGGTCGTTCAGTTCGTTCGGTATCCAGATCGAATATGGCCGCGAGCGGCCCTGCCCGATCAATCGGTTTGCATATGCTCGGAAATAGCGCGGGCCGTACGTAGCGTCCCGTCGATGAATTGGCTTTCGCGGCCGATGGCGCGCGTGGACGGCGCCATCAGCGTAATCGACGCGCTGCTTCCGGCGCCGCGTCCGCTGCGATGAAATATCGGGGCGCTCACGCCCCACACGCCCGGATCGACTTCACTGTCGCTGACGGCGTAGCCTTGAGCGCGAATCTGTTCAAGTTCGGCTTCGATTGCGGCACGGCCGGCGGGGTCGTTGTCGAAGACGCTATCGAGCACTTCAGTGCGCGCCTTGTCGGCCATGAATGCCAGCAACGATTTCGCCGAAGCGCCGGCTTTTAGCGGTACGGCGCGGCCTTTTTCGAACGAGCAGCGCAACGAGTGCTGGCTGTCGACCATTTCCAGGCACATCACCTGATGCTTGACCGCGACCACCAGCCCAATGCTTTCCTGCGACGCACGCGCCAATTGCTGCATTTCCGCACGGCTCGCTTCGACGAGCAGCGAATTCACGTCGAAGCCGAGCGCGAGCTGCAGGCTGATCGGACCCGGCGCGTAATGACCCGCGTTTTCAGCGACGAAACCCCAACGCTTGAGCAAGGCGATCTGCCGATACAGCGTACTTTGTGCGAGACCGGTGACAGCGAGCAGGTCCTTGACCGACATGGCCTTGCCATGACTGGCGAGCGCCGCCAGCACCAGCAGCACCCGTTCAGCCCCTGTCACACTCTGTTCCGCGTTCACGATGAAAACTACCCACAATGAATAATGGAATCAGAATGCCAGAACATTCTCGGATTTCAAAAAATGGATTCCCGGTGAATGGGAATGATGAGAGAGGGTTTTCCCGGAAGCGGGATAAAAGAGCGTGCCGCAACGGACGCGCGGCACGTGGAGTGAGTTCGTCTGACCAGAAAGCGGCTTGCTGAAGAGCTAAATGAAGGGCTAAACGAAGGGCTAAAGCGAGTTGAAGCAGCCGGTAAAAGCGGCGGCTTAAAGCGCCAACACCGTCACCCCCACTTCAACCCGATGCGCCCCGCCTCCCAGGATCATCCCGCGCAGCAACGACACGTCGCTATAGTCACGCCCGATTGCGAGCGTCACGTGATCCATATCGGCGAGCACGTCATTGGTGGGGTCGAGATCGATCCAGCCACTCTCGGGACAATAAACGGACACCCACGCATGCGAGGCATCCGCGCCGATCAACCGCGGCTGCCCAGGCGGCGGATCGTTACGCAGATAACCGCTCACGTAACGCGCCGGCAAACCCAGCGAACGCAAACAACCGATCATCACCTGCGCGAAGTCCTGGCATACCCCGCTCTTCAATTCGAAAGCCCGGTCGGCCGGCGTATCGAACATCGTCGCCGACGGTTTGTACGCGAAGTCTTCGTGAATCCGGTGCATCAGATCGATCGCCCCCGCCACAATCGGCATGCCAGGAGGAAAGCTCGGCAGCGCATAAGCGCGCAACGACGGCCGCGGCACGATGTTCGGCGACGCAAAGCAGAACTCCACTTCGGGCCGGAATTCGCCGCCTACCCAGAAACGCAACGCGTCCGCCACCTCTTCCCATTCAGGCGTCTCGTCGGGGTCGAGATCGGTCCAGCGCGGCGTCAGCGCCACCGTGGTTTCGCTGACGAGTTGCAGGCGTTCGTGCGGGGCATCCAGCGCAAAGTACAGAACGTCATTGCCGAATGCGTCGATACGGCTGGTCTGATACGACGGCTCCGGTTCGATCTTTTCGCTGTGAGAGACCACACGCTGCCACGCACAGGCGATCGGCCGGATCGTCGCGAGATGCTGGGCGGTCTCCACATAGGTGGAGTAGTGGTAAGTCGTGCGATGCGAAACGGACAACACGGTCGGTGTATTCTTCATGACCACACCTGCGATGCCACCGTACTGGCATGACTGAAATAGCGCGCGCTGATCTCATGCGCCGCCGCGCCGACATAGCCGCCAATCTGATCGCACACCGTAATCAGGTCGGCGTATGAATCGTTTTCGTCGATGGCGCAGAGCAATTCGAGCGCCGGTAAAGAAGCGGCAGGCGGCATCAATTCCGCAAACGGACGATGCCGCATACTGCCCGCGGCCACGGCGATCTCGTCGAGTTTCTTGCGCAGGCGCTCATAAACGCCATAGACGCCGCGCGGGTTAGTCGGCTCGATCACCAGCAGGTCGAGCAAGGCCGGCACTTCGAAACGGCCCGGATACAGCGAGCGATATGTCAACGTGCTGTCGAAAAATTGCAGCAGCAGATCGAATCCGGCCGGCGTCGAGAGTTGGCCCTTATCGGCGACCACACGCACAAACGACGTCATCGCCGACACGCGTTCGATGTGCCGTCCGACAAATAGCAGACGCCACGCTTCGTCGCGTGTCATGCGGTCACCTTGCGCGCCGCTGATCGCCGATAGCTGCACCGACAGGTGCTCGAGCGCGTTCATCAGCGTCACGCGGTCGTAACGATCGTAGCGTTCGCCGCGCTCAGCGCGACCGTTGCCATTCGCGCCGCTCTGCGATGAACCACTACCGCTGCCGCCACCACCACCGCCATTGCCATTGAGACCCGCAGCCGGCATCAAGGTCTGCAACGCATCGCGGAAGTCATTACGCGCCGCGAGAATCGTGCGCCAGTGATCGTTCGACAGACGCCCGCGCACTTCGCCATTCGCCCGTGCCTGGCAACTGAGGTTCTGACCAATGCCCGCAGCGCCGGTGCTCTCACTCAGATTCGCGACCAGCGCGCGCTCGAATGCTTGCGGCGAATACGGCGAGGACATGTCGCCGGCTTGCACGAGACCGCAATGCATCGCAAGCTCGACCAGGGTCGGGAACATCGCGTCGGCATCGTTGCCTTCCAGCGAGCCGAGAATCAGCCGCAACAGCCGCACATTGTTTTCCGCGCGTTCGCCGTAGCGTCCGGCCCAGAACAGATTTTCCGCCGCGCGGCTCGACACGGTGCGATGCTTGCGCGCGAGATCGGCGGGTTGCATCGGCGAAGGCAGCAGCGTGAAGGTCGACGTCGGCTGACTCGACAATACCCACGTGTCGACGCTGCTGCCGCCGTATTGCATCGACACGGTCGCCCGGCGCTCGGCGGCCATTCGCGTGAAGCCACCTGGCATCACATGCCAGCCGCCGTTGACGTCGGCAATCGCATACACACGCAACACCGATGGCCGACGGCCGATGGTGCCGTCTTCGTAACGCGGCGTGCAGGAAAAGCGTTGCGGCTGCTGGATCGTATAGGCGTCGGGCATCGCTTCGATGCGTTCACGCCATGTCGATAGCCGTTGCCTGCCGTGCTCGATGCCAGGTGGCGCATCGCGCGCCGCGACCGGCCACGTCGGCACGATGAACGCTTCGTCCAGCCGCCCGAATGCGTGGACGCGCGCCGCCTTTTCGCCGCACCACCAGGTCGCCACGCTCGGCAGCACGAGGTCCTCGTCGAGCAGAACCTCGGCGATGCCCGGCAGAAAGCCATGCAAGGCCGGTGATTCGACAAAGCCCGAGCCCGGCACGTTCGACACGATCACATTGCCCGCGCGCATCACCTGCAACAGGCCCGGCACGCCGATGCTCGAATCCGCGCGCAGTTCGACCGGATCGCAGAACGCGTCGTCCAGACGGCGCAGCACGACGTGCACGCGTTCGAGACCGGCGAGCGTTTTCAGATACAGCATGTCGTCACGCACGGTCAGGTCTTTGCCTTCGACCAGCGTGACGCCGAGATAGCGCGCGAGAAACACGTGCTCGAAGTAGGTTTCGCTAAATGGTCCAGGCGTGAGCAACGCAATATGCGGCAAACCATCGGCGCCGGAACTGTCGTGCGCCATCGTGGCTTGTGCGGCCTGCGCGAGCGTCGCGATCAGTTGCGAATAAGTCGGCGCGAGGCGGCTCACGCGCATCGCGCGGAACGGTTCGGCGAACAGCGTCGACACGATCAGCCGGTTTTCCAGCGCATAACCCAGGCCGGACGGCGCCTCGGTGCGATGCGCCATGACGGTCCAGTTACCGTCGGGCGTACGCGCCAGATCGACGGCAACCACCTGCAGGTACTGTCCGCCAGGCGGCGTGAAGCCTTTCACGGATCGCAGATAGCCCGGATGCCCGAACACCAGCGCGGGCGGCAACTGCCCACGCTCAAGCAAGCTCTGCGGCCCATAAATATCGGCGACGATGGCATTGAGCAGATGGGCGCGCTGCGTCACGCCACGCTCGATATGCGCCCACTCGGCCTCGCTGATCAGGAACGGCAGCAGGTCGAGCGCCCACGGGCGCGGCTCGCCGTTATCCGCGTAGACGTTGTAGCTGATGTCGTTGTCGCGGATCTGCTGCGCGATCGACGCGTAGTGATCTTCCAAACGCGCGATGCCGTCTTCGCCGAGCCGCTCGAAGAATTGCCGCCACGGTTCGCGCAACGCGCCTGAGGCGTCGCGTAACTCGTCCCAATGTCCTTCGGAAGCCGGCAAGAGCCGTAATAAGGACGAAGCGTCCGCGCGGGCGGCGGACGTTTCGAAGGGAAAAGTCGATTGAAAGGCCAAGGTCGTGTCGTTCTTAAAGGTGGGCTGCCGCTTTTTTTTCAGTCTACCAGGTTACCAGTAGCGCAGGTCCAGCGTGAACGGAAACTCGAGGCTGCGCTGCGGTACACCGACCGTGAGCGGCCCCGGCGTATGACCCGAGGCGAAGAAGCGCGCGCGCCGCCTGCTCTCTGCCTCATACGCGTTGACCGGGAAGGTCTGATAGTTGCGCCCGCCCGGATGAGCGACATGATACTGGCATCCGCCCACCGAGCGGCCCGTCCATGTATCGATCAGGTCGAAGGTGAGCGGCGCATCCACGCCGATGGTCGGATGCAGCGCCGAGGGTTGCGACCACGCGCGAAAACGCACGCCGGCCACATATTCGCTGACGCGGCCCGTCGGTTGCAACGGCACCGGCACGCCGTTCACGGTCACCACATGACGGTTGGCGTTCAAACCGAGTGCGCGCACTTCAAGCCTTTCCACCGACGAATCCACGTAACGCACCGTGCCGCCCGGCGACCCCTCCTCGCCCATCACGTGCCAGGGTTCGAGTGCATTGCGGATGGTCAGCGAGACGCCGTCCACCGTGGTCTCGCCGACCAGCGGGAAGCGGAATTCGAAGTGCGGCGCGAACCAGCTGCTTTCGAAGGCGAAGCCCGCCTGATTGAGTTCGCCGAGCACATCGTCGAAATCCATCTTCGCGAAGGTGCCGAGCAGGAAGCGGTCATGCAGCTCCGTACCCCAGCGCGTGAGCCGCTGCGTGTAGGGCGTGTGCCAGAAGCGCGCCACCAGCGCACGCAGCAGCAACTGCTGCACGAGACTCATACGTGCATGCGGCGGCATTTCAAAACCGCGCAATTCGAGCAGGCCAAGGCGGCCGGTCGGACCATCGGGCGAATAGAGTTTGTCGATGCAGAACTCGGCGCGGTGCGTGTTGCCCGTCACGTCGATCAGGATGTTGCGCAACGAGCGGTCGATCATCCACGCCGGCAGGTTCGCGCTGTCGCGGCCGCCGAGCAGATCAATCTGCCGCTGCAACTCGCGGAACGCCACTTCGAGTTCATACACCTGATCGTTGCGCGCTTCGTCGACACGCGGCGCCTGGCTGGTCGGCCCGATAAAGAGCCCGGAAAACAGATACGACAGCGACGGATGGTTGTGCCAATACGCGATCAGACTCGCCAGCAGATCGGGACGGCGCAGGAAAGGACTATCGGCAGGCGTCGCGCCGCCGAGCACGAAGTGATTGCCGCCGCCGGTCCCCGTATGCCGGCCGTCGGTCATGAACTTCTCGCTGCTCAGATAGCTTTCCGCCGCGGACTGATACAGATACTCCGTGTTGTCGACCAGTTGCTCCCAGCTCGAAGCCGGATGAATGTTCACCTCGATCACACCCGGGTCAGGCGTCACCTGCAGGACCTTCAGGCGCGCATCGCGCGGCGGCGGATAGCCTTCGAGCACCACCTGCATCTGCAATTCGGCCGCCGTCGCTTCGATCGCGGCGAGCAGATCGAGGTAGTCGTCGAGTTCGGTGAGCGGCGGCATAAACACATGCAGCAGCGAGCGGCCGCTGCCGAACGCTTCGGTTTCCGCTTTCGGACCGGCTGCGCGTTTCGGGTCGCGCGCTTCGACGCAAATCGCCGTGCGCAATGTTTCCTTCGACGACTGCCCCTTTGCCGGCGGCGACTGATCGCCCGGCTGAGGCGCAAAGGCCAGCACGCCGCTGCCCGCCATGCCGCTCAGCAAATCCGCTGCCGACGACGACAACGCCGCCGCACGCCGCGCATCGGCAGAACTCAAGGTGCGGCGGGACTCCCCGTCGCCGTCGCTGTCGTATTGCATGCGCAATTGCGCGGCCGGGCGCAACGGCACCGGCGGCGCGAACGGATCGTGCGCGTGCTGATACGGATAGTCGGTCTTCGACACCCATGGCAGCGAATCGAGCGGCAAGCGATAACCCATCGGCGAGTCGCCGGGAATCAGGAACATGCGTTCGTCGCGGAAGAACCAGCGGCCGCTGACCCACTTTGGCGCCTCGTTCGGCACATCGCGTTCGCGCGCGAGCGGCAGGACAAAACCGGTCGCGCCGCCCAGGCCCGCATCGAACACGCGCCGCAGACGCACGCGTTCCAGCTCGTCGTCCAGACGCGCATCGAGCGGATCGACGTTGACCGGCAGGCGGCGCTCACGCCACAGGTAGTACCAGACGTCTTCGAAGCCGGGCTGGATGCAATCCGTGTCGAGCGACAGCTTGGTCGCCAGATGCGAGAGGAACCGTTGGGCGTCGTCGGCCGTATAGGTGCCCGGCTCGCGTTCGTCGGCGAAAAGCGCCGGGTCTTGCCAGCACGGCTCGCCGTCGGCGCGCCAGTAGAGCGACATCGCCCAGCGCGGCAACTGTTCGCCCGGATACCACTTGCCCTGACCGATGTGCAGAAAGCCGTTCGCGCCGTAGCGCGAGCGCAGCTTGTCCATCAGCGCGACTGCGTAGCCGCGCTTGGTAGGGCCGAGCGCGTCGGTGTTCCATTCGGCGGCGTCGCGATCGCGCACCGACACGAAGGTCGGCTCGCCGCCCATCGTCAGGCGCACGTCCATCTCGGTGAGGCGCTGGTCGACCTGCTCGCCCATTTTCAGCACGTCGCTCCACACTGCTTCGCTGAACGGCCTGGTGACGCGCGGCGTCTCCAGGACCCGTTCGATCGACATGGTGTGCTCGAACTCGACTTCGGATTCGTCGACTGCGCCGGAGATCGGCGCCGCGCTGCCGGGTTCGGGTGTGCAGGCGACCGGAATATGGCCCTCCCCGGCGAGCAAGCCGGAGGTCGGATCGAGACCGATCCAGCCCGCCCCGGGCAGGTAGACCTCGCACCATGCGTGCAGGTCGGTGAAGTCGACTTCGGTGCCGCTCGGGCCGTCGATAGATTTGACGTCGGGCGCGAGTTGCAGCAGATAGCCGGAGACAAAGCGCGCCGCCAGCCCCAGTTGCCGGAGCGTCTCGACCAGCAGCCACCCCGAATCGCGGCACGAGCCCGCCGCGCTCACGAGCGTTTCCTCGGGCGTCTGCACGCCGGGCTCCATACGGATCAGGTAGCGGATCTCGCGTTGCAGCCGTTGGTTCAGTCCGACGAGGAAGTCCGCGGTAGCCATCGGCGTGCGGTCGATACTCGCGACGAACTCGGCGAAGCGCGGCGTCATCGGCCGCTTGACGCGGTACGGGGCGAGTTCCAGCGCGAGGCCGGGCGCATACTCGAACGGAAACTGTTCCGCCGACGGTTCGAGAAAGAAGTCGAACGGGTTGTAGACCGCCATCTCGGCGACCAGATCCACGGTCACCTTGAACTCGCGTGTCTTCTCGGGGAATACGAGGCGAGCCTGATAGTTGGCAAACGCGTCCTGCTGCCAGTTGATGAAGTGTTCAGCCGGTTCGACCCGCATCGAATAAGACAGAATGGGGGTCCGGCAATGCGGCGCAGGCCTGAGACGCACGACCTGGGGCGACAGCGCAACCAGCCTGTCGTAGCGGTAATGTGTGACATGATTCAACGCGACGCGTATGGACACACCGGACTCCTGGACAAGGGATGGCAGCCCGCCAAAAAGCAAGCTTCATGCCGTTGATCAAAAAACCGCTCGAACTGCCTGTATTGCCCGGACGACCGACTGCTGCGAAGTTTGCCGCCTCTGCCGACCGTCCGGTCGATCGATCTGCGCGCCTTTCTACTGCCTTTTCGGCGGACACGCACCAAAGCGGCGCAGTGCCGATGCACGATCATGTACGTAATGTGCGTTAAACCAGTGACGTCTGGCAAATGCGGCATGAAGATTGCGCATCGTCTTCGCTCTCGCAGGCGCGCAATGGTGCCCGGCAGCCGGGATACGGCCGGCTGGTGCAACGCCCCGCCTGCTGCTCCACGACTGCTACCCATCAACAGGTCCGATCGATGAAAACTTTCCACTGCAATCGCTGCTCGCACCTTGTGTTCTATGAAAACGTTCGTTGCGAACGGTGCGAGGCCTTGCTCGGATATGTGCCTGAACTGGCCGAAATCAGCGCCTTCGAAGAGGCCGGCGAGGGCCGCTGGCGCAGTCTGCATCCGAATGCCGGGGGCGCGCTGTTCCGGCAGTGCCACAACTACGCGGTCGAAAATGTCTGCAACTGGATGATCCCCGCCGACTCGCCCGACACGCTGTGCCGCGCCTGCCAGCTCACCCTCACGATACCGAATCTGAGCGCGCCGGATAACCGGCTCTACTGGTACCGGCTGGAGATGGCGAAACGGCGTCTGCTGTACACGCTGGCCGCGCTCGGCCTTGACGTTCCATCGCGCCAGACCGATCCGGAGCACGGCCTCGCATTCGAATTTCTCGAGGACGGCGGCGACGGCGAACGCGTCATGACCGGCCACGACAATGGTCTCATTACGCTGAACATCGCCGAAGCCGACGACGCCTACCGCGAAAAAGTGCGCAGCGCGATGGGCGAGCCCTACCGCACGCTCCTCGGCCACTTCCGCCACGAGACGGGCCACTACTATTTCAGCCAGTTGATCGAAAACGATCCGCGCTGGCTCGAACCCTACCGCAAGCTGTTCGGCGACGAGCGGGCCGACTACGGCGAAGCGCTGACGGCTTACTACCGCGACGGCGCACCGAAGGACTGGCAGGCTTCCTATATCAGCGCCTATGCGACGATGCATCCCTGGGAAGATTGGGCGGAGACGTGGGCGCACTACATGCTGATTGTGGACGTGCTGGATACGTCGACCTCGTACGGCCTCGCCTTGCTGCCCGACGACCCGAGCGAGCCGACGCTGACCGACCGCACGCCCGTCGAAGATGCGAGCTTCGAGAATCTGATGAAACGCTGGTTTCCGCTCACGTATGCGTTGAACAGCCTGAACCGCAGTCTCGGCATGCCCGACGGCTATCCGTTCACGCTGGCGTCGCCGGTCGTGGACAAACTGCGGTTCGTGCATCGGGTGATTGCGGCAGCCGGCGACAAAACGCAACCGCGCGAAGCGGCGACGCCGGTGAGCGAAACCGCGGCGGTGCAGGCGCCGTTAGAAACGACAGCGGCCGGCGCACCGCAGACGACGTCCGCGCCACCCGCCATGCAGCCGGTGGCGCAAGGTGTGGTGTCACAAGAACCGCCGCCACAACCGGCTCAACCCGTCGCCCAAGTGGTGGTGTCGCAGGACTCCGCGCAGGCACCCGCCACGCAAGCGGTCGCTTCTTCAACACCGCCGTTGCAATCCGAACCCACCATCGTCAAAACAACACCGCCCGGGCGGGCCGCGCGACGTCGCTAGTGCGGTTGCAACACTCACGTCTTGCGCGCTGTACGCAACCATAAATAAAAAGCCCGCTGCCGAATCAGTCGGCAACGGGCTTTCTCGACAGGCACGCCTCGCTATATCGCTCAATACGCGACGTAAGGCCCCGTCCCGCCCGGTGTCGGCTGCTGCTCGACGGCGGCGTACACGTTGCGCCCGTAGAAGAACGGCAAGCCCCAGTCGAAAATCGACGACGTCACGAAGGCCGGTCCGGCCAGCAGCGGCAACGCTGAATCGCCGCTGTACGTCTGGGAGATCATCGTGGCATTGCCGACGCTGAAGTTCACCGTGCTCGTGACGCCGTTCGCCCCCTGGATCATTGCACTCAACGGTTCGGTCGACACCGGGCAGTAGTACGCGCTATTGGGACTCGCGCACGTCGGCAAGCCACTGGTCTGGAAGAACAGACCGGTCGAGCCGCTGTCCAGAATACTGCTGGAATACGTCGTGCCGTTCTGCACCGTCGTAAAGGTGCCATTCGACGGACTCACCCCGATTACCTGCGCGCTGCCCAGCGAATTGTTGGTCTGCGTACCGATGCCGAACACCAGTTGCCCGCTGACGGACTGCGCACCGCCCGACACCATCGGCAGGCTCAGCATGGAACCGTTGTTGTCGGTGGTGAAGTACGGAACCGGATTGGCGACCTGCAGCGCTTCGGCGAGCGGAATCGACGTGCAGGACGTGCCGCTGCAGCCGTAATACGTGCCGGCCACCGCCTGTTGCACACAGTTCGCGCCGCAGTCGTGCTTGAACACGCCGATGCCCAGAATGCCGTTGGCCTGCAACGTGCCCGGCGTATTACGCGACGCGCCGACGCTCGCGCAATCCGACGGCACCGAAGCGTAGTTCGGGTCGATCACCTGAATCGGCAGCGAGGCCGCTTTTTCACCGGCGATCTGCAGGTCCGCGAGCTTCACCGCGCCCCACGTGTAGCCGTCGAAGAACTGCATGCATTCGGCAACCAGATTGCCCGAGGCGTCCTTCTGTTGCGGCAGCGTCATCGACGCGGGCAATTGCGAGGCAAATACGCGCACGCCCCACGAACCGGTATCCACCAGGATGTGATCGATGGTTTGACACTGGGTGGTGCCGGGCGCGCAAATCGTGATGCTGACGAACGGCATGTTCGGCACATTGCTCACGCCGGAATCGACCGTTACGCGCACCGCGTTGGCGGCCACCACTTGTGGCGAAGGCGACGTGTTGGTGACGGTGGGACCGGCCGAAAGGCTCGTCGTGCCGGAACTCGACGAGGAACCGGAACCGCCGGAGCCCCCGCCTCCGCCGCCGCAGGCACTCACGAGCAACGCGAGCAGCGCCGCGCACAACAAGGTAACGAACGAAGACGTATGACGCATGATCCGCTCCGTTATTGAATGACACTGACATCGACGCCCGCAGGCACCGCTTGCGGCAGATAGGCATAGCCGGCAAACGCGCGCAGATGCCCACCGGAATAGATCACCAGGTCGCTGCTGGACACCGCGAGCGGCGTGCCGCGCCGCGTTGCGGTGGCGGCGACGTATTGGTCGAACGAGGTGCCCAGCATGGATTTCAGATCCGGCAGCGTCGGGCCTTGCCACGCGACACCGAAGACGATGCCGTTGGGCGCCACGTACTCGCGCACCAGCGTGCCGGACGGCATCGTCATCAGGTGCACCGAATACGCACTTTGCGTGCTGGCGGTATGCGCCACTGCGTGAAGGCGTGTCTGATCGCTGTCGACGGTACTGACGTTCTGGCCGAGCGTGGCGTGCGCGGCAAACGACAGCGCGCAGCTTGCCCCGAGCATTACGCGAGCAATGCTTGTAGAGAGCATCGGTTTCAAGAGATTTCCTTCGAGGTGAAACGCTCGTGTCCGGCGGGTGAGCCGATCACGAACGGGAATCCAGGGGCGCATTCCTGACCGGCGGTGCCGGTTCTGCATTCACACCGGTTGGGTTGCGTAAATGCGTCTACGGAGTGGCGGCGCGAAACTTTAGTCAGCGCGAAGGGGCACGGCAATCGTTTGCGGGGCGATTCAAACCTTCTACGCGCCAGACGCCGTTTTAATCTGTTTGATATTTGAGGACAGGATCACCAAGGGGCATCGCTTCCGCGCCCATTTTTCCGATACGCGCTGTTTAAAGCGAACACACTCATCGAATAGCGAGGCCCCAGCAGAAAAAATACCAATGCGCGTCGCATGCCACAAGCAATGTAAGCGCTCGCTGAATAATTCGCCTCGACCAGCCTGTTTCATCTGATCATTGCGGCGCATACGGATGTCTTTTGTGTGAAGAGAAAGTCGCGTATGAACGCAGTTCGATGCGGCAAAAAAAATGCCGCGGATAACTTGATCGTCATCTGCGGCATCGGGTACTTCACTGCTGCTTTATGGCAACTTCATGGCAACTTCGGCAAGCCGCGCCGGATTCGAATCGGGCGATTCGATGCGGCAGCGTCCGTTACTTTTTCTGCTGCTGCAAGAGTGATTTAAGCTCCTGCACATTTTCTTCTACGCGTTTTGCGATCACGGCATACGACTCGGCCTGCGTTTGATACGCGGCTTGCGCCAACTGCTGCATGTCGGCGAGCGATTTATGCAGGCTTTGCTGGATCAGTTCGGCGGCTTTCGCAGGAGGCGCAGCGCCGCCGGCCGACAGTTGCCCCGTGAGGGACTGCAATTCGCCCAGCGTGGCGCGCAGCATCTCGGTCTGTTTCTGCGCGAGCGACTGCATGCCCTGGAATGCCGTCTGGTTCGCCTGAACGAGTGCTTCCACGTCCTTGCGTCGCGCTTCCATGATGGCGGGTACGTCGAAGCCGGGAAGCTTGAACTGCTCCAGCATTTTGGTGAAATCGCCAAACGGATTGGTGGCGTCAGGTCGGTCCATGCGAAATCCTCCTTAACGGTTGAATACTCGCCCGCAGTGCATCGCCGCGATGGGTTTCTCCGGCATATGCACCAGTGGCGTCGCGTGCGCCGCACTCCCGCAAAGGCGTGCTGCTTCTGGGGTCGGACGGCACATTGCATCAATCATGCGCCATCCGGCCACATTGCGCCAGCGGGCACACCCTGGCGTCGAGCGTCTCTTCATCCGTTTCAGTTTCATCGTGCCGGCACGCATGCGCGTTCACTTCCAACGTTCGTCTTCATACACCGGTAATTTCAACCCATGAACACGGATCCGGCAATTCGTCCCGATGCAGAATCGGTTGGAAGCGCTCCCGTCGAAAAGCAGCGCAGCCGTTCGGCGCGCTGCGTTAGCTTTCGCACATAGCCGCCTCACTGACCACTTTTCATCTTCCATCAGGTGATTAGGATGAGAGCACCCCAACGCTGGTGCCTGGTGAACAATGCGCTATCCGCTGAATATGGCCGTCGCCGCGGTCCTTCTCGTTCTGGTTCTTGGCTGCATCATCAAACTCGCCTTGACTTGACACCTCCGCCGTCGCTTTCACCCCATGCCAAACCCGCTCCGCAGCTGCATGTTTCGCCGTGACATTGCGCGAAATAATTGTTGAATGGAGTTCGGGAAGTGACTCACTCATACTTCGTCTCGCTGCCGGTGCGTACGAAAAAAGACGCATGAGATCAAGGGTGCTTTACGTGAAAATGCGCGTGCGAATGCGCTCCCGATGATCAACGATCCCACGGTTGCCCGATCATCGGAAGATGCGTTCGCAACGAACGGCACTGCGTGCCGACGACAGGACGAACATGTTGACTTCAGTGAGTTTCCTCAAAAAGAATGCCGCCCGTTTTGCATGCATTGCAATGGTCTGCTGCAGCGCGCTCCTGACCGGCTGTGCCGGCGGCAGCATCAACAATGCGACCCAAGCCAGCGCGCAGCCGCAGGTGCGCCCGGACAACATTTATGTCTACACCTTCGACAGCAATCCGGATCAGGTAAAACTGGACAACGGTGGCATGCTGAAGAAATTGAAGTCGCAATTCGACGGCTCGACCGCTGCGGAAAAGCAATCGGCCGATGCGATTGCCGTACGTGACCAGGTGGCCGATGAAATCGTGCGTCAATTGCAATCGATGGGGCTGCGCGCGATTCGCTCGGACATCCCCGCGCCTGCTGACCAGAACGTCCTGCTCGTGCAAGGCAGCTTCGACACGATCGACGCGGGTAATCGCCGCCGCCGTGTGCTGATCGGCCTGGGTGCGGGCAAGAGCGAGGTGAGCGGCTCCGTGCAGATTCTGTACAAACCGGCAGGCGGCACAGCGCGACTGGTGCAAAGTTTCAATGCTACCGGCGACAGCGGCAAAGCACCCGGCGTGGTTGCAACAGCCGGCGTGGGCGCCGCGGCCGGGAGCATCGCGACTTCCGCAGCGGTGGGCGGCGGCTTGCACGCAGTCTCCGAAACCAGCAAGGCCGGTGTTGCTGCCGACGCCAAACGCCTGGCTGACGCGGTGGCAAAACAGGTGGCGCAGATCGGCGTAAGCGGCGGCTGGCTCTCGACGGAGCACCTCAAAGGATAAGCAGCCCGCAGCAGGTTCGGACTGTTGTAGATGGCGCGTGGCGGAGAGTGAATGGAATTCACACCCTGCCACGCGCATTTTTACGCCTTCACAGCCTTCACAGCCTTCGCAGCCTTCACAGCCTTCACAGCCTTCACAGCCTTCATGCAGCGTATCGCCGCGCTCAAGCGACGGCGTAACGTTCGAGCCAATGCGCGTACGGCGCCGGCAGCGTCCACGAAGGACGTTCAATCCCCAGCTTGCGCGCCGCATGGTACGGCCAGTGCGGATCGGCCAGATGCGCGCGGCCGACCATCACCAGGTCCAGTTGCTCGTTCCTGACGGAGCGGTCGGCCAGTTCCGGCGTATCGATGCCCCACGCCGACGAAACGGCGATGCCGGCTTCGCGGCGCACACGCTCAGCGATCGGCGCAAGAAACGCCGGTGCCCATGGAATACGTGCCGCGGGCGTGGAGAAGCCCACGCTGACGCTCAGCATATCCAGCCCTTCGCGCTTGAAATTCTTCGCCAACTCGATCGATTCGGCGAGGGTTTCCTCATCGCGCCCGTCGTACTCGATCACGCCGAAACGCGCCGTCAATGGCAGATGCTCGGGCCACACCTTGCGCACCGCGGCCAGTGTTTCCAGCAGGAAGCGGCTGCGGTTTTCGAGGCTGCCGCCATACGCATCGTCGCGTTGATTGGAGTGCGTCGAGAAAAAGCTTTGACCCAGGTAGCCGTGTGCGAAGTGCAGTTCGAGCCATTCGAAACCCGCATCACGCGCCCGCCTGGCGGCGGCGACAAAATCTTCGCGCACGCGTGCGATGTCGTCGAGCGTCATTGCTTTCGGTACTTTCGGCAAGCCACCGCCGAAGGCGATCGCCGACGGCGCGATAGTCTGCCAGCCGCGGGGATCGTTGTCGGCGATGTGGTCATCACCTTCCCATGGCCGGTTAGCGCTGGCTTTGCGGCCCGCGTGACCGATCTGGATGCCCGGCACGGCGCCCGCTGCCTTGATCGACGCGACCACCGGCGCGAAAGCCTGCGCCTGCTCGTCGGTCCAGATGCCCGCGCAGCCCGGCGTGATACGGCCTTCGGGCGACACAGCCGTCGCCTCGACGATCACCAGCCCCGCACCGCCACGCGCCAGACCGGCGAGGTGCACGCGGTGCCAGTCGTTGATCAGGCCGTCTTCGGCGGTGTACTGGCACATCGGCGGAATGGCGATGCGATTGCGCAAAGAAACGTCCTTGAGCTTGTAGGGCTGAAATAATGCGGACATCAGGCTAAACTCCTGTGAATAAGCTTGTACGGTAGTTCGATAAACATCGAACTATGGAGTATGGCAGAAACCCTTATCATCTGCACCATGCGCACATATACCCATCCTGCCGCTGAGGACTTCACGCTCGGCCGGCTCTTTCATGCTCTTAGCGACCCAGTGCGCCTCGAGATCGTCCGTCAGCTTTCAACAGTCGACGAGGCCACCTGCGGCGACCTCGACGGCGGCCGTCCCAAGTCGAGCGTCTCCCATCACTTCCGGATCCTGCGTGAAGCGGGACTGGTACGCACACGCGTTGCCGGCACCGTGCATCAGAATTCGCTGCGGCGAGCCGAGCTGGATGCACGATTTCCGGGCTTGATGGAGGCGATCATCAAACAGATCGTCAATGAACCGGCGCTGAGCGAACCCGCTTGATTGCCATTGCTCAGGATTGCCTGGCAGCGGTCGCCGTGGTGACGGCGCCGGCGGCGAGATTGTTACAGCGGCCGGCTCAGGCCGCGGCCGCATAGGTCAAACTGACCGGTAAATCCTGCATTGCCATCGGCAACCTGCACAGGAGCGCCTTACTGCTGTCATGGCTGCGCCACATCACCGCGTCACGCTGTGCATGAGTCATTCCGTCCTCGTCATGGAGACATCTCATGCTGACCGCCTGCGCTGGAATCGTGTCGCAATCCGCCCTCGCACGCTACACCGACGGCGGCGCTGAGTCCGCATCGATCGATATACGGGGCGTGCTCGATGCGCACGCCGAATCGTTCCGGCACGCAGGCGTGCTGTCCGTGCGCAGCGGCTTGCAGTGGCCCGCATCTGGCGACACGGCCGCACACGCGATCGTCGTGACCGTCATGGCGGACAAGCTTGCCACGCTGCAGGCCGCGCTGCCACAGCAGATCGACGGCGTACCCCTCGACGTACGCGCTGCGGACGCAATGGAATCGATGCAAGCGCTCGACCCTTCACGATATTGTGCACTGGCGGACGCTCGCCACGAATTGCGGCAGCCTTTTTTCGCGGACCAGGTATTCTTCGACAAGCAAGGCAACCCGCTTGCCAATGCGCCCGCACCGCTGCTGGCATTCGCTGCCGCTCGGCCGCACAAAGAGGAGATTGCGTATACGCCGGCGCCCGGCGCGAATCTCGATCCGGTGACCGGACAAGTCACGCTGGTGCTGCATGCAAGTCCTGATGCCGGATGGGCAGAGCTATCGAACTTCATCGCCGGTATTCGCGAAGAACTGGTGGTGGGTATGTACGACTTCACCTCCGCGCACATTCTCACCGCCGTGGAGACCGCGTTTGTCGACGGCAAAAAACTGACGCTCACGCTCGACCATCCCGCGAAGAATCCCACCGCCGATCAGACCGACGAGCAAACCCAGACCGATCTCTCGCACCGCCTCGGCGACCGCTTCGCCGGCACCTGGGCGCTCACCAACGCCGACCCGAAGGCGCCCGTCTGGATCTATCCGAACGCGTATCACATCAAGGTCGCTGTGCGCGAAGACGATACCTTCTGGCTCTCCTCGGGCAACTGGAACAACAGCAATCAGCCCGAGATCGATCTGTCGAACGTGGCGGCCGCACGCAAGCTCGCGGAGACGTCCGATCGCGACTGGCATGTGATCGTCACCAACAAGGCGTTGGCAGACACGTTCCGCGCCTTCCTGCAGCACGACTATACGGTCTCTCACGACGCGATCACGCAAGCTCGGGAACAGCATCGGGCTGTTCAAGGCGCGGGCGCCGTCGCACTCGAAGTTCCGATCGAAGCGTTTGCCACCGGCCGCGCTCCCCACCAGTTCTTCGCGCCGAAGACCTTGTCCGGGAGCGTAACGATCCAGCCGCTACTCACACCCGATAACTATCAGCCTCATGTTCTCGCGCTCATCGAGTCCACGCAGCAGCACTTTTACATGCAGACTCAATATATCCATCCGAGCGGACGCCCTGACGATGCGGAACATGACGCGTTGATCGCGGCGCTGAAGGCGCTGATCGAGCGCGACCTCGACGTGCGCCTGATCACCAGCCAGTTTCAGAACGACGCATGGGTCGAGAAGCTGATCGCCGCGGGCGTGCCGTCGTCCGTATTGCGACGGCAGGCGAATGTACACAACAAGGGTATTGTCGTGGACGGCAACGTCGTTCTGGTCAGTAGTCAGAACTGGTCGGCGGACGGCACGCTACGCAATCGCGATGCGGGCCTGATCATTCATAGCGCCGAGGCCGCGGCTTACTTCGAGCAGATTTTCCTGCACGACTGGAATTACCTGGCCTCGCCGGTAAGCAGTTGAGGAGCTTGCAGTGGGTTGCATCACCCTACCCGTTGCTTTGCCTTCAGATCGTCGAGATGAAAACCGGCCACCGTCTTGTACTGGTTCGCGATCTGACTCAGCTCCTCCGCACTGACCACGTCTTCGATCCGCTCGAAGCGCTGCCCTTGCGTGCGCTCATAGACCACCTGCAAAATCCGGTCGGGCGGCGCCTTGCGGTTCATCAGCACGACGTCGCCGGTCGCTTTGACGCGCGCCCGGTCGTAGGCTAGCAGCGCTTCCTCGCACACGCCCAGCTCCGCGCAACGGTCCGCCAGAAAGCGAGCGTCCAGAATCGCCTGCCCGGCGCCGTTCGAGCCACGCGGCACCATCGGATGCGCCGCGTCCCCCAACAGCGTAATGCGGCCAAAGGTCCAGCGTGGCAGCGGATCCTGATCGACCATCGGATACTCCAGAATCGTCTCCGTTGCTTCGATCATCGCGGCCCCGTCCAGCCAGTCGAAATGCCAGTCCGCGAATGCCGGGAAGAAATCGGCGAGTCGCCCTTTTCCGTTCCAGTCGCGGCGCGCAGGTTGCGGAGCCTCGATTTCGGCGACCCAGTTCACCAACTGATTACCCGCGGCATCGACGTTATCGCGGATCGGATAAATGACCATCTTGCCGTGCGTCAGCCAGCCGGCACGCACCATGCTGCCACCGGTAAGGAACGGCGGCGCTACGATCGTTCCACGCCACATGTTGAAGCCGGAATAGCGCGGCGCGCCTTCGTCCGGATAGAACTGTTTGCGAATTACCGAGTGAATGCCGTCGCACGCCACGATCGCCGCGCCGCTCGCGAGATACTCGTTGCCGGCGCTGTCGGCAAAGCGCGCGATGGCGCCCGTTTCGTCCTGAGTCGCGCTGATACAGCGGCGGTCAGTTACCACGCTGTCTGGTCCCAGGCGTTCAAGCACCGCCTTCAGCAATACGCTCTGCAGGTCGCCGCGATGAATTGAGAACTGCGGATGATCGTATCCAGCGAAACGCCCGGCCGGCTCGCGGTAGATCAACTGGCCATGGCGATTGAAAAACACCGATTCCTGCGTCGTCACACCTACCGCGGCCAATTCGGCGAGCAGATCGAGTTCCGCCAGTTCACGCGTTGCGTGCGGCAACAAGTTGATGCCGACCCCGAGTGGCCTGATTTCAGGCGCCGCTTCGAAAATCCGGCTCGCAATCCCTGCCTTGTGCAACGTCAGCGCCAGCGTCAGCCCGCCAATCCCTGCACCGACGATGACAACCTCACTATCCTTTTTCATCTGTCTCCTCTTTCGTGTTGGGCGCTAAACCGCGCCGTTGAATCTGTCTCCTTCTCTGCGAGAATGTTCACCATTTACGCAGACGTCTGCCGAAATATAGTGAGCCGTTTCTGCTTCGTCAAGCGGTTCATCTGGACAACGGAATTCATTTGACATGGCGATCGAGATTCAATATCTTTTGACATACGTCTGCCTATTATTCGTCAGAACACTGCCAGACATCCTCACGTATCGCCGGATAAACACACATCGTTCGACGAGACACCGAGATTTCAGAAAAAGGACAGGAGACAAGCAATGAACACCAGCCTTCCCACGTCAGACAGGAAAGCTTTCTACGCGCAGATCCGCGAACTCAACATGACGCCCCTATGGGAATCGCTCAGCACGCTGGTGCCGCATCAGCCCAACGGGCCCTGTGTGCCCGCACTATGGAAATGGCGCGACGTACTGCCCTACATCGAGCAAGCCGGCACCTTGATCACGGCGGGGGAAGCCGTGCGCCGCGTGCTCGTGCTGGAAAACCCCGCGCTGCCCGGAAACGCCAGCGTGACGCAATCGCTCTATGCCGGATTGCAACTGATTCTGCCGGGCGAGGTCGCGCCAGCCCATCGCCACGTGCAATCGGCATTGCGCTTTATCGTCCACGGCCGCGGCGCCTATACGGCGGTCGACGGCGAACGCACCACCATGATGCCGGGCGATTTCATCATCACCCCGAGCTGGACATGGCACGATCACGGCAACGACGGCATTGACGGCGAGAGCGAACCGGTCGTCTGGCTCGATGGGTTGGATATCCCAATGATTCGTTTCTTCGATGCGGGCTTCGAGGAAAAGAGCGCGGCAATGTCGCAACGCGTGACCCGCCTCGAAGGCAACGCACTCGCGCGCTATGGACACAACCTGTTGCCGGTCGACTATCAGCCTTCATCGCCTACCTCACCGATTTTCAGCTACCCGTACGACCGCACGCGCGAGGTGCTCGACCGCCTCTATCGCGACGGCGAGCTCGACGCCTGGCATGGCATCAAACTGCGCTACGTCAACCCGGCAACCGGCGGCTGGCCGATGCCAACACTTGCTACGTTCATGCAGTATCTGCCGGCCGGTTTTTCCGGAAAACCGTTCCGCAGCACCGACGGCGCCGTGTATTCGGTGGTCGAGGGAACCGGACGCGCGGTCATCGACGGCCAAAGCTTCGAGTTCGGCCCGAAGGACCACTTCGTGGTGCCGTCGTGGAAAACCTTCACGCTGCACGCGAACGACGATGCGATTCTGTTCAGTTTTTCCGACCGGCCAGTGCAAGCCGCGCTCAACATCCTGCGCGAAGAAAAACTGGACGCGTAAGCGCGGCACAAGCCATCGCTGCGTCCGCACAAAACACAATCACACATGGAGAATATTCAATGAGTCTGGTCTTTGAGTCCGCACCCGCGGTAACAGTCCCGGTTGCCGGTTCGGATGACGCGTTTCCCGTGCGCCGCATTTACTGCGTCGGGCGCAACTACGCCGCCCATGCGCGCGAGATGGGCTTCGACCCTGATCGCGAGCCGCCGTTTTTCTTCTGCAAACCGACCGACGCCATCGTCTACGTCGCGCCGGGCACAACGGGTGAGTTTCCGTACCCGTCCGAAACGGACAACTGTCACTACGAAATGGAACTCGTGGCCGCAATCGGCAAAGGGGGCAAAAACATCGCCGTCGGCGATGCACTCGGCCACGTATTCGGCTACGCGCTCGGCCTCGATATGACGCGCCGCGATCTGCAAATGGAGATGCGAAAGATGGGCCGCCCATGGGATATCGGCAAGGCGTTCGATCACTCCGCGCCGATCGGCCCACTACATCGCGCTGAACAGACGGGGCATCTGAAAGACGGTTCGATCTGGCTGAATGTCAATGGCACCTCGAAACAACGCGCGGACGTCTCGCAACTGATCTGGTCGGTCGCGGAAACAATCGCATATCTGTCGCGCTTCTTCGAACTGACGCCCGGCGACCTGATCTATACCGGCACGCCGGAAGGCGTCGGCGCAGTAGTCAAGGGCGATACGATGCACGGCGGCATCGACGGGCTCGGCGAATTCCAGGTCAAGGTAGTCTGATCAACTCACGTCATTTCGGAGCGTCATGCGAGCACTACTAGCGATGCCCGCATGACGCTCCGTTTATCGGGGATATTCCGTGCAGCTTCACAATTTTTTCCGTAGTTCCGCATCGTATCGGGTACGGATCGCGCTGGGTCTGAAAGGCCTGCCGTTCGACTACCTGCCGGTGCATTTGTCACGCGACGGTGGCGAACAATTCGCGCCCGCCTATCGCTCGCTCAGCCCGGAGGCGCTCGTTCCCGTGCTCAGAGACGGTGAGGTGTCGCTCCATCAGTCGCTTGCGATCATCGAGTACCTGGACGAACTCCATCCCGAGCCTCCGCTATTGCCAGGTGACCCGCTCGGCCGCGCCACGGTGCGCGCGCTGGCCCTGGACATTGCCTGCGACATCCATCCGCTCAACAATCTGCGCGTACTCAAGTACCTCGGAGACAAGGCCGGAATGTCACAGGAAGCACGAGACGCCTGGTATCACCACTGGGTCCACACCGGCTTCTCCGCGTTGGAAACACGGCTGGCTCAGCGTCACACAACGGGCCAGTTCTGCTACGGCGACCAACCGACGCTGGCCGATCTCACACTCGTGCCACAGGTTTTCAACGCGCAACGTTTTAACGTCGATCTGAACGCCTATCCTGTGCTCAGCCGCATCGCGCAACGCTGCGAGCAATTGCCTGCGTTCGCTGCGGCGGCCCCTTCGCAACAGCCTGACGCACAGTAAGCTACGCGGATGACGACGCTCATCCGCCCCGCTCTGCAACCATCCGTTTACACTGCGCGATAATATCCGCCAGTCACGCTTGCCGCCCGACCACGGGCAGCCCACTTCCAGATACGAGTCCATGGCAAAAAACCCGGTGGCGCGCGATACGCGCCAGACTCCGCTCGACCGCCTGTACGCCCGCCCCGGCTTCATGATCCGGCGCGCACACCAGATTTCGACCGACCTCTTTATCGAAGCCTGCGCCGCGCTCGACATGACGCCCAGCCAATACGGCGTGCTGTATATCCTGTTCCATAGCGGCCCGCTCGAACAGATTGGCATCGCGCGCCTGATCGGCCTCGACCGCTCGACCACCGCGCTGGTCGTCAAGATTCTCAGCGAACGCGGCCTGCTCGAGAAAACAAAAAGCGAAACGGACCAGCGCAAAGTGGAAATCTCCCTGACTGAAGCGGGCCGGCAATGCTTCCGCCAGTGCGAGCGCTACGCGCAGAAATCGGTCGACGCGTTGCTTGCGCCGTTCGAACCTGCCGAGCGCACGCAATTTCTTGCGCTGCTCGACAAGTTCGTTTCGCACTTCAACGACAACACGCGCGTGACATTGGGATAAACGGATCAGCGACGCGCCTGCCCGCTGACCTTTGTGCTACTGCTTGTTCGCCGCTCGCGCCGCTCGCTGGCAACACGTAGCGGCGCTCACCGATTACTTCGCCGGTGCGGCGTCAAACCCGTACATCTGCGAATCGACGCGCGGCACGATGTGAATCCCGTTACGCGCAGCGAAAGTCGACACCTGCAGATGGGTCGGGATGATGCCTACTTCGTCATGCAACACCTTCGACGTTTCCTGGTAAAGCGCTTCACGCTTCGTATCGTCGACCGTTGCCAGCCCCGCATTCAGCGGCTTCCAGAAATTCGGCGAATCGTACGTCTGGATGTTGATCTTGCGGAACGGATTGTTGGTCGGATTCGAGAACAGCGATTCGAGCTGCACGCCCATGTCGCCCGCATCCGCGCCCCAGCCGATCATGAAGAAGCCCAGTTGCAACTGGTTCACGCGAGAGATGAACGTGCCCATCGGCTGCGTCTCGACCTTGGTCTTGCACCCAATGCGCGTCAGCATTTGCGCGACACCCTGGGCCAGTTGCGAATCGTTGACGTAGCGATCGTTCGGCGCAAACAGCGTCAGCGAGAAGCACTCCGGATAGCCCGCTTCGGCCAGCAGCTTCTTCGCTTCATCGGGCTTGTACGGATCGGGCGGTAGCGCCGGGTTATAGCCGAACATCGTGCTCGGCACACTGTTCTGCGTCGCCACGCCCAGGCCCTGCAGAACCTTGTCGACCAGTACCTGGCGATTGATGGCGAGCGAGAACGCACGGCGCACACGGACATCCTTGAACGGATTCTTGCCCAACGGTTTGCCGTTGTTATCCGTCACATACGGCGCGTTGTCGTTGAGCTGATTCATCACCCAGAAGACCATCAACGTACTGGGCTTGGTGTAGACGGCAAGCTTCCTGTCAGCCTTGATGCGCGAAACATCCGCGCTCGGCACGTCGATCACCGCGTCGACGTCGCCCGACAGAATGGCTGCCACGCGCGCCGCCGCATTCGGCAGGATACGCACCGTCACTTTGTCATAAGCGGGCTTGTCGCCCCAATACGCGTCGTTGCGAACGAGTTCGACACGATCGCCCCGCAGGAAGCGGGAAAACTTGTAAGGCCCGGTACCGACGAGGCCCTTGCCGGTTTCGAAGTCTGCGCTCTTGAGTCCCTGCGTGTCTTTCTTCGACAGCATGAAAATCATCGACAGATAGTTCGGCAGCACCGCCAGCGGGCGGGCCGTTGTGAGCTTGACCGTGTACGGATCGACCACCTGCACCTTGGTGATGTCTTTCGTGAAGACGCCGAATGTAGCCGGTGAATTGGTCAATGTGTCGGGACGTGCGAGCGAATAAACCACGTCATCCGCCGTGAACGAAGAGCCGTCCTGGAACTTGACGTTCTTGCGCAGCTTGATTTCCCATGTCTTATCGTCAAGCGGCTTCCACGATTCGGCGAGCCCCGGTTGCAAGCGGCCGTCTGGTGACATATCGATCAACGGTTCGAACACGTTGCGCGCCACGTTGCGGTTGCCCGGCAAGTTGGCGAACTGAGGATCGAGCGACGTAACGTCCGCGCTGACTCCATACTTGAATTCCGCTGCACCTGCATTCTGCTGCACAAATACGCTCGCGGCCAACGCACCAGCCATTACCGCCAGCCGGCCCAAGCCCCGCAAAGTTGTTCCCATCTCCGTCTCCTATATGTGCAGAACCCGCAAGGGTACCCGCTTTATTGAGGGAGCCGTCAACGACTTGACGGCTCCCCTCTGAAAACAGCGCATCGAACTGAAAGCCCGCGCATTACCGGCAAGTGCGCGGTCGAGTCACTTCGTGTTTACGAGCATCTTCGTCGCTGCAAAATGCCTTCTGTATAACTATATTATCGTTATACACTTCTATCGAAGTCAAGCACTGCTCAAGTTGATGACGGGCGATGCAGGACCGCCGCGCGGCCTTTCGTTGCCACAACAAAATGGTTGCGCGTGCAACACGTTGCGAGGCGGGAACAACTGCGAACGAAGCCTCGCAAAACATGCGGCATCTTCAACAAAACTGGCGCAGACTATTCATGGATAGGAGACAAACAATGAGAAAAACCCTCGCGGTACCCCTTGCTGCCGTATCGCTTTTTGCTTTTGCAGCGGGTGCGCAGGCGCAGAGCAGTGTGACAATTTACGGGATCGTCGACTCGGGCATCAGCTACGTGAGCAACAGCAACGGCCATTCCGCATGGGTCTTCGATACGGGTGTCCCACAGGGCAACCGGCTCGGCTTCATGGGCACGGAAGATCTCGGCGGCGGAATGAAAGCGCTGTTTCGCCTGGAGAACGGTTTCAACCTGAACAACGGCACGCTCGGACAAGGCGGCATCTTCGGGCGTCAGGCATATGTCGGCCTGTCGAACCAGATCGGCACGCTCACAATGGGCCATCAGTACGACTTCATGGGCGACATCATCGGCAACTATTCGATTGCCTACGTTGCCGGCGTGTATGCGTTCCATCCGGGTGACTACGACCGCGTATCGGGCGACCGTCTGGACAACACGGTCAAATTCGTCAGCAATAACTTCGGGGGTTTCACCGCCGGTGCGATGTACGGCTTCGGCAATACGGCCGGCAACTTCCATCAGAACAGTTCGATGAGTTTTGGCCTGACCTACGATCATGGCCCGCTCAGTCTTGGCGCTGCCTATACGGATATCAACAACTTCCGCATCGACCCGAGCAACGATCTGGGTGTCAACACACTGTTCGGCCAGCCGCTGACTGGGCCGATCGTGGCGGACAGCTTGAAGACATGGGCACTCGGCGGCAGCTATTCGATCGGCAAGTTCGGCATCATGGGGAACTACACCGGTACGCGGATCTCGTACATGGGCAATGCATCCACGCTGACCACCCTGGAAGGCAGCCTGCTGTACCACTTCACACCGGCGCTGGTCGGTGGCGCGGGATACACGTGGTCGAAGCTCGAGAGTTCGCATTGGGGCCAGACGTCAGTCGGCCTCGATTATTTCCTGTCGAAACGCACTGACCTGTATGCACAAGTCAACTATCAACAGGCAAGCGGCGACGGTACACGTGCGGTGATTCTGACGCTGCCAACGTCGAGTACCAACAAGCAGGTCGTCGCCGGCGTTGGCATCCGTCACAAGTTCTGAGCCGGCTTCAACCCGATTGATCGCGAGAAGTGCCGCTCGATGGCGAGAGTCGAGCGGCCCGATTTGATGCCGGCTCAAGCCGGCTTTTTTGCGCCGTCGGATCGAGGCTCACACGGACACACCGGCTTACGTTTATACCGCCCATGAAAAAACCCGGTGTGGATTGCATAGCTTAACTGCCATGCAATCCACACCGGGCCGGACTTCAAGACTACAAGACTTCAAAACTTCAAAACTTCAAGCGTACCGCCGACCTCAGTCGATCAGATGACACGCCGCGAATTGTCCATCTGCAGCGCGCTTCAATTCAGGCGCGGCTTCCTTGCAAACGGGCAACGCGTGCGGGCAGCGCGGATGAAAATGACATCCCGCAGGTGGATTCATCGGCGACGGAATCTCGCCCTTGATGGCATAGAACGTCTTCTTGCGCTTGTCGAGCGACGGCACTTCCGCCAGCAATGCCTGCGTGTACGGATGTTGCGGATTCTGATAGACCTGCTCGGTGGGGCCCGATTCAACGATCTTGCCAAGATACATCACGACAATGCGATCCGCGATATGGCGCACCACGCCCAGATCGTGACTGATGAAAAGATAGGTCAATCCCAGCTCTTCACGCAGCTTGATAAACAGATTCAGCACCTGTGCCTGGATGGACACGTCGAGCGCCGCCACCGATTCGTCGCAAACGAGAAACTTCGGATTCACCGACAGTGCGCGCGCGATTCCGATACGGGCGCGCTGCCCGCCGGAGAACTGATGCGCGAAGCGGTCCATCGAATCGGGATCGAGGCCCACCCGCTCAAACAGCGTGCCGACGAAATCGCGAGTGTCCGCCTTGCGAATGAAACCATGCACGTGCGCCCCTTCCGCGACGATATCCGCGGCACGCATACGCGGATTCAGCGACGCGTACGGGTCCTGGAAGATCATCTGGATATCGAGCTCGGCACGATCGCGTTCGCGCCGTCCGAGCGAGGCCATGTCCGTATCCTGCCAGTAGCGTTTTCCGCTCGTCGGCCAGTAGACACCGGCCGCAAGACGCCCGACTGTCGACTTGCCGCAACCGGATTCGCCGACGAGGCCGACCACTTCGCCCGCGCTCACACTCAGGCTCAGATCGGTGACCGCATGCACGCCCTTCGGCGGCTGCCGCCCGGTGACGGCCCGCACGAAGCGTCCGGTTGCATCCTGTCTGGGCGCGAACGTCTTCGTGACATTGCGCAATTCGAGCAGCGGGGTCATGCAATCTCCTCGTGTTCGTCGACGACGGGCCGGATACAGCGAACCATGTGGCCGTCGTGGTCAATCGTTTCGGCAATCTCATGCGCGCATTCGGGTACCGCGGAGGAACAGCGCGTGCGGAATGCGCAGCCCTCGCCCAATGCGAGCAGCGACGGCGGCGCACCGGGAATCTGCCGCAGCATCACACCTTTGGGATTGCGGCTCGGAATCGAATTCATCAAGCCGCGCGTATACGGATGACGCGGCATATCGAGCACCTGATCGACGCTGCCGTGTTCGGCGATCCTGCCGCCGTACATCACGCACACGCGATCCGCGAGCCCCGCGACCACCGACAGATCGTGTGTGATCCAGATCAGCGCCGTGCCCGAGTTGCGGCAAAGCTGCTGAATCTCGCCGAGAATCTGCGCCTGAATGGTGACGTCGAGCGCGGTAGTCGGCTCGTCGGCAATCACGACTTCGGGCCGGTTGATCAGCGCGATCGCAATCGCCACGCGCTGGCGCATGCCGCCAGAGAACTGATGCGGATAGCACTTCAGCCGCTCGTCCGGCGCGGGGATACCCACCTGAGCAAGCGCCGCGCGTGCTTCGTCGAGTGCCGCGCGACGACTCATCGGCCGGTGTGCGAGCACCGCCTCGATCATCTGCGTATCGATGCGCAGCACGGGATTGAGCGTCATCATCGGATCCTGGAAAATCATCGAGATCCGGTTGCCGCGAATCTTGCGCCACTGTGCTTCGGTGCATGCGGCCAGCTCCTCGCCCGCGAGCTTGATGCTGCCGCTCACCACCTTACCAGGCGGATCGATCAAACCCATGATCGAATAGCCGGTTTGCGATTTACCAGATCCTGATTCACCGACCACGCCCAGAATTTCGCCGCGCGCGACGCTGAAACTCACACCGTTCACCGCTTTCACAATGCCGCGCGGCGTCGTGAAGTGGGTGCACAGATTGTTCACCTGCAATGCGGGCTGAGTCATTTCTTCAACCTCGGGTTGAGCACATCGCGCAGGCGATCCGCCATCAGATTCAGGCATAGCATCAGCAATAGCAGCGCGACGCCGGGGAAAACGCTGATCCAGTAAGAACCGGACAGCAAGTAGTTATAGCCGTTCGAAATCAGCAGACCGAGTGAAGGCTCGGTGATAGGCAACCCGAGGCCCAGAAACGACAGCGTCGCTTCGAGCGAGATCGTGGTCGCCATCTGCACGGTTGCGACGACCAGCAGCGGCGGCACGCAATTGGGCAGCACGTGGCGAAAGATAATCCGCGTGTCGCTCAGTTTCAGGCAGCGCGCCGCCTCCACGTACTCCTTGCGCAACTCGACGAGCGCGGAGCCGCGCGCGGTACGCGCATACACCGCCCACTGAACCAGCACGAGCGCGTAGACGATCTTGTCGACGCCCTTGCCGAATGCAGCGATAAACACCAGCGCAATCAGAATCGAAGGAAACGAAAGCTGGATGTCGGCGAGCCGCATGATCAGCGCGTCGACCTTGCGTCCATAGAATGCACCAACCAGACCCAGCGCTACGCCGAGCACCAGCGCGAGCACGGTACAGGCAAGGCTCACATACAAGCTCGTGCGCATGCCGTAGAGAATCGCGGACAGCATGTCGCGCCCCTGATCGTCCGTGCCGAGCCAGTAGATATGCGTGCCCATCGACGCATGCGCGAGCGGCGGCAGTTGCGAGTCACTCAGGTCGAGTTGTGAGAGGTCGTAGGGGTTCTGCGGTGCAATCCAAGGCGCGAATACCGCCAGCGCGGCAATCGCGATGAATAGCACGAGCCCTATGAGGGCGAGTTTGCTCTGGCGGAATTCGCTCCACAGCGCGCTCAGTTGACCGCCCATGCGTGCAAAACGATGCGGGGTTTTCACCGGCCTGGCGGAGGAAAAAGCGCCGTCAGTGGAACTGGCGGGTACAGCGGATTGGGCGCGCGGCTCAGCCATGGTTGTTCCTGTAGTGGGTCCCATGTCAACTCACCTCCGCCGTCACCGAGATGCGTGGATCGAGCAGCGAATACAGAATGTCGACAACCAGATTGATCAGCATATAAATCGCCGCGACGGTCAGCAGATAGGCAATGACTACGGGGCGATCGAGCGCATTGATCGAATCGATCAGCAGTTTGCCCATACCCGGCCACGCGAACACGGTTTCCGTGACGATCGAAAATGCGATCAATCCGCCCAGGTTGATGCCGATCACCGTGACGAGCGGGATCATGATGTTCTTCAGGATATGCACGCCGACAATGCGCGACGAACTCAGTCCTTTGGCTCGCGCGAATTTGACGTAGTCGGTCAGCGCGGTTTCGCGCGTCGACGAATACGCGAGCCGGATAATCAGCGCGATGTTGAAGAGTGCGAGATTCAGCGCCGGCAACAACAGATGCTTCCAGCCGTCGAGCGTCAGAAAGCTCACCTGCATGCCGAGCCACGACGTCGTGGTGCCGCGTCCGCCCGAAGGCAGCCAGCCGAGAACCACCGAACAGACGAGAATCAGGATCAGGCCGACCCAGAACGTCGGCAAACTGAAACCGATCGTCGACGAAGCGGTAATAATGCGCGAGGAAAGTTTCTCAGGACGCAATCCCGCATACATGCCGAGCGGAATGCCGATGACAATCGCCATCAGCATGGCAATCACCGACAACTCGAGCGTAGCGGGCATGCGCGAGACGATCATTTGCGCAACGGGGGCACCGGTTAGAAACGACGTGCCGAAGTCGCCGCGCAACGAGTGTGAGAGGAAATGCCAGTACTGGAGCCACCACGGCTGATCCAGTCCGAGCGATGCAATGATGCGTGTGCGCATTTCAGGCGTGGCGCTGTCGGGAACCATCAGCGCAATCGGATCGCCCACGACGTAGACGCCGGCAAACACGAGCAGCGACATCGCCCAAAGCGCAAGCACGCTCTGGAACAGTCTCCGCAGAATAAACTCAAACATGGATTGTCTCGCTCCAACTGGGGATCACTTCAAGCGACAGGACTTGTATTTGCCTGTTTGTGGCCACGGATGCTGCGGGCAGTCCGTGGCCGCGCTTTGTCTGGAAAGTATAATATAGTTTAATTTAGGTGAGTTTCCATCTCACGCATTGACCGCCACGAGTTCACGCAACGCCGTGAAGAACCTTTCGTTTTCCTCCGGCAAGCCAACCGTGACGCGCAGCCACTCGCCGAGCCCGTAGTCCACCACCTTGCGCACGATGATGCCGCGCCTGAGCAGCGCATCGAACAGTTCGGCCGAATTCCCCACCTTGATTACGACGAAGTTGCCCTGGCTTTTCACATACGGCAGACGCAGCGCCTCGCAGACCTCGTAAAAGCGCACGATCCCCTCACGATTCAGGCGATACGATTCGTTCAGATAGTCGTCGTCGTTCAGCGCGGCGATCGCGGCGGCCTGCGCCAGCGAATTGACGTTGAACGTCTGCCGGACACGGTTCAGAAGATCGGTCACGTAAGGCGTGGCGATTGCAAAACCCACTCGCAGACCGGCAAGCCCGAATGCCTTGGAGAAGGTACGCGATACGACGAGATTCGGATAGCGCCGCACGAGCTCGGTGCTGTCGTAACGATGGTGCGGTTCGAGATATTCGTTATAGGCCTCGTCCAGCAGCACCACGACGTTAGCCGGGATGCGATCGAGAAACGACGTAAGTTCGTCGACGCTGAAGAACGTGCCAGTCGGGTTATTCGGATTCGCCAGATACACCACGCGCGTCGCAGCGTTGACGGCTTTCGCCATCGCGTCGAGATCGTGCCCGTAATCTTTGGCGGGCACGGCGACCATCCGCGCACCGGTCGCCTTGACCGCGTTCTGCCATGCCATGAATGCGTATTGCGACGATACGGCATTGCAATCGCTATCCGGTTGCGCGGCCTGCAGGAACGCCCGCGCGACGAGTTCGAGAATGTCGCTCGAACCGTTGCCCAACGTGATCCAGTTGCGCTCTACGTTGTACTTCTGGCCGAGCGCCACCTTCAGCGCATGGCCGTTCGGATCGGGATAGCGTGCACCGCTATTGATGATCGCGTCGATTGCCGCGCGCGCTTTCGGCGGCATGCCGAGCGGGTTTTCATTGGATGCGAGCTTGATGATGCTGGCTTCCGGCAAGCCGTATTCACGCGCCGTTTCTTCGATGGGTTTGCCTGCCTGATAAGGCTTCAACGAGCCGACGTAAACCGGAGCGACAGGAAGCAATTCGTTTGTCATGGGAACACCTTTGCTGACTTCGATAGAGGAATGAGAATGCATGGCGCCATCACCGGGCAATTACAGGAACTTCGTCGGCCAGATCATCGTGCGCCAGATATGCGCAGACGGACTGCCGTCGAAACCGAGCCCTTCCTTCGGCTGCTTGAAGTTGCGTCCGATGATGTCGACGAAATCGTCGAGACTCACCACCGCGTTCGGATCGAATGAATAGATGTCGTGCAGCGTGATCGAACGGCTCGACATGTACCATTTGTGATTGCGCGCGTATTCGTAGTCGCGTTTGATATACGGCTCCGGCTCGTAGTCCTTGCCGAAATAGCGCAGATACGCATCCGGATACCCATATCCCACGGATTCGTCCGCGAAGAAGCGTAGCGCCTGGTGATACTGGATCGCCCAGCTCACCTCCTCGTCCACATACGGCGCAATCATTTGCGCGCCCCAGTAGCCGTGATCGCCACGAATGAAACCGGCTACACTGATGTCATGCAGCAGGCAAGCCAGCACGATCTTCTCGCTCTGTCCGGCTTTCAGTGCATGCGTCGCGCTTTGCAGTACGTGATTGGCCGGCCCGAAGCGATACTTGAAAAAATCGATCAGAGTAGGCTTCGCCGGCATTGTCTGCAGACGCGGATCATCGCCCATCATGAAGTGGCCCGTGCCCGGTGGCGGCGGAATGGCCTGGGTCGGATCGCGGTCGCCCGAGGTGTAGATCACCGATTTCACCACGCGCCGGTCCAGCTCCGCGATCATCTTGTGTTCGAGCGCGTCGGCGCGCTCGGAAAGCGTCGGCTCGTGCCCGCTTGCGGTTTGATTGCTCATTGCAATTGCTCCTCTGTCTCTTCTGTCTCTTCCGTACCGAACCGCGTGTCTAGCGATTCCAGCCGTAAATATCCAGCGTCAACTCGCCTGCGGCAATGCGCGCGAGTATTTCCGCTTCCTTGTCTTCGCGTTCGCGTGCGGACCGCAGGGTCGCGTCGATCGATTCCTGCGCGAGTACTACCACGCCGTCCGCATCACCCACTACCAGGTCGCCTGCCCGCACGGCGACATCGCCGATCCGCAACGGATGATTGATCCAGCCGCGCGCGGCAAAATCCTTGGTCGTGCCGCGAATACACAAGCCGCGCGAGAACACGGGAAAGCCGATCCGTGCGAGCAGGTCGGCATCGCGGACGCAACCATCGATGACGAGACCCGCCACGCCGCGCTCCTTGGCCGCGGTCGACATGACTTCGCCCCAATAGCCCGCTTCGTAGTAGTCGCTCGTGTACACCACCAGCACGTCGCCCGGCTGTGCGACGACCAGCGCGCGATGCAGCCAGAGATTGTCGCCGGGCGGCGAATGCACGGTGACCGCCGGGCCGCAGACACGGAACGCCGGACTGACCGGCTTGATCGCCGATGGCAGCGCGCCGAGTTTATTGGCCGCTTCGAGCAAGGTCGCCGACGGAAAGGCGCGGGCCGCCTCGATCATTTCAGCGGCCGGCCGCTCGATCGACGCGGTAACCAACGGCGAATCGATGAAAGGGTACGACATGATGTCTCCTGATGGATATTCTGATGGTTCGCGTGGCGTAACGTTGCGCCGTGAGCGCCGGCGCTCAGGCGCTCACTTTGCTCTGCAACGCGTGATAGCGATGTTGCCTGCGCGCCTCGTCGAGCCGCATGCCTTGCCGCGCCGCTTCGCGAATCGCATGCTCGGCGGCGTGAATCTCTTCGGCAGCGGCCAGCACGCGGTCCTCGTGAGCCTGCGGAATCACGATCACGCCATCCGCGTCACCAATCAGCAGGTCGCCAGGCAACACACGCGCGTTGCCGATGTTGACTGGCACCTGGGTGCTTTCAACCTGCACGCGATCTTTGCCGGTACGCATCCAGTGTCCCTTGCTGAACACAGGGTAACCCAGCGATAAACACAGGCTCACATCGCGGCAGATTCCATCAATCACCGTGCCGGCGATTTTCCGCCGATGCGCGATTTCCGTGAGAATGTCGCCCCACACCGTACAGTCTTCACGGCCTGCGTTATCCAGTACGATCACGCCGCCTTCGGGCACATCGTCGATATAGTCGCCGACGGTGCCGGGCGGCATTGTCGGCGGTCCGTAGAGAATCGTGAATGCACGGCCGCACAGTCGGAAGCTCGCATCGCGCGGCTTGATTCCGGTGCATTGACCCACAATACCCAGGCGATCCAGCGCATCGCTCAGTGTCGCGGTATCGAGGCGCTGGGCACGCTGTGCGTTTCTGTCGTTCGCGTTGTTCGTCTCACTCATGTTTATCCCCTGTCCTGCAGCATATATTCGTAGTCCGCCCCCATCACCTGAGCAATGGGCACGCCGTTGAGCAGCTTTTTCGCCATCGCCGCTTCCTTGCCGGCGATCTGCTCGGCGGCGGCCAGCACGCGCTCGGCGTCGGCAGCGGCGATGAAAATCACTGCGCTGTTATCGGCAATCACGTAGTCACCCGGATTGACGCGTACCTCGGCTACCGTGATCGGCACATTGGTGCCGGCTTCGGCGACACGATTACGCGCGGTGAAGGCTGTCAATGCGCGCGCGAAAACCGGGAAATCGTATTGGCGCGCTTCATCGATATCGCGCACCGGGCCATCTGCAATCACCCCTCCGATGCCGCGCAACGAAGCGCCCAGCGAGAGAATGCCGCCCCAACTGCCTGCGTCGAGGCCCGTATGCTGTTCGACCACGATCACGTCGCCCGCACCGGCGGATTCGATGGCGGTCGTGCCGAGATGGCGCGGCGCTCCGGTATGGGCGGCTGCATTCACTTGCGCGGCCGCCACCAGTTTCACGGTCACAACCTTGCCGGCGATGCGGCGCGTGCTCGAGCGTTGCGGCAAACCGGTCACCGTGCCGGTCAGACCGAGCTTGTCGAGTGCATCCGATACTGCGCAACAGTCGAGCCGCTGCAGGCGTCGAGTGATGTCATCTGCTTGTTTCATGCGTGTCTGCTCCGTTCCTCATATTCGTTCTTCGCCACTGCCTGGCGGCGGTGCGGGTTCATTCCCAGCAGGCAAACGCCATCCCCGAACCCGTCCCGGCTTCCGAGCGATAACAGGCGACGTAGTCGATCAGCGTCATCTTGAGCGACGCGCTCGCGGCAAGACCCACAAGCGGCAGCCAGCTCTTGATTTCCGACGTATTGCCGTTGAAATACGGCTCCGGAATAGCGCGCAGCGTGGCCTCGTCGCGTTCGGCGAGCGCGGCCAGCACACGCTGATCGAGCGCTTCGTCGACCACGAAGTGGCTCATGCCACCAGACGCGACCACCACGACACGAAGTTCCGGCGGCAAGCGTCGGATCGCCGCGCCGAGTGCATGGCCGAGCGCGAGGCAGCGTGCCACGCGCGGCTGATTCGGCGCCACGCCGACGTTTAGAAACACAGGCACGGATGGCGGCGGCGCATCGCACATCACGCGGCGATAGACGAAACCGAACGCATGCGGAATACCGTGCTGACGATCGTCGCCCTTGGGTAAGCGGTTCGATACGGCAATATCGAAACCGTCGTCGACGAGCGAGCGCACGAGTTGCAATGCGTGATCCGGCGCGCCGGGATAGACTGCCCCTTCAGGCGGGCAGTGACCGTCCTCTGCCTCGGCGACGCCCGGCGGCAAACGGCGGCGCTGCTCGTCCGACAGCGGCAGATTCTCGATCTGCTCGCCGCCGAATATCGTGATCGCCGGCGTCAGGTCGTCCTTGAACACTTCGCGTTGATCGTTGCCGAGCACGATGACAAGATCGGCCTTCATCGCGTGGAAGCGTTCGGCGAGCGTATCGAGTGCGCGCTGGCAAGCGATGTAGCGCTCCTGCTTTGACGCTTCCGTGACTGCGTTCGCGAATCCCGGTGAGCGTGCTTCCAGCAGCGCCGCGTAGTCGTACGAACGCCCCTGAAACCAGTGCGCGGGATTTTTCAGATCCGCGCCGGCCCGCAAATGCCAGAGCTCGGGCGGCATCGACAGCAAGGGGCCGTGCGACGTGGCGATTGCGCCGATCATCGTTGCCATGCCGCGCTCCCGTTGAATGTGTTGTTCATAACCGATGGTTTCAACGTGCCGCGGCCGTGCCGGCTGGCGTGTCGAGACGGAACACCTTGCGAGCGTTGCCTTCGAAAATCATCCGTTTCTCGTCGCCGCTCAGCCACTCGAAACCTTCAATGATCGGCCGGATGTCATCCAGCCAGCGGCCTGTCTGCGGATCTTTCACCGTGCCGACACCCGGCCGCTCCGCGCCGAAGATGCAGCGATCCGCGCCGACCGTCTTGATGAGCAGACGCAGCGCCTCTTCCGAATACAGCACCGTGTCGTAGTAGAGACGGCGCAAGCTGTCGAGAAACGGTTCGCTCGCGCGTCCCGGCCGCAGCGAAGGCGCCTGGAAGCGGCCGAACTGATACGGCACCGCGCCGCCGCCATGCGAAACGACGATCTTCAACTGCGGGAAATCCTTGAACACGCGCGAACGGGCGAGCGCCATCACCGCAATCGTTTCCTCATTGATGAAGTGCAGCGAGTAGTTGTGCCGCTCCGAACGGCAGCCCGCCGAATGGAGATAGGCGGGTACATCGAGCTCGACGAGCTTCTCGTACAGCGGATACCAGTATTCGTTGCCGAGGTCGGGTACCTCGTTGGTCGCCAGCCCCTCGCTCGGGTCGGTATTCAGCAGCACGCCGACCAGACCGAGCTCCTTGATGCAGCGTTCGAGTTCCGGCAGCCATCCGCTAACCGGCTCGCCCCATGCCTGCGGCAAACCGCCAATGCCGCGAAACGTCTGCGGCATGAGTCGCGCCTGTTGCGCGATCATGTCGTTGGTTTCCTCGGTGAACCAGTGAACGATCTTCGCGGGCTTTTCGCTATGCATCATCTGATACGGACGCGGTGAGATCAGTTGCAGATCCGTGCCGATGTCACGCAACTGCTCGACGTGCGATTTGGTGCCGAAGGTCGGCGCATTGAGCACCGCAAGCATCTCATCGTCGCTGATCTGTGCGGTGCCACGGCCGTGCGCGCCGCGATGGGAAACAAGGCCGGATTTCCAGACGTAAAGAGAATCCGGCGCGGTAACGTGCGCGTGCGCATCGATGATCATGAATGTCTCCGTTAAATATTGTGGGTTCAGGCCCGGACCGCTTCCGGATCGGGTTGGATGTATACCGTCGACGTCATCGGAATGAAGCTCGTGCGAACGATCAGGATCCGCTCCTGCATAAGCCGGCGGGCCAATTCGACCTCGCCACGGCACACCGCGTCGAATAGACGTCGATGCGAAGCGATCACGCGATTCGCTGTATCCGCGCTCGTATAGGTGGCAAGCAAAGGCGTCAGCACAAAACGCAGCGCCTTGAATTGCGCGAGCAGAACCCGATTGCCTGACGCTTCAACGAGTGCTTCATGAAAGCGCAGCGACGCATCAGTAAATGTCTCCAGTTTCTTGCGTGCGTCCTCTACGCCGTGCAACGCATCCCGCAGTGCAGTACGACGCATTACTGTCAGGTTTTCGGCAGCCTTCTCCGCCGCGAGCACTTCGATCGCCATTTGCGCATCGAACACTTCGTTCGCGCCGGCGCCGATGAGACTCAGCTGTATCGACAACGCGTCGGCAAAGCGCTCCGGGTTCGCACCGGCAATCCACACGCCGCCCTTCGCGCCCATGCGGATCTCGACGATGCCAACCGCTTCCAGCGTTCTCAGCGCATCGCGAGCGGCGGTACGGCTCACGTTGAATTGCTGTGCAAGCGACGCCTCGCTGCCGAGAAAATCGCCCGCCTTCACCTGCTTCGAGAACAGCGCGGCACGCACCTGCGAGGCGACACGCCATGAAAGTTTTTCCGTGTGCACGGACTCCCAGACTGTCGGCGTCCGAGTGGGCCTGGCATCGTGCGGGAGATTTTCTTTCATTAGTTATACGAATCGTATGGGCTATTCCACTAGCAGCTTGGGAACGATGCTCAAAGGCTTCACTGCTTCGGGGGAATGTTGTTAACTATAATATATATAACTTTTATGAGATTGACCAGCGGCGATCGACTTTTCGACCGCCGCTTTCGTCACCCATTCAGGACACGGCTTGCTGAACGAACTTCGTAACCAGATACGCCTGCAAGCCCTCGATGCCGTTTTCAGAGCCAATGCCACTCTCCTTAACGCCGCCGAAAGGCACTTCCGGCCCTGAGACCAGCATGCTATTGATTCCGATCATGCCGGCCTCGAGACCATTCGACAGCTGCAACGCACGTCGATCCGAGCCGGTAAACGCATAGGCCGCCAGTCCATATTTCAATCGATTGGCACGCTCGAGCACTTCTTCAACAGTCTTGAATGAACTGAAAGGCACCACCGGACCAAATGGTTCTTCATTCATGATCCGCGCCTGTTCAGGCACATCGGCCAGCACGGTCGGCGCGTAGAAGAAGCCGGGGCGATTCAGGCGCTGGCCGCCGAGCAGCAACCGCGCGCCGTGCGAGACTGCATCCTTGACGAACTCGTCCGCCGCGGCGAGCCGGCGTGCGTTGGCAACCGGGCTTGCCTGGGTGTCGGGTTCGAAGGCCGAGCCAACCTTCAGCTTCGCGGCCACCTCGACGAACTTGTCGATGAAGGCGCCGTACACGCCCTCCTGAATGTAGAAACGTGTCGGCGAAATGCAGGCTTGTCCGGCCTGGCGAAACTTGGCATTGGCGGTCATCGTGGCGATACGTGCGACGTCGACGTCGTCGCAAACGATCATCGGCGCATGGCCACCCAGTTCCATCACCAGTTTCTTCAGGCCGTGGGCTGCGGCCAGCCCCGCGAGATGCTTCCCGACCGGAATCGACCCGGTGAATGCAACGGCCTTGATGACGTCCGATGCGATCAGATATTCCGATACCTTGGCCGGCACGCCGAACACCAGGTTCAGCACGCCGGGCGGCAAGCCCGCATCCTGGAAGCATCGCACCATCGCCGTGGTGGATCCGGGCGTTTCTTCGGCGGCCTTCAGAATCACCGAACAACCTGCGGCGAGCGCAGCCGCCACGGTGCGCGCGGGAATCCGCACCGGGAAATTCCATGGCGTGAAGGCCGCCACCGGTCCAACCGGCACCTTCAGCACGAGCTGACGCGAATTCGCCAGCGGACCTGGCACCACGCGCCCATAGGCACGCCGCCCCTCTTCCGCGAACCATTTGACGATGTCGGCCGAACTGTGTGCTTCCTGCAAGCCGTCGGCCAGCATCTTGCCGTGCTCGAAACTCATGAGTGTGCCGATCTCGTTGGCACGTTCGTGCATCAGCGCAGCGGCTTTATCGATGATGGCAGCCCGCTCGGACGCGCTCATGCGCGACCATGTGGCAAACCCGGCCGCCGCCGCGGCGAGTGCATCGTCGAGGTCGGATTGCCTGGCAAGCGGCAAGTGGGCGAGCACCGTTTCGTCAGCGGGATTGACGACCGGCTGGGTATCACGGCCACCGGTACGCCATTCCCCGTTGATGAACAGGCCGAGTTGAATGTCGTAACTTCTGGTATGCATCTGCGTCTCCGATATCTGATATCCGGTCGGCGCAAAGCGCCGCCGTGTGCTGTTTTCGCACCGTTACTGTAGCGCGGACGTCAAGGCTCCATGCCCATTGCATCGAGAAAAGCCTTCCTGACATGCTCTGGCTGGCCCGCCTGAAAACGGAAATCCTGCAAATGGTGCTTCCATAAAGGATGATTCGCGATTTCCGCGCGCGTCATGCCTTCAACGAACGTGGCGCGCGCGGCAATGGGCAGTTGCACACATTCATTGAGCTGCGGATCGCGAATGATGCCCTTCGGCTCGCCGCCGTTGGCGATCACGTCCAGTTCTTCGAAGAAACGCCGGCGCAGCATGACGATGCCGCGATCACTGCTGCCCAGGTTTTCTTTCGTGCGATCGGCCACCACGCCCTGTCCCGCCCACGCGACAAAATCCTGGTTCATCACGTGACTCGTGATCCAGCGGCCGGTTTGCGGATCGGTCACCGGACCGTACCAGGTCGGCACGCTCGTTTGCTCATAAGGTTCGCTTTCCTTCGGCACGCGGGTGAAAGCCCAGGTCACGCTCAATGTGCGCGAATCGTCGACCGGCACGCGCCACTCGAAATGCTCGCCGAGAAAGAACGCATTCGGCCACAGACATACCCGGCCGATCGACCACAGCGGGTCGTTTTCGTCCGCATCGCCGCGCAGGCGCTTGTAGATGAACCCGTAGTCGAATTCGTCGAAATCGAGCTGTTTATGAGCGGGCGAGTACGGACCCATCTCGCCATTCAGGCGTGTGGTCCAGTTGTTGTGCATCCATTCGAAGTGGATCGGATCGATCGAGTTCTCCTGGCATTGCAGCCAGTTGCATGGCACCTCGGAAATCACGATCTGCGCAAAGCCGTTCCTCCAGGAGAACGGCTCCCAATTCGGCACGAGCGGCGCGGGTTGCGGCCCAAGGTAGGCCCACAGAAGCCCCGCCTTTTCCTCGACCGGATACGCCTTGATCTTCACGCGCTCTTTCAGTTTCAACTGCGGATTCGCCACGTCCTCGTACGGTTGCTCCGTGCATTTACCGCCCTGGTCATAGAGCCAGCCGTGATAGTTGCAGCGCAGCCCGCACTTTTCGACGAAACCATAGGCGAGATCGGCACGGCGATGCGGGCACTGGCGGTCGATCAGTCCGAAGTTTCCGCTCAGGTCCTTGTACAGCACGAGGTCTTCGCCGAGCAGGCGTACCGGCTTGACGGCCACTTCGTCGAATTCGCTCACGCCGGCAATCGGCATCCAGTAACGGCGCAGCAGCTCGCCCATCGGCTCGCCCGGCCCAACCTTCGTCAAGAGTTCGTTCTTCGCTTGGGACAGCATTCTTCAAGTCTCCATTGTTATCGCTCGGCCGTGCATCGGACCCACAAAAGCTTCGGCAGCCTCGGCCGGCCATCATTCCTGTCGCTTCCAGAATCGCACTAATGATAATACACATTATACATTATAGAAGCATCCAGCTATCCGATCGACTTTCGCTTCACGCTTGTCGACGCTGTTTCGATAATATATATTACACATATAAATTCGCGCAACAGAATTTACGGATGCGCGGTGAGACAAATCCGGACAAGTCAACATGAAGAAGGCTATGGATACGCTACAGGTGCAACTTCGCGCGATCAGATACGAGGCGCCCACCATCAATACGTATGAATTTCGCGCACCTGACGGCTCACGGCTGCCGGGCTTCACGGCCGGCGCTCACATCGATCTCCACCTGCCCAACGGGATGATCCGCAGTTATTCGCTGTGTAACTCTCCGGAGGACACGCACCGCTATGTGATCGGCGTAAATCGCGATCCGTCGAGCCGTGGCGGCTCAGCCTGGATGCATGAGGCGCTGCGGGTCGGCGCCGTGCTGACGATCGGCACACCCGCCAACAATTTCGCGCTTGTCGAAGAAGCCGCGCATACGGTGCTCATCGCCGGGGGCATCGGCATCACGCCGCTCATGGGCATGATCCATCGCATGGAAACACTGGAGCGGTCGTGGGAACTGCACTATTGCACGCGAACCCGTGAGGCCACCGCATTCATCGACACGTTGCGTCAATACGGTTCGCGCGTCCAGTTTCATCACGACGGTGAACCGGGTGGGAAGCGGCTCGATTTCGCCACGGTATTGACGCAGCACGACGAGCGCACACATTTCTATTGCTGCGGCCCTTCGGCCATGTTGAATGCGTTCGAAGCCAGCGCGGCGGACTGTGGCGGTGGCACACGTTTTCATGTCGAATACTTCGCAGCCGGCGAAGCGCCCGCAACGGCCGGCGGCTTCAACGTGCAACTCGCGCGCTCAGGCCGGGTGATTCAGGTGAGCGCTGGCAAGACGATTCTCGACGCCCTGGTCGCCGAAGGGATCGACGTCAGTTATTCCTGCTCTCAAGGGGTATGCGGCACCTGCGAAACGCGGGTGCTCGCCGGCGTGCCGGACCATCGCGACATGGTGTTGACCAAGGGGGAACAGGAGGCAAACCGGTCAATGATGATTTGCTGCTCCGGCAGCAAAAGCGACTGTCTGGTGCTCGATTTATGATCCGCGGATCGGACTGACGGAGATGCGAACTGTATAAACGTATGATTATTCAACGGCTATGCTAACATCGCGATCAGTCTTTCGGGGTCGCACCACGCCTGTCGCGTGTGCGGCTTCGGTTCACCCCGTCGCAACGCTCAGGTCCGGAGATCCGAATTGAAAAAAGGTACTGTCGAAACTACGCCGCTGTGGGAACCGGTGCAGACGGAAACCTTATCCTGGCGCATCGTTTCGCAAGTGCGCGCAGCCGTCTTTTCAGGTCAGATCAAGACGGGGGATTTCCTCGGCAGTGAAACGTCGCTGTCCGCCCAGTTCAACGTGAGCCGCATGGCCGCTCGCGACGCACTGCGCACACTCGAAGCAGTCGGCATCGTGGAAATCCGCATGGGCGCGAAAGGCGGCGCATGGATTGCGGAAGGTAATCCGGAACGCTTTGCGGACGCGCTGGCCATTCAACTCCATCTGATCGGCGTCACCGGCGAGGAAATCTTCGACGCACAAATGGCGATTGAAGTCACGTCTGCAGAACTCGCGGCACAGAACGCCACGGAAGAAGACCTCAGAAAGCTGAGCGCAATCCTGGCCGAACTCGACAAGCTGCGCGACGACCCGCTTGCATTCACGGATGCGTCGCTGCGCTTTCATGAAGCGATTGTGGAGTCGTCGCATAACCGGGTGCTGCTCGCGCAATTCCGGGCGCTGCGCTTCGTGTTGCAACCGCTGCTGGCGCCGAACACCACGCACGCGATCGCCGCACGCGTGATCCGCTCGCACAAGTCGGTGCTGAATGCGATCGAGGCACGAGACGGTGTCAAGGCTCGCGAAATCATGCAGCAACGGGTGAAAGTGATCCGTTCGCGCGTGCTGTCGGGCACCGCCGCTCAACCCGCATCCGACGACGAATAAATTTCGTCCGTCACCTGCCAGCAATATGGCGGTGCAATGATGATGCTTCGTACCCGCCCCCGCGGCTCGAGAAATTGCAGCCGGATGTGCTGCAGTCCGACACCGCCCGGGCGGGCACGATTTCAGCTAAACCTTGCATCGAACTCCGATGCAAGGTTTAGCCTTTCGCGGGACGGCCCGTCTTCACCGTCTCGAGCGACGACACCGCGGCAAGCAGACGCTGCGGCGCTGCCGATTCCAGCATCGCCAGCCCTGCTCGCAACAGCTCGCTCTTCTTGACCGGCACGCCGGCGTCGAGGCACTTCTGTTTGAGAGACGCAATCTTGTCATAGTCCGATTTCGGCATCGTGAAGCTGTCGCGCACGACTTTCTCTTTCTTCGGCTGCTTGGTCTTCTTGGCTTCAGGAGCGCTGACTGGCGCGGCGGCTTCCGCCGTTGCCGAACGCTTCGGCTTGGCTGCTTTCTTAACGGCCTGTTCCGCTTCGGCAGTTGCCGATGGCTTGGTTTTGGCTGCCTTCTTGACTACAGGGGCCGCTTCCGCCGCCGAGCGCTTTGCCTTCGCTGGTTTTTTGGTAGCGGGCTTCGCTTCCGTAGCCGTCGCGCTTTTCGCTTTTTTGGCTGCTTTCTTGACGACAGGCGTTGCATCGGCAGGGGCCGCGCGCTTCGCCTTAGACGCCTTTTCGACCACAGGCGCCGCTTCCGCCGGTTGTTCCGGCGCGACTGCCGGCTCCGCGCCATCTACTGCCTGCTTGCGCGAGCTCTTGGGAAAATGGAAGGCCTTCTTGGTGTGCTCTTTAGTGACGGGTGCCGTCATGTGTTTCTCCGTGTTGATAACCGTATAAACAGTATATACCGTTTATTTTGCCGTCGGGACCTCGGTTCCGACCCCGACCACACCGCCGCCTGTACCGGACTCCATCCCAAAAACCGTACAGGTACTGTACCGGTATGGTTCGCTAGAATGCTCCAAAGGTCCTATTGACCGACACCGGAGCCACCCATGTCCATGTCCTACCTCAGCCTCAGCGCGCTGCCCGCCGGCATTCTGTTCGCGCTCGTCACGACCATCACGCCCGGTCCGAATAACACGATGTTGCTCGCCTCGGGCGTCAACTTCGGCTTTCGCCGGACGCTGCCGCATCTCTCCGGGATCAGTGCCGGCGTCGTGCTGTTGATGCTGTCGGTGGGGATTGGGCTGGGCGAAGCGTTCGTTCACTTCCCGGTGCTGTACACGGTGCTCGAAGTCGCGAGCGTTGCGTACCTGCTGTACCTTGCGTGGAAAATCGGCACGTCGGGCGAATTGAAGGTCAAGAAAGGCGATCGCCGGCCCATGAAGTTTCACGAAGCCATTGCGTTCCAATGGGTCAATCCGAAAGCGTGGATGATGGTGCTGACCGCCGCCACGACAATCCACCTTAGCGAAAGCACCAGCATGAACGCGATCGCGATGGCGGTGATCTTCTACGTGATCGGCTTTCCATGCATCTGCCTGTGGGCGGGTTTCGGCACCGCGATGCGCAAAGTGCTGTCGGACCCAAAACGGCTGCGCATCTTCAACGTGGCGATGGCGCTGCTGCTGGTGCTCTCGCTGTATCCGATCGCACTGAAGCTGCTGGGCCACGCTGCTTAAGAGCGCACCCGGCTAGATCGCACCCTGCCCGACGCGCTCGATGAAGCGCCACAACGCGTCGTCAGTCGAGTACGGCGCGTTGAAACGGAACCAGGCGCTCGGGGCGTCGTCGGGACGGAAGTAGGAGCCGGGCGCGAGCCAGATGCCGTGCTTGAGCGCGGCGGTCGCCACGTCCCCCGCGCGCTCCGCTTCGATCGGCAGCCGCGCCCACAGGAACAGGCCGGCTCGCGGCCGGTGAAACAATTCGAGGCCGAGCGAGTCGAGCCGCTCTTCGACGGTGGCATGCGCGAGCTTGAGCCGCTCGTTCACGGCCTCGACGTGACGCGTATAGCGTCCTTCGAGCAACACCTTGTCGACGATCCGCTCGATCGCCTCCGACGACGTCAATCCCACCGCCATCTTCGTGCGCGCCAATTCGCGCAGCACGGCCCGCTCGGCGACCACATAGCCGCAGCGCAACCCCGGCGTCACCGTTTTCGAAAAACCGCCGACGTAGAGCACACGCTGCAGGCCTTCCATGGCCGCAAACAAAGGCGCGCCGGACGGCGCCAGTTCGCGGCTGACATCGTCTTCGATCACCCACATGCGCTGGCGCTCCGCGATCTGCAGCAGACGGAACGCCGCCGACATGCCGAATGTGGCGCCGGTCGGATTCTGCAGCGTGGTGTTGACGAACATCGCCTTCGGCTTGTGCTGCGCGACCAGCGCTTCGAGCACGTCCGTATCGACGCCGGCCGGGGTGCGCGGCACGCCATGCACCACCAGCCCCGCCAGCTTGAGAATCTGCAGCAGATTGCAATAGCCGGGATCTTCGACGATCACGGCATCGCCCGCGCGCAGCAGCGTGCGGACGATCAGATCCAGCCCTTGCGTCGCGCCCTGCGTGAGCAGCACGTTGGAGACGTCCACCGGCAAACCGCGCCGGTCGAGTTGCTCGGCGATCCGTTCGCGCAGCGGCGCGAAGCCGTACGGATGCCCGTAGTCGCCGAGCCGCGCCGCCGGCACCCGGCTCATCGCGCGCAGCGCATGCTGCAGCCCCGTCTCGTTGATCCACTCGTTCGGCAGCCAGCCGCCGCCCGCCTTGATCGGCACCGAATGGTCGGCGAACACGTCGGACAACAGCCAGGTCGCGGTCAGGCTGGGCGGTTGCCAGTCGGTCGGGGCGGCGCGCGCGGACTGCGCGCGGGCCGCTACGCGATAACCGGAGCCGCGCCGCGCCACCACGAGGCCCATCGAAACGAGACGGTTGTAGGCCTCGGTGACCGTGAAGGTGCTCAGTTCGTGGCTTTGCGCCAGCTGTCGCACCGACGGCAATAGCGCGCCGGCGCGCAGCGACTGCGCCTCGATGGCGCGCGCGAAACCCTGCACGACCTGTTCGACGAGCGTAGGAGCGGCGCGTCGGTCGCGCTCAAGTTCTAGTTCGATCATGATCTGGAATGAGGAGGCCGGTCGCGACGACCGGCTAAGTTGCCAAATAGATGGCCAGCAAGGCACCCAGATAAAGCGTCGAATCACGTCGCCGCGCAATCGACACAGTTACTGCAATTCCACCAACACAGTTAGCACCACACTACGTCAACTGTTTATGCCGCCATTAAACCGCGGACGCTACAGTTTCGCTACCACTTCGAGGAGAAAACCATGACTTCGCGCCCCGTCATCGACGACCTGTCGTCTTTCTGGATGCCCTTTACCGCCAACCGCCAGTTCAAGGCTGCGCCGCGCCTGCTGGAATCGGCCAAGGGTATGTACTACCGCACCACGGACGGGCGTGAAGTGCTCGACGGCTGCGCGGGTCTCTGGTGTGTGAACGCCGGCCACGGCCGCGACGAAATCGTCGCCGCGATCACCCAGCAATTGTCCACGCTCGACTTCGCGCCGACCTTCCAGATGGGCCACCCGTTGGCATTCGAAGCGGCCACCAAGGTCGCCGAACTGATGCCGGACGGCCTCGACCGCATCTTCTTCACGAACTCCGGCTCGGAATCGGTCGACACCGCCCTGAAAATCGCGCTGGCGTATCACCGTTCGCGTGGCGAAGGCCAGCGCACGCGTCTGATCGGCCGCGAGCGCGGCTATCACGGCGTGGGCTTCGGCGGCATTTCGGTCGGCGGCATCGCGCCGAACCGCAAGACGTTTTCCGGCGCGCTGCTGCCGGCGGTCGACCATCTGCCGCACACGCATAACCTCGAACACAACGCGTTTTCGAAGGGGCAGCCGGCCTGGGGCGCGCATCTCGCCGACGAACTCGAACGCATCGTCACGCTGCACGATGCATCGACGATCGCCGCCGTGATCGTCGAACCGGTGGCCGGCTCGACGGGCGTGCTGATTCCGCCGCAAGGCTATCTGCAGAAGCTGCGCGAGATCTGCACCAAGCACGGCATCCTGCTGATTTTCGACGAAGTGATTACCGCTTTCGGCCGCGTCGGCAAGGCGACGGCGAGTGAATACTTCGGCGTGACGCCGGACCTGATCACCATGGCCAAGGCGATCAACAACGCCGCGATCCCGATGGGCGCAGTGGCCGCGAGCCGCACGGTCCACGACACGATCGTCAACGCCGGCGCACAGGGCGCGATCGAGCTGTTCCACGGCTACACGTACTCGGCTCACCCGGCTGCGGCAGCCGCCGCCGTTGCGACACTCGACCTGTATCGCCGCGAGGGCCTGTTCGAGCGCGCGGCGACGATGGCGCCGAAGTTCGAAGCCGCCGCTCACTCGCTGCGCGGTGCGAAGCACGTGAAGGACGTTCGCAACCTCGGCATGATCGCGGGCGTCGAACTCGAGCCGCGCGACGGCGCGCCGGGCGCGCGTGCTTACGAAGCGTTCGTGAAGTGCTTCGAAGCGGGCGTGCTGGTGCGCTTTACCGGCGATATCCTCGCGTTCTCGCCGCCGCTCATCATCGATGAAGAGCAGATCGCGCACATCTTCAAGACGGTGGGCGATGTGCTGGCGACGGTGCAGTAAGACCGAGAGATGCGGCGCGCGTGAGTGGCGCGCGCCGTATTACCACCGGATCAAGGGGAACGGTAGCGCCGGCTTCGCGCGCGGCGTGTGAAGTGCGCGGGCCGTGATTCAATCGCCTGCGGCACGCCCTCACAAGCACTAGCGTCCGTGCGACGCATGTGAAAAGTGCCCCTTCGCTCACCTCACCCTCTTAGCGCCATATCAGTGATGCGCGCGCGAAGCCCTCGTGTGTGCGGCTTTTTTGGCTGCCGCCGAGCGGCCTGACGCGCCCTTGGTCGCTGCGGCCTTCTTCGCTGCTGCCGAACGGCTGGCGGCCGGACGCTTGGCCGCTGCCGACTTCGTCTGCTTCGACAACGCCTTGTGCGACGCTCCCGCGCTGCTTTCACGCTTCAATGCCTGAGTTGCCGCACGCGAGCGCTTAGCCGTCGACTCGCTGCTCGTACTCTTCTTTGCCGTGCTCTTGTGCTGGCCCGCGGCATTGTCCTTCTCCGCTTTCTTGCGAGTTACCCCGTTCGTCGCGCCCTTCCTGGGTGACTTCACGGCGACGCCTGCGCGGCGCGCTTCCGACAGGCCGATCGCAATCGCCTGCTTGGCCGACCTGACGCCGTGCTTGCCGGCGCGCACCTTATCGACCTGCTCCTTGACGAATTCGCCAGCCTGGGTGCTCGATGCCTTGCCGGCACGCTTATCGGCTTGGGCACGCTTGATGGTTTTCTGCTCGGGCATGACAGTCCTCCGGTTAGCTGTTGGCGTTGTACATGCAGCAACGGCTGTGCCGGGGGTGTTCTTCGCGGCTGCAGATGCGGATGTGGCTTGAGCACGGCCTGGTTGGAAGCCTGGCGCTTTTCTGCGCGGCGCAGGCGTATGCAGAGATATTGCCACTGGGGTGACAAAAACTTCCGGGAAACTCATGGCAGCGCGGCGAAACGTCAGGAAACTGCTCAACAAGGCTCGCGCCTCGCAACGGGACGGCGTATGGTGATAGCAAGGGTTGGCGCCGTGGTCCGACCCGACGGGAGACTTCCATGAAGATAGCTACCGTTCGCGCAGGCGCGCATATCGAAGGCGTGCATTGGGTCGCCGAATACGCCGAAGACGTTCACGAGATTCGCGTGTTTCGCGAAGGCCAGGAAGTGGACGTGCACAATGCGCCCTCCACCTTGTTTGGCGATGAAGAAAATTCAGGGTCGAAGAGTACAGCCGACCATCGGGCTATTGAAGCCGCCGTGCTGGCTTATTTGAGGCGGTTTGTAATCGAGCATGATGCGGAGGAGTAGCCTCGTTTTCAGTACTCTCCACCATTTTTGTATGCCTGCGGCATTGACCGCCGCAGGCATACAGACAAAAAAGCGCCGCAGGGAAGAAATCCTTATTCAGCCGGCCGCAACTTCTTAACCTCGGCATCCGACGGCTGCACGCTCGCGCCATCGAGGTAACGATACGAAGTCATGACGCCCTTGCCGTCCTTGAGACCGGTGACACCCACAAAAGCCCCCATGGTCGACTGATTGTCCTGCGCACGATACGTGATCGGCCCAAACGGCGTGTCCACTCCTAGCCCCTTGAACGCGGCGGCGAGCTTATCGGAATCCGTAGACCCGGCCTTCCTGATCCCGGCCGCGATCGACATCAACGCCGAATACCCCACCACCGACCCAAGCCGCGGATAGTCGTGATACTTTGCCTGATACGCATCCACGAACTTCTTGTTCGCCGCCGTATCGATCGAATACCACGGGTAGCCGGTGACGATCCAGCCCGTCGGCGCCTCCGCACCCAACGGATCGAGATAGTCCGGCTCCCCCGTCAGCAACGACACCACGCTGCGGTCCTTGAACAAGCCGCGCGTATTGCCCTCTCGCACAAATTTGCCGAGATCGGCGCCGAACAGCACGTTGAAAATCGCATCCGGCTTGGCGTCGGCGATCGCCTGCGAGACCGCGCCTGCATCGACATTGCCGAGCGGCGTCGCCTGTTCGGCGACAAACTCCACGTCCGGTTGCGCCGCCGTCATCAGCTTCTTGAATGTCGCCACCGCCGACTGCCCGTACTCGTAGTTCGGATAGACGAGCGCCCAACGCTTCTTCTTCAGCTTCACCGCCTCCGGCACCAGCATCGCCACCTGCATATACGTCGAAGGACGCAGACGGTACGTATATTTATTGCCGTCGGCCCAAACGATCTTGTCGGTCAAGGGCTCGGCCGCGAGGAAGAAAATCTTCTTCTGCTTCGCGAAGTCGGTCAATGCAAGACCCGTGTTCGACAGGAACCCGCCGAACAGCAATTGCACCTGCTCGCGTGCAATCAGTTCCTGCGCCACGCGGATGGTGTCGCCCGGATTGCCGTTGTCGTCGCGCGACACCACTTCAAGCTGTTTGCCGAGTACGCCACCCGCCGCATTCACCTGTTCGAGCGCGAGATTCCAGCCGTTCTTGTAAGGCCCGAGAAAGGCGGGCTGCGCCTTGTAGCTGTTGATCTCACCGATCTTGATGGTCTGCTGTGCACTCGCGCCAAAGGCCGCGAGCGATAGAACCGTTGAAACTGTGAGGCGAGAGATCCATCCTGCGCGCGTGGTCATGCGTTTCTCCGTTATCAAAAGGATTGCGGGAATGCGGTCGTTTTTATCAAGCGTTGAAGCCTATCGCGATTCTGTCGGCGAGCCAGCCGTGTTGCAACTCGTGCTGCTCGGGTTGCGCTCTAAATGCTGCGAGTGTTGCGCGTGTTGCAAGTGCTGCGGCGAACCGTGCCGCCATGCCTGCGGCGGCTTCACTCTGCCCGCGGCGTTGCGCGAATTCTTGCAACGCTCGCCGTGACGTCCTGCCATGCCGGCTTGCCGCCGGCGAATTGCTGACGCAGGTATGACACGAGTTCGGCAACCTGGGCGTCGTTGAAACTGTCGCGGTAAGCCGGCATCGTACCGAGTTCGGGGCGCGCAGGCGAGCCGATACCCTCGAGAACCACGCGAATCAGATTATCGGGCGTCGTGCTGTGCAGATTCGTGTTAAGCGCCAGCGACGGATGCGCGCCGAACAATTGCGGCCCCTCGCCGGTGTGATGACAGGCCGCACATGCGCCGTCGAAGAGACGCGCGCCGAGGCCGGCCGCCGTACCCGTCATCGTGCTGGCCTGTTCGTATTGACGCGCCGTCGCCGCCGGATCCGCGTTCGGCTCCAGGGGATTCAAAGACGCCAGATACGTGGCCATCGCGCGAATGTCGCTGTCAGGCAGCGCCGCCAGATCGCTGACGACCGGCGCCATCGGCCCGGCCGCGACGCCATGCAACGGCGCATGACCGTAGCGCAGATAGCTGAACAGTTCGTCTTCGCTCCAGGGCGCGGGCGCGTTGGAAAGCGTCGACAGCGCGGGCGCTTCCCACCCTTCCGCCAGGCCGCCGCCCATGAATGCCGCGCCGGTTTTCTCGGCGCCGAACGCATTGCGCGGGGTATGACATGCGCTGCAATGGCCGAGGCTATTCACGAGGTACGCGCCGCGATTCCATTGCGCGCTTTGCATCGCGCTAGCGGTAAACGTATTGCGTCCGAGGAAGAGCCCGTTCCATGCGGCCATCAACGGACGCACGCTGAACGGATAGGCCAGCTTCGTTTCCGGCGGCCTGGAACGCACCGGGGTCTGCGCCATCAGGTACGCGTAGAGCGCTTTCAGATCGTCGTCGGATGTATTCCTGAACGACGTGTAGGGGAACACGGGATACAGGCGATGTCCATCGCGGCTGATGCCTTGCCGCATCGCCCGCACGAAAGCATCGAGCGACCATGTGCCGATACCCGTTTGTCCGTCGGGCGTGATGTTGGTGCTGTAGACCGTGCCGAATGGCGTATCGAGCGCTTTGCCGCCCGCATTCGGCACGCCGTTGTGCGCGGTATGGCAAACCGCGCAATTGCCCAGCGACGCCAGCAGTTTGCCGCGCGCCACCAGTTCCGGCGCAAACGCGTTAGCAAGCGGCGGTGCGATCGGTGCAATGGCATGCGGCGCCAAAGTCAACGCACCTAGCCAGCCGGCCGCGCCCGCAGCGATCGTGCCGAAAAAGCCGAGCCGCCAGCGCTTCTTTTTACGCGCCGCCGCTTCTTCCGCCTGCGCATCGGCGAGCGCGGCGCGAATCGTCTCCGGTGTGAACGGCGGCCTGCGAAAACGCACACCTGTCGCGTCGTACAGCGCGTTGGCGATCGCCGCGGCGCCAGGCAGCGACGCCGATTCGCCCGTGCCCATCGGGGGCTCGCCGTGGCGCGGCATCATCACGACCTCGATCACCGGCACTTCGCGGAACGTCAGAATCGGATACGCGCCCCATTCCTGACTCGTGACCGCGTTATCGCCAAACGTCACGCGTTCTTTCAGTGCCCGGCTGGTCGCCTGAATCACGTTGCCGTGTATCTGATGACGAACGCCGTCAGGATTCACCATGGTGCCAGTGTCCTGGCCGACCACCACACGCGTCACGGCGAGCTCGCCACTCTTGCGATTGACTTCGACGTCGGCGACCCACGCGGACCACGCGGCGCCGAAACCCGGGAATTTGCTGTGCACGTAGCGGGCGTAAGCGAAACCCCGGCCCCGCAGAACATCGCCCGCCTCCTGATCCTCTTTCAACGCGATGTTACGAGGCTGCCAACCCGCTTTCCCGGCCACGGCCTTGACGAGATCGATCGCGCGCGGATCGGTCAGATGCTTCAACCGGAACTCGACCGGATCAACGCCCGCTTCGGCCGCGAGTTCGTCGATAAAAGATTCATGCGCGAAGGTGTTCGGCAATGCGGAGACGCCCCGCAGCCACGACGCGCGCACGATCGGCGGCGTGTCGTCGCAGACAATGCGCATGGTCCGGTAATCGTACGGCGGCACGGACGTGCGGTCGCCCATTTCGAATACCTGGGGCTGCGCGGAGATAGTGCCGGTGAGCAGCAGGGCCAACGTGGGGGCGTCGTTCGATGGATAACGCGTCGCGAAGTCGTACGCCGCGAGCTCGCCTTCCGCACCTAGCGCGCCACGCACGTCCATCAATTGCGCGGCCCCTTTGGGCTCCCATGCATGCTCGTCTTCGCGCGATAGTTGCACGCGCACCGGACTGCCGGTTGCACGCGACAGCAGGGCTGCGTCGGCGGCGACATCGTCCGCACAATTGCGGCCATAGCAACCCGCCGCATCCATGCGCACGATCTCGATGTGCGCTTCGTCCAGCGCCATCAGCAAGGCGAGATCGGCACGCAACGAATGGGGATTCTGCGTGCCCGACCAGACTTTCAGCTTCGCGTCCCGGTAATCGGCTACAGCACATGACGGTCCAATCGACGCATGCATCTGAAACGGCCATACGTAGGTGCGTTTCAGGGTTCGGGCAGCGTCTTGCAAGAGAGCTGCGTCGATATCGCCCTCGATCAACAGATCGCGCCGTTTGGCCGGATTCGCCCTTAGCGCGGCTTCCACTTCTTCACTGGTTTCGAGCGGAGGCAAACCCTCCACGGCTTTCCACTGCACATGCAAGCGCTTCACCGCCTGCTGCGCGACCTCTTCACGCTCAGCCACGATACCGACAAAATCGCGGATCACCACGACCTTGACGATGCCGGGCAAATCACTGACCGACGCTTCATCGACATGCAGCAAACTATTGCCCATGAAGTCGCCCTGCGCGACACCGGCATACGGTGGGCGGACAACGCGACCGTGCAGCATGCCCGGCACACGCACGTCATGCACGAAACTCAATTCACCTGTTGCCTTCGCCGGAATATCGACACGCGGCGTGCTTTTGCCGACGACCTTGTACGCGTCCGGCGACTTCAAGGGCGCATCGTCGGAAAGGCTCAATTCGATGCGGCGCCCGGTGATCAATTCGCCATACCCAATGCTCTTTTCCGTCCCGCCGTCACGCGCGAAAACCACACCGTCTCGCACGTCGAGTCGCGCCGCGCTGACGTTCAACCGCGTCGCCGCTTGCGCCAGCAGAAATTGCCGCGCTTGCGCCGCTGCGTGCCGTAATGGCACGGCCGATATCTGGATCGTCGCGCTTGCAATCGTCGGACCTTGATTCGGCGCTTCGCTGGTGTGGCCGAGTACGACCGACACGCGCGTCAACGGCACATCCAGCTCCTCCGCGACGATCTGCGCAAGCGCGGTGCCGATGCCAGTACCGAGATCGACGTGACCGTTGAACGCCACCACGCTGCCGTCGTCGCGCACCACGAGAAACATGTCCGCTTCAGTCGGCACGAACGACGAACGCGACCCGGGCTGGCCGATCGCAGGCTTCACGGGTGCTTGCGGCGGCCGCGTGATGATGAGCACACTTTGCGCGTCATAGAGCTGTCGCCGTGACGGCGGGGCGGCGCGCCGATCGACGCTGAAATCGGGCCCCGTCATGCGCGCACTCCCTCACGCACGGCAGTTTGCGCAGCGAGCAATTCTGCTGCGCGTTGCACCGCGCGCACGATCTCGACATGCGTGCCGCACCGGCAGAGATTGCGCGACAGCTCCCGCCGGATCGTCTCGACGCTCGGATTCGGATCGCGATCGAGCAAAGCTTTGGCGGTCATGATCATGCCGTTCAGGCAATAGCCGCACTGCGCGGCCTGTTCTTCGATAAAGGCCTGCTGGACCGGATGCAGTGCGTTGCGCGTGCCCAGTCCTTCGAGCGTGGTGATTTCACGCCCCGAAGCAACCTTCGCGGTCGTCACGCACGAACGTGTCGGCATGCCGTCGAGCAGGACCGTACACGTGCCGCATTCGCCAAGTCCGCAACCGAATTTCGGGCCGTTCAATGCGAGGTCGTTACGCAGCAGATAAAGCAGCGGCGTGTCGACAGCGGCGCTGACGAGATGCGTCGCGCCGTTGACATTCAGCGTAAGAAGCGCCGGGCGGTTCATGACGATGCCGGCCACGCCGGGCGGCGCGTGTTCAAAGCACCACCGGCACTTCGGTCGCCGGCGGCGTATTGCGGCTGCGCCGGCAGCGGATCAACCCGTCGATCATCACCATGCCGACGCCGGGAATATCGCCGAGCTGCACGCTTTCCAGCAGCGTATCGGCGGCCGTGTGCTGCGCGCGGTCCATGAAGACGAGATCGGCGGGACGGCCCACTTCGATCAGTCCTTGCCGCAGATTGCGTTGCCGCGCGGTATTGCCGGTCGCGAAGCAGAAGGCAATTTCCGCCGGGATGTCGGCGAGGCTGGAGATCAGTGCGATCATCCGTAGAATACCGAGCGGCTGCACGCCGGAGCCCGCCGGACTATCGGTGCCGAGAATGATCCGATGCGGACACTTCAGCTCGATCGCATGACGGGCGGTGAGCAAGGCGATCCGTTCGTTGCCGTTGTGAACGATCTCCAGCGCGCGGCTCGATTGCTCGCACAGATCGCAGACGTGCCGATAAGAAAGCGACGTATGCCCGCCGTTGATGTGGCCGATCACGTCCGCGTCGGCGGCAAGCACCACGTCCCGATCGATCAGACCCGAGCCGGGAATCGACGGACCGCCCGTGTGAATCGTGCTTTGAATGCCGTACTTGCGCGCCCACGCGACCATCTGCGCCGCTTCCTCGCCGCCCTTCACGCTACCCAGGCCCACTTCGCCGAGCAGCTTGACGCCCGCTTCCGAGAGTTCCTTGAAGTCTTCCTCGACCATGCCCTTCTCGATCACCGGCGCGCCCGCCATGACTTTCACGCCACCGCCGACACCCGCGCCGCGCATCCCTTCGAACGAGCGTTGAGCCGTTATGGCAAGCGCCTTAACGCCGACTACGTCTTTCGGACGGCCAGGTAAATGCACTTCGCCGGCGGAGATCATCGTCGTCACGCCGCCGTTCAGATTCGATTCGATCCAGCCCATCTGGTTCTGGCGCGGCGTCCAGTCACCGAACACCGGATGCACGTGCGAATCGATCAGGCCTGGAGCGACCGTGGTGCCCTTACAGTCGACGGTGGTCCGCGCGCCTTCGAGATCGCAATCTTTCTCGCGGCCGATCGCGACGATCACGCCGTCGTCGATCACCAGCGTGTTCGCGTCGAGAATCGGCTGGTCGATATCGCCGGATAGCAGCAGACCGATGTTCGTTACCGCGACTTTGCCCGACAAGCCTGTCAACGTCTCTGCTGCCATCTGCTTCTCCTTTCGCACCGACTGCCCGGCACAGCATGCATGCGTACCCTGCACGCCTCGTGTGCCAATGGAATCACACGCTCAGATAAGCGCGCCTGACCGTTTCGTTCTTTGCGAGTTCGCCGATCGTGCCGCTGAAGCGGATCTGTCCTTTTTCGAGGACGTACGCGCGGTCGCTAACCAGCTCGGCGAAATGCAGGTTCTGTTCGGACAACAGAATCGACAGCCCTTCGCGCTTGAGTTCGAGAATCATGTTCGCCATCTGTTCGACGATCACGGGCGCGACGCCCTCGGACGGTTCGTCGAGCAGCACCAGATACGGATTGCCCATCAGCGTGCGCGAGACGGTAAGCATCTGCTGCTCGCCGCCGCTCATCTGGCCGCCGGGGCGTTTTGGCATTTCACCAAGATTGGGAAACAGGCGGAACAGCTTTTCCGGCGTCCACTCAGGCGCGCCTTCGCGTGGCGGCTGACGGCCTGTATCAAGGTTCTCCATCACGGTCAGATCGGAAAACACGCGGCGGTCTTCAGGGACGAAACCCATGCCCATGCGTGCGATCCGATACGGCGGCAACGCCGTGATGTTTTGCCCGCGAAAACGTACCTCTCCCTGACGGCGCGGCAGCAGACCCATCACCGCTTTCATCGTCGTCGATTTGCCGGCGCCGTTGCGGCCCATTAGCGCAACCACTTCGCCTCGGCCGACTTCGAGACCGACATCAAACAGAATGTGCGCGCGCCCGTAGAACGCATTGAGACCGGCGACCTTCAGCATCGGCTCGCTCATTGCAGCGCTCCTTGCCCAGAATGGCCACCAGCCGCTTCATGCAGCGGTGCGTGGGGCTGGAAGGTCTTGCCGGTGCCGAAATAGACTTCCTGTACGCGTGCGTCGTTGCGGATCGTTTCGGCGTCTCCTTGCGCGATCAGCTTGCCGCGCGCGAGCACGATCATGCGATCGGCGTACGCGAATACAACGTCCATGCTGTGCTCGGTAAAGAGCACGCCGATTTTGTGTTCGGTGACGAGACGCCGGGTCAACGCCATCAGTTCGTTGCGCTCTTTGGGCGCCATACCGGCAGTGGGCTCGTCCATCAGCAGCAGCCTCGGGCGGTTCGCCAATGCGATCGCGAGTTCGACGCGTTTGACGTCGCCATAGGCGAGCACGCCACAGGCGCGGTTCGCGTCGGCGCCCATGCCGACCTGTTCGAGCAGCGCCATGGCTTCATCGGCGTAACGCGAGCCTGCGGGTTTCCACAGACCGAAGGTCTTTCGTTCACGCGACACCAGCGCCATCTGCACGTTTTCGAGCACGGTCATCGAATTAAAGGTCGCGGCAATCTGAAACGTGCGGCCGACGCCCAGACGCCAGATATCGCGTGGACGCATGCCGACCAGTTCATGACCGTCGAGCCGAATCGAACCGGACGACGGCTGCAGTTGCCCGTTGACCATGTTGAAACAGGTCGACTTGCCCGCGCCATTCGGACCCAGCAGGGCCAATAGCTGACCGGCTTCGAGGTCGAAGGAAACGTCGTCGACCGCTTTCAGGCCGCCGAACGATTTGGAGAGGCCGGACACGCGCAGCAAGCTCATAGCCCCTCCTTGATCGCCGTACCCTGCGAGGGCGATGGCGCACGCTCGTCCGGCTTATCTGCCGTATCGTCGCCAAAACGCTCGCGAATGAAACCGACGATGCCCTGCGGAAACGCGATCACCAGCAGCAGGATCGTGAAACCCAGCAACGCCTGCCAATAATCGGTTTGGCGCGCGACCGTGTCCTGCAGCCACGTGAACACAGCAGCGCCGACGATCGGGCCGGTCAGCGTCTGCAAACCGCCGAGCAGCACCATCACGAGGCCATCCACTGAACGGCTGACGCTGATCACCTCCGGTGAAATCGTCCCTTTGGAGAAGGCGTAAAGCGATCCGGCCAGCCCGCAAAACAGCGATGCGACGACGAACGCTGCCCACTGCACGCGTTTCACGTCGATGCCGATTGCCTCGGCGCGCAGCACCGAATCGCGCGACGCCCGCATCGCATAGCCAAGCGGCGAGAACAGCATCTTGCGCAACAGCCACACGCCAATCACCGCGCAGGCGAGCGTCAAATAGTAAAAAGCCACCGGCGACGACAACGCGTTCGACGGCCACAAGCCGAGAATGCCGTTACTGCCACCCGTCACGTCATCCCACTGGAACACGACCGACCAGACGATCTGCGCAAACGCGAGCGTCAGCATCGCCAGATAGACGCCGGAGAGACGCACGCAAAACCAGCCGAACACGAGCGCGCCCGCTACCGCGAGCAAGGGGCCGAGCAGCAGCGCGGCTTCCATCGGCAGATCGAGGACTTTAAGAAACAGCGCGGCGCCGTATGCGCCCAGGCCGAAATACGCGGCGTGGCCGAACGAGTGCATGCCGCCGGGACCCATGATGAAATGCAGACTCGTCGCGAACAACACGGCAATCAGGATTTCAACCAGCAGCACGGGCATATAGGGAAACGCATTGGCTGCAAGCGGCGCGAGCACCAGCACCAACAGCGAAATTGCCGCCAGCCACTTCAGGCGCTTGCCCGCCGGCCTTAATGGCGCTTCAGGCGCGGCCATGCCGCGCACTGCGGCGCTCGCCTTCCCCAGCAAGCCCCAAGGCCGCACCACCAGCACCACGGCCATCACGACGAATTCTGCAACGAGCGTAAAGCGGCTCAACGACAGATCGATACCGAACACCGACACATGGCCGATGCCGATGCACAGCGCCTTGATCTCGGCGATCAGCAGCGCCGCGACGAATGCGCCCGGAATCGACCCCATGCCGCCAACCACGACGACCACGAACGCATTGCCGATGGTCTCCAGATCCAGCGACAGATTCGCTGACATGCGCGGCCCTTGCAGCGCACCGCCCAACCCGGCGAGAAACGCGCCGACAAAAAACACCCCGGTGAACAGCCACGCCTGATTGATGCCGAGCGCGCCGAGCATCTCGCGATCCTGCGTCGCGGCGCGCACCAGCGTGCCCCACCGCGTACGCGTCAACGCATACCAGAGCAGCAGCAAGACCACCGGCCCGATCACGATCAGCGCGATATCGTAGGTGGGCAGCGGATGGCCGAGAAAATCGACCGCGCCTGCCAGATGCGGCGCGCGCGGTCCGAACAGGTCTTCCGGGCCCCATAGCCACAATGCGGCGTCGCGAAAGATCAGCACCAGCGCGAACGTGGCCAGCAAGTGAAACAACTCAGGCGCCTGGTAGATGCGCCGTAAGACGATCATTTCGACCAGCGCGCCGAGCACCGCGACCACCAGCGCGGCCGCCAGAACCGACAGCCAGAATCCACCCGTCGTGTGGCCGAAACGGCTCGCGATGCTATATGCGACGTAAATGCCGAACATATAGAACGAGCCGTGCGCGAAGTTGACGATGCGCGTCACGCCGAAGATCAACGACAAACCGGCGGCGACGAGAAACAGCGTCGACGCGTCGGCGAGCCCGTTGACCAGCTGTACCAGCAAATTCGAAAGCATCGCGACCCTTAAAATAACTCAGCGCAAACCGTCTTCACCCTTGATCTCACTCACCTGCAAGCCACCGATGCGCGGCAGCGGGCGGCCCGAAGCCGTCACCGCGACCGCCACGACGATTTCATTCGCGCGCGGTGCGTCCGACACGCGCGCCTCGATCGCGTCGAAATGACTGCGCACGAACGCGGCGTCCTTGTGCCCCAGCGGCACGTCGATCGCGGTACCGAGCGTACCCATTTTTTTCGCCGAAGGCACCAGCGCCGCGCCTTTTTCGACCGCTACCCGCAGCGGGGCACCGAGCTTGGGGTGCAGAATCGCCGCCGCATGCTCGAGTTCGCCCGCTTCGCCGACGATCGCCGCCTTGCCGTAGCTTTGCGCGTCGCCCGGCTTGATGCCCAGTGCTTCCACACACTTGTTGCCGAGCAAGGCGCCCAGTTCCTCACCGGCTTCGATCAGCGCGTCCAGCGTGGCCGCGTAGCGGCCCGCGTAGGGATTATCGATCACCGCAATCGCGACTGCACGGCGTGCCGGCGGCTCGACGGCCTGGCCCATTTCAATGCGTGTTTCATCGACCTGCACGACCAGCTTGCGAAGCTTGATTGCCATTTCGATCTCCGGATTTCGATGCGTGTTTCTGCGTTGCGTGGATCAGGCACCGCTCAGCGCAAGCCGTCCTTGCCCACAATCGCCTCTTTCGCGAGCCCGCCGACGCGCGCATGCACGCGCTGGCCCGTGCTCATGACGAGGATATACACCAGTTCGTCCGCGGCGGGGGCGCCGGGCACGCGCACTTCGATCGCGTCGAAATGGCTGCGCACGTAGCTCGCGTTGACATGCGTCAGCGGCACATCGAGTGCGGTGGAAGGCGCGCCGACTTTCTTCGTCGACGGCACGATCGCGTTGGTCGGCACGCCGTTTTTCTCCAGCAGTTCGCGCATCGCATAGCCGCCCGGGACATGCCACAACGCACCATGTTCGAGTTCGCCGCGCGAGCCGACGATTGCGCCCTTACCATAGCTTTCAATCGCCGCGTGCGGCACGGCCATTGCCGCCAGCAGCCGTTGCGCCATGTCGAAGCCGATCGGCTTGAGCGCTTCCATGGCGTGTTCGATTCTGGCTTCGTAGTGGCCGGCGAACGGATTCGTCATCACTGCGGCAATGGCGCCGCGCCTGAGCGGCTGCGCGGGCGCGGGACCGAATTCGTGGAAAATGTCTTCGACGTGCGTCAGCACGCGGCGTATTTCGAACACGGAGCCTCCGTTGTTATCTGGGCGCGCTGTGCGAACAGCATGCCGTTCTGATAAGTACCGCCGGCCACACGCGCCCGCCCTTGCAGGAACAGCGCGGCGCCTTCGATCAAACCTTGGGCGTGCAAGCGCTGCGCGGCGTCGATACCGCGTGCCAGCGCGAAATCAATCAACGGTTGCGGCAAGGGCGGCACGTCGACAGTCACGAGCAGGTCACCGAGATCGCTATCGTCCTTCAACGAGGAGGCCGGCCTGCGCACGATGTCCGCATGCTCCAGATCGACGGCGTTGGCGATCATCGTCGCGGCGGCATCGGCAGTAGCAGCGTTGCGGGCGAGTACGGTCACGCTATCGGCGATTCCCAGGCTGAAGCTGCGCCCCCGCCAGCCGCTAGTCGCGACGCCGCGAATCGGCGCAGCGGCGTCGAGTGTCAGGTTTGCGTCCAAAGGCAGATCGCCCGACAGACTCGCATAAGAGAATGCCGCCAGATCGGCGAACACGCCCACGCGGTACTGCTGCCCTTCGGTCAAATAGAGTGCGATGTCGCCACCGTTGTTGATGAAAGCGCGCGAGATGCCTTCGCGTGCGAACGCCGTGATCAATTCGTCCGCGACACTGCCTGCAACGGCCGCCATCGGCGTGATATAGCGCGCACGGTGCGGATGACAGGCGCGCCACATGCGGCGCGCTACGGCGCCTTTCAATGCGCAATCGCCATACGCCGCATCGCCCGGCACAGGCTGTCGAAGCAGCTTCAACTCGCTGACCAACTCAGGCAACACATCCACAAAACGCGCCCAACAGGTCTCGTAAGCGGCCTGCACCGCCGAGGGTGCGCCGTCCGCACTGAGGATCAGATCGATTGGGCCATGCTGCCAATGCCAGCGGGCCGCGTCGAGCTGGGTTCGGGTAGCGTTCATGGTGTGCGTCGTGTGCGTTCGCGTCGTGTCGATGGTGATATCGGTGGTGGCGTCGCCGTTAGCCTGGCATTGGCGGCATAGCCGGCGGCCACGGATTGTCGGGATGACGTGCGAGCGTTCTGCGCGCGAGCGGCGCCCCTTCCGTATGCTCCGGCCCATTCGCCAGCACGCTTTCCAGTGAACGCACCGCGTCGAGATGGCCGCCGAGATCGCGATATGCATCGTACGTCATGGTGAATTCGATCGGCGCGACGATCGCGGGCGTCGGCACCGTGCCAAACGATCGGTCGGGCATGCGCGAGACATCGACCATCACGGTGATGCCGCCACCCGGCCACACATAGGCGGGCGCGCCCCCACATGTTACGTTCACCAGCCTCTGTTTGATCGCGCGCGTCAGCAGGACCGGGTTCTCCGTTGCGCCCGCTCGCAGACTGCCGCCCGCGCCGCCGAGAAACAGCACGGTAGCAAGCGAGGGCTCGCAGTTCGCGCCGATCCGTTCGACCGTGCGGCGCACGGCATCCGGCATGGCTGAGATACGCGGCACGAGGTCGTGATCAAGCTCATACCACTGCGCGTGCTCGCCGGTGGTCGACACCATCAGCAAGCGCATACCCGGTTTCGCTACCACCGGATCGAAGCCTTCGACTATCGCCAGCGGATCATGAATGTCGGTGCCACCCCAACCGGTACCCGGATTCGCGACCTGAAAATAGCGGCCCGGTGTCGATTTGCGTCCGCGAATCTTCAGACCCGAGCGCGTCATGCCAAGGCAGCGGCCCGCCTGGTGCTCGGTCAGCACGCCCGTAATGTGATCGTCGACCACCACCACTTCGTCGACATGACCGAACCATTGTTTCGCAAAAATGCCGATGGTGGCCGACCCACAACCCACCCGCATGCGCTGCTCCTCCACACCGTCGACAATCGGCGCCGCGCCCGCGCGAATCACCAGACTCGCACCGCCGTCGATGGTCAACTCCACCGCCTCCTTATTGCCGAGCGCGAGCATCATGTCGCACGTCACGCGGCCTTCTTTCTTGCTCCCGCCCGTCAGATGGTGAACGCCGCCGAGGCTCAGCATCTGCGAGCCGTACTCCGCCGTGGTCACATGGCCGACGATCTCGCCATGGCAACGCACGTTCGATTGCTCCGGTCCGAGAAAGCGGTCGGTATCGATCTTCACCTTGAAACTGCAATAGCTGAAAATGCCTTCGGTGACGACAGTGACCATGTCGACGTCGTCGAGCTTCGAAGAAACGATGAAAGGCGCGGGCTTGTAGTCGGGATAGGTAGACGATGCGCCAACGCCGGTGACGAACAGCGCCTGTTCCGCCGCGGGATCGTGCACCTCGGACGATGCACCAAATTCGACCGTTGTATCCGCACGGTGGGTGATCGCTTCAGGCGAATCCGCGCTGCGCGAAAGAAACACCACGGGGTCGACGCGAATCAACCGCCCGTCCGCATTCGCATAACGATCGCACGCGCCGGTGCGGCCTTCCGAAATCTGGCACAACACCGGACACGCATTGCATTCGATCTTGTTCGACGCCATTCGCTCGCTGCGTGGCGCCGCTTTCTCGAGCACGGTCGGACCCGGCGTCGAGGCGGTTTCGCCGTCGACGCGCTCCGCACCGAAATCGACCTTCGTATGTTCTGTCATGGTGGGGTTTCCATACGACGACATTACAATCGGTCCTGCCCGGCTGACAAATAGTCCCTGTTTAAAGGGACTTTCGTGTGATCCGCATTTTTCCATGTTGCGGTCACTCACCGTTCGTGTAGCATCCACTACACCAAACTTGTTTGAAATCTACTCGATCAAAATAGACTGTGCAACGAGTTTCCCGGCCCCGACCTGAATGCTGCGGCGCGGCAACACCGCAGGAATCACGCTTCAATCTACGCCGAAGCCTATGACCTTGCAGGGCATTTCTTAACGCGCGATAGGGGCGGTATGATGAAGGCGCGCCATACCTTGTGCGCACCAAGCGGCTACGGCGCATGCCGTTCCACCTGACGCTAACAAAGAGATCCGAGACCGCCATGAGTCCCACTGCCGCCCGCAAGCCGGGCGCTATCGGCATCCGAGCGAAGCAGGCGCAAGACACGCGCGCCAAGATTCTCAAAGCAGCAATCAAGGTCTTTGCAAAGCAAGGCTATGCAAGCGGCCGGGTTGAAAGTATTTCGAAGGCCGCGCGTTCGCACGACCGGATGATTTACTACTATTTCGGCAGCAAGGAACAGTTGTTTGTCGAAGTCCTGGAAACGATCTACACGCAGTTCAACGAGGCCGAAAGCAAGCTCGATCTCGATCTGGACGATCCCGTGCATGGCCTCGAGCAGATGGTCGAGTTCGTCTGGCAGTACTACCTCGATCACCCCGAGTTCGTCACCCTGCTGTCGAGCGAAAATCTGCATCAGGGCAAGCACGCGAAGAAATCGTCGAAGCTGAAGGAGATTTCGGGCTATGCGATTTCGGTCGTGCAGAAGTTACTGGATGCGGGCAACGCGCAAAACGTCTTTCGTACCGACGTCAAAGCGCGTGATGTGTACCTGATGATCGCGTCGCTCGGTTATTTTTATAATGCCAACCAGTACACGCTAGGCGCGTTTCTCGGTGAATCGCTGATGGATAAAACCGCGCTCGCGCATTGGCGTGAGGTCATCAAGGATACGGTGTTGCGTGCGGTGTGTTTGCAGTTGCCGGCGGAAACGGCTGCAATGAATGAGAGCAGGATTGCCTGAAGCGCGGTTCGTCCGGCATACGCTTCAGGCTTCGCATCGCGTGTAGAACGTTCACAACGTCGTTAAGGATTTGCCGCTGCGGCGTCGTCTTCGCGGAACAGTTTATCCGCCAGGTGGAACGCCGAATTGGCTGCCGGCACACCACAATAAATCGCGGTTTGCAGCAGCACTTCCTTGATCTGCTCGCGCGTCACGCCGTTGTTCTTCGCGGCGCGCAAGTGCAAGGCGAGTTCCTCGCTGCGGTTGAGCGCAACCATCATTGCGATAGTCAGCAGGCTGCGCGTATGACGCGGCAAACCTTCACGCGTCCAGATTTCGCCCCACGCATAGCGGGTGATCAGATTCTGGAACTCCTCCGTCAATTCCGTACGATTCGCGAGCGACCGGTCGACGTGGGCGCTGCCCAGCACCGCGCGACGTACACCGAGTCCGGCTTCGTAGCGGTCTTCATCGTTCATTTCTGCTCCGTCAGGAAGTCGAGCACGGTCTTCGTGAAAGCCTCGGCCTTCTCGATGTTGGATATATGCGAGGAATCCAGTTCCACGTAACGCGCGCCCGGAATCGCTTGCGCCAGTTCGCGGCCTTGTGCCGGCGTCGCGGCCAGATCGTGCGTACCGCTGATCACCAGCGCAGGCACCTTGATGCCGGGAGCTTCGGGGCGCAGATCGGCGGCGTCGATGGCATCGCAATTCGATGCGTAGCCTTCCTTGTCGGTGTGCACGAACACGTCGCGAATCATCGCCAGAACCACGGGTTCACGTTCGATATAGTCGGCCGTGAACCAGCGCGGCAACACCGCGTCGGCCAGCGCGAGCATGCCCTCCGTGCGGGCTTTCGCGGCGCGCGGCACCCACACTTCCGGCGAACCGATACGCGCCGCCGTATTGCACAGCACGACGCGTTCGAGACGATTCGCATGACGCGCGGCCAACGCGACGCCGGTGAGGCCGCCCATCGACAGACCGCAGAAATTCGCGCGCGCGATCTTCAGCGTATCCATCAGACCGAGCACGTCGCCGGTCAATTGCTCGATCGTGTACGGACCCTTCGGCGCTTCCGAGTGACCGTGACCGCGCGTGTCGTAGCGCAGCACGCGGAAGTGTCTGGACAGCGCCGCGACCTGCGGCGTCCACATCGACAGATCGCTGCCGAGCGAATTCGACAACACGATCCACGGCGCATTGCCGTGACGGTCACCGTCGATTCGATAGTGCAGCTCGGTACCGTTGACTGCGGCGTAGGGCATGCCGTTACTCCTTGGAAGTGGCGCGCTTGGCGCGCGTGTGATGAAGTGCCAGCGCGGCGTCCACATAAGCGTGCGCCTGGCCGACATATTGAGCGGGATCGAGCAGTTGCTTCAGACGTTCGATCGAAAGATGGCCGGTCACGGCTGCGTCTGCCGAGAGCACGTCGAAGAGCGTCCTGCGCTCCGCGATTGCCGCCTTCGATGCGCGCTCGACCAGATGATGCGCGTCGAGCCGGCCGATGCTGTCGCCGAGCGCCAGCATCACCGCTTCGCCGAGAATCAATCCGTGTGTGACCTCGAGGTTGGCCGCGAGGCGCGCAACATTCACGTTAAGGCCCGTGGCGATCTGCTCGATGTTGGCAAGCGCGCCGCCCGCAAGACGCGCGAGGTCCGGCAGCGCGTCCCACTCGGCTTGCCAGCCGCCGAGCGCGCGCTCGTGTTCCTGCACGATGCCGGCGAATACCGTGGCCACCAGCCCCGGCGCGCGCGTCGCGGCTGTCAGCACCGCCGCGCAGCCGACCGGGTTACGCTTGTGCGGCATCGTGGACGAACCACCCTTGCCCGCCGCAGCGGGTTCGGCCAGTTCATCGATTTCGGTTTGCATCTGCAGCGAAATATCGCGCGCGATCTTGCCGAGGGTGCCGATCAGCATGCCGAACAGCGCCGCTGTTTCAGCGATGCGATCGCGCTGCGTGTGCCAGGGCAAAGTCGGCACAGCGAGCTTGAGTTCTTGCGCCAATGATTGCGTCACCTGCGGCGCCGCGTCACGCAGACTCGCCAGCGTGCCCGCCGCGCCACCGAATTGCAGCACCAGCACGCGAGCGCGCAACGCGTCGAGCCGTTCACGATGACGCAGCAACGCGTCGAGCCATTGCGCGAATTTCAGGCCGAGCGTGATGGGCAGCGCCTGCTGCAACCACGTGCGGCCGATCATCGGCGTCGCGCGATGGGTGGCGGCGAGTTTCGCCACTGCATCGCATGTCGCTTGCAAGCCGCTGTCGAGTAGATCGAAGGTGTCGCGCAGTTGCAGCACCGTCGCCGTATCGATGATGTCCTGGCTCGTCGCGCCCCAATGGACGTACTTCGACGCTTCGGCATCCGCCACTTTGACGCGTGCGGTGAGTTGTTTGACGAGGGGAATTGCGAGGTTGCCGCCGAGCGCCGCGTCGCGCGCAAGCGCGTCGGCGTCGAGTTGATCGGCCTGGCAGGCCGCCTCGATCGCGGCCACAGCGGTGCGCGGAATCACGTTGTGTGCGGCCGATGCACGCGCGAGCGCGGCTTCGACATCGAGCATTCGTTGCAGCGTGGCGCGCGGCGCCCAGATGTCGTTCATCGGCTGTGTGCCGCAAAGAAGACCGGTCAGACGGGCGCTGGAGTCGAGCATGGTGGCGTCGATGAGGAAGTCGAGAGTGAAGGTTTCGCTGAAGCGATGTGAACGCGCCGCGAGGTGTGCCCCCGGGCGCTATCTATCGAGAGCGTACCGCACACGGCGGTGCCGCGTATTCTGCTTCGAACGTCGCAGCGACAGCGGGCCGGAGGCCGCGTCCGGCTACGCCTTCAGGCCGCGCGAGCCGCTTGCGTGCCGTCGATCAGCGGCACGCCGGTCAGTTTGTGCAGCGCATCGAAGTCGATGTCCGAGAAGATCTCACGTACGACGAGGCCCTTGTCGGTCACGTCGATCATCGCCAGGTCCGTATAGATGCGGTCGACGCAGCCGACGCCCGTAACCGGGTACGTGCATTCCGCCGCGATCTTGCTTTCGCCCTGCTTGGTCAGATGCTCCATCATCACGTAGACCTGCTTCGCGCCGATTGCCAGATCCATCGCGCCGCCGACTGCCGGAATCGCGTCGGGCGCGCCGGTGTGCCAGTTCGCCAGATCGCCCTTCGCCGACACCTGGAACGCGCCGAGCACGCAGAAATCCAGATGGCCGCCGCGCATCATCGCGAACGAATCTGCGTGATGGAAATAGGCGCCACCCGTCAGCAGCGTGACGTGCTGCTTGCCGGCGTTGATCAATTCGTCGTCTTCCTCGCCCTTTGCGGGCGCCGGGCCCATGCCAAGCAGGCCGTTTTCGCTGTGCAGGAAGATTTCCTTATCGGCAGCGAGGTGGTTGGCCACCAGCGTGGGCACGCCGATACCAAGGTTCACATAAGCGCCTTCAGGGATATCCTGGGCAACGCGTTTGGCCATTTCATCGCGGGTCAGTTTTTTCATGTCGGTCTCCTCAGGCGGCGGTCGCGGATGCAAGCTCGGCTTGATGCACAGCTTGCGGCACTTCGATGACGCGTTGCACGAAGATGCCTGGCGTGACGATATTTTCCGGATCGAGTTCACCGAGCGGCACCACTTTCGACACCTGCACGATGGCCGTTTTCGCCGCGCTGGCCATGATCGGCCCGAAGTTGCGCGCGGTCTTGCGATAGACCAGATTGCCCCAACGGTCGCCCTTGAATGCCTTGATCAGCGCGAAATCCGCATGCAGCGGCGACTCCAGCACGTAGTGCCTGCCGTCGATCAGACGGGTTTCCTTGCCTTCGGCGAGCTTGGTGCCGTAAGCCGTGGGCGTGAAGAACCCGCCGATGCCCGCGCCCGCTGCGCGAATGCGTTCGGCGAGATTGCCTTGCGGCACCAGTTCGAGTTCGATTTCGCCGGCGCGATAGAGCGCGTCGAACACATACGAATCGGTTTGGCGCGGGAACGAGCAGATGATCTTGCGCACGCGTTTGGCTTTGAGGAGCGCCGCGAGGCCGATGTCGCCGTTACCGGCATTGTTGTTGACGATGGTGAGTTCGCGCGCGCCCTGTTCGATGAGCGCGTCGATCAGCTCTGACGGCATGCCGGCCGTGCCGAAGCCACCGATCATGACAGTCGCGCCGTCGTGGACATCGGCGACCGCCGCTTGAAGTGACTCGAAAATCTTGTTGATCATGTCGAATTTCCTTTTGGGCACTGCGTGCCGCTGGGCTTTCTGCCTTTTTGCAGGCTAGGGCTTGTGCGAGACGGTCTCCGGGCCGGTGCTGGCGGCGGCTCGCTGGATCAGGATGCGGGCTGGCGTCTTCTGGTTTGTTCGTCTTCCATTTGTTCGTTATGTGAACATGGATTCGATTAGCGAACGATTGAGGCGATTATGGTTGCCTTTTGGGCGGGTTGTCAAGGTGGGGGGTTCCACCTAATCATAGGTTTTTTGCCTGCCCGGCTGGGGGCGTCGCCCATTGAAGTGGTTGCCTTTACGGTGCCTGATTGGCGGGGGGTTTGCCTACGGCGTTGGGTTTTTTGATTTTGTTTTGCTGTGCGGCGCTTGTTTGTCTGTTCGTCTGAGGTTTTGGGCTTTCCTCGGGCTGGCTTCTTTGGCCTTTCCTTGAATTCTTATTGGTCTATTAGCGTCGCCCCTGTGCGGGGCGGGCACTTACTTCTCTTTGCCGCCGCAAAGAGAAGTAAGCAAGAGAAAGCGGCTCAAACCGCTAGCGCATAAGCGGGTCCCCCGCACAGCCACGGTAGTGGTGCATCTGGAATCTGTGCTCCCGCACATTCGGCGTCAGTGACAAGGCCGTCATACTTCCCGCCTTGCACTGCGTGCTCGCCGGAAGGGAGCATCCGGAACCATTGGCTTCGTTGGGTGAGGGTGCCGGTTTCGTCCTGGCGATGCGCCGGCTGGGTGAGTGTTTTTCGAAAGGTCACTGACGCTGAACCTAGCCATCAGCAAGCGCAGGTAGGTGCCAAAAACAGCAGGCGGCATTCTGAAATGCCGCGGGTTCGGAAGTACCCGGGTTCCGAATGCGGGGGCGGGCTTCTAAATTACCGCTGAGCGCAAAAACGGCGGCTGGTTTGATGAACTACCGCCACGGCGCGCGCAGCGCCGCCGGAAGTATGAGTGCCTTGTCACTGACGCCGAATACGCGAGGACACGGATTCCAGATGCACCACTACCGTAACTGCGTGGGGGACCCACTTAAGAATTAGCGGTGTGAGCCGCTTTCTCTTGCTTACTTCTCTTTGCGGCGGCAAAGAGAAGTAAGTGCCCGCCCCGCACAGGGGCGACGCTAATAGACCAATAAGTAATCAAGGAAAGGCCAACGCCATAAGCCCCCACACCAAGCAAATGCCAACCCCATAAAAATAAAAACAAAGACAAGAAAGCGCCGCAGGCAAAGACCCCCCCACTATCCAAAACCAGGATTATTAAACTACCCTCTATCCAGATACGAAATACAAAACCCCCAAACCCCAAGCGCCGCAGGCAAACCGACCCACCATGCCCGACCCAAACCTGGATCTGAACCTGATCCCCTACCTGGTAGCAATGGAAGACACCCGCAATGTCAGCCGCGCAGCGGAGCAGTTAGGCGTCAGCCAACCCCGCGTCAGCACCGCACTAGGCCGTCTGCGGGAATACTTCGACGACCCGCTCTTCGTTCGAACCTCGAAAGGCATGGAGCCCACGCCGCGCGCGCTCGCCATCCTCCCCGCGGCCCGCGATGCGCTTCTGCGTATCGAAAAAGGCATGCTCGAAGTGCAGGACTTCGATCCGGCCACCAGCACCCGGACCTTCTCCATCGCGCTCTCCGATGTCGGCGAAATCGTCTTCCTGCCGCGGCTCCTGCAGCTCTTCGCCGAACGCGCGCCGCATGCGAATCTGCGCTCGGTGTCGCTCTCGCCCTCGCACGTGGAACGGGGACTCGAATCGGGCGATGTCGATCTCGCCGTGGGCTATTTCCCCGATCTGTCGGGCAATAACTTCTTCCAGCAACGGCTCTTCACCCATCGATTCATCTGCCTGATGCGCACAGATCATCCCCTTGCGAAGGCGCCCCTCACACTGCCTCAGTACGTGGCGTCGGGTCACGCAGTCGTGCGTGCCGAAGGACGCAGCCAGGAAGTCCTCGAACATTACCTGGAAAAGAAGCGCATCAAGCGCCGCGCCGTACTCGAAACGCCGCACTTCATGAGTCTGCCGTTCATCCTGGCGCGCACCGATCTGATCGCGACAGTGCCGCACGCAATCGGCTTCGCGTATGTGTCGGAGCATGCGTCGATCACGCTGGTCGAGCCGCCGCTGCCGTTGCCGCGCTTCGATCTGCGGCAGCACTGGCATCGCAAGTTTCATAACGATCCGCGGGCGAGCTGGCTGCGCGGTGTCGTCGCCGAACTCTTCAACGACGACATGGACGAGTGGCCAAAGTAAGCACACGTCCCGACCGCGAGAGGGGACATCGACGCGACACGACGCAAAACATGGAACAATGGCCGCACTCATTGAACCCGCGCGCTCCGTTGAGCGTCGACGCGCAATCCCAGAGGAGCGACGGATGGCCAGCAGCAAAACGAAGAAAACCAAACCCGCGGCCGCAGTGGACCGCCCCAGCCGCGAAGAAGCTGAAGCAGCGGTACGCGTGCTGCTGCGTTGGGCCGGCGACAATCCCGAACGCGAAGGCCTGATCGATACGCCATCGCGCGTGGTGCGGTCTTATGAGGAGTTCTATGCGGGTTATCAGATCGATCCGCGCGAGATCCTCGCCCGCACCTTTTCGGAAGTGGACGGCTACGACGAAATGATCGTGCTGAAAGATATCCGCTTCGAAAGCTATTGCGAACATCACATGGTGCCGATCATCGGGCGGGCGCACGTTGCCTATCTGCCTGAACATCGGGTGGTCGGCATTTCGAAGCTGGCGCGCCTCGTGGATGCGTTCGCCAAGCGTCTGCAGATCCAGGAAAAGATGACCGTGCAAATCGCCGACACGTTGAACGAGGTGCTGCAACCGGCGGGCGTCGGCGTGATTCTCGAAGCCGCGCACCAGTGCATGTCCACTCGGGGGGTGCACAAGGCCGGCGTCACGATGGTCACCTCGCGCATGCTGGGCACGTTCCGCACCGATCCGTCGACGCGTCGCGAGTTCCTGTCGATCGTGGGCAATCCGGGTGTGGTGGCCGTCGCCAATACCTGATAGCGATTCGGCCGCCGCTTTCACGCCGCACTGCGCGCCGTCCGCATCTGGCCGAAGGTGGCGAGCAGCACCGCGCCAAGCACGCACGCGACACCCGCAAGTTGCGCTGCACTCACGGGCTCGCGCAACACGACGGCGGCCAACGCCACCGCGCTCACCGGTACGAGCGCGGTCATGAGCCCGGCTTCCGCGCCGCTGATGCGCGCAGCGCCCGCATACCAGAGAACGAACCCAGCCACGGTCGGCACGAGCGCGTAGTACAGCACACCGTTCAGGGCGCTCGCATTGAACGGCATACTCCACGGTCTTTCGAAACATGCCGGCACGAGCGCCACCGCGAAGCCGATGCCGCACATCAGCGCCGACAGTGGCAGCGGGGGCACCGGCGTGCGTAACTTGCGATTGAGCAGGATAAAGAGCGCCTCGCAAACAATCGCCGCGAATACCAAAGCGTTACCCGCCAGCGAACTGGCCGCATGCGGCGCGGTGAAATCGTCGATGCGCACGGTACACACCAGCACCCCGAAGGTGGCGAGGACAATTGCACCGATCAACGCGGGCGCGGGGCGCTCACCCAGCGCGAGCATGGCGACCACCGCCGACACAGCCGGCAGGGTGCCGGCAATCACGCCTGCATCGGCGGCCGAGGCGAGCTTCATACCGCTGATGAGCAACACCGTATAACCGACGCTGCCCGCTCCCGCCTGCGCGATCACAAGCAACGTATCGTGCCGGTCGAGACGAGGCCAGCGCACGCCACGCCAGCGCATCACCAGCACAAACAGGGGAAACGCGATGGCAAAACGCAATGCAGTCGCGCTAAAGGGCGGCAAGCCGCTTGCGATCGATTTGCTGACGACAACCGTGCTACCCACCCCAATCATCGCCAGCGCGCAAAACAGGTATCCGATGTACCGTGAGTTCATGCCGCTGTCCTGTTCCGTTGAACGAGCAGACAGACTAGCGGCGGCGAACACGCGCGGTCTTGAACGAAATTGCAGAGAAGCCGCCGTTCAGCGGGGCGAGGCGTACTGTCAGGACGAACAGGCGTCCCGCTTCATGCCATAGCGGTGCGATTCGGGTTGGCGGTCAGGCAGGGGCCCGGCGCTGTATACAGGCCCATCGGGTATCCTGATCGAAATAGGATCCCGCCGACGCGAACCGAACAGGCATAGGGATCGACGCCCCGGGAACACGCTTTGCGTCCCGCCAGAACGGGCCGCCGCCGAAGCGCGGCCCAACCGTCACAACAGGAGTTCCGCAATTGGTAGAGTTTCCGTCGTCGGCGGTTTCAACGTGGGGCGGCGTGTTCGTTTTTGTGAACGTCCTGTTGACGCGGCTCGGCCTGCCGATTCCCGCCGTCCCGGTGCTGCTCTTCGCGGGCTCGGCGATTGCCGCCGGCACGCTGTCTTTCTGGCCGATTCTGTTCGCCGCCGTGCTCGGCGCGCTGATCGGCGACGGCGCATGGTTCGCCGCCGGCCGCATCTACGGCCGCAAACTGATCGCGGCCCTGGGCCGGATTTCCCCAGCGGTCGATGCCAGAGTCGACAAGGCCCGCTCGCTATTCGAGCGCTTCGGCGTCCCACTCGTGTCGATCTCGAAGTTCGTCCCCGGGCTGGGACTCATCACCCCGCCGCTCATGGGTACGACCGCTGTGGATAGCCGCATCTACGCTGTGTGGGACCTCGCCAGCGCGCTGGCGTGGGCGACCTTCTGGCTGCTCGGCGGCGCGGCGGCGGAACGGCAGTTGCATATGCTGCTCGCCTTCGTCAAAGCACGCGGCGGCACGGTGATCGACATCCTGCTGGCCGCAGCGCTGGCCTATCTGGTGTACCGCCTGCAGCAGCGACGCCGCGAACGACGCCGTTTCGCGGACGCCGCCTCCGCGGCTGCGTCGCAAGCGGCAGCCGGCGGATGGCGCCGCATCACGCCGCCCAAGGTCCTGGATGCCCGTCCACCCGCATCGACGGGCGAAGCGCTGCGCCCCATTCCCGGCGTACTGACGCTCGACCCGCACTCGCCGGAACAGATCGACGGTGCGCTGCTCGTCCATGACATGGTGATTTACTGCATTTGCCCGGACAGCGCGACCGCCGTCGAGATCACGCAGCGGATGCGCCTGAACGGCTACACGCGGATTCGCGCCTTGAGGGGCGGCCTCGACGCCTGGCAAAGGCGCGGTTTTCCCGTCGAACCTCTCGCGCCGGCGGACGAACCGGGCCGCCGCAAGCGCACGCCGGAGCCCTACGGTGAGGTACGTGGCGCGGTAACGCTGCGCGGGTTCGCCCCCCGGCGCAGCTGAGGCGTCCGTGCGAGCCCCGGAGTGACCGGCTGCCCTTCGCACCGCGTCACAGTTTGCGCAGCAGCCTCGCCGCCGCGCGCATCCGGCGTTTGCGCTCTTTCCTGAACCAGTCCCGCGCTGCATCGATATCGCTGGACCCAGCCAGCAAGTCAGCATTGTCGCGCAGCAGCATCTCGCTTGCGACGATATCGTTCAGCGTACCGAAACGCTTCTGAATCTGCTTTAACCGCTTCAGGACACGTTTGTGACTGCCGCTTAGAACCGGCTCGAAAAACTCGAGCAGATAGCGCACTTTTTTCCCCGCCTTCCTGACGTCGTGAAATGCGGTGTAGTTGGAGCGCTTCGTGCGAGACGCGCGTTTTATGCGTTTTTTCAGCGAACGTTCGGAAACGGCGACGCGCGTGTCGGCGAATTTTTGCAGCGGCACGCGCTCATGGGCCGTGTTCAATTCCTTATTGGCGCTGGTCAGTGCGTCTTGCAGCAAATGTTTGACGTCCGCGTTCGACAGCGTTTCACGGCTCGTCGCCAGCGCGCCGCCGCGCGCCGCCTGGAGTTGGGGGGTCATCTCGTGCGCGATGCGCTCGTCCTGAGCAACCAGATCGATCAGGATGTCCCAGTCGCGCGTCTTGCCGGCTGCCGTCGCCAGATATTTATACAGCGCCCGTTGGCGCGTATTCTCGCCTTTGTCCAGCAAAGGCTCAAACGCCCACCACAACGAACGCAACCGCCGCAGCGACACACGCAGTTTGTGCAACGCTTCCGGCGACGCGTCTTCGCGCACCGCATCGGCATGTTCGATCGCCTCATCGACGAGGGGGGCCGCGTACGATGCAAAGGCCACCTCCGCCGATGGCTCTGTGCCGGCCGGCTTGCTATCCGTGGTCTGTTTGCCGGTTTTCCGGCTCGCTCGCTTCATCGAACCTCCTTCAGAAGGCACCTTAGCGCCAGCCTAGCAAAAAAAGGTCCCGAGAAATATACGCCGACGCATCGTCGAAACCGTACGAGAAGCGGCGCCAGTCAATACGCGTTGCATGGACCGCAGGCCGCAGCCAGTCATGGTGGCCGACTGGATCGCACGAGTCCGTATGCGACCCTAATGGCAGTTGAACCGGAAAATCCATTCCACTGCCCAAGCGCACTTCGAACATAGTTCTTTTCGGACCACGTATCGCTCCGACGCGCCGCGCACGCGGCAGTCTTTCCCGTAGCGCCAATCTGGACGCGCCTTTCCGCGTACGCCCGCTCCGCATAACGGTCACGTCATTGTCATCATTGCGACACATAGCCACAGCAGCATCGACAGTTCCCCGCGACAAACTTAAGGGCTCATGCCATGCCGGAACTTTCGTACCCACAACCGAGCACTGCAAGTGGAAAGGGGCGCAATCTAGGCCTCATCATTTTCCTCATCGTGATTGCGATCGGCGCAGTTTATTGCGCCATGCATCTGGCAACCGATCTGGAACCGGTGCGCGAAGGCTCGTTCCTACCCTATCTTCTGCTCGGCGTTGCGCTACTGATCGCGCTGGGCTTCGAGTTCGTCAACGGCTTTCATGACACCGCCAACGCGGTTGCGACCGTGATTTACACGCATTCGCTCGCGCCGAACATTGCGGTGGTCTGGTCCGGCGCATGGAACTTCCTCGGGGTGCTGACTTCAACGGGTGCAGTGGCATTCGGCATTCTGCAGCTGCTGCCTGTCGAACTGATTCTGCAAGTGGGTAGCAGCGCGGGCTTCGCGATGGTCTTTGCGCTGCTGATCGCGGCGATCATCTGGAATCTCGGCACCTGGTATTTCGGTTTGCCTTCGTCGAGCTCGCATACGCTGATCGGCTCGATCATCGGCGTCGGCCTGATGAATCAGTTGCTGCACGGCGCAAATGGCACGAGCGGCGTGGATTGGAATCAGGCGCTCGGCGTCGGCAAGTCGCTGCTGTTTTCGCCGCTGGTCGGCTTTCTCGCCGCCGGTTTGTTGCTGCTGATCCTGAAAGCGGTGGTGCGGGTTCCGGCATTGTATGCCGAGCCTAAAGGCAAGGAACCGCCCCCGTTCTGGATTCGAAGCCTGCTGATTCTGACCTGTACCGGCGTTTCGTTCGCGCACGGTTCGAACGACGGGCAGAAAGGTATGGGCCTCATCATGCTGATCCTGATCGGCACGGTGCCGACGGCATATGCGCTGAACAAGGCGGTCACGCCGGCCGAAACGCAGACCTTCCTCGCCGTGGCACAGCAGGCCTCCACGACGCTCAGCAAGTACGCCCAGGGCGCCGCGCCGTCCGCCGATCCGCGCGGCGACGTCGAAGAATACGTGCGCACCCGCCATTTGACGCCGGCTACCTTGCCGGCCTTGCAGCAGTTGACCACGGTGATCGGCCAGCAGGTCGGCGAGTCCGGATCGATGGCGGCCGTGCCGCAAAACATCGTCGATAACGTCCGCAACAACATGTATGTCGCGTCCGAAGCCATTCGTCTGATGGAAAAGAGCAAACAGCCGGCCTTCTCCCCCGAAGACGCGAAAGCCATCGACAACTTCAAGGCGCAAACGGATCACGCCACGAAGTTCATCCCGACGTGGGTCAAAGTCGCCGTGGCGATTGCCCTGGGTCTCGGCACGATGGTCGGCTGGAAGCGCATCGTCGTCACCGTTGGCGAGAAGATCGGCAAGCAGCATCTGACCTATGGGCAGGGCGCTTCGGCTGAAGTGGTGGCGATGCTGACGATCGGCGCGGCCGACATGTACGGCTTGCCGGTCTCGACGACACACGTGCTGTCGTCAGGGGTGGCCGGCACCATGGCGGCCAACGGTTCCGGCCTGCAATGGGGCACGGTGCGCAGCCTGGTGCTCGCATGGGTGTTGACGCTGCCGGTCTCAATCGCGCTGGCCGGGGGCTTGTACTGGCTGTTCCGGATGGTGTTCTGAAACTGCTGCAATCGCTGATGCCGGGTACAAAACCGGCATCAGCGAAATAAAAAAAGCGCGGCGATTGCCGCGCTTTTTCATTTCACCGAGCCGAAAATCGATCAATAGATTTCAGGCACGATCATCGAGGACGGCACCGGCTGGCGGCTATATTCGTCGTGATAGACCCGCGCCGGCAATTCGATAAGCGGGTGCTCGATCTCGTGATACGGCACCTGGCTCAGCAGATGGTGAATGCAGTTCAGACGCGCGCGTTTTTTGTCGACCGCCTGCACGACCCACCACGGCGCCTCGGGAATATGCGAGCGCTGCAGCATGACTTCTTTCGCCTGCGTATAGGCTTCCCAGCGGCGCCGGCTTTCCAGATCCATCGGACTCAGCTTCCACTGCTTCAGCGGATCGTGGATGCGGTTCTGAAAGCGGATTTCCTGTTCTTCGTCCGTGATCGAAAACCAGTATTTGAGAATCTGCACGCCACTGCGCGCCAGCATCTTTTCGAATTCCGGCACCGAGCGGAAAAACTCTTCGTACTCGTCGTCGCTGCAAAAATTCATCACGCGTTCGACGCCCGCGCGGTTGTACCAGCTGCGGTCGAACAGCACCATTTCGCCGCCGGCCGGCAGATGCGACACGTAACGCTGGAAATACCATTGCGTACGCTCACGATTGTTCGGCGCCGGCAGCGCCGCCACGCGGCACACGCGCGGATTGAGCCGCTGCGTGATGCGTTTGATCGCGCCGCCCTTCCCGGCCGCGTCGCGTCCTTCGAAAATCACCACCAGCCGATGGCCGGTCTGCACGATCCAGTCCTGCAGTTTGACCAGCTCGCCCTGCAAACGGAACAACTCGCGGAAGTACACCTTGCGCGCTTCGCGATGCTCGGGGGTAAAGCCCTCAGCGCCGTCGATGATGCGGTCGTCGACCTCCATTTCGAGTTCCTCGTCATAGGCATCGATGAGGTCCTCTTCGAAACGGCGTTGCCGTTCTGCCATGACTTCGGCCTCGGGTCTCGGATCCAGCTCTTTCATTGCGACTCTCCTGGCAACGGAAATGGTTAAGCGCGCGGCGTATGCGCGTCGCGAACGGGTTCGATTATCGAAGCGCCAGGTGTCAGCCGTGTTACCAACGCGGCCGCCGCACCTTGGGGCGATGCATGCCCGCCGGCGGTTTGCGCACCTTGTAGTCCATCCATGATAACGAGTTTAGCGCTGCCGCCCAGCGCTAACGCAACGGTTTCGCGAAGCTGAGCTCGTGGCCATCGGGATCGGTGATGTGAAAATAGCGCTCGCCCCACGGCGCATCGGACGGTTCGAACGACGGCTTCAAACCCGCCGCCAGCGCCTTCCGGTAGAGCGCGTCGACGTCCGAGACATACATGATGACGCGGCCCCACCAGTTGACGGGTGCGCGTGTGTCGACGATCAGGTTCAGGTACGAGCCGCCGAATGCAAACGAGGTAAACGCTTCCTGCGAACCACCGAATTTGATCGGAAAACCGAGCGCTTCGTAAAACAGCACCGCACGGGGCATATCGCGGGTGGCGAGCGTGATGGCGCTGAGGGACTCGATGTGCGGTTCGGTTGGTTCGGTCGAGTCTGTCGGCGCACTCGATGCGCTCGACGAGGCAGAGGCTGCGGCTGACGTGGTGGGCGAGTTCATGGCGACTGTCTCCTTGGTACGGGGGGCACCGGAAGGACTTCTATGACGTGAGCCCCGGCAGTGCGCGATTTGGCTTTGGCTTTGGCACGAACGCAGGCGTCGGTCCAGGCATTGGCCGGCATTCCACCTCGGGCAACGCCCGCTTCGGCGTGGTCCCCCACAAGAAAGTGTCTCACAGGCAGCCCGCGCCCCCACCCTGCCCGCACTTGAAAACCCGCGCGCCGCCCCGCATCTCGATTTCCGTTTATCCGGAGCATCGCCATGGGAAGCCGTCCACGCTTCATCGATGACCTGTCGCGCGCCGCATCCGACGCCCCCGGGCACGATCCACTCACTGTTTTATCCGACGACGCCCTGCTCGACGCCTATTCCCGCACGGTAATTGGCGCGCTGGAACGCGTTCAGCAGGCGGTCGCCTTCATTTCCGTCGAGCGACGGCTACCCGGCGCTCCTGCCGGGCGCGAAAGCCGCGGTGCGCGCGGCGGCACCGGCTCGGGCTTTCTGTTCACGCCAGACGGCTATCTGCTCACCAACAGCCACGTCGTGCACGGCGCCACGCATATCGAGGTGACGCTCGGCGACGGCGCGAAGTTCGACGCCGATCTGGTCGGCGACGATCCCGGCAGCGATCTGGCAGTCCTTCGCATCGGTTCGCCGGAGCCGCTGCCGCACGTCGAACTCGGCGAATCGTCGAAGCTGCGCGTTGGCCAGATCGCGATCGCGGTCGGCAATCCCCTCGGCCTCGCGCAAACCGTGACGACCGGTGTCGTCTCGGCGCTTGGGCGCTCGCTGCGTTCGAATTCGGGCCGCATGATCTACGACGTGATCCAGACGGACGCCGCGCTCAATCCCGGCAATTCAGGCGGCCCGCTGATCAATTCGGCCGGCCAGGTGATTGGCGTGAACACCGCGATCATTCCCGGCGCGCAGGCGATCTGCTTCGCCACCGCGATCGATACGGCCAAGTGGGTCATCATGCAGATCTTCGCGCACGGCCGCGTGCGGCGCGCGTACATCGGCGTGGCCGGCACCATAAGGCCGCTGTCGCGCCGTGTGCAACGCTATTTCGGCCTGAGTTCGGAGAGCGGCGTGCATGTCATGGAAATCGTCAAAGGCAGCCCGGCCGCGCTCGGCGGCCTGCGCACCGACGATACGATCGTCGCGATCGATGCGCTTGCCGTGCAAGACGTCGATAGCCTGCAACGCACGCTCGATGCATCGCGTATCGACAAGCCGGTCAATGTGACTGTGTTGCGCGGCGCGCAACGGCTCGAATTGACCTTGACGCCAGTCGAGCAGACAAGCTGATTCGCTCGACTACCCGCGACGGACGGAGAGAGGCCTCGTAGTCAAGCGAACCCGGCGCCCAAAGAGCGCCCACACGCCATAAATCTCGCGGATAAAAAAGCCTCACGCTCGATCGAGCGCGAGGCTTCTTTTCTGCATGCGGCGCATCCGCAAAGATGCGCCGCTTAAATACACCTAAGCGATTGAAGTCAAACGCTCACTGAATCACCCGCGTCACGCCACGGCCGCGCGGATCGGCTGCAGCTTCCGGCGTATCGCCATTGACCTTGATCGCCTGGATGTCGCCGCTGAAATCCTGCCCCTTCAGCGTGTAACCCTTGGCTTCGATCTGCTTGGCGAGCTCGCCTTCGATCGGCTTGTACGGCTCCCAGAAGATCGTGTTCGGCGGCAACAATTGGTGATGGAAGCGCATCGCCCCCACGGCTTCCTGCAACGGCATATTGAAGTCGTAGACGTTGTTGATCACCTGGAAAATCGACGTGAAGATGCGCGAGCCACCCGGCGTGCCGATCACGAGCGACACTTTGCCGTCCTTCGTCAGAATCGTCGGGCTCATCGACGACAACGGGCGCTTCTTCGGTTCGATCGAATTCGCGTCGCTGCCCACCACGCCGAACATATTCGCAACGCCCGGCTTCGCGGAGAAGTCGTCCATCTCGTCGTTCAGCACGATACCCGTGCGATCCGCCACCACGCCCGAGCCAAAGTAGCCGTTGATGGTGTACGTATTCGACACGGCATTACCCCACTTGTCGATCACCGAGAAGTGCGTGGTTTCCGCTTTCTCCGGCATCGACGTGCCCAGACCCGGTTGCACGCTCTTCGTATCCGATGGCGTAGTCGGGTTCACTTCAGCGGCACGTTTCGCGATATACGCGTCGTCGGTCAATTGTGCGACCGGCACCTTGTAGAAGTCCGGATCGCCGAGATACTGCGCACGATCGGCGAACACGCGCTTCTCGATTTCAGCGATCAGGTGCACGTACTGTGCGGAATTAAGCGTAACGTCCTTGAAGTCGGGCGCGATGTCGGCCTTCATCTTCAGCAACTGCACGAGACCGATACCGCCCGAACTCGGGGGCGGCGCGGTAATCACGCGATAGCCGTTCCAGTCGGCCTGGATCGGCTGACGCCATACCGCCTTGTATTGCTGCAGGTCCGCCTTCGTAATCAGGCCGTGTCCACGCATGGATGCCGCGATCAGATCGGCCGTCTTGCCTTGATAGAAGTCTTTCGCACCCTGATCCGAAATACGCTGCAGCACGGCGGCGAGATCCGGTTGTTTGAAGTTGACACCCTGCTTCAGGTTGCCGAAATAGGTGTCGAAGTTGGTCTTGCCGGCAAAGTCTTTCGCAGCATCGTCACGGCGTTGCTGCAATTGCTCGCTGACTTCAAAGCCGTCGCGCGCATAGTGAATCGCCGGTGCGAGCACCTGCTTCCATTTGAGTTTGCCGAAGCGGCGCTGCGCTTGCCACATGCCGTCGACGGTGCCCGGCACGCCCACCGCGCGATAACCGAACAGGCTCATGCCCTTGATAACCTCGCCCTTGTCGTCGAGGTACATATTCTTGGTGGCCGCCAACGGCGCGCGTTCGCGATAATCGAGGAAGTATGGTTTGCCGTCGACATACAGCGTCATGAAACCGCCGCCGCCGATGTTGCCCGCTTCCGGATACGTCACGGCAAGCGTGAAGGCAATCGCAACGGCTGCGTCGACGGCGTTGCCGCCTTCCTTGAAAATCTGTTCCGCGGCGTCCGCGCTGTACTTGTCGGCGACCGCAATGGCGGACGCCGTGAGAATCGCCGGCTGCGCTTGCGCGGGCGCTTTGGCAAGGGCCGGAGTGACTTCGAGAAAACCGCTTGAAACAGAGACGAGTGCAACTAGCGCAAGTCCGCTAACAGACGATCTGGCATGGTGAAACAACTTCATTGGATATCCCCCAAGACGACTTTTTCATCTGACGATAATGAAAGCTGTCTTGGGCTTATAACATGCCGGTCCACCAATTGCGAAGCGCTTGCACGCATACGGTGCATGCTGCGGCACACAAAAAACACTCGGTTCAATGTCGCGAACATTCGCGAGTAGCCATGCTCGAATCGGCATCGAACGCAGGCGGTGCGCCGCACCATGAGGCACAGCACAGCGCACCGCGTTGAACAGTCAAGCGCTACCGCGGTTGCCGCGTGCGATTTCGTCACCGGTGCCGTGCGGCAAGCGCGCGGTCACCGGAATCGACAGGAACGAGAACAGACCGACCACGAGGAACGCCGGCCAGAAGTCGGAAAACACGATGGTGGAATGACCCTGCACGTTATGCGAGATTTGCAGCACGATGCCCGCAATCGTCACGCCGAGTCCCAACGAAATCTGCTGGATCACACTCGCGACGCTCGTCGCGCGGCCCACGTCGCGGCTCGGAATATCCGCATACGCCAAGGTATTCAACGAGGTGAATTGCAACGACGGGAAGAAGCCGCCGAACAGCACCACACACCAGATCAACCAATGCGGCGTGCCGGGAAAGAACAGACCGTAGACCGCAATCGCCAGGCCCGCGCAGCCGGCATTGAACATCAGCACCGTGCGGAAGCCGAACCGGCCGAGAATGCGCGAGGCGGCCGCCTTCATGAAGATCGAGCCGAACGCGGATGCGCAGGTGATCGACCCCGACTTGAACGCGGTCATGCCCAGGCCTTCCTGCAACGCGAGCGGCAATAGAAACGGCACCGCGCCCAGGCCGATGCGAAACAGCGAGCCGCCCACCACGCTCGCGTGAAAACTCGGAATGCGCAACAGCCGCAAGTCGAGCACCGGCAATTCGACGCGATTCGCGTACAGCACGTACACCACCAGCAGCAACACGCCGATCGCGCACATACTGACCGATATGGCGTTCGACACCAGTTCGCCGCCTACCAGCGAGAGCCCCAGCATGAACAGCGACGCCCCGCTGGCCGACAACACGAAGCCGGTCCAGTCAAGCCGGCCGGGATGCGCTTCACGCACGTTGGCGATGTGCTTGTTCGCGAGCCAGATACCCAGCAGGCCGATTGGAATGTTGATGAAGAAAATCAGACGCCAATGCAGATACGTCGTGATGAAGCCACCCAGCGGTGGCCCCACGACCGGCCCGAGCAGCGCGGGCACCGTCAGATAGTTGACCGCGCGGATGAAGTCCGACTTGGGCACCGAACGGAAAATGATGATGCGCCCCACCGGCACCATCATCGCGCCGCCGATGCCCTGCACGAAACGCGCAACCACGAACGTGCCAAGCGACGTGGACGCCGCGCACATCAGCGAGCCGGCCATGAAGATGCCGATGGCAGTGCGAAAGACGGTGCGGGAACCGAAGCGGTCAGCGACCCAGCCGCAGATCGGAATAAAGACGCCGAGGCCGATGACGTAGGCCGTCACGGCGAGCTTGAGGGTGATGGGGTCCTGGCCGAGATCGCGCGCCAGAACAGGCAGCGACGTCACGATGACCGTGCCGTCCACATTTTCCATGAACATCGCACACGCGACGATCAGCGGAACGATGAAAGTGCCTAAAGCGAGAGGCATTGGCATGACGACGGGTTGCAAGGCCGTCGGTGTAAAGCTGCGATTATGGCATCGCATCGACAACAGATGTTGTTAAGCGCAGCCTTTTCGTCCTCGCCCGGATGACGCGTTGCTATGCATCGCCCAATAGTTGAGCGCGCAACGAAGCTGAGCTGACGACAAAAAAACAGAAGGGGAAAGGAAGAAAAAACGACGCGATAGTGAGCCGGCATGCGGCCGGCTCACCATGCAATACAGCGGCGATTCAGCAGCGAGACTTAACGCGATGCGCTGACCAGCGGCTGCAACTGCGGCAGGATCTCAGTGCTTGCGCGAGCGACGTCGTTCGGGAAGTCGATCTCGATCCACGGCGCACCGGTCACGTCGGCCGTGTCGAACACCTGGCTGCGCTCCAGCAGCAGGTCACGCACTGCTTCTTCGTGCGGCATGTTGGCCCGGTCGCTCTCCACATAGCCTGCAACGATCTGCGCGAAACGCTGCGCGGTTTCCTCGCGGAAGCGGAAGAAGCCCACCGATTCGCCGATGGTGTCGTACTCGAGATTGACGGCGAGCTGCTTGCGCAATTCGACCGGCACGCCGTCTTTCAGGCACAGCTTGACGGGCTCGTCGCCGGCTTCGAAATCACGGTCGATCAACAGACGGTTGACCGTCTCGCCCTTCACCAGCGCGCTCATAATGCGCTCGTCGTACAGCACGTCGGCGTCCATCAGCAGCACGTCGCCGCCGCGTGTCAGCGGCTCGGCCACCGTGTGCACCGTCAGCACGCTGCCCAGGTCGTAACGCGAGTTCAGCACGGTTTCCACCTTATGCGGCCAGTTGATCCGCTCCAGTTCAGCCTGCACCGATTCCGGCTGAAAACCGAGCGCCAGCACGACCTCGGTCACGCCGGCGGTTTCCAGCATCTGCAGATGCCGTTCGAGCAGGCTCATGCCGTCGAACTGCAGCAGGCACTTCGGGAACTGTGCCTGCGGCGGTTGCTGGAGACGCAGGCCGAGGCCCGCTGCGAGGATGATGGCACGCATGCGCAGTCCTTTAAAAAATTCGGAGATTAATCGACAACCGGCACACGCGCGGTGGCGCGCCGCCGTTGCCAGCTTCGTTCGCTGAAGTGCAAAACCAGTAGTCCAGGCAAACCCAGCAGAATTTCACGTGCACGTTTGGCGAGCGACAACGCCAGCGCCGCCTCCGGCGGCAAACCCACGAGCGGCGCGAGCAACAGATAGCCGCCTTCCTGAACCCCGAGCGAGCCCGGGATCATGAACGCTGCGCCGCGAATCGCCTGCCCGAGACTTTCGAGCAGCAGGGCGTCGACCCAGTCGACCGGATGGCCGAGAAAGCGCAGCGCGAGCCACACCTCGACCGTGCCGACGATCCAGCCCACCAGACTCAGCGCGAAGCTCGCCGCGACGCGGCCGCGCTCGCGGTACATTGCCTGCACGGCGGCGTCGACGGCTTCGGCGCGCGTCATCAGCGACGACCAGTCGCGCTTGCCGAACAGCTTCGAGACCACGCCCAGCAAACGGCCGAACAGGCCGCGCCGCTGCGCGTAATAGAAACCCGCGATCATCGCGCCCAGCACGCCGGTGGCGATCAGCGTGGCAGTTCGCAGATCGTGAAGCGCGCCGTGTGCGGCGTAAGCGCCGAACAACAGCAACCCGAGCAGCGCGAAGACGATTTGCGCGAGCGCCTGCGCCGTGGTGCTGACGGTAATAGCGGCGGCCGCGTCACGCATGCGCATGCCGCGCTGGGACAGTTGCCGCACCATCACGACCGGGCCGCCGATCTGGCCGGCCGGCAACAGGCTATTCACCGATTCGCCGATCCAGCGTGTGAACAATGCGTCGCGTACCGTCGCGTCGTGATGCACGCCGTCACGCTGACGCTGGAACAGCATCGAAATTGCGCCGGCGTCGAGCACCAGCGGCACGACGTGAAACGCCGCGACCAGCACGAGTCCCCAGCCTGCCGCGCCCAACGCCGCGGCCACCGAGCCGAAACCCTGCCACGCGAGCAGGCCGACAAAGAGCGCCGTCCCGATCGACAGCAGAATCAGGGCCGCGCGTGTCATGCGTGGTCCTTGCCGCGTTGGGGCATCTGACGGAAAACCTGGCGGAAGCCGAAGTACGCGATCGCGTCCTTCATGTTCGAGATGAAACGGCGCCACGGCCGCATGTTCGGGTCGGTGACGTATTCGAAGGTGAGCGACACGCGCATTTCGTTGGCACCGGCCGGCGTGATGCGATGGCGCAGCTTATCGCCGTCGAAAAACACCAGACCGCCCGGCGGAATCTGCACCGAACCCGGCTGATCCGGCACGTCCGGATTACGCGTATGCAACTCGTAATCGAGCCGGCACGACGATTCGTCGATCACGCCGAGCAGCAGCGTATAGCGGCGGCCATCATAGTACGAAGTATCGTAGTGCCAGCCGATGTGGTCGCCGGCCCGCGTGTAGTAGTACAGCGCATAGGCGTGCGGATCGTCCTCGGGCGACACTTGCAGCTTGTCGCCGCTGAGTTGCTCGAGCCAGCCGATCAGTTCCTTCGAGCGATACAGTTCGGCGATGAATGGCGCGAGACGGTCGATCGTATGGCGGCTGACGCTGCCGCCCTGTTTATGGCCCGGCAGATAGTTGCGGTTCACTTCGTCGAGAAGGCCGCGCGCGCTCTGAACGAGCTGGGCGGTGACTTCGGGCGCGAGGAAATCGTCGAGATACAGGAACGCGCCCTGATCGGCGAAATCTTTTGAGAGGCGCCGTGTGTCAAACGTGCGCGTGCGGCCCGCCACGGCGCGGTCGGCATTCGGTGCAGACGCAGCCTGCAAAGCCGGCGAAGAGGCCGGCGAACGTTCAACGGAAATCGGAGCGATCACGTCGTTTTCGGCGTGCATACTCATTCACTGGCCCACATTTGACTGGTTTCAGACGCCTTGGCGGGAGCGGCCGCCGAGTGTACGGCGCGGCGCGCCACGCGCCAGTAATCGACTACCACCCAGGCGGCAAAGAGCGGCGCGCCGATCGACGCTACCACAACGAACGGCATGACGACGCTGGTCAGCGTAACGATCGGCAGCAGATACAACACGTCTTCCGTTTCAAAACCAGCGGCCGACGCCTGCTTCGTACCCGCCTTGCCCGCCATCTCCTCGATGCGCATGCGCAGGAAGAAAATCAGCGCGACCGCAACACCCGCCACGGCACCCAGCCAGCCGGGTGAAACTTTCAATGAGCCGACATGCGTCGTACCGATACCCATGCCGACGAACAACATGACGGTCACGAGCGCGTCGCAAGCCAGATCGTAAAAATGACCGATCCGGCTCGACTTTCCGCCGATGCGCGCGAGTTCGCCATCCGTGTGGTCGACAAAGTTCGACAGCACGATCAGAAAGGCGCCCGCATTGGCAGAGGCAAATCCGCCGCGGGCGAGACACAGCGCGCCGGCAAGCCCGATCAGCAGGCGCAGCGTGGTCAGATGGTTCGGCGTAACCCAGGTGTTGACGAGCGGCGTGACTAGTCGGCGGGCGAGCCTCGCATCCCATGTTCTGGGGGCCGGAACGTTCGTTGGAATTGGTGGTCGCGAATTCATAACCCGGAAATATATACGGGATCGTAAAAGCTTGCTTCCTTCCTTAACGTTTTCTTAAGCGTTCCTTGTTGCCGATCCATGTCAGACGCCGCGCAAGATATGCCGAATCACGTTAAAGTGCGAATCCAGTTGCGCCTGTCACGTCCGATTACTTCGATGCGCAATGTCTTTTCGGGGCACGGCGCACCGCCGTCGCCCGTTGCGAACTCACTACATCGAATGCGGGCCGCCATTCACGTATATGAAACGCTTCTTTTCGTCTGTACTCCTCGCGCTGGCCGCCGCGCTGCCGCTCAGCAGTCACGCTGCCGCCCTCGACGCACCGCTCACCTGCAATGAGAGCGGTCATCAGTTCATTGCCGATCTCGTCCAGCAGCAGATGATCGATCCGAAGCCGACGCGCGTCGAAAGCAATTCGATCAATGCCTTTTCGCCGACGCATGACGCCAATCTGACCGCATTCGGCTTTCGCGTTTTCGCGGTGGTCGGCTACGAAAAAGACGATCCGATGTTCCGTGTCGGCGACGGTGAACCCGTGGCCCGCTCCGCCTATGGCGTGGTGGTGTTCGGCGGCGAATCCAAGGTCCAGTCCGCGCTCGCCGAGGCCGGCAGCACGGCGATCGTGCATCGGGTAGCGCCACTCGTGACGGCGATTTTCTGCAAGCGGAGTTGAGGCGGCGAGAAATGGCCGATCGGAAGATAGGGGGTTGGCGTTTTACGCGTTATAATTTGCGCAGATGGATTTTTCGGGGCCCCCAAGGGCGTCCATCTGCCTCCTGGTCACAGGATCCAGCCGTGCTGGTTATGTCGGTTATACCGATCAAGCGCACCCGCGAAGTTATGAGGCCCCCACGTGGGGCCTCACCTGTTTCTGGCGCGCGATCTTCAGTTAAAAGTGACTGACATTCGGATCGCGGATTGCCTCTCCCCTCAATATTTTTGCCGCCATCACGCGAAATCGCACGATGCTCCGCCGGTTGCGCGGGATTCCCGCCTTCCCCTTGCGAATGTCACGTACGTAGGCGCTCTCGATCACGAGCCGCAACGCACTCGCTCCCGCCCGGCGCAGACGGAAAAACACTTCATACTCGACCCGCTCGCCGTGATGCGTGATGTCTTCGATCACGAGCCAGTTCGAATGGCCCGTGAAGTAGCAACGCCGCTCGTCCAACTGCGCGACGATTGCAGGTAGTCGAAGCGACCAATGGTGTCTGTCAAAACAGAACGCGCGAGCAATATGCCGGTGGTCGAGAATCTTCCGTTCATTGCCGAGCATGTCGAAATCCAATCGCTCACCAGGTGCTGGTCCAAACGACACGCAATGGGACGTGTATTCGACATGGACGGTCGCCGTCGCGGCAGGAAACTTCGCAGAAGCAGGAATAGCAAGAGTGAAAGCGCCAGCGAGCAGGTGCGACAAGCCATATCGGACGCTTGCTACGTCGATATAGCCTTGTCGCAAAATCGAAATCCACTTCATACGCCAGCCGCAGGGGAAACCGAAAATTATCGCGAGAATTCCCCTCGCTGGCGCCTCAGCCAGATGGCCTATGCCACGTCTTTTACCCCACTCGCCCCCTACAGCTTGATCGCCGCCGGGTCCGCGGTCAGATATCCCACCATCGCACCGAAGCGGTCCTTGTAATTGGCGCGCACCAGCGGATCGAGCGTGTCCTTCAGCGCCTGTGTATGCAGGCTGCCCCAGTCGCCGGCGTGCTGGAAGTTGCTCATGATGTAGGTCCAGCCATTGAGTTCATCGACCACATGCAGCCCGGTCGCTTCGGCGCCGGACGGTGTCGATAGCAAGCGCGTGAGTTGCTTCGTATCGACGTTGTACGCCCACAGAAAGTTGTTCACGTGGTAGCTGCTGTCCTCGCCGATAAAGAGCGTGCGCAGCTTCTCCGAGAACTTCAGGTTGTCGGGGTTGGCAACCCGCTCCGGGTCGGCCTTGTTCCCGAGCGCATCGGCGGTGATGTCCTTGCCGACCAATAGCATGCTGCTATGCACCGGCACCCACTCGCTATTGATCGCGGCGCCCTCGTTATCCTTCTGGCCGCCCGCAAGCTTGTGCTGAAGCACACCGCCGGCATCGATTTTGGCATCGACGGAAATGTTGCTCTCCGCGTTCCAGCCCTTCGCCGTGTTGCCCTTCACCATCGAATCGACAATGTTCTGCAACGCCGAGTAGGCGATCTTGTCCTTGATGTTGACCGTCGTGCCTTCCATCTTCGTGAAGCCCATGCTGCCGCCAGCCAGATAGGCGTAGCGGTGGGTTTCGAGGAAGGCCGCGACCTTTTCCTTGCCCGGCATGACCTTCACCCACTGGGCTGCGCCGCCCGCGAAGATCTTCTTGTAGCTGGCGTCGGAGGGATCGGACAATTTGACGTCGATCACATCCTGCGGCCGGTTCGATTTCGCCATGGCCTCGACTTCCGCGCTCGTCGCGTGGCCCAGCTTGATCCACTTCAGGTCCGCGCCCGCCGCGGCCGGATCGACCGAAAAGCCCGCGCCCACTTTCGCCACGTACAACGTACCCGCGGAGAGATCCTTCTCGTTGTCGGCCACGAACATGAAGAGGCCGCTGTTGGTCGCGTCGTCGCCCATCAGCACCGTGCGGTTGTCCGGCATGACCTGCACCAGTTCGTGCGAAATGCGCCCGAGGCAATAGTGCTTCCTGACGGACCCGGTGCCATCCGCCTTGACCGTGATTTCCGGCAGATGACCATACAGATATGGATTGAAGGCAATGTTCGGGTTGCCATAGAGGTTCTCGTTGAACGCCTTGTACTGCGCGAGGTTGCTCGCGCTGGTCGTGAATGCATCCGGCTCGTATTCCTCGCTGGAGAGATGCGTATTCCACGGCGACAGGCTCGCGCCACAGGTGATCCACAAGCCATTCGCGGGCGACGTGTCGACATTGTGGTACTTGACGAGCGTCAGCTTGCCGGTAGCCGGATCCTGATCCAGCGTCAGCACCGCGATCGGCGACGGCAGGCGGCCGTACATGTCGCCCTCGGATTGCGAGCGCGTCGTGTATTCGAACTGGACCACGGCGAACACCGTGTTGCCCTTCACGCCGGCAACCTTCGCGCCGTCGATCTTCAGCAGCGACGTACCGTCCGGCGAGTCCGAAAAGAACTGGCGTCGTTTCCCCGGCACCGAATCGTCATAGATCGGCTGGTTGTTGATATCGAAGTAGCCGCCTGCCAGCGCCGTGCCGCCGTTGCCGTCCGGCACCATGTCACCGGTCATGAAAAACGGCTGGTAGGCGAGCTTAAAGGCCTTCGTGGAGCCGTCGGAATACGAGATCGTCAGGCCTGAGCCGACCGTGGTGGTTGCCATCAGTGCCGGATTGGCGAGCGACGGTGCGGACATGCCGGTGAAAGCGGCCGAGCTGAAATTCACGACCGGCTTGCCGGGCGTAGCCGGCGCAGCAGCCAGATCGTTGCCGCCGCCGCACGCGGTCAGCATCGACGCCGTTGCGAGGCCGCCTAACGGCAGCATCGGCGCACCGGCAAGTAATTTCAGGGCCTTACGGCGGGAGAGGTCGAACGGCTCGGCCATGTTGTCGTGATCCAGGGTTTGGGTAGTGGGGGTGAATGCACAGCCGGCACGCACTCAGACCCAAAACCGCATGGTTCACGCTCGCGCCGCTATGACGCGAGGATTCTATGAAGTGAATGTGAAAGTATATTGACAGGCTTTAGTAATATTAAATTCAGCCGTTCGTTAGCTAGACCCCATCACTGCCGATCTAGCCCGGACGGCGGAATTCGTTTTCCACCCACGCGGCAGCGCTCGCCTTGCTCAGCTTGAAGTTCGGCGCGACCTGCACTTGCGCGATCTGTTCGCCGAATGTGTCCAGCGCGGTGAGCAGCGCGTACGGCTCGTCTTCGTCGGGAACGATGTCGAGCGTGATGTCGAGTTCGTCATTGCCGTCCGCGCTCGCCACGCGCACTTCCTTATGCAGTTGGGCGCGCAGTTGCTGCTCATGGCGGCGCAACACTTCAGACGCGGTTTTCACCAGCGTGTTGAACGCCGACGTATCGAGCGGCTTCGGATCTTTCTTGTTGCGACCCATCGTCCACGGGCCGACGAGCGCCGGTTCCGCTTCGCCGTCCTTGATCATTGCGACGGCCCAGCCTTCATCGTCTTCATTCTTGATGACGCGCGCGGTCCAGCCGTCGTCGCGCCACAGACGCGCTTCGTGCTGGGTCTCGGGCAGCGCGTCTTCCAGATGCTCGAGCGGGGTTTCGTGGATTTCGGAAGCACCTTCCGTCGGGGAATCAGTAGCGGTGTCGGACGATGGAAGGGGTCGATCGGTCATTACAGGTTTACTCACGTTCGCGGGGGCGGAAACACACTCAAGCCTGCGATTCTACCCGTCCCGCACCTGCCGAATGCGGCCCTCTGACGAATGGACAAGCCGGGCCACGCACCTCGCCAATCGAAATAGTGCATTTCGTTATTCGTGGGAACTTATAAAACGATTATAAAAAATTGAAAAAAACGCGGCCCGAAAGCCGCGTATAAAAAGATGAAAAAGACACCCCTGGTCAAAGGGTGAATTGAATTGTAGATCCGTAATTCCCCGGGATAGAGCACATGAATTGGAAGAGTGCATTGCAGAAATCAGAATGAATCGAAGTCCACGCAAAGATTCGCTCAAATCCTTACTGAGTGCGACGCAGCAGGAGCGTCGCTATCAAGCAACACTCGTAATTTGACAAACAGTTACAGCGTCGCCACACGCACAGAAATTTCTTTTTATTCATCCGCACTTACACAGCTTCGGATCCGCTATTACGAATTGGAAAATGCATTGTTGTGCCATATGCGCTTAAATATATAAATAGCAGGCATACACTTCGCAGCGGATCGTCAGGCAGCCGGCGGAATCGGCTGCAAGCACTGGAATGCGATTCTCTATGCACTGTCCCGGAGTTATCTAAATGAAAAAAACCCTCATCGCAGCAGGTCTCGTGGGCGCGTTCGCCATCACCGCTCATGCACAAAGCAGCGTCACGTTGTACGGCACGCTGGACGCCGGTCTGGTCTACTCGAACAACCAGGGCGGCCACAGCAACTGGCAGCAAGGTAGCGGCTCGGTGTCGAACACCTACTTCGGCCTGCGCGGCAGCGAAGACCTCGGCGGCGGTCTGCATGCCATCTTCACGTTGGAAAACGGCTTCAACCTGAACAACGGCCAGGATACGGAAAGCAACACGATGTTCAATCGCCAGGCCTTCGTGGGTCTGAAGAGCGATCAGTACGGCGCCCTGACCCTCGGTCGCCAATACGACTCCGTCGTCGATTACCTCGCGCCGCTGTCCGAAGCGGGCGCGGGTTACGGCAATAACCTGGCCGCTCACCCGTTCGATAACGACAATCTGGACAACTCGTTCTCGATCAGAAACGCCGTGAAGTACACGAGCGCGAACTATGCCGGCCTCAAATTCGGCGGCTTGTACGGCTTCAGCAATTCGGCCGGCCAGTTCTCGAACAACCGCGCATGGAGCGCCGGTGCTTCGTACGACAACGGTCCGTTGAGCGTTGCCGCGGCTTACCTGCAACTGAACAAGTCGGGTAATTCCAATCTGAGCGGCGCCGTTTCGCAAGGCGACGGCACCGCCGCCGTCGCGGCGAACCTGCAGCGCACCTTCGGCGCGGGTATCAACTACACGTACGGCCCGGCAACGGCCGGCTTCGTGTACACGCATACGCAACTCGACGGCATCACGGGCGTGGATGTCGGCGGCGTAACGCTGCCTGGCGTGGCAGGCACGAACCTGCATCTGGACAACTACGAGTTGAACGGCAAATATGCGCTGACGCCGGCATTGAGCCTCGCTGCTTCGTACACGTTCACCGACGGCAAGATGTCGGGTTCGAACGGCTCGGGCGATCCGAAATGGCACACGGTGTCGCTGCAAGGCGACTACTCGCTGAGCAAGCGTACCGACGTCTACGTGGAAGGCGTGTATCAGCATGCATCGGGTGAACTCGGCAACTTTGGCGCGAACGTAGCAGCGATCAACACGCTGGCGCCTTCGTCGACTGGCAACCAGGTTGCAGCGGCTGTCGGCCTGCGTCACCGCTTCTAGGTTTTTCCGGCTGCACGTGCGGAGCGGCGTAGCCCTTCGCTCTGCAGATGAACCCGCGCGTGGCACGATCACGCGCGGGTTTTTTCATCGGGCTTACGTTCTTACGTTTCGACGTAGCAGTAGTGACGATGCGAGCGCGCGGTGGGTATACTGAGGCCGGTCGCCTTCCTTGCCGTAACGTCGTTGCGGTTGAACGGCGGCTTCGTCGCGAAGCATGACGTTGCGTTCAATCGCGCCGTGCTTCGCCCGCGCCCCAAGTTCCCGCGCACGACCGGGGACGCCGACGATCGGACCATGAAAAGACTTCTCCTGCTTGCTCCCGCTGCTGCCATCACTGCTTTTCTCGCTGCCTGCGGTTCCTCCAGCGGCCCCGCCCGCGACGCCTCCCAACCGATGGTGTATGTGTCTTCGCCGCGCGCTCCCGCCTATATCGCCGATTGCCTCGAAAGCAAGCTGTCACGCGTGCGCATGTCGCGCGTAGGCGACGCGACCGAGATCGCCGTCGGCTCCGATTCGAACAACTCGTATTTCGTCACGCTGACGCCGTACAACGCCGGCTCGGTCATCAAGGTGATGCATCCCGCGAATGCGCCGGACGACCCGCCTGAACCGGAAATGCGTGTCGATATTGCGCGCTGTGCGACCTGAGGTTCTGGTCACGCGGCTGCGTTGTTGAGGACAACACCGAGGACCAGGCCGGTGCGCGATTTTTTATCTCGCGTGTCGGCTATTTTTTTGTCTGCTCATCTGCGAACATAGCCGCCCCTTGGCTTTTATCCGGCGCGCTGCGTCGTGAGGTTCGATGGCATCCAACAAAGCACATCACGCGACTGGGTTTGCGGCCGGTGTTATCGCGGCGGCTGTTGTCGCTCGCGTCGGCGGCGGTGGTTCGTTTCATATCGGCGTGTTGTTGAGCTTCGTCGCCGCCGTGGCGGGGAGTACGGCGCCGGACTGGCTGGAAGTGGCCTGGTGGTCACGCGCGCGAAGGCTGTGGATCACGCATCGGACGTTGACGCATTGGGGTGTGGGGTGGGTTGCGATGCTCGCGGGTTCTTATCATTGGCTTGGGCATTCTGCCTATGCTGCGCCGGTGTTCGGGTTTGCTTGTGGTGGGGTGATGCATTTATTGGCCGATTGGCCTAATCCTTTGGGTGTGCCCTGGATTGCTGCGCGGCATTCTTTGAATCTTTGGAATAGTGGGCATTGTGATTTGATTGTTGTGGGGGCGGCTTGGGGTGCCGCGTGGTTTGTTGGTGAGCGAGTTTGGGGGCATGGGGTTTATGGTGTTCATGGGGTTTCGGTTTTGAGGTTTTTTGGGGTGGGGTAGGTGCTGGAATTTTTTTGCCTGCGGGGCGCTTTGTGGGGGTGGGCTTTTCTTGTTCTGTTCGTCTATGCAGTGCTTGTTGTCTGGTTGCTTGTGGTGTTGGGCTTTTCTTGAATTGCTTGTGGTTTATTAGCGTTG
>NZ_JAQQCQ010000004.1:0-485342 GCF_046030355.1 Paraburkholderia caffeinilytica
GCTTCACTGCTATTAGCACTTTCATTCGCAACCACCTTTCTCTGCCAGATTTCCCATGTCAGTCGAAACTGACACGCGTAAACTTATTTGATGACCAACACCTTCGAGCGATCGAACGCCACCGTCACCGCGATGATCAGAATCACGCCGAATACGATCTGCTGTGCAAACACGCTAATGCCGACAAAGGTCATGCCCACGCGCGCAACCGACACCAGCAGCGCACCGATCAGCGTGCGCACAATGCCGCCCGCCCCACCCGTCAGCGCCGTTCCGCCGACGATCACCGCGGCGATGGCCGGCAACAGAAACTGATTGGCCAGCGTGGGCGAACCGCTGCCAAGACGGCCCGCCATCACAACGCCCGCGAGGCCAGCGAAGAAGGACGAGGTCGCGAACACCAGGCATTTCGTCACGGAAACACGCACGCCCGACGCAATGGCGGCAGGCTCGCCTGCACCGATCGCATCGGTATGACGACCAAAAACAGTCGAACGATGCAGAAACCAGCAAAATGCGAATACCGCCACAGCCAGCAGAATTTCATGCGGAATGCCGAACGAAGTCCCCGTCGTCCAGCCCAGCGAAGCGTTGCGCATATCGTCGCCGATCGCAATGGAACGCGTGCCCGACAGCGTGAGTGCCGCGGCCGATGCAATGCCACTGATTGCAAGCGTCGCAATGAAGGACGGAATGCGGAGCACGGTCTGGATCACACCGCTCAGGAGGCCAATCGCAAACGAAGCCGCGAGTGCAATAACCGCCGCCCACGCACCGTAGCGAGGCAAGCACAGCGCGACCATCACACTCGCCAGCGACGCCACCGACTGAAGCGACAAATCGATACTGCCCAGAAGCACCACAAAGGTCGTACCGGCGGCCATGATGAACAGCGTAGAACTGTCCGCGAGCAATCCGAGTTGCGTCGATAACGCCATAAAACCCGGCTGGGCGATTTCGATCAGCACGTACAACACCACGAGTGCCGCGAATGGCGCGTTGTCGCGAAGCGTCGCCCGCGAGGGTGATTTCAGTAATGACATAGCAGCCTCACACCATATGTTCGACGATTTCAACCTGCGAAGGCTTCGAGCCCACTTCGCACGGCAGAACCTTTTGCGCGCGACCATCGCGCATCACCATGATGCGGTGGCTCAGGCCGAGAATCTCTTCGAGCGTATCGCCCGTCAGCACGACCGCCACACCTTCAGCCGTCAACTCGCGAATCAGTTGATAGACCTCTTCCTTCGCGCCAACGTCAAGGCCGCGGGTCGGATGGTCGAGCACGAGAATCCGGCTGCCGGCAAAGCGCCACTTCGCCAGCACGACCTTTTGCTGGTTGCCCCCCGAAAGATTGCGGCATGAGGCATCCGGACCCGGTGTTTTGATACGCAGACGCTGGATCCATTCGTTGGCAATCTTGCGCTCGTTCCCTTTGCGTACCACACCACCCCGGCTCACGGCACGCAGTCGTGGCAACGTGAGGTTTTCCGCGACACTCATCTGCGTGACGAGCCCTTCCACCTTGCGCTCGCGTGGTACATAACCCACTCCCAACGTCACCGCGTGATTCGCCTGCGGCTTGAGCAGCGTGCCGCCTATCCGTACTTCGCCGGCATCGAGCTTGTCCAGACCGGCGATCACGCGGCACAGTTCTTCGCGCCCCGAACCCACCACGCCCGCCACACCGAAGACCTCGCCTTGCCGTACTTCAAACGACACATCGTTCAGCGCATGACCGAGCGATGCATGCGAGACCGACAGCGCCACTTCATCGCGACACGGTTTTTGCAGGTTCTCGCGGTAGTACTCACCGTGCATCGAACGGCCCACCATCAGTTCATGAAGCTGCTTCACGGAGGCATCAGCCGAAGCCATCTCCGCCACCACCTTGCCGTCTTTCATGACGTACACGCGGTCGCTCAGCGAAAGCAGTTCGTCCAGACGGTGCGAAACGAACACAAATGACGCCCGCGACTTGAGTTCGCGCACCAGCCTGAACAGAATCTCGATCTCGGCAGCTTCCAGAACAGACGTCGGCTCGTCGAGCAAAATGACCGGCGTGCCGCCGGTGCGGCTCGCCAGCGACAGCGCACGCGCCAGTTCCACCATCTGCCGTTGCCCGAACGACAGGTCCTCGCATACCGTCAACGGATCGACGTCGAGATGCACAGTGGCAAGTTCTGCCTGCGCTGCGCGTTTGAGCGCCGACCAGTTCATGCGGCCAAACGTAGTGAAGTTTTCCTCACGGCCGAGAAACAGATTTTCGGCAATCGTCAGGTTGGGCAGGATCGATTGTTCCTGATACACCATCGCGATGCCCTTCGCGGTAGCATCGCGCGGATTGCGAATCACCAGGGGTTGGCCGGAGAGCGTGATTTCGCCGGCGTCCTGGCGGTAGGCGCCGGTCAGCAGCTTCATCAGCGTCGATTTGCCCGCACCGTTCTCACCGATCAGGCCGACGATTTCATTGGGCCGGACTTCGACCGATACGTCATCCAGAGCGAGCACACCTGGGAAGCGTTTCGTGATGTTCTTGAGTTTCAGCATGTCGAATCTCCCAGCCTCATTTGACGATGCGCCGGTGCGAGCGATTGAGCGCAAGCGTCACTGCAGCGATAATCAGCACGCCCTGAATGCCTTGTTGCACATAGGGCGGCACGCCGAGCAGCACCATGCCGTTGCCAAGCACCACTACGATCAACGTCCCGATGAGCGTGTTCAACGGGCTGCCGTTGCCGCCGGCCAGCGAGGTCCCGCCCACCACGATGGCCGTGATCGCGACAAACAACTGGCCGTCGGCTATGAGCGCATGACCTTGCCCGTATTGCGCGACCGCGAGGATGCCGGCCACACCATAGAAGGCGCCCGCCAGTGCAAAGACCGCAATCCGCACGCGCCGCACCCGTACCCCGTTCAGACGGGCAAGATCCTCGCCGCCGCCGATTGCCAGCGTGTGCCGTCCGAGTAACGTGTGCCGGTAGATAAACCACGCGACGGCGAGCGCGAGCAAGCCAATCCATACCGACAACGGCAAGCCCACGTAACGCGTAATCGCAATCGAACGCAGCGCCGGGTCGCTCACGCGGATCGTGTTGCCCGATAACCATGCCGTCCCGATTCCGGTCGCCACAAAGCCGACTGCGAGCGTGGCAATGAAAGAAGGAATGCGCAGGAACACGTGCAGCATGCCGTTGGCGAACCCCAGCACCACGCCGGCGGCGATCGCAACCGCCAGCACCCACAGTCCGAAGTGGTTGTCGTTGTACGAGTTCTCTACCAGCATCGACGCCGTGATCGCGGAAACCGCGACAATCCCTTCCGCCGACAGGTCGATGCTGCCGAGTTGAATCACGAACGTACCGCCGAGCGCGATGGTGAGCGGAATCGCCGCAGAGATTGCGATTCGCGCCAGATTCATCGGATCGAAGAAGTCGCGATTGAACGCGCCGATGCAAAGGCCGAGCGCCAGCAAGACCAGCAGCGGCGCAAAGCGCTGTAGCAGGGAATGCATCGGCATGAACCTGATCCCGGTTGTTGTTGTGCTTACGGCCGGCCGGGTGGGCGCTGCGGTTAGCTTGCTCATCGATACACCACTGGCCCCGCAACGCGGGCGTAAAGACTGTTCCAATCCGCGCCTGGCGCCGACTCGCGTGCTATGACTGCCTGGACATTCGACCGGGTCACGAGGGTCGCCTTGCAGAACGATTCGCGCTGCTCCTTAGGCAAAGAAGCGACCTGCAGCTTCTTCTGCTGCGCCTGAAGGCCCATCGAGAGACCAATGCCGCCAAGCCAGTACGGGTCCCAGTCGACCGTCGTCACAAGTTCGCCCACCTTGATCGCAGCGAGCCCCGGTTGCGTGCCGTCCATGCCGGAGACCGGCAGTTGCCCCGCAAGCCCTTCGGCGCGCAGCGCTTCGATCGCACCCAGCGCCATGTCGTCGTTCGCCGCCCACACACCTTTGATCTTCGAATTGAAGCGCGTCAACCATGCCTGCATGATCGGGAAGGCTTTTTGTGAATCCCAGTCCGCCACCTGGAAGTCCAGCAACTGGATATCGGGGAATTTCTTCAGCGCCGCCATCAGACCCGCCTTGCGCTCGATGGCCGGCACGTTGCTGAAAATGCCGCCAATCGCCACGACGCCGCCCTTGCCGCCCATTGCCTTGAACAGCTCGGTCGCGGTCGATTCGCCGTACGCCACGCCGTCAAACGACATGTGCGAAACGTAGTTCGGGTTGAAATCCCACGGATGCAGATCCTTGGGTTTATTCCAGATCGTCGTGACATACGCACCGGCTTTCGAGCATGCTTCGACGATCACGCGGGCGTCGGCCGAATCGTTGGGGTCGACATTCAGCACAAGGTTGCCGCCGGTCTTCTGCAGCAGCGCGCGGATATCCGCGATGCCTTTTTCCGAACTGCCTTCGGTCGTCAACGGCACGTACGGCAGACCAACGCTCTTCGCGAAACTCTGTGCGCCCTTGTTGAACGCGGTGTAGTACGGATTGGTCAGCGAGCGAAACGAACAGGCGAGCGTGGTCTGCCCCGCACCGAACGAAAGGCTCGACATGCCGCCACCCGCGACCGCAAATGCCGCACCCGCGCCGAGCTTGATAAAGTCGCGGCGCGATACGCCTGTGTGTTGATCCTGTTTCGACATGATGTCTCCTCCGAGTCAAAAAACGCCCTTTGCATCAGGGCTGGTTATAAATAACCGGATATTTACTACAATGTTAGAAAGACCCGATTTATCCGGGTGTTTCCTGTCAAAACTCTTTGCCTGCCGTCAGACTGCCGCCACTGCGGCCTCGTGCGCCACACGGCTTGAGGTTCTCGCGAGCCGGCCCGGCGCGGGCGCCGGTGTTGCCGGCAGGCCGCGAATCAGGTCCGCGGCTTTTTCCGCGATCATCAGCGTGGGCGCATTCGTATTCGAGCTCACGATTCGCGGCATGACTGAAGAATCGGCGACCCGCAGCCCTTCGATGCCATGCACGCGCAATTGCGGATCGACGACCGACAATTCGTCGATCCCCATCTTGCAGGTGCCGACCGGGTGATAGCCGGTGCGTCCGTATTGCTGCGCGTAGGCTTCATACTCGGCCTGCGTGCACACGTTGGCGCCAGGAAAGTGCTCGCTCTTTATGTATTTGCTCAGCGCCCTCTGACTCATGATTTCGCGGCTCTGCCGGATGCCGTCGACGGCCACCTTCAGGTCATACGGGTCACGGATATAAGCCGGATCGATCACCGGCGCGTCGGCGGGATCGGCACTGTGCAGCTTGACGCTACCGCGGCTGCGCGGCCGGAGGAAATAGGAGTTGAGCGTACAGCCCGAGCCCGACGGCACCGGTGGCACGCCGGCCTCGACCCCTGCGCCGGGCAAGAAATGAAACTGCAGGTCGGGTGTCGGTACGCTGCTGTCCGAATACCAGAAGGCGCCGCCTTCGGCGATGTTGGACGTGACCGGCCCCTTGTTGAAGAGTTTGTACTCCAGACCCGCGAGCAGCATCATGTGCTTCTTCGAATATTTGTCCAGACTGTACGCACCGTTCAGCTCGTAGACGATATCGATGTCGAAATGGTCCTGCAGATTCTGTCCGACACCGTTCAGCGCATGCACAGGCTTCACGCCGGCGCGTTCCAGCTCTTGCGCCCGTCCGATGCCGGAGAGCATCAGCAGCTTGGGTGAACCGATGGCCCCCGCGGTCACGATAACTTCGCGTTCGGCGCGTGCAATGGTCACATTCGAGCGATCGTCCCCGGGTGCAAATTCAACGCCGATTGCCCGGCCGTTTTCGATGACCACACGCGAAACGAGGCAACCGGTGCGCACCGTCAGATTGGGTCGCGTACGCGCGTCGCGCAGATAGCCGACAGCCGCGCTGCAGCGCCTGCCATTGCGCTGCGTGACCTGATAAACACCCACGCCTTCCTGCTGTGCGCCATTGAAGTCGCTGTTGTGGGGCATGCCGGCTTCCTGCCCGGCAAGGACAAATGCCTTGGTCAACTCGTTGACGCTAATGAGATCCGAGACACCGAGCGGGCCGCCGACGCCGTGATACTCGTTGCACAAGCGTTCGTTGTCTTCCATGCGGCGCAAGTACGGCAGCACGCCATCGCGAAAGCCCCAGCCCGTGCAGCCGTCGCGCTCCCAGCCGTCATAGTCCGAAGGCTGCCCACGGGTGTAGACCATGGCATTGATCGAGCCGCCACCACCGAGCACGCGGCCCTGCGCGAACGGAATCTGCCGTCCTTGTGTTTCGGCCGCCGCAACCGTGCGGTAACCCCACGTCAACGGACCACCCGTCATCTTGAAGAAGCCAACCGGCATGTGAATATACGGATCCGTATCGGCGGGTCCTGCTTCGAGAAGCAGCACACGGTTGCCGGCATCCTCGCTCAGGCGCGCCGCCAGCGCGCAACCCGCCGCGCCGCCACCTACGATCACATAGTCATACATTGCTGTCTCCGATACTGTGTTCTGTTGCCACACGCCCTGCGTGGCTTCGCAATTCCCAAGGCTCTCAGGGCTCATCGCGGCCGCCTGATTCGAGCCGGATCGCGTCAGGCGATCCAGCGTGGCCGCTTGCCCAACTGGACATGAACCGACTTCAGTTCGGTGTACTCCTCGACGCCGTAACGCCCCGTTTCGCGCCCAATCCCCGACTGCTTGACGCCACCGATCGGCATTTCCGGGCCACCGGTAATGGTGCAATTGACCCAGATCCGGCCGGCCTGCACATCGCGGAAGCTCTTGATCGCACCTTGCAGATCGCGCGTCCAGATGCTGGCTGCGAGACCGTACGGTACGCCGTTCGCAATCTGGATCGCCTCGTCGAATGTATCGAATGATGTGACCGACAGCACGGGTCCGAAAATTTCCTCCTGCGCCAAAGCACTGTGCGGCTCGACGTTGCGGAACATCGTGGGTTCGATGAAGAAGCGCTCGCCATCCCGGCTCGACGTGCCGCCATGCACCAGTTGCGCGCCGTCGCGGTTGCCTGCCTCGATGAACCCGCAAATCTTGTCAAACTGACGCGCTTCGACAATCGCGCCAACATGGTTCGACGCATCGAGCGGATCGCCCACCCGCACCTTCTCGAGCACATGCTTGACCCGCGCGACGAGTTCTTCCTCCACCGATCGATGCACGACGAGACGGCTGCCCGACACACAGCACTGGCCCGCATTGAAACAGATGCCAAAGGCAATGGCATCCGCGGCGTCGGCGAGATCGGCGTCCGCGAACACGATCTGCGGATTCTTGCCGCCCAGTTCGAGCCCGACTTTCTTCATGTTGCCGCCCGCTGCCGTCAGCACGGAACGACCCACTGGCGTGGAACCGGTGAAGGACACCATGTCGACATCCATGTGTTCGGCGAGTGCCTGGCCCACCTTCGAACCGAGCCCGGTCACCACATTCACAACGCCGTCCGGCAGGCCGGCTTCCGTCAGCAGCGCAGCGAGCTTGAGCGTGGTGGTCGAGGTGAGTTCGGCAGGTTTGACGACCGCGGTACACCCCGCCGCCAGCACGAACGGCAGACGCTCGGACAGAATGAAGAACGGGAAATTCCATGGGGTGATGATGCCCACCACGCCGACCGGCTGGCGTACGACAAGACCGAACATGTCGCTGCCCAGGTTGTCATGTGAATCGCCGTGCGCAACACGTGCGAGACCTGCCGCGTATTCCCAGATGCCCGCGGCGCCGTTGATCTCGCCGCGTGACTGGCCGATCGGTTTGCCGCTCTCCAGCGTTTCAAGGTACGCGAGCGTCTCCACGTTTTCCCGGATAAGAGCCGCGGTTTTCAGCAACACCGTCGCGCGCTGCTCACCCGACAGACGCGACCAGCGCCCGTCGTCGAACGCACGACGGGCCGCGGCGACCGCCACGTTCAGATCCTCGACAGACGCACGCGCCGTGGATGTCACCGGCACGCCGTGGCCCGGACTCTTACGCGTCACGAATTCGCCGGCGAGCCCGGCGTAGTCCTTGCCGTCGATGAACATCGGCGTGCGCACGGGTTCCGACGGAAGACGAAGCGTTGCCGCCAGTTCATTCAGATTGCTCATTCCTGCCTCCAGAGTTTGCTCCCGCGCGGACGCGGAAAGCGCGTGATCCGTGCGGAAAATTGTGCGGGCCATGCAATGCGCCGCCCATTTTTTTCCCATTCTGCACCATCCGGTTACTTCCTGACAATGCCTTTTTGGTCTATAGTCGCTGACACAACGCGGCTGCGAACGACGCCGTTCCCACTGACTCTTTTTGCAGCGAACACCGAACATGACTCTTGTGTCCACGCCCCCCAGCCGGCCGTCCAAAACCGCCAAGGCAGGCGCCGCGCAGCCGCCGCGGCAGCGCGATCCCGAAGTGACGCGGGCGCGCATTCTGGAAGCCGCGAAAATGGAGTTTGCGAAACTCGGTCTTGCCGGCGCACGCGTGGAAGCTATTGCAACGCGGTCGAAGGCCAACAAGCGGATGATCTATCACTACTTCGGAAGCAAGGAGGAGCTGTTCGTGGCCGTGCTCGAAGACGCCTATGCCGACATTCGCACCGCCGAACTGAAGCTCAATCTCGATCATCTTTCTCCCGAAGATGCGATCGTCGCGCTCGCCACGCATACGTGGAACTACTATCTGAAGAACCCGGAGTTCATGACGCTCGTGAACAGCGAGAACCTTCACAAGGCGCGCCATCTGAAGAAGTCCGAACGATTCAAGGAACTGCATCATGATTTCATCTCGATGCTGCAACGCATACTCGACCGTGGCGTCGCAACGGGTGTATTCCGCAGCGGCGTGGACGCCCGGCAACTGCACATTACGATGGCTGCGATCGGTTACTACTACCTGACCAATCGTCACACCAGCGGCCTCATTTTCGACATCGACTTCATGAGCAAGGACGCGTTGAAAGCAAGGCTCGACTTCAACATCGAGACCATTCTCCGGCTCCTGCGCCCCTGAACCTCCGCATGCGGAGCGCCTGCGTCCGGCGCTCCGGATTTCGCAACCGTTCATCACGCCGCCTGCTCGCGCGGCTTATCCGCACCGCCGTTACAGCGTGCGAACAATGCGTCGTCGACCAGCGGGCGAAACCCCATCCGCGCCAGCACGTCCCGCTCCACATCCACTCCCTCCGCCACTTCAATCAGACGCACGCCGTTCTCTTCGAGCCTGAAGACCGCGCGCTCCGTCACGTACAGCACTTCCTGCTTCGCGATACGCGCCTGCGCCCCACTGAACGTGATGTGCTGCACGCGCTCGACGAGTTTCGGCACACTGCCCGGCGACACGATATTCAGGCGCTCTCCCATCTGCTCGACCCGGAGGCCCTTTGCTTCGAAACTGCCGCAGAAGACGATCTTGCGGGCGCCCTGGGTGATGTCGATAAAGCCACCGGGCCCCACCACGGTCGAGCCGAGTTTCGACACGTTGATATTTCCGTCTCCATCCATTTCACCCATGCCGAGAAACGAGATGTCGACACCGCCGCCGCTATAGAAATCGAATTGATCGACGCTTGACAGGATCGCTTCCGCATTACGCGCAGAGCCGAACATGGGACCGTCGACCATTGCGCCGTTGTGGATGCCCTGCTCGACTGTTCCCCAGAACGTGCCGAGTCGGCCCTGTTGCGCCAGCAAACCCGGAATGCCGCCGGGGATGCCGAAACCGAAATTCGCCGAATGCCCCTCGTGCAGTTCCTGCGCCGCGCGCGCTGCAATGATGCGGCGAATGCCCGTGGGCACTTCATAAAAACCGTCGGCGATGATTCCCAGCGATTCGCCACTTAGCGTGGCGTCGTAATCGGCGATCGCACACTGCGGCGCCGCCGGCGTCTCGACGAGCGTGTCAACCAGCACACCCGGAATGCGTACCAGCCGCGCCGGCACGTAGCCAGCCGGCTCGCGCTCCTTGACCTGGACGATCACACGGCCGCCGCTGTTGTGGGCCGCCAGCGCCGCTGCATAGGTGTCGAGATCGACGGGCTCGCGACGCAACGTGACATTGCCGGCCGCGTCCGCGGAAGAGCCGCGCACAATCGCGAAGTCGACTTTGAACGGCTTGTAGCGCAGGTACTCACGCCCGTCGAGTTCAAGCAGCTCGACGAGGTCTTCGGTAGCGCGTGCGTTGATCTTGCCGCCGTCGATGCGAGGATCGACAAAGGTACGCAGGCCGACGTGCGTGACGAGCCCCGGCCGTCCCGCGCCAATCTCGCGCAGCAATGTGGAGATTGCGCCTGCCGGGAAGCTGTACGCTTCGAACGCATTCTCTTTGGCCATTTGCTGCATCGCCGGCGACCAGCTCCAGTGGCCGCCGATGACGCGTCGCACCATACCGGGGTGCGCGAAACGCCCCAGCCCACTGCCCTTGCCGTCGCCGATTCCGAGCGCATGGACCACCGTCAGATCGCGCGGATGCCCGGTCTCAAGAAACCGCTGCTCCAGCTTCGCGAGCACGGCGTCCGGCTCGAGCATCCCGCCGCCGTTACTGGCCAATGCGATCGTCGCGCCATCGAAGATCTGCTCAACCGCATCTTCGGCTTGCATCCAGTTTTTCAAACCACCCTCCCATCAGATCGGCCACAAAGCTCGTTGACATCGGTCATTCGTTGGTTTTAAATAACCATCCAGATGGTTACTTGACGCCAATGTTGGCACAGGAAATCAGGTAATTCAAGCGGTGATGCGCGACGCTCGGGTTTACCTGCATTCGCGCAAACCAGGCACAAAACAGGTGCCGATCATGAGGAAGGAGACAGCATGAAACTCTCGGAAACGCATCAGCAGATTCGTGAAACGACCCGGCGCTTCGCGCAGGAAGTGATTCGCCCCGTCGCGGAGGAACTGGATCGCGAGGAACGCTTTCCAGCGGAAATCTATGCCCAGATGGGCGAACTGGGCCTGTTCGGCATCACCGTGCCGGAAGCGTTCGGCGGCGCAGGACTGGATGTCACCGCCTACGCACTCGTGATGGAAGAACTGTCGCGCGGCTACGCTTCGGTCGCGGACCAATGCGGCCTCCTCGAACTGGTCGGCACCCTGCTTTCCGTACACGGCACCGAAGAACAACGCGCGACCTACATGGAGCCGCTGTTGCGCGCGAAACTACGGCCGGCTTATTGCATTACCGAGGCCGACGCAGGCACCGACGTCTCCGGCATCCGGACCACCGCGACCCGTACGGCCGAGGGTTGGGAACTCAACGGCGCCAAGCTCTGGATTCACAACGCGCCGGTTGCCGACGTCGCGTTCGTGCTCGCTCGTACCGATCCCGCGGCAGGGAAGCGCGGCATGAGTATTTTCATCGTGGACTGCGCGTTGGCCGGCGTATCGAAAGGTCCCAAGGAGCACAAGATGGGGCAGCGCGCGTCGCAGGTCGGCGAACTGAATTTCGACCGCGTGAAGTTGCCGCGAGATGCGCTCCTCGGCATCGAAGGCCGCGGCTTTCACATGATGATGAGTGCGCTCGACAAAGGTCGCGTGGGTATCGCCTCGCTTGCCGTAGGCATCGCGCAGGCAGGGCTCGAAGCCGCACTCGATTACTCGCAAACCCGCAAGCAGTTCGGCAGTCATATCGCCGAGCTACAAGGCGTTCAATGGATGCTCGCGGATATGGCGAAGGACATTCAGGCAGCGCGCCTGCTCGTCCTCGACGCCGCGGAACGGCTCGAATCGGGCGACCGCGCCAGCATTGCCTGTTCAATGGCCAAGTGCTTTGCCGGCGACACCGCCGTCAAGCACAGCGCCAACGCCGTACAGATTTTCGGCGGCAGCGGCTACATTCGCGGCTATGAAGTCGAGCGGCTGTATCGGGACGCCAAGATCACGCAGATCTACGAAGGCACGAATCAGATCCAGCGCACCATCATTGCACGCGATCTGATCGCCAACGGAGCCTCATTATGAGCGCGCGCCCAATAGCCCTTGTCACGGGCAGCCGGCGCGGCATCGGCCGCGCGATCGCGATCGAACTCGGTCGCGCCGGGTTCGACCTTGCACTGACCGATGCGGTGGCGTCGGATGAACTCGACGATGCCGTTCGCGAGGTTCAGCAAACCGGCGCACGCGCGATCGCAACGCTCTCCGATCTCGCCGATATCGATTCACATCCGGCAACGTTGCGCGCCATCGAAGCCGCGCTTGGCGGTCAGATCGATTGCCTCGTGAACAATGCAGGCGTGTCCGTGATGTCGCGCGGAGACCTGCTCGACGTCACAGCGGAAAGTTTCGACCGCTGCATTGCAGTGAATACGCGCGGCACGTTTTTCCTCATGCAGGCATTCGCGAAACACTGCCTTGCACGCTCGGGCGCCACCGTTGCGCCGCATCCGTCGATCATTACCATTACCTCGTCGAATGCGATCGCAGCCTCGCCGCTGCGCGGCGAATATTGCGTATCCAAGGCCGGTCTTTCGATGGCCAATACGCTGTTCTCGCTGCGGCTCGCCGAACATGGCATCAGCGTGTATGAAGTGCAGCCCGGCCTGATCGAAACCGAAATGACCGCACCGTCCCGCGCGCGCTACGACATGCAGATCGAGCAAGGACTGACCGCCATCAAACGCTGGGGCACGCCGCAGGAAGTCGCCATCACCGTGCGAACGCTTGCAACCGGCGGCCTCCCCTACAGCGTCGGCCAGGCGATCCGTATCGACGGCGGCCTGCTCGTCACCAAATACTGAGCTACCTATGAACCTGTCAATCAGACTCCCGGCCGCGTCCGGCACATTGGAAACGTATCGCGTGCAGGGCGTGCCGCTCGAAGTACGGCCGCCCGTACGCGAATTCAACCGCATCGCGTACTCCGCCGCCCACGTGGTAGCCGATCCGCTGCGCGCGGGCGAACTGAACGCTGCGCCCGCCATCGACTGGGACCGCACCATCGCTTACCGGCGCTATCTCCTTGAACAGGGGCTCGGCATCGCCGAAGCCATGGATACGGCGCAACGCGGCATGGGTTTGCCATGGAGCACGGCGCTTGAACTGATTACACGCAGTATCGAAGGCACCCGCGATATTGCCGGCGCGGCCATTGCCTCAGGCTGCGGTACCGACCACATCGCGCCCGCTTTGGCGACGAATTGCGATCAGGTGATCCGCGCCTATGCGGAGCAACTGGAAGCCGTGCAGCGCGTGGGCGGACGCGTGATCCTGATGGCGAGTCGCGCGCTGGCGAAAGTGGCACGCTCGCCGGACGATTACCGGCGCGTCTATCGCGAAGTGCTCGCCCTGTGCGATCAACCGGTGATCCTGCATTGGCTCGGCGATATGTTCGACCCCGAACTCGCGGGCTACTGGGGTGCCAGCGGATTTCCGGATGCAGCGGAAGTCTGCCTCGATATCATCGAGGCCAATGCGGCGAAAGTGGACGGCATCAAGATCTCGCTGCTCGATGAGCAGAAGGAGATCACATTCCGACGTCGCCTGCCGCAACGCGTGAAAATGTACACCGGCGACGACTTCAACTACCCCGCGCTGATCGCCGGCGACGGTGCGCATTTTTCGCACGCGCTTCTCGGCATTTTCGACGCCATTGCACCGGCCGCGTCTCAAGCGCTGGCTGCCCTTTCCGCGAACGACGTCGAGACCTTCAACCGGCTGCTGGCACCCACGGTGCCGCTTTCGCGCCACATCTTTCGCGCACCGACGCAGTACTACAAGACCGGCGTGGTATTCCTCGCCTACCTGAACGGCTTCCAGGATCACTTCTTCATGCCCGGCGGCCACCACGGTATGCGGCCGCCCGCCTATCTGGCCGACGTATTCCGCCTCGCCGACCAGGCCGGTTTGCTGCGTGACCCGGGCGATGCGGTTATCCGCATCCGGAAGGTCATTGCGCCACTCGGCTGCGGAGAGTGATCATGGCTCGATCTGGAGGACCCGTGCGGCACATGGTGTTTTGCCGGTTCCGTAGCGAAGTGACACCGGCACGCCGGCTTGCGTTCTTCGAGCAAATCCGGCGACTGACGGAAGTACCCGGCATTGCCTTCAGCAACTTTCAGTGTGGACCCAACGTATCGCCAGAAGGCTATGGCATGACATTCTCTGACGGCTTCATGATGGATTTCGCGAGCCGCGACGACTGCTTTGCCTATCTGGCGCATCCCACGCATCAAGCCATCGGCGCACGTCTTCTCGAGGCACTCGAAGGCGGTGCGCAAGGCCTGCTCGTCTTCGATATCGATCTGGAAACTCATGAGAAACCTTCAGGGAAGACTCGACCTGTGCTCCATCAATACCGCAACGCTGGGCCATCGGGAGCCGCTCAGTCGCACGATTGATCGCATTGCCCGCGCGGGCTTCGGCGGCGTAGCGCCATGGCGCCGCGAAGTCGAGGAAGGCGACGTCGCACAGCTTGCCCGTCAGATCAAGGCGCTCGATCTGACCGTGACGGGCTATTGCCGTTCGACTTATCTGCCCGCCGCGACGCAGGCCGAATTCGACGCGAATGTTGCAGCAAACCGGGCAGCCTTGCGTGATGCAGCCGTGCTCGGAGCCCGCTGCTTCGTAATGGTGGTCGGCGGAGTTGTGCCGGCCAGCCGCGATCTGGAGGGCGCGCGATCTCAGGTGACCGATGGGATTTCAACGTTGTTGGAGACGGCACGCGAATGCGGCGTACCGCTCGCACTCGAACCACTTCATCCAATGTACGCAGCCAATCGTGCGGTGGTCAACACCATCGCCCAGGCAGTGAATATATGTGAAACGGTAGACCCGGATCGGTCAGGGCATATCGGTATTGCAGTTGATGTTTACCACTGCTGGTGGGACCCGGAACTGACGGCGTCGATCGCAACGGCCGGGCAGGCGGGCCGCATTCTGGCGTATCACGTATGCGACTGGCTGCACGAAACACGTGACATGTTGCTGGATCGCGGAATGATGGGCGACGGTGTCATCGATCTGCCGGCCGTGCGGTCTTGTGTCGAACGCGCCGGATACGACGGACTGGTGGAAACCGAGATTTTCTCCGCACAAAACTGGTGGCAACGCGCACCGGACGACGTACTCGCCCTATGCGCTGAACGTCTGCAGACTGTCTGCTGACGGCCCGGCACTAACCGCATCAACGACACTACGACATCAATGACAGAAAAGATTCGCTGGGGTGTACTCGGCGCCGCAAAGATAGCCGACAACTTTGTGGTGCCGGCGATCCAACGCTCGTTCAACGGCCGCGTGACCACCGTCGCCAGCCGCGACCGTGATCGCGCACAGGTTTTCTCGACCAGGCATGGTATCGACCATGTATTGACAACCTACGACGAGGTGATCAAGAGCAGCGACGTGGACGCGATCTATATTCCGTTGCCAACGGCCAGCCACGTCGAATGGTGCAAGAAGGCCATGCTCGGCGGCAAGCACGTGCTGTGCGAAAAACCAATTGCAATGAATGCCGACGAGGTGCTCGAGTTGATCGCCTTGCGCGATAAAACCGGACTCGTATGCGGCGAAGCATTTATGGTGGCGCACCATCCGCAATGGGCTTTTGTTCGCGACAGCCTTGCTCAGGGAATGCTCGGCGAGCTCAAGCTGATCGAAGGGTCGTTCACGTACTTCAACGACGATCCTGATGCGCTCAAAAACAATCTTTCACTCGGCGGCGGCGGCGTTCGCGATATCGGCGTCTACCCCGTCGTCACCACGCGGCTCGCGACCGGACTCGAACCGGCTCGCGTGCATGCGGAGGTCTTACTCGATCCACGCTTCGGCACCGACCGGTTCGCACGATGCACCGCCGAATTTTCCGGGTTCTCGATGACGTTCTACTGCGGCACGCAACTATCGCGCCGCCAGCACATGATTTTTCACGGAACGAAGGGCTGGTTGAGCGTAGATGCGCCCTTTAATCCGGGAGTCTATGCCCCCGCGCAAATTCGCCATCGTTCGGATGAAAGCGGTAAAACACGCATCATTGAGTTCGACGAAGTCGACCAATACCAACTCATGGTCGAAGACTTTGCAAGCACAGTGCTGGGACAGAAAGCGAATTTGGCTTTCACCCTGGAGAATTCACTCGGCAATCAGCGGGTTATCGATCAGATACTTTCTTGAGCCGCGCGTAGCCGAGACATCGCAATGCAATGGGTAACCGCGAACGACGCGCTGGCGGCATTCACTATCGCCAGGCGCAGTTTTCAGACGAACCCTACTGAGGCGTCGGCGCATCCTCGCGGATCAACTCGCGGCGCTTCAGTTCGGCCCAGAATGCCGGTGGTATTTCAGCCCGGAAGGTCTGCAGGTTGTCTTCCAGCTGTGCAACCGTGCGTACACCCGGAATGTTGGTCGGGATCGCCGGATGACCGAGAACGAATTGCAGCGCCGCGGCTTTGAGCGGCACCGAATATTCCCGGCATACCTGCTCCATCCTGCGCACACGTTCCAGAATGGCTTCCGGCGCGGGCGCGTAGTTGTATTTCGCACCAGGCACCGCACCCGTCGCGAGAATGCCGCTGTTGTAGCCACCACCGAGAATGACCGACACCTGCTTCTCTTCACACATCGGCAGAAAGCCGTCCAGCGCGTCCTGCTCGAGCAGCGTGTAGCGGCCGGCCAGCAGCAGGCAGTCAAAATCCTGCCGGCGAATCGCTTCGTGCGCGACCTGCCACTCGTTGACGCCGAGCCCCACCGCTTTCACGACGCCCTCGTCGCGCAGCTTCAGCAGTGCTTTCGACGCCCCCGCCATCGCCGCCTCGAACATCTCAGGCTGCCGCTCGCCGTGTGTAAATACATCGATGTCGTGGATCAGCGCAATATCAATGTGCTCCAGCGCCAGACGCTGCAGACTGTCCTCGATCGAGCGCATCGTGCCGTCGTAGCTGTAGTCGAAAACAGGTTCGAACGGCAGTCCGTCAACCCACGGCGCGAAATCGATCTCCGCGCGCCTGCGCGGTTTCAGAATGCGCCCGACCTTGGTGGACAGCACGTATTCGTCCCGCGGATACCAGCGCAGTCCCTGGCCGCAGCGCGCCTCGCTCAATCCGTGGCCATACATCGGCGCGGTGTCGAAGTAGCGCACGCCCGCATCCCACGCTGCCTTGATCAGCGCCGCCGAATCCTCCTCGCTGATCGGCCTGAAGATGTTGCCGATCGGCGCCGCGCCGAAGCCCATTACCGTTGTCTCCAGCCCTGAACGCGGCCACTTTCGCTTTGCTACCGGATCCATCTTCGTCTCCTGTGTCGACCAGAGTTAGCGCTTTAGCGCTTACTCTGGTCCCATGCAAGTCATTGCGGTCGACCAGAGTTAGCGCTTTAGCGCTTACTCTGGTCCCATGCAAGTCATTGCGGTCGACCAGAGTTAGCGCTTTAGCGCTTACTCTGGTCCCATGCAAGTCGTTGCGGTCGACCAGAGTTAGCGCTTTAGCGCTTACTCCGGTCCCATGCAAGCCATTGCGGTCGACCAGAGTCAGCGCTTCAGCGCTTACTCTGCCCCATGCAATTCATTGCGTCCAAACGGCACCGCTCCCAATCACTTGACCTTCGCGGCAGCGGCAAGCTTGCGCACCCCTTCTTTCGGATCCTCGTTCGAGTTCATGAAATTCGTAACGACGTCGGTAATCGCGCCAGCGGTAACCGAAGACTGAAGTTCGCCGAAGGCCAACGACGGCAGGAATCCACCCGACTTAATCGTGGCCTGTTCGTCAGCACGTGATTTCTTCGCGCAACTATCGAACTTGTCCATGGGAACATCCAGCCGAACGGGAATGGAACCCTTATAGAGACTGAACTGCTGCTGGAAATCAACGGACATGATCGTTTTAGCAAGCGCAAGCTGCCCCGGCGTCGCGTCCTTTTTGCCGTTTTGCTGAAAGAACACGAATGCATCCGCTGTATACGTATAAGCGTTCGACGTACCGGGTGCGGCCGCACAGATGTAGTCGACATCCGCCTTCTTGTTCGCGTTGGCAAATTCCCCTTTTGCCCAGTCGCCCATGAATTGCATGCCGCCCGAACCGGAAATGACCATTGCAGTCGCGAGATTCCAGTCACGGCCGTGGTAACCCTTGTCGAAGTATGTCCGGATCTTCTGGACGGTCTCGAACACCTGCACCATCTGCGGCGAGGTCAAGGTTTTCTGATCGAGATCGACAAGGGCTTTCCGATAAAAATCCGCGCCTTGCGAGAGCACCACGGTTTCCCAGATGGTCATGTCCTGCCAGGGTTGACCACCGTGCGCGACGGGCGTGATACCCGCAGCGCGAAACTTGTCGGCGAGCGAGAAAAACTCCGGCCACGTTGTGGGCGGCGTACCGCCGACTTTATCCAGGTCAGCTTTGTTGATCCACAGCCAGTTGATTCGATGTACCGAGAAAGGAGCCGCCACATAGTGACCATCTGCCTTCATCGCGTTGTCTATTTGCGCCGGGGTATGCGCTTTCCAATCGGTCGCAGCCTGATCGATCGTGACCAGCGACCCTTGCTCAGCCCAATCCTGAATCAGTGGTCCCTTGATCTGCGCAGCCGACGGCGCGTTGCCGGAGATGACCTGCGTCTTCAGCGCCGTCATGGCCGCTGCGCCCGCACCGCCCGCGATAGCGAAGTCCTTCCACTCGTAGCCCTGTTTGCTCATATCGTCCTTGAGCACCCGGATCGCTTTCGACTCGCCGCCGGAGGTCCACCAGTGCAGTACCGAAAGCTGTTCGGCGGCAAGTACAGCATGAGTCCCAGCCACGAGCAGCGCGACAGCCGTCGCAACCGATGTCAGTGATCGTTTCATTGCAGTCTCCGAATTTTTCGTTATGGATGGAGCGACGCATGCGCAATCCGCGCGACCGCGCATGCGTGCCCATTTCAACTACAGATCAAACCCGAGTTGTGCCTTGCCGAGCGGCGTCAGGTCGTCGGCCGTCGCGCGGCCTGTGAAATCGACTTCAAAATGATCCGTCGGGAAATCAGGCGGGCTTTCCCCCTTCAGGAAGCCCGGCAACTGACGCTTCAGGTAAGCGTCGTTCTTGGCGCACGCGGGCGCCGAAGCGATGTACATCACGTTGCTGTAACCCGCGCCCTTGTGCTCATCTTCGACCGCGTGGATGACGTCGCTGTGCCAGAAGACGGTGTCGCCCGCTTCCATTTTGGGAATCGACGACAGCGCCTCGAACAACGGTGCATGAAATTCCGGCTTGATCGACAGCGCCCGCCCGGGCATTGCACCGCACAGATCGTCCTCGGCGACGTCGTCCTGAAGCGCGCGCAGCAGGATGTACACCATCGAATTGGCAATGGGTACGAGTTGCAGCGTGCCGTCGCCCGGGCCTTGCGGCGTCAATGCCGTCCAGCCCTGAAAAGTGCGGAACATCGAACATACAGCGGGCGACGCAATCTCTTCCACGTCCGGCCGGAAGGCCGCGTCGAACGCGTCGTAGTCGCGCCAGTTCCCTGCAAACACGTGGCGGTACACCTTGCGGAAATTGCTCTCGATCCAGCGTTCGACCGACCCGCCGTCGCAATGCGCCGACAAGCCGAGCGACGCGGAACCCGGTGGCCTGCGACGCAGACGATCGGCATAGACAGGCACGCGTTCCGGATCGAAGTGCACGCGGCCCTCGCTTTCATTGCGCCACAAGCGGTTCAGGAACACACGCGCCTCGGTCAGCGACGGCGACTGACGGGCCAGCACTTGCGGCTTCGACCAGTACACGCCGTAGATCTGCGGCTTGCTGGACGCCAGCTGGCCAAAATATTTATCCTCGGCGCGGTTTTCGAGGCGCTTGTCGAGATTATTGCGCTCGACATAGTTGGCGATATCCTCGTCCCAGCTCTGCACCAACGCGCGGGGAAAAACATTCCGAATCACGCATGCGCCGCGCGCCTTGACGAGTGCGTTCTGTTCCGCGGTAACGCGCTGTTCGGTGATGTCGGAAAACTGGATCTCGGGAATGACGTCTTCTCCACGATCGCGCTGCCCGGCGATTCGTTTCGCCTCGGTGCTGATCGCTTCTTCGACTTCGGCGAAGACCTTCCGGTAGTTCGGCAACGCCGCGCGCAGTTCCTTTTTCGCTTGCCGGATCGCGCCCGGCAAGTCCTCGATTTTCAACGCCATGATTGTCTCCGTCTGAATTTCGTATGCCCTAGGATATGACGCGCATGCGCTCCCTGGTGATACTATTCAGGCAAATCATTTGCGTTTTCAGCCATGAAACCAGCTTACGAGCACGTCGAGTTCGGTGCGGATTGTTCGGTCCGGGTTTACCATCGGCGGCTTCCGCGTATTCCGTTCGAATGGCATCACCATCCGGAGTACGAGTTGACGCTGACGATGAACAGTCATGGCAAGCGCTACATCGGCGACTCCGTCAACGAATATGAAGCGGAGGATCTCGTGCTGGTGCCGCCGGATTTGCCGCACACCTGGGCGTCGAATCGTTCGATCGATCCGTCCTCGCCACAGGTCGCCATCGTTATCTGGTTCGACGGCGATTGGGCGCGACGTATGGCGGACTGTTGCCGCGAATATGAACCGCTGCGCAAACTGTTGCGCAGGGCCGCGTGTGGGCTCGCATTCGAACCACCCGCCGGCAAATGGATGCGCGGCCGCCTGGAACAATTACTTTCGAACGTCGCTCGCGACCGCCTGAGCGCCGCGCTCGATATTCTCTGCACACTGGCCGACGCACCCGGCCAGCCGCTCGCTTCACCGACAGCCTTCAATCAGGCGAACGCGGGCCCATCCGGCCATGAACCCGAGCAGATCAACCGTGTCCTTTCGATGATCGACGCGCGCTTTGCCGAACCGCTGCGGCTGTCTGAACTCTGCGCGGCGGCCAGCCTGTCGGAACGCACGCTCACACGTTACTTTGTTCAACATATTGGTGAGAGCGTGGGGCGGTATATTGCCCGCGTTCGCATCGGGCACGCGTGCCGGATGCTGGCCGACACCACCCTGCCGGTTGCCGTCATCGCCGCCCGTTCGGGCTTCGCCAACGTGGCCAATTTCAATCGGCAGTTCAAGGCCGCGAGGCAAACGACGCCGGCCGAATATCGAAGGATGTTCGCGACTGCCGGCTTGCCAGATAAAGACGCAGATGCTCGCTTGACCGAACGATCGCCTTCGCTTCAAAGAAAGCGGAAATCACGCAGCGAGTTGAACGATGCCGAGGCCGCTTTCTAGCCCCCGCACTGATCGCCTTGACGTTACCAGCTACTGGCTATCGCGTCATGCAGGTCAGAATCCATCATCCGCGCCTCCCGCACCATGTTCTCGCGACAACAGCGTTGCCGGAACAAGCACCTTGTTCTTCCAGGCGACCAGGCGATCGACCTGCGACGCATCCACTTCGATGCCACGCCACAGCGCGTCGCGATAACGCGCATCCAGTTCTGCCGGATCGATCGCGCCCGCGAGATGTCGGTCCGTAGCCGGTTGCGTTTCGCAGGCATCCTTCTGCGCCATGCAGCAGACGACGATTTCCCGCTCTGTCGCCCCAACCTGCGGGCTGAAACCCAGGTAGTGGGGATACTCGTCATGCCCCGACGTGGTGGCGAAATGCCGGCCTGCCTGATCCGTCCAGGACAGATCGAAACGGCGGCCGCGTGTGCCCATCGCCTTCAGACCATAGATCGCCAAACGTGGCGACAATGCATTCGGGATCCGCACCGTTGCCGCGCCCGTCCGCGTCGCCCTCGCCCACGCCAGTTCGAATGACAACAGACAGCCAGCGAGCCCAGAAGATGAACCGGTCCGCTGCGCGCCCGGCAGCGCCGGCTCGACGCTGTAGTCCTCGTGACGCGCGACGCCGAGCAGGCGGCCAATAGCATCCATGCCGTCAAAACCCATCGCCTGCAGCCACACGGCGGCATCCGCTGCGTCCTCGTAATCGCCTTGTGCCCAGCCACAACCTTCCAGTGCGCTGCGGCACAGCGAGTTCAATTCGTTGATCGCCATCTTCATGTTTATGCGCTCCGTTTCTCGCTTCCGCCTGGCACACACGGAAACGCCCAATCGTCGACCATGTCCGGCGCAAGATCGTCGAGCGTCGGCGCCCCCTGAAACAGCGTGACCCGCACCCAGAGATTCGATTTCGGATCGAACTTGCTCGCGCCGAACATCGACAGCTTGGCGCGCATCAGGTCGATGGGCAGCATGTCCTGCGCGAGCAGGTTGTGACGGATTTCGCCGTAGGCATGCGAGGCAAGCGTCTGAATTCGCCGCACAATCGCGCGATAACCGGCAAACTCGCCGACGAACTCAGCGACGCTGCGTGAGCTGTCCGCTTCGGCTTCCAACTGCGCATGCAAACGCAATACCTGACGCGCGATATCCAACGGCAGCTCCCGCTCCGCGCCGGCCTCCTCGGCACGCACGCCAAGCCTCGGCTCCTCTTTCTCCGCCGATCTGTACCAGAAGAAATGATCGTCGTCCCGTTGCGCGGCGGGTTGTGCCAGCGCCCAGCGATAGTCGCGTTCGACGAGTTGCAGCAAGTCGCCCACGCCCATGTCCGGGTTCAGGATCAGCGCATCGGCGACCGGCGCCGCGCATTCGATCGAATCCACGAGGCCGGGATAGAGTTCGAGCAACACCGTAAAGAGGATTTCCTGCGTCGCACAGGAAAGCTGGAGCGTTGCCCATTCAAACAACTCGCTCCAGCGGAATACGCGCTTTCGCTCATAGCCGACTTGAAGTTCATGTTCAAGACGCGGCAATTCCGCGAGGATCAGCGCATTGCGTGCCGCTTCCGGCGGATGATCGGTGTGAACCTGCGCAACGTGGCGCGCCGCCCGCGCGAGCAATCCCAGACAACGCGCGAACGCTTCGCGATCGACCGACTCAACCGCCAGCACGCGCGCCAGCGCGGTTTCGCGAGCGCTTATCCACTGATCGACCTGCACCGGATGGCGCACAAGAAACGGCGCCATGCCGAGGCCGGTTGCGTTGCCCACGCCGAGATAGCGCCGGAAACTATGTGCGAGCTTGACCGCCCCGCGGGGATTGCGCCGTGCAGCGACATGCTCGACCAGCCGTACGCTGAAGTCGCGCAACACGAATACGGCGCACATCTGCGCTGAGAAGCCTCGGCTGAATGCCTGGCTGTCGACCAGCCGCGGATAATCCGCAATGCCGAATTTGCCGTTGCCGTATACGGCGGTCGTTCGGATCAGATAGCCCACCCGTTCAAAAACCGAAGGATCGGGTTGCCGCCCCGCGGCGAGGCATTCCGCCACGTAACCAAAGTTACGTACGCTCTTGTTCGCGCGGCACAGGACGAGGTCGTTTGCACGCAGACGTCCCGCTTCCTGCAACGGCACATTCCCGCGTAGATACTCGATGTCGGCGGCATTGGGGACACCGCTGACCAGCGCTGACGTAACGTCCCACTTCTGGGCGATGACCCGGTCGGTGCGCTCGGCATCGTCGAGATGCTGCGAGAAAATCACCTGACTGTAGCGCTCGCCATAGGCTTCGATCGTATAGATGCAGACACCATAGCCATTGTCATCGAGATCCATGTGCGTGACGCGGACCCGCCAGTTGTCGCGCGCCATCCGTCGCACGAGCGAACGCACAAAGCTCAGACGGGTACCGTGCATCGCGCCGAGACGTTCGGTGCGGTTCGTGATGTCGGGACTGCGTAGCGGTGCGCTGGGATGCGCCGCGGCGTCCACGGGTTCGCTGGATCCCGCAAGGTGCTCGCGTTGCGCTTCCATGATCGCGTCGTTGTGCGCCATCATTTGACTCCTTGCTCTGCGGCCATCGTGCGGGCGATACGAATCGCGTCCCACAGCGAAGGCAGAATGATGATCGACACAGGCACGGCGGTAATCACAATGAACGACTGCAACGCGCTCACGCCGCCGGCGCCCATCGTAATCAACACTGCGCCCACCAGACCCATGCCGACCGCCCAGAAAATCTTCAACCAGTTCCCAGGCTCGCCGCGATCGCCGGTCACCGCCATCGCGATGGTGTAAGCCATCGAGCCGCCGTTCGTCACCACCGAGAAGAAACTGAGAAACAGGAACAACGCGGAAATCAGGTTACGCAACGGCATCGCCTGGGCAACGCCTAACAGCAGCGCCTCCGGTTGCGTGCCATGGCCGATCACGACACCGGGTGACTTCAGTTCGAGACCGATTCCGGTGCCGCCGACCAGCGTGAACCACAGCATCGTGATGAGCGGCGCCGCGACCGACAGCAGCACCACCACTTCGCGGATCGTGCGGCCGCGCGAGACCTTCGCGACGTAGATCGCCATGATCGGCGCATAGCCGATAAACCAGCCCCAGTAGAAGAGCGTCCATGAATTGAGCCACTTGCCGTCGCCGCGATACATGGCGGTCTGCGCGAAATCGACGATGTGCGTGGCGAACGCCTTGAAAAAGACCGTGGTGAGAAATTCGGTCGGCCCGAACACGTAAAGGAATGCGGCGAGTCCGAGCATCAGCCACACATGGATCTTGCAGACAAAGCGCAACCCTTCGAGGCCAGCGATGCAAGCTGCCGTGAAGATCGCCGTGACCGCCAGAATGACGAGTGCCTGCGTGGTGATCGTGTCGGGTACGTTCCAGACGGAATGGAGCACATAGGCAATCTGCAGACCGAGGAAGCCGATCGGTCCAATGGTCCCCGCGGCAACCGCAATGATCGACGTTGCATCGGCTATCGCTGCAATCGGCCCGTTGAGCGCCCGTGCGCCGAACAACGGGTACAGCAACGTACGCGGTGCAAGCGGCAAGCCCTTGTCATAGTGCAGATGCATCAACACGATGCTCAGCAGACTGCCCAGCACGGCCCACGCGAGAAAGCCCCAATGCAGGAACGATTGCGCGAGTGCCGCGACGCCGCCCGCATAGGTCTTGCCGGCCACCCCGTAGAAGGGCGGCGGATTGACGAAATGCATCAACGGCTCGGCGGCGGCCCAGAACGCGCCGCCGCCGGCCAGCAACGCGCACATGATGATCACCACCCAGTTGAAGGTCGAATTGGATGGCGTTTGCGCGATGCCGCCGAGTTTCACGCGCCCGAGCTTCGAAAACGCGATGCCGAGACTGACCGCGAAGGTGGCGAGCATCAGCACTTGCCAGTAGAGCCCGAACCCTCTTGTGGCCCAGGTGAAAGCCGTGTCCACCGCCGTGGTTAGCCAGGGCAGATTGACCAGCGCTGCGATCAGGAACAACAGGAAGAAGCCGCCGCTGATCCAGAATATGGGCCAGTCGATGCTTCCTTTGCGATGGGCCACTGCATGACCTTTGGCTGCAATACTCGCCGTGGTTGGAATTTCCATGTCTCCTCCAGGAGGATAAATCGTTATGGCGCCGGTACGTTGTTGTATGAAGGCGGCGCCGTTTGAATTGTTGGGAATGAGTCAGCGGCGCGGCTAGGACATCGCGACCGCGCAGCGTTGCGCTTCACCTGTCTCGGGCGCGGCCGAGTAACGACTGTTTTCCGCGTCACGCAGAATCCGCATCCAGTTGCCGCCCATGATCTTCGCGATGTCGGCGTCGGCAAAACCGGCGCGCTCCAGCGCGGCCGTCAGGTTCGGAAAGTCCGCGCTCGAACGGAACCAGCTGACCGGTTCCGGCCATGCGGCATTGCTCGCGCTGCCTTCGCCAAAATCCGTCTCCTTGCTCCAGCGGCCATTGCGCATCCACTCGAGCACGCTATAGGGCTGCCCCTGGCACAGATCGCTGCCGATGCCGACGTGGTCGATACCGACCAGATCGACAGTCCGCGCCACCATGTCGGTGAATTCGCCGGGCGTACAACGGCTGCCGTTCTTCAGATGAAACGGATAGAGGCTGAATCCGGCGAGCCCGCCGCGCGACGCCAGAACACGTAATACGTGGTCCGATTTGTTGCGTTTGGCTTCGTGGAAAAAGCTCGGATTCGCGTGACTGATCACGATCGGCTGCGCGGAAATCTCGATCGCCTCCAACGTGGAACGCTCGGCGCTGTGCGACATATCGACGATCATGCCGACGCGGTTCATTTCCTCGATCACCACACGGCCAAACCGCGTGACACCGCTGTCGGAGGACTCATAGCAACCTGTCGCAAGCAGGCTTTGATTGTTATACGTCAGTTGCATGGTGCGCACGCCGAGATCGCGGAACACCTCGACGAGACCGATGTCGTCCTCGATCGGCGAACAGTTTTGCAATCCGTACAGAATCGCGATCTTGCCCGCGCGCTTTGCGCGTGCAACGTCGTCCATCGTGCGCGCCGGCATCACGAGGTCGCTATGCTGCTGATAAAGTGCGTTCCACTCGGCGATACGCGACAGCGTTTCGCGTGCATTCTCCCAGTAGACGATCGTCACATTGACCGCGGCCACGCCGCCGGCACGCATCTCTTCAAAAATCTGCCGGTTCCAGTTCGAGTACTGGGTGCCGTCGATGACAAGCAAAGCGTTATGGATGCTCATGGTGTTTCCCAGTCCGTTCAGGCGCGCGTGTAAGAAGTTTTCAGCGTCGTATAGAACTCGGCTGCATTGGGACCCTGCTCGCGCGGGCCGTAGCTCGAAGCCTTACGACCGCCGAATGGCACGTGATAGTCGGTGCCCGCAGTCGGCAGATTCACCATCACACAGCCAGCCTGGGCATGGCGGCGAAAATGCGTGGCGTGCTTGAGCGATTGCGTGACGATGCCCGCCGTCAGACCGAACGGCGTATCGTTCGAAACGGCCAGCGCCTCCTCGTAGTCGCGCACCGGGATCACGCACGCAATCGGGCCGAACACTTCGTCGCGATTGAGTTGCATGTCGTTGCGGCCTTCGTCGAACAAGGCCGGCGACATGCAATACGCGCGTTCGGGCTGCGCGAGATGTTCGCCACCCTGCACGAGCCGCGCGCCTTCGCGCTGGCCGATCTCGATGTACCGAAGATTCTGTTCGAGTTGGCGTGCGTCGACGACGGGGCCCATCTGCACGCCGTCGTCGAGCGCACGCCCCACCTTCACGCTGCGCAGTTTTGCGGCGAGCCGTTCGACGAACGGCCGGTGCACGGCGTGCGTCACCACCAGTCGCGACGAGGCGGTGCATTTTTGTCCCGTGCCCGAATAGGCGCCCTGAAACGCGCATTCGACGGCGAGGTCGAGGTCCGCATCGTCGAGCACCACGAGCGCGTTCTTGCTGCCCATCTCCATCTGCAGCTTGATGAGATTGGGCGCGGCGACGCCCGCGATGCGCCGGCCGGTCTCCACCGAGCCGGTAAAGGAAATGCCGTTGACAGATTGCGATGCAGCAAGCTCGTTGCCAACGGATGCACCCGCGCCCATCAGCAGGTTAAACGCGCCGGCCGGCAACGCCTGGCGGCTGATGATTTCCGTGAGCGCCCAGGCACTGGCGGGCGTCAGATTGGCCGGCTTGAACAACACGGCATTACCGAACGCGAGCGCGGGTGCGATTTTCCAGCTCGCGGTTGCCATCGGGAAATTCCAGGGCGTGATCACGCCGACGACACCGAGCGCCTCACGCTGGATATCGATCTCGATGCCCGGGCGGACCGAATCGGCTTTGCCGCCTAGCTGGCGGAGCACCTCGGCGGCGAAGTAATGGAAGAACTGCCCGGAACGGTAGACTTCGCCGACGCCTTCCGCGAGCGTCTTGCCCTCTTCCCGCGCCAGTTGCCGTCCGAGTTCCGGGCTCCGGGCGATCAGCTCGTCGCCGATGGCCCGCAACACGTCGTGCCGCTTTTCCAGCCCGGTCGCGGCCCAGACGGGTTGCGCCGCCGCTGCGGCCGAAATGGCTGCCTGCACCTGTGCGCTGGTCGCCTGCGTGTAGCCGCCGATCAGATCGTTCGTGTCGGACGGACTGCGGTTCTCGACAACCGTTTCGCCGGCCACCCAGTGGCCGTCGATCCAGTTCAAAAAGGTCTGCGAATTCATCATCGGTCTCAATGCGTTTGACATGGGACCGATTCTAGAAACAAGGTTAAAATAATCAAAACCAATTGTTCTGATAGAAATATTTGCAAAACTTATCTAGGCCATGGATCATTTCCCTGATGTGAAGATCGCGCAGCTGCGGCACTTCGTTTCCGTCATCGAGCACGGCGGTTTCAAGGCTGCCGCAAAGGCCGTGTTCCGCAGCCAGCCCGCGCTGTCGCTATCCATCAAGGAACTGGAAACCGCGCTCGGCGCGCCGCTCTTCGAAAAGGGCAGTCACGCAACGCCAACGCCGTTCGGCTCCATGTTCTATGGCGAAGCGAAGAAGCTCGTCGAGCACTACGAACGCACGATTGCCGCATCCATCGACGTCGCACGGGTGCGTGGCGGCAGCGTGCGGGTTGCCGCTGTGCCGTCTATCGCGCACGAGTTGTTGCCGCGCGCGATCAGCCGCTTCACCGCGCGATATCCGGGGATCCAGCTTCATGTGGAAGACGGCACTGCGGCGTACATCCACGATCGTGTACGCTCCGGCGCGATCGATTTCGGCATTGCCGGCGAGCCGGATCTCGAGGCAGAGCTGAGCTTTACGCCACTGATCGCAGACGTGATGTGCGTGGTCGTGAATGCCGGACACGCGCTGTTCAAACAACGCCACATCGAATGGCGCGATCTGTCGGGGTACCGGTTGATCGGCAACGGCACGATGCGCGCCCTGCCCGCCGCGGTACGCGAAGCGGCGGCCGAGCAGGACGAACTCTTCATCGCCAACACCACCACGCTGCTCGCCGCGGTCGAGGGCGGCGTCGGGCTCACCGTGTTGCCCTACCTCGCAAAGCAGCGTTACCGCGAAACGCTGCGGTTCATTCCACTCGATGCACCGCGAATCGAACGCACAGTGGGTTTCGTCGAGCTTGCGGGCAGATCGCTCAGCCCGGCGGCGGATGCGCTGCGGGCGAGCTTCGTTGAGGACCTCGATGCGTCACATTTTTCCGCGTTGGTGCGCCGGTTGCTTCCCGATTGACTCCCTGCTTCATGCGAAAGCCTGCGAGCGAAGCGCGTATCAACGATTGCCCCAAGGGAATCCTTCCCCCTCGCCTGCCGCCTCCCGCCGCTCGCCGCTCGCCGCTCGCCTCTCCCCAACGCGTGCGTCCGAACTAATACCTTGCGCGATCGACCTGCGGGACTACATTTAATCCATATCCGTCGAGACCCTATGGCGTGATAAGACTGGCGAATCGCGGAATGCGTCTGTTGCGGTGATCTGAAAGGAGAGACCAAATGGCAGAGATCGACAAGGAAGACGTCGTTGCCGTGCTGAACCGGATTCTCGAATCCGAGTTGGCCGGCGTCGTTCGATATACGCACTACTCGTTTCTTGTTTTCGGCTTCGGACGCATTCCGATCAGATCCTGGCTGCGCGAGCAGGCCGACGAATCGCTGTTGCACGCCCAGCAGGTCGGAGAATGGATCACGACCTTGGGCGCCTATCCGTCGCTTGCGATCGGCCCCCTCCTCGACTCGCACACCTTCGATATCACGTCGATCCTCCGCGAGTCGCTGCAGGCCGAGAACCTCGCGCTGGGGCTTTATCGCGAACTGCTCGCGCTGGTCGAGGACCGCTCCGTTGCGCTCGAGGAGTTCGCCCGCCAGATGATCCACGTCGAAGAGATGCACGCGGGCGAAGTCGACAAGATGCTGCGCCGGCCTGGAGAAATGACGACGTCGGCCGAACAACAGCCGGGCCAAGCCTGATTGAACTGGCGATGGCGGCATCGCGGATGTGAACGCCGCGATGCAGAAACTCGTCTTTCGCACACCCGTCGCCAACTTTCGCATCGCAATCAACACACCGCTCGACGCCCAGTCAGCGACGTAGCGCCCCTTGAAGCGCTTAAAAACGTCCGCACCCCCGATTGATCCAGATCAACAGTACACCGCTATCCGACAGCTACAGTCGGTCGGTGCAAGCTTTGCTGCCCCGCACAACGGTGTGGCGGAAGGTGACCCACGCGGCGTGATTTTTTCACGTAGCGAACGGTTTTAGCCGGCCGTGCCGCCGGCCCGTTCATCGCGTCTCGCGAGAGCAGGGTTCCAGCACACGCCGCGCCACCCTACGCCGAGGACATCCAGATGGACACCCGCTTCAGGCCCGTTTCCGCCGCCGTTCAAGCCGCTCCGAATACCCTGCCCGTCCCCACATCAGCCGAGCCGTTCCGCGCGCTCGATCATGCCAAGGAAGCATTCATCGCCCGCCTGAGCGCGGGTCTGTCTCCCGCGGCGCTCGCGCTGGCCTGGTCCGACTGGCTCATCCATCTCGCAGCCGCGCCTGGCAAACAGCTGGAACTGGCCTCGCTCGGCATTCAGGACGTGAGACGTATCGCCGGTTATCTGTTTCACGCTTCGCGGGGTGACTACGCTACGCCGCTCGCCGAACCGTCGGCAGCAGACGAGCGTTTCCGTGCCGACGTATGGCAAACCGAGCCGTACCGGTTCTGGCAGCAGGCATTCCTGTTGACCGAGCAATGGTGGAACGCGGCCACGCGCGGCGTGCCCGGCACCACGCGCCATCACGAAGATGTGGTGTCGTTCGCTGCTCGCCAGTGGCTCGACGTCATCGCGCCGACGAACTTTCCGCTCAGCAATCCGGAAGTCGTACAGCGCGCCGCGGCGACGCTCGGCACGAGCCTCGCGCAAGGCATGGGGAACGCGCTGGAAGATGTTCGTCGTCAGGCGAGCGGCCAGCCGCCGGCCGGACTCGATCAGTTCAAGGTCGGCGTCAATCTCGCCGTCACGCCCGGCAAGGTGGTGTTTCGCAACCACCTGATCGAACTCATTCAATACAGCCCTGCTACCGCCAAGGTGCTGGCCGAGCCGGTATTGATCGTTCCGGCCTGGATCATGAAGTACTACATTCTCGATCTGTCACCGCACAATTCGCTGATCCGCTATCTGGTCGAACAGGGCCACACGGTGTTCTGCATCTCGTGGCGCAACGTCGGCGCGGAAGACCGCGATCTCAGCCTCGACGACTACCGGCAACTCGGCGTGATGGCGGCGATCGATGCGATCTCAACGATCGTGCCCGATCACCGGATTCACGCGACCGGCTATTGTCTCGGCGGCACGCTGTTGTCGATCGCCGCCGCCGCGATGGCCGGCGCCGGTGACGACCGGCTGGCGTCGGTTTCACTGTTCGCGGCACAAACGGATTTCAGCGAACCGGGCGAGCTGCAGTTGTTCATCGACGACAGCGAAGTCTATTTCCTCGAAAGCATGATGTGGTCGCAGGGCTATCTCGCGGCCAATCAGATGGCCGGCGCATTCCAGTTGCTGCAGTCGAACGATCTGATCTGGTCGCGCGTCGTCCACGACTATCTGCTCGGCGAGCGCGCGCCGATGATCGATCTGATGGCATGGAACGCGGACGCCACACGCATGCCGTACCGGATGCATTCGGAGTATCTGCGGCGTCTGTTTCTCGACAACGATCTGGCGTGCGGCCGGTATCAGGTGGACGGACGGCCGGTGTCGATCCGCAATATCCGCGTGCCTCTGTTCGTGGTCGGCACGGAACGCGATCACATCGCACCGTGGCACTCGGTGTTCAAGATTCACAACTTGTCCGACACCGATATCACCTTCGTGCTGACGAGCGGCGGCCACAATGCCGGCATCGTCAGCGAACCGGGACATCCGCACCGCCACTTCAGGTTGAAACACACGGCAGCGGACGATCTGCGCATCGGTCCCGATGCATGGGTGGACACCGTGGCACCGCAGGAGGGGTCGTGGTGGACCGCATGGACCGACTGGCTTGCCGCCCATTCAGATCCGAAACGCATCGCGCCGCCCGCCATGGCGGGAAGCAACGGCGCCCAGGCGCTCGCCGACGCCCCCGGCACCTACGTCCTGCAAGCCTAGGAGCCACACCATGAACGACATGCTGCTGCACAACCGGACCTTCGACGAACTCGCGATCGGCGAATCCGCCTCGCTCGTGCGCATCGCCGGGCAGAACGACATCGATCTGTTCGCCGCGATGTCGGGCGACGTCAACCCCGCGCATATGGATGCGGCCTTCGCATCGACCGACCTGTTTGGCCACGTCGTGGTGCACGGCATGTGGACCGCAGCGCTGATCTCCGCGCTGCTCGGCACCCGCTTGCCAGGACCCGGCACGATCTATCTCGATCAGACCTTGCAGTTCCGTCGCCCGGTCACGCCAGGCGATACGATCACCGCCACCGTGACGGTCAAGGAAAAACGTATCGGGAAGCGCATCGTGCTGCTCGATACGGTTTGCACCAACCAGAAAGGCGACGTGGTGCTGCTGGGTCTCGCCACCGTCATCGCGCCTGCCACGCCGATCGTCTTGCCGGCCATGCCGCGTCCTGAGGCCGCCATCCGCCGGCATGACCGCTACGAGGCGTTTATCCGCGAGGCGCGTCTGCGGCCGGCGTTGCGCACCGCGATTGTTCATCCCTGCTCGCCGGATGCAATCCGTGCAGCGCTCGCGGCCCGCGACGAAGGGCTGATCGATCCGCTTCTGATCGGGCCGGAAGCCAGAATCCGCGCTGCCGCCGAAGCCGCTCACCTCAGTCTCGAAGGGGTGGACATCGAATCAACCGAGCACAGCCATGCGGCCGCCGCGCGCGCGGTCGAACTGGGCACGGCGGGCAAGATTGGCGCGTTGATGAAAGGCAGCCTGCATACCGACGAACTGCTCTCCGCCGTCGTCGCCAGCGGCTCGGGGCTGCGCACCGCGCGCCGCATCAGCCATGTTTACGCAATGGACATACCGGCCTATGCAAAACCGCTGGTGGTCACCGATGCCGCCGTCAACATCGCGCCGACGCTCGATCAGAAGCGCGATATCTGCCAGAACGCCATCGACCTGTTGCACCTGCTCGGCGTCGACGTGCCGCGGGTCGCCGTCCTCGCGGCAGAAGAAACGGTCAACCCGCGCATGCCGACCACGCTCGACGCCGCCGCACTCACGGTCATGGCCGCACGCGGGCAAATCACGGGCGCCATGGTGGACGGTCCGCTCGCTTTCGACAACGCAATCAGCATGGCGGCGGCGCAGATCAAGGGCATCGCCTCGCCGGTCGCGGGCCAGGCCGACATTCTGCTGGTGCCTGATCTCGAAGCCGGCAACATGCTGGCCAAACAACTGGTGTATTTCGCCGGCGCCGACGCGGCAGGCATCGTGCTCGGTGCCCGCTTGCCGATCATTCTGACGAGCCGCGCCGACAGCGTGCGCGTCGGTCTCGCTTCCGCCGCCCTCGCCCGGCTCGCATCCGAACGCGCTCACGGAGGGTCAACCCCATCATGAACGATCCGCTTCTGCTCACCTTCAATCCCGGCTCGTCGACGGTCAAGATCGGCCTGTTCCGGGTCACGTCGGGCGCCGCCGTGAGAATCGGCCAGGGCACGATCGACTTCCGGCAGCAGCCATTGCGCCTGCATCTCAACAACAATGGCGAGACGAGGGATATTCCGCTCATCTCGCGCGTGACCGACGATCTGCACGACGTGCTCGACGAAACGCTCGGCTGGTTCGCCACGCACTTCCCGCTCGACGATCTCGTTTCGGTCGGCCATCGCGTCGTGCATGGCGGCGACCATTTCACCGGACCCGTGGCGATCGACGACGACACGCTCGCCGCGATTACCGCCCTCGTGCCGCTCGCGCCTTTGCATCAACCGCAAAGCCTGCGGCTGATCCGCGCGATCCGGCATCTGCGGCCTCACCTGATCCAGTCGGCCTCCTTCGATACCGCGTTTCACCGCACGCAAACCGATCTCGTGCGCCGTTTCGCGATTCCACGCCAGCTTTTCGACCAAGGTATCAAGCGCTACGGTTTTCACGGCCTGTCCTATCAGTTCATCATCGGTCAACTCATGCAGCAGTTCCCGCGGCTTGCACACAGCAACGTAGTCGCGGCACATCTGGGCAGCGGTGCAAGCCTCGCGGCTTTCGATGACGGGAAGAGCTGCGACACCAGCATGGGCTTCTCGACGCTCGACGGCATTCCGATGTCGACCCGCTGCGGCGCGCTCGACGCCGGCGTCGTGCTGCATCTGCTTGAACAACAGCGCATGAGCGCTGCCGAGATCGAGGACCTGCTGTACACGAAGTCGGGCCTGCTCGGCGTCTCGGGCCTGAGCGCGGACAGCCGCGAATTACTGGCCAGCCGCCGCCCCGAAGCGCGCGAAGCACTGGACCTCTTCGCCTTCCGGATTGCGGGCGAAGCGGCGCGCCTCGCAACCACGCTCGGCGGCCTGGACACGCTCGTGTTCACCGCGGGAATCGGTGAACATCAGCCGGAAGTGCGCAGCGCGGTATGCGAGCGGCTGGCGTGGCTCGGCGTCGAACTCGACCGCCAGTTGAACGCCGGCAACGCGCGCGTAATCAGCAGCGCACGCAGCCGGGTGACGGTGCTCGTCCTGCCGACCGACGAAGAACAGATCATCGCGAACGAAGCCGTGGCTATCCATCACCGTGAGGAATCCACGTCATGAATCCGATCATCGATCTGTCGGGCAAGCGAGGCCTCGTGGTCGGCATTGCCAACGAGCACAGCATTGCCACCGGCTGCGCAAAACTGTTCCGGGCCGCCGGCGCGGAACTCGCCGTGACGTATCTGAACGACAAGGCCGAACCCTATGTGCGCCCGGTCGCCGAAGCACTTCAGGCACCGCTGGTTTTACCGTGCGACGTCACCGTTCCGGGCCAGCTCGAAGCTTTATTCGAACGGATTACGAAGGATTGGGGACGGCTCGACTTCCTGCTCCACTCAATCGCCTTCGCGCCCGCCGACGCGCTGCACGCGAGTCTGATCGACTGCCCGGCCGAGGGCTTCGCGCTCGCCATGGGGGTATCGTGCCATTCGTTCATTCGCATGGCGAAGCTCGCTTTGCCGCTGATGGCCGAGGGCGGCAGCCTGATGACCGTGAGCTTTTACGGCGCCGAGCGCGCCGTCGATCATTACAACGTGATGGGACCGGTGAAGGCGGCTCTCGAATCGAGCGTGCGCTATCTGGCCGCCGATCTGGCCGCACGCCGCATCCACGTCCATGCCATTTCCGCCGGTGCAGTGAAGACACGCGCGGCATCCGGCATCGACCATTTCGACGCGCTGCTCGACGATGTTCGCATGCACACGCCAGCGCAACACCTTGTCACCATCGAGGAAATTGGACGCATCGCCGCGGTATTGGCAAGCGAGGCCGGCATGACATTGACCGGCTCCACGATTTACGCGGACGCCGGTTTCCATATCACAGCATGACCATGGCCGAAGAACGTTTCGACATGCGGCCCGACACGCCATCAACAGATGCCCCGTCCGGGCAGGCGCCCGTTGCGACGGTTCATGGTCGCGTAATCGCGGTGCGCGGCGCGGTCGTCGACGTCGCTTTCGACGGCGTGGCGCTTCCCCTTATCGAAGAAGCGCTTTCGATCGTCACGGATGAAGGGCCGCCGATCATCGCCGAAGTGCAGGCCCATCTGGACGATGCCACGGTACGCGCGCTCGCGTTGCAATCCACCAATGGCCTGCGGCGCGGTGCGCCCGTTCAGGCGACCGGCGGCCCGATCCAGGTGCCGGTCGGCGAAGCCATGCTCGGCCGTCTGATCGACGTCACCGGCACGCCGGGCGATCGCGGCGTGCCCTTGCCGGCCGACGTCCCGCGCCGGCCGATCCATCGCCGGCCGCCGCCGCTGTCGTCGCAGGGCGCCGCCACGGAGATCTTCGCGACCGGCATCAAGATCATCGATCTGCTCACGCCGCTCGCGCAAGGCGGCAAGGCCGCGATGTTCGGCGGCGCCGGGGTCGGCAAAACCGTGCTGGTGATGGAACTGATTCACGCGATGGTCGAGCGCTACCAGGGCATCTCGGTCTTCGCCGGGGTCGGCGAGCGCTCACGCGAAGGCCATGAAATGCTGCTCGACATGCGCGGCTCCGGCGTCCTGCCGCGCACCGTGCTGGTGTACGGGCAGATGAACGAGCCACCCGGCGCGCGCTGGCGCGTGCCGCTCACCGCGCTCACCGTGGCCGAATACTTTCGCGACGAACGGCACCAGAATGTCCTGCTGCTGATGGACAACGTATTCCGTTTCGTTCAGGCGGGCGCGGAAGTGTCCGGCCTGCTGGGGCGGCTGCCGTCGCGGGTCGGCTATCAGCCGACCCTGGCAAGCGAAGTGGCCGCGTTGCAGGAGCGCATTGTGTCGGTCGGCGACGTCTCGGTGACGGCCATCGAGGCGGTCTACGTGCCGGCCGACGATTTCACCGACCCGGCCGTCACCACCATCGCCGCGCACGTGGACAGCATGGTCGTGCTGTCACGCTCCATGGCCGCCGAAGGCATGTATCCGGCAATCGATCCGATCGCGTCGTCGTCGGTGCTGCTCGATCCGCTTGTCGTCGGTGAAGCGCATGTGGCCATCGCCACCGAAGTACGGCGCACCATCGAACACTATCGTGAACTGCAGGACGTGATTTCGCTGCTGGGCGTGGAAGAACTCGGCGCCGACGACCGCCGCATCGTGGGCCGCGCGCGCCGGCTGCAACGCTTTCTGACCCAGCCGTTCGCCGTCACCGAAGCGTTCACCGGCGTACCCGGCCGCTCCGTCGCGGTCGCCGACACGCTCGCCGGTTGCAAGGCGATTCTGGCGGGCGATTGCGATACGTGGCAGGAAAGCTCGCTCTACATGGTGGGCACGCTCGACGAAGCACGCGCACGGGAAGAGGCTTCGCACCCGGCCACGCCGCCCGCCGTTGCATCCGCCGTGGCCACGGTCCCACCGCCTGCCACAACAGGCGCCGCGAAATGAGCCAACCTCTCCACCTGACGATCGCCACGCCGGCTGCGGTACTGGTCGATAGCACCGAGGTCATGGCGCTACGCGCGGAAGACGAAAGCGGCAACTTCGGCATTCTGCCCGGCCACGCGGACTTCCTGACCGTGCTCGTGCCGTGTGTGATCCGCTGGCATGGCGCCGATAACGCGCCGCATTTCTGCGCAGTGGAAGGTGGCGTGCTGAGAGTCGCGCAAGGTCGCAGCGTCACGATCGCGTGTCGCGACGGCATTCGCGGCGACACGCTCGTGGAATTGCAGGCGGCCGTCGAGGCGGCTCGCGCGAAGCGCCTGGATATGGCGCGGCGCGCTCGCGTCGAACAAACCCGTCTGCATGCGCAAGCGGTTCGGCAGTTGTTGCGCTATCTGCGCCCGGGCGCAGCGCCCGCCCTGCGCGACGATAACGGCGCGCACAGCAAGGAGGGAGCATGAACCGCGATGACGGCCAGGATCGCGGTCAAAAACGCGGCAACACGGCCGGCGAGTCGACCGGCAAACCGGCCGACCCGTCCAACCCTGCAGCCAACCCGTCAATCGATCCTTCAGCCGAGCGCGTCTCACGCGCGGCCCGCCAAGCCGCTCTGCGGGAGCGCGAAGCACGCGACGAACCCGAGCCGTCGCTCGGCGCGCGCCTCGGCCAGATCGGCATTCTCGGCTGGACGATCGTGGTGCCGACGCTACTCGCGCTCGCGCTCGGTCATTGGCTCGATCGTTATTTCGGCACCGGCGTGTTCTTTTCCGCGCCACTGCTGATGATCGGCGCGGGCATCGGTTTATGGTCCGCATGGAAATGGATGCACCGGCAAACGAGGAGAAAATGACCATGACATCCCATTCTGTTTTCGCCGCCCAGATGGCAATCGGCCTCGTCGCCGGGATGCTGGCGGGCTGGATCCATTTCACGGGTTTGCGCTGGAACGTGCGGCTGCTGATCGCCGGTGCGCCCGGCCGGGCGATCGGTTTGCAACTGGCCCGCCTCGGCGTGCTGGCTGTGGTCTTCGTCGTGCTGGCACGGCTCGGACCCTGGCCGCTATTGGGGGGCGCCGCCGGGCTGCTGCTCGCGCGGCATTGGGTAGTGCAACGGGTCAGGGTGCAACCATGATGCATTCTCCACTTGCCACCGAGCCGCTCTTTCACCTGGGGCCCGTGCCGGTGTCGGCGCCGGTGGTCACGACGTGGGTCATCATCGCGTTGCTGGGGGCGGCCGCGGCGCTGATCACACGGCGCCTCGCGCTGGTGCCGTCGAAAGCGCAGACGGTGCTGGAGTTGCTGGTAAGCACGGTCGACGACCAGATCCGCGACACGATGCAGACCGAACCGGGCGCCTACCGCTCGCTGATCGGCACCCTCTTCCTGTTCATTCTGATCAGCAACTGGTCCTCGCTCGTGCCGGGCGTCGAGCCGCCGACGGCGCACGTCGAGACCGACGCCGCGCTCGCGCTGATCGTGTTCTGCGCGACGATTTTTTACGGCGTGCGCACCCGCGGCCTCGGCCGCTATCTTGCGACCTTTGCCGAGCCCACCTGGATCATGATCCCGCTGAACGTGGTCGAGCAGATCACGCGCACCTTTTCGCTGGTCGTGCGTCTGTTCGGCAACGTGATGAGCGGCGTGTTCGTGGTCGGCATCGTGCTGTCGCTCGCCGGGCTGCTGGTGCCGATTCCGCTAATGGCGCTCGATCTGCTGACCGGCGCGGTGCAAGCCTACATTTTCACCGTACTGGCGATGGTTTTTATCGGCGCGGCGCTCGCCGACGCTTCACCGCAACCCACGAATCAACAATAAGGCACGTCATGAACAATCTCATCCAGGTCGTCAGTATTCTTGCCGCGGCCATCGCGGTCTCGTTCGGCGCAATCGGGCCGGCGCTCGGCGAAGGCCGCGCGGTCGCCGCCGCCATGGACGCGCTGGCACGCCAGCCCGAATCGGCCGGCACCATTTCGCGCACGCTATTTGTCGGGCTGGCGATGATCGAGACGATGGCGATCTATTGCCTCGTGATCGCACTGCTGGTTCTGTTCGCCAATCCGTTCATCAAGTAAGCGCGAGACCGTCATGCATATCGACTGGTGGACGCTCGGACTGCAAACCGTCAATGCGCTGATCCTGATCTGGCTGCTCGCGCGGTTTCTATTCCGGCCGGTCGCCCGGATGGTCGCTGAGCGCCAGCAAGCCGCCGCCTCGCTGATGAACGATGCCGCCGCGGCCAAAGCGGAGGCCGGCGCCGCGCAGGCCCAGGCCGCCGCGGAAATGGCGCGGCTTGCGCAGCAGCGCGGGCAGATTCTCGAAGCCGCCGCTGCGGAGGCCGCCGCGCTGAAGGCATCGCTCGAGAGCGCCGCGCACGCCGACGCCGACCGCCTGCGGGCCGCCGCCCAGGCCGAGATCGATGCCATGCGCCGCGACGCGGCCCAGTCCGACGCCGCGCGGGCCTCGCAACTGGCGCTCGACATCGCTGCGCGCTTACTTGACCGCTTATTTGACCACTTGCCGCCGCAAGCGCGCGTCGCGGGTTTTATCGACGGCCTCGCTGCCGCGCTCGCCAACTTGCCGGACGCCACCCGTGCGCAACTGGATAACGGCGGCGACGGCTTGCGGCTCGTCGCCGCGCGCGCCTTGAGCGGCGACGAACTGGCCAGTTGCCGCGCGGCACTCGCGCAAGTGCTCGGCCGCGAGGTCGTGCTCGAGGCGTCGGTCGACCCGGCCATCATTGCCGGACTCGAACTCGAAGCGCCTCATGCGATCGTGCGCAACAGCTTTCGCGATGACCTCGCGCACCTCAAAACGGAACTGCTCGGCCATGACACCCATCCCGCCTGATTCAGCAGCAGACGACTGGCTTGCGCGCAGCCGCGCCACGCTGGCACAAACCCGCTTCTCCGCGCATGCGCAAACGGTGGGGCGCGTCGAGCACGTCGCCGACGGTATTGCGCTCGTCTCGGGTCTGCCCGACGTGCGGTTGAACGAACTGCTGCGCTTCGACGGCGACCGGCTCGGTTTCGCGCTCACGCTCGATGCCGGCACGATCTCCGCGGTCCTGCTCGACAATGGCGACGCAATCGCCGCGGGCTCGCGCGTCGCCGGCACGGGCCAGGTGGTCGAGGTGCCGGTCGGGCCCGGTCTGCTTGGCCGGGTGGTCGATCCGCTCGGCCGGCCGCTCGATCGCGACGAAGCCGTGCCGGCTGCCGCGCGTATGCCGATCGAGCGCCCCGCGCCTGCGATCATCGAGCGCGATCTGGTCACGCAGCCGGTGGCGACCGGGATTCTGCTGATCGACGCGTTGTTCGCGATCGGCCGCGGGCAACGCGAGCTGATCATCGGCGACCGCGCGACCGGCAAGACCTCGATTGCGCTCGATACGATCGTCAACCAGAAAAACTCCGACATGATCTGCGTGTACGTGGCGGTCGGTCAGCGTGCGACGGCGGTGCAGCGCGCAATCGACGCGGTCCGCCAGCACGGTGCGCCTGAACGATGCGTGTTCGTCGTCTCGTCGGCGGCGGCCTCGCCCGGTCTGCAATGGATCGCACCTTTTACGGGAATGACGATCGCCGAATATTTCCGCGACCGGGGACAACACGCGCTGGTGGTGATCGACGATCTGACGAGACACGCTGCCACGCACCGGGAACTGGCGTTGCTCACTCGCGAGCCGCCCGGCCGCGAAGCCTACCCCGGCGATATCTTCTATCTGCATGCGCGGCTGCTGGAACGGGCGGCGAGGCTCTCGGGCGAACTGGGCGGCGGTTCGCTGACCGCGTTGCCGATTGCGGAAACCGACGCCGGCAATCTGTCCGCCTATATTCCGACCAATCTGATCTCCATCACCGACGGGCAGATCGTGCTCGACTCCGGCCTGTTCGCAGCGAACCAGCGCCCCGCGGTGGACGTCGGCCTGAGCGTGAGCCGGGTCGGCGGCAAGGCGCAAACCGCCGCGCTGCGCAGCGTGTCGGGACGGCTGCGGCTCGACTATTCGCAGTTTCTGGAGCTCGAAATGTTCACGCGCTTCGGCGGGCTCAGCGATGCGCGGGTCAAGGCGCAGGTCGCGCGCGGCGAGCGTATTCGCGCGCTGATTACGCAACCGCGCTTTACCCCCTTGCGTCCCGTCGACGAAATCGCCCTGCTCGCCGCGCTCGACAGCGGCGTCTTCGACGCGTTGCCCATCGACAGCATTCCGTTCGTGCGCACGCGGCTGGCCGCGCATCTGGATGCGCACGGCGGCGCGGCAGCGGCGGCCGCCCTCACGGCGACGGGCACGCTCGACAATGAAACGCGCGCCGCGCTCGTCGTGGCGGTACGCGACCTCGCCGGGCAGTTGACAACGACAACCGAGGCCGTCTCGCCGTGAGCAATAAACTCAGCGACGTCGAGGCACGCATTGCGAGCGTGCACGAACTCGAATCCGTGGTGAGCGCGATGCGCGGCATCGCGGCGGCGCGTTCCCAGGAGGCGCGCAACCGGCTCGATGGCATCCGCGCGTGCGCCGATATGATCGGCTCCGCAATCGGCGACGCGCTGATGCTCGACGAGCGCGGCGCGCAAACCACACCCGCCGGCGCCGGTCCCGGTGCGCATGTGGTGATCGTTGTGTGTGCTGAACAGGGCTTCGTCGGCACCTTCAACGAACACATGATCGAGGCGGCGGCGCAACTGCCAGCTTCCAACACCTGCGATTACTTCGTGATCGGCGGGCGCGGCGCCGTGGTGGCCGAGGCGCACGGGCTCAGTATCGGCTGGTCCGCGCCGATGGTCGCCCACGCCGACGAGGTCGCGGCGCTGGCCAGCCGGATTACCGAAGCGCTGTACGAACGTCTGGAAACAGGCCGCACAACCCGCGTGACGATGCTCCATGCGGTGCCGCAGTTGTCCACGGCCATCGACATCGTGCAGAAATCGTTGTTGCCGTTCGATTTCACGCGCTTCGCCGTTCCTGTGCGTCGCCTCGCACCGCTCGTCACGCTTGCGCCGCGGCACCTGCTGGCGGAACTCGCCGAAGAGTATGTCTACGCACAACTGTGCGAAGCGCTCATGCTGTCGTTTGCCGCTGAAAACGAAGCCCGCATGCGCGCGATGATTGCCGCGCGCACCAACGTTCACGACACACTTGACCAGTTGACCGGCGAGTTCCGTCGGTTGAGACAGGAAGAAATCACCGCGGAAATCGTCGAGTTGTCCGCGGGCAGCCCCGCCGTCGACGCCTGAGTGTGGCGCCTTTGCCTAAACCCTGAGTGTGACGTCCGCGCCTAAACCCTGAATATGGCGCTTCTGCCTAAACCGACAACGTCTTCGACATCTTGAGCTGGACCCAGACCATCCCTTCACGCAGCCCGGCGAGCACGGCCTCACGTTCGCTCGGAAAAATGCTGTCGTGCCTGAACTCGTGCGTGAACATGCCTTCCGGCGTGCTGTGGCTGAGCAGGATCGTACAGTCGAAACCACCCGTCGTTTGATGCGTCTCAGCCGACACAGACCAATCGCCATCGAAAACTTTTCCGGAAAGCGCCATGAATCGCTCCTGATTCTTCGTCCACTTAAAGTAAAAAGAGGCTGCATGCAACAACGCGCGTGGGCCGCGCGCCGCAAGCTAACCCACGATCAGATCGTCGACCACCGCATGCACGGCTGATGACGACTACGCAGCGCAGCGCCGACGGTATGACCCGTGCCTCGCGTTTGATCGATCCGGTTATCCGTACGGCACGACGCCCCGTTCACGACACGTCGATGATCACTTTCAGCGCGTGCGTCTCGGCTGCGCGGCTGAAGGTGTCGTAGGCGCCGGTTACATCCTCAAGCTGGAAACGATGCGTGATGAGCCGTGCGGGATCGATACGGCCCGCGCGAACGGTCTTCAGGAGCATCGGCGTGCTGATGGTGTCGACCAGACGCGTCGTGATCGCAATATTGCGATCCCAAAGTGTGTCGAGGTGCAGATCGGCTTTGACGCCATGCACGCCCACATTCGCAATCACGCCGCCGGGCGCAACGAGCGACTGGCACAATTCGAACGTGGCGGGTACGCCGACTGCCTCGATCGCGCAATCGACACCCGTCTGCTCAGTCAACTCCATCACGGCCGCAACGGGGTCGTTGTGGCTGATATCGACGCATGCGGTGGCGCCGAAACGGCTTGCCACTTCAAGACGGTTCGGATCGCGGTCGATCATGACGATCTGCGCCGGCGAATAGAACTGCGCGGTCAGAAGCGCGGCGAGGCCGATCGGCCCGGCACCCACAATAGCGACCGTACTGCCGGGCTGAACCTTGCCGTTCAGCACGCCGCATTCGAAGCCGGTGGGCAGGATGTCGGAGAGCATCACGAGCGCTTCTTCATCCGCGCCCGCGTGGATCGGATACAGGCTCGTCTCCGCGTGCGGAATACGCACGTATTCGGCTTGCGTGCCGTCAATCTTGTTGCCGAGAATCCAGCCGCCGGTCGTGCAATGCGAGTACATGCCACGCCGGCAGTAAGCGCATTTTCCGCACGACGAAATACACGAAATCAGCACCCGGTCGCCGGGTTTGAACGACGACACCGCCGCGCCGACCTCCTGCACGATGCCGACGCCTTCATGACCGAGAATGCGCCCCGGCTCGCAGGTCGGCACATCGCCTTTGAGAATATGCAGATCGGTGCCGCAAATCGTCGTGCGCGTCATCTTGACGATCGCATCGGTGGGCGCAAGCAAGGTGGGAATCGGCCGTTCGTCGAGCGATTTCTTGCCGGGGCCGTGATACACGAGCGCTTTCATGTGCTACCTCCATTGATCGGAACGATCCTGCTATACGACCGACTTTAGGTTGGCTCGCGGCCTGGCGATTGACATGTATCAAGCGATATAGCTATTGCGAGGCTACGGCTGCCCGGGATCCCGCAAACCGGCGGCGAGCGGACACGCGCGGATCTGACGTGCCGGCCACGCCGCGTCAGCCCATATGCATACCGCCGTTGATCGCGAAATCCGCGCCCGTCACGAAACTCGCGTCGTCCGAGCAGAGAAATGCCACCAGCGCGGCAACCTCGTCGGGTTGGCCAAGGCGGCCGAGCGGAATCTGCGGCAGAATTTTCGTCTCCATCACCTCCTTCGGTACGGCCGCCGTCATGGCGGTCGCGAGGTAGCCGGGTGAGACGGTGTTGACGGTCACACCATGTTTCGCGACTTCCAATGCCAGCGACATCGTGAAGCCGTGGATTCCGGCTTTCGCCGCCGCATAGTTGGTCTGGCCGAAAGCGCCACGCGCGCCGTTGACCGATCCGACATTGACGATGCGCCCGAAGCGCCGCGCGATCATGCCGCCTAGCAAAGGCTTGGTCATGTTGAACAGCGAATCGAGATCGGTGCGCAGAACCGCATCCCACTGCTCCTTGCTCATTCGGGCAAAGGTCGAATCGCGTGTGATGCCGGCGTTGTTGACCAGCACGTCGACCGAACCGAATTCGGCGAGCACGCGTTCGGCGCAATGCGCGCACGAGTCGAAACTTGTCACGTCGGCTTCGTAGGCATGGAAGTGCCGGCCCGCGTCGCGCTCGTGCGTCAGCCAGGTGGCCACGTGATCGTTGCGTTCCGAATGCGACATGGCAACTACCATGCCGGCGTCGTGAAGACGCCGGCTAATCGCGGCGCCGAGTCCGCCCATGCCACCGGTGATAAAGGCAACCCGCTTATCCGACATGCTGTTCTCCTTCCGGCGCGCGGCGGCATCCCGTCGTGGCGAGATCGCGTTTGATGCGCGGCATCTCGAACTGGCAAGCTGGCTGGCGGCCTTTGTGTCCGGAACGCTGCATTCGAAGTGCAAGTCCCGGATTCGCGCGATGCGGATCGAGCGGGATGGTGGGGTCAGTTGCCATGATGATCCTCGGGTCGTTTCGGTGGCTTGCAAGCGCACTTGCCATTCTCACTGCCGTTCAGCGCGAGGCAGTTATCGATTCAATGTAGACGCCCGCGCCCGAGCGCGCTTGACCTGTATCAAGCGCACGCCAGCGCACCGTTCTGCTGGACCGGCCCTGGCGGGGCAGCATTCAGGCGACTGCGGGTTCCCGGATCAGCGGCATGTGGCACGAGGCACTCACGACGGCCGGCATGTTTTCGTGCATGACCTTCGCTTGATCCAACTCAATCCAGATGCCGATGCCACGCGTATGTTGGACCAACGTCCGCCCCGTACGTCAGGGCGGTCCGGTCGCAGTCCGATTGCAGTCCGGTCGCGGCGAACATGAAAAGGAAAACAACGTGCAAAAATCTGACCCCACTCACGCACAGGCCCGGCTTGCGGATCTCGGCCGAGATGCGACAGAAGGCGGCAAGTTCTATCTCGTCGGCGGCGGCATCGCCTCGCTGGCGGCAGCCGCCTTCCTGATCCGCGACGGTCACGTGCGCGGCTGCGATATCACCCTTCTCGAAGCGCTCGACAAGCCGGGTGGCAGCCTGGACGGCGCGGGCAACGCGGAAAGCGGCTACGTCGTGCGTGGCGGACGCATGCTCGAGAAAAAATATTTATGCACCTACGACCTCTTCTCGTCGATTCCGACGCTGGACGACAGCAGGAGCGTGACGCAGGAAATCTTCGACTGGAACGAGACCCTCCGCACGTCCTCCAGTTCGCGGCTCGTGAGAGACGGCAAACGCGAAGATGCGCCCGCTTACGGGCTCGCCGAAAAACACTTGATGACGCTGGGCCGCCTGTCGATCGAACCGGAAATCATGCTCGGCAAAACCCGGATCGCCGATCACTTCGACGCCTCTTTCTTCGAGACCAATTTCTGGCTGATGTGGTGCACGACGTTCGCTTTCCAGCCATGGCATAGCGCCGCCGAATTCCGCCGCTATCTGCTGCGTTTCGCGCATATGTCCGCGGGCTTCAACCAGCTGCACGGCATCATGCGCACGGTCTACAACCAGTACGATTCGATGGTCCGGCCGCTCCGCCGCTGGCTGGACGAGCATGGCGTCCTGTTTCAGCCGGACACTCGCGTCACCGATCTCGTGTTCGACGAAAGCGGTGCGTTGAGCCGCGTGAGCGGCATTGTTTGCGAGCGCGCGCAGCAACGCGTCGAGGTGCCGGTCGGCGCCGCCGACAAGGTGATCGTCACGCTCGGCTCGATGACGGCGGCGTCCAGCCTGGGCGGGATGGATCGTCCCGCGCCACTGGAAACAACAGACAATACGGGCGCCTGGAGCCTGTGGAAAAACATCGCGGCCGGCCGGCCCGAATTCGGGCAGCCGTCGGTCTTCGCCGATCATATCGACGCGTCGAAGTGGCTCTCGTTCACCGTGACCCTGCGCGACCCCACGTTATTCCGGCTGATCCGCGACCTGACCGGCAATGTGCCTGGCGAAGGCGGCCTGATCACTTTTCCCGAGTCGAGCTGGCTCGCCTCGATCGTGTTGCCGCATCAGCCGCATTTCATCGGTCAGCCTGCGGACGTGCAGGTGTTCTGGGGGTACGGCTTGCGCGTCGACGAGCCTGGGAATTTCGTCGGCAAACCGATGTCCGCCTGCACCGGCCGTGAAATCCTCACAGAGCTTTTCGGTCATTTGAGGGTGGAGGCCGAAGCGTCCCGAATCCTCGAGCACGCCAACTGCATTCCGTGCATGATGCCGTTCATCACGAGCCAGTTCCTGCCGCGCCTCCGCGGCGATCGGCCCGCCGTGGTGCCCGATGGCTGGCGCAACCTCGCCTTCATCGGGCAATTCTGCGAGTTGCCCGACGACGTCGTGTTCACCGTCGAATACTCGGTGCGCTCAGCGCAGAACGCCGTCTATGCGCTGCTCGGGCTGGATAAGACCGCACCGGATGTCTACAAGGGACAGCATGATCCTCGGGTCGTCTACAAGGCGTTTTCGGCGCTGCGGGATCACTAGCCGGCTAGCGTCAGTAGCCAGCGATTTGCCGGGCGGCAAGAAAGTCGCCGTCCGGCAGCGGGACGATGTGTGTTCACGGCAAACTGGTCGCGGGTCGTGAACGCGCCAGATCGCTGCTCTGACGATAGCCTTTGCGGAAACACGAATGATGTTGCCGACGCGCTACCGCCTCGGTCAATCAGCACATCCAGGCAAGCTCACTCGACCGGGCAAGATGCCGCTTCAATCCGCCGACGAAGGCGGCAAGCGCCGCATGCGCATCCTCATGCGCCGCAGCCGCTTTGACTTTGCATGAGGCGACGGCGGGTTTGCCCGCGAGTTCACCCATCTCGCGCAGCGCCTTATCGGCGCCGCGTCCGCCGAAGCTGCAAAAAAATGCCACGTGCGGAAGCTGCGCACGGTTCTCGATCAGATAGGAACGCACCGGAGCCGACACCGAACTGGCCCACACCGGCGACCCGATCACGACGAGGTCGTACTTCGACACGCTCAATCCAGCCGGAACGATCTCCACGGGGCGCCGGCGGATCGCATCGGCCAGCGAGCGCAGATAGCCGCTCGGACCTTCGCGATCGCTGCAGTCGCAGATCTCTTCGAGATCGGCGGCCAGCATTCTGGCAAGCACCGACGCAAGCAGTCGCGTGGTCCCGGTGCGCGAAAAATAGACGACGAGAATTTTCGCTTCGGGCATTTCAACCTCCATACCGCACGTTGTTGTGCATCCGCATGCGGGATTCGCAGTGCATGCCACGAGCATAGGTGCGGCGGCGGCAGCGCTCATGATCCATATCAAGCGCCGCGCTTCGTCAGCGAGCGTCGGCGTCGATCGGCCGGCACCGCACCGTTGATCTGAATCAATGCCGCGGACTCGCCGGCCCATAGACTCAGATCACGCGTTCGTGCGCCCCGCATCTGCCCATTCACTTACTGATGGAGTTGAGCAATGAGCTACAAAACTATCGTCGTTCACCTGGACACGAGCCAGCGCGCGCATCCGCGGCTCGAAATGGCGCTGCGCCTCGCGAAGCACTTCGGCGCCCACCTGACCGGCGTATTTGCCGTGTTCACGCCCGATGCCCGCTCGCTATACGTGATGTCCGGAACCGCCGACTACTACGCGGCGAATGAGCAGTTGCGCGCCGAGCGGCGCGGCGCGCTCGAACGCCTCTTTCATGCGGAATTGAGCCGCGCCGAGGTCGCGGGCGAGTGGATCGCCGTCGATCAGCCCGCCAGCCTCGCCGTGCCGCATCGCGGACGCTACGCCGATCTGATCATTGCCGGTCAGGATGACCCGCATGATCCGGAGTCGTACGTCGGCGACTATTTCCCCGAAAACCTCGTCATGTCCGCCGGCCGTCCGGTGCTGCTGGTGCCGCATGCCACCAGCGTCGTTTCACCCGGCGGCCACGTGATGGTCTGCTGGGACGGCAGCCGCGAAGCCACCCGCGCGGTGCACGATGCGCTGCCGTTCATGCACACAGCCCGGCTCACCACGATCGTGGCGGTCAACGGTGCACGCGGCGAAGCGCGTCTGCGCATACCAGGCGCCGACATCGCGACGGTGATCGCGCGGCACGGCATCCGTGTCGAGATCAAGGACGTCCAGGCGGGCGCCGGGGCATCGGTCGGCGACACCCTGTTATCGGAAGCGGCCGATCTTGGCGCGGACCTGCTCGTGATGGGTGCCTATGGCCACGCGCGCTGGCAGGAACTGGTGATGGGCGGTGCAACCCGCACGCTGCTTCAGTCGATGACCGTGCCGGTGCTGATGTCGCATTGACCACGCCGGCGTCCTTACGGCACCGGCCTCTTTCAGGAGAACACGATGTACCAGCAGATTCTGGTCGCAGTCGATGGCAGCGAAACGTCGCTGCGCGCACTCGACGCAGCCTTGCAACTGGCGCACGACGCCGGCGCGCAAGTACAGCCGCTGTTCGTGGTGGACGTTCCGGTCATGGCCTATGACGTGCCCGCCTACGACCCGTCCTACGTTCGCGACGCGCTTCTCGAAGAAGGCAGGCATGTGAGCGACGACGCGGTCGCGCGCATGCGCCGCGCCGGGGTAGCAGGCACACCGCGCGTCATCGAGGCGGATCCGGTTACCGACGACGTCGCGCATTGCATCCGGCGCGCCGCCGCCGACTTCAAAGCCGACGTGGTGGTGATGGGCACCCACGGCCGGCGCGGCTTCCGGCGGATGGTGCTCGGCAGCGTCGCCGAACATTTTCTGCGCATCGCAGAGTGTCCTGTGTTGATGATCCCCGCCCGCTGCGCTCAACCCGCTACGAGCGAAACAACGCCGGCATCCGAAACCGCCAAGGAACCGTCATGAGCTGCAAAACCCTGCTGGTGCATCTGGACGACAGCCCCTATAGCGCCGCGCGCACCGAATTCGCGTTGGAACTGGCCCGCCGCTACGAAGCGCATCTGATCGGCTTGTACGTGGTATGTCAGGATCCGACGCCGCCGCTCTTTCTACACGGTGAAGGCGTCTGGGCCGCCGCGCACGAAGCGCAGCGCGACATCGCGCGGGAGAACGCACAAGCGCGCTTCCTCGCGGCCGGCGAGCGGGCCGGCATCAGCGTGGAATGGCGCGCACCGGCGGGGCCGGCGGTCGAGACGGCCGTTCTGCACGCTCGCCACGCCGACCTGCTCATTCTCGGCCAGTACGATCCGGAAGAGCCTTCGTCGTATATCGACCGCCACTTTATCGACGACGTAGTCATGAGTTCAGGCCGCCCGGCTGTCGTATTGCCCTACGCCGGCGCCGTCCGTTCGTTTGCGGAAAGTGTGCTGATTGCGTGGGACGGCAGCCGCGAGAGCGCCCGGGCCATGGCTGATGCCCTGCCGGTCATCAAAGCCGCGAAATTCGTCACCGTGGCGACGGTGCAGCGCCATCCGTCCGACGGCAAGCCGACTGGCCTCGACGTCGCCGCGTGGCTGGAGCGGCACGGCATCCAGGCAGGCTTCGCGGACACCGCCCTGCCGGCAGGCGGCATCTCGACCGGAATCCTGCTCCTGAACATGCTCACTGACCTTCATATCGATCTGCTGGTAATGGGCGCATACGGTCACACGCGCATTCAGGAGAGGCTCCTTGGCGGCGTCACACAAACAATGCTTCAGTCGATGACGGTTCCGGTACTGATGTCGCACTAACCCGAGTCGATAGACTTCGCCATCGATCGATGGCCGCTGGCATGATCCGTGCAAATCGCGCAAAATGGGCGGCGCGTGCACTGTGACGACCGGCGTAGAAATTGAATGCGACCGGGCGGACAACACTGTGGCACTCGTGATCTACCCCGGAGCCGCCATCGGCCCGTGCCGTGGATCGTCTTTCTTCCCAGAGGCGCCCATGCCCCCTCACGGTAAAACGCCCTTTACTGCCGGCTCCTCGTTGCAAGCGCGAATCGCGGCGCTCGTGCGGCGCCCCCTGCTTGTCGGGGCACTCGCCTTGGTTGTCGCGCTCGCGCTGGCGCTCGAAATATGGCGCTGGTCGGTGGACCTGTCGCTGCGCGAAGCTCCCGTCAGGGAAAACAGCCTGCTGCTGGCATGCCTCGCTGCCGCCTGTCTCTTCGCCGTCGCGGCCTTCCTGGCCGTCCGGACACGCGGCGCCGCCAGCGCCACGGACGCGGCGCGCAACCTCTCGAGCGCCAACGAGGCACGCCTGATGGGGATCATCCGCTCGTCGATGGAAGCCATCATTACCGTCGACGAACGGCAGAACATCATCATCTTCAATCCCATGGCCGAACACGTGTTCGGCTGCAGTGCGGCGGAAGCGCTCGGCGCCTCGCTCTCGCGCTTCATTCCGGAACGTTTTCGCGCAACGCACGCGCAACATGTCGAACAGTTCGGCGTAACGGGAGTGTCCGAGCGGCAGATGGGCAAACAGCAACGCGTGCTGTTCGGCTTGCGCAGCAACGGCGAGGAATTTCCGATCGAAGCGTCGATTTCCCAGGTTCGCGACGGCGACAGCAAACTTTATACGGTCATGCTGCGTGACATCACGGAGCGCGTCAAAGCGGAGAACGCCCAGCGTAAAACACGCGAGGAGTTGCGCGAACTCTCGGCCAATCTGCAGAAGGTTCGCGAGGAGGAAAAGACCCGCATTGCCCGCGAATTGCACGACGATCTCGGGCAGCAGTTGACCGCACTGAAAATGGACCTTTCCGCCGTCGAACAGGCGCTCGAATCCACGGCCGAACCTGAGCTGCTGCGGCAATTGCGGGGTATGCGTCGACTGATCGACGCCACTGTCGCGTCGGTACGCCGCATCGCCGCCGACCTGCGCCCGGTCATGCTCGACGACCTCGGTCTGATTCCGGCGATCGAATGGCTCGCCAACGATTTCACGAACCGCTACGGCATCGACGTGGAACGCGACATCGAAGTCGGCGACGTGCATTTCGCGCCGGCAGGCGCGACCACGCTGTTCCGTATTGTCCAGGAAGCGCTGACCAATGTCGCCCGCCACGCCGAGGCAACGGTCGTCGAACTCACCGTGCGGATCGAAGCCGGCGCCTGCGTCGTACAGGTCGCGGACAACGGCCGCGGGGCCACTGCATCGACGCCGTCGGCCGAAAAATCCTTTGGCTTGCTCGGCATTCGCGAACGTGCGTACATGCTGGGCGGCACAGTCGAAATTCATACTTCCAACGGCAAAGGCTTCGCGCTGATCGTCACGCTTCCAGTGGCGACCGTGCAACAGCAGGAGACGCAAACATGATTCGAGTGCTGATTGCCGACGACCACGCGCTCGTGCGCGATGGTCTGCGACATATCCTGCAGAACGCCAAGGGCTTCGAGGTGGTCGGTGAAGCCAACGATGGCGTCAGCACGATTGCGTTGGCGCGCTCGCATCCGGCCAATGTGCTCGTACTGGATCTGTCGATGCCGGGGCGCAACGGTGTCGAGTTGATCAAACAACTCAAGGAAGAACTGCCGGCGCTGCGCATTCTCGTGCTCACCATGCATGCGGAGCAGCAGTACGCCGTGCGTGCCTTCAAGGCCGGCGCCTCGGGCTATCTCACCAAGGAAAGCGCCAGCGCGGAGTTGGTCACGGCGGTCAGCAAGGTGGCCGCTGGCGGCGTCTATGTCAGCCTGGCGATGGCTGAACGCTTTGCACAGAGCCTGAACGAACCTGCCGACACGCTGCCCCATCAGCGCCTGTCCGATCGCGAATTCGACGTATTTCGCCGCGTCGCCGCAGGGCAAACGCTCACCGAGATTGCCGCCGAATTGTGTGTCAGCAGCAAGACGGTGAGCACCTATAAAACCCGCATCCTCGAAAAAATGCAGATGCCGCACGAAGCCGCGCTGGTGCGCTACGCGCTGCGCCACAAGCTGCTTGGGGAAGACGAGGATATCTAGCGCAGTCGCACCCCTTCTGTCGCGGCACCCATTCCGCTGTCATTGCTTTCGCCGCGTCGGCGGCCTCTATACCTTCGCGAAGCGCGTGTAGGAAATTCCCTACACCCGCTTCGCGCTTGCCTACCTGAAGCTCGTTCGCTGCCGATTTTATTTCGAGATAGCGCGGACGATACTTCGAGCCATGAACTCAAGCCCCTCACTGCCAGCCTTGCGCGTGTTCCTTGTCGAGGACACGATTTCGATCCGCAAACGCATGGCGGCGCGCTTTACGGCGATCGAAGGTGTCGAGATCGTGGGTGTTGCCGAGGAACCCGGCCCCGCCCTCGACGGCATCGGCATGACCGACGCCGACGTCGTGGTCATGGATCTGCATCTGACCGCCGGCACCGGCATGGACCTGCTGCGCGCGCTCGCGCAAAGCCGGTCTCCGGTCATCACGATCGTGCTGACGAATCATTCGGGCACCGGGTTCCGCCAAGCGTGCGTCGCGCATGGCGCACAGTATTTCTTCGACAAAACAAGCGAATTCGATCTTGCCTGTAACACGATCAAGCGGATTGCCCACGAGCACTGCGCACGTGGCCTCCATTATCCTGGAGCACATCATGTCTGACGTTGCCGACTATTCCGAAACCCTGCCCCTCATCGTGCAAGCGCCTCAGTCCTCGCCGAGGACCGCGTCACCGGAGACGCCCGCACCGAAACGCGCCGGCGCCAATTGCTCGAGTTGCGCGATGAACGCCTTCTGCATGCCGGAAGGTCTGACGCCGGCCGAGACCGAACGGATCGAGGCGCTGATATGCCCTTCGCGCACGATCAAAAGCGGTGAATCGCTGTTCCGTGCGGGCGACTCATTCCAGAGCATCTACGCTGTTCGCGCCGGCTCCTTCAAAACGGTCGTGATGCATCGTGACGGCCGCGAACACGTGACGGGTTTTCATCTGGCCGGCGATGTGCTCGGCCTCGACGGCATCTGTTCAGGTCGGCATAGCTGCGATGCGCTCGCCATCGAAGACAGCAAGGTCTGCATCATCCCGTTCCACCTTCTCGAAGCCATGTGCCGCGATGTCAAAGCGGTACAGCAGCATGTGCATCGACTGATGGGCAGCGAGATCGTGCGCGAGGCAACCCTGATGATGCTGCTCGGCACGATGTCCGCCGACCAGCGGGTCGCGACGTTTCTGCTGAATATGTCGGGCAAGCTCAAGTCGCGCGGCTACTCGCCGGCCGAGTTTCATCTACGCATGACGCGTGAGGAGATCGGCAGCTACCTCGGTCTGAAACTCGAAACCGTCAGCCGCATGTTGTCGAAGTTCCAGAAAGACGGTCTGGTCGATACGCATGGCAAGCAGATCAGAATTCTGGATATGGAGGGTCTCGCCCGCGTGTAGTGCGTGTAATGCGGGCATGACAGACCTCGGCCTTCAACCAGATTCATCTTCGCGAAAGCCGATTGACTTGAGTCAATCGCAACGGCGTCCTCCACCCTAAACTGGCCTTGGAGCCTCTCGTGGAGTGTGTGTCGTGAATGCCGCGTCCTCGCAATTTTTTGCCGCAAACCTGCTTGTCGTGTTGCTGACAGCACATGGCGCAGCGCTCGCGCAGTCCGAGCCGACCGCGCTGGTCGATCAGCAACATTGCATGTTCTGCCACACCCGCGACGCGCCCTTCCTCGCGCCTTCATTCCAGCAGATCGCGGAACGCTATCGCGACGTGCCGGGCGCTCAGGCGATGCTCGAACACAAACTGCGTGTCGGCGGCAAAGCGCATTGGGGCGACACGGCCATGCCGCTGCCACCGGACCGCGGTGGCCCGATCACCCGGGACGACGCCCATATCCTGATCCAGTGGGTGCTGAGCCAGTGAACCGGCTCACCGCAAGTTGCAGATGCACGTGTTACACAAGGAGAAACTCATGCGCCTCACCATCCACCTGGACACTTTCGACCGTGTCAATCCAATGGCGTTTGTCATCCTCTGGCTCGATAAGGAAAAGCGTCAATGGTCGCGTGAAGGGCACCTGGGGCTCGAACTGCCCGAGTGGGGCACGCTGCACGTCGACTGTGGCAACACGCTCGTGTGCGGCCCGCATGATTCAATACCCGCCTGCGTACTCGAAGGGCTCGATCTCAACGCGCCCGACGGTCCGTTCGAAGGAGAGACCGGGCGTGCACAATGGTGCGCTAACGAAGGCCGCACGCTGATGAGCGGTCACTGGCACGTGCAATGTGTGGACACCGAGTGCGTGGATCCCGAGAACGGTATTTTTGCGGGCGACGAGACCCGGTGAACGGTGTCTGAGCCATCACGAAGACAACGCGTGGCATGATCAACACTGCCGCGGGAAGAGTCCTGACGAGCGTCTCCATCGTCGTGCCAGCCTTCACGTGTTCGTCGGTGGCGAATATCACTTCACCCTTCTTCGTCTGTTTGACGATACGGACGATCTGAGATTTTAAGCGCCCTTCGACGATCGTTTGCGCCGCCCAGCGGGGCGACTCCACCATCAGCGCGTCCTGCTGCTCGCGCGTAATGCCCCATTTGGTCACCAGGTTCTCAGCCGTGATACCCATGTGGCCCACACCGGACGGGTCACGAGTGACTCTCCTTGCGACCGAATGATGAAAGTCAACCCGCCGTCGGTCCGGCGCATCACCTGGGGCGCGCGCCTCCGTCAAACCGACCTGCGCTCAACAATTCACCCGGCCTTGCGCAGAAAGCCCTGATTGCCACCGTTACGGTTGGGCGCGAAACCGTTGGCCAGCAAAGTCTCTTCCACCGTGTCGTAGAACACCCCGATCTTGCTGATCGCGCGCGCCTGCTGGGCCGTGGCCACCTCGCGGCCGAACTCGCGCGAGATGCGCACCAGTTGCTCGATCTGCTCGACCGTGCTCATCCTCTTCGTGCGCGCCTGGTTCCACAGGTTGTCCTCGATTCCGCAGCGCACGTGCAGCCCCATTGCAATGCCCATCATATTGACCGGCAGCACGTTGCGCATCGAACTCTCCACTGTCAGCACCGCGCCGTCCGGCACGGCGCGCACGAAGTTGGCGAGGTTGTAGATATTCGGTGCGTCCATGCCGCCACCGATAGCCACCCAGTTCATGACCAGCGGACCCTTGTAGATGCCGCGCCGGATCAGCCGCTCCACCGATTCGAAGCTGTTGATGTTGTAGCACTGGAAGGCGCTCTGGATGCCCGCTTCGTTCAGGCGCCGGATGTGTTCCTCGGCCCAGCCGGGCTGCGCCGGCACCGTCATCTCCTTGTAGGCGTTGTAGACCTCGGGGTCTTCCATCGAAGTTCCCTTGACGTCAGCATCCTCCCAGTGTTCCACGACATTCATCTGCGAGGTATTGATCGTCACCGTGACCTGGTCGGGTTTGGGATCGAGTTCGGCCAGCATGTGGCGCGTGTCGTCGGATAGCCACTTGGCCGCGGCCCCTTCGGTTTCCGGTGCGAAGCTGATCGAGCCGCCCACCTGGATGACCATCTCCGGTACCGCATTGCGCACGCCGGCGATCAGCTCGTTGAACTTCGAGAGGCGCTTGCTGCCCTTGCCGTCGAGTTCACGTACATGCAGATGCAGCACCGTAGCACCAGCGTTGTAGCAGTCCACGGCCTTCTGGATCTGCTGCTCCATCGTGACGGGAATATCCTCGGGAAAGTCGGAGGGCACCCACGATGGTGCATAGGGCGCGGCTGTGATAACCAGGGGTTGCTGGTTTTCGGGGTAAAGCGAACCGTCGAGAAAGTTCATGTCATGTCTCCAAAGGCAGGTTGGGAATAAGAAAAAATCGGGGAATGGAATTGATGAGCCCGGCACTCAATACGGCGTGTCGCAGATGATTCCCGCGCGTTCCGTATTGCGATGACATCGTGAGTAGTCCATCACTGTGTCATGCTGCGTGCCGGGGTTGTGACAGATGCACGCCGCCCTACTGGCCAAACGGCTTCTGCACCGTGATCCTGCTGGTCACCGAGGTCACGCCCTCGACGCTCTTCGCGACCTCGGCCACGGTATTGATCTGCGACGCGTCCGGAACCGTGCCGCTGAGCATCACCGCGCCGCCTTTCGCCGCGATGCCGATGTTGCCCGCGTCGATCTCCTTGTGCTTCGCCAGCGCCGCGTACACCTTGCGCCGCAGCGCCCGATTCGCCTGCCGCGCAGCTTTGGCCGTCGTGCCGCCGGACGCCGTGACCGCCGCGCCGGCCGAAGCCGCTGTCGACGCACCGTCCTGCGACCACGCGCCGATCGACGCCACCGCGATCGCAACACCCAGTGCCACCCTGAGTCCATCTATCGTTTTCATCGTTGTTCTCCGTTTCGATTGCCATTCATCAGAAGCTGTGACGCAGCCCGAGCATCGCGGCCGTAGTCGACACGCCCGGCGCGACCGGCTCGCCGTAGGTGATCGTCTGGTTCATCGTTCCGCGGTTCGCGACATAACCAACCTGCGCGTAGACCGTCGTGCGCTTCGACAGGCTGTATTCCGCGCCCACCGCGTATTCACTCGAATGGTTCGCCGAATTGTTGCGGTCCTTCAGGTAGTAGAAGCCGGACGTGATCCGGAAAAAAGGGCTGAACTGGTAGCCGAGACCGCCGGAAATCATTTCGTAGTCCGCGAGTTTTGTATTCGACGGATTCCTGCCGATCCCGTACGACGCCGACACCGATATGCCGCGGAACGTGTACTTCGCGCCGAAATAGTAGAGCCGGTTATTGTCGAGACCGGTCGGTGCGGCCGCCGCGAGGTTCGTGTCGTGAGCGTTGTAGTAGACCGCGGACAGATTGAGGCCGTAGTTCGAATACTTGAGCACCGCCGATTCGCGCGTGCCGCCCTGAATCTGGCCCGGCACGCCGCCCGGCGCGTACTCGAGCGCCGCCGACACACCGTAAAACTTCGGCGACTGATAGACGAGCGCGTTGCCGTCGTACAGCGCGCCAAGCGGCACGTTCGTGTTCGTCCCGGGCCAGCCGGCGACCTGATTCAGCCCGAGCCATGCGCTCAGGATGCTGCCGAAGTACTGCGCCCCGCGCACGTCCGTATCGGCCATCGCGTAGATCATCGGCGTGAACTGTTGCCCGGCGTCGAACGAGCCGAACGGCCCGGAAAGGCCGACCGTCGCCTGCTGGTTGAACACGGCGGTACCGCCCGTCGTATTAGCGAGCCCGAGCTTGCCGCTGCCGCTGTTGAACACCCCCTGCAGCCTGAAGTTGACCCGGTAGCCGCCGCCGATGTCCTCGGTCCCCTTGATACCCCAGAAGCTCGAATAGATACCGGCGTCCTTGTAGCCGAACAGGTGCCCGTTGTTACGCGCGGTCGGCGAGAACGACGACGCCGATGTGCTCTGATAGATGAGGCCCGAATCGATCGCGCCGTACAACGTGACCGACGACTGCGCATGGGCCGCGCCGGCGAATACCGCGAGTACCGCTACACCACTCCACTTCAGCTTCATTGACGTCTCCTCCGTTTTTTATGGTGACCGGGCGAGCCCGGCCGGATACCTGCACATATCGGAATCAATCAGCCTTTATCGCGCGGCGACGCGGCCCGGAGCAGATCGCCCGGGTAGTACCGCTGGCCGATCATGAACAGCAGCGCCGCGCCGACCGCCGCGAACGGAATCAATTGCAGCGCCGCGTGCAGGCCAATCCGGTCCGCGATCAAACCCGTGACGATCGGACCCGAAGCCAGGCCAAGCAGATTGTTCGCGAGCGACCAGACCGCCATCGCGGTCGCGTGAATGGACGGCGGCGTCAAATCGGCGACCATCGCACCCGACGGCCCGACAGCGCCCGCCGCGAGGAACATGCCGACGCCGATCAGCACGAGTTGCAACTGCCCCGGCGGCAGTCGGAATGCGACCGCGAGCGACACGAACGAACCCAGGCAGTACGCGATCGCGACCGTCCATTTGCGCGACGCGCGGCGCCGGCTCATGCGATCGGTCAGAATTCCGCAGACGATCATCCCGACGCCTGTCGTCAATACGAACACCGCGGCGAGCACGCTCGCGCGATCGACGTGCAGCCCGTAGTAGCGACCGAGAAAGCTTGGCAGCCACGCATAGAGCGCGCCCGGGATGATCAGTTGCAGGCCACAGCCGACGTAGGCGTAGACGATCGACTTCGATGCGAACAGTGCCGGCCCGAGGCTCTTCAGCGTGATTCTCGGCCGCGCGTTGCGCAACGCCGCGAGCGCGGCGACGTCGCCACCGGGCGCGAGGCGCCGCTCGGTTACAACGATCCGATAAAGGCCGGCGAGCACGAGCCCGAAGATCGCCATCGTCGCGAACGACCAGCGCCAGCCAAAGTGCGCGGCGACGATCCCGCTCAGCGCCATCCCGAGCATCGAGCCGAACGCGCCGCCGGCGAGGAACGAGCCGGACAGCGTCGCGCGCAGATGCGCAGGAAACACGCTCAACACGACGGCGAGCCCAACGCTGCCGTACGCGGCCTCGCCGACGCCGACGAAAAAGCGGGCGACGAACATCTCACCGTAGTTCGCGGATACCGCGCAACCGAGCGTCGCGACACTCCAGAGCACCGCCATCAGAATCAGGCTGCGTACGCGCCCCCAGCGGTCGGCAAGCAACGACAGCGGGAACGTCAGCACGCCCACCATCACCGAGACGATGCTGCTCAGCGAGCCGAGCCGCGTATCGCTCAGCAGCCATTGCGCCTTCAGCAACGGGAAAACCGCATTGAGCACCTGCCTCGACATGTAGTCCGCGAGCAGCAAACCAAAGGTCAGCGCGAAGACACCCCATGCATAACCACGGGATACGGTTGGTGCGGGCATGAGGGTACTTCCCATGGCCGCGGTCGCTTGCATTCCCACTTTCGTCTCCTTGATTTTTATCGCGAGGCGGTTGCACTCGTATCAGGTGCCGCATGCGCCACCCGATGGCGGCGCCAGCGGCGTTAGTTTCGAGCACCGTCGCACTGGTCACACATCACTTCTGTAGTACTACTTTGTTAATTACGCGGTTTCACTGCGACTAGCGCATACCTGCCCGAGTCGGGTTCCGCACACAAGGCGAACACGCCACCGCCAACGGCGACCGCCTTTCCGTCAAGCAGGCATTCTCCTTCGCACACAGCATTGGCATCGCCGCGACCACCTCGTCAGGCGTGCGGGCCTGCAGGCACGCGCCGCACTGCGCCCCAAAGGATCAACCCGCCCATCGGCGTATTGCCTTCTTGTCGATCTTGCCGACACTCGTCTTCGGTATTTCGGTCACAAACGAAATCCGGCTTTCTTCCGGCACCGCATACCGGCTGATACGTTTAGCCGTGACATGCCGAAGCAGGTGCTGGCGAACGTCGTCGGCGCTGAGCGCTTTGCCTTCCTTGCGCACGAGCACGGCCATTGGACGTTCCCCCCATTTGTCGTCCCTGACACCGACCACCGCACATTCCTGTACGCCCGGCAGTTCCCCGATCAACCCCTCGATCTCGATCGACGAAATCCATTCCCCACCGGTCTTGATCACGTCCTTGATGCGATCCACAATCTGCACATAACCGTCCGCCATCATGACCGCCACGTCCTGCGTATGCAGGTAGCCGCCGCTCCAGAGCGCCTCGGAGGCCTCGGGCTGATTGTGATAACCGAGCGTGAGGAACGGAGCGCGCAGCACGATTTCTCCGGCCGTCTTGCCATCGCGCGGCACGTCCCGCATGTCGGCATCGACTACGCGGAGTTCCACCATCGGCAACGGTCGCCCCGTCATGCAACGCTTGTTTATGGCCTCATCCTGATCGGCCGGGGCGCCATCTGGAGGAAACTGCGAGAGCGCCACCATCGGCCCCGTCTCCGACATTCCATAGCCCGTGAATACGTCGATACCATGCTCGACAGCAGCCCGGCACAACCCGGGCGGCAGCGCAGCGCCCCCCGTGACGATCTTCCAGCCACGCAGATCGTGGCCTTCGCGGTCGGCGGCATCGAGCATCATCTGCAGGATGGTGGGGACGCAATGCGAGAACGTCACCTTCTCGTTCTTTTTGAGTTCCAGCAATACCTCAGGTACATAGCGTCCAGGCAACACGATACGCAGCCCAAGCAGCACGGCGACATACGGCACACCCCATGCGAGCACATGAAACATGGGCGTGATCGGCATGTAAACGTCTTCGCGGTGCAGTCGCTGTCCATCCCGCGGCGAACACAAGCTCGTCGCGCTCGTCAACGCGTGCAGCACGATTTGCCGGTGGCTGTAGAAAACGCCTTTCGGGTCGCCCGTGGTACCGGTGGTATAGAACAGCGCCGCGCGCGTATTCTCGTCGAACTCGGGAAAGGCGAATTCCGGCGATGCCTGTGCGAGGAGCGCCTCGTACTCGCCAGCGACAGGCAAGGTAGTCGATGTCAACGGGTTGCCGTCGGACAGCACCACCACCTGGCGTACGTATTCCAGCTCCGCCTGGATCTGTTCGAGAACCGGCAGGAAATCCGCGTGCACGAGCACCACTTCGGCCTTCGAGTCGTTCAGCGCATAGGCGATCTGCTGAGGCGACGTGCGTACATTGACGGTAAATAGCGTCGCACCCATCATTGGGATCGCGAAGTAGCTTTCGAGGTACCGGTGACTGCACCAGTCCATCACGGCAACGGTGTCGCCATGCAGCACGTCCAGTGACTCGAGCACGGATGCGAGTTGTCCGATGCGCCCGCGCAGGTCGGCGAACGTATAGCGCAGCTTGCCGCGGTAAGTGATCTCCTGACCGGCGCTCAAGCTTTGCGAATTCAGCAGCAGTTGCTTGATGAGCAGCGGATAAGCATAGGAAGACGGGGTCGGGACAATCAAGTTGTCGTGCGTATCAGTCGCTGGCACGGGGAACTCCCTCGTATCGAAACCGGCGCAGCAACGTGCCGCGTCATTGTGCAAAGCATACTGAACACGGCCGATCGATTCCCCTCTCTCGCCGAGGGGGAGGGTTACCGAGCATTTGGGCCTGCTGTGCCACCTACGCGGCAGGGTCAAAGTATGGTCTGAGGAACTCAGCCGCGCGTGCGGTATTGGACTATCGGCAAAGGCACGCCTTGCCTTACAAGCCGCGCATTCGGCGCAACGATGATTCGAGTGCGGGTGGACGCCCCTCCTGCCGCGGGAGGGGCCAACAATGATTTCCCGCACTACTATATCTCTCGAGCCATTCCCTCTGAGGAGTCGCGCATAGCATTCGAATTGCCCGGCCAGACTGGACAATTTCGCGTGCGACAGGGCACGCCGCCGTATGCGCGCATGCGCCCAGTCCATGCGCCCTTGCTCCGCCTTGCGGCAATGCGGAAACGGCGCCGGCTCTTCGGAATGAAAGACTGACTGGGTTACAGGAGACAGGAAAACAAAATGAACGTGGAACCGCTGACATGCGCTATCGGCGCTGAATTGATCAACGTGAATCTGGCCGATGCGATCCACGACGACGGCCTGTTCGCCGAGATCCGGACTGCACTGCTGAAGCACCGCGTGGTGTTCCTGCGCAATCAGGACATCACCCGCGATGAGCATGTAGCCTTTGCCCGGCGCTTCGGCGAACTCGAAGACCATCCAGTCGCCGGCAGCGATCCCGATCATCCGGGACTCGTGCGCATCTACAAGACGCCCGACCAGCCGAACGACCGCTACGAAAACGCATGGCACTCCGACGCCACCTGGCGCGTGGCGCCGCAGTTCGGCGCGGTACTACGCTGCGTGGAATGCCCGCCAGTGGGCGGCGACACGATGTGGGCAAACATGGTGCTCGCTTACGAGAAGCTGCCCGAGCACATCAAGATGCAGATCGCCGAATTGCGCGCGCGCCACAGCATCGAGGCAAGCTTCGGCGCAGCCATGCCGATCGAAAAACGGCTGGCCCTGAAAGCGCAATATCCGGATGCCGAACATCCTGTGGTTCGCACACACCCGGAGACCGGCGAGAAGGTGCTGTTCGTCAACGGCTTCACGACGCACTTTACGAACTATCACACGCCTGAGCGGGTGCGCTATGGCCAGGACCACACGCAAGGCAGTGCGGGCCTGCTTCAGTATCTGATCAGCCAGGCGCAGATTCCCGAGTATCAGGTGCGCTGGCGCTGGAAGAAAAACAGCATCGCGATCTGGGATAACCGCAGCACGCAGCACTACGCAGTCATGGACTACCCGCCTTGCCACCGCAAGATGGAACGCGCGGGAATCGTCGGCGACACGCCGTACTGACTGACGCTCGCCGATAAACTGCCCGGCCTCGCGTCCGCTGCCATCCTCAACGGGCTCATTGCGGACAGGATCGGCCTGCTCGGCGCGTTGCAGATCATTCCGTTCGCCATCTTCGCCGCCGCTCTGGCATTCCTGCCCGGCAAGCGAAACTATGCGGACGGCCTGCTGCGGTTGAATACACAGCGCGGGCAAGCCGCAAGCCGCGACCTGACCGCTATTTTCACGGAGTCAAACTGATGACCGTTGCAACACCGACAATTCTGATCGTGCCCGGGCTGCGCGACCACGTCGCCGACCATTGGCAAACGCGGCTTGAAAACGCGCTGCCTGGTTCGCGCTCGGTAGCGCCTCTCGAACGCGACAAGTTGAGCTGCGCAGCGCGGGTCGCAGCGCTCGATTCCGCACTTGCCCGTATCGAAGGTCCCGTCGTGCTCGTCGCGCACAGCGCCGGCGTCATGATCGTCGTTCACTGGGCTCAATGCCATCGACGCGAGATCGCTGGAGCGTTGCTGGCGACGCCGCCGGATTTCGAAGCGCCGATGCCGGACGGCTATCCCACCCGGGAAACGTTGCAGCAAAACGGCTGGCTCCCGACACCGCGTGCGAAGTTGCCCTTCCCGAGCATTGTCGCCGCCAGCACGAACGACCCGTTAGCGAGACTCGACCGCGTTACCGAACTCGCCAATGACTGGGGAAGCCAACTGGTCAACCTCGGCGCAGTCGGTCATCTGAACCCGGCGGCAGGTTACGGCGAATGGCCGCGCGCACAGGACTTTATCGCCGAACTTACCGGCGCTTTGCATAGTGAAGCGCCCCGCCGCGGCTGAGCCAGCCGATGGCGGTCGCGGCACGCTCGATCGCCATCGCGCCGTCAACGCGAACCGCAGCGATTTCTGATCTTACCAAGGAGACTTTCGAAGATGTCACAGGCGATTCGCTTTTATGAAACGGGCGGCCCAGAGGTATTGCGGCTGGAGACGGTCGAAGTGGGCGAGCCCGGTCCGGGTCAGGCCCGCGTGCGGCACACCTATGTGGCCGTGAACTTCATCGACATCTACTTTCGTACCGGACAATACCCGCTCGCCCTGCCCAATGGCCTGGGCTCAGATGCGGTAGGCGTGGTCGAAGCCGTGGGCGAAGGCGTCACTGACATCAAGGCGGGTGACCGGGTCGGCTATCTACTCGGGCCTCAGGGTGCCTATTCGGAAGTGCGCGTGATGCCCGCCGACGTGCTGATCCCACTGCCTGACGGCGTGACCGACAAGACCGCGGCGACGCTGATCATGAAGGGCATGACGGCGCAGTACCTGTTTCGCCAGGTCTATCCGCTCAATGGCGGCGAGACGATTCTGTACCACGCCGCCGCAGGCGGCGTCGGGCTGATCGCCTGCCAGTGGGCGCGCGCATTGGGCGTCACGATGATAGGCACGGTCAGCACCGACGAGAAGGCCGAAGTAGCGAAGGCGCATGGCTGCACGCACGTCATCGTGACTTCGCGCGAGAACATCGCCGAGCGCGTGCGCGAACTCACCGGCGGCAAGGGCGTGGAAGTGGTGTTCGACTCGGTGGGTAAGGATACGCTGGAAGCGTCGCTGAACAGTCTGCAGGTTCGCGGCACGCTCGTGAGCAACGGCACGACCTCCGGGCCGGTGCAGATCGACACGCGTATGCTTGCCGCCAGAGGATCGCTCTGGGTGACGCGTCCGGCGATGGTGCACTACGCGACGCCACGCTCGCACATGCTGGAGATGGCCACGGAACTGTTCGATCTCGTGCTGGCCGGCAAGATCAGGAGCGAACCGGGCCGGACGTTCGCGCTCGCTGAAGCGGCCGACGCGCATCGTGCGCTCGAATCGCGCAAGACGGTCGGCTCGACGGTGCTGGTGCCATGAACAAAGTGTGCACCGCATGAATGCGGTGCACACCTGCCGCACATCACCATGGCGTTAGCGCTCTGCGACGCGTGCCTGTTGCCAGGCGAGTGCGGCCACCCGTTCGAGCTTGCCGGACATGGTTTGCGCATCCGCGCTCGCTGCCGTGCCACGAGCAACGCGTCCGCGAATGCCATGCAGGATTGCCGCAAAGCGGAACAGATTGAATGCGATGTAAAAGTCGAGCCCAGGTAATTCCGCGCGTCCCGTGCGCCGGCAATAGACGCTGACGTATTCCGCCTCGTCCGGCAAGCCGTTCGCCTTCAGATCCACGCCGGCAAGGCCGCCGAGAATGTCGGGCGGCATCCTGAACATCATCGCGTGATACGCGAAGTCGGCAAGCGGATGGCCGAGTGTGGAGAGTTCCCAATCGAGCACGGCAATCACACGTGCCTCGGTCGGATGAAAGATCATGTTGTCGACACGGAAGTCTCCGTGCACGATCGACGTCTCGTCACCCGCCGGTATATGCTGCGGCAACCACTCGACAAGCCGGTCCATGTCCGCGTTACGTCCTGCGAACTCTTCTTGCAGATACTGCTTCGACCAGCGTGCGATCTGCCGCTCGACGTAATGGCCCGTGGGGCCGTAATCGCCAAGGCCGATCGATTCGGGGTCGACACGATGAAGGCGCGCAAGCGTGTCGTTCATTGCATCGAGCATCGGCGCGCGCGATTCGACGGGCAGGCTCGCGAAGCTCGCATCCCAGAAGATGCGACCTTCAACCCTATCCATCACGTAAAAGCTGCTGCCGATCACCGCCGGGTCTTCGCACAATCCGTAGACCCGCGGCACGGGAAACCCGGTCGCCTGCAGCGCCGACACGACGCGCGCTTCACGTTCGATCGCGTGGGCGCCTTTCAGTAACTGGCCGGTTGGTTTGCGGCGAAGCACATATTGGCGAGACGGGGTTTGCAGCCGATAGGTAGGATTCGACTGGCCACCCTTGAATTGCTCCACCAGCATGGGTCCTGCGAAACCGTCGATATGTTCGGTCATCCACGCAGCCAGCTTCGCTTCGTCGAACCGATGACGCTCCGGCACCGCCATCGTGTCCGCGACATTCGAGGCATCGCTCATGACCTGTCTCCCTGTTCCGCATCCATGTGTGCGCGCTTGATGCGCTTCGCAATGGACCACTTGTGCACCTCGGTCGGGCCGTCATAGATGCGGAACGCGCGCAATTCCCGAAAGATCTGCTCGACCACCGTATCGCCCGATACGCCCGTGCCGCCCATGACCTGTACGCAACGGTCGGCAACCCGGAAAAGCGCCTCCGACACGGCTGACTTCGCCATCGAGCTTTCCAGCGTGCCGAGAGACCCGCTGTCGAGCACCGCCGCGCACCAATCGATCATCAGATCCGCCTGCTGCAAGTCGATCTGGTTGTCAGCCAGCATGAAGCCGACACCCTCGTGGTCGATCAGCAGTTTGCCGAAAGCCTTGCGACGGCAAGCGTAGCTAACGGCGATCTCTTGCGCGCGGGTTGCCGCACCGTGCCAGCGCATGCAGTGCGAAAGCCGAGCCGGCGAAAGACGCACCTGCGCATAACGGAAACCTTCGTCGACTTCACCGAGTACCTGGCCGGCGGGTACGCGCAGGCCGTCGATCCGCACGATTGAATGGCCGCCCGGCATCGAACTGTCGATCGTGTCGAGCACTCGCTCGATGCGCACGGCCGGATTCGGCAGGTCGAACAGGAACATCGTCGACTTGACCGCATCGGGCAAGCCGGTGCGCGCCATCACGATGCCGACCGACGCACCGTCCGCGCCGGTGATGAACGCCTTTCTGCCGTTGATGACCCAGTCGTCGCCATCGCGAATCGCCGTGGTTTGAAGCATCGACGGATCGGAGCCGGCGCCGTTGTCCGCCGCGGGCTCGGTCATGAAGAACGCTGACCGCGCTTTGCCGGCGACCAGCGGCGCAAGAAAGCGGTCCTTCTGGGGCGGCGTGCCGATCGCGCCGAGCAGGTACATGTTGCCCTCGTCCGGGGCCGCGACATTGACGGCGACAGGCCCGAGCGGTGACAACCCGGCGCGCTTCAAGACAGCGGCGGTTTCAAGCTGGGTCAGATGGCTGCCGTCGGGCAGGATGTGCGGTGTCAATACGCCCGCCTCACGCGCCTTCGCCCGCAATTCAGCGACGAGTTCGTCCGTCGGCCCGTGGGCATCGCGGCGCGGGTCGCGCTCGTAGGGAACGACGACGTTTCGCACAAAGGCTTCGACGCGGGCCGCGATTTCGGCGCTACGTGCGGTTTTCACGAGGGTGATTCCTGTCATGACAGGCTCCTTACAGGTAAGTCCGGTTGCAGGTTCACGAAACCCACGGCTAGAGCGTGCTGACGAGATGACCGCCGTCGACGACGAGCGTCGAGCCGGTCATGTAACTCGATGCGTCGGACGCGAGCAGCAGCAGCGGTCCGGCGAGTTCCGGCAACTGCCCGAGCCGGCGCTGCGGGATGCGGCCGATCATCGCTTCGCCCGCGCGGGATTGCCAGAATTCGCTGTTCAGTTCGGTATCGAAGTAACCCGGTGCGAGCGCGTTCACGCGGATTCCGTAGCGTGCCCATTCGAGCGCGAGCGATTGGGTCATCTGAATGACGCCGGCCTTCGACACCGCATAGGACAGCACGCCACCCGCCTGGCGAAAACCGAGAATCGACGCGATATTGATGATCGACCCGCCGCCGTTCTCGCGCATCAATCTGGCGGCGCTTTGCGCGGTGAAAAAGACGCCACGCAGGTTGGTATCGATCACGTCGTCCCAGTCCGCTTCGGCATGGGTCGAAGCCGGGCCTTCACGAACGATGCCGGCATTGTTGACGAGAACATCGAGACGCCCGCAGCTTGCCAGCGCGTGCTCACGCGACGCCGTATCGCATACGTCGAGCACCACCGTCGACGCCTTGCCGCCGCCGGCGCGAATGTCTTGCGCCACGACCTCCAGGGGCTCCGCCCGACGCGCCGCGAGCACGACGTGCGCGCCCGCTTCGCCGAGCACCCGGGCAAAAAAAGCGCCGAGCCCGCTCGATGCGCCGGTGACCAGGGCCGTCTTGCCTTCGAGATTGAATGAAAGGGCCAAAAACGTCTCCTCGATATCCATTGTAGGATTTTATTGTAGGACAATTTTGCAGGTTGCAATAGTTTACAATCGTTCGTCGACGACTTATTCGGCGTGGCGTCCGCCCACCAGGCATTTGCCGCGTCCCCTTCGAACCGCCCCTTTCCCATGCCCAGAAAAAATCAGGTGACCGCCTCGGCCGACAAGCGCAAAGACGCGCCCGAGCCGCCCGTCAGCGCGGCCAACATCGTGTTCCACGGCATCATCCGGGGGCTCGAGCGGCGCGCCTTCGTGCCGGCACAACGGCTGGTGGAGGCCGATCTGGCCGATTTTTTCCAGGTGGGGAGAAACTCGGTGCGCGAAGCGTTGCAAAGGCTCGCGGCGGAGGGAATCGTCGATTTGAGCCGCCATCGGGGCGCCACCATACGTTCGTTTACCCAGCAGGAGACGCAAGACGTGCTGGAGGTGGCTGAGTTGCTGACGGGCCTTCTTGCGCGGGCGGCGGCGCGCAACGCGAACCGTTCGGTGCACACCGCGAAACTCCGCGAAGTTGTGGACGAGCTAGCCGCTTTCGACCTCCAGGCTGACCAGGAGGCGTTCGGCAAAATCCGGCGCAACTTCTATCGCTCGCTCCTCGACATCGCCGACAATCGTGAGCTGAACCGGCTCTTTCCCACTGTGCAGATGAATATCGTGCATGCTCAATATCGCACGCCCAATCTGGTCAGCATGCGGATCACGGACTATTCGAAAATCGCCGCGGCCATACTCGACGGTAACAGCAAGGATGCCGAGCGCGCAGGGATATCGCACGTTCGGCATGTGCGCGATGCGATTAACCGCATCGCTGCCGACGCGGACGACTGATCGCAGCCGGACCCCGTTCATAGTGTTCCGCACGACATAGCGGATCGCCTTATTGCAGGTAGAGCCCTGCGGTGCGGCAGGGGCGCACTGACCTGACGCGCATCATGCGCCGCATGAGCGCCTGCTAGCCTTCTTCGAGCAGCCCGAGTACGAGCGCGCGACGCACCGCATGCTTGCGCGAGCTGGCATCGAGCTTACCGAACAGGTTCTTCAGGTGCCACTTCACCGTGCCCTCGCCGACCGTGGCGGCCACGGCGATTTCCTTATTCGACAGATTGCGCGCAAGCAGTTCGAGGATTTCGCGCTCCTTTGGCGTCAGCACGACGCTCGGCACCGCGCGTGGATTGCCGATGCCGCGCAAGGTAGGCGGGCGTGCAATGCGCGGCACGGCTATCGCGTGAGCCGTGTCGGCGGAATCGGCCTGCTCGGCGCTCACGCGTCTCGCCCAGTCAGCCAATGCCGGATGTGCATCAGCCAGCGTACGCGTCAGGTTGTAAGTCTGCGCGAGGTTCATCGCCTCGCGCAACAGCGGCCGGCCGTTCCCGCCCGTCTGCTCGAGAGCGAACGCGTGCAACGCCATCAATTCGATCCGGGGCACCCCGAACCGTTGCGCCTGCGCGAGTTCAGCGGCGTCAGCCAATGTGCGCAACGCGCTGTCGTCGCGCCGGGCCGCCAGATCGGCGCGCGCACGCGCGAGCACCGGTAGCAGCGCGACCGAGCTCTGCCACAACGGTCCCTGCGGTGTCGCTTCGTCAGCCATGATCTCGTCGATGTTGCGTACCAGTGCATCGCACGTCTGCGCGCGATAACGGCTCGCGTGGATGCGCACCTGTTCGGCGATGCTCGCGATGCGCAGGCGCGGGAGCCGCCGGGCGACGCCCATTGCGTGCAGCGCCTCGAGCAGGTCGAGCGCGCGATGCTCGCTGCCGCGCACGCCGGCAATGCGTGCGGCAGTGCAATAGGCGAGCATGACGGTTTCGGGTGTCCCGCCGCGTTCCAGCACATCCAGCCGGTTTGCCAGCAGTGCCGCGGCTTCGTCTACCCGATCGGCCTCATAGCTTAGCGCCGCGCAGACCACCGCGAACATGCAGGTCAGCGGATGCCGCCGGCCCAGATCAGCTTCGGCGCTCGTCAGCGCCGGCATCACGACCTCTTCGGCGAGGCGCAACTGCCCTTCCCGCAAATAGCTCAAACCAACGATGTGATCGCCCCAGCGCGCCACGTAGCCGTGCCCGCTGCCCGCTTCTGTACGCGACACGCGTTGCTGGAAACGTCTCGCCTGCGCCGGTTCGCCGAACAGTACCGAGCGAGCCGACAGACGATTTGCGTGGATCTGCGCAAGCCAGGACGCGCCGTCGGGCGAATGATTCGCCCACGGCTCGAACAGTTCGACAAAGCGGTCGGGTTCATCTGCGTAGTAGGCGGCCGCGCTCAGAATCAGCGCGCATTCGTAGCGCAATTCCGTGTCGACACCCGGTGCCGCGAGAACGCGCTCGACCTGGCATCGCGCCTCCTCATGCCGCTGTCCGAGCGCAAGTGCCCAGGCCGCCGCAAGCCGCAAGCGCGGCCGCCGCTCCAGCTCCGATTCCGGCAGCCGGTCGAGCCAGTCGAGCACGGTGCCGAGACGACCCTGCTTAACGGCATCGTGCAGCCAACGGTCCGCCAGCTCGTAGGCCGTCTGGTGCTGTCCTGCCGCCAGCGCGTGATGTGCGGCCTCCTGCAACATCCCCTGACCGGCGAGCCACGTCATCGCTCGCGTATGAAGCGTGGTCCGCGCGTCGGCATCGAGCGCCAGCAGTCGTTCGCGCAGCACGTCGCGCACGAGCATATGCAGCCGGCACCACGGACCGTCCTCGGACGTGATGAACACCGGGGTTTGCCGCACGAGACTCAGCAGCCGCTCAGATGCGCCGGCCTCACCGGTCAATGCCACGCACAAGTCGGGATGCAGCATGTCGACGACACTGATACGCGTAAGAAAGGCCTCGTCTTCGGGCGATAGCCTGGCGAGCAAGGTGCCCACGAGCTGATCGCGCGCCCTGCCCGGACCGGTCGCCAGCGATTCGACGGTCTGGCGCGGGTCGGCCGCGCGCGCCATCGCCGCGAGCGCGAGTTGCAGGCCGAGCGGCCAGCCATCCGTCGCTTCGAAAAGCCGCGCACAGGCATCCGCGTCGATGCGCGGGCCGAAGCGGTCGCCGATCAGCGCAATTGTCTCGTCGAAGCGAAAACGCAGCGCCTCAGGCCCCACCAGCGTCGCCTGTCCATATGCGAGCAGATCGCGGAATGGCACTTCGAGACCGCCCCGCGCCGCAACGACGACCCACAGGTTCGGCGGCGCATTGTGCAACACGTACGCCAGCACCTCGGCACCGTCTGCCGGCATCCGGTCGGCGTCGTCGATGAATAGCACGACCTCGAGTGACAGCCGCGCCACTTCGGCAAGCCACGCGGTGGCGCCATCCAGGTCACCCGCGACAGCCGTCGCGCTCTCGATCAGCAGACGACCGAAGGCGGGCCGCGCGCAAGCAGTGCGCATTGCGTGGACGAGGCCGGGCAGTATGTGTTCGGCGTCGTCGCGCTCGTCGGCAAGCAGCCATGCAACTGCGGCGCCGGCCGCCAGATGCTCGCGCCGCCACTGTGTGAGCAGCGAGGTCTTGCCGTATCCGGCGGGCGCTTGCACGAGCACAATCGGCTGACCATTAAACGACGGCCCCACCGCACTCAGGCGCGAACGCGTCAGCAGATGAAGCGGTGCGTGCGGCGCGATCGTCTTCAGGGCGACTTCTGTCGTAGCGGATTCACTGCCGAAGGAAGTGGAGGACATCTGGCGAGGTTAGATTGCGTTCCGGGGCGGCAGGTGCGGGATGCTTGTGCCGACAGTACGGTTACAGAATGAAGCGGATTGTTTGCGTGCGTCAAGCCCCTCTCTCTGCGAGAGGGGCACACAGCGCGCCGACGCACTACGCTATGGTTCAACGGGCATCCAGCATGGGAAAGGGTTTAATTCTCACACGCCGATGCGCCTGACCTGCAAAGCCTATCGGTGAACAATATATCTCATGTACTGCCATCTCCTCGTCCCGGTCGACGGCACTGATGCGTCTGTCGAAGCGCTCGGCCAGGCGGTCGAATTCGCCCAATCGATTGGCGCGCGCATCACCTTCTGCCCGCTGCCGGCCGGACCCGATGCGTCGTGCCCGGAAGCAGAAGCCGACGGACTCGCGCAGCGGACCGATGGCGACGTTACGTGGGAACTGCTCGCCCGCGCCGAAGCAGCGGCACGCGCGCAAGGCGTACCGTGCTCGCTTGCCTTGCCCGACGTGGGTGCGCCGACTCCGGTCGCCTCGACCGCGCGGGCGCACGGCTGCGATCTGATCTGTGTCGCCCCGCGGCGGCTGGTGTCGTCGAACGGAACATCGGCGCACGGCGCGACAACGATCGACGGCGGCAACATCGCGGTGCTGACGTGCGCAGTCGATTCCCGCCCGACGGTCATACAGGCGATCGGTATTCTGCTGGCCGGGCAACGCACTATCGCCGCGCACCTGCATGCCGCGCTGCGCGCTGCGCGGATGGCCAATGGACTGGACCGGCATTGCGGAGCGGCATCGCTGCAGGAGATCGCGAGCCATCTGCGTGAGTTGCAGAGGTCGAAGCATCATTCGATGACAGAAGCCCTTTTTGCGCGACTGCGCGCACACACCTCCGCAGTCGATGCGGAACTTGATGAACTGGGCCGACGGCATCAACGTGCCACCCAGATACTCGATGAATTGACCCCACTGATCGCTCGCCACGATGAATCCGCCGCGACCGGCCTGCGGCTCGAAGAGAGTCTGCGGGCGTGCGCGCAATTCACCTGGGAGAATATGGGGCGCAAGGAAGGGGTCGTGTTGCCTGCCGCGCGGCGCTATTTGAGTGACGCGGACTGGAACGCACTGGCACGAGCGTTTGATAGCGGAAGCGCCGATGAGCCACCGCATTCCGCTGGCGGCGCATGATTTCGCGGTGGTGCTGGCCGGTGCACGTGATGCGAGGAACGTGTCCGGCCACCAGACTGACGCCAACGACGCGCAGCGACTGCACTCGTAGTTTGGGGCGCGCATTGGCGTCAGACCAATTTGCATTCAACAAGTCAGACGGCCTTGCGCAGAAAGCCCTGATTGCCACCGTTACGGTTGGGAGCGAAACCGTTGGCCAGCAAAGTCTCTTCCACCGTGTCGTAGAACACCCCGATCTTGCTGATCGCGCGCGCCTGCTGGGCCGTGGCCACCTCCCGGCCGAACTCGCGCGAGATGCGCACCAGTTGCTCGATCTGCTCGACTGAACTCATCTTCTTCGTGCGCGTCTGGTTCCAGAGGCAGTCCTCCGTGCCACAACGCACGTGCAGCCCCAATGCAATGCCCATCATGTTGACTGGCAGCACGTTGCGCACGGAACTCTCCACCGTCAGCACCGCGCCATCCGGCGTGGCGCGCACAAAGTTGGCGAGGTTGTAGATATTCGGTGCGTCCATACCGCCGCTGATCGCCACCCAGTTCATGACCAGCGGACCCTTGTAGACGCCGCGCCGGATCAGCCGCTCCACCGATTCGAAGCTGTTGATGTTGTAGCACTGGAAGGCGCTCTGGATGCCCGCTTCGCTCAGGCGCCGGATGTGTTCCTCGGCCCAGCCGGGTTGAGCCGGCACCGTCATCTCCTTGTAGGCGTTGTAGATCGCGGGAATTTCCCTGGAAGTGCCCTTGAAATCCGCTAGCTCCGCGTGCTCGGTAACGTTCATCTGCGAGGTATTGATCGTCACCGTGACCTGGTCGGGTTTGGGATCGAGTTCGGCCAGCATGTGGCGCGTGTCGTCGGATAGCCACTTGGCCGCGGCCCCTTCGGTTTCCGGTGCGAAGCTGATCGAGCCGCCCACCTGGATGACCATCTCCGGTACCGCATTGCGCACGCCGGCGATCAGCTCGTTGAACTTCGACAGACGCTTGCTGCCCTTGCCGTCGAGTTCGCGCACGTGCAGATGCAGCACGGTCGCACCAGCGTTGTAGCAATCCACGGCCTTCTGGATCTGCTGCTCCATCGTGACGGGAATATCCTCGGGAAAGTCGGAAGGCAGCCACCCCGGGGCATAGGGTGCGGCCGTGATGATCAGGGGTTGCTGGTTCTCGGGGTAAAGCGAACCGTCGAGAAAGTTCATGTCATGTCTCCAAAGACAGGCTGGAAGCAAAGAAAGAAACAGGCGGATGGAATTGGCGAGTCCGGCGCGGGACCAGGCGTGACGAGAATTTTCTGGTGCCGTATTTAAAGGCGCTTGACATACGGCGCCGCGACTTGACCCACGACGCCCCGCTCAGGCTGCGGTGCCTGGGCTCAAGGTGCCAGCGAGAGCTGGCGTCACATCCAGCTTCACGTCAGAGATCTGGGCCGCATCCGCGTCGTAACTGCGCATTGCGATGACAAAAAGCACGGCGGCCAATATGCTGCACAGGGGAATGACGGTCAGTGCCCGCTGCAGACCCCATTGATCGGATAGGACACCTGCCAGGAACGGCCCCACGGCCATGCCAAACAGGTTTTGAAACAGGGAAAGTACCGCCGCGCCGGTAGAACGCACGGCTGGGTGAATGACGTCCATGGCAACGCCGGCCACCACCCCCACGGTGCAGTTCATGAAAAAACTGCCGAGAAGGATCAGCTTGAACTGGGCATCCCCCGTGTATGTGCCGCCGAACGCCACCATGAAGATCGCCGATGTGATCAGGCATAGCACAGACAACGCGGGCAGCTTGTTGCGCGGCTTGCGAAGCGCCAGACGGCCCACCACGATGCCCCAGAAGGTGCAGCTAAAGGCGCCGACCAGGACCACCCCCGCTGCAGCTTTGGCTGCCGCCTCCGGGGTCATGCCGTGGAAACGGTTGAGATAGCTGGGCAGCCACGACCAGATGGCCGACACCGTAATCAGTTGTGTCGCCGCTCCGGCGCAGACCCACAGCAGCGTGCGCGTGCGCGCCAGCGTGCCAAAGATGTGTTTGAACGTCCTACCCAGAGACGGGTTCGTCGGGTTCAGATTTGGCGTCAAGGCGACAGTCTTGTAGTCGCGCACGAACAGATAAAGCAATGCCAGCACGAGCCCAGGCACACCGACCACGCCAAAGGCGGCCTTCCATCCCCACCTCGCCGCGATCATGCCTCCCAACATCACACCTAGCACCGAACCCAGCGACGGTGCGGCGAAAAAGGCGCCGAGTACGGCGCTCCGCAAGCGCTTGGGAAACAGTGTCGAGATGAGCGCTGCGCCTACCGATCCATAGCCGGTTTCACCCACACCGACCACCGCGCGCGCCACGAACAATTGACTGTAATTTGCCGTGAACATGCACGAGACAGTGGCGAGGCTCCATGCGATAGCCATTACAACGATGCTCTTCACCCGGCCCATGCGGTCCGCCACCAGCGCTACCGGTAGTCCGCCCGCCCCTACGACGATGGAAACGATCGACACCAGGGAACCCAGTTGTTTGTCGCTCAGATTCCATTCGCTCCTGATGTGGGGAAAAAGCGAGACGATCACCTGCCGGTCGATAAAATCGAACAACATGAGCGCGAAGGTCATCGCAAAGGCAAACCACGCTTGCCGCCTGCTCGTCAGGTAGTCGTCGCCGGCCCCGGGACTGTCCGGTATCACGTTCATGCCTGTCTCCTGATATTTGTGAATTACCGCCCGCAGCCACGGGGATAACCTAGCCGGCGGAATTCGCAGCACGCAAGCTGGCAGAGGTGTTTTTACCAGCCTGCATCGGTATGCCAAGCATTCTTCGTAGTGTGGGGGCGACGGGTTTCCCTCGCTTGACAATACATGACAGCGATTTACCATTTTGTGCCAGTCTTCTATTCAGCGCTCCCTGGTCGTTACTTGTCCACACTGCATTCCCGGCACCCCCACCCCGCCGGCCATCACCTACCCGACAGGCAGATTACGCTTCGGCGCATGGGTACGCTGCCGTGTCTCCCATCCCTCGGCTAGGCCCACGTCCGCATCGGACGACGGCAACATGGAAACCGCGCGAATCAGGTCCGATGCCCGCTCGGCGAGCATGATAGTCGGTGCGTTCAGGTTGCCATTGGGCTCGGTCGGGAATACCGATGAATCGATCACCCGCAAACCCGCAATGCCGTGCACCCGCAACTCCGAATCGACCACAGCCATGTCGTCTTCACCCATGCGGCACGACCCGCATGGATGCATCGTGCTTTCCAGGTTCGCTCTGACAAAGGCATCGATCTGTTCGTCCGTTTGAACGTCCGGGCCCGGAGCGAGTTCGACGTCGCGGAAGCGGTCCATTGCCGGCTGCCCGACGATCTCCCGGGTCAGGCGTACGCAACGTCGAAATCCTTCACGGTCTTCTTCGCGATCCAGGTAGTTGAAACGGATCTCCGGGTGCGTATATGGATCGGCCGAGACCGCTCGCACGTGACCTCGACTTTTCGGCTTGTTCGGTCCGGTCAGCACCATGAAACCGTGTCCCTTAAACGGCTTGTCGCCGTCATAGCGCATGGCGGCCGGCAAGAAATGAAATTGAATGTCCGGCCAGCGCAAACCGGCTTCCGAGCGGATAAATCCGCCCGCCTCGAAATGGTTGCTGGCGCCGAGCCCATCCTTGAATAAAAGCCAGCGCAGGCCGATCATGAACTTGCTGAATGGGTCCATTTTCGCGTTGAGTGTGACGGGTTCCTTGCACGCGTACTGGATATAGATCTCCGCGTGATCCTGCAGGTTCTCGCCCACGCCCGGCAGGTCATGCCGAACCTCGATCCCCGCCTGGCGCAATACGTCGGCAGGCCCGATGCCGGAGCGTTGCAGCAAGCGGGGCGAGCCGATCGGGCCCGAGGCGATCAATACTTCCGCACGGCATCGCGCGGTATACGTGACCCCGCCTCGATCGTACGCCACCCCGACAGCGCGCTTGCCCTCGAAAATCACGTGACGTGTCATCGCATTGGTGACGACGGTCAGGTTGGGCCGCTTCATCGCAGGGCGCAAATAAGCGTTTGCCGTAGACCATCGCACACCATCCTTGACCGTCATATGCATCGCGCCGAAGCCCTCCTGCATGTGGCCATTGCAGTCGTCCGTCTTGATGTATCCGGCCTCTGCCCCCGCCTCGATCCACGCACCGTACAGCGGATTCGCCATGTTATTGCCGTTGTTGGTGGACAGCGGCCCGTCCGCGCCCCGGTACGCGTCGCCGCCGAACTTGTAGCTCTCCGCGCGCCGGAAGTAAGGCAAACAGTTGCGATAACCCCAGCCTCGCGCACCGAGTTCCTCCCATTCGTCGAAGTCGCATGCGTGGCCGCGAATATAGACGAGGCCGTTGATCGACGATGATCCGCCCAGCACCTTTCCGCGCGGGCAATGCAACTGGCGGCCATTCAGGTGGGCTTCGGGAGCGGTCTGATAACGCCAGTTGTATTTGCTCGTATTCATCGGCATCGAAAACGCGCTCGGCATCTGAATGATGACACTGCGATCGCTGCCGCCGTATTCCAGCACCAGAACGCGGACCGCCGGGTCCTCGGTAAGCCGGTTGGCCAATACACATCCGGCCGATCCCGCACCTACTATGATGTAATCGAATTGCTCGGTAACCATGATATTTGCCTGTTTTCTGGATCTTGACGAATTCGTCTGTGGATCAGTAGCGACCCTTGTCGCCGGTGGTGTATTGCGGCGACGTCTTCTCGATCTGGGCGATGACCTTTGCTTCGTATTTCAGATCGAGCGAGCGCGACAACACGTAATAGGCCATGCCCGAGACGAGCAGACCGACCAGCCAGGCCAGATCGACGCTGCCCATGGCACGGGCAAACGGACCGACATACACTTCGTTTGAACCGTCGAGAACGCAGAAGAACGGGATCATCGAGACAAAGCCGATCGCGTAGGCCAGCAAACCGCACGCCCCCCATTTGCCGTAGAGGTTGTTGTCAGGCATGAAGAAGTGCGGAATCGCATAGCGCCCCTTGCGGACGAAAAAGTAATCCGTCAAATTAACCGAGGTCCAGGGCACCAGAAAATACAGCATGACAACGAGATAAATGTTCAGGACAGAGAGCCCCTTACCCGAGGTATAGATGCTCAGCGCCACACCGAGCTGAAGGATCACCACGAAGATAATGGCCAGAATGCGAGTCCGGGAAGTCGGCTGCACTTTGCGGAATGAATCGACTGCGGTAATAGTCGTCAATTTGGCGCTATAGATGTTCATCGCGATCACCGGCAGAAACGCCAGGATCGTGACCGCAACCACCACGCTTCCCAACCCCGGCGCCAGGTCGTTACCCACCTGATTCAACGCGACCAGTACATCGGTTGCATGCAGATGGTCCGCAAGCCAGCCTCCAATCGCGATCATCCACGCGCCCGACAGCGAGGCGCCCAGAAACACTGCCGCAATCAGTTTGCCGCTCGGCGTGTTCTTCGGCAGATAGCGCGAATAGTCGGATACATAGGGTGCGTACGCGATGTTGTAGCTGGCGGCAGCTGCGAATTGCGCAATGAACGCAATCCAGTTGAAGCCTGACGTTGGCGTCGTCGCCGCGTCCGGTGCGGCAGCGGAAAGCGGCACATCATGCACCCAGTGCATCAGGACGGCCACGGTTACCAGGCCGTAAAGCGGAAGCGACAGATACAACGCCCATTTGAAACTGCGGTGCATCCAGTCGTGGCCGAGAATCGCCAGAACCGAAGCCGGCACGGTGACTGCCAGCGCGATCTTGATTGGGTCCCAGTTGAACAAGGCTTTAAGGCCTTGCATCATCAACACCAGGTTGACGATGTTGAATCCCGCGAACACGAAGAGTGTCGCCAGCAAGACGACAATGACGCCGCGATAACCGAATTGCGCTCTCGACTGAATCATCTGCGGCAAGCCAAGATGCGGGCCTTGCGATCCGTGAAAGGCCATGAACAAGGTGCCGAACATGATCCCCAGCGTGCCGGCTATCGTCGTCCACAGCGCATTCAGACCAATGCTGGGACCGACAAAACCAATGGTCATGGTGAAGAACGTGAAATTACCCAGAAACCAGAATGGCCCCTGTCTGGACAGACTGTCCGTTCGTTCGCTATCCGGAATAAAATCAATCGAATGGCCTTCGATGACGCCGTGCTCGACCCCGACTACCGTGCGTTTAACTGTTTCGTCTGTTGCTTGCATCATGTACCCCTGGCTGGAATGAGAGGTTGATGGAATAGAAATGGACCCGGCAGGCATGCCGGCCGCGACACCCGCTCGTCACGCGGCACCCTGCTCAGGTTTGTGCTGCAGGCGTCGTCAGCGCACCGGTACTTCAGCGCAGCGTGATCCAAACCGCCTTGCTCTCCATCAGATGATCAAGTTGTTCGGGGCCGAGATCCTTGCCGAAGCCGGACTCCTTGAATCCGCCGAACGGCATTGACGGATCAATGGTGCTATGGGCATTGACATAGACCGTGCCGGCACGCAATTGCGGAATCAGCTTATGCACGCGATTCAGGTCGTTGGAGTAAATCGCGGCGGCGAGACCGTACGGCGAGTCATTCGCGAGTGACAATGCATCGTCTATATCGTCAAACGGCGCGGTAACCAGTACCGGACCGAAGATTTCTTCGCGGACTATTTTCATTTCGCTGCGGCAATTCGCAAAGATGGTCGGCTCAACGAAGTAGCCTGGCCTATCCATGACATGGCCGCCATGAACAACTTCCGCACCTTCGCGCCGCCCGGCTTCAATATAGGATTCGACACGCTCCTTCTGGAGCGCGGACACAAGCGGGCTGATAAAACAATCCCGATCGAGGCCGGGCGCAATCTTCATCGTGCGCGTGTGTTTGATTAGCGCGTCGATGAACTTGTCGTGAATGCCGCGCTGGACGTAAACCCGTGTGCCCGCATCGCAAACCTGTCCGGAATTGAAGAAGATGCCGTTTGCGACGGCTTGGGCCGCCGCATCGATGTCGGCGTCTTCCAGCACCAGCACCGGCGATTTACCACCCAGTTCAAGCGTGATGCGTTTGATACCGTCCACAGCCGTGTGCCCGACCGTGCGCCCCACCTCCGTGGAACCGGTGAACGTGATCTTGTCGATACCTGGATGGGCAGCCATGGCCGCGCCAATTTCGCGCCCTCGCCCCGTTATGACATTGACGACGCCATCGGGAATCCCGGCCTCCTGCACCAGCTCCGCGAAGCGCAGGGTCGACAGGGAAGTCAGTTCGGCGGGTTTGATCACGGTGGTGCAACCGGCGGCAAGCGCTGCCGCCACCTTCCACGCCATGGTTTGTAACGGGAAGTTCCACGGCACAATGACGCCGATCACGCCAATGGGTTCCTTGCGCGTATAGGCAACATACTCGCCAGGCAGCGAGGGCTCAACCGTGCGGCCGTGAAGCTTGGATGCCCAACCGGCAAAATAACGGAAGGTGTCGATCGTGCCCTGAACGTCGACGTCACGTGCATTGGCGACGGACTTGCCTACGTCGATCGATTCGATCTCGGCAAGCTCGGTTGCGTTCGCCTCGATGAGATCAGCGAGCCGATGAAGCAGCCGTTCACGCTCAAGCGGCTTGAGCTTTCGCCACGCTCCACCGTCAAACTGTTTGCGGGCGGCTTCAACCGCGCGGTCCAGATCGGTGCGCGTGCCCAAGGGAATGTGTGTAATCACGCCGGTGGTGGACGGCTCGATCACGGCACAGGATTCGCGTTCGCCTTGCGGCACCCAGGCACCGCCAATAAACATTCTCTGAGGCTTAACGAGAAAACGTCGTGTCTCTTCCTGAACGCCGAACCTCTCCAGATACTTTTGTACGACGGTATCCATCTTTGTCTCCTGATTTACAGATTGAGTGCTACCCGGCCTCTCAGGGGCCCGTTTCACGCACGCGTGTCCACCTCTTCCTGCAACCCATGGCGAAGACCTCGCGGGATCGTGGCAAGGGTCGATCGCTCACAAAAAATCGAAGTGCCATCGATATAAACGTGGCTTGTGGCAACGTGGCGTTTAGAGAGACTATGGACGACCTGTCCGAAGGTAAAAATCACGTGAATCAGATATTCATATCGGGAATACCGAAGCAAACGGTACAAGAGGAGCGACGACGGTGATCCAGTTGCAGGACGTGGACCTCAAACTACTAAGGGTCTTCATGACGGTGGTGCGGTGCGGTGGATTTTCCGCGGCCCAGGCGACGCTGAACGTCAGCCAGTCGACGATCAGCGAGCAGATGACGACGCTGGAAACACGCCTGGGGCTCAAGCTTTGCGAGCGCGGGCGCAGCGGATTTCGCCTCACCGAACACGGTGTGGCGACTTACGAGGCTGCGCAGCGACTGCAGGTGGCCGTAGAAAGCTTCTGTGTGGATACCGATGCACTAAAAAAGCACATCTCGGGCAAGCTGTACCTCGGCATCATCGACAACACGGTAACCGACTCGGCCTCGCCGCTGCCACAGGCACTTCAGGCATTCGTGTCGAGAGGGCATGACGTGCATCTGGATGTCTATGTCGGCGCGCCTGCCGAACTGGAGGAGCGTGTGCTGGACGGCCGGTTGCACATTGCTGTCGGGCATTTCCCGCTACATGTGCCGGGTTTGACCTACACCGATCTCTATTGCGAACCCGACGGCCTCTATTGCGGAAAGAGTCACCCACTCGCCGGCAGCTCGCACGCCGACGCCGACGCCGACGCCGACGCCGAGGTTATGCTCGAACAGGCCGTCGCGTCCAGCCGGGTTGTAGCGCGGGGCTATCTGCAGCAGCACGACCTTCAGATGCTCAAGGTCAGTAAAGCCGCCGCAACCGTCGACAATATCGAAGCGCAGGCCATCCTCATTCTATCGGGAGCGTACATCGGATTCCTGCCGATTCACTACGCGGCCCGATGGGTCGCACGCGGTGAAATGCATCAGATATGCCCGAACCAGTTCGGCTCACAGTGGCCGTTTTGCGCGATCATACGGCGGACCGCTGTACCGCCAACCATCCTGCAGGTATTCATGATCGACCTGATGGAAAGCTACCGTATGGTCGCGCAAGCAACGAATGGGGCGTAAGCCTAGGGTTGTGCAGACGCAAGCGGCGTCGGCTCGCCATTTCGATAGTTGTAGATCGTGATGGGAGAATCCGTGAGGTCGCGATTCCCGTCGAACCGGTAGTGGCCGGACACCCCGTGAGAATCAATGTTCGCGAGCGCGGCGCGATACTGGGCCGGCTCGATCGAATTGGCTTTCTGCATTGCCTGCGCCACGATATTCACGCCATCATATAGCGCTGCGCTGTAAGTCAGCGGGTCGGTATTAAAGCGTTGCCTGTAGTCCGCCTTGAACTGACGGCCTTGCGGCGTCTGATCGAGAACAGGGCCGCCTTGCGGACAATACACGTGCGTATCGACTGCATCGCCGCCAAGTTTCGCCAGTTCCGCATTGCACATGGCGTCGCCGCCCAGCAGATAGCCATTCATCGCGAGGCGCTTCATCTGCTTGCGCAGCGCGCCAGCCTGAGCGTAGTACCCTCCGTAGAAAATCCCTTCGGCGTTAGCGCCCTTGACGTGCGTCAGGATCGAGACGAAGTCGGTTGCCTTGTCGGTCGTATATTCGCGGTCGACAATGTCGATGCCGTTGGCGGTGGCCGCCTTGATGAACTCATCGGCGACGCCCTGGCCGTACGCGGTGCGATCGTCGATCACGGCAATACGCTTGACCTTCAGGTCCCTGGCCGCAAACTCCCCCATCCGGCTGCCAAGCTGCGTATCACTGGCGGAGATGCGAAACACGAACGGGTAGCCATGCTGCGTGATCGACGGGTTCGATGCGACGGTCGCCATCACGATGCCCGACACATTCACGAGGTTCGAGATCGGGATCGCGACGCCGGAATTGAAAGGCCCGAAAATAACCTTGACGTTCGCGTCCACCAGGCTTTGTGCCACCGTCATGCCGGTACGCGGATCACCGGCGTCGTCTTGAGAGACCAGTTCGAAGCTCGTTTTCTGGCCACCGATCACGAGACCTTTGGCATTCAGGCGCTCGATCGCCAGTCTCACACCGTTTTCGTCGTCCTTGCCAATGGCGGCCTGCGGGCCGGTCAAGGGCCCCGTCAAACCGATCTTGACGACCTGCTCGCCCGCTGTCGCGCTCAGGGAGATCATGCTCAAAGCGACTGCCGTCAACCAGCCCGCACCTGCGTATGGCTTCTTCATCATGCTTTCCTCACGTCGTGTGATGCGCCAAACCGTGTCGTCGCCGCGGGGGCAATCTCACCGGTGTGGGCATAGATAACATCGCGCAGACCCTTCCGTCACGACGGTTCTTCCAATGTCTGGACAGTCGGGTTGGCAGCAATTCTCCGTAGCCAAATTCCCCAATAAAATGCACCATTGATGAAATACATTTCGGAAATTCCCGAAGTAATCGAGAGGCGGCACGATGCAAGTTCAGGACACGGATCTCAAGCTATTGCGGATTTTCGAAACCATCGTGCGATGCGGTGGCTTCGCCGCTGCGCAGCCCATTCTCAACATCGGCGCATCGAGCATTAGCGAATACATGTCGCAACTGGAAACGCGACTCGGACTGCGGCTATGTGAACGCGGACGCGCCGGCTTCCGGCTCACGGAGGAAGGCACCGAACTGCACGCCGCCGCCCAGCGGCTGCTCGGTGCGGTCGACACGTTTCAGATGGAAGCCGGCGCCATGCGCAATGAGCTTTCCGGCGTGTTGCGCTTTGGCATGATCGAAGCAACGTTGACCGACAAATACTCTCCGCTGCCGCCCGCCATCCGTGAGTTTGGCCAGATGGCGCCCGATGTCCGGTTGCATGTGCAGATCGAAACCCCGGGCAGCATGGAGCAGCACGTATTGGACGGCCGTCTGCATCTGGCGGTCGGGCCATTCCCCGCGCAGATTCCCGGTCTCGACTATATGCCGCTCTATCGCGAGGAACAGGGACTCTACTGCGCGTCGACGCATCCGCTATACAAGCGGGCGAACAGCCGTGTGCCGGTTTCGGTACTCAGCAAACAGCGGCTCGCCGCCCGCGCGTATCTTGGCAGCAAGGAACTCAAACTCCTGCACATGCCGCAGGCTGCGGCCTCGGTCGACAACGTCGAAGGCCGCGCCATGCTGATCCTGTCGGGCAATTACATCGGCTTTCTGCCGCCACATTACGCGCAGCCCTGGGTAGACAGCGGTCTGTTGGCCCGTATCGATCCTGAGCACTACGTGACGCATCTGGACTTTCAGATCATCACGCGCAAAGCCGGCGAGCCGGCACGGGTCGTACAGGTATTTTGCAATCAGCTACGGGCAGCGGCCGGCCAGGTGAGCCGCGCCACGCGAAGCAGCAAATAGCGCCTCCGGACGCGGAACAACGACGTCCCGTTCACCGGCGAAGGTTTCGTTTGACTTTGCGTTGATGCATCACCCGGCCAATTGTATTCAGCAGCAATTGCGCCGCCAGGATAGACGTCGAACCCGAATGGTCGTAGTCGGGCGCGACTTCAACCAGATCGATGCCGATCACGTCACCCTGTTCAGCCAGGCCGGCGAACAGTTCGAGTCCTTCGTAATACAACAGGCCGCCGTGACTTGGCGTGCCGGTGCCCGGCGCGATCGACGGATCGAAGCCGTCGATATCGATCGTCAGGTAGTAGCGCACGCCCTTCGGAATACGATCCAGCACACCCTGAATACCGAGTCGCCGCAGATCGCGCACGGAGATAATGTCCGAGCCCATCTCGCGCGCCTGAGCGTAACCTTCGCGCGCGGTAGACGACACGTTGCGGATACCGATCTGCGTCATGCCGGACACGACGCTCTTTTCCGCCGCACGCCGTAGCGGATTGCCGTGGCCATGACGCACGCCGTGGCGTTCGTCGACGAAATCAAGGTGAGCGTCGATATGGACGATATGAAACGGTTCCTGACCTTCGAACGCATTGATGCACGGAATGTTGATCGAATGATCGCCCCCCATCACTATCGGCAATGCGCCCGCCGCCAGGATCTTGCGCACACCGTATTCGATGTTGGCGTGGCTCTTCTCCGTGTTGGTGTGAACCATGTCCGCGTCGCCGATATCGACAATGCGGACTTCGTCGCTCGGCAGATAAACGACGTCGTCTTCGAAATCGTATGCACCGCCGTGTCCGAACGAGAATAGTGTCGACGCATCACGAATCGAGCGAGGGCCGAACCTTGCGCCAGCCCGCCACTGTGTGCCGCAGTCGAACGGAGCACCCATCACCGCGACGTCTGCGTCGATCTTGTCCCAGTCAAGGCACAGCGGAGACTTCGCAAACGTGCAGATTCCCACAAACGGCAAATTGAGCCGACCGGTTTCGTAGCTGTTTTCAGCCATGTTGCCTCCGTCCTGTTATGGATTCAGATAGGTGCGGCGCAGAGGCGTCGCCATTGATGGCGGCCAGCAATGCGTCAGGAAACGAAGTCTAGGCAAACAAATTCAACGGAAAAATACCGGAAACAAGAAATACATTTCGGGAAAATCCGATGCAACGCTGAAACGTGGCGACAGCATGATGGCGGCCCAAGGCCTGGTCCGCGAAAGGTCCACGAGAGGTCCACGAGATCCCGGCATCGGACCACGTAGCCAGGGAGGACGCCGCGTCCGGGCGCGACGTCAAATGACCCCGTCTGTCTTCAGCCGGGAGAGTTGCTCACCGGACATCCCGAGCAACGTCTGGAGCACGTCGTCCGTACCTTCTCCCAGCCGAGGCGGTGCGCTTCGTACCGGCAAGCGCGCACCGTCGAAGCGATAGGGTGGCGCGAGGACTTGCGTGCTGCCAACTTCCGGATGCGGATGCGTCATCACGAGTCCGGCGTCCCTCGCGCGCGTTGAGGTCATCGCTTCGTGGAGCCCGAGGACTTCACCGCATGGAATGCCGGCCTGCGTCAAACGATCGAGCAGATGACGGCGCGCTCTGCGACCGATCTCGCGGTCGATTTCGGGCAGCAGCGCCGCCCGGTTCGCTGCGCGGCCGATATTGGTCCGGAAGCGATCGTCCTCGGCAAGATCGGACCGTTCGATCACCTCGCGGCAGAAACGCACAAACTGATTGTTGTTGCCGACGGTGATGACAAGCGGCCCGTCCGCGGCATCGAACACACCGTAAGGCACGATTGACGGATGCGCGTTGCCGTAACGCGGCGTGTCCTTACCTAAAATCAGTGCTTCCATCCCGCAATACGAGGTGATCATCAGTCCACAATCGAACAGCGCCATTTCGACATGGTGCCCCTTGCCGGTTCGTTGACGCTCGAAGAGTGCCGCCAGAATGGCCTGGGCCGAATACATGCCGGTAAACATGTCGACTGCGGCGATCCCGAACTTCAACGGGGGCTGGTTGGCCTCGCCGTTAAGCGCCATCAACCCGGCCTCGCCCTGAACGACCAGATCGTAGCCGGGACGCGCGGCTTCCGGTCCGGTTCGGTCGTAGCCGGAAATCGAGCAGTAGATCAGGTCCTCGTGGTCCTGCTTCAGTTGCTCGTATCCGAGACCCAGCTTCTCCATGCCGCCGAATTTGAAGTTCTGGATTACCACGTCGCTCTTCTGAGCCAGATCGCGCGCGATCTGCCGACCCTCTGCTGTTTGCAGGTCGAGACTTACGGAGCGCTTGTTGCGGTTGACGCTATTGAAATAGGCCGTCCCGGTCGATCCCACACGCAAGCCCCAATCGCGCGTGTCGTCGCCGCGCTTCGGATGTTCGACCTTGATGACTTCTGCGCCGAGGTCGCCCAGCACCATGCCGCACCATGGCCCCGCCAGCACGCGGGAAAAATCGAGTACGCGTACGCCTGCGAGCGGCAGCGAGGAATTCAGGTTTGACATGATCAGAACGGCCGGTCGCCGATGATCGCAGTCCGCTCCATGCGGCGCGGCGCGGGCCAGTAGTCGTGCACAGCGTAGTGCTGCGTCGAGCGGTTGTCCCAGATCGCGACGCTGTCAGGCTTCCAGCGGAAGCGGACCTGATACTCGGGGATATAGGCCTGGCTGATCAGGTAGTTAAACAGAAGGCTCGCCCCCGGCGTCTTGTCTTGCCCGACGCGAACATTCTCGGGCGTGTGGTAGTTCGCAAAATGGGTCGAGAAGCTGTTCAGGTAAAGCGCCTTCTCCCCGGTCTCGGGATGCGTGCGCACGACCGGATGCTCGACCATGGGGTTGTCCGCCGCGAGCTTCGCTCTCGCCTCCGGCGTCATGCCGGCTCCGAACGAATGCTCGATGCTGTGCTTCGCACGTAACCCCGCGATCCGTTGCTTCATGTCCTCGGGCAGGTTGTCGTAAGCGGCGACCATATTGACCCAGATGGTGTCGCCCCCGACTTCAGGGCATTCGATACAACGCAGCACCGCGCCCATCGGCGGGCGCGGGCGCCATGAGCCGTCAGTGTGGTAGTTGTTCTCGTAGCTTTGCTTGGAATCACTACGGTGGTAGATCTGTACGAGACCCGGATGATCCGGATCGCTGCCCGCGACCGGATGGTCCTCCAGCTCGCCGAACCGCCGCGCGAATGCGACGTGTTCGGCGCGCGTGATGTTCTGGTCACGCAGGAACAAAACCTTGTGCACGAGCAGCAATGCCTTGAGTTCGTCGAACAACGTCGCGTCGCGCGCTGCGTCGCCGAGGTGGACGCCCGACACCTCGGCGCCAATGGAACAAGTCAATCGTTCGACCCGCATCACGATTCTCCTTTGAGAGTGAAATTCTGGTGGACGGGCCTGCGTGGACGCTCGCCTGGATCGCTTTCCCATTTGGTTCGCTTCATCGAGGCCACGCGCGCAACATGCAACGCTTCCCTCGTCGCGCAAACCGACTTCGGCGGACAATCCAGTGAACGGCCTCGACAACGGCGCGCCAGGAAAACGATTGTGAGAGCGCCGCCGCCCGGGCGCTTGACAATGCACGTCAGAACCTGACGCTTGGCGACAAGGGCCAGATTCTGGTTATTCCGCACAGACACCCGGTTGTGGGTACGATAACGTCGAAAAATTGATTTTTTGCGGTGAAGACATGGCCATCCTCGTTCGAAGCGCGTCCCTCACCAAGTATTCTGAAATCGCCAGCGCCGCGGGCATCGATGCGATCCGTACGGTGCGCGAGGTCGGACTCGACCCTGCCTGCCTGCATAGCCCGGATCTTCGGATTCCCGAATCGAGCCTCGCCCGGGTGTTCGAAGCGTCAGAGAAACGCTCCAGATGCGGGTCACTCGGCGTGCGTATCGGGGAGGTCTGGCGGCTGTCCGACTTCGGTCCGGTCAGCCTGTTCCTGCAACATCAGGCGACGCTGCGCCAGGTGATCGCGCAGATCGAGCGATACCGGCATCTGTTGAGCGATTCCGTGGCCATCCGCGTCGATGAATCGCAGGATGTCGTGGTGCTGCACGTAGTGCTCGTCACCGGACGGCCGCATCCAGGCCGCGAAATCGTTGAGCTCACGGTCAGCGTGCTATTCAGTCTCGTGCGTGCGATGCTCGGCTCGCAATATGAGCCGCGCGGCATCCATTTCGCCCACTCGGCGCCGGATAGTCTCCAGGTGCACCGACGATTTTTCGGGCAGAAGGTCGATTTCGACAGCGGCTTCGACGGCATCGTGATGAGCAGGCAGGATCTCGACCGCCCTAACCCACTCGCCGATTCCTGTCTTGCGCGCTACGCGCAGGAACTGCTCGCCCTGCATCCGCGCCCCGGGCATGGATCGATCGCCGACGACGTCCGGCGGGCGCTCCATATCCTCCTGCCCCATGGACAAGGCACGATCGTGCCGGTGAGCCGGCGGCTTGGGCTCGCGCCGCGAACGCTGCAACGCCAACTCGAACAAACGGGCAGCAGTTTCTCTTCGCTCGTGAACGAGGTACGCGCCTCAGTCGCGCTGCGCTACCTCAGCCATCGTCACTATTCGATTTCGGATGTTGCTGATCTCGTGGGCTTTTCGGAAATCAGCGCGTTCTCGCGCTGGTTCAGCGCAGAATTCGGCATGCCGCCGAGCCGGTGGAGAAGCGACTGTTGTGCTTCCGTGATGTGACACCACCGGCCAATCGTGAGCCGCTGACGGATCGCGTCTCAGCCATGTGCCGCACTGCCAGGACGAGTACCGCCGCGGGCATCGAACGTCACCCTTTGACACCGCTGACAGCGACTAGCGCCGGCGCCTGCGCGGCGGTGGCCAGTTCTTCGCTCGACCAGCCGCCGCCAAGCGCCTTGACGAGTTCCACATTCGCGCTCAGCAAGCGCGTCTGAATATCAAGGGCGCCGCGCTGCGCATCGAGCGCCGCAGTCTGAGCCTGTACCACGTCGAGATAGCCGACCGCTCCCTGGCGGTATCGGTTCAGCGCCAGATCCAGGGAGTGCTGCGCTGAATCGACAGCGTCACGCTGCTGTTCGAGCGCCGTGCTGAGATCCTGCAGCAGCGAAAGATTGTCTTCGATTTGCTGGAACGCCGACAATACGACGCCGCGATAGCGCGCGCCTGCTTCATCGGTTGCCGCCTTTGCGGAATCGAGTTGTGCGCGGCGCAGGCCGCCGTCAAACACGTATTGAACCAGTTGCGGACCGATCGCCCAGAAGATGTTCGGCGCGCTGACCAGCCCGGCATACATCGAACTCTGGACGCCGCCTTGCAAGCTCAGCGTGATCGACGGGAAAAAGGCCGCACGTGCTACGCCGATTTTCGCATTCGCTTCGGCGACGCGACGCTCGGCCGCTGCAATGTCGGGACGCCGCTGCAACAGGGTGGACGGCAGGTCGACCGGAATGACCGGCAACGCAATCGCCGCGGTTTTCTGCGGCAGACTGAACTCCGATGCGGACGCGCCCGTCAATTCGGCGATCGCATGCTCGATCAGGGCGCGCTGCGCGAGGTTCTGCGATAACTGTGATTTCGCCGAAGACAATTGCGTCTTCGCGCGCGATACGTCGAGACCGGACACGATCCCGCCGCCATGCAGCGTCTGCGTCAATTCCAGCGCACGTGCGTAAGCCGCGACGGTGTCGGTCAATAGCTGGGTCTGCTGATCGAGTCCGCGCAGGCGCATGAAGCTGTCGGCAAGCTGAACCTGCAGGCTCAACTGCACGGAGGCCAGATCAGCCTGGGTGGCCAGCGCTTCGTCCTTGCCTGCCGCCACGGAATCGCGCACCCGCCCCCACAGATCGAGGTCGTAATCGATCTCGCCCCCGAGCGTGGCCGAGTTGTAATAGTCCGGACCACCGGCGCGCAACGGCCGGTTATCCGACTGACGGTCGCGCTGCGGGACTGCGCTGGCAGTGACTTTCGGGTACAGCCCGGCCGAAACCTGATCGACGAAAGCCTTGGCCTGCTGGTAATGCGCGTAAGCCGCCGCAAGATCGGTATTGTTAGCGAGCAGCCGTTGTTCGAGGTCGTCGAGTTGCGGGTCGTTATAAATCTTCCACCAGCCGGTGCGGCTCAGCCGATCCGCGGGCTGCGCGCTAACCCACGGGCCGAGCGTGCGGTACTGCGCCGCGACCGGCGTCGGCGGCACATGGTAGTCCGGGGCAAGCGAGCACGCCGCAAGCGTGCCGATGCCGGCAAGAAGCGCCGGAATCCTGAGCATTGCGGCCTTAGCCATTGGCGCCCTCCTTGTTCGGGGCGCTGGGGCTTCGAGCCGCTGTGGCAACCTGCACACGATCACCTTCGGCGAGGCCGTCGGGCGGCGTATCGATCACGCGGTCGGTTGCGGCGAGTCCCGAGCCGATTTCGACCGAGTCGCCGAAATCGCGGTTGATCGTCACCGTCTTGAACACGACCTGGCCATTTGCGCCGAGCGTCGCAACCCGCAAGCCGTGAGCATCGAAGACGAGCGCGCTGGCCGGAACCCGCACCGCATTCTGCTGAACCGGCAGTCTGAATTGCAGACTCGCAAAGCCACCCGGCAGCAGCTTGCCATCCGTGTTATCGACCAATAGCTGCACGAGCGTCGTTCCTGACGCCACGTTGACCGAATCCGCCGCGGCGACCACACGGGCGGTGAAATGCTGCCCCCGATATTCCGGTACGGTCAACGTCGCGGTCGTGCCGCTGCGCACATCCGGCGCGTAAGCCTGCGGCACTTGCACGTACACGCGAAGGCGTTTCACATCGGAGACCACGAAGAGTTCCTGGCCCACGCCTCCGCTGCCCGCATTGATGAGCGCGCCCACGTCCGTGTCGCGGGCGGTCACGACGCCATCGAAGGGCGCGACGATGCGCTCGAAGCCTTTGGTGGCGACGAGACGGTCGACGTTGGCCTGCGCGGCCGCCACGGCCGCTTTCTTGGCGGTGTAGTCGCCCGTGCGTTCGTCGACTTCCTGCTGCGCGACCGAGTCGGTGCCGAGCAACGCCTGCCAGCGCTTCGCGGTGGTTCCCGCCAGCGCCGCATTAGCCTGCGCGCTCGCGAGGTCGGCACGTGCCTGCAGCAACTGCTGATCGAGTTCGGGCGACTCGATCACCGCGAGCAATTGCCCGGCCTTCACCGGTGTGCCGATCTCGGCGCTCCACGACTTCAGGTAGCCGCTTACGCGCGCGAAAATCGGCGCCCGTGAATACGCTTCAAGGTGCGAAGGCAGATCGAGCGTCGGTCCGTTCGCGGCGCTCACCGGATGAATCACATTGACCGTCGGGATCGTTTGCGCGCTGGTCCACGACTTCAGGTTGCGGGCATCGACGACGCGCAATGTCACACCGGCGACGACGACGATGACTGCGATGACGATACCGGTCACGCCGATGGTGACGAGCCGGCGCCGCGGTACCGGCTGGTTGGCGACAACAGGTTCAGACGACATGAGCGGGACCTCCCGTAGCAGGTGTCGGGGCAATGGCGCGGCCAGGGCGCGAGTGGATGATGCAGAAAATCACCGGGACCAGAAGCAGCGACGCGGTGGTGGCGAAAATCAGACCGCCGATCACGGCGCGGCCAAGCGGTGCGTTCTGCTCACCGCCCTCGCCCAGCGCGAGCGCCATCGGCGCCATGCCGATGATCATCGACAGAGCGGTCATCAGCACCGGACGGAAACGGGTGAAGCCGGCTTCCAGCGCGGCCTTCATTGGATCGCCGTGCTCGGCGAGCCGCTCGCGGCAAAAACTGACCACCAGAATGGAATTGGCGGTTGCCACGCCCATGCACATGATCGCCCCGGTCAGCGCGGGAACCGATAGCGTGGTGTGCGTGGCGAACAACATCCAGATGATGCCGGCAAGCGCCGCAGGCAAGGCCATCACGATCACGAACGGATCGGCCCAGGACTGGAAGTTGACGACCACGACCAGATAGATCAGCACGACCGCGCCGAGCAGGCCGAACAGCATGCCGGCGAACGCGCTGTTCATGGTCTGGACCTGACCGAGCAGCGCAACCGTGGAGCCTTTCGGCAGCGTGGCGGCGTTGTTCTGCACCACGCGCTGAATGTCGGCCGCAACCGCGCCGAGGTCGCGGTCCTGGGTGGTCGCGAAGATCTCGACCATTGGCTGGATGTTGTACTGGCTGACGACCGCGTTCGTGTTGGTCCGCTCGACAGTCGCGAGGCCGCCGAGAATCTGGCCGCTGTTCTGCAAACTGGACGTAATGGGTAGATTCTGCAGCGAAGCGAGTGAATCGAGACTGTATTGCGGTGTCTGCATCACGATCGGATACGACACACCGTTCGCATTGTTCAGCCAGAACGTCGGCGCGACCTGACTCGAACCGGCGAGGTTCACCACCAGACTGTTCGTTACGTCCCGCTCGTTGATGCCGAGCAATTGCGCGCGGGTGCGATCCACGTCGACGTTGAAGGTCGGCGAATTTTGCGCCTGCTGGATGCGCGCGTCGACCACGCCCGGGATCTGGCGGATCTCGCGCAACAGACGGTTTGCATAGACGAAATTGCCGGGCAGATTGTTACCGCGGACCTGCAGATCGACGGGTGCTGGCGAGCCGAAGTTCAGAATCTGGCTGATGATGTCCGCGGGTGGAAACGAAAAGGTGATACCCGGGAAAAGCCGCGGCAGCTTCTCGCGCATTTGCCGCACGTAGTCCGCCGTGGGGTGGTGATCTTCGTTCAGCGCGATCTGGATGTCGCCGTCCTGCGAGCCGATGGTGCCCGTGTTGTTGTACGCGAGATTGATACCGCTGACGGGCAAGCCGATGTTGTCCACCATCGTGCCGAGTTCGTCGGGCGGGATGATCTGGCGGATCGAGTTCTCCACGTCGGAGAAGATCTGCGCGGTTTTCTCGACACGCACCCCCACCGGCGCGCGAACGTGAAGCAGAATCTGACCCGCGTCCACAGCAGGAAAAAAGTTGCGTCCGAGCAATGGCACCAGCGCGAACGACACGAGCACGAAGGCGAGGAAACAGATCACGAAAGGCGCGCGATGATTCAGCGCCACTTCGAGAATGCCGTGATAGCCGGCGCGGACCTTTTCGAAGCGCCGTTCGAAGCCCTGCTGGAAGCGTCCAAGTGGTCCGGGGCGTTTCTTTTCATGCTCTGCTTCGTCCAGCTTGTGAGGATGCAGCAGGTACTTCGCCATCGTCGGCACGAGCGTGCGGGACAGGATGAACGACGAGATCATCGCGAAGATCACGGCTTCGGCCATCGGCACGAATAGAAAACGCGCCACGCCTTCGAGGAAAAACATCGGCACGAACACGATGCAGATACACAGCAGCGCGACGAACGCCGGCGTGACGATTTGCGCACCGCCGTCGAGAATGGCTTCTTCAACCTGCTTGCCCTGCTCCAGATGCCAGTTGATGTTTTCGATCGTGACGGTTGCATCGTCGACGAGAATCCCCACCGCGAGCGCGAGGCCGCCGAGCGTCATGATATTGAGCGTTTCGCCGAGCGCCGATAACGCCGCGATCGATCCGAGAATGGCGAGCGGAATCGAGGTCGCGATGATGACCGTCGAGCGCCAGCTGCCTAGGAACAGCAGGATCATCAGACTGGTCAGCGCGGCCGCGATGACGCCTTCGCGCGCCACGCCGCTGATCGCCGCGCGCACGAACAGCGACTGGTCGCCGATCGGCGCGATCTGCAGCGCGTCGGGCAACGACGGTTTCGCGTCGATGACGTGCTGCTTGATGCCCGAGATAATGCCGAGCGTCGACACCGAACCGTTCTTCAGCACTGACATCAGCACGGAACGCTTGCCGTCCACGTGCACGATATTCGTTTGCGGCGGACTGCCGTCGCGCACATTGGCAACGTCGTGGATATACACGGTGGTGCCGTTGACCGCTTTGATCGGCAGATCGCCGAGCGCCTTGAGCGCGGACGGTGCGTTGTTCAGTTGCAATGTGTATTCGTGATCGCCGATCTTTTCCGTACCGATCGGTGTGAGCAGATTCTGACTGGCTAGCGCGTTCGCGACGTCCTGCGCCGACAGCCCGCGCGCCTGCATCGCGGCCGGATTGACGTCGATCTGTACCTGACGCGATTTGCCGCCGAACGGATAAGGAATCGACGCGCCGGCCACGGTGACGAGCGCCGGGCGCAACTGGTTCAACCCGAGGTCGCCGAGGTTCTGCTCGGACAACCCTTTGCCCGATAACGCGAGCTGGATGATCGGCACCGTCGACGCGTTGTAGTTCAGGATCAGGGGCGGCGTGGTGCCTGGCGGCAACTGCCGCAACTGCGTTTGCGCCACCGCCGTGACCTGCGCGTTCGCGTTGCTGATGTTCACGCCTGGCTGGAAGAAAATCTTGATGATCCCAAAGCCGTTCACCGACTCAGCCTCGATGTGCTGAATGTCGTTGACGGTGGTGGTCAGCGAACGTTCGAATGGCGACGTGATGCGTCCCACCATCTGGTCGGGCGGCAAGCCGGTGTATTGCCAGACCACACTGATCACGGGAATGCGAATGTCGGGAAAGATGTCGGTCGGCGTCTTGAGCGCGGATAGCGGCCCTATGATCAGGATAAGGATCGCGAGGACAACGAACGTGTAGGGCCGCCGGAGGGCAATACGTACTAGCGCAAGCATAGCAATTCCAGGACTCGGTGTTGAGTTGATGGGTCTCCTGACAACCCATCGCACGTGAGCTGCCCCGGGAATGCATCGGCTGGCCACGGGGTTCGTGGAAAGCCCGGGCCGATATCACGACCGTCGTTGCCGGCTAGGTGTTGCTGCATGACACGCCACATGATCTTTGTTCCAAAGACGGCTGAAGCGAAAATGTACACAACCGGAAATAAACTTGCAGAGCACCTCGCGCGGTTTCGTGTATCTGCCGATGCGCTCGCTAGCGCGCGCCGGCTCTGTCCGCAAACCCGCCGGACACGCTTCTGCCCGCATCCGACGTGGTTTTTCGATTAAACACCCGCACCGATGCGCCTCCGGAAACGCCATAACAAGCTTGCCGGAGCGAATCTATTTTTTTATTACCATAATTTACGTCCGGCATGGACACCGTCTATTACTGGCGTTTTGCGCAACGGCCAATGCGGATTACCTTCAATGGCAGATAAGTCGGTACGCCTATTTCGGGTCACCGCTATTTCTGCTCAGTGAGCTTGTCTTGCGTGAGCTTGTCTTGCGTATTGAACTCGAAATCGCTCGCGGCATGCCGCTCATGGAGTTGATCCGCGAGCTCGCCAAAGAGCCGGTTGACCTTGCGCCCCCGCTGCACCGCGGGGCGCTCGCCAATCGAATTCGCCCAGCGCTGGACGTGCTGATAGTCTTGCACCGACAGGAATTCGCCGGCCTCGTAGAGCCGCCCTTCCACAAGGCCGCCGTACCAGGGCCAGATAGCCATATCGGCGATGGTGTACTCGCTGCCTGCGACGTACTGGTTGGCTGCGAGTTGCTTGTCGAGTACGTCGAGCTGACGTTTCACTTCCATGGAGAAGCGGTCGATCGCATATTGGATTTTTGTTGGCGCATACGCGTAGAAATGGCCGAAGCCACCACCGAGGTACGGTGCGCTTCCCATTTGCCAGAAGAGCCACGACAGGCACTCGGCGCGAGCATCGGGCGCGGCAGGCAGAAACGCTCCGAATTTTTCCGCGAGATAAAGAAGAATCGCACCGGACTCGAACACTCTGATTGGCTTCGTGCCGCTGCGATCCACCAGCGCGGGAATTTTCGAGTTCGGGTTCGCCGCTACGAAGCCACTGCCGAACTGTTCGCCATCGCCGATCCTGACCGGCCAGGCGTCGTACTCCGCGCCACCGTGACCGAGAGCGAGCAGCTCTTCGAGCATAACGGTGACCTTCACGCCATTGGGCGTGGCGAGCGAATACAGTTGCAGCGGATGAATGCCGACCGGCAGATCCTTGTCGTGCGTAGCCCCTGCAATAGGGCGATTGATGTTGGCGAATCGGCCACCGTTATCTTTGTTCCAGGTCCAGACTTTCGGCGGCGTGTAATCGGCTGAATCACTCATGCTGCAAACTCCTTGCGTCCGTATAGGACGGGTTAGGTTTTTGCAGCGAGAGTAACAAATTGCGGGAGAATGCGCTGGCAGGCAAACCTTGGCATGCTGCGCGCTTCAGGTCGCGCCGGCTTTACGCTCGAGCTCGCCACTCACCAGGTTAAACGATGCTTCTTCGGCCACCGCGTCGTCAAGACCGACAAAACGATTGAAGTCCTCGAACGAGGTCATGCGGTCCGCGACCGCATCGGTCGAGCCTTCCCGCATAAAGATCTCCATCATCTCCTTGACCGCCTTATGCATGGCAAACATCGGCTCGATCGGACACAGCGCGTAGTCGAATCCAAGCGTGTAGACCTGGTCTAACGTCAGGTAGGGGCTTTTGCCGGAGCGCGCCATGTTGAACAGGATCGGCTTGCCTAGCGGTTTGAGCCGCCGCACGAGCTCCTGCATCTGTTCGATGCTTTCCGGCGCGTCGGCGTACAGACCATCGGCGCCCGCCTCGGCATAGGCCGTGAGGCGCTCGATCGCATCGTTCAATCCCGTCACGGCAATCGCATCGGTTCGCGCGACCACGAAAAAATCAGGATCGGTTCGCGCGGCCAGCATCGCCCGCAACTTCGCCTGCATCTCTTCCGTAGGTATCACCTGCTTGCCGGCAAAGTGGCCGCATTTCTTCGGTACGGCCTGATCTTCCAGATGCAGGACCGACGCGCCCGCTTCTTCCCAGAGCCGGATGGTGCGCTGCACGTCGAGGATGCCGCCGTAACCGGTATCCGCATCGGCGAAGACCGGCAGCGATGTCACCCGGCAAATACGGCGGATATGATCGAACATCTCCGTCTGCGTCAACAGCCCCACATCCGGCTGCCCGGCCACGATCGCGGACGCGGCGAAGCCGCTGACATAGATCGCTTTGGCGCCCGCCTGTTCGGCGAGCTTCGCGGTCACGGCATCATGCGCGCCGAGGCATACGAACGGCGGTGACCTCAACAATTCCCTGAAACGTGCTGAGCGGCTCACGGTGCTTCTCCCGGTAAGGTCGGATCAAGCGATGCTTGCGGGTTGCGTCAGCGCAACTGCTGCTGTCAATGCAAGCGGGCAAATTAACGCGGCATGTAAGCCCAGTTGCGTTTGATGCGATCGGCGCTGCGAAACGCGTCGATCGCGTCGGCCAGACGCAGCGTCTGATCGACTTCGTCGAGACCTTCGAGCAGGACCCGCTGGCGCGCGGCATCAAATTCGAACGACATCGGCACGAGCCCGCTGGCGCGAATCTCCAGCGCGCGCAGATCGACTTCGAGCGGCGCGCCGCCGGCGGCGGCCGCCGCAAGTTGCTCGATCGCGGTGGCATCCAGAACGATTGGCAACAGCCCGTTTTGCAGACAGTTGTTGTAGAAGATGTCGCCGAACGAAGGTGCGATCACGCAGCGAATGCCGAATTCTTCAAGCGCCCACACAGCCATTTCGCGTGAACTGCCGCAACCGAAGTTCGCGCCACCCAGCAGAAAGACGGTATGCCGGAACGCGGGCTGATTGAGCACGAACGCCTCGCGCTCGCCCTGCTCCGGACCGCCTTCCTGATAACGCAAGGTCTCGAAGAGCCATGGACCGAGTTGTCCGCGCACCAGTTGCGAGATCCGTTCGATACGAATGATCAGATCGGTATCGACGTTATTGCGCAGCAGCGGGGCAGCCGCACCTTTGACTACCGTGAACGGTTTCATGATGCAGTTCCCGTCTGTACGCTGGCTGGTGCAGCAATGTGACCAGCCAGCGCGCTGGCCGCGGCCACGGCCGGACTCGCCAGATGCGTGCGCGCACCCGGTCCCTGGCGGCCGACAAAGTTGCGATTCGACGTGGATACGCAACGCTCGCCGCGCCCTACCACATCGCCGTTCGCACCAACGCACATCGAGCAGCCAGGCTCGCGCCAATCGAAACCCGCCGCGCGGAAGATCTGCGCAAGACCTTGCGCTTCCGCCTCGCGCGCCACGCTCAACGAGCCGGGTACGACCCACGCGGTCACGCCATCGGCGATATGATGGCCCGCCACTACGCGCGCCGCCGCCTGCAGATCTTCGAGGCGGCTGTTCGTGCACGAGCCGATGAACACGCGATTGACCGCCAACTCGTCCAGATGCTGCCCGACCTGCAAGCCCATGTAGTCGAGTGCGCGTTGCAGCGCATCGCGGCGCGCGGGATCGGATTCGTTGCGCGGATCGGGAACGGCTGCGTCGATCGCGATGACATGCTCGGGGCTCGTGCCCCATGTGACTTGCAGCGGGATTGCCGCGGCGTCGATCTCGACTTCGCGGTCGAATTGCGCGCCGTGGTCGGTCGGCAAGTTTCGCCAATCCTGCAGCGCCGCGTCGAAATCCGCGCCCTGCGGCGCATACGGACGGCCACGCAGGTAGGCGAAGGTCGTCTCATCCGGTGCGACGAAGCCGAACTTGGCGCCGAGTTCGATCGTCAGATTGCACAGCGTAAGACGCGCCTCCATGGACAGCGCTTCGACTGCCTCGCCGGCGAACTCCACGGCGTAGCCGGTGCCGGCGCCCGCGCCCAGCGCACCGATCACGAACAGGATCATGTCCTTGGCCGTGACGCCTTCGGCAACGGCCCCTTTGAAGCGTATGCGCATCGTGTGCGGCTTCTTCTGGCGCACGGTCTGCGTGGCCAGCACATGCACCAGTTCAGTCGAGCCGATGCCGAACGCGAGCGCGCCCAACGCCCCATGCGTGCAGGTATGGCTATCGGCGCACACGATCAGCGTCCCGGGCAGCGACAAACCCAGTTCCGGTCCGATCACGTGGACGATGCCCTGTTTGCCTTCCGGGCCAATATCGAACAAGGGGATAGCGTGCTGTTTCATCTGCCCGCGCAACGCGTCGACCATCGTCGTGCTCCAGGCCGCATCCCCGGCGCGGCGTCCGGGTTGCGTGGAGATGACGTGATCGAGCGTGGCAAAGGTCAGCTCGGGGTTGCTCACCGGCAGATTGCGGGCTTCGAGTACGCGCATCGCTTCGACGCCGGTCAACTCATGCATCAGGTTGCGATCCACCTGCAACAGATCGACGCCGCCCGGCAAATGCGCAATGGTGTGGCTGTCCCACAACTTGTCGAACAGCGTGCGCGGCGCGTTCATGACGTGGCCTCGCTGTTTTGCGCGTGACGCTTCTCGAATTCCCACACCTCGGGGAAGCCTACCAGTTCGTGCAACTGGTCCATCGTGAACGAAGGCACCTGCAGATCGAGCGAGTCGCCGTGATCGAGCAGGTGACGGTACGCGCTATCCAGCGCCGCCGTGGCCGCAGCCATGCCGATTGACGGATAGATTGCAATACTGAAGCCCCACTCCTTGAGCGTGCTGCTCGCCACGACCGGCGAACGGCCGGTGGGCACCATGTTGGCGAACAGCCATGCGCCGCTTCCCCCCAGTTCGCCACCGATTCGCTGAAACTCCTCCGCGCTTTCCGGCGATTCGACGAACACGATGTCCGCGCCCGCGCTAGCGAAAGCCTTGCCGCGCCGGATCGCTTCGTCGAGACCGAGCGTGGTACGCGAATCGGTGCGGGCAATGATCAGCATATCGTCGCTGCGGCGTGCTTCCAGCGCGACTTCGATCTTCTTCAGCATCTCGTTGAGCGGCACAACCTGGCGGCCCTGGGTATGGCCGCATTTCTTCGGCATCACCTGGTCTTCCATCTGGATCGCCTGCACCCCGGCGGCTTCGTAGCCGCGCACCGTATGCCGCACGTTGATCAGGCCGCCGAAGCCCGTATCGGCGTCCGCGATCAAGGGCTTGTCGATGCCCTCGGCAATCTGCCGGGCGCGCCCCACCATGTCCGCATAGCTGGCGAGGCCTGCATCCGCCACGCCGAGATACGAACCGGATACGCCATATCCTGTCATGTACAGCGCCTCGAACGGCAGCCGGTCAGCGACACGCGCGGAAAACATGTCGAATACACCAGGCGCGACGACAAAGCGTCCGCTCTTGAGAATCTCCTTCAGCTTCCGGGACGTGCTCATCGACCGCTCCTGCTCAGTTGCTATGGGTGAGATGCCGCTGCCACGCAAGCAACAGCAGATTGACGAGGGTCGCAAAGACGAACAGCATCAGCGCGAGCGCCATGATCGTGCTGGTCTCGCTGCGGTTCATCGCGATCATCAGCATGTGGCCGATGCCGCTTTGCGACGCGAACATTTCGCCGATCAGCGTGCCGAGCAAGGTCAGGGAGAAACCGATGCGCAAACCGGCGACCACCTCGGGCACGCACGCGGGCAACAACACGTGGCGCGCGAACGCGAACGGACTCATGTGATAGGTGCGCGCCGCCCGTGTATAGATGGGCGGCAGGTTGCGCACCGCATTCATGGTGAAAATGGTGATCGGCACGATGCCGTGCATCACGCCGAACACGATCTTGGCCCATAAGCCGAGGCCGAACGCGAGCAATACGACCGGATATAGCGTGACCTTGGGGATCGAATAGAAGCCCATCATGAGCGGCTCCATGACGTCGCCCGGAAGCTTGCGCGCACCGAGCACCATGCCCAGACAGACACCGCCCGCTGCCGAGATAAGAAAGGCCGAACCGAATGCAAAGGCCGTCACGGAGAGACTCGCCGGAAAATCCGGATCGCTGACGATATGAACCGCCCGCGCTATCGTGCGCCAGGGCGTAGTGACCGCATCCGGGCCGAGCCATTCGCTGAGTAACTGCCACAGTACCGCCAGCGCGACGACCAGCGCGACGCTGTCGAGCCAACGCCTTGCATGACGCGGCCTAGCGACATGTACCACGACGGTGGTGCTCATACGGCCTCCCGGCGAATGCGCCGGTAAAGGCGCGCTTCGGCAGCACGCAGCAAGGCGTTGATCGTACCGACGAACAACAGCATCAGCACCATCAGGCCGTACATGGTCGGATTGTCGAAGTTGTTGTAGGCGAAGGCGATCTGATAACCGAATCCCGATCCCGACAGCACGAATTCGCCGGCCACCACCGCGATAATTGCGTAGACGACGGTCAGCTTGATGCCGGTAAACACAAACGGCAAACTCGACGGCAACGTGATCAGACGGATTTCGTCGAAGGTATTCAGGCGGCACACGCGGGCCGTACGCATCAGCACGCGAGGCACGCGCTCAAGACCGTTGAGCGTATTGACCGCCATCGCCACGACCGCGAACAGAAAGCCGATGCCCACCAGCGGCCAGCGATTCAATCCGAGCACGACGATCAGGATCGGGTAAAGCACGAATATGGGCACCGCGTAGTACGACAGCAGCAGCGGGTCCAGCACGCGGCGCACACGCGGCAACCGGAACAGCAATACGCCGCCGGCGAACCCGACGACCACGGCGAATACCACCGCAAGCAACGCGCTGCCGATCGTTTGCAGAATGTCCGTGGTGTACTGGCCGGATAGCAATAACTGCACCGCACTGACCATCATCCGCGATGGCGGAATAAAGGAGATCGGATTGATCCACGCAGCGCGGCTCGCGATTTCCAGCAGCACGATCAGTCCGACAACCAGTCCGAGTCGCCAGCGCGCGGCGGTGCTCATTGCTGGCTCCCGAGCGCTTTGAGCGCTTCTTCTCGCAGAAGGCCCCACACTTGCGCAGTCAGTTGGCCGAAGCGCGCATCGAGCGCAGTCGTGCTATCGCGCATGCGCGGCCAGCCGGTTTCAATGGTCGCGATGAAGCGGCCGGGACATGCAGACATCACGCCAATGCGATCCGAGAGCAACACCGCCTCATCGATCGAATGAGTAATCAACAGCACCGTGGCGCCGGTGTCGCGCCACAGCTTGAGCGTTTCGTCACCCATCAGAAGGCGCGTCTGCTGGTCGAGCGCGCCGAACGGTTCGTCGAGCAGCATCAGGCGCGGCCGGACCACCATCGCGCGCGCGATGCAGACCCGCTGACGCATGCCACCCGACAATTGCGCAGGGTAGGCATGCGCGAACGATCTGAGTCCCATGAACGCGAGCGCGTGATCGACTCGCGCGCGCACTTCCGCCTCGGCGACGCCGGCCTGTCGCGCCGCGAATGCCGCGTTGTCGAACACGTCGAGCCAGGGGAAGCTTGCGTCTTCCTGAAACACGACTGCCACACCGTCTGGCACTTGCGCGCCTACCGGCTTGCCTTCGAACGTCACCGCCCCGCCACTCGGCGGATTCAAGCCTGCAAGCACATCGAGCAGCGTGGATTTGCCGCAGCCGGACGGCCCGACCACGGAGAAGAACTCGCCCGCGCGCAGTTCGAGGCTTACTGGTCCAAGTGCGTGAAACGGCGGCTTACCGTCGCTGCCCTGATAAATGCGGGTGACATCGGTGAGGGTGGCCTCGATGCTCTTGCCGTCGGCGGACAGCGTGCTCGGGGCGACCATCGAGATATTGGCGTTGCGACGGGATAGCGCGCTCATCGAGACCTCACTTCCTGCTGCGCAGATCGGCTGGCAACATCGATTCATCGACGATCTTCGTCCAGTCGAACGGACCTTCCGGAATGGCCTTGACCAGCACGAGGCCTTTCAATACTTCGTCCATACCCTTGTAGTCGAAGCTGCCTTCGCTCCAGTACTTCGGGTCGCTATCGAGCACGTTGTTGATCGCCGAGGCCGCGACCGCCGGATCCATCTTGTACTCCCTGGCGAGTATCTGGGCAGCCTCCGCACGATGCGTCGCCATGTAGACGACCGCCTTGCGGCGCGCGGCGATGATGCCGCGGATGACGTCGGGATGCGCCTTCAGATAGTCGGTGCGCACAATGCCGACGGTCTGCGTTTCATTCGGCACCACGTCGTTCGAGCGGAACGCAATACGCAATCCTTCTTTCTTCGCGCTATATGACGGCTCGGTCATATAGCCGACATCGACCGCACCCTGCTGCAGCGAAGTGAGCATCCCGCTCGAACTGCCGACCGGTTTTCGTTGCACCTGGCCAAGAAGACCAACACGCTCGAGCGCGATTGTGGAAATCATGTCGGTCGTCGATTTCGGGCTGCTGTAGCCAATCGTCTTGCCTTTCATCTGCTTGATGCCGGTGATCGAACCGTTCTTCATTTCGACCCACACCAGATCGCCGAGACTTTGCACGCCGCCGTGCACGATCGTCAAATCGACACCCTGCTTCACCGCGGCGATGGCTGCCGGCAACGCGACTTCACCATAGGGAATATCGGAGGCCATCGCATTGCGGATACTCGTTCCGCCCCCTTCCGACGTGATGAAACCGGTTACGTCGACTTTCTCTTCCTTGAAGAAACCCTTATCAAGCGCGACGGCGAACGGCACGCCATACATGCCGTCGCCCCAGTGCGTGACCGTCAACGAACTGGCGTGGGAACCGGCGCTCACCAGCGCCAGCACCGCGCTCAGACAGATACCCCGCACGACATTGCGAACCGCATCCATGTGCTTTGTCTCCTTCCACGATTGACGGTCGACTGGCCGTCATATTCGTTATGCCGCCGCGCGTCCGACGCCGGCGGCCGGTCAGCAACAGGGTCGATCCAGTCGACGAAACCCCATCACCGTGTAAGTTAATGTATGCATTAAATCGCGCAAAGTACAGTACGGATGCGGTATTTCGCGGCTAGGTTTACCCGTCCTGCCGACGCCGGCTCATCCGCTTTCAGGCCTGATGGATGCCATATTGCTGCAGCACCGCAGTCTGTTCGCGCCAGCCGCGCTCACGATGCGCGCGGTATAGACGGGTCGCGCGCGCTGCATCGCCGCGACGCATGGCCTCGATAATTTCGTAATGCTCGGCGATGGATTTTTTCGGTTGCGGGTGCGGTCTGAGTTGCTGCGTAAAACGGCGCACCCGATGCACCTGGTCACGACAATTCATCACGACCTGCGCGAGCCGTGCGTTGCCGCCGAGATGTACTAGCGCTTCGTGAAAGGCCTCGTCGGCAGCGGCCCACGCGTGCATATCCTGCGCGTCGAGGGCGTCCGTCATCTGCTGACATGCCTTTTCGAGCGGACTCAGATCGACGTCGCTGCGCGCTGCCACCAAAGCCGCAGCGGTCGACTCGAGACTGATCAAGACCTGATAGATGTAGCTGATGTCGGAGACCGACGTCGGCACGATGCGGATGCCATGACGCGGCACGATCTCCACGAGGCCCTCACCCTGCAGCCGGATCGCGGCTTCGCGGATCGGTGTACGGCTCACGCCGAACATAAGCGCGAGGTCCTGTTCAAGCAGATAGGAGCCTGGCGTCAGCTCGCTTTCAATGATCATCTGCCTGAGGCGGTCGTAGGCGTGTTGCGACGAGTTACCGTTGCGCGGCCCTGGCTGCGCAACGGGCCGGGATTCCTGCTGCGTTTCGGCTACCGGAGTTTTCCCGCTACGTGCCGCGCGTGCCTTGCTGAGCGGTGGCGAAGCCTGATGGTCGGGAGCGGCACGCCTGACTGGCTGCGCTGGCTTGGCCGATTTGCGTTCTGGCACGACGTCTCTCCTCGCGGCGCCCAGCGGACGCGGCAACCCGGCATGGCAAGCGCACCGTCGCGCCAAAACCGGGCGCGATGCGCCGACGCTTGGATGCTAGCACCAGGAACCGGGCGACGGGAGGAAGGGAAACGCTTATTGCCGCGCCGCAAGCTCGCTTACACGCCGCACAGATGGGCGACGAGCATGCGGCAGGCAACCGGCAATGCGTCCAGCGAGCGGACCGCCAGCAGCAGATCGCGCTCAGCCCAGGCATCGGTCAGCTCGACCAGCGACAGCCCGAGTTTAGCCGCCTGCTGCCGGGCGACGGCACAGGGCATGACACCGAGGCCGAGTCCCGCGGCGATCATCAGGCATTGCGCGTCGTAGCCCGTTACCTGAATGCGCAGGTTGACCGGCCGGGCATGCGCGTGAGCCGCGCGCGTGAGTTGCTGACTGATCGCCGTATCAGACGGCAGACCGACGTACTCGAAGGCGAGCGTATCCGCGAAAGCGACCGCCTTGCGCTGCGCCAGCGGGTGGCCAGCCGGCATGACAAGTATCAGACGGTCCTGGTGATACGGGAATGTCTGCACGTCATAGCCGTGCGGCACCGACGTAAACACGCCAATATCGACCGCATTGTCCGCGACAGCCTTCACCACACCGATGCTGGGCTTTTCCTCGAGCTGGATCTGAATCCGGGGATGTTGCGCGGCGAATGCCTGAATTTCGCCCGGCAGAAACTGCACGACCGACGAAACGTTCGCCGCAATCCGTATCAGACCGCTGACCCCACCCGCGCAATCGCGCATCTGCACCGCGACCTCGTCGAGTTCATGCAATGCGCGATGCGCCAGCGCGACGAGCCGCTCACCCGCAGCGGTTAGCGCGACGCCTTTGTTGGTCCGCCGCAGAAGCGTGACGCCCAGTACCGCTTCGATTTCGCTGATTCGTTTGCTGACGGCCGCCGCCGCGATGTGTTCGCGTTCCGCAGCGGCCGCGATGGTGCCGGCTTCTGCGACGCTGACAAACAGCCTGAGCGAAAGCGGATCGAGTGTCGACATGACGTCCCGCAGTGAAATGACCGGTTTGCCCAGTGCCGCCCAGCCCGGCTACGGGCTTAAGCATACGCCGCGGACCCGGCATCGGGTCTGGCCAGTGTACCTAAATAGCCCACGGCCATTCGTTGTCATCGTGGTTCGCGATGACGGCATGCTCAAGCATTGCTTTGCGCACGCGCACCACCTGGCAACAATGTAGCAACCGGCGGTCGCGTCCCAGGCGGCTGTGCCTGACGTTGACCCGCCCGAAAGGAGTGAGTGATGCAAACCGCGGCCCCTGCAAAAATCAAGGTGTTCTGGCAACCCGGCTGTTCGTCCTGTCTGCGCACCAAGGAATTTCTGACGAAACACGGCATCGAGTTCGAATCCATCGACGTGCACAACGACCCCGCCGGGCGCGAGCAACTGGCCGCATTGGGCGCACGTAGCGTGCCGGTGGTCGCGCTTGGCGGCAAATACACGTTTTGTCAGTCGATCAATGACGTGATCAAGTTCCTGGATCTAAAAACCACGGCGATAGAACCGCTGCCCCCAACCGAACTGGTGAGCCGCCTCGAACGGGTACTTGAATCGAATGCGAGATATACGCGGCAATTCAGCGGCGCGGCGTTTCGTGAACCGTTCAGAAATCGCAACCGCACGCCTGCGGGGCTGACGTTTCATGTGTTTCGTGTCGCGGAAATGGGGATCGAGGCGGCGCAGCAGATCGAATTGCGCTTTGAGGGATTCGATGATGTGCCGCCCGCGCAGTGGGGGCCGGAGGACATTGCGGCGTGGGGTGAAACCGTGAGGACGCGCTTGCGGGCGTGGTGGGACAGCGAGGCTGACCCGTCTCTTGCATTTGACGTACCGACCTACTATGGAAGGCGTCCCATGCATGAGGTGCTCGAGCGCACGGCCTGGCACAGTGCACAGCACACGCGGCAGGTCATGTTGATGCTCGAAAGCGAAGGGATACAGGTTGACCGGCCGCTCACCGCGCATGATCTGGCGGGATTGCCGTTGCCGGACGAGGTCTGGGACCGGTGAGCGTCTGCGGATAACGACGGCAGTCCCCGGCCTCGGGGAAGGAGAAAATGGCGCGAGCATTCGCGCCATTTTCTTTTGCGGATTTGCCAAACGATGCGGGGACAGGAAGGAGGCAGGGTCCGCACTATAATAAGAGCCCAATCGACCCAACCCTGTGGCTCAAACGGCCCACTCCATCGGCGAGACAGAAACGCCCCATGACCACGCCGCGCGAAAAATCCACCGATTCGGTGTATCAACAACTCCGCGCGAAAATCCTCAGCAATGAATTTCGCCCGGGCATGCAATTGCTCGAACGCGATCTGGTCAGTCTGTTCGGCGTCAGTCGCACGCCCGTGCGCGAGGCGCTGGTCCGTCTGCAAAAGGAAAATCTGCTGCAGATCGTGCCGCGTCACGGCATCCGTGTGCGCCAGGTGTCGCTCGCCGATATCGAGGAAATCCACCAGGTGCAGACCAGTCTCGAGGCCACTGCGGCCGGCATCGTCGCAGCGGCGAAGCTGCGCGCAAAGGACCTGACGATCTTCAACCAGGCGTGCAACGCAATGGATCGCGCGCGCGAGAAAAACGACCCGGATGCCTGGGTCGCCGCCGACGATGCCTTTCACTCGCACCTGCTGAAACTCGGCGGCAATCCGCGGCTCGCTCAGATCGTCAATGAATGCTGGGATCAAATTCGGCGCGTACGCGATCTTACGTTGAGGCTAACAGCGTTGGCCGACATGCCGGCGGCCGGACATCGGGCCATCGTCGAAGCGATACGTGCCGGCGACAGCGCCACGGCCGAGCGCCTTTGCCGCGAGTACCGCGCGCGCTGCCTGCAGTTTCAGATCGATACGTTGCGGCGTTTCCGTATCCTTGAGGTCTGATTCGCGCGGGTCGGCGCCTGGAAGACGGCATGGTGCCGTGGTGCTATGCGATGACCGTGGTGAAGCGATTTTGCATCGCTTCATCACCCGATCTTGCTCGACGCTCTCTGCAACGTGAGAGCGTCGCCTAGATCACTTTCACTCGATCATCAACAGACAGCCCAAACCCGCGTGGTTAAAGGATTTGGCTGTGATCGAAATAGGCCGTTACCATCGCTTTTACCGTCAACCGCGTAGGGCCTTTGCTGGCGCCGGAGATGGGGCGATTTGCTGGAAAGCGACTCCAGCGACACCGCCATCAATCAGGTACAAGCATGCTGTATGTAACGAACCGCGCCGCAAGACCATCGCGGCCGCTTGAGATGCCGCCACGCTTAGCTCAGCTCACTTAAACCGTGCTTGCGGTAGCGTGGCTAAGCAGCTCGAACTCTGTCATTTCGTTGACGGAAATCCCTCATTGCGCCAAGCCTATTGACACGGCATCTTTGGACACTCTACGAAAAACCAATGAGGCTTTATATGTCCGCTCAAAATACTTCCGACAAGAAACCGCAACCTGATCCGGCAGAGAAGGATGCGTTCTTTCCCTCAAGCTATTCCCTAAGTCAGTTCACCTCGCCAAAGTCCGATCTGAGCGGTGCCGATTACCCAAATCTTTATAAGGGCGGGAAAAAGATCCTGATGATCGGGGCCGACGAGCGCTACCTTCTGACCGACAACGGCAGCTTTTTCTCGACCGGCAACCACCCGGTGGAGACGCTGTTGCCCATGTACCATCTCGATAAAGCGGGTTTTGCATTCGACGTGGCGACCGTATCGGGAAATCCGGTCAAATTCGAATATTGGGCTATGCCTTCCGAAGACGAGGAAGTGAAAGGCTTCTTCGCCAAATATCATCCGCAATTCAAGCAGCCGCTGACCTTGTCCGATGTCATCGCGCAAGGTCTCGACGACTATGCAGCGATCTTCATCCCCGGCGGCCATGGAGCGCTGATCGGCATTCCCGAGAGCAAGGATGTCGGCGCAGTCCTGGAATGGGCGGCGGCGAACGACAGATTCGTCATCTCCCTGTGCCATGGCCCTGCGGCCTTCCTCGCGGTCGGCGACAGCGACATCTATCGCGGTCAAAAAATTTGCGCCTTCCCCGACGCGCTCGACGCCAAGACGCCCGATATCGGCTACATGCCCGGTCACCTGACCTGGAAATTTGGCGAGAAGCTGACGGCTCTCGGCTTTGAGATCATCAACCATGGCATCTCGGGCGCTGTGCACAGGGATCGCAAGCTGATCACCGGAGACAGTCCACTGGCCGGCAATGCACTCGGCAAGCTTGCGGCCGAGACGTTGCTCAAGGAAGTCAGGGCCTGATGTCGAATTCGGTCGCGGTGGAAGCGGCATTCCGGAGCGCCATCGTCATCGAGGGTGCCAGAACCGTTGCCGCAATCGAAAAGGAGGTTCGCGCGTTCAGTGCCCCGCTCGGTTACGACCGCTTCGTGCTGTTTTCGGCATCTGCCGCTCGGGACGAAGTGGTCGAGAGCATTTATTGGCTAGAAGGCGACTGGTTTAGTACAGGTGAGCCGGTTGATGCTGAGACCTATGTGCGGCACTGTCCGGTGACGCGCCACATTCTGGAAACGCACGAGCCATTCTTCTGGACCAAAACAACAGGAGCGGAAGGCGAACTCTACCGAGTCGTCCATGTACCCCAAGGCCACGGTATTCACGGCCTCCAGGTTCCTGTGTTCGGCCCGTTGGGACTGGAAGGCGCAATGAGCCTCGGCGGGGAACGGATCGATGCATCTCCGCAGGCCCGGCTGGCTTTGAAACTCATCGCCGAAGCGGCGTTTCTCGCGGCGCGCACGCTGTTGGAGGCGCCCGTGGGTGACGGGATCGGAGCGCTTTCTGACCGGGAGCGCGAGGTATTGGCCTGGACAGCCGCTGGTCGACGGCAGGCCGACATCGCCGCGACGCTCGGTCTCTCCGAACGCACGGTCGAAAATCATCTGCGCCGCATACGCAAGCGTTTGGGTGTCACAACAACTGCGCAGGCAGTCCGGGTAGCGATCCGAACTGGCGAGATCGTTGCGTGAGGACATCACAGTCGGGAGAAACGAGGTGAGTAAGACGGTCCTCATCACCAGCGCCGCAACCGGGTTCAGTCGTGATGTTGCCTTTGGTCTGGCGAGCCGCTGCGCGTAACGTTCGCTCTGGCGTGCTGCGACCGCGAGGCGATGAGCTGGGCGGCCACGACGGCAGGCCACAGCGGCGACATCGTGCGTGAAGTGATGCTGGGGCCAGCGGGGTTGTGCACCTTTTCACCGTGGGCGATGGCGTAGACGTAGACCTGCTTCACGATGTCCCGAATCTGCACCGCGGTCGCCAGCGCCCCGCGTTCACCACTGGGCGATACCTTCACGTACGTCCCGTCCCGATCAGAAGCCTTATAAACCTTGGACTTAGGCTTCAGATTACGCAGTGCAGCGTCGGTAAGCATCGAGGTTTTCCTCCTGTTTTTTGACGGCTTTTACCGTCAGGGATCAGGAGACCTGTTGATGCCCGGAAAGCCGCATAAAACAAGCTTTCCCGAGAAGCCTTTTACCGTCAAAGACGGTAAAAGGCTGAATAGTGAACGGGAGGGTCTTAATTCGGACTCGATTCTTACCGTTAGTTCTACCGTCAACCTGTTTTGCTGGCCGGCGATAGCTACCGACAGATGCCGCGACGTATTTTTTATCAATCAACACGTTACGACGATTTCTCGATAGCTGGCGATAGTCCTCGAAGGACCTGATTTCACTCCCACTCGATCATCAACAGATCGCCTAAACCCGCGTAGTTAAAGGGATTGGCAGTGATCGACATGAACCTTTACCGTCGCTTTTACCGTCATCCGACAGGAGCTCACTCTGGCGCGGAAGATAGTGAGATCTAAGGGGCGACGACGCTACGGACGACATCGTCGATCACCTCACGAGGATACAGGAGACAGCTTGACCTTGTCCTGCGCCCCCTTTCCATCAGACCGCCTCCGTTGTCCTTAACAGCTTCTCAATAGCTGCGACCACCACCTCCAGAGCATTGATAACGCCATCTAAGACGAAATCGAGTGCCCGTCCATAGCCTGCATTGACGTTTGCTGTGTCGAAGCCAAGCTGCTGCAGGGTCGTCAAGCAACGATCAACGGCCTCGTGCGCATCGGCGATTCTGAGATCGTTATTCAAGAACAAGGGGGCCATAGATTCATTGCGGTCGCTCCAACGCTCTGGCTCCCTGGCGGAGGCGAAGGCATCGCTTGCCTCCTCCTGAGCATTCAGCCCTTCGAGGACGTTCAAGAGTGCTTGTAATAACCGAAGGCTTCCCAGGTCCCTAACGGCCCCCTTCGGACATCCGGCCCGCTCCAACAATAACTTGAGGTATCCGTTTGGAATGCGCTGCCACACCTCGTGCAAGCCTTTGCAGCGGGCGAGGAACATCTGCTGAGTCATATTCAACGGTGCAACCTGAGCCAACCGTCTGAGCGCCGGATAGGCTAGCCAACCATTGGCTGCCACCTCTGCACGATCGAAGCCGGTCAGCTCGACAGCCGACTTGTTCAATCCTACGGTTGCACCCAGTGCAGCAAGCCCATCACCCAATCGTAGAAGTACCTCAAGCAACTGCTGTATCTTGGCGACCACATGCTCTTCTTCTAGATCCACGTGTGCCAAGTCGGCCGGATCAATCGCAAATGTTCTAGCGTGCACAATTTCGCGATCCGGCTTTGGCTTATACAACTCACGCATCGGCACCTTGATCAGATTTCTACCGACTCGCTGACACTCGGTAAAACTCCACTGCCCCCTATAAGATGGGCTACATGACCATTTACCCCAAACATAAACGGGCGTCGAATCGTAGAAAACGCTCTGTTCGTACTTCTCCAAGAATCGATCATCCAGATAGACCGGATCATGCCCCAGCAAGGCGTTCGCACGTGCGTGAGTCATAGGTTCGGCATCACCAGGCCACCGAATTCCTTCAGCGGTTTGCTCAGGACAGAGATCGGGCATCACCGCTTCGACTGAAGCCCATAGCTGGAGCAGAAGTCCGCCCTTATGCTCACGAATGTCCAACTCATACCAGGCAACCCCCTCGGCAGGCTTACGGACGACATGGGACTCTCCTCCCATGATTGCGCGGACTTCCGGGTCATCTGGTAGCAAGGCAGAGTAATAGAAGACGCGCACGCCCCGGGCTCCGCGCAACCAAAGGTAGCGACGGAGGTACTCGTTCGACATGCGCCAACTAACCGATCTCTTCAAGTTCCAGTGATAGTCACTGGAAACCTCCCCCTCTGCCACACCAATTTCAGGGAGACCCAAGTCGTCGTAGACCAAACGCTGCTGATCGTTCCCGACACAACGAGGCGTCAGCCCAAGCGTCATCCAGACTTTCTCGGCTAGATTGAAGGTGTAGAACGAGCCATTACCCCATGCCGCAACAATATAGTCGTACCCCGATATTGATGGAGAAAAATTGGCGGAGCAGCCGCGCTCGTCACCGGCAGGTACGGAATACTCAACCACGCCACCGCCGGCTTCAGAAACAACCTCGATGGCCCCGTCGTCCGTGCCAGGAACCACCGCCATGAGCAAATGTAAGTGCTCAGCCTGCTCCCCATGTGGATCAGATTCATACATGGAGGCCACCTCCACCACTTGGCCTGCCGACAGGCCGACAGGCTCCAACAAGCTGCGCAGTCGTTGTGGCAGGACGTGAGCCTGGATGGGAAATGCTGCCAGGTAGTCAAACGGCATAGTTCTACTCGAAAGGTTCAGGTAATCACCTAACTCCGACGCACACTAAAGCGCCTGGACCAATAGGTTAAGGTCGAGCTCATGTGAGGAGTGAGCTCCGCTTCATTCCGACGATAAACTCTCGATGACTATTCGATACAGCTCCTCGCTCATCGGTGCATCGTTGCGCCGGGATAGCCATTCATCGGGCAGGCCAGCGATCGCGCGGAACCGCGGATAGAAATCGCGCCGCCGATCGGAGTCGAGCGTCGCAAGCGCTTCCTTGGCTTGTCGAGAGAGACCTCGCGGCGACCAAACCTGGCCACGTTCATCGATGACGATCACCAGCGATCGATGGGTAAAACCGCTGGTGTCCCCGGCACGTCCGCTCGACTTCCCTCGATGGTATTTCTGGAGCGTCAGTGCGACGACAAGACTACGCTCGGAACCCTTGAGCAGGGCAAACAATGTGCCACGACTAACGAGCAAGCGGTATCCAGTCTCGCTCCACGCGTACTCACCCCGCCCGCCTTCCGCACCCCAGGCTTCGGCACGATAGGCGGTTCTGCCGTCGACTGACCAGCGGCGAACCGCCTCATCATCTGCGATCGTCCCTAATAGGTCTCGCGTCCAATCCGCTGGGAAAGGCCTATCGAGTGCGGTGGCAGCGCCATAAGGATCATACCGATCGAGTTGGCGCTCGGTGTTCGGTGTCTTTGCGACCCACGGCTGAACCGTGTGACCGTCATCGCCGAAGTGACGAGCAATCTCATCTTCATCGTCAGGCAACCATCGAAAGAAGGCTTCCGCTGACAGCACGGCCATAGTCGCCGCTCGCGCATCACCGGGGTTCGCCAACACGCTTTGCAGCGTGACCGTTATGTCTCGCCCGATCGACCAACGTCCTGCGACCGGAAGCCAATCCGCCGCCTTGCCGTCCAGCAAGCCGAGCAACGGTGCGAGCAGCATACTGTCTTCGCGGACGGTGCTTCGCCCACCGCTCTCCGGCATAGGCATGTCCGCCTCCGGGGTAAGGTCGAGCGGAAACGGATCGGTGAGATCGGCCAGCCAGAGACCATCGTTTCTTGACAGGGTGTATTCCCTCAGGAACGCGGCCCAAGCATCGCCGTTCCAATCCTCGCCGACCACCGCCCGTGTCGCGAGCAACTCACCCGCCACCAGCATGAGCGCGTGCCATCCGAGGTATCCCCCATATCGATCTCGGTCCGGAACATAGCCCGACGACCACGACTCGTCATGGCTCCCGCTACGTGGGCAATCGTGCATTCCGCGAACGGTGGTGTCCCACCGCCGCACCCATGCGCTGATACGGTCTTCCACCTCCCACCCTGGACAAGCGAAGACGCGACACAAGCGTTCGGTCTGATATTTGTTGAAGTCGTAGTCGAGATGGAAGCCATCCTCTGGTCGCGGCGAGGCGTCTGGCCTGGAGGCATACCGGAACTCGTGATAATCGGCTCGGGGGGCCACCGGAAAGGGCGACTGATTGGCGAGACCGAGCTTGGCGATAAGCGCTTCGCGCTCCTCGGGTGCCAATGCATGCGCAAGCTCGCGTAATATGTCTACCGCGAACGCACGCATGACGACGTGCGGAAACTCCGCGGAAAAGGCGATTCGCTCGAAGAAGGCACGATGTGGGGCCAATGCGGGAGCAGCGTCTTTCGCTACGCGAGCGAGCGCAATCAGCAGCCAGAGCTGCGCGTGCATCGCATAGAAAGGCAGCTTCGCATCGCCGAACGGCACGCTCGATGCAGACCCAAAGCGCTGCATCAGTCGCTCAACCACATCGGAGCGTCCAGCCACCACCAGGCGCCTCACCGCATGGGCTGCGCGCCAGCGCATGGCGGCGATGGGATGGCCAAGCCTCGCCCACACGAGTCCCGCTACGAATGTCGCCTCGTCAACTGGAACGACAAAACACGCGTCCCACGGTCCATCCCCAACTTCGGACGGCAGCTTCTCACCGGTATTGGCCAGAAACCGTTCGAGGCCTTCCGCCAGGGCGCTGGCACTGACGTCAGGCGCCAGTCTCGCGGCGAGGGCGAGCCAGGCATTACCACCAAAGCTATCCGCCGTGCTCCGGAGCGCTGCGACAACGTGCTCGACAAGGGTTGCGCGATCGGCATGAAAATGCTGCTCCAGCCCCCGCCAGCCGCCCCACGCGTCGGTGCTTGAACTGGCGAGTTCGGCGGCATGCTTGGTCGCCAGGCGCAGTCCCAAGGCAGGCAGCGCATCACGCATAGCCGCCGATGACTTACCCCACTCCTCCAAGTAGTCGTCCAACGCGTGGATCTTGTCGGCAAGCGTGGCAGCCGTTGCTTCCACGACGGCACGGACGAATCCAAGACGCTCGGCCGGGGAGTTGGCTTGCTTGGCCAAGTCGGTCAGTGTCCGAACTGGCCAGCGCCGCCCCGACTGGTCGATCTCCTGGTCGAGTATTTGACGGTCGATGTTGTCTGAGTCCGTCAGGTCCACCGGGAAGACGGGAGGTGGCTCTGTCGCCGAGGAAGGAAACATGACCGCTCGCGATTCAGATTTGGGCCCAAGGCGAGCGAGCAGACCCTCGATGCGCGTTCGGGCACGAGAGGCGGCAGGCAGGCTGCGCTCAGCGAGGTTATGTAGCCTTTCGATTGTCTCCCGCGCGGGCGACAGTTGATCCTCGCGATCCATCTCGACCAGAAGGAGATCGAAGAGCCATTCCCGTCGCTCTTGAGGTAACCGATCTATGACCTCCGACGCGAAACCCGCGATACGCCACGTCCACGTTTCGATTGGAGCAGCCAAGCCAAACAGGGCGACGGCCGCTTCAACAGAAAGCTTCGAATCGCGAACGAGGACTGTTAACGCGGGACCCAGGGACAGTCCGAGGCGCGCCGCGTCGCGATCGTCCAGCCGTGCCAGCGTCGCCAATGTCGCCCGACCAGCAATCGGCACCATCGATTCCGCGTATTCCGTCCAGGGGAATTTGCCGTCCTCGTTCTGATTCAGTTCGAGGATACGTGCCAGAGTGTGCGCCGCCGCCGGCGAAAGTTCGGGACCCGAATAGTGGCCGGTCAGCTCCAGCAAGTGATTGGTACGATCGAAGTCATCCGATCCAATGGCCTCGGCAAGATCGAGCGCACGGCGAAAATAGGCCGCCGCCTCTTCGGTGCTCACTCGCCAAGCTGCGCGAGCGAGATCACCGTAGGATGAAATTCGGGATCCGACATCGGTATCGAGTTGGATCTTGCGCTCGATCTGGTCAGCAAGGAGGAGCGCAGCATCATGGCACGGGGGGAGACACGATAGTCGTGCAACCGCGTGGGTAAGTTCCGGCGTGAACAGTCCCGGCGCATTCGCTGCCCACTCGGCCATGCGCTTCGCAAGCTCGGCATTGATCGCACCTAGCGCGTCGGTAAGGTCAAAAATCACCCGGAATCCGGTTCGCGCGAGATAAGCCTTCTCATCCCGATACGGATAGTTGGATGCCTGCTCGACATCACGGACCAGTCGGTCAAAGGTGGCGGCCACCATCTCGTCCCGTGTCTTTCCACTCGGCGGACGAATGATGTCGGCGACATCCTGCGCATAGTTCAGCATCGGCAGGATCCGGCCGTTGAGCGCGCGCTCGTAGTCCGATCGTCTGTCCTCGTCGAGGTCGCCGCGCCTCTTGCGTCGGCGCCGCGTTCCATCGAACTTAGGAGCCGCCAGCTTCTGCGTAAGCACCCGACTGAACGTCGCTGCGCCCCGCGATCGCGCGCTGGCAGGCACCAACCCGATGAATTCCGCCGGCGCCATGTCCATCAAGGCGGCGCGCTTCCGGCTCAAGGCGGCTCGAACGCCGGCAGCCAGTACAGTCACCTGGATCGCGTAGTCGCTCGGAAACTGACTTGAATAGTCGTAAACGCTAGGCGGCGTAAGTGCTGCTCCAGCGAGGATGCTTGCTGACTCGCTCTCCATGCCGAGCTCTATCGCCCGTGCCGATGCTAGCACGCTGGCCATCGCCAAGCCTTCGCTTTTGCCATTGGCAGAAGATGCCACAGCAAGTGCTGCGACGAGTCCTCTGGCGTGGGCTGGGTCACGGCCGACAAATGGAAGCGCGGCGGCATAGAGTGCGCGAGATGGCAGTCGGCAGCGCAAAAGCCGCGTTGCGATGCGCGTTTGGGGCGGATGGGCCGAACGCTGGTGTCGATCCAGAAGCTCGAACAAGTCCCGAAACTTGGCGAAGGCCACACCTTCGTCTCGACGGGCGAAAAACTCCGCAACGCGCACGTCATTGCCCGCCAGCATTTCGACATAGGCGAAGCCAATATCGTCCCACTGCCTTGAGGTGCTCGATTCGCTAAAGCGCGCGCCGCGTTTGGTATGCGCGGCCCAATTGTGCCAATCGATTGAGCGCCGAGCGTGACGACGGGCCTCATCTCGGTCGCCTGCGAAGGCGTTGGCCAGTGCTAGCGCAGCGTGTTTTCCCCCAGGCCAGCCGACCGTGGTTGCGGAAAGCCGTCGCAAGGCCTCGGGATCCCCAGCCACGGCGGCGAGATCAGGATGCTCGTATAGGAAGCGATCGGATCGCTCATGACCTGCGGCAACGATTGACGCTTCCAGCAGCAGTCGCAGAAGATCGTCGCGCCGGTTCAGCTCGCCCACCAGGGCTATCGCGGCCGTGATCCGCGATAGCCGGATGTCGCGTGCGCTTACCTGTGAAGCGCCTCGGGGAACGCGCAGATCGTAGGCCAGTTGGATGAGTTGGTCGGCATCGCGTAACGAGGTGAGCAACGCGGGCAGTGCCCTGGCGGCATAGTTTGAGGTGAGCTGACGTTCTTGGAGCGCGGCGATAACTCGATCTCGACCGATCTGACTCGCGCCGTAGGTCGATCGGATCAGGGTCTCGGTCGGTTCATCGCGGAACATCAAGCCGTGCGACGTTCGCTCAAGCAAGGGAGCGAGGTCAGCCGCGAAGCTCTCCACCTGCTCTGCGATCAAGCCGTGAGCCGCAGCAAGCTCTTCAATGGGAACGGGCGGCGCCAGCAAGGCGATGCCCGTGAGCAGGAGGTCAATGTCCGCATCGCTAGCGCCCCGCGCGCGTGCCGTTTCGCGCGCGTCGGCAAGACGCTTGCGAAGCAACGCGTCGAGCAGATCGTGCGGCTCTTCCGGGGCGTCCGGGAAAGACACGGGATCAAACGGCCGTCCAGTCGCAACCAGGTTGTCGAGACAGCGTGGATTGCGACCGGACCGCGTCAGCAGCGCGGCAATCTCGTCGGCCGACGCATCCGGCACGCGTCGTTCAACGAGGGAACGTACTTCCGCGTCAGTGAACAGTGGAACCGTAAAAGAACGGTGTGAGGCATCGCCGGTCGCCAGCGCGAGCCGTTCAGTCCGGCACGACACAACGATGCGAACGCCATCGATGGGATCGACGCTGAGGCTGCGCATGAGCAGGTGTGCGAACGATGATGTCGCAGTCTCCCGCGCGGCGAGTCCGGCGTGGTCGATCGCATCGAGCACCAGTGAAACACAGGCATCGCCGCGAGTTCGCCGAGCCGTTTCCACCGACTGCACGAGCCGTCGGCGGAACGCTCTCAGCAAGCCCGTGACATCCGCCAGAGGCAACAGAATGTCGCACAGGCCTTGCCCGGCCAAGAGATTGGCAAGGTGGACAAGTGTCCTTTCCGGGAGGTGCCGACCGTCGGCGGGATCCCGCCAGCGACCGGCACCGAAGCCATCGAAGAGCACCACAGGTCCATCGGCTCGCAATCGATCCGCAAGGCCTTGCATCAAAACGGTCTTGCCCATGCCTCCTGCGGCGTGGACGACAAGAGGAAAACCCGCTTCACGGGCGAGGATTGCAAGGTTGTCGAGCGCGTCGCGCTGAATGACGACCTCAACCTCGGGGAACGCGTCCGGCGTGGGATACAGGCGGTCCTCGTGCTCCACCTCCAGCTCAGCCAAAACCGCTACGCGATCAATACGTTTGTCCGTCTCGCTACCGGGACCGGCCTTGATCCTGATGAGATTCCGCAACTTGAGCAGGCGTTTCTCCGCATCCGGATCCCCAGGTTCGCTCCATGCGGCGAGAATGGTTGAAATCGCTCGCTCTGCCTCGGTCAAGCTCCCCTTGTTGCCGACCAATTCCAATCGCCGCAGCAGATCAGAAAAGGGATGGGGATAGTCTTTCAGCGCTTCTGCGATCTGGCCGGCTTGACGGGCTACATCACCGGCATCTCGCGTGCCCGCGATAACCGCGGTGATCGCCTTCCCTAGATTCTCGTGGATGGGCCTGTTCGTCGCAAATTCATAGCGCACCACGGCGAGAACATGATCGTCGTCATACGTCGCCCGAAGTTCGGCATCGGTCGCGGCAAACTTGGCAAGCGTGGATGCCAGGTCCGCCGCTCGAACGGCAGTGTCGGCGCTTGCGATCGAGTACTTGAACTGAACGACCGTGACTCGATGCGCTCGGGCAACATCGGTGGCACCGTGGTACCGAACGAGATCGGCAATTTCGACCGCACCGGTTCCCAAACTCTGCTCGTCTCGTTCATCGAACCCCTCAAGCGTGATCGCGGTCAGGTCGGTCGACGGCGGCAGGAGCTCAAGCGCGGTACGCGCGGCCCAAGCTTCATGAAAGGCATGGCCCGCCTTGGATGCGCGAACTTTGTCGATTTCTATCGGCGCTGCGCCAGTATCGTTGTCATTCATGATCGGCTCCATTCCCAACCCACCGGGGCGACGGTGCACGCGCTGTCTGTCTGCACAGAGCCATCGTGCAACCCGTGCGTTGGCCTAACCCATATTACCGCCGTAAACGACGGGATGAGCACCGCGTTCGCTTCGGGGTGGTCTGCCGCCCGCAAGAGAAGTAATTCTTGATCGCGAGCGTCAAAGCTCAGCAACTCAGCGCTACTGCATGATAACGAACACGCAACTTGCGCCTTTCTTGGTGCTGCAAGAGCTTATGCTGCCTTTCATTTTTTTGGTCGTAGTACGCATCAACTAGGGCAACATATCCGCTCGCATGAAATGCCCAATCATCGATGTCGTCGAGGTGATCAACCAGCAAACTCCCTGTCGCGCGCTGCCCGATGCTGTTAAAGGCTAAAACGATCACAATCGAACATACCTCGTGAACTTCATCGACAACATTCTTCAGCATGTCCAATGTCTCGAATCCCTTTTCCACGCCTTGCCCTCGAAGTGCTAGCTTCTCATCAACTTGTCGCTTTGTTAGGTGGACGTAGTTCGACGCCTGGACCCACGCTTCAACCACATGCTCTGCAAATTTTTGCCTGCCGTTCCCCAAAAAATCGAGTGAGATTTTCTTTACTTGGTCGACATTCTGTTTGCTCACACTTTTCCCTCGATAGAACTTAACCCGCTCCTCGAAAGAGTCTGCCGATCTTTCCTCATCAACATACGCAGTATTGACAGCGACCTCCAAGATAAATCGAAGCTCGCGTCGTGCAGAGTTTAGTGACCCCAATTCCACCGCAAGTTGAACCATGTTTGCGGCCTCGAGGATGTCATCCAGATGTCTCTGGAACAAAAAGGCGCCGTAATATTGCTCCCATCGAGACGCCGTGAACGCGCAGTCCGTTAGCGTCTCACTAAAGTCATGCATTGTCTTATGAAGAAATTCCAACTGATCTTGGTATTCCTTTGACGCTCTTAACTCCTCCTGTGATTTTGCCTTCTCCACCGCATCGCTTTGGAGCTTATGCATATAGTTGTCAACGGCCTTCATCAGCTCCGGCTCTTGCTCCTGCATATAGTCGTCAATGGTCTTCATCAGTTCCGGATCTATCATGGTGATTATTATTTTCGCAAATGGTAGTTTCGTGCCCCAAAAAATCAGAATGATCTTGTTTCATCGTTCGTTACAGCACTATTAACTTCTCCATACCAGATCAATGCACGCCTCAGCAGCATACTGGTTCAAAGACCCGGATCTACGCCTAACCGTTGAATCAGTTCCTGTTGCAGCTCCAAAGCAGAAAGCTTCCGCTTGCCCGCATCGGTTTTGACGTAAACCTCCTGCCCGCCCGTGGCAAAAAGCAATGTGCGCCTGATCGACGGCACGCGGACCTCCACGACATACAAATTATCTATCATGTTGGAACCGTCACTCACTGGGTGAAGATCGATCCGGTAGGCGGTCGGGGCAATGGGAGGAACAATCTGGTGCAGCCGCTCCGTGACAATACGCCGAAGCTCATCGCACTCCTGCGGGCGAAGTTCAACACCGACGATGGCTCGGTCCGCATCACGAATGCCCCAGAAAATCGCTCCCTCTTGAGGCAGCCCAGCATTCAGGAAGGCTACGGCGTACTGATCCACGACTCCCTTGATCGCGCCAACGGCATTGCCACCCTTGACCTCTTTAAATTCACAGGTTCGATTTTCCTGAGCCGGGTATTGCGCTCCCCTGATCCATTTCAACCGGCGAGACCGCTGAAAGTTTGGCTCTCGCGTTTCGTACCACGAATTGAATGCCGCGAGAGACATACCGCTCCGTGTCGTGGACATCTGCAGCACGGACCCTCGGCCCGTCTCAGCGGCATCGCGATGCGGACCAAGCAAGAACACTTGCGAATCTTGCGCAATCTCGCCAAGCAGCCTAAGAAGAAACTGATGTTCGTCTTGTGGCCAACGCCAGAACACCTCGTCAACTATAAGGGGGAGCTTAAAGCGGGCACGTCGACGCGCTACGATCTGGCCGATCAGCTCCACTGCCGAACGTTGAACCCCAGACCCGATGTAGCTCGCACCGCTCCCTCCCCGCTTCAGCTCTGCCCATCCTGGATGACTCGTAAGCTCTCTTGGAAGTAAGGCCCCCACTTCGTCGAAATCAAGCGTCTCAAGATCGGTCTCGCGCACATGGCCGATCATGAGGCGCTGGCCCTCGGAATCGGCCATCGCCGCCAGCGTCTGGAGTGCTAATGCTCCTGTCGTTTTCGACACCTCCGGCTTGCCCCGGGAGGACTCTGTGACCTGAAGACTGACCGTTTCTCTGGCATCCCCCTCCCCTAAGGTGAGCGCCACAGTAGAAGGTCCCACGCCGCCCGCAGTCAACGACAATGCAGGCTTCCCGACAATGGCAGCCAGCATCGCCCCCGCCATCTGCGTCTTGCCTGAAGCGTTATTTCCGATGACCCAATTTATCGCGTTCGGCTCAAAATCGAACTGCGCATCGGAAAACGGCCCAAAGTTTCTAAGCCTGATTTGCGTGAAGTACATGAGGTCCTTGGCGCCTATGGAATGAAAGTTGGCATGCCTGAGCCCACTTGCTTGAGGGAAGAGGTACTGGCATCAGCACTTTCCAGCATGGGCACGTCCAATTGGGATGACACGTGCCAGCTTCATCTCTATTTCAAACGGTCAAGCACAATCCATCCTGCCGTCAAAACGTTGCGTATCGACACCTATATAGCGAGCTTCTGATTCAAGTAGTGAAAGATCGTGCGGACGGCGTTAACAACCAACGCCCCCTCAGCCATCTCGACCAAGTTATCGTTGGGGTGGGCCACACTGCCGTGATTGCGAAGAGTGTTTAGCGCATCGAGAACGGAGGCAAAAGAAGTCAGTATTTTTCCGACCTCGCTTTCGTGAGCACCAAACGACTGCAACGAAGGATGGTGCGTGCGAAGCGCCTTATAGGCCTGCGTAAGGGTTGCATCGCCCGCAATCGCAATCGCGCTATCTCGACATGCCGACTTCAGGTACCCGTGCATGGCAGTATGAAGCCGATCGATGGCACTCGGTGCCCCTGATGTGGCGAGCAGGTTGTCCGCGTCCATCAACGCACGATGCACAACATCAGAGGCGGAAGCCGACGGGAGCACCGCCGGCACTTGTCCTACCTGGTAACCGAGTTCAATAAGCTTGTCGGCCAGCGCCTGCTGTAGGTGCGGATAGATCTTTTGATGTTCGATGACCGCTACCAGTGCCCGCGTGTCGTGATTTGAAAAATACTGGAGCACCTGAAATACACACGCGCCATAGTCATCGTCGCCGAAGCCAAGACTTCTGAGTAACCGCGAGTGCCCCTGGATATAGTCATGAAATCCCGTGAGGTACCCCAGTTCGTGCCAATCAGTAGCATTGAACTCAGCCACTATGGCACGCTGCATGGCGAGCATGAGAGGCCCCCGCCATGCGGCGTCCTGCAAAAGATGATGATTCACGATACGCCCCCTGGTCGGCTCGACTTAGGTCATTTGCTTCTGGCTCTTCACGCGATGCGATGCTGAACCCAAGTGGCAGCCTCTTCAACGGAAGACATAACCCGGCACGGAAAATCGCGCTCGACGGCCAGATTTCGCTGCATCAGAAGCGCGTGCATGGGCCCGTCCGTCAGAAGCGCATCGCAGTAGCCTAGCCCGGCTCCGGCATGATGGAAATCGAACATGTCGTTAGCGTTCAATTTCTGTGTTCGGTTCCAGCGAAGCGCTGCATGCAGCAATGCCCCGACTTGCAGCGTGCGCAGAGCCCGCCGACCTGCGGGTTTCCGAACCGCTGCGCGCAGCAGGCCGAGACACTGCCTCCTCACACCTTCCCTCTCCTCTTCTGACGGTTGAATGTCAGGGCCAAGGGCCTTCACAGCCATGTCATGCAGCACGTCAGCGGCGATCGGCGCGGCGAGTTCAAGGACACCATTGATCTCGTCACGATAGACCTGCGAGAAGCTCTTCATCTCAGAGGCATGTGCGGCGTTGTCGCGGTTCAACCGATCGGCAATATCGACGAATTGTGAAGGTAGAGGCCAGGAATTTCCGATAGTCCTGACCATCGTCGATAGAGGAATCTCCCAGAGGTGGTCAAAGAACGCCTTCTGAATGACGACCTGCTCATGTTCCGGGAAGGCCGTGGCAACCGGGTGCTGGACGCCCAGGATATATGGGACTTTCGTCCAGACCAGGTGTTCCAGCGGATGAACTCTGTGCCCAGCGTTCGCGTGAAGGAAGTGCGCCACCTCCGTCGCCACGCGTGTGGGCTCAGAGCTAAGCGTGATGCCGCAGCTCAACTCATCAATCAATTCTGCTGTTGCGCCCCGGGTGGCCGGGTCAGACTGCTTCATTAGCTCAAGAAACAGGACGTCGCTGATAGGACACACTAGCTGCCCACTAGAGACTCCAGCTACCAGCGCATCTAACAAATCCGATGCGCCAGGTGGAGTCGGCGCGAGGGAGCGTGCGGCACGCAGGTGAATCCAGAAGCACTTATCGAGGTAGATACGATCCCGCGCCACCACCCACTCGCCGAGTTCGATAACGCGTCGTCGCTCGTACTCGTCGATCGTAATCTGCGGTGTAGCGCGATGGAACGCAAATCGGTCGGCAAGGTTGGGAAGGGTCACTGAGCTTCGCGTCTATTGTTAGGCCCAATGGGCATCAGTTTACATTCGGCCAAATCACCATCTTTTCTGCGCACAAATTGTACTACCCCGGCCTGCTTCTGCGGTCATCGGTGATGGCAGTGATTATCTCTGTCGCCGTTTGACTTTGATAGCGTGCGAGCCCGTCGGCCTTACGTCGAATCGGCGTTGCCTCAAGTCGATCTACCTGGTGAACAACGAACGGGTACGTTGAATCTTTATCACGTATCCCTAGTATGGGCTTTGGCAACTGGCAATTTGGGCGCCCTCCGAAAACCGCGGTCTCCGGCCATGAATGCCTCCAGCATGTGAGGAATCAACGTAACGGCGTCGACCGTTTCGCTGTAGGTTTGTCCATGCAGCGCAGCGTAACGGTCGAGGTCAGCCCTGAGGCTGGCCGAGCACGTAAAAGTCAGTTTGACTGTCTGTGTATCAGGCAGCGGCCCCAGCCGCAGTTTGTGCGTCGTGCTCATTGAATCGGTCCTCTCTGGACAAAGAGCGGCTGATACGGCCGCAGCACCATATCCTTGTTCACCATCACGTTGACCTGAAACCCCGGCCGCACGGTCAGCGTCGGTTGGATGCTCAGGTCGCGGCGCGTGATTTCCTGTCCGACCTGATTGGCGGTGTCCTGCGAGCTATCCCGCAACGCGATGACCGTATTGCCGTTGGCACTGCCCTGATTCGAGACGGCCAGCTCGGAGCCGACGCCAAGCATCGTGGACAGCACAGCACCCGCCAGAATGCGGCCCCAATGCCAGTCCACGCCATCCTCCAGGCCTGCATAGCCGGCCGGGTCGATACCGGGGAGCTTATCGAGGGCGATCGACGAGGTATCGGGTAGCACCAGGCGCAGCCATACCAGCAGCACGCGCTGCTGTCCGAACGCCACCTGGCTGTCGTAGCGGCCGATCAGGCGCGAACCCTGCGGAATCAGCAAATAGTGCCCGGTTGCGGTGTCGTACACGGGCTGCGTGACCTCGGCAATGATCTGCCCCGGCAGGTCGGAATTGATGCCCGTCACCAGCGCGGCCGGAATGATCGTGCCCGCCATCACCGTGTACGGCGAGGCCGGTGCTTGCAAGCTGCCGGTGTTACTGGTCGCAGCGTCGCCGCCCTTCGCCATGAACGCTTCCTTCTGGTCCTGCCGGTTCTGGATGGCCGTCGGATCGTTGGGTTGCGCGGCCGAGGACGCCGGCCCGGCACCCATCGGATTGAACGCGCTGGCCGCCGCATTGGCCCCCGACAGGGTGCCCGCAGACGCGGCAGTTGCATCAGGCTTGCCGACATCGCTGCCGGTGTGGAAGAACACCGCAGAGCGGGCAATCTCGTCAGCCTGGCGCTGCCGGTCGATGTTCTCGGCCGATGGTCCCGCATTTACGTTGCCACCCGGCAGCGGTGGCATCGCCGACGCCGCACCCCAGTCGCCGGGAAGCGGCGGCCCGAGCTGCGGCACGCTAGCCGGCGCCGCCGAGGCGGGTTCCGCCGGCAGCTTCGAGTAGTCAGATGGCAACTGGTCGAGGTCGTCGGCTTTGGCGACCCGATCGACGTTGTAGAGGTTGGTCTGATCGCCAGAACCGCGCCGCCCCTTCGATTGCAGCGCCCACATCGACGCGCCGGCCACGGCCACCGCAAGCAGCGTGGCGGAGACGGCCAGCGTGCGGCGGTTGAGCCGCGTTACCGCGCGCGGTGCGGCGCGCAGCGCAACACCTTCGGGGGCGACCTTGGGAGCGGGCTGAGCTTGGTCAGTCGTGTCCATGACCAGCTCCCGCAGCCACACCGTCGGTACGCACGATGCGCACCACGGCAGCCTTGTTACCGCCCAGGCGCAGCTCGGCCGCACCGAACAGCCGATCCACGATGTCGTAAGGCGCATGGAAACGGTAATTCACCAGCTCGCCCTTGCCATCCGGCCCGACCACGAACAGCGGCGGCAATTCGCCCTGCGCGATGCCGGTCGGAAACTGGATATAGACATGCTGCCCGTCGTCGAACGCACGCACGGGCTTCCACGGCGGACTGTCGCCCGTGATCGCATAGCGGAAATGCAACTGGTCGAGTGACAGGCCATCGGCCGCAGGCGCGACCGCATCGGCGGCCTGTGCCTGGGCCTGCAAGGCCAGCATCTGGTCCTTCGGATACTCCCACGATACCGACGCCATCCATGCCTTCTCGGTGGACGTGAGTTCGAGCAGATAGGTGCGCCGGCTCGTGGTGATGACGAGGTTCGTTCTGATCCCCGCGCGCACCGGCTTGACCATGACAGCCACACGCCGGCTTGTGCCGCTGCCACTCGCGGTATCGCCCACGATCCACTGCACGGTATCGCCGGCGGCGACGGTCACCAGCTCTTCCCCCGACTGCAAACTGATGACCGTCACGCGGCCGGGGCTGGTATAGACCTGATACAACGCGCCATCGGAGAACGGCCAGACCTGGATCGCGTTGATGTAACCGTCGCGGGTCGGCACCACGCTCGCGTCGGCATTGGCCTGCTCGACGCGCGCTTTCGCATCGGCCGGCTCAGGGGCTGGCTTTGCATCTGCGGGAGGCAGCGGCTTCATCTGATCCGGCAATGGCAAGGGCTTCGGCACTTCCACGACCGCAACCGGCTTGGGCGGCTCAGGCAATGGCTGCGCCTTGACCGATTCGTCCAGCGAGATCGCCGGCGGTGGTTTGCCTTGCGTGGCGCAGCCGGCAACGCTGCCCAGCAAGACGAGGAAGGCAATGGCAGTGATCGACGGTTTCATGGCTTCTTCGCTCCTTCCGGCGCGTCCAGGTCACGACTCCAGGACAGCCCGTTGATATAGATACCGAGGGGATTACGGCGCACCTGCTGTTCGGTGCGCGGCGTCTGCATGACGAGAGTGAGCATCGCCGTCCATTGCTCGGTGCCGGTCGGCGTGCCGTCGTTGAAGTGCTGTTCGGTCCAGCGCACCTGGAACGAGGTGTCGCTGACGCGCACCACGCTCGTCACTTCCACCGATATGGAGTCCTGCCCAACATGAGCGAACGGATCGTGGGCACGCGCGTAATCGTTCAGCGTCGCCGCGCCTCGGTCGGTGGTGTAGCCGTAGGCTTCAAGCCAGTTCTGCCGTACCACCACCGGGTCGATCGACAGCGAACGCACGTCGGTCACGAAGCGCACCAGGTGGTACGCGATCTGTGCATCGGTTGGCCGGTACGGTGTCGTAGCGGCCCCGACCGCGCGGACCTGCCCGGCGTGATCGACCTCGACCACGTAGGGCGTGACGCGCGACTGGCCGGACTGCCAGACAAGGCCCGCAGCCATCAGCAGCGCAAGGCCCAGGCAGCCGAAGGCCATCAACCGCCAGTTCTTCGCCTGCACGCGCGCGCTGCCGAGGCGTTCATCCCATACCTGCGCGGCGGCCTGATAAGGCGTGGCGGGCGCAGGTGATTCGCTGTAGCGCACGCCGGGTCGTGTGAAGCGCATGGCTTGCCTCCCTTACTCGTTCGAGGAATCGTTGAGATCCGGCGCGGCCCCGCCGCCGCCGTGGTCGGCCGAGCGCACGACATGCGCGGCCGTCGAAGCGCCATGCGCGGCGCGCTGGCGGCGTTGCACGCGTTGCGCCCAGTCGGGCGGTTTGTCGGTGGATGCTTGCGATGCGTTATCGGTGGTCGCCGATGGTATGGATGTTTCGCCGGCGTTTCCGTGCGAGGCAGATGGCGCGCTCGCGCCGACGGTCGATACCGCGCGATCACGCGCAGCGCGAGCACCGGCTGCGACCCGCCCGCCGGCGGCCTGTGCGCCGCTGTGCGCGACGTTGGCCACACCGGCACCGAAAGCACGCGCGCCAGTCGCGCCCGATGCAGTCGCACCGGCGCGATAAGCCGACGCGGCGCCGCTGGCCGCGCGTGCGGTGCCGACTGCGCCGCGCGCCGCAAGTCGTGCGCCGGCGGCGACTGCCGCGCCACCCGTCGCCACGGCCGCACCACCGGCAACGGCAAGGCCCGCGACACCTAGCGCCGTACCGGCGGCCGCTCCGGCGCCGAGCTGCGGTGCACCGGATACCAGGCCGGTCGCAATGCCCGGCCCGAAGATGCCAAGTCCCAGCATCGTCAGCGAGGCCAGCATGATGGCGAGCGCGTGGTTCAGCGACGGATCGGCACCGGCCGGCGTCTGGAACTGACTGAAGATCGTCGAGCCAATGCCGACGATGACGGCGAGCACCAGTACCTTCACGCCCGACGACACCACGTTGCCCAGCACCTTCTCGGCAAGAAACGCGGTCTTGTTCCAGAGCGCGAACGGGACCAGTACGAAGCCCGCGAGTGTGGTTAGCTTGAACTCGATCAGCGTCACAAAAAGCTGCACGGCCAGGATGAAGAAGCTGATGACCACGACGACCCAGGCGAGCAGCAGGATCACGATCATGTCGATGTTGCTGAAGACCGCGGTGATGCCATTGGACATCGTGCCGACCTGTTGCAGAATCGGCTGTCCGGCCTGGACGCCAATCGCGCCCAGGCGTCCGGGTTGCAGGAAATTGCCGATGCTGATCGACGAGCCGGACGCGAGCAGGCCGAGGCCCACGAACGAGCGGAAGACGATGCCCGCGAGCGTGTTGAAGTTGCCGATGATGTAGGCGAACGCGCCGACGTAGAGCGTCTTGCGGATCAGCTTCGCCAGCACTTCCTCGCCACCCATCGCCCAGAACAGGCCGGCGAGCGTCATGTCGATCACGATCAGCGTGGCCGAGAGATAGGCGACTTCGCCGTGCAGCAGACCAAAGCCTGAGTCGATGTACTGCGAGAAGACGGCCAGGAACTGGTCGATGACGGAAAGATCATTCATGGCCGATCTCCTTGCGACGCCTCGAAGCTCGCCGGAATCGGCGGCAACTCGGCGAGCGTCTGGTATTCGTTGGCGCCGCCCAGTCCGAGGAAGAAACGCCGCGCATACGCCGCGTCCACCAGGCCGCATGTGGCGTTGTCCATGTGGGGGTGTGCAACGGCACAGCGATGGCGCAGTGCGTAAAGCCGCTGCGGATCATGTGCGAGTGCATCGGCCGTCAACGCCGGCTCATGCCGACCGCAAGCGGTCAGCATGGCGATGATGGGCAGGACCAGTGCGCGGCGCATGGCCGTCAGTTCCCGTAGAAGCTCACCGACTGCGGCGTGTATTGCGGACCGCTGCCAATGAAGCGGGTACGGACCTGCTGGGCCTGCGCCTCATCGGCCGCAGCACGCGCCTGGTCCAGTGCTGTGGCGCGCTGCTGGGATACGGTGAGTTGCTGCGACTGAATCGCCTGACGTGCGATCAGCGCGAGCAACTGGTTCGTCGCCTGGCTCGCCTGCAAGGCACCGACCGCGCCCTGGCTCTGTGTCACCAGACTGCTCAATACGCCTTGGTCGGACAGCAGGTTCTGCGCGGCCTGCGACTGCATCTGCGTCGAGGTCTGCAATGCCTGTACCGAGGTCTGCCACCGCGTCTGCGCGTCCTGCACCATCTGCGCGTTGCTGGTGGCGGCGCCGTAGGACGACGGGTACAGCCGGTTGAACGTTGCCTGCGACTGCGTGACGTTGAAGGTCAAGCCCTGCGCCTGTGAGATCAACTGGTTCGTCGTCGCCAGCGTGGACAACAACTGCGACAGCGAGTTGAAGTTCAGGCTCGTCAGATTGCGACCCTGGTTCACCAGCATCGTCGCCTCGTTCTGCAACTGCTGGATCTGGTTGTCGATCTGTTGCAGCTCGCGCGCGGCGGCCAGCAGGTTCTGCGAGTAGTTGGCCGCGTCGAATACCGCCCACTGTGCAAAGCTCGTGGATGACACCGACAGCAACACGGCCGTGACGACGGCCAGCCCTTTCTTCTTCATGGCTGAATCTCCGGTGACGTTAGGAACGAAGGCATGAGGTCGGCAGCCCAGTCGAGGCCGCTATGACGCAGCCAGGCACCCGCGAAACCGGGCGTGCCGGCGTTCAGCAACACGCGGTCCATGTCGCGCTGGTCCTGTGGCGTGGACGCGCCGACGAATGCGAGGGTGGCCGGTCCCAGGTCGAGGTCGAACAGGCGATTGCCGAGGCGCGACTGGTAGTAGTAGTCGCGCTTGGGTTCGGCGGTAGCGACGATCTCGATCTGCCGGCTGTTGAGGCCAAAGCCTTCGTAGATCGTGCGAATCTGTGGCTCGGTGGCCTGCGGGTTCGGCAGGAAGATGCGGCTTGCGCAGCTCTCGATGATCGCGGGCGCGATGCTCGAATCCTTGATGTCGGCGAGCGACTGCGTGGCGAAGATCACGCTGACGTTCTTCTTGCGTAGCGTCTTGAGCCACTGGCGGATGCGTGCGGCAAATACCGGGTCGTCGAGGAACAGCCAGGACTCGTCGAGGATCAGCAGCGTCGGCGCCCCATCGAACCGCTCGTCGAAGCGCGCGAACAGGTAGCCGAGCACGGCGAGCACCGCCGCCTTGCTCGGCATCAGTTCCTCCATCTCGAAGCCCTGCACGCCGGCGCTACCGAGCCGGTCATGGTCGGCATCGAGCAGCCGACCGTGCGCGCCGCCGAGCACATAAGGCGCGAGCGCCTGACGAAGTGCATTGGACTGGAGCAATACCGACAGGCCGGTGAGCGTGCGCTGTTCGACCGGCGCACCGGCAAGGCTGCCGAGAGCCGACCACACTGCGGCCTTTTCGTCGGGGCCGATCGCAATACCTTCGTGCAGCAGGCGGCCTTCAACCCATTCGGCGGCCCAAGTGCGATAGCTTTCGCGGTCGATGCGCGCGAGCGGCTGGAACGCGATCGCGCCATCGGAGCCAAGGTCGTAGTGCTCGCCACCGAGGCCGAGGATCGTGGCGCGCATCGAGCGGCCCATGTCGAACACAAAGATGCGCGAGCCGCGATACCGACGGAACTGCATCGCCAGCGTGGCGAGCAATACCGACTTGCCCATGCCGGTCGGACCGACCACCAGCGTATGGCCCACGTCACCGATATGCGTCACGAGGCGAAACAGCGTGTCTCCGTCGGTGCGCGTGACTATCAGCGGCGGGCCCTCGAGGTGCTTGTTCTTCTCCGGTCCGGCCCATACCGCCGAGAGCGGCATCAGGTGCGCGAGATTCAGTGTCGAAATGCTCGGCTGACGCACGTTCGCGTAGGCGTGCCCTGGAATCGACGACAACCACGCTTCGACCGCATTGAGCGTTTCGGGAATCGTGACGAAGCCCCGGCTCTGGATCGTGCGCTCCACCCTCCGCAGTTTTTCATCGGCCGCCGCTGCGTCCGCATCCATGACCGTGACGGTTGCGGTCACGTAGCCGAAGGCCACCTGATCGCCACCGAGTTCCTGCAGGGCGGCATCGGCATCCATTGCCTTGTTGCTTGCGTCGGTATCGACGAGCGGTGATTCCTGCTGGAAGATCGTTTCGCGCAGCAGCGCAATAACGTTCTTGCGCTTGGCGAACCACTGCCGGCGCAGCCGCGTCAATTCCTTCTCGGCTTCGGCCTTGTCCAGACAGAGGAAGCGCGTGGACCAGCGATAGGCGAAACCGAGCCGGTTGAGGTCATCGAGCAGGCCCGGCCAGGTCGAGGTCGGAAAGCCGCGCACCGTTACGACGCGCAGGTGCTGGTCGCCGAGCATGGGCGCGAGGCCACCGATCAATGCCGAGTCGGCCAACAACGCATCGAGATGAAACGGCACCTCCGGCACACCGATGCGGTAGCGCCGCGTCGAGATGGTCGCGTGCAGGTACGTGAGCGTTTCGCTGCTGTCCAGCCACGCAATTTCAGGCATCACGCCGTCGAGCAGGTCGAATACGCGGTCGGTTTCGGCGACGAAGGCCGCGAGCCGTTCGCGCCAATCCACGCCGGACGTGGGCGTGTTCTCGTACAGGAGCTTCGCGGCGCGTGCACGCGACTCCTCCGGCGGCAGGTACACCATTGTCAGGTGATAGCCGCTTTCGTAGTGACTACCGGCTTGCTCGAATGCAGCGCGGCGTTCTTCGTCCACCAGCCACGACAACGCCTCGGGAAAATCCGAGCGCGGATAGTCGGCGGCCGGTCGTCGATCGGCGTCGATGAACAAGGCCCAGCCCGATCCCAGGCGGCGCAATGCGTTATTCAGGCGCGCGGTCGTGGCGATCAGTTCGCCCTGCGTGGCGCTGTCGAGGTCCGGCCCGCGAAAGCGTGCGGTGCGCTGGAACGAACCATCCTTGTTGAGCGCCACACCGGGCGCGATGAGTCCGGCCCACGGCAACCAGTCGGCAAGCAATGCGGGACGCTGGCGGTATTCGGCAAGATGCAGCATGGCATCGTCCTCACACGTCCAGCAGCGATTTGTGCTTCAGATGCCGCGCGAAGACCTGCATGAACTGCGGATCGACTTTTGCGCCCCACACAGCGAGCGAATGGCCGATCAGCCACAGCGCCATGCCTGGAATCCACAGTTGCAGGCCAAGCCCGACGGCAGCGGCGAGCGTGCCGTTGGCGATCGCCACGGTGCGCGGCGCACCGCCCATCAGGATCGGCTCGGTGAGCGACCGATGCAGCGGCACCTCGAAGCCGAGGGTGATGGTGGCTGGCTCGTTCATGCCACCACCGCGCCGCCGGAGAAACTGAAGAACGACAAGAAGAAAGACGATGCGGCGAAGGCGATCGAGAGTCCGAACACGATCTGGATCAGGCGCCGGAAGCCGCCGCTGGTGTCGCCAAACGCGAGCGTGAGGCCCGTCACGATGATGATGATGACGGCGACGATCTTGGCAACTGGCCCCTGGATCGAGTCGAGGATGGATTGCAGCGGCGCTTCCCACGGCATGTTCGAGCCGCTGGCTTTCGCCGTGCTGGTCAGCGCGAGCATCACGACGGCCAGCATCAAACCCTGCCGTGCGGGCTGGACCAGGCGACGAAGACGTGGAAGCGGATTTACGGAAAAGCGCAGAACATGGACATGGCTCATCAGAGTTCTCCGGTGGGAAGCGAAGACGGGGCTGGATCGGATGGCGACGGCATGGCGTCGCAGAGCTGGTAGCTAGTGGCATCGAAGCCGGTCACACGGGCGATGCGTTCGATGCGGCGGCGACGGCCACGCCCAGCGATGTGGATGACGACATTCACCGCCTCGGCGATCAGCGCGCGCGGCGGATTCACGGCAACTTCGAGAATTAGTTGTTCGAGGCGCAGCAGCGCGCCCAGCGCGGAACCGGCGTGGATCGTGGCAATGCCGCCTGGGTGGCCGGTGCCCCACACCTTGATGAGATCCAGCGCCTCGCCACCGCGTACCTCGCCGACGATCACGCGGTCGGGACGCAGGCGCATCGTGGCGCGCACCAGCTCGGTCATGGACACGACGCCGGCGCGCGTGCGCAGCGGTACGTGGTCGCGTGCCGTGCATTGCAGTTCGATGGTGTCTTCGAGCACCAGCACGCGGTCGCCGGTGGCGGCGATTTCCGCGAGCAGAGCATTGGCGAGCGTGGTCTTGCCGGTACTGGTGCCGCCGGCGATCAGGATGTTCTGGCGCTCGCGCACCGCGTCGCGCAGGAACGCAGCCTGCTCGGCGGTTATCATGCCGTCAGCGATGTACCGATCCAGCGGAATGACACCGACCGCGCGCTTGCGCAGTGCGAAGGCCGGCCCTGGCGCAGCGGGCGGCAAAATGCCCTCGAAGCGCTCGCCGGTTTCGGGCAATTCGGCGGTCAGCAGCGGCTGACCGCGATGGACTTCCGCGCCGACGTGCGCGGCAACCAGACGGATGATGCGCTCGCCGTCCGCCTCGGACAGCTCGGCACCCATCGGCGCGCGGCCCGATGACAGGCGATCGACCCAGAGCGTGTGGTCGGGATTGAGCATGATTTCCACCACGTCCGGGTCTTCGAGCGCGGCAGCGATCAGCGGCCCCATTGCCGTGCGCAACATGCGGATGCGCCGGTCGAGCGACGTGGTAGCGAAAGATTGGGGCTGCGCGCTCATGAGGCACGCTCCTGCGCTTCGGCCTGCGCCGCCGCATCGTTCAGCCGTGCGGCGTCGGGGTTCAGCTCCTCCACCACCTCGCGCACGAGGCTGCGCCCGCGCATCAGGTGGCGGCCGAGCTGTTCGACGAACTGCTCGAAACGCGCTTTGCCCTGCGCACGAGCGGCATCCTGATGAGCTTCGGGAACGGGCGTGCTGACCGTGAGGAAGTAGCGGACGAATAGCGCCAACGTCTCGATCTCGATGTTCTGGTCGCGCTCCAGCTTCTCGAACTGGCGCGAGAGTCGGTCGAGTCGTTTGGCAATGGCCGCCTCGCGCTGGTCGCCCGCGTCGGGCGAGAGCCAGGACGCGAGCGCCGCCGCAACGATCGACGACTTCGACACGCCTTTCTTCGTCGCCAGCTCGTCGAGACGCCTGGCGTGCTCGGGCGGAATGAACAGGTTGAGGCGGTACTGGCTCATAGCTGGAGTCCATCGTCGTGATCGAAGGATGCCAGCCGGGCCGTGCGCTGCATGGCCGGGTCGAACTGGCGAGGGAGCGGCAGCGGCAGGTCGTCGTCGAGCAGCGCGAGGTCGCTGTCGGCGGCCTGCTGTTCGGGGCTGTATTCGGAGATTTCCGATAGCTCCGGTTGCCGGCGCAGTCCACCGTCGTCAGCGGTGCCGTCATCCTCGTCGACCAGGCCAGCGGCGACCGGCGCAGCCGGTACAGTGGGAATAGCCAACCCGCTCCAGTCGTCGGGACGAACGGTCGGCACATCGGCGTAGTGCCCGACGGCGAGTACGGGCGGCGGCAGCACGCGGCGTTTGAAATTGCCGTCGCTGTAGTAGCGCAGCTTCTTCGCCCTGATCGGCGCGACACTGGACACCATCACCACGGCCTCGTCGGGCGGGAGCTGCATTACTTCGCCGGGCGTCAACAGCGGACGTGCGGTCTCCTGCCGCGACACCATGAGATGACCCAGCCACGGCGCGAGCCGGTGGCCGGCATAGTTGCGTTGCGCTCGCAGTTCGGTGGCCGTGCCAAGCGTTTCGGAAATGCGCTTGGCGGTGCGTTCGTCATTCGTGGCGAACGTCACGCGCACATGGCAGTTATCGAGAATCGAGTGATTTTGGCCGTAGGCTTTATCAATCTGGTTGAGCGATTGCGCGATGAGGAAGCTGCGAATGCCGTAGCCGGCCATGAACGCGAGTGCCGTCTCGAAGAAATCAAGCCTGCCGAGTGCCGGAAATTCGTCGAGCATCAGCAGCAGCTTGTAGCGGCGTGCGATACCGTCGCTACCGTCGAGCGATTCGGTCAGACGCCGGCCAATCTGGTTGAGGATCAGACGTATCAGCGGTTTCGTGCGGCTGATGTCCGAAGGCGGCACAACCAGATACAGCGAGACGGGATGCTCTGACGCGATCAGGTCGGCGATGCGCCAGTCACAGCGCGAGGTGACTTCGGCTACCGTGGGATCACGGTACAGGCCGAGGAACGACATGGCCGTGGACAGCACGCCCGACCGCTCATTGTCCGACTTGTTGAGCACTTCGCGCGCAGCGGACGCGACGACGGGATGCGGCGTGTCGCCGAGGTGCTTCGTCGTCATCATCCGGTGCAGCGTCAGCTCGAACGGGCATGCCGGATCGGACAGGAAGTTGGCGACCCCGCGCAGCGTCTTGTCTTCGCCTGCATAGAGCACGTGCAGGATGGCTCCGACCAGCAGCGCGTGCGAAGTCTTTTCCCAATGATTGCGGCGTTCGAGCGCACCCTCGGGGTCGACCAGGATGTCGGCGATGTTCTGCACGTCGCGTACTTCATGCGCGCCGCGCCGGACTTCGAGCAGCGGGTTATACGCGGCCGACTTCGCATCGGTCGGGTTAAACAGCAGGCAATGCGAGAAGCGCGAGCGCCAGCCCGCGGTGATGGTCCAGTTCTCACCCTTGATGTCATGGATGACAGCGGATGCTGGCCAGCTCAACAGCGTGGGAATCACCAAACCCACGCCTTTGCCCGATCGTGTCGGCGCGAAGGTCAGGACGTGCTCCGGGCCTTCGTGGCGCAGGTAGTGGCCGTCATGCAGGCCGAGAAAGACACCTGCCGGTTGCGTCAGGCTAGCCTTGCGAATGTCGCGGGCATCGGCCCATCGCGCCGAACCGTAGGTGGTGACGAGGCGCGATTGCCGCGCGCGCCACACCGACATGCCGATGGCGACGAAGGCTGCGGCAACTCCGCTGGTCGCCGCGATAGCACCGCCCGTGAGGAACAGGCGCGGCGCATAGGCGTCATACCAGTACCACCACTCGAACAGCCGCCACGGGTGATAGAACGGAATGCCAAGGTAGTCGAACCAGGGCGAACCAAGGCGTAGCTGGTAGCCCAGATGTGCGGCGGTCCATTGGGTAGCACCCCAAGTTCCCGCCACCACGATGCCGAACACCGTCAGCATCTGGCCGAACAACACACTGGTCCCGTTCATGCCGGCCTCCGACTTCCACCTGCGTCATGCGGCGAAGACGTGCCGCATAGCCAGGAGCATCGGTGCCGGGTCAGTGCTGGTCAAAGACCGTTATGGCGATAAAAAAGATCGAAAATGCAAGATTTCTAGCTGGGAAAATGCGCTGCGCGTCACAGCACATTTCTGCGTGTGACAGCGCAAGCGCCAACGAAGTCAGCCAATGTGTTGCGCAACCAAAGAATCAGAACTTTGGAGCATCTTTAGACGGCGTGTATTGCGGACCCCTGCCGATGAACAGCCGATGCCTTGCTTCAGATGCAGCGCTGCATTCAGCAGCAGGCATTTTGGCGTCACTGTCCGTACACTGTCTTTCGACTTCACGGAGTCGATCTGGATGAGAAATTAGCGAGTCCACCGTATCATTGGGTTCTGATTTGCCACAGCCCGTCAGTGCCAAAACGAGCATCAGCAACGTGATCTTGTTCATGGCTCGACGTCCTCAGAAGCGGTGGAGTCAGATAAAGCGACGGGTTTCTTTGTAGCGGATGATTCAAGCGTACTGGCTCTCTCAATGAAACGAGCCAGTGCCTCTGAAGGCTCGCTATCCAGATATAGCAAATAAGTGGTTAACGTGGCCGGCGGTCCGTCAAGCAGCCGAGCTACCACGCCCGGCTCGCGGCAGGCAGCGATCTGAGAAGCACCAGCCAGACCCAAGGCGAAACCGGCCGCCACCAACGCCATCATCAGGTCAATGGATGCCACCCGTTCGGCAATTAAAGGTTCTTGATCGACCCGGCGCAGCACACGTTCGAGCTGTCGGGTATAACCTTCGCAGGTATGGGGATCACCAAGTACCAGCGGATGGCGCAGCACTTCTTCCAGAGGGATGTGTTTGTGCGCTAGCAGAGGATGGCGAGCTGGTACCGCTACCACCAGGGGATCATTCCAAACGGCCTCAGCTATGATGCCGTCGCCGACCTCATCCGACCGCGAGAACCCTACGTCGTACAAATCGTCGTGCAGCCCTTTGATCTGCTGCGCCAGCGGAACCTCGAATAGACGTATTTCTATTTCCGGTTCTTCTTCGCGGCACAACGCCAGAAAGGTCGAGAAGCGCGCCGTTGGGATGCCATCCGAGAGCGCGACCCTCAACTGGCTATGGAAGCCATTGGCAGCGGCCTTCACGCTATCGCGTGCCTGCTGCAACGCCGTAAAGACACGCGGCACGTACTCAAGAAACAGCTTTCCTGCGCGGGTTAGGCGAGTGCTGCGCGTAGTGCGCACAAAGAGTTGGGCGCCCAGATCTTCTTCCAGTTCCTTGATCGCCCGCGACAGCGGCGACTGTTCAATGTGCAGTCGCTCCGCTGCCCGAGCGAAATGTAGTTCTTCGGCGACTGCAATAAAGCATCGTAAGTGGCGCAATTCCATAAGTCATCGCTCGCCCCAGCCAGCCCAAGTCGCGAATTGCGTTGTTTAAGCGGCCAGCTTTTCTTTTTCACAATCGCATCGAGCCACCGCCAACCTTTAGCGTCTGCCCTATCGCATAGCGCGCATCCGTACCGGCGCCGAAGGCAACGAGGTCAGCGATAGCAGCCGGGTTCACTTCATTTCGTAGGACTTTGCACCCGTACCTGCCAAAGTGCCGTTATCGACGATCAGATATTCTGGCCGGATCGGCTTGCCATCGAAAAAGCATTGCAGGATCTCCAGCGTGCCGGCCGCATAGCGCGCCTGCCCAGATAGCGACGTACCGGAAATGTGTGGCGTCATCCCGTTGAACGGCATCGTGCGCCACGGATGGTTGGCGGGTGCCGGTTCCGGAAACCACACGTCGCCCGCATAGCCTGCCAGATGACCGGACGTGACCGCGTCCACGACCGCGTCGCGATCGACGAGTTGTGCGCGCGCAGTGTTGATTAGATAGGCGCCGCGTCTCATGCGCGCGAGCATTGCCGCGTCGAATAGGTTTTCCGTCGACGGATACAGTGGAATCTGCAAGTTAACAATGTCAACGGCGCTTGCGAGCGATGCCGCGTCCGGATGGTAGATCAGATCCAGCTCTCGCTCGACGTCCGCGCCGAGGCGATGGCGCTGCGTGTAGTGCAGGGTTAGGCCAAACGGTTTCAGCCGGCGTAGGACCGCGAGGCCAATGCGGCCAGCGCCTACCGTGCCGAAATGCATCCCCTCGATGTCATAGCTGCGCGATATGCAATCGGCGATGTTCCAGCCGCCTTGCTCCGCGAACCGATGTGACGGCAGGAAATTACGGACCAGCGCAAGCGTGCTCATCACGACGTGCTCGGCGACGCCAATGCTGTTCGAGCCGGTTACTTCGGCGACGACGATGTTCGCACGGGCGGCGGCCGCGAGATCAACGTGATCGGAGCCGATGCCAGCCGTTAGCGCGAGCTTCAGCTTCTTCGCCTTCGCGATCCGCTCGGCGCTCAGGTAGGCGGGCCAGAACGGCTGTGAGATCACCACATCGGCCTCGGGCAACCATTTCTCGAATTCCGAGTCAGGGCCATCCTTGTCGCTCGTCACGATGAATCTATGCCCGCTCGCCTCCATGTACTGATGCAGCCCGAGCGCGCCGGACACGCACCCAACGAGTTCGCCCGGCTTGAACCCGAGAGGCTCTTTCGGCGTCGGCGCGGTCTGGCCGTCGGCGTAATGGGTGATGACCGGGATAGCGTCCCGAACATAGCGCGGCGGATAGCCGTCGATCGGATCGGGGTAAAGTACGCACAAGACGGTTGCCATCGAAGACTCCTCTTGAGTAGCGTCCGGCAAAGCCGAACTCAGAATATGTTGATGCTGTCGATCAGAGTCGCACCAGACTGCCATCGACCACGAGTACTCGGCCGGTAGCGAAGCGGACACCGTCGCTGATGAGAAAGGCTATCGGTCCGGCGATGCCGGTGAGCCTACCTAGCGGGCACTGGCGAGACTTCACCGGATCGCCCTCTGATGCAACATCGGGGATGTAGGGGATATCCACTTAAATGCTCGCAGCAATGAATTGGCGTCCTCGAATCTAAGTAGATCGCCCGAGACTGCGGCGACTGCTCAATGTGCAGTCGTTCCGCCGCGCGGGAAATGCAATTCCTCGGCGACCGCAATGAAACAGTGTAGACGGCGTATTTCCATCCAGTTTCCAGTCACACCGTCGCGCCGTCGATCAGAGGCAGTCGTTTTTTCAAGCCCTCGTTCGGACGAAATACTCTTCGTTACTATTAGTCAGATTGCGATCACGACCTTTCCGACCGTCCTGCCGGATGCGACGAGTTCGTGGGCAGCTTTCATCGTTTCGGCCGTGAGGCCCTCCAGCAGCGTCGTCATAATCGGCTTCACGCGACCCTCGACGACGAGCGCGGCAACGGTTGCCAGGATTCTTCCCTGCCGTTCCGGCTCGCTGCCGTAGATGATCCTGCTGAATACCATCTCCAGATGGAGCGAGGCTGCTTTCGGCGCGAGCGGGCGGACATCGAGCGGTGGGCCGCCATCCACGACGGAGAGATGGCCGAAAGGGCGTAGTACGTTCGCGATCCAGCCGATGTTATCGGCAGACTTCGCCGTGGAGAGTACCCAATCGACATGCGGGATGCCTGCCGCGCCAAGCTGTTCGGCGATGTCGGCGCTGTGGTCGAGCACCAGATCGGCACCCATCCGCTTGCACCACTTCTTCGAGTCCGGACGTGAGCCGGTACTGATGACGAACGCCGTGGTCCTGGCCTTCAGAAGTTGCGTCGCAAGTGAACCGACAGCGCCCGCGCCGCCCAGCACGAGCACGCGATCCACGCCGGACGGCAGCACGTCCTGGTCGCGGAAAACTGCCTCCCATGCCGTCACGGCGCCGATCGGCAAGCTTGCCGCATCGGTGAACGAGAGCTGGTCAGGTACGTGGGCGACGATCCGATGATCGACGGCCACGCGCTCCGCCCAAGCCCCGTCGCGTGTCATATCGCCGGTGCCGAAAACCCGATCACCGACCTTGAAGCGCTCGACTGCGGGGCCTGCGCCCACCACGATACCGGCGAACTCCCAACCCAGCAGAACACGGCCACCAGGTTCGGCGCTCTTCATGCTGCGGATGGCCGCTTCGCCGGGATTGACGCCGATGGCTCGCACCTCGACCAATACGTCTTGGTCACGCAGCGCCGGTTCTTCGACATCCGCAAGATGGATCGCGAAGTCAGCAAGGCTGTGCGCCTTTTCATAAACGAGAGCCTTCATAGCACGAACCTTTCGCCGAAAGTGAGCCGGACACCCGCGAGCGGGCCGCCGAGCTGTTGGAGTCGCCCACCGACCGCGAGAGAGCCGAGATCGATGCAGCTAAAGCCGACTTCCTCAACGAGGCTGCTGACCGGCTGCTTGGCATCGGCGGCGTCCCCAGAAATGAACAGGACGGTGCGCGGCTTCGTGGCCGAGAAGTCGGAAATCCACGACATCGGCACGGAGTTGAACGCCTTGACGACCTTCGCTCCAGGAGCGAGGTCCGCGACGATCTCGCTGGACGTTCGCCCCGATATATCGCCCAGGGACAGCGGCGTGTAGCTGGCGACCCGGTTCGTGGCATCGACGAGGATGCGCCCCTTCCAGTCCGGAACACCGAACAGTGCCGGCTGCACGCTGGACCACCTGACCGCGAGCACGACAATATCCTGCTCCGCAACTTGCTGGGGTGTTCCGGCCGTCGCGCCGGCGCCAAGCTCCTTCACCACGTCAGCGAGGGAATCCGGCCCGCGCGAGTTGCTGAGCATGACCTGATGCCCGAGAGGTAGGACATGCTTCGCGATCGTTTGGGCGACCGTGCTCGCACCGATGAAGCCTATCTTCATGACGCGCTCCCTTGGGCTTTGGCCGCCTCCGCGACCGAACGCAAATACTCGGCGGGCGTCGTGGGCTTGTGGCCGATAAGCGTTTCGAGATCGTCGGTGACCTCCTCCCACTCGCCCTGGTTCATGCCCTGAACCCACTTCAGAATGAACGGGGCGACAAAATCGGGGAAGCCGAGCCCTTGCATCGACTTGATGTATTCCTCATCCGAGATCGCGATGTAGGGCACATCCTTGCCGTGGACCTCTGACAGAATCCGGGCAATATCGGCCCACGAGACTGCCGGTGAGCCCGACAGGTAGTAGGTTTTGCCTTCGTGCCCCGGTTCGGCCAAGACTGTCGCATGAGCCGCAGCCAGATCGTCGCGAGTCGCCGCAGTGAACTTGCCGTTACCCGCCGGCACCCGAACACCCGTCTCTACAGCATTCGGCCCGGCATACATGATGGCGGGCTCCATGAACGGCGGGTGCTGAACAAGCGTATAGGTTAGACCCGATGACCGCAGCTTCTCGACCGTGAAGATATCCTCTTCGGTGATTTCTTTCATGACGAAGGTCGAGCCAGCTTTACGATAAATCGGCATGTAGACGAGGAACCGGACGCCCGCCTCGACCGCTACGTCGATCACGTTGGCGTGAGCCGTCTTGCGATCGGTGAAGGCGTGTGCCGAAACCAACATCAACTTCTCGACGCCGACGAAAGCGCGCTTCAGGGATTCACGATCCAGATAGTCGCCCTGGCGAAGCTCGACGCCGAGCGCCGCCAAATCCTTCGCCTTCGCCGGATCACGGACCAGCCCGATCAGATCGCTCGCGGGCCGCTTTTTCAGCAGATGCAGGATGGTCTTCCGGCCGATATCGCCGCTCGCACCCGTGACAAGAATTTTGCTCATAATCTTTTCTCCAATTTCGTCAGTGACAATGGTTGATGAGGGTCAGCTCGCAAGCCTGGCCGCTTCGCGCTCCGCGCGTCTGACGGGCTGGGGCGCCAGCGGATTGAGGTCTTTGGCGATGGCATAGGCGCGCTCGGTCGCCGGTCGCGAGGCGATCGCTTCGAGCCAGCGCTCGATGGCCGGATATTCATCGAGATCCAAACCGAACAGGCTGTAGGGTGCCGCCCAGGTATAGACGGCGATGTCTGCGATCGAATAAGCATCGCCGGCGAGCCAGTCCCGTTCTTCGAGGCGCTTATTGAGCACACCATAGAGGCGTTGAGTTTCTTTCGTGAAACGCTCGATGCCGAAGGGATACTTCTCCGAGCTACGCAGAAAGAAAATGAGCTGCCCCGCCATCGGACCGAGGCCAGCCACTTGCCAGAACAGCCACTGATTGACTTCGACGCGGGCGCGGATGTCCTGTGGCATCAGCTTGCCGGTCTTTTCGGCGAGATATTGAAGAATGGCGCCGGACTCGAAGATGCTGATCGGAGCACCGCCGCCGATTGGATCGTGATCCATGATCGCGGGCATCTTGTTATTGGGCGCGATTTCCAGAAATTTCGGCTCGAACTGTTCGTTCTTGACGAGGTTGATGGGCACGATGTTGTAGGGAAGCCCGGTCTCTTCCAACAACATCGTGATCTTGTGGCCGTTCGGCGTGGTCCAATAATGCAGGTCGATCATATTTCGCTTTCTCGCTGGGAAGCCGGGAGGCCCGCCGCCCGGTGTTGATACGGAGTGTCAGCAGATCCGGCGGCGGGCGCTGTGGTCAGATACCGGCCAAGGTGCCCCAACCACCACCGACAAAGAGCGTATCGCCGGTGATGTAGGAGGCCCGCTGCGACGCCAGGAAGACGATGGCTTCCGCCAAATCTTGGGCCTTGCCGGCACGGCCTTCGAGCGGCACCGTGGCGAAGAACTGCGCGTCGGTGATACCCATTGCCTGAGTGATGGTGTTGCGAACCTCGTCACCGCCGGGGGTGATGATCGGTCCGGGCGACACGATGTTGACGCGCACACCCTTCGGCGCCACCTCCTTGGCGAGCGATTCCGACCAGTTGTTCAGCGCGGCCTTGGCGGCGCCGTAGTGCGCCATCGGGCCACCGAATGCAATGCGGCCGCCGGCAGTGACATTGACGATCGAACCCTTCGTCTTAACCAGTTCGTCCAGCGATGCGTAGGTGATGCGTAGAGCGGCCAGGAAGTTGATGTTCAGGCTATCGACCCATTCCTCGTCCGAGATCGCAGTCGAGGCCGGCAGATGGAGTCGGGCGGCGCCGGCATTGTTGATCAGAATGTCGAGACCGCCGAGCGCGGCGATTGCCTCCCTAGCAACCTTTTGCGCGCCTTCCAGCGTGCGCGTGTCGCCAGCGATGAACGTCGCGCTCTTCGGCGTTTCGGCATGTGTGTTCCGGGCGGTGACAACGACCTTCGCGCCGCCGTCGATGAAGCGCTGCGCGGTGGCCGCGCCGATGCCGCGCGTTCCGCCCGTGACAAGGACACGACGACCGGCAAACTCTTTGGTGAGATCGAGAAGATATTCAGACATAAAGCCATCCATTTTCAGTTGAGGTTGGGACATTCCCGGCGTATCAACCGCCCTTGGCACGGGCGAGTTGATCGAGGATCGGAAAAAGGTGATCGGGTTCAGGACGGCGCGTGTAGTCGGGATTGATCTCGGCGTAGGCAATGACGCCGCCCTGGCCGATCACGAAGCGAGCGGGCATCGGCAGCGACCAGCTCGCTTCTCCGTTGATCGCCTCCAGATCGTTGCCGAGGGTGCGGTAGAGTTCGACTGTCTTGGGTGAGAGCGCGTATCGAAGACCGAAGGCGTCGGCGACCTTGCCGCCGGCGTCGATCAGGATCGGAAAGCCGAGCTTGTTCTCACGCGCGGACTTACGGCTATTCGCAGCGTTCTGCATCGACACCGCGACGAGTGATGCGCCGCGCGCCTCTATCTCGGCGCGGACTTCTTCGAGCGCCTGAAGTTCGATGTTGCAGTAGGGACACCAGACGCCGCGATAGAAGCTGACGACCAGCGGCCCTTTGGCGAGCAGCTTGGCGGAGCTGACCGACGTGCCGCTTTCGTTCGGCAGCACGAACGACGGTGCGTCATCGCCGGCCTTGAGCGCATGATCGGCCTGGCCACTGGCAATTTGTTCTGCGATACCGTCTTTCAGCGCAGTGACGAGCGGCGTGGGAATTTTGCCGCTGCGTATCAGGTCATCGGTGAATGCGTCGAGCTTGGCTTGCAATGTCACGTTGTATCTCCTGTCGGAATGCAGGAATGCAAACTCCCTGCCCACGACGGAGATAATCTTTTATTCGGCCAATGCGCGGTAGATGAGAAAGGTGACTTTCATATATTCAATTTATGAATATATTTGACTAACGTTCGCCGTTGCTACCGCGGCATCAAGCGGGCTGCGATTCCATGTCGCGCGCGCGGCATGACGCTTGATGTTCGTTCCATAGCACGTCCAGTTCCCCAAATTCCGCACTGATGAAATCCGAGAAGGCTCTGGCAGAAGGTTTGGCGGCTCGTCCCGCTGGCAGGATCACATGAACGTCGGCCGAACCCATTTCCCATTCCGGGAGCACTCGAACCAGGAGTCCGCTTCGCAGCTCTTTGAGCATACCGAGAGCGCCCGCCGAAATAATGCCTAGACCTGCAACCGCCGCCGCGGTTGCACCTTCACCGCCATTCAGGATGAACCGTCCATCTACACGGACTGATGTGGTCTTACCATTCTTCTTGAAAACCCATCCCTCCATCCCTCGGCCAGCCGGCCCGACAATGATCGAGAAGTCAGTCAGATCGGAGGGGGTGCGTGGTACGCCTGCCTTGGCGAGGTAGTCAGGTGAAGCCGCCAGCACTCTATGCACGACACCAACTTTTCTGGCGACGGCCGACGAGTCGGCCAGACTGCCGACACGCAGTGCAACATCAACGGCATCGCTTACGAGATCCTGTTTTTCATCGTTCAGAAGGAACTCGACTCGAAGATTAGGATGCTGCTCGGTAAAGCGCGGTAGCCGAGGCAGTACGCATCTAAGCGCTAAAGACGTGGACAGCGCGATCCGAAGTACACCGCGCAGTTCCCCCGTACCGCGAGCCGCGTGGTCGGCCTCGTCCAGTGCGGCGAGAATCGCCTCCACACGCGCCAGATAGTCTGTCCCGGCCTCCGTCAGGGTGACAGCACGCGTTGTTCGCACGAGCAGCGCTGCACCGACCTGCTTTTCGAGTGCCGCCACGATCCGCGAGGCGGTCGGCTGGGAGATGCCCAGCTCGCGCCCGGCGATGGAAAAGCTGCCGGTCCGCGCGACGCGGGCAAACAACTGCAAGGAATAGAATCGGTCGTTCATTCAGAAATTGAATTTAATATACTCAATTCTTCATGCTACTACGAATTTTCCGCATGAGTTAGTCTCCGTTATTACCGTCGGCGTGCCTCGGCCGGGTTGATCTGCAGATCCAGCCATCACGCTATCGGAACTGCTGAAAGCCGATCACGGCGATCTAACGCGAAACTCCTCCCCCGCACAACTTCTTATGCCATCTAACCACTCCCCACAGGCCGTGGTCGCTACAAGTCTGCGTCAGTGGCTTTCCGCTATCGCGGTCGCTATCAGCGCTTTTGCCTTCGTAACTGCGGAAGTTCTACCGGTAGGCCTGCTCCCACAGATCGCGGCCGCGCTGGGTGTCAAGTCGGGCGTGGCAGGCCTCATGGTCACGGTGCCTGGCGTAATGGCAGCCTTTTCTGCGCCCACTCTGATGATCCTTGCCGGTCGAGTTGATCGACGCAACGTGCTCCTGCTACTCACCGCCGTTTTGCTCGCGTCGAACGCCGTGTCGGCTGCGTCTCAAAATCTTGCGACGATGCTCGTCGGGCGTGCGATGCTCGGCGCTGCGCTTGGTGGTTTCTGGACGCTCGCCATTGCTGCCGCTGCGCGGCTCGTTCAGCCGCGCGATTCTGCGAGAGCCACCGCAATCATTCTCACCGGAATCGCCTTCGCGACGGTAGTGGGAGTCCCTTTTGGCACGTTTGTCGCAGCTCTTGTTTCGTGGCGAGCGTCGTTCTTGGCGACCGGGGGGCTTGTCGCAATCGCGCTGGTCGCACAGGCGTTTCTTGTGCCATCGCTGCCGTCGGTAGCGGCCGTGAATGTGACCGACTTCATTTCATTGGCGCGCCGTCGGCAAATCCAGTTGTCTATGCTCATGATCGCCCTGATTTTCGGCGCACATTTTGTGACGTTCACCTATATCGCACCACTCCTGCTTCAGGACTTCACGATCAATGAGATGACGCTGCTGCTCCTTGCATTTGGTGTCATTGGATTTTTTTCGAACGCGATTCTGTCGGTAGTCGCAACAAAAAGACTCACGGCTTCCATTGCGGGACTGTCCGCGCTATTGCTGTGCGCGATCATAATGATGATGCTTTTCGAACACTCACGGATTGGTGAAAGTGTAGCGATGTTAATTTGGGGCATTGCGCTTGGTGCGTTGCCGCTCTTGTTCAGTATGTGGATTCAACGCACCACCGCGGACCTTCTCGAAGCAGGCTCGGCAATGTTTGTCAGTGTGATCCAGGTGGCGATTGCCGTAGGTTCTGCGGTCGGCGGTGTAATCGCGGATCACGCGGGAATGAACGTGGATTTTCTGGCGGGCGGAGGCCTTACCGTTGTCGGCTTGCTGATTTTGCAACGACTGAGTAATGTGCGCCACGGGATCGTGGAAACGCCCGTAAGACAAGGAAGCGAGCAATCCGTCGAATGACGCATTGGACAGGTCTCGCCTTCAGGTCCAATGCGAAACCTACGCAATGCACATCGCAGATCAACGATCTACCGCGTTCAGTCAGCCAATTGTTGGATCTCGTTGTCGTCCAATCTCCCAAGACACGCTACCATTGCGCACCTTCGCGGCGAGCTGCTGCCCAAACCGCTGCTCTATCACAGGCTTCCACGGCACCAGCGAGAAGCCCATACCGTCATCGAGCATCGCGTAGCGACCGCTGGCGAGCATGACGGAACGCCGGTAGATACCGACCACGCGCTGCCCGTCGGCCACGGGCCGATGCGCCAGGCCGGTTTCGGCAGCAATATCCTTCGCCGCCTTTACCAGCTCACGCTCGCGCAGCGTCGCCAGCAGATTGCGCGCAAGGACGATGTGCTGCCCGCGTTGCTCGGCTAGTCCCTGTTCGGCCAGGAAGTCGACACGGTCGCGTAGCGCGTCCTTGACCTCGGCACCAAAGCCTAGGTCGCCCAGCCCCTTGCTGCCAACGATCAACTGCTGGTCGAGCCAGGTTGCGCCGATCACGCGGGCCTGTCGCTCGATGGGTAGATGCGATTTCAGCTCCACCACCACGCCGCCGCCAAGCCGCTGCGCGTCATACTGGCGGCCCCGTTCGGCTAGGTTGTCGGGGACGCGCCAGACGCCTTCGGCCTCGCGTTCCACGATGCCGGCACGGCGCAGGGCTTCGAGTCGGCGCACGTGTGCGGCCACCACCTCACGCGGGTCGCGGTCGGGCGTGGCCTGGCCTTGCGCGACGGCCAGGTGATGATCGGTGCGGTATACGCCATCGACGGCGAGCGCGGCGATGTTCCGGTCGGCGGCGCGCACGTCGGCCGTGCCTTTCACCTCCACTACGGCGCCGGTCGGGTACTGCTCCAGCTCCGAGCGCGGCGGGAGCTCGACGTAGTGCGCCTTGCCGTCCGTGCCATCGACGATCAGATAGCCCTTGTCGTATAACTCGTCGGCCAGCCCCTTACCAGCGACGCGACCGACGACGCGGCCATCCTCGCCGGGTTGGAACACGGCCAGCTCACGCTGCTTGCCGCTCATCGCGCGTTGCATGGTGCGGATGATGTCGCCGCGCTCGCCCATCGCGCGCAGAGTCGGCTCGGCCTCGGCATGGACGGCCCACGTACCCGGCTGCGGTTCGGTCGCCAGCCCCATGCGCTGCAAGTGTTGCAAGCGGCCGATCAGCATTTGCCGCTGGCGTTGCAATCGGGGTTCGGCGAAGCGTTCGATACGCACCAGGCCATCGTCGCCGGCCTCGCGTTGCAGGGTGCGATCCAAGCCCGTCCACCGCTCCTGCTCGACTTCCCGCTGCGTGGAGCGCTGCATCTCCAGCTCGGTGCGCGGCCCCATCCACTCCGTCGCCAGTTCAGATGCCCGGTGGCGCATCCCCTCGGCGATATAGTCGCGGGAAATGATGAGGTCTTTGCCGGTGTCGTCCTTGCCGCGCAGGATGACGTGCGTGTGCGGGTTGTCGGTGTTCCAGTGATCGACGGCCACCCATTCCAGCCGCGTGCCTAGGTCGGCCTCCATGCGCGCCATCAAATGCCCCGTATAGGTGCGCAGGTCATCGAACTGTTCGGCATCTTCCGGCGAGACGATGAACCGGAACTGGTGACGATCGTCGGCGCCGCGTTCCTTGAACGCTTCGAGGTTGGCATCGTCGGTCGTCGGCCCGTAGGCATGGCCCGGCCCGCCCTGGCGATCGACGCCTTCGCGCTCGATGTAGCGAAGGTGCGCGGCGGTCGAACGCGGCCCAGCCTGCGCCAGATTCACCAGCCGGGCCTTGATCGTCACGCGCCGCGTATTTGCCCCAAGTCCCCGCCCAGCGAAGCGCGCCGCGACATGGCCGCGACCCAGCCGAGAACCGGGCCGCTGGCCGACCTTGCTGGCTGCCTTGCCGAGCTTCGCGCCAGCCTTGTTGGCCTGCCGCAGCACCTTGTTGATGTAGGCATCGCCGCGCCGCTTCGGCGCACCAGGCCGGACGCGGAATCGGTCATCGTCGCGCTGGTTCATGGCGCGGCTCCATCCAGCACAGTCGCAGTCCAGCGGACGAAGCACGCAGCTTCGCCAATGCCGGTGCGGCATTGCGCACCTTCGCAGCACGCAGCCACCCTCTGGCGCGTGCCGCGCCACCCACATGTGCAGACAGGTTTTTCAAGCGGCGAAGTGCCGCGACCTTTTATCTTGCCTTCCGCCTTTGCCCTGCGCTGTCGCTCCGGGCATCGGCGGCCCGGCGGCGCGGTGCTGCTTGCAGCCCGCGCGCCGGGGAACGCGGCCACGGCCATCGGCCGGGCGCGTTCAACGCAAGATGCCTGCACGGGGGAAAGCGATCCCGAATTTTGCGTGACGTGCGGCGCGGATGCGCTCGCACGACACGCGCGACGACACGGCGACGGCCAGAAGAACGACACGCCGGATGGCACGATGAAGCACAGCGAATCGGCGGCCATCATCGACGTGTCTCCAGCCAGACCGGATGCGCAACACCGAGCACGGTGGATGTGCTGACCGGGCCGAAATAGCGACTGTCGAACGATGCCGGATTGGTCGTACTCAACAGGAACAGCTCGCCCGGTTCGAGGCGGCGACACTGCGGCCACGATGGCAGCGGCCGGCCCATGCGATCAGCGGGCAGCACGGCGGCCGAAGGCACGCCGTCGATGCGGACGATGCCGCCTACGATGCACACCACCTGCGGCGCAACCGCACCCACGCGCTTGAGCAGCGGCACGCGCGTCGGCAGGTAGCCGCGCTGCGCCGCCAGTGCGGCGGCCTCGGCGGGCAACGGGACGAGCACGATGCTGTCCACGGACAACGGACGTGGCAGCGAGCCGGCCCGGTGGTCAAGCGGTTCGACGCGATACCAGCCGACCGCCACGCTGTCGGACGGGTTGTAGGTCAGACGCGGCAGCGGCGACACGAAGGACGCCCAGGCCAGCGCAGCGAAGCCGCAGGCGGACAGGCCCGCCAGCACGAGGCGAGCGCGCAGGCGCGAGCGAGGGTGCGGCGCGATGCCGGACGGGGAAATGGTCGTCATGGCAACACCTTCCCGGCCAACCAGGCAGCGTGCCGCTCGGCAGTGTACAGCGGCAACGGCAAGCGCACAGCGAGCCGGTTGCCGAGTGTGCGCCAGTACGCGGGCGACACGTCGGCGGGCGCGATGCCTTGCGCTTCGATGGCGTCGAGCTGCGCCAGCACGGCGCGCACGGCGGGTTCGCCTTCGGCGTGCAACAGCAGGCGCGCGCCCGGCAGTACGCCGGGGATGCGCTGCGCCGCGTCCAGCAGCGTGCAAGCCTGCATCACCATGAGTTGCCAGCGGATCGTGCCGTAGTCGTTGGCGTGCCAGCGGATGCGGCAGAACATGGCGCCGGGCAAGAACACGGCGACGCGCCGCCAGCGGTCGAGCCGGATGATGCGCGCCGGCTCGCCGAAGCGCAGATACACGTCGATGCGCTGCTCGATGTAGGCGAGCGAAACGCGGGTCAGCGGTGCGATGCCGGCATAGCCGGCGAGCGCCGCAAGCGACGGCGGCGGCGCAGTCGTGGCCGCCAGAGCAGATGCGTTCATGGGGTCTTCTCCGGGAACTCGCGTTCGAGCAGTGCGCGCAGCAGTTCGGCCACCGTCACGCCCTGCGTGAACGCCGACACCTTGATGCGCGCCCGCATCGCGGGTGTGATGTCGAGAGTCAGGCGCGCGGTGTAGAGGTCGCCCTTGTTGAGCGGATCGACGTCGCCCTGACGAATCCACGCCTCGGCATGCGGATTCGCCGGCGGACGTGCGCCGATGCCGATGCGTTTGCCGCGCGCAGTCGTCATGTCGGCCACCGCAGCAACTCGTCGGTGAGCGCAGTGATCTCGCGCGCGGCGGCGCTGTCGGGCGCCGTCTCGCGTGCAAGCCGGCCAGCGGCCACGCTGTCGGCGAACACGATGCGCTGATGCACTTCCGAGCGCAGCGCCGGCAGCGGCTGCTCGGCGAGTGCGCTGCGCGCCTCGCGGCCAATGATGGTGGTGCTGATGCGCCGGTTGACGACGAAGGCCGCGCGCAGCGCAGGCCGAAACACCTGCGCCTCACGGATCAGCGCGACCATCTCCGACGAAGCCCACAAGTCGTAGGGGCTGGGCTGTACGGGAATCAGCACGCGCTCGGCCGCCAGCAGCGCGGAGCGTGCCAGGGCGGCGATGCGCGGCGGGCCGTCGATGACGATGTGATCGGCGCGGCGGGCCAGCTCCGGCGCTTCCTGGTGCAGCGTCTCGCGGGCGAGGCCCACGGCGCTAAACAGCCGTGGCAGGCCCTGCTGGCTTCGGCGCTGCGTCCAGTCCAGCGCCGAGCCTTGCGGGTCGGCATCCAGCAGGATGACCGACTGCCCGCGCATCGCCAGTTCGCCGGCGATATGCGTGGCGAGCGTGGTCTTGCCGACGCCGCCTTTCTGGTTGAGGAAGGCAACGATCATGGCGCGGCCCTCCGCGTTGGAAAGCCAGGCTGTCGCTGCTGCGCTGCGTGCCGTCGGGCGGTTGTCCACCGAAGCGGCGTGCTCTTACTACCAGTTAGAGTCTTTAAGTTAGATAAGTTAGAGGACGCCGAAACTCGCGCCGTTATTGGCTTTCCGGCGATTTCGCACGCCTGATAGCACGATAGTCCCACGCCTGATAGCACGATACCCGGCACGCCTGATAGCACGAGGCCGTCCACACGTTGTCCCCGAGTTATCCCCGTGCCGTGAACGGCACGGGCCGGAAGGTCAGCAATTCGGTTCCGTCGTCCGGCATCCGCTCGATGCCGAGCACGTAGCCGGGCAGCGACTGCCGCGCGACCAGCGCGCGCAGGTCGCAGGCGAAGTCGTAGGGCTTCGCCGTGCTGCCTGATTTCTTGTGCAGGTGCCGGAAATCGAATTGCCAGCCGCCAGGCTGTTTGCCGCCGTGCTTGCGCACCAGCCGGTACAGCCACCGCTCGATGCCGCCGGTCAACCGGAAATACGCCGGGTCGATGGTCAGCACCAAGGCGGCGTCGAGTACGCCGGCATAGAACCAGTCCGGCAGGATCAGTTCGATGCCCAGCGGCGTGCCACGGGCGTCGGCCAGCTCCTTCCACTCGTTGATCCACGAGAAGCGATGCAGACGCCGCCCGGTCGTCTCGCGGATGGACGTGGCCACGGTGGTCGATTGCAGCCGGTCGAGCGCGGCCTTGAGACGCTGGTAGTCGCGTAGCGACACGCCGCGCCCGATGAAGCGCAGGATCTCGTAGGGTGTGGCGTGCATGAGCCGCGACGGGCGCAGGCCCGCGTCGCGCGCTTCCACGATCTGCGAGGCCGCCCAGATCAGCACGTCCGCGTCCCAGATGGTCGCTATGCCATGCTCTTGCGTGCCTTCCACGCGGATCGTGACGTTGCCGCTGCGGAAGTCGATCGGCACGGTGCGCCGCGATTTCGCCAGTGAGAAGAACGGGTACGCCATCAAGTCCTGGGCGTCGCGCGGCACCATGTCGCCCGGCAGTGCGCGGAACAGGTCGAGCTGTTCCCGCTCCCGCGATGGGTTGGACATGGCGACGGCCACCGGCGAGCCGCCAATCAGCGCGCACGGCTGTCGGCCGAGTGATGCTCGGCATACTCGGGATCGGACGTGGTTTCGTAGCTGCGCTGGTCAGCCCAGGCATCGAGGTCGGCTACCGCGTACATGACGCGGCGGCCGAATTTGCGAAACTTCGGCCCGTTGCCGATCACACGCTGTTTTTCGAGCGTGCGCGGCGACAGTCGCAGGTACTCGGCAGCTTCGTCGTTCGTCAGATAGCGTTGGGGTTGTGCAGGCGTAGCGGCGGGTGCAGCGGCAGGCCGCAAGGGAGCGGGACGCATCGGATGAACCTCCATCAGTCAGAAACGCCGGCAGCACCAGCGCAGCCGGATGGAGGCAGTCTCGAAAAAGCGATGCGTTGCGCGGAGGGTCGTTTTGCAGTGCAGACAAAACGACCCTGTGCAGGTCAATCGAACTGTGCAAGGCGGCGGTAACCGCCGCGCATCAACGATTGGCCTCGCCGCACCAGGCGGCGCACGCGCGAGCGCAAGCCGCTGTCGGCGTACCAGCCGGCGGCCACGGCCTCGGTGCCGAACAGCCCTTCGGCCGTTTCACGCAAGGACGCGCCCGCGAGGGTCGCGTCGAGCGCCTGCAAGGTGTGCAGTTCCAGCAGCGCGGCCGGCGTGGGGCGGGAACGGGCCGTCGCCGTAGGCGTGGCGCCGCCCACTCTCGCCAGCTTGTCCAGCTCGGCGGTGATCGTGTGGTAGCTCGCGCAGGGTGAAGCGCACGCGCGGACGGCGTAGAGGTAGGCCATGCCATCGACCAGCCCCTGCGCCAGTGCGAGCCGCACGCAGCAGCCGGGCCAACGCGACGCCAGCACCAGGCGCTTGCCGTCGTGGGTCAAGTGTTTGTGGCCGGGGATGTGCCAGAACTCGAATATCGCCGCATCCGGCGGTGGGTCAGTGTCCGGATAGAGCTGGAGCGTGCCGTCATGGTCGGGAAACCAGACTGGATGCGCGTCGCGCGCATCCAGTTCCGGATCTTCCAACAGGCGCAGACCCCAGACCTGCGCCACCTCCGGTTGGCGGCGACGGCGCAGCCAGTCGCGCCGGTAGTCGGGATGGCGGCGCAGGTACTCCCAGGCCAGTGCGGGACCATCCAGATGCAGTACGTACAGGTACGCGGCGGTGGGATACCAGGCTTCGGTGCTTCGATCAGCCATGACGCAACCTCCTGTTCAACAGGAACGTCGCCACGGGCATTGAACGCGGGAGCTACGGCATCAGCGACATCAAAGCGCCATCGGGAATGGCATAAACTCAAGCTGTAACGAGGGGGGCAAGACCGATTCGCTCCAAAGCCTTACATGGGTTGTCCGAGTGCGACGACTGCGCAGCACGGAAGCGCCGCGCAGCATCGGACACCCTGCCGCAAGCCGCGCCATGCACCATGTCTTTTTCGGTCAGGGTCGCACCCGACTGGTGCAAGAACGCCGATCCGGACCGCAGCCGTCTTGAGTTAGACCGAGAAAGACACAATGCGTCCCGCTTAGTCGGGAATGGAGCCATCACGCTGCGCCAGCCTGACATACTCCGATAGCGGCCGCGCGGCATGGAAATACAGGTCGCGCAGGACGGGCCGTTGCTGCGGCCCGACGATGCCGGCCAGGTCGGACAGCTTGACCGTCCCCAACGCCGGCATCCCGATGCCGAGGTCAATCAATCCCCACGCGGTATCGCCATCGGCAGGGTCGAGCGCGGCCAGCAACCAGGTCGCGTGCGCGTCCGGCGTGAACAGTCGCACCACCGGCAAAGGATCGATACCGTGGCCGGCGGCGAGTGCCGTGCCGATGGCGAGCAGTTGCGCACGCTGTTCTACGGTGATGAGCGGCTGGGTCATGGCCGGAAATCCCACGAAACCAACGATGCACGGAGTCGCTTTGCCGCCAAGACGCCGAAGCGTCGAAGCGGATGCGCGCTTTCGTGCGGAAGCACGAAGGCGAAAACCATCGAATCCGTACATGCACGGAAATGCGAAAGCGGAATTGTGCAGGTCAGGAAAGACACGGAGGCGGCTCCCCGGTTCTGGTGAAATCCGTCCATGCGGATTTCCGTAAAGGCGCGAATACGGAAATCAACAACGCCAAATGCGCACTATAGTTTGTAGCCCTATAGTGCGCAATCGGATGTCATCTTGATTTTCTAAGGGAAATCATAGGTGGCGGCGAAAGAGTCATTGGCGACAGCAATACGGACGGTCAGGAAAGCGCGCGGCTTGAGCCAGGAAGCGTTCTCCGACGTGTCCAGCCGTACCTATTTGAGTTTGCTGGAGCGCGACCTGAAAAGCCCGACCATGCACAAGCTGACCGAGCTGTGCGAGGTCATGGAAGTGCATCCACTTACGCTATTGACATTGGCATATGCAGGACGTAACCCGCTCAATGCCGATCAGCTCCTGGCTCAAGTCCAGCGGGAACTGAAGGAAATAGTTGCAGCATCGAAAATCGAGAACTAATGATCGCGGCCTAGCTGGCTGCTGGTAGCGTCCAATGGCCATACCGACACATTGCGGCATGCCGCCGCTCAATCTAAATATTGAAGGCCTTCGCTCGCATGCAATGCTTGTGAGCATCTTCGTTCCCGAGCCAGATGTTTCGGCCGAAAAAAGAAAGTGGCGCTCTTGGTTGGTGCATTGCCTTGTAAAAACGGCCCGCCACTACAACGAAGCACGGTCGTTAATCCTTGCGCAGATAAATGAAGGCAAGCGTTCTTCTGCCGAAATGGCAAAAGGCCGACTGTTGCCCGTGTTCGACTTCGCATTCGCAATGGAAGATTGCATCACATCGCTTGAGAAGGCGGTAGCGTGCATCCGGGCCTTGGAAAACAAGGGGGAAATGCCGTCGGCATGCGTTCTCACAATGAACGATGAAAGGCTGTCCCTAAATGCATTTCGCAGACAGCAGGAACACATGCATTCGCAAATCGCTGCTGGCCAAACTGGCGATGGCCCGATTCTCGTGGCGCTGGCAGACGACGGTGACGGCATGAAACTTCGCGATCTCACGATGTCGTTCCCTGCCCTGTTCCGGCTGATTGATGCTACCTATCGCGATGTGGCGACCTTCTTCCCCGCGCACGACACTCAGTCGCCCGCATCATCAGGAGGCGTGGCACAAATCTCAATGTCCATGACGGTTGAGGTCGTTCAGGGCGAATCAAAGTCGCCGGGAGCCGCGTCTTAGAAGCGCCCCACCTCGATGGGCGGGGCGCAGTGGGCGGCCATCAGTCCGCCGCCTGTGGCTTGCTGCGCGACCAAATCAGGTCGTGCGTGCCGCTCTCGTTCTCGATCAGGCGGGCATAGATCGTTGCCGGGAACGAAGGATCGTCGAGGGTCACGGACACGTAGGGCCGTTCGGCCTTGCTGACTTTATTCCACGCCGCACCGATGTCGTGGCCCGCCGCCTGCACGCGGAAGTCGGGGGCGTTCTCGCTGTCGCCCTTGTCGTTGGGAACTAGCTTGACCTTGACGTTGAGCGTCAGGGTGCGGAGTGTGCCGGTAAAGCCGTCTTTCTCTGCGGCGAAGGTGCCGATGTTAGCCATGATGTTTTCTCCTTTCGGTGAACCAAGGTCGCGCCAGTGCGTCCTTGTTGTGAACCGGCCGGCGGGGGATGGGCGGGTCGCATCGCGCAGCGGTCGCAACAGCGTGGAGAACCTGGAAGCGAAAAGAATTTGTCCCGCGAGGAAGCCGCGTAGCGGCGGGGAAATTGTTTTCGCTAGAAGATTGCGGCCATGAAGCCCAAGGCGCAGCCGCACCCCCGCCAGGATTCACGACAAGCCAAGGACGCATTGGCCGCCGTCTGTCGAAAGGAGACGTGGCCAACTCGGTGTCTCCGCATGACGGCTGTACCGGCTCGTGCCCTGACGCGGGCAAGACTAACCGCCAGCGACAAGGCAAGAACGTCCCTCGCCGCCCGCAGGCAACATTCGTGGTTGAGGTGTGACGTGGAAGCTCCATAGAGAGGCCGGGCGGCGTGTCGGTGAACCATCCTTCGTGACGGTGAACCGTCAGCGTCGAGGACGGCACGCTTTGGCACAACCTGCCGCAGCAAGCCGGGGCGTAGCCCCACAAGCCCCGCCCATTGCGGCGGGGCGCGATCGAAATCTTGCTCGCGCCAGCGGGCACCGATTGCCGTACCGCGTGCAAGGTACTTGCGCGCTCGCCACGTCGCCGCCTGACCGAAGGCGGCGACGTGGCGATTTTGCTGTGGACGTTGAAGCTGGGCGCGGCAGACCTGCCGCGCCCAGTTCTGGATGAAAGAAAACCCCGGTGCAGTGCGCCGGGGCGTACTGCCCCACGGCTTCCAGAATCGCAGGCTTGGCGATGTGGCGGAAATAGCCCTCTGCGGTCGGCTTCCACCATGCGGCCATGTCCAGCCCCACGGCCTGCGCCAGTTCCGCGCCGGGTTGCTGCTGAGTCGCGCGAAGCGTCACCACGTCCACCGTTGACGCCACGCACACGGCCAGCAGGTGCACCAACTCGTCTTGCGACTTTGCCTGCAACGCAGCGAACAGCTCGGCACTGTCCTGCGGCAACGCTTCGCCCGCAGCTTCCTGCAATTCGCGCAGCGCGGCGGCGGCGGGAAATTCCGGCACGTCCGGAGCCATGGCTTCCAACCGGTCCCGCACTTTCAGGCTCACGATAAGCGGCAATCCATCGCCGTAGTTATGCGGCTGCAAGACAGTCTGCACCATGCCATGCACGAGCGCGGCGAGCGCCACCTGAGGATGCCGGGCCACTTCGATTTGCAGCGCGGCGGTGCGGTGGGCGCTCAGCCGCTGCGCCAGCCGATCAGACAGGCTCGTAATCTTGGGCGCTTCGGTGTCTTCGTCGCCTGCCTCGTCGTTCGCGCCCTCCCCTGCGATGAAACCATGCCGCAGCTTTTCCAGCGTCCGCAGCGCCTTTGCTTCAGCCTCGCGCAGCAACCCGCGATGAATCACGGCTTCGCCTTCGCGGTCGAGCGTAACGATGGCACCGGCCACAGCGCGTATATCCGGCGCGTAGCCCTGCAAGGTTTCTTCGATGGCTTGCAGTTCCTCGGCCACCGGCTCGCGGCGCGATCCCAGCGCCCCGGTCTTGTTCTCGTCCACGTTCTCGGCGTCGTAGGCATCTTCCAGTTCGGCGTCGATCTTGTCGAGGCGGGTTTGCAGCGAGGCGATACGGCGAGCTTCGCGGGCAGTCGGTTCGCGGCGCTGACGCGGCGCGTTCCGGAACACCTGCCGGTCGGCGGAACTGATGTGCGGCGTGGCATCCACCCACGCCCAGCCCTCGGTGCGCACGTTCTCGGCCAGCGCATGCAGCTTGCCGCGTACCAGCTTTTCCAGCAGCGCCGCGTCGGTCAGATACACGCCCGCATCGCCTTCGGCAAACAAGTCACAGCGGATGCCGCCGCCTGCTTCGGCATAGGCGTCCAGCCCGACGAAACGCACCAGCGGATGCATAGCGGTGATTTCACGCTCGGTCAGGCGGTCGCGCAACGCGGACGCGCTACGCTGCCATTCCGGCGCTGCATAGAACGCGGCCTCCTGCGCAGTGTGGTCGTCGGTGATGGTCAAGGCCATCAACTGTTCGAGCGTCACGCCACCGGCCCGGTAGTCGGCCATCAGACGCGGCGAGACATTGGCGAGTTTCAAGCGGCGCTGCACCACCAACGGGGACACGCCAAAATCGGCGGCAATGTCTTCCACCGGACGGCCTTCCTTGACCAGCGCGGCGAACGCCGCGAACTGGTCAGCCGGGTGCATGGCCTCGCGTTGCACGTTTTCGGCCAGGCTCACGGTACGGGCGGACGCATCGGCCACCAGCAGGCACGGCACATCGTAATCGGCAGCGATGCGCTTTTTCTTCGCCAGCAACTTCAACGCGGTCAGGCGGCGGTCACCCGCCACAACTTCGTAATGCTCGCCATCGGCAGCGGCAATGACAACGAGGTTTTGCAGCAGGCCGATGCGGGCGATGCTCGCGGCCAGTTCGGGAATGGATTGACGCGGCGTCGTGCGGACGTTTCGCCTGGAGCGGCGCGGCAGCAACTGCGACAGCGGAACAAGGATGAGGTTCTTGCTCGGGTCGGCCACTTCCAGCGGCGCGGCGGTTTCGAGGGCGATGGCTTCGGTTTTGGTAATGGCGTTCATGGTGACAACTCCTTGCGATTGGGAATGCAGCCGCGAGAGAAGCGGCAAGGGCTGCTGCCCGCCCCTGCCGCGTGGGGAATCAGGCTTTCAACTGGCGCAGGCCATCGGCCAGCATCCATAGGGCGCGATTGAGGCGGATGCCGTTGTCGATGCCCTGCACCGGGCGCGTGGTCTGGTTGCGACCGTTCGCGGTGCGGGCAGACAGGCCGCCTTTGATGAGGTTTTCCTGCGTGCGGTTGAACACGCTCCACAGGTCGCGGCGGTCGTCGTCGTGACGGCGCGGCGTCAGGATTTGCGATTCCGTGAGGGGCGCAGGCTTGTCCTCGTCGTACTTCAACGCCAGCGCAGCACGGGCAAACACTTCGGCTTCGCCGTTGTCGAGCGCGATGGACTGCATGGCATCGCGGGATGCCTGCGCCCGGTCGAATCCGTGCAGGACTTCGTAGGCGCCTTCGATGACCTGCTCGGCTACGTTGCCCTTGTGCGGTACGCGCACGTCCGCCACGGTATCGCCACATACAAGCCCATTGCTGCATACGAAGCGGAACATCCCGGCCAGCATCTGATAGCTGCTCGTGCCGTCATGCGAGTTCAGCAGGATGATTTCGTTGGCTTCGCGTCCGTTGATCTGGCTGGCGTGACGCAGCCGAATCATGTGCTTGGTGTAGTCGCGGCGGCCGTCGTGACGTACACGGGTCTGGCACACCATAAAAGGCTCGAAGCCTTCGCCGCGCAGCTCCTGCAGCACGGTTGCAGTGGGGATATAGCTGTACCGCTCGGAACGGCTTTCGTGTGGGGCATCCGCGAAGATGGACGGCGCAACGGCGCGAATCTGGTCATCCGACAGCGGATAGGCAGAACGCAGCACCGGCGAACGGGAAGCGAAACGCGAGGCGAGTTGCATGGCACTTCTCCTGACAAAGAAATGGTTGGCTGTTCACCCGCAACCGGATTCCAAGATTCGGAGCCCGCCTTGGACTTTCGGTGCGGTCGGCACGAAGAACCCGGTTGGCCTCGTTGCCACCGTCTTTCCTGAGTTCATCGCCCGCGACGCTCAGGAGCGTGCGGACGGGGGGCGTCAAGGAGAAAAGCGCAGGGTTGGTGCGGCCCGCAGGCGCAGCCGAGGACACGGCCCGGCGCGCCTTGACGGCACACGGTCGTGAGCTACAGTCGCGGACAAGGGGATGAAGTCAGGGAAGATGGCTGGACAGGCAACGGTCGCTTCGATGTGCCGACCGCACGCAAGCGAAGCGCGCGGGCCCGGATCGGAGAATCCGGGCCGTAGGCGTCAGCGATGGAAGCCCGAAGGGGCGAGACTCGCGGCGCGAGGCTCGATGCGAAGTACGACAGCGCGGCCCGGCACCGCCGGGAGACGTCCGACTCGATTATTCTTGATCGGACATACGGAAATCAGGACGTGAAAACGAAATGGAAATGCGACTGGATGGAGAACGAATCCGGAGTATCTTTGGCCTGGGGCAACCCTTTGCCACTCGATGGAGCCTGGCCTTACTGCTCGGATGGCTGGCCTTCCGTATCTATAGGTTGACGCTGCCCTGGATCGTCGGCCAGTTCAGCCTTCAAGACATGGTGTCCTACACGATTGCCGTGTTCTACGGGCCGTCTGCCTTATTGCTTCTTGCTTTATTCGCTGCACATAGGCGCTGGTGTTTCCCGGACATTCGCTTCATAGGTGACATCCGGCGCCAGCATGTCGTGCAAGGCATTGCCGCGGTATCAGCGATCTATCTGGCTGCCTATGCCACGACGCTGTGGCTCGGGCAACCACGTGAAGTCACCATGGCGACCCTCTACGATCACAAAACGCCGACACAGATCGCCGTCATGGTCGCCTGTCTGCTGCTTCTGCCGCCCGTGGTGGAAGAACTTGCCTTCCGGCACTTTCTGCTATCGATACTTCCATTCAAGAGCAATCGGTGGGTGGCAGCAGTTGCGGTCGTGGCTACGGCAACCTTCTTCTCCTACCAACACCACACGAGCTATCAGTTCATGACCACCTTCCTGGCGCTATTCGCGCTTGGCCTCGTCTTCGCACTGGCGCGAATTCGCTCTGACGGCCTCGTACTCCCCATAAGCTTGCATGCCTATGCCATTGCCTTCGCCTTGACCTGCGATCAGGTCGTGGCCCGCATTCAGGCCTGACCGCTGTAGTAGCCGAACAGATCGCCCATAGTCGGATACTCTCGAACCACTTGGCGCCGCTCGACGATCGCCGCGGATCACGGCAGTGTTCGACAACCGGTGCCGATAGCTGACTAACGCAAACAAAAAACATGAGTGACGATTCATTCTTCTATTCGAGCGGATTCGCACAATGGTCCGCCCAGCACGAACCCATTGACTATCAGACGATGCTGACGTTGAGAGAAGAGGCCATCGTCATGCTGGCCAAATCAGTCAGCGAAGGCGAAATCACCAGCATCGATGGCGTCGATTCGCCATTGTCAACGGCCATCAAAGCGCACCATCGACTCACCGACTTCGAGATGAATGCGCATTGGATAGGCTCGTCCCAGGCATGGATATGCCCATGCTGTGGGCGCTCGAAATTCCATATCTCACGGGTGGGCAAGAAGAGCCAGATTCTGGCCAAGCTCGTCGTCCACCATGACCACATGGGCGAAGCACTCAAAGCGGCTTTCCACGCAGCCTTTGCCGAAGCCGGCACCCTGGATGCGCAGATCGAGGGCAAGCGACTGGTGGAACGTATCGGCAGTGCTTTTGCTGCCTATGAGGAAGTCCTGATCTGCGAAGACTGTAACAACGCCGACACGGAGGCCAAGAAGCTGGTTGAAGCACCGTCATTCTTCTCCTTCTCGATCGGGCAGATCCGCTCGTTCATCCAAAGCTCGGCGCATCGTCCTCACGATGTTGACGCCAGCGCAGCGCACCAGCGATGGGAGGAAGCCAGGCCCGCCTATGAGCTGCGTATGAAACTGATTCGTACCGTTGCGCGCGCCGCCGCCACCGACAACCATTGGTACGAGCCCTACGATCGCAAGATGCAGCCCGTCCCCACCCTCGGTAACGGACACCGAACGGGTGATACCACCATTTTGCGATGGATATCGACCGAATCCCTATACAAGGCACTCGGTCCGCAGCAAAAGGCGGCACCGCGAAATCTCACCCGCTGGCGCACGACTGAACCCAAACAGGGTCGCCCACTTCCGGCAAACTTTCTTGCCATGCTGCTATCGGACGAAGATCGTGCCCGCCGCTGGGAGCAGCTCGCCGACGATTGGACATGTCCGGTGTGCCGCCGCACCAAGCAGGAAGTTCTCTATATGGGCGACGAGGGCAAGGTCAGCTTTCACATCAGCACCAATCACGGGCGTGGCGCCTGGACAGGCGCCCCCCAGATCTGTAATCACTGCAATTCCACGCTGATGAGCCTGAAGACAGAGATCTCGGAATTGATTGGCCACCGCCCGAGGGATAGCTACGCCTTCGTCAGCCCGAATGAACTGGCCGGCATCATTCGCCCTCGCTCTCATACACCCCATACGATCCGCGCACCCGAAGCCGCTGAGCTGGTGGCGATTATCGTGAACCGTCTCGAAGACTCCCTATGACCACACCACCGGTACTCGACGCACTGTTCCAAGCCCTGATTACCGCCGACCAGGACGCCCTGCGTGATATCCAGACTCACCGTGCCCATGAATGCGTGGATCTTCGCGCCCTCATCAGCACGGAGCATCCCGGCGCCGTGCCGCTCGACCTTGGGCTCGGGCTGGCATCGAGCATCTATGTCACGCCGGTCTTCGAGGGACCCCGCGCATTTTTCATGTCTCGACACGTCAGCGTTCAGGCACGCCTGACTGGCGGTCAGACGACAGTGCCACTTGATTACTCGTTGAGCTTTGACTCCAATTTCGCGGAAAAGCTAAGAGCGACGCTCAGTGGCGAGAGCATCCAGCCGATCGACCGCGCCCGAGTGCTTGAAGTCCTCATGCTTAAGGCAAACAATGCCAGGGTGCAGTTCGATGTCCTGCCCTTTCTGCATGAAAACCTTCGGTTGGCCCGCGACAACGAGGAAAACAGGCGGCCGCTGAACACGTTGATCGCGTTCCGTATGCTTGATCATCTGAACTGGGCCGCCTTCCGCGAAGACCCGGACCACTTCGACTTCGGCCGTTCCGCAGAGTCCCTTAAAGCGCATCTTCGCCCGGATGCCGAGGCCTTTCTTGCCGAGGCGATGACCAACGCATTAGTGATGCACCACGAGGCAAAGAGCCTCGGCATCCAAGCACTCCTGCTTCGCTTCGCCACGCTATGGCATGAGCGCAAACCCGTTCCGCAGCGCATTCTTGGCGAACTGCTTGATTTCAGCCTATCCCACCTGGGTTTCCTTCCCGTCACTGAGCTGAGCCTCATCTGGAGCGGCATCAACAGCAAAGTGGTTGCACCGTTCTTTGGGCCGATCACGGGCCGCGCCAAGACGATGCTGCAGGATATTCAAGGAATGGCGTGGGATATGACGCATCTCCGGTTGTTGGAGCAAACGGCGACCTTGTCCCGCTTGGGATCGTTTTTCGTTCCCCATTTCATTTCGATAGATAGACGCTGGCGTGAGCTTCTTCGCTTGAATCCCATACGCTTTATGCTGATCGATGACTCTCGAAAAGGGGTGTTGTTTGCACGGGCGAACGAACTCGATTTTCAACTGGCGTGCAACGCCAATGCAAGCACGATAATTCAGACCCAGCGCAGTCCCGAGAAAGTGGCGGCGCGCCGTTCGTCGGCCAGGTCAATCGATGTGCCATCGATGCGAGAACTCGTTTTACAGGAAGAGCGCGCGTGGCGTTGACGTCCTGAGATCCACGGACCGCCACCTATCCGCAGAAATGCTCTGGCATGCCGAGAGCCATGCCGGAGTTCCGTGGTAAAAGACAACATAAATTCGCAGCGATCCGCAAACTTCACAGAGACTCTTTCTTTCGATGACGAAAGCCACTCATAAGCAGACCGAGAAGTCCGACTACTTCTCGGCGGGCAAGCCGGCACACCGTTTGTCTTACTGCGCTTTTCTTGATGTCCTAGGATTCTCGGAGCGGATTCGAGAAAGCTTCAAGGACGGCAGCGCAGACGCGCTGCTGGAGAGCTTTCATCAAATTCTCGCCGCGAGCATTGCGCAGCTCAAGGAGAGCACCGACGCGTCGATGCTCTATTTCAAATCGTTCACCGATAACGTAGTGCTGGCCCACCCTCGGTTCAGCACCGACATGGAATCCGAGTTCGGATTCATCCTTTGGTCCATCAACGAATACCAGTTCCAGATGGCGCTGAAAGGCTTCTTCATCCGCGGTGGACTGGCAGTTGACCAGTTGTTCATGGATGAGAACAGCGTGTATGGCATGGCGTTGCTGAAGGCTCATGACCTTGAAAGCAAAGTCGCCGTTAATCCCATCGTCGTGCTGTGCGACAACACCATGAAGCTGGTGGACATGCACATCGGCTACTACTCCGGGGAAGCGGCTCCCCAAGTCCGGGATGTTTTGAAAGGCCCGGACGGCCGCTATTTCCTGAATTATCTGACGGAATGCATTATTGAAGGAGACGATCAAGACTACCTTGATGCAGACGCTCTTCGCGTGCATAAGCAACAGATTGAGTCGGCACTGAACGCCTATGCCGCGGCCCCTGCGGTCTTTTCCAAGTTCTCGTGGCTCGCCGCATACCACAACTACTTCTGCGACACGGTTTCCAACTTCCCGGAATATGAGGATTCGCTAAAAGTGTCCGCGGCGCTCGCTGCCATTCAGTTCCAGCGAATCGTCAAGAAGAGCAAAAAAAACAAAAAGAAGTAGCCAGCCAATGCACCCGACCAAACTCTATGTCATTGGCAACGGCTTCGACCTATGGCACGGGATTCCTTCAAGCTACTCGCAGTTCAAGGAGTACGTGAAACGCCGCGACCGACATATTTTCGATGCCGTTGTCAGCTATCTTCCGGCCAATGAAGACTGGAGCGATCTTGAATCCGCATTGGCCGACATCGATGTTGACAGCATCATCGATGATCTTGGCCATTTCATGTCGTCCTATGGCGATGAGGACTGGAGTGACTCCGGCCACCACGATTTCCAATACGAGGTCGACCAGGTCGTGCAACGTCTTTCGATCGAGCTCAGAACGCGGTTCGGCGAGTGGATACGCACCTTGACGATCCCAACGCCCAGCACAGCATCAAAACGCCTGAAAAGCATCGACGCAAATGGGGCTTTCCTGACCTTCAACTACACATCAACGCTTGAAGACCTCTACGCTGTGCCCGACATACGTGTGTTGCACATTCACGGCGAAGCCAAGCTGTCGGACAGCGAGTTGATCCTCGGGCATGCGTGGAATCCGGCACAACGCCGATCCCTCAATGAACGGCCCGATATCGAGGACATCGACACACGGCTGATGGAGGCACATGACATCCTGGACGACTACTTCGCCCAAACGTTCAAGCCTTCCGAGAAATTGATCTGCGAGCATCAAGCTTTTTTCGATCAGCTCAACGCAATCGAAACCGTGCATGTGCTGGGGCACTCCTTGTCCGAAGTGGATCGCCCCTACATCCAGACACTACTGAATGTCCCCAGCATTACCGCCGCCCGTTGGCATGTCGCCTGCCGTTCGGAGAGCGAGCGGCTCACTAAACATGATCGACTCATCGCGTTAGGCGTGGATGCTCCGCGAGCTTTGACGGTGTTGTGGGGCGATCTCTAGCAAGGGCAATGAAGTACCAGTTGGAGATTCATATCGTTAGATCTTCGGGAAACGAGATGCGAACCAAAACCATCAGGCTGCACCACTTCGATGGATAGATCAGCCTCGCTCAACATCTCACTGTTCGACGCCGATCGGCAGGATAACGCTTTTCTCATGCCCTGGCCCGTACCGGGCAACCCCGGCGCCCTCCTCCCTTTCTGCCATTTTGACGAATGGCAGACATTTCTCGAAGCGCGCCAGCTACATCCCGCTATACCGGAAATCGTGGAGAGTAAGTTTCATCGCGCCCAAAAACTCTATCTCCTCGCGTGGATCGACTCTGGCCTCGTGAAAGCGGGGGAACTGGTTGCCCTGACGGCGCTGGAGCTGGCGCTGAAGGATCGCTATGGAGGGTTCTTCACCCAGCAGGACATGCGGAAACCTAATAAGCAAAACCACGGCGACCGTGCCCCATCGCTTGCTAAATTGCTCGAACACATGGTCGAAAAGGATGGACTCACGGACGAGTCGCTTGCCTTCACGAAGTTATATGGCGGTTCCGTTGTTTCTCTGCTTTATGAAAGCAAAGCCTCGCGCAACGCGGCAAAGAAGAACGGCATGGCCAAACCCATCACACTGGCCGGATTTCGCAATTCACTTGCGCACGGCGATCCCTTCGACGGACTACCATGGAGTGGTCTGCTCGAACTGATACGTGATTTGATTGAGTATGCGTACCGGTCATATCTGCTAGAACTTGAGCATGCGTAGCCGAGCCGATGGTAATTGAAATGGGCTGCCAGCTCTGGACCGCGATACGTGATCTGGGACTTCTCATGGTCTCTGAGCAAATCGACTGAAAGCACCCCCCGTGCAGACGGTTCATGGCCGCGAGTAACACGCATCTTGCATGCGATGTGTCTGCCTCACCGAATTCGCGCCGTCCGGATTGTCTGAACACGCAGAGAAATTCGGCGCATCTGTACCGGAGGCTGCGCTGATTTCCTCTCGCTGGGAGTGCCCTAGCTTGTTCCTCCACCATCTATTGTGCTGACCGCCAGAATAAGAAGCAACTGAGTGACAGCCCCGGAAAATGCAGAATTCCAAGCGACGTAGCAGCGCTGACGGCACTGATGGGAATTGAAAATTGCGCTGAGTCGCAGACTTGAGCCATTCCTCATTCGCATGGTGGTAACATAAATGCTACCTAGTATGGCAATACATTTCTGATGCAGATCCAGTCGGCAACACTATGGCACTGACGCGATATTTCAAGGAAACGATTCTGGCGCGTGTCCAGGCCGATCCGAAGTTCAGGGATGCACTGCTCAAGGAAGGCATCGAGACCATGCTGGCCGGCGACGTAGATAGCGGCAAGGCGATTTTGCGCGACTACATCAAGGCAACGGTAGGCTTCGAACGGCTTGGCGCGGAGACCGGGGCGTCGCCCAAGAGCTTGATCCGCATGTTCGGCCCGACCGGTAACCCACAGGCGCGCAACTTGTTCGCCGTCATCAGCCATTTGCAGCGCCATGCAGGGCTCATCCTTCATGTGACTGCCCGCACGCAGTAGAAACAAAAGCCCTCCAGAAATGAACAACATTGCGGCGCGAGAAGGAATGGAGACGATACCGATTGCAGCGAAGCTAACGGCGTTCTACCTAAGTCGTGATCGCGTGCTGGGGCTAATGAACCCCCAGCACCTTCCCGCGCATGTAATGGCAGCGCTTCAGGGCCACGACATTCAGATGTCGGCAGCAATCCTCTCGAATGTTGTCGGCTCCTATCTGCTACAAACGATCACTGCAGGTCGGGTAACGACGTTGCCGCAGTTGGCCTTCGAAGGCAAATTGAAGGAAGGAGTTTCGTTCATCTATAACGGCCACGTCACCGGCAAGGGCTTCGCGGCTGCCAACAAGACCCCTGCTTTGAGTCTCACAGAAAAGCTCGATGAACCGCTTTCCGGCCGGAAGCTGGTGTTTGAGTTTTCCAAAAACGGGCTGGTGAATGACACTGCGTACACCCGCATGTCTGGCTCAACGCGCCTGTTCGCGTTCGGCTACATCGCCGAGATCGACGACACCACCATCCGCGCCGTGCCTTACGTCGTGGGGGACCTGGTCGCAAGCAGTCACGCGATGCCCTCTCCATTCGTACCAACACTCGAACTGCGCCCTGAAGAAATCAAGCAGTTCGCCGGAATGGATGAAGCCTGGTTCCCCTCCGATGCCGAGTTCAAGCGCATGACCATGATCCCAGAACAGGCTATAAAGGAACTGATATGTAGCCTGCTTCGCGAGCATTCGGTGCCCAGCGATTGGGGTGGAGAGGAAAGCGATGTGCTATCGGCCAACTTGATTGTTGATGGCCGCCGCCACACAGGGGCATTCTTGCTCAACGGACCGTCGCGCTTTCACCCAATGAAGCCAACCGATCTCGGAAAGAATGGCGACCAACTCTATCGCCTGTTCAACATTCCGGCTCATATCTACGTCGTGCAGCATTGCCATGCTATCGGCGCTGCCGTCCGTAAGCAGGCAGAGGCGTTTGCGCTCGCACGCAGTTTTGTCGCCCCCTGCCAGATCGTTTTCATGGATGGCATCACCACAGCACGTCTGCTGCGGGCTCATGGGCTTTGGCCGGCAACAACACCGATTTCGAGAAAAGGCAAAACGGCATGACGGTTCGGTCACCCCATCGCGACGCCTTACGCATTCTGTTCGTCTTGAGAGCAGGAGGTAGTCCTGTCGAACCGCCGACGGCTGAGCATGCTCTCGTCTTCAAAGGAGAAGCACGCCTACAAGCGTTCGACTTCTGGATGAGAAACCCAGACTATCTTGCGGCTGAGTTGCTTGATTTGTTCGTAGATACAAAGGACAAGAGCTACTACGACGCAGCGCACGCAATATTGCACAACGACGAACCCGACCTTCGCCGCGTTCCCATGGTGCGGTACTTCTTTGGCGCCTACGAGCGCTTGGACGATGCTTTATCGCTGCTAAGGTCCCGCGATCTCATCCTCATCACCGGCATCAAGGGGACTAACAACAAGGTCCTGGAGACAGACTTCGTTCTCACGAAGACCGGCTATGACACTTGCTCTGCCGCGGTGTTGCAAGAACCAATCCTTCAGTGGTACGCGGACAGGGCCGAGTTGGTAGCGAAGGTTGCCGGCACCATGGGCGGGACCGCTTTGAAGCAAAAACAGTATCAGCGCGCGAGCTACGCGGAGACCAAGCTAGGCGGGATCATTCCGGCCATCACCGAAGATGTGCGACTTCGCCTAACGCAGCTGCAATCCAACTAGCGATGGGGAAAATAATGGCGCAGCCCAAAGAAGAATGGCTACAAGCGATCGCCACGAGGGCAGAAGCGGAGATTTTTGCAGTTGAGGGAGCCCTTTCCGCTCACCGAATTCAACCATCGCCTGTACTCGCCCAGCCGCGCAGGCTTGTCCTGCGAGAGATCGAGTTTTCTGGTGAGAAGGACGGCGTCGCGAACGCCGGTGCTTTCACGTTTTCATGGTCGGCCCTTGATCACGGCCTGTGGGCCATGCTCTCCGAGCACAACCTACGGGGCAAATCATCCATCATCGAGATTGTTCGATGGATGATAAGAGGAAGACCGTCAAACAACCTGCAAGACGATGTGCGGCGATGGGTCCATGCCGTGCGGCTGGGTTTCCTCCTTGATTCAGACCAATACGAGATCGTTGCCAAGACTCAGGGAGAGCCTATCGGAAGTCTGTGCCGTATCCGTGCACCCATTGCTACCGAAGGCGAGCCCGAAAGAACTGTTCTTGCCGATTTTTCCACCGATGGCGAGTTCGAAGCAGTCATGGCGGATTTCTTCATGCGCACGTTCGCGATGGACCCAATATCGAGCTGGCGACAGGGGAAAGAAGACGAGGGGCAGTCCGTAACACACAGTTGGGTGGCCTTCTCGGGCGCCATGTTCATCGGCACCAACTACGACGTACTTCTTGGCGACATGCCCGTCGCCACTGGTCTCACATCGCGTCTAATGCAGATGTACCTCGGCGTCCCATGGGTTTCAACACTCGCTGCCGCGAAAACTGCGCATCAACTCGTTGAGCAAGCTGCTCAAGTTTCTGCGCGAAAAAATGAACAGGGACAAAAGGCAATTAACGCGCGCATTGCAGACATTAGCGCCCAACTGTCAGAAAAGCGTGCTGAACTAGCGAAGATTCCAAGCGATGAGGCAGTGCGCAACGCCATCAGTGCTGATACGACAGAACTCGCTGATGTTCGTCGCCAAGAACGGGGCATGGCCGAACATGCGGAACGTGCCGTTGCAGCACTTCGAGACCTAACCGCTGTCTACCAGGAGGAACGGCGAGACCTCCAGACGCACATGGATGCCGTGTCCGCGACAGCAGTGTTCCGTCGCCTGGAACCGAAGTGCTGTCCTCGGTGCGATCACACGATTTCCAAGGCGAAGAAGGCGCTTGAGAGTTCCACGCACTCATGCTCTGTTTGCGGTGAGTCGATCACAAACTCCGAAGACGGCGAGGCGATCAAGGTTGATCTGCAGGAACGTGTTGCGGCATCCGAAGCTGCAGTAACACGTGCTTCGGCCAAGAAGGAAGAGGCAGAGAGTGAATTGACCGCCCTCAGGAGGAAGATTGATCTCCTACAAGGTCGCCTTGAGTCCGCTTCCAAGGAGCTAGATTCCGCAGTACGGCGGCAGGCGGCTGCAGTTGCCGTGGCGGTCCTGGAAGGCCGGCTGGAAGAAGCTTCGATCAGCCCAGCTTCGCAAGCTGACGACCGAAGCGGCGAACTGAAGATTCTGTCTGCTGTCGTGGCAGAAACGGAGGCTCGGGTTAAAGCGGTGCGTGATGGGTTGCTCACCGATGTTTCTGCACGCTTGGTTGAGTATGCCAAGGCCTTCGGAATGGAGAACTTGTCGGAAGCATCGCTGAAGGGAAACGCAACGCTGTCGCTGATCAAAGGCGGAGTACCCACAAGCTACGGCAAGGTAACGGAGGGCGAGAAGTTGCGATTGAAGGTAGCTACCGTTCTCGCGATGATCGAAATTGCTGAAGCGCGGGGTATCGGCCGGCACCCGGGATTGCTCATGATCGATTCGCCCGCTGCCCAGGAGGTGTCGCCCGTCGACGTGGACCATCTTGTTGCAGGGCTTCAGGCCGTTTTCACCAAGCTACCGCATTTTCAGGTTTTTGTTGCCGGTATCTCATCTAAGGCGATAACCGATCACATACCGGAAGCGAATCGCCGTGAGGTTGCCGGCAACGCCTCTCTATGGTGACTGACATGCATCCGATCGAAGCTGAACTCGTAGAGGTCGTAAAGAGCGGGCGAAACTGGCATTTGGAAGATCTTGGCGGAATCACGAAGCTCGCGCCGGCAGCACGATCGCTCGGCCGTACGCCCATGATGCCCGAATTGCTCCAGCCGCTTGTGTTGGGATGGAGCAATGCCAGCGCGGCTGATCGAGATGCACACAAAGGCGTCCTGCATGATCTATTGGAGGAAGCGACAACTGATTTCATACTCCTTGAGACGGTCGATATCCTCGAACATCATCGGCCGCTGCCGGACGATGGAGATGAGCTTTGCTTTACGCTCTTCCTGGCAAAGGCAGCAACCGGCGACCATTCGCTGTCTGGCCTGGCGCGTAGCGCGGCACTTGATGGCGCATTTCGCTGGGCCGGCAACAACAGGCGCTGGCAGCTTCGCTTACTGGACTTCTTCCTTGGTCTTGCACCAGGTGACGATGCGGAATTTCTGCGACGGGCCGCCAAGATTGTCGGCGTCGCTTTTTCGCACTGGCGCGACAAAGAACTGGTCGAGGTTCTGCGTAAACTCGCCCAACTCGAAGCGGTCCGATCAGAAGCAGCGTTCGAGTTGGGGATGGCGGCTCTTGCTGAAGCCATGGACAGAGCGGACAGCAATACGGCAGCCCCCGCATTCCGGGAAGCCAGAGACTGGTTTGATGAGTCCGCCGGAACGTCTGAGCACCGCCCGGAAGCTAGCTTGTACCTCGATGGCCTTGACTTGCTCCTCAGCTTCCACAGCGGTGCCGCAAGCGCATCGCTCGGTACCGTGAGCGCCCGCGTTCAGCAGCACGCATTCGAACTGCACGCTTGGTCCGGAGGCTCCGGCCCCCCGTGGCTGGGGGCGAGACAGGCCGAGGCGGCGTGCTGGAGCGCGCTGGCCAGTGCCGTTGCGGGATTGGCCAACTCACTTGACGAACCTAGCTGGTGGGAACCGGCAGCTGTCATTGAAGTGGGGCTTCTGTCTGTGTACAGCGCAGGCCGATCGATCTTGCGTCGAGATCAGCACGGCGGTGTCGAAGCAATGGTCAGACCTCGAGTACACGCAAGTCTCGCCACACAGGCCGGACAGGCGCATCAAGTGCGCACATGGCTACAACAAAACGCAACCCATGAATGGGCCACGGACGCGCGCGATCTGATTGCAAAGATTGATGTTTTCGTTGAGGAGTCAGGTCGTCAGGAAAACCCTTTTGAGGCGGCGAGCGAACGGACCTCGCTCGCCGCCATCATCGCCCGGTCCAACATCCCGGAGGAACAGAGAACTGTCCTCTTCGGCGTAGTCGCGAACGCCATGTCTTTGCAACTTGCCAACCTGACCGGCGCTGAAGTCGATGTCATTGAACGCTGCAACAAGGAGGCGCGAGGACACACCGACTACAGCGCAAACATGAACGGGGCACGCCTTTTCGACACAGTGCTTCTCTGGTTGGTCCGTTTCATTTTCAATCGCCTGGAATTAACTAAGGGCAATGATCCAACCGGCGCTTACCTCTTCGAGCGCGACGATGGTTCACTGCCTCACGAGGACCAACTGCAAGAGGATTTTTTTCGCTGGGTGGCAACCTATGCCGCAGGGAGCGATCTTGAACCGACAAACATTGCGAGTGGCAGAGCCGACATACGCCTGAAATCTGGCCCCGAACGTCTTGTTGTCGAGGTGAAGCGCGAGGAAGCGGACTGCTCGTTTGACGCGCTCGTTAAATCATATTCGGCGCAAACGACGGACTACCAGAACGTCAGCATCCGATTGGGAGTGCTGTTGGTGCTCGACTTGGCGACACCTAACCGGGAAGGTACTCCGCATCTAACGAGTTTGTTTGAGATGCGCCCCGTCCGCCGCAGTGGTGAGTCTCAGTCACGGCTGGTCCTGATCGTCAAGGTTCCTGGCCGAAGAAAGAGGCCAAGCGACCTTACGAAGTTTGCCAAAGCGAAACAACCTTAGATGATGGGTGCCGAATCCCGCCAGCCAAGTTCGCCGCCAAGCATCAGTTGTACAAGCTCAGATTTGACCCAACACAAACTGTCAGATGAATTAAAGTCTTCACAAAGCCATGAAAATCAACTTGATCTGCCCTGATTGCCTTGAAGAACAGAAGAAACATGAATCATCCTCTAATGCACCCAACCCTATCAATACAAGGAGACGCTTAACATCCTATCCAGTACATTTAACCAATGAAGGTATGTATGTGGTTAAGTGCGATTTTGGCCATTCGTCAGTGATTGGCATCAACCTAATGAATCATGAGATCTTGTTCGAAACCGGAGTTTTCGCAATCTTGGATGGATATTACAGAGAAGCCATCACATCGTTTGCTGCAAGCCTTGAGCGTTACTATGAATTCGCAATTCGGTCTATAGCGCGAGCGCACGGATGTCCGGCATTTTTAGAGAATAAAATCTGGAAAGATATTTCCTCTCAATCCGAAAGACAGCTGGGCGCTTATATCTATCTTTATTCAATTCATTTCAAGGAGAACCCTCAACTATTGTCTCAAAAAATGACTGAAATAAGAAATTCAGCAGTTCACAAGGGTCTCATCCCTTCTTTTGATAAGGCGATCTCTTTCGGAGAGGCAGTGCTATCAATTGTAAGTGAAGGTTCCGCACAAATAATGAAATCCGTACCTGAAGCATCGCACAATGTCGCATCTGAAAAAAATCAATTCTCACTTGAAAAATTAATTTCAGAAGGATTTAAATTTTCTGGCGGCATTCAGCAAATCAGTTCGGCAGTTCGAGAGAAAATATCTTTAGAGAAACATCTACAACATATTAAGTATCACCACTCTCAAAGACTATTAGATGAACATTCAAAAATAATAGAAGAATTTGACCGAAAAAACGATAGCCTGACATAAGGCTTGGCTATCCTGAATTAGGAGCGAATACCGAACCGGTTCGCGTTGTCACTGATGTTCGTAAGGCGGTAAAAGATACCGGTCATCGGACGTAGAGTGCCAGGTCAAGTCGGGGCTAGTACACATCAGTTGCACGCCGACGATGCTCGGCGATCACCGGAGATCGAGTAGTCTTCCCCGATCGAAGAAAGACCACTACCGCGGAACATCGTTACCCGTCGTGACAATGGTGATTGACTTCGCGCCACGGGTCAACGCCACATACAAATGTTTCGATGACATTGACTCCGCCTCGAGGATGATGGCATGGTCGTACTCAAGGCCTTTGACCAGCAGCGTCGTCCCAATTAGCTTGTTGTGACGAATCGGTCGGCCCGAATGGCGAAACTCACGCTGGTATCGCTTCGCGGCTTCTGTAAACGTGAGGCTTGGGTTGTCCTCGTGCGCGCGTAACACTCCCATCATCCGGCCAAAGAGATCACGGCGGTAGGTCGTGACCTCGGGGTGGCCGCGGACAAGATCAAGCAAGATGGCCATGTCCTTGAATGATTCCGTCGCCAAGTAACGATTCGCCACGTTCAGAATCTCCGGGCATTTCGTCGCCTTTGTCGCCTTCCCCTCCTGACCTCTCTTGGTTGCCGCTGTGAGTACGCCATCCACCGCGTTGCAACAGGTCTTGCAAAAATCGATCACAGATCGGAGCCGCTCCCCCGCCGACTTGGCGCTGTCGATCTTTTTTATGAAGCGAAAGAGATCCTTGCCTTCGACCTCCTCCAGGCTGGAAAACTTGCCGGACATGCTTTGTGCCAGCTTATGTGTCTTGTTTTTTGATTTTTGGTCGCCCGCGTGGATAGCGATGACTGAATCCTGATTCTTAAGGTGGTCGTAGAACACGCTCAACCGTTTCTTATTGCCAAAGTCGTTCAAATCGACAGCGCAATGACGAACCCCATTGGGCAATTGCCCGGCGAGTGGAATCTTTTGATTCTCGGCCAGAAGCGCCCTAGCCTGACTCAGCCACTCCCCGAGCTCATCGGCCTGCGCCAGTTTCCACCGCCAAGGCGTCTTCAATTCGCCGAGCAGTTGGTAGTTAGGATAGACGGCTACGTCCCAATTGATCGGCGGCTCACCGAAGTCGAAGATGGCTTGCATAGGATCACCGAGCAGTCGGCATGAAAGCAACTTTGCCAAGGACTCCACCAGTTCATGCTGCTGATCGGAACAATCTTGATATTCGTCGACGTAAACGCCGCCATATGAGCACTTGATCATGTGCTGCACGAATGGTTTGTTCAGCAGCGCGGCGCAGGCTCCGTAGAGTTTCCCCCAGTCCTTTCCAGCTGGGTGGTCCTTTTTCCACTTTGACGTCTTCGGGAAGTAAAGGCAGGTACGCAGCGCCCAGCTCGCGATGGTGTCGATCTGATAATGCGTCGGCGGAATCCGCAGGAGTTGCATCTTCCGCCTGATCGCGTTCACGCCAGCATAGGTATGGGTGAGCACCAACTGGCGACGGGTAGCCGCCTGCACGGCCCTCGCGATCAGATGAGTTTTTCCGTAACCGGCCGGGGCAATTACATATCCCTTGCCGTTAAACTCCGCCAAGAGTTTGGGCAGATCGTCATCCATTGTCCACCCATGCGCGGAACTGCCCCAGCTTGGTCGCAAACTCCTTCTGCAGGAACGCGGCATCCGCGAACGCGGGAAAGATAGCCTGCGCCCATTGCTCTCCATACGCGATGTTCTTGAACCAATTGGACGATTTCGCGGCAGCGCCGATCGCTTTGCGCAGCTCGGCCGTGTCCTGCCATTTACCGATATCCTCGTCGAACTGGATGTTCAATTTCGATCTGATCTGATCGTGGACTGGAAACCCCAGCTCCTTAGCAAGCTTGGTGCTCGCCAGCACCTGTTCCCAGGGCAAATCCACCATCGCCCGCTGCTCGATCGACAGTCTATCGGCCCACATCACAACCGGTACCTCCTTCCCGTTCAGGTCGGCGGCATCCTTATCGGAGAACTGGTCCTGAGCGTCGCCATCGGCGAGGACCATGACGTCATAGTGCAGCGCCTTGAACCCCGTCGCGAGACTCTTGACCTTGCTTGCGCCGTGCGCATCGAGTGGTGCCACCCCCAGGTACGAGAACGGCAGCTTTCCTGCAGCCGCCCAAAGATCGTCCATACCGCGCAGGAACCCAACCTCGGTCGCGCCTTCGCAGACAACCACCTTGCGGGACAGGAACGCCTCCGCGCTGGAGCGGATATGGCCTTGGATATTCAGTCCTTCCAGTGCGTTGCCTGCTGCCGCAATCACGCGCACGCCAGCGTCTTCCTTGCGGAGCACGTACAACTGTTCCACCGTCAACTCGCGCAGCACGGTAGGAGAATGTGTCGTGAGGAAATACTGCCCCTTCTGGTCGTCGCGGATGTGCTTGATCAGGCGCGCAACCCGGTGCGGCTCCAGCCCGTACTCGACTTCATCGAACAAGGTGATGTGCTGATCCTCCAAGCCTTCCTGCTGGATACCACACAGCAGCATGCGTTTCGAGCCGAGACCCAACTGCCGCAGAGGAATGTCGCCATCGTGCAAAGTCAGCCCGCCGATTCTGATGCTGATCGCGTTGAGATCGAGGTGTGCCTTGTATTCGTGTCCGACTGGAACACCAAGTCCCTTCGCCACTTGCTCCGACTTGGCTGCCGCGGCGTCAAACTTCTTCAAGACCAGTGCCCGTTGACCGTCGAGGGAGCTTCTTGCCGCACGTGTCGCCTCAACGAGCGACTCATTCAGATTTTCAGATTCGGTGATCTTCGCGAGCGCCGTTCCTGCAGCCCAAGTCAGCTGTTTCTCGCTGTACGTGCCGATCAAGCCAGCGCCGACCTTAGCGCGATCAGCCGCCTTGAAGTCGACGCCGTCGGGATTGCGGTCGGTAAAGACCTTCCACTTCGGTTCCAGATCCTTTGCGACAACAAGCCGAATACTGAGAACGTGCTCGTCATCGTCATCGGGCTCATCGTTCAACTTGAACGCATCCTTGTTCCAGCCGCGTAGATGCGCGCCGTACTTCTGCTCCGCGCAAAACTCGGGCAACAAATCCCCGATAACAATTTCAATCTGGATCGAATCGTCGGTGTTGCACTGGTGGAAATCGGAATCGTAGAACGCATGATTCCACTGCGGGCTGAAGGCGCAGCGGATCGCTTCTAGCACAGTCGTTTTCGTAGAATCGCCCCTGCCAATCAGGCAGAAGGTCTTCACGTTGGGGAGATCCCATTCGAGCCTTTTGATTCCCCTGAAGTTCTGGATCTTAAGTTTTCTGATCTTCATCGCATCCCCATGCGTGCCGCACCAGTACCGCGCCGGCTCCCTCCAGCCTGACGCAGGCACCTTTTCTTTAATACGCCCGGCTACGCCTCAGCGAGTTTCCACGATAGCCAATGAAAGCCACCATTGCTTCGTGCGGCAGCAAACCTTGCGCGCCGAGCATCCTCGGAGGCCAGTATGGAGAATAACCCGTTACAGCGAATCAGCCGAGAAAACGATGCTGGTAAGTCGCCGCGATGTATATCCGTTCCCCTGCCCGGTTCGGACGCCTACGACGATTTCCCTCAGTTCCCAGGAAGTAGTGTCTTGCCCTTTCGCCGCACCATCCGCCGCCATGAACTGCGGCAGATCGTCCCTTTGGCCGAAACGACGATCTACGAAATGGAGCGCCGCGGCGAGTTCCCGCGCCGCTTCAACCTGACGCCGCGCTGTGTCGTGTGGGACCTGGCCGAAGTGGAAGCGTGGATCGAGCAGCGCAAGCAAGCCCCTCGCCGCGGTGTCTCAAAGCCGGATGTCCGCCTACGAAAAACCCGCCCAGTTCGGGCGGGTTCGAGTGAGGAATGAGGCTGGGCAGCGACTCATATCCAAACAAAGCTTCCAGCCTTTCGACGCCGAGGCAAGCGCCCCCCCTCCTCGGTCACGTTGATCTGCGAAGCCGCCCGCGCCACGTACAACACGTCCCCTATGTGCCAGATCGACGCGCCGCTCTCATGCACCGGCGCAGGAATCAACTTATCCGAAGAAAACAGCCGGGCTGACCGAGAACCGCTTGCTCAATGCCGCGATGTGGTCGCGAGTCAGATTGCGGCCCCGGCCATTGAGAATCTTCGACACCAGCGACTTGCTACCGATCTCCGGCAGGTCGGCCACGCCCAACCCATGCTGCTCCATTAGTAACCGGAGCACGTCGACGCCACCCAGATTAGCTACGCGCGCGTTGAACGCCGCAAACTCGTCGGACTCGTTTTCCCAGTTCTCGATGGAACGGGCCAGGATCTCAATCAGCGGACGGTTAGCCTCGTAGTCCTCAACCAAATCATCCATCAACGCCAGCGCCTGAGCGTAGTCGTCCTCACTGGCGATGTGGCCAATGAAACCCGCCTCGTCGAACAAGGCATGGGCGCGTTCCTTGATGGCGGCAAATCCCATTTCAGTCACCCTCCTTCCGGTAGCGTTTGCAAAGCTTGTCGTACTCGGCATGGGTTGTGATGTGCTTGACGTACATACGGTTATCGCGGAACTCGATGAAGGCAATCAGTCGAAGATTGTTGCCGCCGATGTCCAGCACCCACCACTTGTCCTTGTACTTGAAGTTGTCCAGTGACGGAAAAACCTGCCGCAATGCCTGCGGCGTATCGAAATCGCCGGATCGCAGCACCCGGTACGTGCGGTCGATCGCTTCGGCGTCGTTCGGATAAGCCTTGGCTGCGTCGCTGAACGGCTTTCTGGATATGACGTGCATGTCGTTCCATGCTCATGGATAAAAGGATAGGCAGAAGTTGACTTTTTGTCAACTTCTGCCATCGAGGCAAGTCAGCCAAGCTCAAGCCATCGCGCTCAACGCCGGCACAGCCACGTTTTCCGGCATCAGCTTCGGCCCGTAGGTCTGGCCACTGCCCCACGCATCGACCAGATTGGCCCACTCCTGCAGCATGTGGCGCCGCTGTTCAGCGTATTCGGCCTTGTTGTAGACCGCGCGCGAGGAACGCCCCTCCTCGTGCGCCAGGCACTTCTCGATCCAGTCGCGGTTGAAGCCGATTTCGTTCAACAGCGTCGAGCCGGTACGGCGCAGGTCATGGACGGTGAACGATTGCAGCGGCAGCCCCTTGGCTTGTGCGGCCTCTGCCACGAGTCCTGTGACCCGATTCAAGGTTGCATTGGACATGTACCGGTGTGCATCGTAACGAGAGGGGAAAACAAACCTAGAGCCGGCTGCGCAAGCGTGCAGCGTCACGAAAATGTCGAGCGCCTGGCGCGACAGATAGACCACATGCGGATTACGCCCCTTCATCCGCTGCTTAGGAATTGTCCAGGTCTTGTTCTCGAAATCGACCTCATCCCACGTGGCCTGGATCAATTCGCTCTTGCGTACCAGCGTCAGCAGGATCAGGCGCAACGCCAGCTTGATGGTCGGATAGGTCGCCACCGATTCCATCTGCTGCACCATCAGCCGGATTTCCAGCGGCGACAAGGCGCGATCCTTCGGCACGAAGGTAGCGATCGTGGATGGCCCCACGCTGTCGGCGGGGTTGTCCACCTTTTCCCCGTGAGCGATGGCGTGGACGTAGACCTGCTTCACGATGTCCCGAATCTGCACCGCCGTAGCCGGTGCCCCACGCTCCTTGACCTTGCTACACAAAGTCCGCAGGTCGTCAGGCTGAATTTCGGTCAGCAGGCGATTGCGGAAAACCGGCAGGATGTCCCGGTCAATGATGTGCTTGCGTGCGGCGCGGGTGCTGTCGGCCCATCGGGCATGAGCCAAAAATGTGTCCATCGCCGCGCCGAAGGTCTTGATGTCGGTCACGCGGCGTTTCTCGCGCTGCTTTTCAAGCGCAGGCGATGTGCCTTTGAGAACGGCTTTGCGGGCGTCCAGGAGCAGTTCACGCGCCATCGCCAGCGAAATACCGTCGGGCCCATAGCGCCCGAGGGTCAGTGTTTCGCGGCGACCGTTGAGACGGTAATCGTAGCGGAAGGTGATCGTACCGCTAGTCGATACCGTCACGTACATCCCGTCCCGGTCAGAAGCCTTATAAATCTTGGACTTAGGCTTGAGATTGCGTAGTGCAGCGTCGGTGAGCATCGAGGTTTCCTCCGGTATCTTGACGGCTTTACCGTCAGGTTTTACCGTCAGGGATCGGGAGACCTGTTGATGCCCGGAAAGCCGCGTAAAACAAGCTTTCCCGAGAAGACTTTTACCGTCAAAGACGGTAAAAGTCTGAATAGTGAACGAGAATGTCTTAATCCGGCCTCGATTTTTACCGTCAGCTCTACCGCCAACTTGTTTTGCTGGCCGGCGATAGCCACCGATAGGTGCCGCGACGTATTTATTTTAAAGTCAACACGTTACGACAGCTTTTCGATAGCTGGCAATAGTCCTCGAAGGACGTCAATTCACTCCCACTCAATCGTCGCCGGCGGCTTCCCCGAGATGTCATAAACCACCCGGTTAATCCCACGCACTTCATTAATGATGCGATTCGACACATGCCCCAACAACTCGTGCGGCAGATGCGCCCAATGCGCCGTCATGAAGTCCAGCGTCTGTACGGCGCGCAGCGCCACGACATACTCATAAGTCCGGCCGTCGCCCATCACGCCCACGCTCTTCACCGGCAGGAACACCGCAAACGCCTGGCTCGTCAGGTCGTACCAGGACTTGCCGGTTTCCTTGTCGATAAACGTACGCAGCGTCTCGATGAAAATCGCGTCCGCGCGACGCAGCAGATCGGCGAAATCGCGGCGCACTTCGCCGAGAATCCGCACGCCCAAACCCGGGCCCGGGAACGGATGGCGATACACCATTGCCGGCGGCAAACCGAGCTTCACGCCGAGTTCGCGCACTTCATCCTTGAACAGTTCGCGCAGCGGTTCGAGCAGCTTCAGATTCAGCGTCTCAGGCAGGCCACCCACGTTGTGGTGGCTCTTGATAGTCTGCGTCGCCTTCTTACCCTTGCCGGCCGATTCGATCACGTCCGGATAGATCGTGCCTTGCGCAAGCCACTTCGCATCGGTCAGCTTGTTGGCTTCGGTCTGGAACACTTCGACGAATTCCGCGCCGATGATCTTGCGCTTCGCTTCCGGATCGGTCACGCCGGCGAGCTTCGACAGGAACACTTCGCTCGCGTCGACGTGGATCACCTTCACGCCGAGGCTCTCAGCGAAAGTGGCCATCACCTGCTCGGCTTCGTTCAAACGCAGCAAACCGTGATCGACGAACACGCAAGTCAGCTGATCGCCGATCGCGCGATGCAGCAGCGCGGCCGCCACCGAAGAATCCACGCCGCCCGACAAGCCCAGAATCACGTGCTCGTTACCCACCTGCTCGCGGATCTTCGCGACGGCTTCGTCGATGTAATGACCCATTTCCCAGTCGGGATTCGCGCCGCAAATCTGCAGCACGAAACGTTCAAGCATGGCGCGGCCTTGCACGGTGTGCGTCACTTCCGGGTGCCATTGCAAGCCGTAGAAATGACGTGTTTCGTCGGCCATCGCCGCGATCGGGCACGATTCCGTCGACGCCATCAGCTGAAAACCTGACGGCATTTCAAGAACCTTGTCGCCGTGACTCATCCACACCTTCAGCATACCGTGACCTTCCGGCGTGGTGAAGTCGCTGATGCCTTCGAGCAGGCTCGTATGGTTGCGCGCACGCACTTCGGCATAACCGAACTCACGCAGGTGGCCGATATCGACCTTGCCGCCGAGTTGCTCGGCCATGGCCTGCATGCCGTAGCAAATGCCCAGCACGGGCACGCCGAGTTCGAACACCACTTGCGGCACACGCGGCGCATCCGTTTCGGTCACCGAACTCGGGCCGCCGGAGAGGATCACGCCCTTAGGCGCGAAATCGCGAATGAACGACGCGTCGACGTCGTGGGGATGAATTTCCGAATACACGTTGGCTTCGCGAACGCGACGTGCAATCAGTTGGGTGACTTGCGAACCGAAGTCGAGGATCAGGATCTTGTCATGCATGGCAGCGGACGGAGTCAAAAGTGAACGGATACGGGATACCGCGCGTGAAGCGCGGCGTTGAATTCAAAGCAGTCCACGTGGGGACGATCGGGCACGAAGCGTAACAATGAAGCGCGTTGGACCTACGGGCGCAGCAGGCACTCGCCTGCTGCGCGCACGAACGGAATCCGGTAGCTTCGGCAGGCGTTGTGGCGCTCGGCGCGTCAGCCATGAAACGGCGGCCGGGGCGCACCCGGTGCGTCGGCGGCGGCGTTACGGGCATCGTCACGCGCGGTTGCCGCCTCGGCCCGTGCAGCGCGTTCAGACGCCGTCAGGCCCGGTTCGTCGATCGGCGCAACCGAAACTGGACTGACGGGCCGTGTGACCGGTGTGACATCGACCACCGGCTCGGCGCGATAGACCGGAAAGCCGGCTGTGACACGACCGGCGTCGCGCTTGTTAGCCGCGTCTTTGGCGGCGTCTTTCGCGGCCTGTTTTTCGGCACGCTCAGCGGCAGCGGCTTCCACCAGCCGCACTTTCTCACGCCGCCGAACCGCGCCCGACAGGCGTACACCGCCCAAGCCGATCACCAGCAGCACCACACCGGTCAGCACCGCGACGATCTGCCCGAAACCGGTCAGCGCCGGCGTATACAGCCCGAGCAGCCAGACCAGCATCAGCACACCGGTCAACCAGTTCACATGGCCGACGACTTTGGCGACCGTCGACGTGAGCGAACCGTCGATCGACGCGTGCAAAGCAAGCCACGCGAGCCCGATCAGCGCCACGCCAAACCCCTGGCCGACCAGAGCCGGCTGGGTTTGCACCAATAGCAGCGCGTTGTACAACGAAATCCAGGGCGTCAGCAGAAACAGCACGCCGAACGCAAGCAGCAACAACGCATCGAGGATGAGTACAGCGCGCAGCAATGGCTTCATTGGCGTTTAGTCCACGTGGTAGTTGGGCGCTTCCTTGGTGATCTGCACATCATGCACATGCGACTCGCGCAAGCCCGCGCCGGTGATCTGCACGAACTCGGCCTTGTCGTTCATCTCCGCGATCGTGCGGCAACCGCAGTAGCCCATGCTGGCGCGCACGCCGCCGATCAGCTGGAACAGGATCGCGTTGACCGAGCCCTTGTAGGCGACGCGGCCCTCGATACCTTCCGGCACCAGCTTGTCGATGTTCGCGGAGTTGTCCTGGAAGTAGCGGTCTGCCGCGCCGTCTTTCATCGCGCCGACCGAGCCCATGCCACGGTACGACTTGTACTGACGGCCCTGGAACAGGAACACGTCGCCCGGCGCTTCTTCGGTGCCGGCGAACATGCTGCCCATCATCACCGAATTCGCGCCTGCGGCGAGCGCCTTGCTGACGTCGCCCGAGAAACGCACGCCGCCGTCGGCGATGACCGGCACGCCCGTGCCCTTCAGCGCTTCCGACACGTTCGAGATCGCGGTGACCTGCGGCACGCCCACGCCGGCGACGATCCGCGTCGTGCAGATCGAGCCCGGGCCGATACCGACCTTCACGCCGTCCGCGCCGTATTCGACGAGCGCCTTGGCCGCCGCCGCGGTGGCAATGTTGCCGCCGATCACTTCGACGTGCGGGAAGTTCTGCTTGACCCACTTGACGCGCTCGAGCACGCCCTTGCTGTGACCGTGCGCCGTGTCGACGACGATCACGTCCACACCCGCCTGCACCAGCAGTTCGACGCGCTCTTCGTTGTCTTCGCCCACGCCGACCGCCGCGCCTGCGCGCAGCTTGCCGTGTTCGTCTTTGCACGCGTCCGGGTGTTCGGTTTGCTTGGTGATGTCTTTTACCGTCATCAGGCCGCGCAGTTCGAATGCGTCGTTGATGACCAGCACGCGTTCGAGGCGGTGGCTATGCATCAGCGCCTTGGCTTCAGCGAGCGGCGTGCCTTCCTTGACGGTGACAAGGCGCTCGCGCGGCGTCATGATGCTGCGCACCGGCTCGTCCAGACGCTCTTCGAAACGCAAGTCACGGTTCGTGACGATACCGATCAGTTGCGCGCCCTCGACGACCGGGAAGCCCGAAATGCCATGCTGGCGCGACAGCGCAATGACGTCGCGCACCTTCATTTGCGGCGGCACGGTGATCGGATCGCGCACGACGCCCGATTCGAAGCGCTTGACCTTGGCAACTTCACGCGCCTGTTCGGCCGGCGTGAGATTCTTGTGGATGATGCCCACGCCACCCATTTGCGCCATCGCGATCGCGAGACGGGCTTCGGTGACGGTGTCCATGGCGGCGGACACGAGCGGCATATTCAGGGAGATGTTGCGGGTCAGCCGGGTCTTGAGGCTGGTGTCGCGCGGCAGAACATCGGAGAAAGCCGGGACGAGGAGCACGTCATCGAACGTGAGTGCTGTTTGGATCAGACGCATGGCAAATCCTATAGGCGCAAAAGCGAATTATACGCGATACCTCCCCGGTTTTCACTGCACTAACAGCAGCTTAGCGAATTTCGGGCAATTTTTTTCGTCACTTCGCGCCCTTCAATTTCGCTTCCACGTTCACCTCGGGTTCGATCCGGTTTCGTTTGCGCGTTCGGGCTTACGGAGGCGCCACACAGCTGGCGCGGGGGCATTTCGGGGCGCTTCTGCGCCCCCGGATCACGCATGGAAGTTAAAAGGCGCCTGAAAACACCCGATAACGCCCGATAAAACCGCCGGAATGCAGAATCAAACAAGACACGCTGCCCGCCGAGCGGCTATTCTGCCGACCATTCCAGTTTTTCTTGCAGGGGCAGTCGATGCAGCGCGGTGTGGCATATGGAGTTTTGGCCGGGGCCTTATGGGGTATGGTGTTTCTGGTGCCGCGCGTGCTGCCCGATTTTTCGCCGCTGCTGCTGAGCGCCGGCCGCTACACGATGTACGGCATCGTCTCGCTGGCCGCCGCGCTGCCGATGGCGCGCTCGCTCGTCAAACGCCTGACCCGCGAGGATCTCGGCGCATTGGTCAAACTGGCGCTGGCCGGCAATCTGCTCTATTACCTGCTGCTGACCGCGGCCGTTCATATGATCGGCATCGCGCCGGCATCGCTGATCGTCGGCGTGCTGCCGGTCACGGTGACGCTGCTCGGCCGGCGCGATCACGGCGCCGTGCCGCTCGCCCGCCTCGTCTGGCCGCTTTCATTGGTGGTGGCCGGCATCGCCTGCATCAATATCGACGTCTTCACCGTGGCGGACAGCACGCCCGTGAGTATCGCAACGAAACTCCTCGGCCTCGCCTGCGCGGTCGGCGCGCTCGCCTGCTGGACCTGGTTCGCGGTCGAAAACGCACGCTATCTGCAGCGTCAGACGCATTTCAGCGGCAACGAGTGGTCGGTGCTGTGGGGCGTGGTGACCGGTGCGCTCGGCGCGGGATTGTGGCTGGTGATCGCCGTCATGCCGTCCGACAGCCTGCAGGGGCCGCTCGGCGACGAACGCTGGCACACCTTCTGGATGTTGAATCTGGGCCTCGCCATCGGCGCGTCCTGGCTCGGCAACGGGCTGTGGAACGCCGCGTCGAAACGGCTGCCGCTCACTTTGTCTGGTCAGATGATCGTGTTCGAGACACTATTTGCGCTGCTCTACGCGTTTATCTACGACCAGCGCCTGCCGCGCCCATTGGAAACGGCGGCGATTCTGCTGCTGGTGGCGGGGGTGTGCTGGTCGGTGCGCCAGCATGCCGGCGACGATACGTCCGGTACGGCGTCGATTGAGGAAAAGGCGCAGCCTTCGGTGCATTGAGACGCGGCCGGGCTTTCAGTGCCTTGACGGGAGAGGCTGCGGGCGCTCCGCACCGACGTGCCGCATTGCCCCTTAGCAGCGGTAACTGGGACCAGAGTCTGTTCGGCTATGCAGCCACCAACCGAGACCGGAATCAGTTCGGCCACGCCAGCCACCAAGTGAGACTGGAACCAACTCGACCACGCCAGCCACCAAGTGAGACTGGAACCAACTCGGCCACGCCAGCCGCCGCGCGCCGACAGCAACGGTTGCAAGCCTAGCCTGGCTTGGCCTAGCGCGAATCCTTGTTGAGCCAGCGGCGCCCTTCGATCGAGCCCGCCTTACGGGTCTTCTCGACGCGCCGTTGCCGCGAGAGCTTCGGATCCACCAGCAGCGGCCGGTAAATTTCCACACGATCGTGATCGGCAAGCACCGTATCCAACGGCTTGAGCTTGCCGAACACACCGACCTTCTGCGTGCCCAGATCGATCTGCGGATAACGCTGCAAGATGCCGCTCGCGTCTATTGCCTGCTGCACCGTGGCGCCTTGCGGCAAGTCCACGGCAATCAGCGCCTGCTCACCGGCAAGCGCGTAGCAGACTTCAATCGACAAGCGCGCGCTCATGCCTTACCGTAACGCTGATCAGCGCGCTTCACGAACGATTCGACGAAGGTATTGGCAATGTGGCTAAACACCGGCCCAATGATCTTCTCGAGAATGATATTGGTGAATTCGTAGTGCAACGCGAACTCGATCTTGCAGGCGTCGGCCCGCAGCGGCGTAAAGCGCCAGAAACCGGTGAATTTGCGAAACGGGCCGTCCGCGAATTCCATGTCGATGCGCGTGGGCCGTTCCATGCTGTTGCGCGTGGCGAAATGCTGCTTGATGCCCTTGAAGTTGATATCGATCTTCGCCTCCATGCCGGTTTCGTCCTGGCGGCGGATTTCGACTCCCCCGCACCAAGGCAGGAAGTTGGGGTAATCGGCGACGTCGGTGACGAGGTCGAACATCTGTTCCGCCGAATGGCGGATCAACACGGTTTTCTGGACATCTGCCATAAATTGAACAGCGCGTGGCAAGGGTGGACAAGCGCCGCGGGCTTTCCTTGCCCCGCTTTGCTAAAATCGTGATTTTAAACGAGTTGGGCACTTTCCATTCATGAGCATCATTGACAACAGAAAAGCCTTCTACGACTACTCGGTCGAAGAACGCTACGAAGCGGGGCTCGTGCTCGAAGGATGGGAGGTCAAAGCCCTGCGCGCCGGCCGTGGCCAGATCAAGGAAGGCTACGTAGTCATCAAGAACAACGAACTGTTCCTGATCGGCACGCACATCAGTCCGTTGCCCGAAGCCTCGACCCACATCAACCCGGACCCCGTGCGCACGCGCAAGCTGCTGCTGCACGCCGAAGAGATCAGCAAACTGATCGGCAAGGTCGAGCAGCGCGGCTACACACTCGTCCCGTTGAATTTCCATTACAAGGGCGGTCGGGTCAAATGCGAGATCGGCCTGGCCAAAGGCAAGAAGCAACACGACAAGCGCGAGACTGAAAAAAAGCGCGACTGGGAACGCGAGAAGGCACGCCTGATGCGCTCGCCGTCGTGAGCGTGAATCGTGAGCTTTGATTTGTGCCGCTGCGGGTTGATCCGCGGCCTGGTCTGCGAGTTGGCACCTACCTGCGAGCTGGCTTGATTAGCGTAACGTGATGCGCGGATTTGCCGCGCTTTACTGCTCGCCCGGCTCGCCAGCCAAGCTGCGATTCAACGAAAAATGGCCCGCTGATTGTGCGGGCCATTTTTTCTGCATGGAAGAACGTCAATCAGCGCGCGTCGACCGCGCCCTTCCCCTTGTTCACGATCGTCAGCGCGGACGCAATCATCGAGCTCATATCCGCCAGGTTGCCCGGCACGATCAGCGTGGTGCCCTGCTTAGCCAGGTTAGCGAACGCGTTCACATACTGCTCGGCCACCTTCAGGTTCACTGCTTCCATCCCGCCGTTCGACTGGATCGCCGCAGCAATCTTCTGAATCGCCTGGGAGTTAGCCTCCGCCACCGCCAGAATCGCCGCAGCTTGCCCCTGCGCCTGGTTGATCGCCGCCTGCCGCTCACCTTCGGACTTCTGGATCGACGCCTCGCGCCCACCCGAGGCGATATTGATCTGCTCCTGCTTACGCCCTTCGGATGCCGCGATCAGCGCGCGCTTCTCGCGCTCGGCAGTGATCTGCGCCTGCATGGCGTGAAGGATTTCCTTGGGCGGCGTCAGGTCCTTGATCTCGTAGCGCAGCACCTTGACGCCCCAGTTCGAGGCTGCTTCGTCGAGCGACGACACGATGCTGTGGTTGATGAAGTCGCGCTCTTCGAACGTCTTGTCGAGTTCGAGTTTGCCGATCACGGAGCGCAGCGTGGTCTGCGACAACTGCGTAATCGCGAACACGAAGTTGCTCGAACCATACGACGCCTTCATGGGATCGGTGACCTGGAAATACAGCACGCCATCCACCTGCAATTGCGTGTTGTCGCGCGTGATACACACCTGGCTCGGCACTTCGAGCGGAATTTCCTTGAGAATGTGTTTGTACGCGATCCGGTCGACGAATGGAAACGCGAAGCTCAGGCCCGGCGTCAGCGTACGGTGATAGCGGCCGAGCCGCTCCAGCACCCATGCATGCTGCTGCGGCACGATCTTCAGCGTCTGTGCCGCCAGCACGATCACGATAATCAGAAGCACTGCCCCGACAATGGTTGAATCCATTCCTGCCCTCCGGTCCGTAGTTCGAATAGTTGTGCGAGGTTCAGCGCACGCGTGGGTACGCGCTCAGGCCGCAGTTGCCCGGGCTTTCGCCTGCCGGTTGGCCACGACGACAAGGCAGCTGCCACGCATCTCGGCAATTTCATAGAGCTGTGCATCTTCGGGCTCGCCGGCGGCCAGTTCGACGTCCCATGCCGCCCCGCGGTAATTGACCCGCGCCCGGCGCTCATGCCACGCCGGCACGTTCAATGTCTGGCCAATGTCCAGATTGACGTCCGGGTTCTTCGACGCCTCCTTACGTGTCCTGCGGCCAAAGCGCGAACGCCTCAGCAACAGAACGGCCGCCAGCGCCACCACAGCCGCAACCGCGAACTGCAGATCGGCCGCGGCGCCCGCCAGGTGCGCAATGGCGGCAGCAATACAACCCAACGCGATCATCAGCAAATAGAAGGTGCCGCTGATCAACTCCAGCACCACAAGCACACCCGCCCCGATCCACCAGAACAATCCACCTGGCGCCACGTCGACCTCCACAAAGCAAAACACCCCGGATCTACCGGGGTGTTTATAGCACGAAGCGGGTGCATTTTACCGGGCGGTACGGCACGCTTTTACGTGCTTTTGACGTACCGCACCACCCTTTATGCAAACCGCTTATCGGGCATCTGCCCGGCGCTTGTTTACTTCGCTGAAGTACGCCGCTTACTTCGTCAACGATTTCGCCAGCTGCTGCCACGTCTCGATGATCGAGTCCGGGTTCAGCGAGATCGACTTGATGCCTTCATCGGTCAGCCATTGCGCAAAATCCGGATGGTCCGACGGACCCTGCCCGCAGATACCGACGTACTTGTTCAGTCGCAGACACGTATCGATCGCGCGCTTCAACAGGAATTTCACAGCCGGGTCGCGTTCGTCGAAATCGACTGCCAGCAGTTCCATGCCGGAATCGCGGTCGAGGCCGAGCGTGAGCTGCGTCAGGTCGTTCGAACCGATCGAGAAACCGTCAAAGAATTGCAGGAATTCTTCGGCGAGAATCGCGTTCGACGGCACTTCGCACATCATGATCAGGCGCAAGCCCTTCTCACCGCGCTTCAGGCCGAACTTCTCCAGCAGCCCCACCACGCGCTCCGCCTGCTTCAGCGTACGCACGAACGGCACCATGATCTCGACGTTGTCGAGGCCCATCTCCTCACGCACCTTCTTCAGCGCGATACATTCCATCTGGAACGCTTCGGCGAAGTCGTCAGCGATGTAACGCGATGCGCCACGGAAGCCCAGCATCGGGTTTTCTTCGTCCGGCTCGTAGCGCGAACCGCCGATCAGCTTCTTGTACTCGTTCGACTTGAAGTCCGACAGACGCACGATCACGGGCTTCGGATAGAAGGCCGCGGCGATCGTTGCGATGCCTTCGGTCAGCTTGTCGACGTAGAACGCGCGCGGCGATGCATGGCCACGCGCCACGCTTTCCACGGCCTTCTTCAGGTCCTGATCGATGTTCGGGTACTCGAGAATCGCCTTCGGGTGAACGCCGATGTTGTTGTTGATGATGAACTCGAGCCGCGCCAGACCCACGCCTGCGTTCGGCAGTTGCGAGAAGTCGAAAGCCAGTTGCGGGTTGCCGACGTTCATCATGATCTTCACCGGAATCGGCGGCAGTTCGCCGCGCTGCACTTCGGTGATTTCGGTTTCGAGCAGACCGTCGTAGATCTTGCCTTCGTCGCCTTCCGCGCAGGACACGGTCACCAGCGCGCCGTCCTTCAGCACGTCGGTGGCGTCGCCGCAGCCGACCACGGCCGGCACACCCAGCTCACGCGCGATAATGGCCGCGTGGCAGGTACGGCCGCCACGGTTCGTGACGATGGCGGATGCGCGCTTCATCACCGGTTCCCAGTTCGGGTCGGTCATGTCGGCCACCAGCACGTCGCCCGGCTGCACACGGTCCATTTCCGACGGATCGTGAATCACGCGCACCGGACCCGCACCGATCTTCTGACCGATTGCGCGGCCGGTCGTCAGCACGTTCGATTGGCCCTTCAGCTTGAAGCGCTGCTCGGCCTTGCCCGCTGCCTGGCTCTTCACCGTTTCCGGGCGCGCCTGCAGAATGAAGATCTTGCCGTCGCGGCCATCTTTGCCCCACTCGATGTCCATCGGACGCTCGTAGTGCTTTTCGATGATGACGGCGTATTTTGCGAGTTCGATCACGTCTTCGTCGGTGATCGAGAAACGGTTGCGCTGCTCGTGCGCGACGTCGACGGTCTTCACGCGGCCTTCTTCGCCCGCCTTGGTGAATTCCATCTTGATCAGCTTCGAGCCGATCGAGCGGCGGATGATCGGGTACTTGCCTTGCGCGAGCGTGGTCTTGAAGACGTAGAACTCGTCCGGATTCACGGCGCCCTGCACGACCGTTTCACCCAGGCCGTAGCTCGACGTGATGAAGACGGCGTCCTTGAAGCCCGATTCCGTGTCCAGCGTGAACATCACGCCGGCCGCACCGACGTCCGAGCGCACCATGCGCTGCACGCCCGCCGACAACGCGACTTCAGCGTGGGTGAAGCCCTTGTGGACGCGATAGGAAATCGCACGGTCGTTGTACAGCGACGCGAACACGTGCTTCATGCGATCGAGCACGTCGTCGCTGCCGACCACGTTGAGGTAGCTTTCCTGCTGACCCGCGAACGATGCGTCCGGCAAGTCTTCTGCCGTTGCCGACGAACGCACGGCAAACGACAACTCTTCAGGCGAGCTGTTTTGCAGGGTGTCGAAACCTGCGCGGATATCCGCTTCGAGACGCGGTTGCATCGGGGCGTCGACGATCCATTGACGGATCTCTTTACCCGCTTCAGCGAGCGACTTCACGTCGTCGACATCGAGCGTTTCGAGACGTTTGGCGATGCGTTCGGTCAGATTGTTGTGATGCAGGAAGTCGCGGAAAGCCAACGCCGTGGTGGCGAAGCCAGTCGGCACGCGCACGCCTGCTTCGGCGAGCTGACTGATCATCTCGCCAAGCGACGCATTCTTGCCGCCGACAATCTCCACATCGGTCATCCGCAACTGCTCGAACGGAACTACATACGCCTCTTCCTTTGCGACGGTAACTGCGTTAGTCATACAAGCCCCTAAGTGTGAAAGAAATTCACGGCTGTGCAAGTGGGCTTGAACGCGAGACGCCCATTGGAAGCGTGACCTCGCGTCTTGCACAACCTGTTGGAGAAGCAATCGCTGCAAATGGCCGGAAGCGCTCGAACGCATCAACAACCATGCACGAGCGCCAGATGCGCGACGTAGAAAGCGGTTGGACGAAATTACCGGTCAATCCAACCCATACGCCGCAAGTTACCGGCTGAAAGCGTGGCGTTGACCGACCGTTCGCGGTAAGTTAGACGCCAATCGCCCGCAATTGCTTATCCAACAGGTTGCCGCTATTCTACCGTGCCGACTCTCAAAATGTGACAGTCGGACGAGAATTGCGCCTCGAATCGCGCCCCGGACCGGCTGACGGGCTCTTGCGAGGCTTTCGCGAGGCCCCGCCGCCTTCCGGGCGCAGTTGCGGTGCCCACGGCGCGCTGAAATGACGCCGCTGCAATCTCCGGTTAGCCGCCGTGCAGCGACACCATGCAGCGATGTTTCATTCGAGCGTTTTTTCTGCTCACGTTCCCCAGCCCCACTGATGCCGCCCACCGTATTCATCGTCTCCGACGGTACCGGGATCACTGCCGAAACCTTCGCGCATTCGATCCTCTCCCAGTTCGACCAGAAATTCCGCCTGGTTCGCGTGCCCTTCGTCGACTCGACGGAAAAAGCCTACGCCACGCTGGAAAAGATCAACGAAGCGATCCAGCAGGACGGCCGCCGTCCGATCGTCTTCACGACGCTGGTGGACAGCGCCTCGAATCAGATCGTCAAAGGCTCGAATGCGCTCGTGCTGGACATGTTCCAGACCTTCGTCGAACCGCTCGAGCAGGAACTGGAGCTCAAGTCGAGCCACGCGATGGGCCGCGGCCACCAGAACGCCGACACCGAGGAATACAAGAACCGGATCGAGGCGATCAACTTCTCGCTCGCCCATGACGACGGTCAGTCCAATCGCAATCTGGCCGACGCCGACGTGATTCTGGTGGGCGTGTCGCGCAGCGGCAAGACGCCGACGAGCCTGTATCTGGCAATGCAGTACGGCGTGAAAGCGGCCAACTATCCGTTGATTCCGGAAGACTTCGAGCGCGGCAAGCTGCCTACGCCGCTATTGGCGCATCGGCAAAAGATGTTTGGTTTGTCGATCGATCCGCAGCGGTTGTCGGAGATCCGCAACGAGCGCAGGCCGGGCAGCAAATACGCCGCACCGGAAAATTGCCGTTACGAAATCAACGAAGCGGAAGCCATGATGCGGCGCGAAGGGGTCAAGTGGTTGTCGTCGACGCATAAGTCGATCGAAGAGATCGCGACGACGATCCTGCAGGAGATCAAGCTGGACCGGCCGGCTTACTGAGTACGGCGGCCTGCCCGTTCTGGATGCGGGCGTGGCGTTCAGGTGACTGATGCCACTGATGCCACGTCACTCATGTCACGCCGCTGGCGTCAGTCATGCGCGGCGCGCTGCTGGCGGCACTGTTCGAACACGCAGATAGCCGCCGCTGCCGCCACATTGAGCGATTCCATGCCGCCCGGCTGAGGAATCGTCACCCGCAGCGACACCGCATCACGCCAGGTCTGCGATACGCCCGCCCCTTCGTTGCCGAACACCCACGCGAGCGGCCCGCCCAGATCGCAGTCGTAGATTGCCTCAGCACCGTGCGAATCCGTAATGACGATGGGCACCGCGAGGCGTTCGATCAATTCCTGCGCCTCAACGTCCTCGTGGATTTGCAGCAGGAAATGCGCGCCCATGCCCGAACGCAATACCTTCGACGACCATGCGTATGCAGTGCCCGGCGCACAAAACACCTGCTGAATACCGGCGGCGGCCGCACTGCGCAGAATCGAACCGACGTTGCCGGCGTCCTGCACGCCGTCGAGTACGAGGCAAGTCTGCGCGACTTTCTCGGGCAACGGCGTATCGAGCTTTTCGACCAGCAGCAGAATCCCTACCCCGTGCACGACGTTCGACACCTGGCCGAACAAGGCATCGGGCAAGGTAACGATACGGTGCTCCTCGATGCGCGAGACGATCGCCTGAGCTTCGTCGTGACGCAGCGCGCCTTCGGTCACGATGCACATTTCCGGCTGCCCGGCGACGTCGAGATACGCGCTCGCCAGATGGAATCCTTCGAGCAACGCGTGGCCGCTGCGACGCTGCTGATGCGTCGAGCCGGCCAGTGCCTTGAGGCGCTTGTAGAGCGGATTGTCCCGCGAGGTGATGGCTTTCACAGGCAGCGAAGACAGTGAGAATGAGGAAAAAATGGGCAGTGTGCCGGGCAAGGCATGGCGCTTACGCGCCGCTGCGCTCGCCGAAAGCGTCGTCGTCGAGCATGGCGTCGGTGAGCGTTTCCGACACGACAATGACCTCGGCCGCCGGCAGCTTCAGGCTCGTGCCGAAACGCTGATGCGCTTCGCGCACCGGTGCAAACGAACGCCGATGATGCTCGCAGGGTCCATGTTCGCGCAGCGCCGCGAGATGCTGCGGCGTGCCATAGCCGGCATGCGCGTTAAAACCATAGACCGGATAAGTTTGATGCAATTCGAGCAGCATCCGGTCACGCGTGACCTTGGCGAGAATCGACGCCGCCGAAATGCTCTTGACCAGCGCATCGCCGCCGATCACCGCCTCGCTGCGAATGCTCAGCGTCGGGCAGCGATTGCCGTCGATTTTCACGAGCGTCGGCACGACCGAGAGGCCCTCGACCGCCCGCTTCATCGCCAGCATGGTGGCGTGCAGGATGTTCAACGTATCGATTTCTTCGACAGTCGCCGATGCGATGCAGTAAGCCAGCGCCCTGTCGACGATCTTGTCGTAAAGCTCGTCGCGCTTTTTGGCGGTGAGCACTTTCGAATCGTCGAGACCGCGAATCATCGGCTTCGACGGGTCGAAAATCACCGCGGCAGCAACCACGGGACCCGCCAGCGGCCCGCGCCCGGCCTCGTCGACACCGCAGACAATGTCGTCCGGCGTCTCGAAGTCCAGACCAACCTGCCGCGCCGCCGCGCCTGCAACGGTCGCGGTCTTGCGGCGTGGTGCGCGTGCCGTGGTCACGGCAGCGCCTTCCGTTTTTCGACGACGCTTGCCACGACTTCCGCCGCACGCTGCGCGGTGTTCTGCTTCAGCACGTGATGCATCTCCGTGAAGATTTCCGTCAGCGTGCGCCGGTTGGCCTCGTCGCGCAACTGTTTCAGCGTCGCTTCGGCGAGCGCCTGCGGCGTGGCGAAATGCTGCAGAATTTCCGGCACGACGAAGCGCCCCGCCAGAATGTTCGGCAAGCCCACATACGGCAGATAGCCCTGGCGGCGCATGATCTGTCCAGTCAGCCAGGGCACCTTGTACGAGATCACCATTGGCTTTTTCAGCAGCGCCGCTTCCAGCGTCACCGTGCCGCTCTTGACGAGGATCGCATCGGCCGCCGTCATCGCGATTTGCGCCTGGCCGTCGGTAATAGTCAGCGCGAGACCGGGATGTGAGTCGACCAGCGGCCGCAGCATCTCGCGCAATGCGGGCGTGGCCGCCGGCATCACGAAGCGCAAACCAGGCTCCTGGTGCTGCATCATCTCCATCGCGGCAAAGAACGTCGGACCGATCAGATCGATCTCCGAGCGCCGGCTGCCCGGCAGTACCGCGATGATCGGACCGTTTTCGGCGAGGCCGAGCGTACGGCGCGCGCCGAGCGTGTCGGGCACCAGAGGAATTTCGTCGGCGAGCGGATGGCCCACGTACGAAGCCGCGATGCCGGCCTTTTCCAGTAGCGCCGTTTCGAACGGGAACACGCACAGCATGTGATCGACCGCTTTGGCGATCTTCTTGATGCGCCCACCTCGCCACGCCCAGATCGACGGGCATACGAAGTGAACGGTCGGAATACCCGCGTCGCGCAACGGATGCTCGAGCCCAAAGTTGAAATCGGGCGCGTCCACGCCGACGAACACCGACGGCGGCTCAGCCAGCAATTGGCGCTTCAGTTCGTTGCGGATGCCGAGGATCTCGGGAATATGCCGCAGCGCTTCGACATAGCCGCGCACCGTCAGCTTTTCCATCGGCCAGTGGGCGTCGAAACCCGTGGCGATCATGCGCGGGCCGCCGATCCCGTAATACTGGGTACCGGCGGGCAGACGGCTCGTGAGGCCGTCGAGCAGCGACGCCGCCAGCAGGTCGCCGGACGGCTCGCCTGCCACCATCGCGACGCGCAGGGGACTCGGGTTCAAAGCCATCGGTTAGCGGATGATGCCGCGTTGCGACGCTTCGACGAACGCGAGCAGCGTTTGTACCGGCGCATCGCCATCGCCACCCGCGGAGGCGAGTTCGCGCAACTGCACCTTCGCTTCTTCCAGCGACAGGCCGTTCTTGTACAGCAAGCGATACGCCGAGCGCAGCGCCGAGATCGCGTCTGCGGAGAAACCGCGGCGGCGCAGACCTTCGACATTGATACCGTGCGGCTCGGCCTTGTTGCCGGCAGCGATCACGAACGGCGGAATATCCTGCACGAGCGCCGACGCGCCGCCCAGCATCGAATGCGCGCCAATGCGCACGAACTGATGCACGCCCGACATGCCGCCGATAATCGCATGGTCGCCAATCGTCACGTGGCCGGCCATCTGCGCATTGCTGGACAGAATCACGTTGTTGCCGACGTGGCAGTCGTGCCCGATGTGCACGTAGGCCATGATCCAGTTGTCGTCGCCCAGCGTGGTGACGCCCGAGTCCTGCACCGTGCCGGTGTGGATCGTGGTGAATTCACGGATCGTGTTGCGATTGCCGATCACGAGCCGGGTCGGCTCGTCCTTGTACTTCATGTCCTGCGGACGGCCGCCGACCGATGCATAGTGGCCGATGCGGTTGTCTTCGCCGATCGTGGTGTGACCTTCGATCACGCTGTGTGAACCGACCGTGGTCCGTGCGCCGATCGCCACATGTGCGCCGATGACGGCATACGGTCCGATTTCGACGGATTCGTCGAGTTGCGCGCCCGGTTCGACGATCGCAGTGGGATGAATCCTGCTCATGCGTCCTCGCTTGTGATGCTGTTGCGTTGTCTGGATGGGCGGAGCCGGTGCTTGCAGGGCCTGGAATAAGCCGCTGACTGCCCGACCACCGACCTCAAGCGTCTTTGTCCGTGTGCCGCACTGCGCACATCAGGTCGGCTTCCGCCGCCACGACACCATCCACTTCGGCGCGCGCCTTGAACTTCCAGATGCCGCGCATATGACGCTCAAACGTGCAGTTCAGGATCAGCTGATCGCCCGGTTCCACGACGCGCTTGAAACGCGCATTGTCGATGCCCACGAAAAGATACAGCGTGTTCGACGGATCGCTCGGCTCTTCCGAAAACGTCAGCAGGGCCGCCGTTTGCGCAAGCGCTTCGAGGATCAGCACGCCGGGCATCACCGGGCGGGTCGGAAAGTGACCCTGGAAATACGGCTCATTGATCGACACGTTCTTCAACGCTTTGATGCTCTTATGCGGCTCAAGTTCGAGCACCCGGTCGACCAGCAGGATCGGGTAACGATGGGGCAGCAGCGTGAGAATCTTATGGATGTCGAGATTGATTTTTTCGGTGCTCATGGTGTTTCTACTCACGCATTGACTGCGCGGTGATGACTGCGGATGCTGGTGCAGGTGGGTTGGTAACGCGTGCTGCCGGCGCTTGCCGAGACCCGGCGGCCATGCCACCTGGTCTCGGCAACCGACTTTGCTTCCTGATGCTTGCCCGCTATTTTACGCGGTGCCAGCAGGTTGCCGCGCGGATTGTTCTGCGGGTTGACCCGCAGGCCCGCCTGCGGGCTGGTCCGCGGGCGACTTGCGAGCCAGCCAATATCTCAGGCTTTATCGCCTGCGGAATTGCTTGCTGCGCCAGCTGGACTGCCTGCCGAAGCGGCAGTCTCAAGCGCCCTGATACGGTCGCGAAGTTTGTCGATGTTACGTAGCAAAGCGGCGCTCTTGTTCCAGTCGGCATGGTTCACAGCCGGGAACGCACTGGTGTACATACCAGGCTTCAGCAACGATTTCGAGACGCCCGACTTCGCCGTGACGATCACATAATCAGCCAGCGTGACGTGCCCGGCGATCCCAACCGCGCCGCCGATCATGCAATGACGGCCGATTGTCGTACTGCCCGCAATGCCCGCACAGCCGGCGATCACCGTGTAAGCGCCGATCTTGCAGTTGTGGCCGATCTGCACGAGATTGTCGATTTTCACGCACTCTTCGATGATCGTGTCCGCCATGGCGCCGCGGTCGATGGTGGTGTTGGCGCCGATTTCGACGTCCGCCGCGATCGACACACCGCCAACTTGCGGAATTTTCACCCAGCTGCCGGTACGCGCATCGCCTTCGCCCACGAAATCAGGCGCGAAGCCAAAACCATCTGAACCGATCACTGCGCCCGCGTGCACGATCACGCGCTCGCCGAGCTTGCAGCCGTAATACACCGCGACATTCGGATACAGATGCGAGCCCGCGCCGATCCGCGTGCCGCGACCGATCACCACGTTCGCATCCAGACGCACGTTGTCGCCGATCACCGCGCCCGCTTCCACCGTGACGTGGGGGCCGATCACCGCGCTCGCGGCAATCTGGGCCGACGGATCGATCGTCGCGCTCGGGTGCACACCGGGCACGGCCTTGGGTGCTGCCATGTCGATGAAGGTTTGCGCGACGCGCGCGAAGTAAGCGTACGGGTTCGGCGTGACGATGAAGTTACGCGCGGCATGCAAAGGATTGTCGCGCGCAGAGAGTTTGGAGAGGTCGTCGGCGTTGATCAACACTGCACCTGCGCGGGTCGTCTCGACTTGCGACAGGTATTTCGGATTGGCGAGGAACGCCAGCTGGTCCGGGCCTGCCTGGTCGAGCGGCGCCAGACTGCTGACGCGCTGCGAACCCTCTCCGACTATTTCACCGCCGAACCGTTGGACGATGTCCTCAAGCGTAAATGCCATGCCTATCCTGTCTCCTGTGTCGACCAGAGTTAGCGCTTTAGCGCTTACTCTGGTCCCATGCAACGCTGTCGATCGGAGTTAGCGCTTTAGCGCATACTCCGATCCCATGCAACGCTGTCGACCGGAGCTAACGTTTCAGCGCTTACTCCGATCTCACGCACGATGGTTACCGCAAAATCAGTCCAACTTGTCAGTTCTACGGCTCGTGCAGCGAGCCGCAACGCCGACGATCCCACGCGTGGTCACCGCTCCAGCCTGAAACCGAGCCCGGGAGCGTTCAGTTGCCCGAGGCCGCCAGCGCCTTGAGCACCTGATCGGTAATATCAATACGCGGGCTCACGTACACCGCTTCCTGAACGATCAGATCGTAGTGCTGCTGCTCGGCGATCTGCTTGATCACCTTGTTGGCCCGGTCGAGCACCGCCGCCAGCTCTTCGTTGCGGCGCTGGTTCAGATCTTCACGAAACTCGCGTTGCTTGCGCTGGAAGTCCGTATCCAGTTGCGACAGATCGCGCTGCTTCTGCGCGCGATCAGCCGGCGACATCGACGCACCGTTTTTGTCGAGCGAGTCGGACATCGACTTCAGCTTCTGCGCCATGTCGGCCAGATCCTTGTCGCGCTTGGCGAACTCCGCCTCGAGCTTGACCTGTGCAGCCTTCGCAGCAGCCGATTCACGCAGGATACGGTCCGAATTCACCGCAGCGATCCTGGCTTCCTGCGCGTGCGCTGCACCCGCCACGCCGACACCCAGCGTCATTGCCAGCGCGAAAGCGCACGCCACACGTTTCGAAAACATACCGGTTCGCAAAGTCATCCTCTCGATACTGTAGTTTGGCCGGGCCCGCCGCCAGGAGCCACCCTCCGCCGGGATCAGAATGCCGTCCCGATCTGGAACTGGAACTTCTGATACTGGTCGCCGGTGTGCTTCGTGAGCGGGAAGCCCAAGCTGAGCTTGAGCGGACCGATCGGCGAGATCCATGCAAGACCGACACCGTAACCGTACCGCAGGCCGTTCGCGCCGACGCTATTACCTTCCGTACCCCAGACGTTACCCGCGTCGAGGAACGTGAAGACCCGCAACGTGCGATCGTAGCCCGTGCCCGGCAACGGGAATGTCAATTCGACGTTACCCACCAGCATCTTCGAGCCGCCGATCGGGTCGTTCGTCTTCGCGTCTCGCGGACCCAGTGAACTCGGCTCGTAGCCCCGCACCGACCCGATACCACCCGCGTAATAATTCTTGAAAATCGGGTATGGCTTGCCGCCGAGGCCGTTACCGTAACCGCCCTGGAAGTTGAAGCCCAGCACAAAGCCACGCGCAAACGAATAATAGTACTGCGCGTTGATGTCAGCCTTGTAGTACTGCGTGCCGCCAAGCGGCGTGCCGTATTCCGCGTTCGCCTGCGTGAAGTAACCGCGGCTAGGCACCAGTGCGCTGTCACGCGCGTCGCGCGACCAGCCCACCGTGATCGGCACGTTGTTCGACACACGGCCAAACTCGTTCACGTAGTCGATATAGCTTTGCGGCGTGTTCGCGTCGATATCCAGCTGGTTCTGCTCGAGGCCGGCGCCGAAGTAGACCGTGTCGACTTCGGAGAACGGGATACCGAACTTCAGGTCACCACCGACCGTGACAATCTTGAAGCTCGAATCTGTCGAGTAGTAGAGCGGCTGGTACGTACGGTAGTAGACGTCGGTAATCCGCTTGATGCCGTCAACGGTGAAGTACGGGTCGACCTGCGTGACCGTCAAGGTGCGGTACGTCTTGGCGGTATTCACGTTCACCGCGAGACTCGTACCCGAGCCGAACACGTTGTCCTGCGACACGCCGGCCGAGAGCACCACCTTGTCGGTCGACGAGAAGCCCGCGCCCAGCGTAATCGCGCCGGTCGGCTTTTCGGCCACCTTGACGTCCACATCGACCTGGTCCGGCGTGCCTTCCACCGGCACCGTGGTCACGTCGACATCGGTAAAGTAGCCGAGACGGTTGATCCGGTCTTTCGACAGCGCGAGGCGGTTCGAATCGAACCACGAGCTTTCGAGCTGGCGCATTTCACGGCGCACCACTTCGTCGCGTGTACGCGTGTTGCCGACCACGTTGATGCGGCGCACGTACACACGGCGGCTCGGATCGACTTGCAGCGTCAGGTCAACTTTGTGATGTTCCTGATCGATCTGCGGCTGCGCGTTGACGGTGGCAAACGCATAGCCGTATTCGCCCAGCTTGTCGACAATCGCCTTGGTGGTGGCTTGCAGCTTTTCAGCCGAAAAGCGGTCACCCGGTTTGATCTTGATGAGCTTGGCCAGCTCCGGCTCGCGGTCGAGCAGGTTACCGGCCAGCTTGATGCTGTTGATCGTGTACGGCTCGCCTTCGTGCAGCGTGACCGTCAGATACATGTCCTTCTTGTCCGGCGTGATCGACACCTGGGTCGACTCGATGTTGAACTCGAGGTAGCCGCGATTCAGGTAATACGAGCGGACGTTTTCGAGGTCGCCGGTGAGCTTGTCTTTCGCGTACAGGTCGTTCTTCGTGTACCACGAGAACCAGTTCGGCGTGGACAGCTGCATTTCGTCGCGCAGCGTACCCGTGCTGAACGCCTTGTTGCCGATGAAGTTGATCTGGCGGATCTTCGCGCTCGGACCTTCGGCCACCGAGAACAGCACCGACACGCGGTTGCGGTCGATCGGCGTGATCGTGGTGGTGACTTCGGCGGCATAGTAGCCGCGCGTCAGGTACTGGCGCTTTAGTTCCTGCTCGGCCTTGTCGACGAGTGCCTTGTCGTAGTAACGGCCTTGCGACAAACCGACCGCGCGCAACGCCTTGGTCAGGTTGTCCTTGTCGAACTCGTGAATGCCGGCAAAGTCGATCGTGCCGATGGCCGGACGTTCCAGCACCTGCACAATGACGACATTGCCTTCCGTCGCGATCTTGACGTCGTTGAAGAAACCCGTGGCGTACAGCGCGCGAATGGCTTCGGAAGCCTTGTCGTCGCTAAAGGTGTCGCCTTGCTTGATGGGCAGGTACGCGAACACGGTACCAGGTTCGACGCGTTGCAATCCCTCGATCCGGATGTCTTGCACCACGAAGGGCGTCGTTGCGTGAGCAACCAGCCCATGCGCGGCAAACGCCGCGGCTATAACCGTCTTTGGAACAAAGCGATGAGGTTTAAACAACGTGCTTCCCCAGTGTGTATAGCTGCATCAGGTCAGACGGTCGCCATCGTGAACGCCGCCAGACACTTTAAAAATGGATTAAACGAGCCAGATCGTTGAACAGCGCAATCGCCGATAAAGCGACGATGCAGGCGAGACCCGCCCTCTGAAAAACGAGTTGCCAGCGATCGGAGACAACTTTGCCGGTTACAGCTTCAACCAAATAATATAACAGATGACCCCCGTCCAATACCGGAATTGGTAACAGGTTCAGTACGCCGAGGCTAATACTGACAAGGGCCAGGAACGACAGGAATGCAGAAGGACCTAGACGTGCGCTCTTTCCTGCGTAATCGGCGATCGTCACGGGGCCAGAAAGATTTTTCAGCGAAGCCTCGCCGACGATCATCCGCCCGAACATGCGCACCGAATAAACAGCCAGGTCCCACGTTCGGCGAGCGCCCAATTGCAGACTTTCGACCGGCCCGTAACGCACGTCGATCGACGGCACCTGGGTGGCGAGTTCCGCGCCGATACGGCCGATCTGCTGCCCCGTTGCGTCATCGCGCTGCGACTGCGGAACGATGCGAACGTCTTCCAGCTTGCCCGCTGCCTGCCCGCCGCGCTCCACCTGCAGCGTCACGGGCACGCCGGCGTGCGATTTTACATAAGCGATGAAGGCCGTGGCATTGTCGGTCGGCACACCGTCGACCGCGCGAAGGCGGTCACCCACCGTAAGTCCCGCCTTTTGCGCTGCGCTATCCGGCTGCACGCCCGCGACCGTCAGCTTGCCACCACCCGGCTCGAAGCCGAGATGCGACATGAAGTCGTCGTCGACGTCTTTCTCGGTGATGCCGCGCAGATCCAGCTGGAAATCAGAAGTGCCGTGGGCATCTTTCGCGCTCAGCACGACGCGCTTGTGATCGAATGCCGCGCCCAGCAACTTCCAGCGCAGGTCGGACCACGAACGCACATGCTCGGATTCGCCGGCATTTTCGGCACGCACGGCGACGATGGTTTCGCCGCCGTCGAAACCGGCGAGCGCGGCAGGCGTATTCGGCGCGGGCGCGGCCACCACGGCCGCCGGTTCCGTCACGCCCGTGGCGAACACGAGGGCGAACAGCACAATGGCGAGCAGAAAGTTCGCGACCGGCCCGGCCGCGACAATCGCGAAACGGCGCCACACCGACTGCCGGTTGAACGCGTGCGGCAAGGCTTCAGCAGGAATCGGCGCCCCGCCGGTCTCGCGCTCGTCCAGCATCTTCACGTAGCCGCCCAGCGGCAGCGCGGCAATCGTCCATTCGGTGCCCGTCTTCGGGCTCACCCATTGGAACAGCGGCTTGCCGAAGCCGATCGAAAAGCGCAACACCTGGACGCCGCACAAACGCGCCACGCTGTAATGCCCATATTCGTGGACGACCACGAGTACGCCAATCGCGACCGCGAAGGCAAGCAGTTCAATCAGCAGGTTCATAAGCGCCTCACTGGACGGCGCGTTCCGTGCGACGGGCGCCGTCCGGCAGGCGCGCGATGAAGTCGGCAGCGGCGCGGCGCGCGGCCGCATCCGCTTCGATCACGTCTTCTAGCGCGTGCGCGCTGCGATTCGGCAACGCGTTGAGTACGGCGTCGACTACCTGCGCGATCGCCATGAAACCGATCTGGCGCGACAGGAACGCTTCAACAGCGATTTCGTTTGCGGCATTGAGCGCCGCACTCGCCAACCCGCCTTCGGCCAGCGCCTTCACGGCGAGCGCGAGACATGGGAAGCGCGTGTAATCCGGCTTTTCGAACGACAGCGACGCGACCTGCAGCAGATCCAGTTGCGCCACGCCCGAATCGACGCGGTCCGGAAATGCCAGCGCGTGCGCGATCGGCGTGCGCATGTCGGGATTGCCCAGCTGCGCGAGCACCGAGCCATCGGCGTACGACACCATCGAATGGATCACGCTTTGCGGGTGAATCAGCACCTCGATGCGTTCGCCTGGCAGATCGAAGAGCCAGTGCGCCTCGATCACTTCGAGGCCCTTGTTCATCATCGTGGCCGAGTCGACCGAAATCTTGCGGCCCATGACCCAGTTCGGATGCTTGCAGGCTTCGTCCGGCGTGACGTCGACCAGCGTGGCCGGTTCGCGCGTGCGGAACGGACCGCCCGACGCGGTCAGAATGATCTTGGAGACGCCGCCGTGCAGCGCGGCTTCGCGCGGCAGGCATTGGAAAATCGCGTTGTGTTCGCTGTCGACCGGCAGCAGCACGGCGCCGTTATCGCGCACCGCGTTCATGAAGATCGCGCCGGACATCACCAGCGCTTCCTTGTTGGCAAGCAGAATGCGCTTGCCGGCGCGCGCGGCAGCAAGACTCGGCGCGAGGCCTGCCGCGCCGACGATCGCCGCCACCACCGTATCGCAGCCATCACTCTTCGACACGTCGACGAGCGCTTGCGGCCCGTACGTGACCTCGGTCTTGCAACCCGCTTCGCGCAGCTTCGCCGCAACGCGGGCGGCGGTCTCGGCATCGCCGACTACCGCGACTTCAGGCTGAAAGCGCAGGCATTGCTCGACGAGCTTGTCGCCGTTGCGATGCGCCGTGAGCGCGTAAACCGAAAAGCGCTCGGGATGACGCGCGACGACGTCGAGCGTGCTGTCGCCAATCGAGCCCGTGGAACCGAGCAATGTCAGACGTTTTTGCATATCTCTTTCTCTAGCCGAGCAGCAGCATGGCAAGCGGCAGCACCGGCAACAATGCGTCGATGCGGTCGAGTACGCCACCGTGCCCGGGCAACAGGCCGCTTGAATCTTTCACTCCGGCCTGGCGTTTCATCATCGATTCGAACAGGTCGCCCACCACGCTGAATGCCACCAGCAGGGTCAGTGCGAGCAGCGTACGTACGGCGCCCAATTGCGCCAGCAGCGCAGAATACAGGGTCGGCTCGAACGCGTGCAAAAAGACCGCCGCCGCGGCGACGATCATCACCACCAGCCAGCCGCCGATCGCGCCCTCCCAGGTCTTGCCCGGGCTGATGGCAGGCGCCAGCTTGTGTTTCCCGAAGGCTTTTCCCGAGAAGTATGCGCCGATATCGGCCAGCCATACCAATAGCAGCAGCGACAGCACGAACGGCACGCCCTTCATGCGCGCGGCGACGAGAGCATGCCAGCACGCGACAAATACCACAATGCCGGCAAGGAATAGAAAGGCGCGCCAGGCGCCTTGCGCGAGGGTCGGCTTGCGCAGCAGCACGAACGGCCCGGCGATCACCCAGAAAATAGCGGCTGCCTTGAACAGCGGACCGGCTTCCACGACACCGGTGCCAAGCCGCGTGCTGGCGACCAGCGCGACCGCCGCGACCAGCGCGTAGATCACCGGCCCGGCGCCGCCGAGCTTCAACAGGCGCGCCCATTCCCACGCGGCAAACACAACGACGAAGGCGATCAGCGCGCCGAACGCGCCCACCGGCGCGAACAACGTGACCGGCAGGAAGATCGCCAGCAGGATGATCGCCGTGATGACACGGGTTTTTAGCATGGAAGCGAATCGACGTTTTGCGATTGCGGCTCGAGTTGAGCACTGGTGCGGCCGAAGCGGCGCTCACGCTCCGCGTAGGATGCGATAGCGTGGCCGAGCGCGTCGGCGTCGAAATCCGGCCAGAACGTGTCGGTGAAGTAGAACTCGGTGTAGGCGAGTTGCCACAGCAGGAAGTTGCTGACGCGGCGCTCGCCACCGGTGCGGATAAAGAGGTCCGGCTCGGGCGCATAGGCCATCGACAGGTGTTCGGCGAACGAATCCTCGTTCACCTCGACCGCCTTGCCCGCCAGCGCCGATTGTTCGGCGAGCTTGCGGGTGGCCTGCATGATGTCCCAGCGGCCGCCGTAGTTGGCGGCAATGGTAAGCGTGAGGCGGGTATTGCGCGCGGTTTTGGTTTCCGCGCGCTTGATCAGGTCGCGGATGCGCGTGTCGAACTTCGACAGGTCGCCCACCACGCGCAGACGGATGCCGTTCGCGTGCAGCTTGCCGATCTCGCGCTCCAGCGCGGTGACGAACAGGCGCATCAGGAACGACACTTCGTCATTCGGGCGGCGCCAGTTTTCCGAACTGAAGGCGAACAGCGTCAGGTATTCGACGCCCTGCAGGGCGCAGGCTTCGACGGCCGCACGCACCGCGTCGACGCCGCGCGTATGGCCGGCCACGCGCGGCAGACGGCGCTGGGTCGCCCAACGGCCGTTGCCGTCCATGATGATCGCGATATGTCGCGGCACCGCGGCGACATCAGGCACGCGCACGGTTGAGCTGGTATAGGTCATGGCCGTCGGGACAGTGACTGCAAAAAAAGAATGTGGAAACCGTGAAGTACTGAGTGCCCCCAAATCCGCCGCTTCGCACCAGCCCTTGAGGAGGCAATCCCCCAAGGGGACGTCCTGCGAGCGAAAAATCTGGGGCGGCCCGGCGTTTTCCTGGGAGCCAACGGCCTCAGACCGTCATGATCTCGGCTTCTTTGGTCACTACAAGCTTGTCGATTTCCGTGACGAACTTGTCCGTCAGTTTCTGAACGTCGTCACCTGCACGACGCTCGTCGTCTTCCGAAATTTCTTTGTCTTTCACGAGCTTCTTCAGTTGCTCGTTTGCATCACGGCGCAGGTTACGCACAGCGACCTTGGCCGTTTCCGCCTCGCTCTTGACCACTTTGGTCAGTTCGCGGCGGCGCTCTTCGGTCAGCGCGGGCATCGGCACGCGGATCACGTCGCCCTGCGTAGCCGGGTTCAGACCGAGGTCCGACTCGCGGATCGCCTTTTCGACGACCTGGACCATCTTCTTTTCCCACGGCTGCACGCCGATCGTGCGTGCGTCAATCAGCGTCAGGTTCGCGACCTGCGAAATCGGCACCGGCGAACCGTAGTAATCGCACTGGATGTGATCGAGCAGGCCCGTGTGTGCACGGCCCGTACGAATCTTCGACAGGTCGTTCTTGAACGCGTCGATGGAACGCTGCATCTTTTGTTCAGCGCCCTTCCTGATATCAGCCACAGACATTTTTAAACCTCCGAACCTTCAAAACGGTGCGAGCCGGCCAGCGCGCGCATGATGCGGCGGCCTGGGCTCGCGTTAAAGCCCACGTTATGTGAACGAGAGTTTACACGTGGACGAGGGTGCCCTCGTCCTCGCCTTGTACGATGCGCTTGAGCGCGCCCGGCTTGACGATCGAAAATACACGGATCGGCAGCTTCTGATCACGACACAGCGCAAAGGCCGTAGCGTCCATCACCTGCAGATTGCGGCCGATGGCTTCATCGAAGCTGATCGTGGTGTAACGGGTCGCGCTCGGGTCTTTCTTGGGGTCGGCCGAATAGACGCCGTCCACCTTGGTGGCCTTCAGCACGACTTCCGCGCCGACTTCCGAGCCGCGCAGCGCGGCGGCCGTATCCGTTGTGAAGAACGGATTGCCGGTGCCGGCCGCGAAAATCACGACTTTGCCTTCTTCGAGCTGGCGAATCGCGCGGGGCCGGATGTACGGCTCGACCACCTGGTCCATACGAAGCGCGGATTGCACACGCGCTTCGATACCGGCGTGGCGCATTGCGTCCTGCAGCGCCAGCGCGTTCATCATGGTGGCCAGCATGCCCATGTAGTCAGCCGTGGCGCGATCCATACCGGCCGCGCCGCCCGCGACGCCGCGGAAAATATTACCGCCGCCGATCACCACGGCCAGCTGCGTTCCGAGACGAACCACTTCGGCAACGTCCGCTACCATTCGTTCGATGGTCGCGCGATTGATGCCGAAGGCATCGTCGCCCATCAGAGCTTCACCGGAGAGTTTGAGCAGGACGCGTTTATAGGCAGTGGGCATAGAGGTATCCAGATCGCGCAGAACAGGGCAACAACAAGGGACTAATGTAGGGGTGAAATGCTGATTCGGGCAAGCGTCGCCAAATTGGCGAACCCTGGGGTTCGCCAGCGGCGTGCGCTACGAGGGTCACCCGAGCGCAGCCTTGCGGCGCCGCCGACCGCGGCAAAGTCTTGCTCCGCCGCGGGTCCAACGGTACTGCGGTGATACTTATTGTTGCTTTGCAGCAGCGACTTGAGCGGCCACTTCAGCGGCGAAGTCGTCCTGCTTCTTCTCGATACCTTCGCCAACCACGAACAGCGCGAACTTCTGCACGCTCGCGTTGCCAGCCTTCAGCATCTGTTCGATCGTCTGCTTGTCGTTCTTAACGAACGTCTGGTTCAGCAGCGACACTTCCTTCAGGTACTTCTGCACGCTGCCGTCGACCATCTTGGCGACGATTTCAGCCGGCTTGCCCGATTCGGCAGCCTTCTGTTCAGCAATGCTGCGTTCCTTGGCGATCAGATCCGCCGGCACGTCGTCCGACGACAGCGAAACCGGCTTCATTGCGGCAATGTGCATTGCCACGTCCTTGCCGACCTGCTCATCCGCGCCGGTGTACTCGACCAGCACACCGATACGCGTGCCGTGCAGGTACGCTGCCAGCTTGCTCGAGGTGTCGAAACGCACGAAACGGCGGATCGACAGGTTTTCGCCAATCTTGCCGACCAGCGCCAGACGCACTGCGTCGACCGTCGAGCCGTCCAGCGGCAGTGCCGACAGCGCAGCGACGTCAGCCGGGTTTTGCGTAGCGACCAGTTCAGCGATCGTCTTCGAGAAAGCCAGGAAATCGTCGTTCTTCGAAACGAAGTCGGTTTCGCAGTTCAGTTCGACCAGCGAACCGGCGTTGCCGCCGATGAACGACGCGACCACGCCTTCAGCCGTCACGCGCGATGCTGCCTTGCTGGCCTTGTTGCCCAGCTTCACGCGCAGCAGCTCTTCAGCGCGCGCCATGTCGCCTTCAGCTTCCGTCAGCGCCTTCTTGCATTCCATCATCGGCGCGTCGGTCTTTGCGCGCAGTTCTGCAACCATGCTTGCGGTAATTGCCGCCATCATTTGCTCCTTGAGTTCCGTCTGTCACACGCCGCCCGGATTTCGATACCGGCGGCAAGAATTCGTTTCAACGTCGCACGTATTTTTTACGGACTACGTTTCAGCACTGCACACAGCACACCACTACTTTGTCGCGGCTTAAAAAAAGGGGGCCTGTAGAAAGCCCCCTTTTTTGCCGGACACGGGGCAGCTTTACGCTTCCGAGTTGACCTCGACGAACTCGTCGCCGTCACCACCGCGAGCAGCTTGCACCACTTCGTTGACCGCGTTAGCACGGCCTTCCAGGATCGCGTCAGCCACGCCAGCCGTGTACAGAGCGACAGCCTTCGAAGCGTCGTCGTTACCCGGGATCACGTAGTCGATGCCTTCCGGCGAGTGGTTCGTGTCAACCACGGCGATGACCGGCACGCCGAGCTTGTTCGCTTCGGTGACGGCAATCTTGTGGTAGCCAACGTCGACCACGAAGATCGCGTCCGGGATACCGCCCATGTCCTTCACGCCGCCGATCGACTTTTGCAGCTTGGCCATTTCGCGCTCGAACAGCAGCGCTTCTTTCTTGCTCATGCGTTCGGTTTCGCCTGCTTCCAGCGCTGCTTCCATGTCCTTCAGGCGCTTGATCGAGACCTTCAGCGTCTTGAAGTTGGTCAGCATGCCGCCGAGCCAGCGTGCGTTGACGTAAGGCATGCCAGCGCGTTGTGCTTCTTCAGCGATCGTGTCGCGCGATTGACGCTTCGTGCCGACGAACAGGATCGTGCCGCGATTGGCTGCCAGTTGACGCGCGTACTTCAGCGCGTCGTTGTACATCGGCAGCGTCTTTTCGAGGTTGATGATGTGAATCTTGTTGCGATGACCGAAAATGAAGGGGGCCATCTTCGGGTTCCAGAAGCGCGTTTGGTGACCGAAGTGGACACCGGCTTCCAGCATTTGACGCATGGTAACTGCCATGAAAATCTCCGCGAGGGTTGGGTCTTAAGCCGGCTGCCGTATCGGCCGCGCGCCGTTGTGCATTGCACTTTCCGGCTAAACGCGACGGACACCCTGGGTGCGCCGGCTTGCGAGTCTGCTGCCTTGGTACTGCCTTGCCCGTGGCGCAGGCAACTATCGCCACGAGAAGCCTCTCCGCTTTCCTTGCCACTTTGCGTTCATCGGAACGACAATAAGAGCAACAAAATAAGACAGAGATCGACTTAGCCAAAGATTATAGCACGTGACTATCGGCCGACTCAACCTGCGCGGTAGCTCCTGTTTGCCGCAGCCGGGTTGCACCTGCGCACCCTCCTCCTTATTGCAAAACCGTGGCAAAACCCTGCGGCAGCCGGAATATGGTGCGATAATCTTGCAATAAATCGCATTTCAGGCCCGACTCATGGCTATTACGCTCAACCATCGAGGATAGTATTTCGATCTGGCGCGTACTGGCGCGAAACCCTTGCCAAATAAGGCTTTTCGGGTAGGCGACTAAATCAATCTGGCGCGTTCTGGGTTAAAATTTGGTGGAATTCTGGTGGAATTTTTCAAGGACTCCGACCATGCCCGCTGCCCCCGCTCTCTCATTGGTAACACCAGCGCAACAATCGCCAAAGGCGCTACCCAAGCCCACCGGCCTCACCAAGGCCGACATTGAAAAAGCCGCGCCCGGTTCAAAGCTGGGTCACCGGAACCGCCTCTATTTATTCACGTCCCTCAAGGGCGTGCAGACATGGCGCTGGGCTTACCGGTTGTTTGATCCTGCCAAAGACGCGGACGGCCAGTATGAGGTCAAGCTGGGCGTGTGGCCCACCATGTCGATCAAACAGGCAGAGGCAGCACAGGCTAAAGCGTGGTCTGAGTACGTCGAGCGCGGCCAGCACCCGCCGCAGCACCGCACCGCCAAGGCCGCAGACAAGGCTAAGGCCGTCGAGGTCGCCAAAGCCGCAACGGTCTGGATTACGGTGCAGAACTGGCTCAAGGCCAGTCGGGCGGGCTGGGTGCCGTCCTACGCGTTGCAGGTCGAGACCTACCTAGCCCGGTACTGCGGCCCCGCTACGGCCTTGGGTGCACGTCCTGCGGCACAGGTCACCCGCAAGGAAATAAAAGACACCATCGCAGCAATTGCAGGGAATACCCCTAGTGTCGCGCGACTGGTTAAGCAATGGCTGAATGCCGCCTTCGAGCATGCAGCGGACGGCGGTGAACTGGCTGCAAATCCGATAGCCGGTATGAAAACCAAAACGGCAGTGGGCGCGGCTCCCACCACGGTCAATAGCCCCGATCTGTCACCCGCCGAACTGCGCGGCCTTCTCAATTCCCTATGGGCGTACAAAAGTGACCGGCGTATCCGGTTAATGCTGTTGCTTCTGGCCCACACGTGCGTGCGGTCGTCTGAACTGCGGTGCGCCGATTGGAGCGAGTTTGATCTACAGGCCGCGCGGTGGACGATCCCAGCGGGCCGGATGAAAATGAAACGTCTGCATGTCGTGCCGCTTAGTCGTCAGGTATTGACGTTGCTGCGGGAATTACAGCACGTCAGCGGCCAAACCGGCCTGCTATTCAAAAACGAAAATGACGCTGATCGGCCCATGCCGCAGTCGTCAGCGCGTGAAGCGGTTTATAGACTCACTGCCAAGGAATTCACGCCGCACGGTTTCAGGTCAACATTCAGCACCCTGGCTAATGAAGCGGACTATGAACCGCGTTACGTCGAGGCAGTGCTGGCGCATGGAAAGAAAAACAAGGTCGAGTCGTCCTACAACAAAAGCACGTATTTCAGTCAGCGCGTGGAGCTAATGCGCGAATGGTCGGATTATCTTGACGCGCTGGTAACCGGCCCCTTTCAGCCATAACGTTTGAAAATGATATGCAGCGTTATTAATAACGCGCTAGAATGATTCAGTTGTAGCTAGATCGCGCCGACTATTTACCGGCGCGTGTTGTTTGCAAACCACCGAATGGAGTCGGGCCTTAGTAGAAGGTGACTCCATGTCTGTGAGTTTCGTAAAGCCAGCCAAAGAACCGGCTTACCGGGTTCCGCCAAAGGCCGTTTCTCTCGAATACCTATGTGGTCCCGGTAGCTTGCGCGTCCAGCACTTGATGTATCTGCTCGATTGCTCGTACAGCACGGTATTTAAACGACTCGCGCGCGGCCATATTCCCGCCCCCACCGGCCACGATCCACGGCCCTACTGGTCGAATGAAGTTATTCGCCAGCATTTAGGCATTAGCGAAAGCCCCAGCACGCCGACAAGCAAAACCGGCCATGCAATCAATTGCGCGGGGAGCAAGAAATGAAAATCCCCCTGCTGATCGCACTATGGGCAGTGCTGTTGCCTCTGTCGTGGTCGTTCGTATGCTGGCTGGGTCGTGCTGCTCGTTGCGGGGAATACTGGCATTGCTGGTGATATGCTGGCGAGCAAAATCCGGGGGAACAATGAAAAAGCTAATCGGGCTGGCGATGCTGGTGGCCTCCGCTGTCGCACAAGCCGCTGAGTGGCAGATTGTCAGTCAGGACGCCACTGTGAATAGTGCAATCGAAAAGACGATGTTAAAACGCCACGGATCACATGTGTTGGTGTGGGAGCGTAGAGATTACGCGAAGCTGCAATTCACCCCACAAGGCGACGCATACGACGAGGCGCTAACGCGGGAGGATATCGATTGCGCTAACGACACGATGAAATTCCTGTCGATGAAAATGACGGCTGGGGGTAAGGAGGTAAGGTCAGTAGACCACGAGACTCCGGTCATGCAAATCCAACCAGATACCCTTGCATACTCTGTAGAGCGCGCCGTCTGCACACCCTAAGTGTGTGAATCGTCGGCTGGCTGGGGTTCTGCGCAATCAATTGCGCGGGTGCGTGCGCGGCGGTCAGATGGTGGCGCTTGGTTTGCAGAACGCGCATTCTTTCGAAAACGATCCATCCGGCCTACCGTTGGCGCGCACGTAGTCTGCCAGTGCCTGTCTGTCGGACGCGCACACCTTGATGTACGCACGCCCGGTGAATCCGCCTTCACTGCCGTTGCCAGATAGCTGGCTGACCGTGCGACAGGTCGAGGTGTGCAGCACCATGTACGACGCTGAATTCCCGGCACTGCGGCGGTTCAACACGAATCCGCGCGGGTGCTGGTCGATCCATGCGAGATAGCGCTTATCGTCATTCCTGAATTCCTTGGCGCTCATGCCGCGCTCCCCTGTCGATGGTTGATCGTCGGCATTCTACTGCGCCGCTCACGCAGTGGCCTGCGCTCTGCGCTCACGCAGTGGCCTTGCGCAATTGATTGCATGGCGGTGCGTGCTGGTATGCTGGCTCGCAAAGCCAAAATGAGACTTTACGGGGCGCTCATGGATGATCGGTACGTGCTGCACGTAGGTGACTGCCAGACCGTGTTAGCGGGCCTGCCTGACTGCTCGATAGACAGCATCGTGACCGATCCACCGTATGAACGGCCCGGTACGGTCCTGCACTGGGATGGTCACGGCGTGGCGTTCGATAGCATCATGTGGAGCGCGTGCCTGCGTGTGCTGAAACCGGGCGGTCATCTACTGGCATTCGCCCATGCACAGAACTATCACCATCTGGCGAGCGCGGTCGAGCGTGCAGGCTTCGAAGTACGGGACATGCTCGCGTGGATTCGTCAGGGTGCCTTTCCGGTGAGTACGGACGTGGCGAAGAAATTCGACGGCGTGCTAGGCACTCAGAGCCGATCATTCGCACCACATGCCGGTCAACATGCCAAGGACGCGCACCAGCACGTGCCAGTTAGCGCAGAAGCCCAGCAGTGGGCTGGCTATGGCACGGCCCTGCGGAACTGCATAGAGCCGATCCTGCTGGCCCGCCGTCCGCTGGTACGCCCTCCACGCGCAAAGGTAGCTGCAAGACCCGGCATGAAGGGCGGGCGCAAGGGTGAGCGGCTGATAGCTAACCTGCGGCAGTACCAGACCGGCGCACTCAATCTCAGCGCATGCGCCGTACAGGGACGCTGGCCCGCCAATGTGATTGTTGAACAGCAGGAAAGCTGGTCGAGGTACTTCTACTGCCCCAAGGCCAGCGCGGCTGATAGAGGGGCTGGTAACGATCATCCTACGGTCAAGCCAGTGGAGCTAATGCGGTGGCTGTGTACGCTGGTAACGCCTGCCGGGGGAACCGTATTAGACCCCTTCTGTGGTTCCGGCTCTACCGGCGTGGCATGTGCGCGAGAGAACATGCAGTTCATTGGCATAGAGCTATCTGCGCACTACGCGGACATTGCCCGTACCCGGTTGGCTGGGGTATAGCGTCCGTCTGTTGTCGTGAGTAATAGCCACCAATACCCGCATAGCCTTATGCAGCGCGGCTTACGCTGATTTACCGGTCGAGTACGCGCGTAAATTCCACCACCGCTCCACCAGATGCCACAAAAAACGCGGCGTCGAGTGCAGCGCATGTAGTGGTTAGGTCTGCAACGTTTGTTGCGGCGGGCGGGCTGAAAATTTCTTTGAGCGGACGGACGGCGGTGGCCCACTTTCCGGCGCTACCAGAACAGATGGACGTACATGGTTGTTCGTACTCGTGCACTGTAGATACTGATGGTGCTATGTGCGGGTGTGGAATCGCTGGGGAAACTACACAGGCGGGAATCAGGAACAGCATTCTGTTCTGTTTGCACCTTGTACCTTGTTCGTACGCTCTAACAACGCTTAAGCCCTTCTAATGCGTTATAGCGTGGTACTTCAAAATCTCCCCTCTCGGGCTTCGCCCGCCCGCCAAAAATTTTGAGTTTTGGGCCTTATATGGGCCTTTTGGGGGGTGTCTAGTCGAATGGTGAGAGGGGACGTGCGGGCGCACATGCGGGTGCGCGTGCGGGCGCTGCGCAATTGATTGCAAGCGGTTTGCTGATCTTGCCCGGCCTGAGTGCTTCACCTAGCTGGTGGCGGGTCATGCCGCTGCCGCTCAGGCCACTGGTGTGCTTCGGGCGTTTCTTCGGCGCGCACTTCGGACGTGCTGGGCCGTCGAATGCATAGGCGGCCATGCGTCGCCCCCAGTCGAGTACGTGCATGCGCGGGCGTTCCACGGCTACCCCTCATGCCCGTCGATTATCATCCTGCACGTGTAGCGCTCAGGGTCTACCGCGTGCGCGAGTGCGGGCGCGTCGGCCAAAAAATAACTGACGATTGATAATGGTGGCGCGAGTGACTTAGCTACCAGAGGTGACGGCGTTGGTTCGCGTGGCTTGTCTGTTCTGGCCTGCCTCAGCGGTGTTTCGATACTCCACGGGTCACGGCTCTGTTTCGCGCAGCAGGGCTTGCACCATGGGGTACGTCCATCTCTCGTTTTCGCGTTCCGGTGGAACTGCTCGATAGGCCGGGTCTCGTGACATTTCGTGCACCGCTTTAGCTGCTGGGTCTGCTGTTCCATCGCTGCTCCACTAGGCTATGCCGGGTTGTTCTGCCCGGCGTGCTGCGCGGGCGTTTTCCAGCTTCTGTGCCGCCAGTTCGCGCGTAGCTCTGCGTTCATTGATAAACCAGACTGTCTGCCCCCGGTGATACTCCGCATCAATACGCAACTTGCCAGATACAAAGACGACATACCCCAGTTGCTCTGCCTCTGCTGCCAGCATGGCGAGCGTTTCGTCCACCGTCTTGAGCATGGCTAACCCCCTCCCTTCGCGCAATTGATTGCGCGTGCATCTTTAGAAAAACGTAATGGTCAAATTCGGATTGCCGCCTGTCACCTGTACGTACAGACCGACATTGAACTGCGCACTAAAATCAATATCGCGCCCTTCACCGGCGTCCACCGTGGCTATCAGCGTGCCTGTGTCGTCTACGCCGTCGAATAACTTCACTTGCGCCGCTGTGGCGGGCACGCCAATAGATACGGCTCGCAAACTGCCCGGCCCGGTCTTTAGTAGCTTGCTGCCCGCGCTGCTGAAATACGCGAATGCAGCACTTCCGGGCGGGCCTGAGATAAATGGTTGCGCCATGGTGTTCCCCTAGCCAGCCTTGGTGCCGGGTGTCACTGTGGACGCCAGCGGCTGTTCGTCCTGCGGTTGCTCGGCAGTTTCGTCGGGCTGATCGTCGAGCGGAACAAATACGGCTTTGGATTCCAGTACGTGCGTAAGTGTCTTGCCCTGTGCAAGCAACTCAATCTGGTCAACAGCAATCCGCAATTCATTCAATATCTCGCGGAACAGCTTCCCGCTGTAGTACTTGCGCATATCTGGGAAGTTTTTCCAGACTAAGGTCCTGTACGTATAAAGATGCTCCTTCAAACGATCGGCCTGTTTTTCCGCGTGTCGTGCCCACTCATCCATCCGTTCGGCTTCCCATTCCATCTGTAACTTTGCTTCAATTTCTTCTTTTGTCAGTTCAGTCATGATGTTCTCCTTACTTCACCGCGCTGCGTTGATCGGCCTTCAGCGGCGTACCATTGCCCACCGCACCATTCGGATGCCGGTTAGTGACTGGCGTACTACGCTCCACCTTGGGCGTGCTGCTGTACTGGCCGTGTGCAGTGCCCTTGTGATGTACTGCCGAATCACTACCGGCGTTAGTAGCGGGGTTACGGCCTGACGATTTGTCGCTCATGATGTTCTCCGGTTAGTCGGTGATTACTACGGTACTGGGGCTGCGTTGAATCACGAACAGCCCATGAGTGAAAGACACATTCAGGCTTGCCGGTGCGTACCCGTTGGCGCTCTTGACAGTCGCCAGCAAAGTACCGGGATTAGCCAGCGTGCCCGGTTGATTAGCGGGGCTGTCGTACAGGCTGATATCAATAGGTGCGGTGCCAGTAAAGCTGCCGGTAAACAGCGGCCCGCTCCCCACTGGCGGGATTGCATTGCCGGGGTTGCTGGCTACTGGCATTTCATTCGCCACGGCTGTGACCGTGCCCGCGCCATACGCTACCTGCCTGCCCTGTGTGCCGTTGATAGGTGCCGGAACAACGATAGTCATGATGCTCTCCATGTAGTACTACTTAAAAATTCAATCCAACAAAGGCGCTTCACCTTCCAGCGCCACCAGTACACCGTAAAAGAAACAATCGGCCAAATCATCTGCCCGTTTGTATGCCTGCTTGTCGCCCAGACTGAAAGACATAACCTGCGTAACGAGGTGGTTCCGCGTGATGCCCTTGTATTCGGTTACCTTGTCGAACGCATACTGGCTCAACTTCACGCGGCCTTGAAACACCGGACCCGATGAAAGCGAAGCCCTGCCGCTCTTTCCGATCTGCGTTAGCTCACCGGGTATGCCGTGCGTATCCCAGCCTACTTTCTCACCGTGTTGCAGCAACATGGTGCCGGTCTGCCGGTCTTCGATGAAAACGCCAATCGAGCCATAGCGTGCGCGGCATGCCTTCGCTAGTTCTTCGAGACGCTTAAAGATGCTCGGCATCCAGTTGACTTGCATATCAGCAGTGATCTGCTCTATCTGCCAATCCAGCACGGTGAGTGGTGCGCCTTTGCCGTACTTGTTGATTGCCCAGTAACAGACTGCTGTGCCATCGTTTTCCGCACCATCTTTAACGGCGGTATCCACCGTGGCGAATACCATTTCGCACACTTGCGGATACTCTGCGCCGTGACCGTCCACCAGCAGTGAAGGAAGTTTGAATAGCGACTCACCGGCCCAGCTAACGAACTGTGCTTCGTATTCCTGTGCGTACACCAGTGGTGGAAACTGAGTCTTTAACAGCGCGATTGCTTCAGGGGTAATTAGCGGGCTGCTGCTAGTCGGTTTATGAAACTCTTTCCATATCAGCGGCCATTTTTCGGATGGTTCCTTGATTGTGCAGCACTTGTAAAAAAAACTATCTTCGTCAGTACCCAGCGGCGTGCCCGCCATGATCGTTGGGCCTCCACTTAGCAACAGCGTAGGCGCTATCGATAACTGATAAACCTCTTCCAAGTTTTCACATAGACTAGCTTCGTCAATCAACACTAGGTCATATCCGCGCGATCTACCCGAATGTTTATCGTTGAGTGTCCAACATTCGATCAAACCACCGGTAATCAACTTGATCATAAGGTCAGTTTTGTTAGATGACTTTATGGCCGGTTTAAGCGTATTAACGATGCTGTCAAACGTGGGTGAGGCGCGCGTGAGGTCGGGAAAGAAAAAACCTACTTTCTGGCCTCTGAGCGCTGCGGTTTCTGCAATGACTTCCATGAGTGCGGACTTACCCCATCTGCGTCCAATACGCAGTACCGAGTGTTTTGCCAAGCCACTACCTACCTCACGCTGGCCTGCATGTAGCTGCATTAGTGGGAGAGCGCGATCAACCATTGCCCGCTTCCTTGCCCTCGGCAGGCTGCGCAATTGATTGAGTGGGAGCGCCACCGCCAACAATCTTTAACACCGGCTGGCCTGCGGGCACATATGGTGCGGCGGGCGCACCGATGATTGGCAAATCGGGGGCGTTTTGAATAACGAGCGTGACTTGCCCACCATCCTCGCCAATGCCCTGATAGTCCGCCAAGCCCTTGGTCAACAGGAAGCGAATCGAATCAGCCTTCTGTTTCGCGGCGGTCAGACGGTCAGCGGGGCTAACCTTGGCATAACCTTCGAGCGCTTCGTCAGGTAGGCGCACCATCTGATCTGCAAGCCCATGCAGGCGAATGGCCTGTGCGGTCTTGAATGCGCTGGCTAGTGTGTCGTCCACCAGCATGCGACGGCGCACGGTAGCCGGGTGAGGCATGTTCGGATGACGACACGCTTTAGTTAAGTCCTCACCCTCGGCAACGTACTCGAATAGCCGTTCATATACAGCGGCGGAATAGCCCTTGTTTGTGATTCTCCGGCGCGTTTTCTTCGCCTTGGTCTTGGCTGGCGCTTCCGGTTTCTGCGCAATTGATTGCGTAGATTTGTTCGTAAATTTCACTGGCACGGCTCACCTCTTTAATCATTGGGGTGGCCTCCATGCCGGTTAGTAGTCGGTACTGCTGGTGCTGCTATTCAGCCGTTCGGTCTCTATCTGCTGGTGGCACTTGTTCCAATTCGCTCACCAGCAGGCGTGCCCACGATAACGCGCATGAGGTATTACTATCGGCCTCTGCTGCGTCGCCATGGCGTGAGCGTTCAATCAGTTTTGCGATGCCAATTGCAGTGCCCAGCGCAGTAGCAAGACGCTCTGCGCGTGGTTTATCTCGCCCTTCGAAATGTACTTCGTGTTCGCTGCTCATAGCTGCCTCTGCGCAATTGATTGCAAACTCAAACCGGCGTACCGGTATCACCACTACCCGGCGTCACACCACCATGCACGTGACCATGTACCGATGTACCTGCCGCTGTCACGTCATGCACAACGGTCACCGGGCCTTGCAGGGTAGCCGGATACCCACCGCTTTCTGTACCTTGTGTGAGTTGACCATCCAGCACGATGTTCGGTGCCTGCAAAGTGATGGTGTCGGCGCTCATGGTGAGAGAACAACTCCCGGTAGTCATGGTGATACTACCGGGCAATAGCGTGATAACACTCCCTGATGCAGTATCGCGTAGCACTACACCATTCGGCCCATAAGCTGTTACCGCATTCGGGTCTACTGCTACCCACTTGGCATTTCCAATGGGCATGAAAAACAGACTTTCGAGATTACCCGGCTGACTCAAATCGGCGGGACTACTCGCCTGTCCGCTGCTGAATCCTACGGGCGTATCCACGGCAACTACATAGCCTTTATCGCCCGGTTGGATCGGATATCGCACGTACTCAGGGCCGAACAACGGAACAGTGATCTGCGGCAACGTCCACACGCTAGGTGCAAGATCGAACGCCACGGTAATTAGCGGCCCTGTTACGCTGATAACGTGACAAGGCAGGCTCTTTCCCTGCAATTGCATGGCGTCCGCGATCTGCACGCGGACGCCCACCGGCAAGGTGCTAACCAACGGCGTGCGTAGGTACGCGATACTCACGATGCACCTCCGGTAAAGCCGTAACTGTTGCCGCTGCTGCTCTTATACACATACGGAATGGCACTCAATAGCTTGCTTACTACCGGCTGTTGAAACACCAGTTCGTACGTGCTGACCCATGCCAGCCCACTGGCGTTGCGGCTGTCGCCAAGGTGGCGCACTTTCGTCACCAGCGCTACGCCCGTAAATGCGGAATTGCCCTTGAATGGGCTGTTGCTGGCGTTACCTATAGCAAGCGGACTAACGCCACCGTTAGGACTATTAAAATTACTGGTCGTGCCAAGTGCAGGCGGTAGCTGCACAAAATCACTTGTGGTGATATCTCCGCGCATGCACGTCACTAGCTGCACTTTGCCGGGTGCAGCCCAGTTCGGTTGCCCAATCAGGTCCAAAAAGGCAATCGGTATCGGGTTGGTCTGAGTCGTGAAGTCCTGCACAATCAGCGTGCCACCTTGCAGCACAATCGTCACGCCCGCATAGGCCGGATTGACATTCTGAGCGTAGATCGTACTGGCGGGATTCGGCCCGGCCAGTATGGATTTGCTGGTCTCGTTGATAAACGTGGCGAATTGCGCAAGGTTCTGGAAATATGCTGTTTTCGCTACGCCACTACCCCACACCAGCGAGTCGCTAATCGACATTTGAATGTTGAGTGCAGGAAAGGCCGTTGCCAGACATTGAGCAATTGCAGTACTCATGGATTGACCCAGTGCCCACGTGAATGTCAGATTGGCAGGCGTGTTGGCGGTGACCGGTTGCATGGCAGACGCACCACCACTGGCGTTGCTATAGTCCGCACTCGATCCACCCGGCGCAAGATACAACGTCAACGACATGTCGGTGCCCACCCATTCGCCCACCGCCTGCAATACCTGTCCGGTCACCAGCAAGCCTGACTGATTAGGATTTGCCAACGGCAGGCCAGCGGCCATGCCACCGCTAACGCTGATGAACATGCCATTCAAATCAGCCGCCTGAGCCACTATCGAAAGCGGGATGCCGTAGATTCGAATGAACGGCTTTGCGTGACTGTCAGGGCTATGCAGCGGCGTACTCGTAATGTCTAGCTCTACACGCAATGCAGCGGGATTGCTGCCACCTACAGTATGCGCATTGGCTCCGACGTTCAGGCTACTCCACGTTGTTGTTGTGGGGTCGTTCGAAAACACAAAGGCCGTGCCATAAGGGTTGGTATTCGGAACCAACACCTGTGAGGTGGTCGGGTTGATAAGTGTAATGGTGTAGTAGCGCATGGATCATTGCGCGAGTTGCGCACCCGTTACCTGTACGTCGGTTCCAGCAGGCGCAGTAACCTGCATCTGGATATTGAACTGCTGGGGCGTGCTGTTGGTCGTGCGTGCCGGTGCATCGGGCGTGCGCAAGGCCGCACCACCGCCCTCACCGAACCAGCCACTAACCATGCCTGCGGCACGCATTAGCCGATCTGTCAGCCCTTCTCCTACGTAAGCCTTATCTGTTTGTGCCTGCGTTTGCGTTTGCGGCTCTGCATCCACGGCCTTTTTATCCACGTCATCAAACGGCACAATCTGCGGATCAACATTCAGCCGGTCAACGTCCTTTGCTGCCTTCACGGCCTTACTATCGTTAAAAGGCGTGATCGGTTGACTGCTGTTAAGGTCGATGCCCTGCCATGCGAGTTTCCGCAAATACATTTCGGTCTCGCCGCTCTTTTGAAACTCGCTGATGTGTTCCTTCCATGCATCGCCGTACTTGGCAATGTCCTTATCGAGTCCACCGAATCCATCGTACGCGGCCACGGCTTTGTCCCATGACCCGTACTTCTTTTTGAGGTCGGCAAGGTAGCGCGCTGCGCCCACTTCGTTTGAATACTCGTTGCGCCGATCAACTCCATAGTTTGCTGCCGTGGCTGCATCAAACTGGAATGCACCGATGTGATTCGGGTTGTTCGGATTGGCGAGATTGCGCCCACCGCTGCTCTCGATATTTTCCTGTGCCTGCAAAAAGCCCTTGGGCATACCCGTTGCCTTTTCGAGCGCGGCCATATGTGCGGCTTTGTCAGGATCGGACGTGAAGCCCTGTTGATCTACCGTGCCTGCACCAGCGCCATCAAACGGGTTAGTCAATCCGTGCTGTTGCATCCACTGGCCCGCAATTGCAAAGCCACGTGCGATACGTGCAGGGTAGTCATTCTGCGCTGCTGGCGGTGGCTCAGTACCGGGTGGCGTGGGATTGTCGCCAGCATCGGCCAAATCGTTAATGGTCTTTGCGCTGGCGTCGAGGAAACCCGTTACGAGGTGCGTTGCTGCGCTGCTCCACCGGTCGAGGTGAGGGGCAAGCAATAGAATGTCCTTATTCCACGCCGTTTCTATTTCTGCCCATTTCTGCGCCTGATCCTGCTTGAACTGCGTGGCCTGATCTGCCTGCTGCTGGCTGTATCCTGTTTTTTCCCAGTTCTGCTCATACAGGTCGTGCGCCTTGTCGAGGTCACCTTTGTTATACGCGTCAGCCAGCAAGCGAAGCTGGTCCGGGTTCTCACCGGGGAAAAATGCCTGAGCCTGTGTCACTGCAAATTGCGGGCTGGTCTTTTCCCACTGGCTGTATAACGCGGCCTCGCCCTTGGCTTTTGCCCACGCCAGTTCTGCTGCATCCTGAGTAAAGTCAGTAACGCCAGCATTACGAAATGACTGTTGCTTGGTTACGTCCTGCTTTGCATTTGCCGCTTCCTCTAGCTGATCGCGGCCAAGTCCATACGGCTCACCGGCAATACCGAATTCTTTTTCCTTGCCCAGTTGCAAGCCAAGCTGGCGACTACTTTTGTAGTCATCGGCCACACTGTTGGAAGCGCCAAGCGTCGCACCATATAACGCGCTGGTGAGTGCACCAGCAGTACCGGCAAGCCCCAGCATGCCACCCAGCCCACTACGGGCAATACCAGTCAGCCCGCGTGATGACCGTTCGATTTCCTTTGCGATGTTGCGCCAGCTTTTCTCGGTTTCAACGGTGTCTTTCCGAATCCGTACGAATGTACCGGACGTGGGACTGCTGAATTTCGGGTCCGTCGCGGCCCTTACCAAATCGTTGAATGCGTCCTCTACGTTATCGAAACTGGTCGCAAGGCGTTTCACTCCCTTGTCAGTTGCAGACCATGCGCCGTTAGTTTTTTCCAGTTCATCTTGCCAGTTGTGGAAAGACGTAACAAAGGCATCCCATTGGGCCGTTTCGACCGGAATTTCGATGATCTTTTTATCCGTCATGACATGCCTCTCAGGGTGATGCTGCGCAATTGATTGCGCGGACTAGCTCAATGCTTCGTCTCGTTTTCGCCTTCGGCCACTACGATCCACCCCTCCACTTCGATCCATTCGGCAAGCTGTTTGCGGTGGTCTGCGATAGCATCCTGAATCTTTTCGGCGCGGGCGGTGATTGCTCGGGCGGTATTCTCGTCGGCCAGCGAAATAGCTTCGACCATCAAGCCAAGCGAGAATTGCAGACTGCGAATCACTGCGGCCTCGGCGTGCGCTCCGGGTCCGGCATGTCGATAAATTGATGGAATATCAAGCTCCAGATTTCGAACCGAGCATGAAAGCAAGTCAACAATGCGCTGGTGTGTGTGTGCGTTCATTTCCGGCCTCTTTTCGGTGCTTCAATCTCTTTCAATCGCTGCGGCGTGCAAAACCTCTCACACCAGCTAGTGCCCGCTGGTGGATCAACACGGCGGGGGCGTACCTGCTGGCGAGGTATCGGTTGCGGCCAGCGGTTGCTACGTGTGGTGCTCATGATGTGCTCCCCTGTTGCTCGCGTTCGGTCCTGATCCTGAGCGCGTTCGCGCGCCCTTTCGCCTGAAGTACTTCGCGGTTCTGTGCGTAATACACGCGCATGAATTCAGACCGGCAGGATTTGCATTGCGGTTGCAGACCATCTGCGCGAGCGCGACAGCGACCAAAGGCGACAAGTGGCTTGAACCGCCTGCACGTCGAGCACTGTTTCATAAGCGGCTTGACCATGATCGGCTCACAAGACCACCGGCAATTTCACTGGCTGTCCACCGATGGTTTTTGCCAGCATGGGGGGCGCTTGATACGGACGCATCCAGCCAGATTTTTTGCCGTAATATTCGGTGCATTCGCGCCCGCTGCGATCACGCGTAATCACAGGCCGCAATTCCGGTGATTCGTGCGCCTGCTCGAAAACAGCGGCCTTCACGCGCTGCTCTGTCTTGGCGAATTCGGTGGCGGGCATGGTCGAGGCATCGGCGCGCACGCTCAACGGAACCGACTTAGGTAGTGAGCGCTGTAGCTGTCGCGTCAACATCCGGCGCAAGTCGTCAGGGCTTGCGGCATCGGCCTTGCAAATGTCGATGATCCCCACACGCATACCAGCGGCCTGCACAGGTACTACGTACTCTGCCGCTACGGCCTCAAAGGCCATGGTTTCAGCAAGGCTCTGCATTTCAAACCTCGGGGAGTTGAATGTTGCCGCTGGCAATCATGGCTTGGGTTGCACGCCATTCCGTTTCGAATCGAGCGTTTTGCTCCACCGTTTGCGGCTTATTCGTGATTCGAAGCATCTGATAGGCGGGACTCGTGAAGTCGAGCATCCAGCGTTTGCGCGTGCCGGTGTTGCTGAATTCCCTAATGGGTCGATTGGCCTCGTCATAACGAACAGTCATTTTCAGGCCGTCGCCGGTTACCGTGCTGTCGGCGCGTGCACCGTCATCGCGTGGTGGCATCTGGCCGTGTTGCAGCAGATAGGCGGTTCCTGCATCTGTGAGTACTTCACGCGTCCCCGGCCAATCATTCAGGGGGTTGTTTTTCACTGTCTCGTAATACTTGCTGCGGATAGCCATGGCCCTAGCTCCTAGAAAATCTGCTTTGCGTTTGCTGCTGTACAGCGTGTGCGTATCGACCTACCAATTCCGGGTCGGCGTCGAGCCATCTGTAAAAAGACGTTCTCCCTACACCGGCTGATTCACACGCGGCCATCAACGGCTCACCACGCGCCACCGATGCCAGAATCGAGTCGATTACCGCGTCTGGAGTGTGGCGACCCGGTACGGTGGTTTGTTCGGTCACGGACGTGCTCTCCAAGCGGGTCATTTGTTCCATTGTGATGGCTCATAAATCGTTTGTAAAACTAACTAAAGCGCAGTTATGGCGATTGTCAAATGTGCAATTGATTGCAAAATCAGTCATCCTAAAAACGCTCTGTGACGGCCTGACACTGCGCACCCTCACTTGCCTATCAACCACCCCTCAGCATCTTTTTGTCGGCCCGCCTATGCGGTCGCGCTGGCCTTTGCCTGCTGCTCAGCCTGCAATAGCTGTACGAACTTGTTCGGCTTCTTCGGCGCAATTGATTGCGTGGACGTATGCGCCTGCGCAAGCTCTGCCAGATACTTGGCTGTCGCTGCCTGCTTGGCTTGCCGTTGCAGGTCGGTCTCGTAATGCTTGTTGAAGTACAGCACGAACTCCGCAAGGTGCGCGCTAAAGAACTCAGGCCGGGGCGCAATCTGCGAACCACCCTTTACGCAAGACATGACGGAATACCAGTGCTGCACGATGTACCGCATCAACAGGTCGGAATCCAAGCCAAGTATCCCTAGCTTGGTTCGCACGTCCCGCAAAATCTTCCCCTGAGTCTGGGTCAGGGGAACTGCTGCTTTCGGGTGGTACTCGCTCATGGTCCTTTCCCATACTCCGGTAGGCTTCCACGCGGGCACGGCCTTGGGTTTGTTTTCAGGGGTTGCCTTTGACTTTGACTTATCGCCCTCGCCTGAAATCGCTTCTGGAATTACAGGGGTTGTGACGGGCGCTGGTGCCGTCACAAAGTCTTTACTTCCTTCAACCTTACTTCCTACAACCTTAAAGGCTTTAATAGTTGAATTTTCAACTTTAGCTGTAGTTGAATTTTCAACTTTAGCTGGGGTGTCGTCGTCGGTCTTCTGCGCTGTCTGATCGGCATGAGCTAAAGTGGAATTTTCAACTTTAGCTGGGACATGATCAAAGGTCGGCCAGCCATTCAGGGAACCCGCACCCTGTGCAATGGGCAGGCAGAATAGGGATTTCTTTTCACCCTTTACCTTGGCTCCTTTCGCCCGCGTTTCCACCAGACCCCATTCGCGCAATTTCACCAGTGCGTATTTGGTCTGCTCCAGCGTCAATTCGCATTCGTCGGCCAGTTCCCTGATGGTGTGATACCACCAGTAACAGCCATTGCGAAGATACAGGCGGGATTTGCCGTTGTCGTGCTGATAACGGAATACGATTTTCCCCAGCACTGTAGCGGCATTGTGATTGCCACGGCATACCGCCAGATAGTGCCGTCTCCAATGAGAATCCGGCAAAACGGAAACCGTGCGAATCGCGGCAGGCGGTGGCGCTTTGGCCTTTTTAACGCAAGTGCCGGGATTGTCTAACGGGGAATTGCCGCTTGCAATTGATTGCACAGAAACTTGCCCAGCATTCTGCGAAGTACTGACGACTTCGGCGGCCTGATATTCGGCTTCGTTGAAAACTGACATTTTTGTTACCTCATTCAAACACAGATTGATCGGGTGCGTCGAACGAGGTAAACTGATTTCGAGTTACCTCACTCGCCTGTGCGCTAACACAGGACAAATTCAGCCCGGATTCCTTTGCAGGGTCCGGGCTTTTCTTTGCCGCTCAAATTTTGCCGATATCTAGTGTTTTAGCCACCCTTCGGGATGGACTCTTAAACTACTGCTTTGAGACTGTGTGTACTACCTATTTGTCGTCCACCTTTCTGGCGGATCGTCGTGCACCAACAAAAAATCCCAGTAAAGCATTTTGAGGGCGGGCTTTGGCAAGCCATGATGCAATCCCTACGTGGGGAGGATCGCACCATCTTTCACCCTCAAAAAACTCTATCCGGGATTTCTCTGTTACTTCCACGCACTTAACGGTTGCCGATGCCGCTTCCTGATTATAAGCGTCTCATAATTCAGTGGCGACAAAAAACGCCCCCTATATTACGGGGGCTAATTCTCGCAGTGGCAAAGGTAAATCTACTGCAACTACTCTAGCTGCGAACATGACCGGTTACCGGCCTGCCCGCATAAACCACGGCCACCAGCCCCATAAACAGCAGAATGGCGATTGCTGCTAACAGCATGGTAGTAGCCGTAAAACTTCCGATAAGTGCAAGTGCAATCCATACAACCAGCGCTTCTGCTACCAGCGTCAACAGGAAAGCCACAAGTGTCTTTTTCAGGTTACTCATTTTGCCCACCTTCCTGCGCAATTGATTGCATGATTTTCTGCTGTTTCTTTGCTTCCCATGCCTGAACCTGTGATTCAACGGAGTCGAGACTATCCAAATACATGGCAACACCGCGCCGGATGATTTCCGATTGGCTTACGCCTGATTTCGCGCTGCGTTGCCCTATGCGCTGTTTGAGCGCAATCGGCATTTTTAGGGTAGTCATTCCGGCTTCAAGAGGTTCGCCCATTTTAATCTCCCAGTGAGTACATAACGTTCAATACGAATACATAACCTTATGTACCGATATTAGAACCATCGGCGAATTACGCAAAATCGGTGGAAAATCACAACTCGATAAAAAACCGCATAAATCGACCAAAAAACACCACCGTATCGAATGGCATATAGGAAACCGGGCGAACATTCTTTTGGCTTATAGAGGTGATCGGCAGAGATAGGAGACAAAAAGAAGCCCGCCGTAAGAACAGGCAGGCTAGTCAAACACACACCGGAACCGAGGCAGGCCCGGAATAACGGACGATATCCGGTAAAACTGATGCTTTCAAGTACCTGTCGTAACGCTATGTGCGGTGCCTGACGCACACGCCGTAGCTGTGAGCGCTGTGCGTGAGCGCTGTGCTAATTAATTGCGCAGACCGGCGTCGAGTACGCAGGGCGCGTATTTTTAGAAAACTGTTCTATGGCATCGCCATGCCATGCCGGATTTCTTCTCATCCGCCTCGTTTCCCGCCGCTGGGCGTGCCTGCAATCAATTGCGCAAGGCCGTCAGGCGGTCCACCGGGCGGGACGGTGCTAAAATGTGTTATTCGGCCCCAAATGCACGGTGTAGCGCGGTCTACCGGCGGAATTTTTCGTTCTGTCGTCCCGCTGAAACCCTGCTGGCTGGTGGTTTCTCGTCAATTCGGTGGAATGCTGGTGGAATTTTCGTAAATCCAGAATCCACCAAAGACGGAAACCCTTACTGCACAAGGCTTCAGAGAGAATTATGGCTATTACGCTCAAAAACGAACACGATATCGCGCAGATGCGCGTCGCCTGCAAGCTTGCTAGCGAAGTGCTCGACTACATTACGCCGTTCGTCACGGCCGGCATCACGACCGGCGAACTCGACCGGCTGTGTCACGAATACATGCTGAAGGAACAAGGCACGATTCCGGCGCCGCTGAACTATCAGCCGCCTGGCTACCCGCCTTACCCGAAAGCCACCTGCATTTCCGTGAACGACGTGATCTGCCACGGCATTCCGGGCGACAAGACGCTGAAGAACGGCGACGCGCTGAATATCGACATCACGGTGATCAAGGAAGGCTATTTCGGCGACACCAGCCGGATGTTCATCGTCGGCGAAGGCTCGATCATGGCCAAACGCCTCGTGCAGACCACTTTCGAATGCATGTGGCTCGGCATCGATCAGGTGCGCCCGGGCGCCCATCTCGGCGACATCGGCTACGCGATCCAGAAACATGCCGAAGGACAAGGCTACAGCGTGGTGCGCGAATATTGCGGCCACGGCATCGGCACGGTGTTTCACGAAGACCCGCAGATTCTGCACTATGGCCGTCCCGGCACCGGGCTCGAGTTGCAAGCCGGCATGATCTTCACGATCGAACCAATGATCAACGCCGGCCGGCGCGACATCCGCACCATGCCGGACCAGTGGACCGTCAAGACCAAGGACCGCAGCCTGTCGGCGCAGTGGGAACACACGGTGCTCGTTACCGAAACCGGCTACGACGTGCTGACTGTTTCAGCCGGCACGCCCGCGCGGCCGCCGGTTGTCGCAGCCACGGCCTGAACGACTTCCGACCTCACCCGCCCACCTGCCAATGAGTAGTGTTCCAGCCGTCGCCCAATCCCATGCCACGTCGCTCAAGGCGGACTATAAAGTGGCCAAAGCCCAGTTGCTGGAACGCTTCAAGACCGCCTCCAACGTCGACTCGCTGATGGCCGCCCTGGCGCGCGCCACCGACGAGTCGCTGCGCGCCGCCTGGAATACCTGTGAGTTGCCGCCCGAACTGGCGCTGCTCGCGGTCGGCGGTTACGGGCGAGGCGAACTAGCGCCGCACTCCGACATCGACATTCTGGTCCTGTTGCCCGACGCGCCGATCGCGCATCTGGAAGCGCGCATCGAACGTTTTATCAGCCTTGCATGGGATTTGGGGCTTGAACTCGGCAGCAGCGTGCGCAGCGTGGTGCAGTGTGTCGAAGAAGCCGCCAACGACGTCACCGTGCGCACCTCGCTGCTCGAAGCGCGGCGCATTACAGGAAGCGTCTCACTCTTCGACGACTTTGCGAAGCGCTACCGCGAAACACTCGACCCGCGCGCGTTTTTCCAGGCCAAGGTGCTGGAAATGCGTCAGCGGCACGCCAAGTTTCAGGACACGCCGTATTCGCTCGAGCCGAACATCAAGGAAAGCCCGGGCGGCCTGCGCGATTTGCAACTGATTCTGTGGATTACCCAGGCAGCCGGTTTCGGCAGCAGCTGGCGCGAGCTTGAAGCACGCGGCCTGATCACGGAGCGTGAAGCGCGCGAACTGCGCCGCAACGAGGGCTTCCTGAAAACGCTGCGTGCCCGCTTGCACGTGATCGCCGGGCGCCGCCAGGACATTCTGGTGTTCGACCTGCAAACGCCGGTGGCGGAAAGCTTCGGCTACAAACCAACGGCCACCAAGCGCGCCAGCGAGCAACTGATGCGCCGCTACTACTGGGCTGCCAAGGCCGTGACGCAGCTGGCCACGATCCTGATCCAGAACATCGAAGCGCAGCTCTTCCCCAACACGAGCGGCATCACGCGCGTGTTGTCGGATCGTTTCGTCGAGAAACAGGGCATGCTGGAAATCGCCAGCGACGACGTCTTCCAGCGCGAGCCGAACGCGATCCTCGAAGCCTTCCTGCTCTATGAACAGACGCCCGGCGTGAAGGGTTTGTCGGCGCGCACGCTGCGAGCCATATACAACGCCCGCGACGTGATGGATCAGCATTGGCGGCGCGATCCGGAAAACGGACGCCTGTTCATGGATATCCTGAAGCAGCCGGCCGGCATCACCCACGCGCTGCGCCTGATGAACCAGACCAGCGTGCTCGGGCGCTATCTGCTGAACTTCCGGCGCATCGTCGGACAGATGCAGCACGACCTGTATCACGTCTACACGGTCGATCAGCACATCCTCATGGTATTGCGCAATCTGCGCCGCTTCGCGGTCGCCGAGCACGCACACGAATATCCGTTCTGCAGCCAGTTGATCGCCAATTTCGACCGGCCGTGGGTGTTGTATGTGGCGGCGCTGTTTCACGACATCGCCAAGGGCCGCGGCGGCGACCATTCCACGCTCGGCATGGCCGACGCGCGGCGCTTCTGCCGCACCCATGGCATGGAGGGCGAGGACGGCGAACTGGTCGTCTGGTTGGTCCAGCAGCATTTGACCATGAGCCAGGTCGCGCAGAAGCAGGACACGAGCGACCCCGAGGTCATCAAGCGGTTTGCCGAGCTGGTCGGCAACGAGCGCCGGCTGACCGCGCTTTACCTGCTGACCGTAGCCGACATTCGCGGCACCAGCCCGAAGGTCTGGAACACGTGGAAAGGCAAGCTGCTCGAGGACCTCTACCGAGCCACGCTGGCGGTGCTCGGCGGCGCGCGGCCCGACGCGCATTCGGAACTGAAGTCGCGCCAGGAGGAGGCGTTGGCCCTGCTGCGCCTCGAAACGGTGCCGGAAGGCGCGCAAAAGGCGCTGTGGGACAAGCTGGATATCGGTTATTTCCTGCGCCACGACGCGGCGGACATTGCGTGGCAGACCCGCGTGCTGTACCGGCACGTCGAGACCGCGACGCCGATCGTGCGGGCGCGTCCTTCGCCGATTGGCGAAGCGCTTCAGGTGCTGGTGTACGTGAAAGACCAGCCCGATCTGTTCGCCGGCATTTGCGCGTATTTCGACCGCAACGGCTTGTCAGTGCTCGATGCGCGGGTCAGCACGACCCGTCACGGGTACGCGCTCGATAATTTCCTCGTCGCGCATACCGAAGAAGACGTGCATTATCGCGATATTGCCAATCTGGTCGAACAGGAACTGACTGCACGCCTCACCGGTGACGGCACCCTGCTTCCGGGACCGTCGAAAGGCCGGTTGTCACGGCTGTCGCGGACCTTCCCTGTTACGCCGCGCGTCGATCTTCGGGCCGACGAGCGCGGCCAATATTACATCCTGTCCGTGTCCGCTAACGACCGGCCAGGCCTTCTTTATTCGATCGCGCGCGTGCTGGCCGAGCACCGGGTCGGCGTCGCGTCGGCGCGGATCAATACGCTCGGCGAACGCGTCGAAGACGTGTTCCTGCTGGATGGACACGGTCTGTCGGACAACCGCCTGCAAATTCAGGTCGAGACCGAACTGCTGCGCGCGATTGCAGTGTGAGATTTCATGCGAGTCAAATTAACAGCCAAGCACCCGCGGCCGGCTTCGTCCGAACGCGCCCCTGTCCGTACCGGAAGCACCTCGGCGCGTAAGCCGACGCGTCCGAGCGGGCCAAGGCCGTCTACGCCGACGGCTGGGTTTAACGGGGCGCGGGGTGAAAGCGCTGGCGCAGCGGCGGGCGGCGGCAAGCGGCCGGCGGGTGCAGGTAAGCCGGCAGGCGCCGGTGCGCGTGCGCCGCGGGCTGAAGGATCGTTTTCCCGCGAGCGGGATGCAGGTGGCGCCGGCGCTGCGCGCCGGGCGCCGTCGGATCGGCCGCCGCGGCGCGAAGGGGCCGGCGGTGCGCCGCGCCGCTTCGAGGGTAGCGGCGATCGCGCACCGCGTCGGGACGACGGCGAGCGTGCGCCCCGCAAGTTTGAAGGTGGTGGCGACCGTAGTGAACGTGCTCCGCGTCGCGCTGATGGCGAACGCAGCCAAGGCGCTCCGCGTCGATTTGAAGGTACCAGCGATCGTGCCCCGCGTCGGGATGAAGGTGCTCGTGCACCCCGCAAGTTTGAAGGTGGGGGCGATCGCAGCGAACGCGCACCGCGGCGTGCTGACGGTGAACGCACTCAGGGCGCTCCGCGCCGATTTGAAGGCAGCGGCGACCGCACTCCCCGTCGTGACGACGGCGAGCGAGCGCCCCGCAGATTTGAAGGTAGCGGCGATCGCAGCGAACGCGCACCGCGTCGCGCAGACGGCGAACGCAGTCAAGGCGCACCCCGCCGCTTCGAAGGCAGCGCAGATCGCAGCGACCGCGCACCGCGCAGTTTCGAAGGCAGCCGCGCCCCGCGCCGCGACGACGGTGAACGCCGCTCGTTCAGCGGTCCGCGCCCGGGTGCAGGCCGCCCGACGGAAGGTGGGTCGCGTGGCGAGCGTCCGGTGCGTGACGCTTCGGACCGGCCCCGCTTCGGCAGCGACCGTGGCGCCCCGCAGGAGCGCCGCACCGGTGAGCGCGGGCTGCGCAGCGACAGCACACCGCGCCGCTTTGAAGGCGAGCGTGGTGCGTCCGACCGCGGCGAGCGCACTTTTGCGAAGCCCGTCAAAAGCGGCTACGGCGACCGCACGGATCGTCCGGCGCGCGCACCGCGTGACGACCGCGGTGAACGCGCCCCAGCCAAACGTGAATTCGGCGACCGTCCGCCGCGTGCCGGCGAACGTAACGAGCGTAGCGACCGTGGCGACCGCCCTGCTCGCAGCGTCGATAAAGCGCTGCCGACCGCCGGCCGCCGCTTTGGTGACGACAACCGCCCCGCCCGTGCCGATAAACCGCGCGCCCCGGCGCCCGCAGCCAGAGCCGAACGCGACGATGACGCCGATGTCACGCCGCGCACGCCACGCCGCGATTACGAAGACGCACCGGGCACGCTGCGCCTGTCCAAGCTGATGTCGGAACTCGGCCTGTGCTCGCGCCGCGAAGCCGACGAGTGGATCGAAAAAGGCTGGGTGCTAGTCGACGGCGAGCGGATCGACACGCTCGGCACCAAGGTTCGTCCGGACCAGCGCATCGAAATCGACCCCGCCGCCGAAGCCGCGCAAGCAAGTCAGGTGACAGTCCTGATCCACAAGCCCGTGGGCCTCGTATCGGGCCAGGCGGAAGACGGCTATCAACCGGCGATCACGCTGGTCACGCCGGAAAATCGTTGGGAAGGCGACAGTTCTGACATTCGTTTCTCGGTCTCGCATCTGCGCCAGCTAGCACCGGCCGGACGCCTCGACATCGATTCGACGGGCTTGCTGGTGCTGACGCAGGACGGCCGCATCGCCAAGCAACTGATCGGCGGCCATTCGGAGATCGACAAGGAGTATCTGGTGCGCGTGTCGTTCGGCGAGCACACCACGGACGTCGAAAGCCATTTCCCGCCGGAAAGCCTCGCGCTCCTGTGCCACGGGCTCTCGCTCGACGACGTGCCGCTGAAACCCGCGCAGGTCAATTGGCAAAACGGCGAACAACTGCGTTTCGTGCTGCGCGAAGGCAAGAAGCGCCAGATTCGCCGGATGTGCGAACTGGTGGGCCTCGAAGTGATCGGCCTGAAGCGCGTGCGGATGGGCAAAGTGGTGCTGGGCGCACTGCCGCCGGGCCAATGGCGCTATCTGTCCGCGGACGAGTCGTTCTGATGCCGGGAGCTTGACGCTCAAACAGCGAAAACTCATGGTGCCCGCGCCGTGACACTCGCCCAACAAAAAGCCCACGTGAAAAACGTGGGCTTTTTTATGCCTGCGGGGCGCGAGCGTCAACGTGGCCGCCCGCAGGTCAGAATACGGCGTCAGTCGTCACTATTCGGGTCCAAATCCGGAAACAGGACTTCCGTGAAGCCAAACTTCGAGAAATCGTTGATCCGCATCGGGTATAGCTTGCCGATCAGGTGATCGCATTCATGCTGCACGACACGCGCGTGAAAGCCCTCGGCGACGCGGTCGATCGGCTTGCCGTATTGATCGAAGCCGTGATACTTGATCATCGAAAACCGGCTCACCGCGCCGCGCAGGCCCGGCACGGACAGGCAGCCTTCCCAGCCCTCTTCCATATCCAGCGACACCGGCGTGATGGTCGGGTTGATCAGCACCGTCTCCGGCACCGGCGGCGCATCCGGATAGCGTTCGTTGTGCCCGAAGCCGAAGATCACCACCTGCAGATTGACGCCGATCTGCGGCGCGGCGAGCCCCGCGCCGTTCGCGTCGTGCATGGTCTCGAACATGTCTTTGATGAGTTCATGCAGTTCGGGCGTGTCGAAGTGATCGACCGGATCGGCAATTTGCAAAAGGCGCGGATCGCCCATCTTGAGAATTTCGCGGATCATAACTGCCCCTCCAGGAGCTTACGCATACCATCTTCGTCGAGTACGGGGATGCCGAGTTCCTCGGCTTTCGCCAGCTTGCTGCCGGCTTCGGCCCCGGCCACCACGTAATCCGTTTTCTTCGACACCGAACCGGCCACTTTCGCGCCGGCCGCTTCGAGCATTTCTTTCGCCTCTTCGCGGGCGAGCGTCGGCAAGGTGCCGGTCAGAACGACCGTCTTGCCGGCCAGCACGCCTTGCGGCGCCTTGGGCGCGGGCGGCCCTTCCGGCCAGGTGACCTTGCCCGGTGCGCGGAGTTGCTCGATCACCGTGCGGTTGTGCTCTTCGGCGAAAAACTGATGAATCGACTCGGCCACCACAGGACCCACGTCGTTCACTTCCAGCAATTCTTCAACCGAAGCGTCCATGATCGGATTCAGCGAGCCGAAATGCCTGGCCAGATCTTTCGCCGTCGATTCACCCACATGCCGGATACCAAGCGCGTAAATAAAACGCGCCAGTGTAGTGTGCTTGGCCTTTTCAAGCGAATCGAGCAGGTTCTGCGCGGACTTTTCAGCAAAGCGGTCGAGTTCGGCAAGGGTCGCAAAGCCGACGTTGAACAGATCGGCCGGCGTGCGCACCAGATTCTCCTCGACAAGCTGATCGATGATTTTTTCACCCAGCCCGTCGATATCCAGCGCCCGCCGCTGCGCGAAATGCCACAACGCCTGCTTGCGCTGCGCCGGGCAAAACAGGCCGCCCGTGCAGCGCGCAATCGCCTCGTCCGGCAGCCGTTCGATGCTCGAGCCGCATACAGGACAGTGCGTGGGCATGACGAACTCCCGGGCGTTCTCCGGGCGGCGGTCGAGCAGCGCGCTCACCACTTCGGGAATCACGTCACCGGCACGCCGTACGATCACCGTGTCGCCGATGCGAATATCCTTGCGGCGCACCTCGTCTTCGTTGTGCAACGTCGCGTTCGTCACCGTCGCGCCGCCGACGAACACCGGCTCCAGCCGCGCAACCGGCGTAATCGCGCCGGTGCGGCCGACCTGCACGTCGATCGCGACGAGTTGGGTGAGCGCTTCCTGCGCAGGGAATTTATGCGCCAGAGCGAAACGCGGCGCGCGCGAGACAAAGCCGAGCGCGTCCTGCTCATCGCGCCGGTTGACTTTATAAACGACGCCGTCGATGTCGTAAGGCAGCGTATCGCGCTTCTCGCCCACCGCGTGGAAAAAACCGAGCAAGCCTTCAGCGCCCTGCACAACGGCCCGCTCGCCATTCACCGGCAAGCCGAGTTCCTTGTACCAATCGAGCAGTTCGCTATGCGTGGCCGGCATCTCGATACCTTCGAGCACACCGATTCCATAAGCGAAGAACGACAGCGGCCGCTGCGCAGTGATCTTCGAATCGAGCTGCCGCAAACTGCCGGCGGCAGCGTTACGCGGATTGGCGAATTCCTTCTGCTCAGCAGCCCGCTGGCGCTCGTTCAGGCGTTCAAAATCGCGCTTGAACATAAGCACTTCGCCACGCACGTCGAGCACATGCGGCACGCGTTTGCCCTTGAGCTTGAGCGGAATGGAACGGATCGTGCGGACGTTTTCGGTAACGTTCTCGCCGGTCGTACCGTCGCCGCGCGTGGACGCCTGGACGAACGCACCGTCGACATAACGCAGCGAAATGGCAAGACCGTCGAACTTCAGCTCAGCCGCGTAATCCACCGGCACCGGCGGCTCGCTCGCGTTCTTGCCGAGCGCGTCGCCGACGCGCTTGTCGAACGCGACGATGTCTTCATCCGCGAAACCGTTGTTCAGCGAGAGCATGGGCTGATCGTGCACGACCGGCTCGAAGCCGCTCGACGCCTCGCCGCCCACGCGTTGGGTGGGCGAATCCGGCACCACGAGATCCGGATGCTCCGTCTCGATTCGCTCCAGTTCCTTGAAGAGCTTGTCGTACTCCGCGTCCGGCAAGTCCGGCTGATCGAGCACGTAGTACGCGTAGTTGGCGCGTTCGAGTTCCGCGCGCAGCCACGCGGCCCGTTCTGCCGGGGCGCTGGTTGCAGGAGGTGAGGCGGGGGTTCGGGCCATACTGTCGGAAGGTTTTTCAGTGAAATTCAGACATTGGATTATCGCAGGAAGCCTGTCCCTTTACATCGGCCGAATGGCCAGTTTCGTGGGTTCGTTATTGCGCCCCAAACTGCGCCCCAAACGCTAACGGCCGCACATCGTGCGGCCGTCGAATACTGCGAAACAGCGGAACCGTTACTGGCTGAACAAACGGCGCGTGGCCGGCGACCCCGCCGGGATACCCGCCTGTTCGAGCTTCGCATAAAGCGTCATCAACTGCTTTTCGATCGCCAGCAGCGCGGTTTCCGGCAACGGACGGCGCCCGTCGTCGACTACCCGCCCGCCGATACGCTCGGCCAACGATTTCGCGTAGTCGCACATCAGGCGGAACGGCAGGATGTCTTCGTCCGCGACCGGCACGTCGAGCACCAGCGTGATCATCTGGCCGCCCTTGTAGGTCAGGTCGTCGCGCAGGAAATTGGTGTCGCCGAATTGCAGCATGAACACCGGGCTCTGCCTGGCGTCGAGCTTGACGAAGCGCGTGCCGTCGCGCGAGAGCAGCAAGCCGTCCTGCGACGCGACAGCCTGAACGTAGTTAGCCGACCACGGCGCGCCATCGGAGAGCACGTTGATCGACAGTTGCGCATCGCACTGCGCGGCGAAGCCGTCGAGTTCGCGCGCCATCGCCACCGTTTCAAGCATATCGGGGAATTCCGGCGACGCGTCGAGCGCATCGGCAAACTGCTGCACGCCGGTCACGAACTCCGAAAACTCCAGTTCGTTGAGCGCCCCACTCCGATTGGCCAATTGCGCGGCCGCGCGCAGTTCTTCATAACGCGCACCGTTTTGCAGCAATTCCCACGCGCCGCCTTCGAGCTTGCCTTCGATATGCACCGGCTTGCTGCCGGCGCGGCGCAGACGCTGCGCAAGCGGAATCACCTTGTCTCCGGCCACCGGGCCATTCAAACGAATCGGCACGATGCAGTCAATGCGGCGATCGACGATAGCCGGCGGCGCCGACGAAATCGTCGTGGCGGCGGGCAGAATCGGTTCGACCGGTTCGTCGGCGGTCGCGGCGTGGCCGCCTTCCGCTTCAGCAATGCCTTCAGCTTCCGGATAGCCGTTCGGCGTAGTCGTCTCGGCCTGAATATCGGCCGGCGTATCGAGCGGCGCGGCCACTGCGCCGAAAGTCGGCTCGACGCGCGCCGCCGTGGCTTCCGCTGCGGCGTCTGAACCGACTACCGGCTCGCGCCGCGTGGTCGGCCGGGCCGGTTCGATGAACGGGCTCTGCTCCTCCTGATCGTCCCGCGCGAAACTTTCGGCGGTATCGGCCGGCATCGGGCGCGGCATCTTGCGGCGCACCTTCGCGCCTTGCCATGCGTTGTACACGACCACGCCCCCGACCACCACGGCGCCCGCGCCGATCAAACCGAGTGTCAACTCGTCCATGCATGCTCCGTCAGCAATTCTTCTGTCTGCGCGGCTTTGCGCCCGTCCCACCTGTCGCGCGGCCGCTGGCCGCTGCGCTGAACGCGGGCGCCCGCGATGATCAATCTATATAAAAAACTTAACCGATATTCTGGGCGAAACCAGCCGCCGTTTCCATGTCGACCGCAACGATCCGCGACACGCCCTGCTCCTGCATGGTCACGCCGATCAGTTGCTGCGCCATTTCCATCGCGATCTTGTTGTGCGAAATGAACAGGAACTGCGTTTTGTCCGACATCGCACGCACGAGGTTCGCGAAACGTTCCGTATTGGCGTCGTCGAGTGGCGCGTCCACTTCGTCGAGCAGACAGAACGGCGCGGGATTCAGCTGGAACATCGCGAACACCAGCGCGGTGGCGGTCAAGGCCTTTTCGCCGCCCGACAGCAGGTGAATCGTCGAATTCTTCTTGCCCGGCGGTTGCGCCATCACCTGCACGCCGGCGTCGAGAATCTCGTCGCCGGTCATGATCAGCCTAGCCTGGCCACCGCCGAAGAGACGCGGGAACAGCTCGCCGAAATGACGGTTTACTTCGTCGAACGTGCCTTGCAGCAGCGTGCGCGTTTCGCCGTCGATCTTGCGAATCGCGTCTTCCAGCGTTTCGATCGCGTTGTTCAGGTCGGCCGATTGCGAATCGAGGAACGTCTTGCGCTCAGTCGCCGCCTTCAGTTCGTCGAGCGCGGCCATGTTGACCGGACCCAGCGCGGTGATCGCGTTGTTGATCCGCGTGACTTCGCCTTGCAGGTAAGACGGCTTCATGTCCGGCGTGAGCTTGGCCTGCAACTCGGCTTCATCGACGCCGGCTGCCGCCAGTTGCTCGATGAACTGCTCGCCGTTCAGGCGCGCGGCCTGTTCCTTCAACTGCAATTCGTTGATGCGATCGCGCAGCGGTTGCAACGCGCGCTCGGCGGTCAAACGGGTTTCGTCGGCGGCACGCAGCTTGGCCGTCAGATCGTCCAGTTCGAGACGCGCGGCATGCAGCGCTTCTTCCTTGACCGCGCGGATATCGAGCGCGTCCTGCAAGCCGGTGTGCGCGGTTTGCTCGTTGATCGTTTCCAGTTCGGCGCGCGCGTCTTCCAGCGACGCGGCGACACGCTCGCTCTGCTCGTGCGAGACCTGGATGCTGCGCTTCAATTCGTCGATGCGGTTCGCCATGTTGCGCGCGGCGAAACGCGCGTCGGTGGCGGCCCGGTCGAGATCGCGCGATTGGGCGCGCGCGGCGGTGAGCTGTTCGTCGAGTGCTTCGAAAGCGAGTTGATGATCTTCGAAACGCGCCTGCAATTCGGCGAGTTCGGAATCGTGACGCTCGAAGTTCGCTTCCGACTCGCCACGCAATGCGCGCTGCTCTTCGATCTGCGCGGTGATTTCCTCAAGCTCTTCGCGGATTTGCGTACTGCGTTGCGTGTAACGCTCATGCGCTTGCGCGAGCTTGAGCACGTCCATCTGCAACGCGTGCACGCGTTGCGTGGCGCGCTCCGACTGTTGCCGCACATCGGTCAACGCTTGCGCGGCTTGCGTGTGCGCGGCTTCGGCGCGGATCGCGGCGGCCTTCGCCTCGTCGGCGAGCAACGCTTGCGCACGCACCTGACGGCCCAGGTTTTCGATTTCCTGCTGACGGGCCAGCATGCCGGCCTGTTCGGAATCAGCGGCGTACAACTGGACACCGACACGCGTCACCACGTGGCCGGCTTTGACGACGAACGAGCCGCCTTCCGGCAGTTGCGCGCGCATGGCCAGCGCCTGCTGCAGATCGTCAGCGACGAAAGCGAGGCCGAGCCAGTCGTTCAGCACGGCGCGAATGCCCGCGTCGTCGATCCGAACCAGTGACAACAGCGGACGCAAAGCCGCCGGCGTAGCAGCCGGCTGACCGGCCGCCGGCGGCGAGTAGAACGCGAGCTTGGCGGGCGGCGCGTCGGTGGCGAACGCCTTGACCCAGTCGAGGTTCGACACTTCCAGCGCGGCGAGCCGCTCGCGCAGCACCGCTTCGAGCGCGGCTTCCCAACCGGCTTCGACGTGCAGCTTCTTCCACAGCCGCGGCAAGCCGCTCAGCTCGTGCTTTTCGAGCCACGGCTGGATCTTGCCCTCGGTCTGGACGTTTTCCTGCAATTGCTTGAGCGCGGCCAGGCGGGCGTCGAGCTGATGAATCTGCGCGCTTTCCGACTGCACGCGCTCCTGAGCGGCGCGCCGTTCGCCGTCGAGACGCGGCAGCGTTTCCTGCGCGTCGGCAAGACGGGCCTGCGCGTCGTGCAGGATTTCTTCGTGCTCGGCGAGCTGCATGCGCAGGTCTTCGAGCTGCGCTTCGTCGGGCGCGTCGAGACCGCCTGCTTCCGACTTCAGCCGCTCGTGACGCTGCTGCAACTGCTGCAATTGCTGATCGGCATTGCGCTGATGCGCGGCTTCGAGCTTGAGTGCCTGTTCGGTCTGCGCGATACCGCCGCGCTCGGCGTTCAGTTCGGTCTGCGCATCGCGCCAGCGCGCTTCGAGCGTCGGCATCGCGTCGTGTTTGGCGGCGGCCTCGTCTTCGGCCAGCGCGGCTTTTTCTTCAGCGACGGCGAGTTGCTCTTCGGCGTCTTCGAGATCGTCTTGCGCCTTTTGCGCTTGCGACTGCCACTGCTCGCGCTGCGCGGCCAAGGCGGCAATCTGCGCCTGCACGCGGTTACGCGATTCGACGATGAACTTGATCTCAGCCTCGAGGCGGCTGACTTCGGCATTCGCCTCGTACAGCGCGCCTTGTGCACCCTGCATCGCGTCGCTGGCGGAGTAATGCGCGACGCGCAGCGTTTCGAGTTGCGCTTCGACTTCGCGCAGCTTCGCGGTTTGCGCTTCGAGGTCGATCTGCGCCTGCTCGATTGCGCGCTGCTGGCGCTCCTGCTCGCCGCCGGCTTCGTTCTTGCGCAGCAGCCACAGCAGACGCTGCTTCTCTTCGCCGTCGGCCTGCAAATCCTTGTATTTGGTCGCGACGATCGCCTGTGCTTCCAGCTTCTCGAGATTGGCACTGAGTTCGCGGACGATGTCTTCGACGCGGATCAGATTCTCACGCGTATCGTGCAGACGGTTCTCGGTTTCGCGGCGGCGTTCCTTGTACTTCGACACGCCCGCAGCCTCTTCGAGGAACACGCGCAGCTCTTCCGGCTTCGCCTCGATCAGGCGCGCGATCATGCCTTGCCCGATGATCGCGTACGCGCGCGGCCCAAGGCCGGTGCCGAGGAAAATGTCCTGAATGTCGCGGCGGCGTGCCGGCAGGTTGTTGATGTAGTAGCTCGAGGTGCCGTCACGCGTGAGCACGCGCTTGACGGCGATTTCGGCATACTGCCCCCACTGCCCGGCGGCGCGGCCGTCGGCGTTGTCGAACATGAGTTCGACGCTGGCGCGGCTACCCGGCTTGCGCGCGGTCGAGCCATTGAAGATCACGTCCTGCATCGACTCGCCGCGCAGCTCGGAAGCGCGCGATTCGCCGAGCACCCAGCGCACGGCGTCGATGATGTTGGACTTGCCGCACCCATTCGGTCCGACCACGCCGACAAGCTGGCCCGGTACCTGGAAATGTGTGGGATCGACGAATGACTTGAAGCCAGCGAGTTTGATCGAGGTCAGACGCACGGCGATTTCGCTGTTTGAAAAGGGAAAATAAAAAGTGGCTCGTGAAGGTTGCGCCAGCCGTTCGCCGATGCAGCGGAACGGCCCCCGCGAACCCTCGCGACACGGGCGCCAGGCGCGCGCAATGAAGCGTGCGCCGGCTAATGAGGGGCAATCATACCATCGCGCGCGAGCGGTTCTTAGCGTCCTTACGGTCTGCGCCATCATCGGCGCCGGGACCTGCATCCTGATTGGCCGGATCAGGCGGCAAGGCCTTGGTCCGGTGCACCCAACTGGATAGTGCGGATGCCAGCACGATGCACGCGCCGCCGGCCCATTCGCGCGGGCCCGGCGTCTCGCCGGCGAAGAGCCACGCGGACAAGGCCGTCACCACGATCTCGAACAGCATGATGATCGAGGCCCGATTGGCCGGCACGCGCGAGAGTCCGTACTGCACGAGCATATTGTTCGACGCCAGCAGAAAACCGAGACCGAGTACCAGCAACGCCGCCGTGCCCAGATGCGCGCCGGCGGGCGGCGCGGGCATCGCCTCGAACAGCGACGCAAAGGCGCTGAAAATCGCCGCGCCGCCGAAGATCGTCGCAGTCCGCATTTCGGGCTTCATCTCAGGGAGCACGCGGCTCGTCTTGAGAATCAGCACGTTACTCATGGCAAATCCCATGCCGCCCGCCAGCCCAGCCCATTCGGCGAGGTTGCCGGGCACCGGCATGCCCAATTGCGGCGACCACAGCATGGTCATCGCACCGGCCAGCGACAGCGCGGCAAGACCCGCGCCCGCCCAGGTGAGCCGTTCGTGGAGAATGAAGTGGGCAAAGAGCGCGGTCCAGGCGGGCGTCAGATAGAACAGCAGCAGGACGCGCATCACCTCGCCGTGAATCGAGCCCCACACGAAACCGAGATTGGTCACGCCGGCGGCCAACGCGAGAGCCGGCAGCAGCCAGTGCCAGCGCACGGTCTTGAGCGCACGATGACGGACCAGCAGGACGAACAGGCAACCGGCGCCACTCGTCAGCGCGCTTGCCGCCGTGCCGGTCACGCCGAGTGCATTCAGCATGCGCAGCGGGTACCAGATCATCCCCCACACCGAGGCGCCCAGCATGATCGCGAGGGTCGGCCAGCCATTGCGGAGCCAGTTGCTCATGATGCGAGCCTCCATTGGCTGTCGGGGCTGTCGGGGCTGCCGGGCTTGTTGCGGACGGTTTTGCGGACCATGCTGGCCGCCTTGCCGATGTTGCCGAGTCTGCGGACGGCCGCGTCATTGGGCCCGCTTCGTCCTGATGTCTCCATTGCTGCTGCGACCATTGCTGCTCCTGCTTCCCTTTTTCGCGAACCGTCCGCGGTTCGCGTCGTTCCCGCTGCCTCGCATGCCTGCGCTGCCTGGCGGGTTGCGCCGCGTCCTGACACGCCTGGCGCCGCTGCAATGCGCCCCTGATGTCTTGCGTGGCGGCACATTGCCTGCGTTCGGGCCGTTGCGGCCCTGAGTCGTCCTCGATCCTACCGTGGGTTGTCTCTCTGTTGCATGCGTTCTGGATGGTTCATCTGACTTCGGCTCGCATCCGGCCCCACCCCACGAATGTCCTGCCCCTTCGCCGCCGCGCCATGCCTGCCCGCGAATGGCCGCGTGCCAAGCTATAATCATCCGCTCGCCGCCGCTGCTACCGTTTTCGCGCCTTTCAGGCGTTTTGCCGCCAGCGTGCGTGCCCTGCATTTCCCAGCATCCGTCTGCGCCCTCTTCGATCAGGCTCGATCCGCCCAGTGAACCCGCTACTCGACTCCCTCCAGCCCTATCCGTTCGAAAAGCTGCGTGCGCTTTTCAAGGACATCACGCCGCCGGCCGGCCTCGCACACATCAGCTTCGGCATCGGCGAACCGAAACATCCTACGCCCGCGCTGATTCGCGACGCGGTGATCGCCTCGCTCGGCGGTTTGTCGGCGTACCCGGCGACCATCGGTTCGCCGGCGCTGCGCGAGTCGATCGCGACGTGGGTGACGCAGCGCTACGACCTGCCCGCGGTCGATCCGGCCACCCAGGTGCTGCCGGTGTCGGGCTCGCGCGAGGCGCTTTTTGCGCTCGCACAAACGGTCATCGACCCCAAGCGTCATGCTGACGGCGAGCCTGCGATCGTACTCTGTCCGAACCCGTTCTACCAAATCTACGAAGGCGCCGCGATTCTCGCCGGCGCCCAGCCGTACTTCGTGAATAGCGACCCGGCGCGCAACTTCGCCTGCGACTATTCGGCGGTTCCGGCCGACATCTGGGCGCGCACGCAGCTGCTGTACGTGTGCTCGCCGGGCAACCCCACCGGCGCCGTGCTCACGCTCGACGACTGGCGCGAGCTGTTCGCGCTGTCGGACCGCTACGGCTTCGTGATCGCCTCGGACGAGTGCTACTCGGAAATCTACTTCGATGAAGCCCATCCGCCGCTCGGCGGTCTGGAAGCGGCCCACCGGCTCGGCCGCGGCTTCGAGCGCCTCGTAATGCTCTCGAGCCTGTCCAAGCGCTCGAACGTGCCGGGCATGCGCTCGGGCTTCGTGGCGGGCGACGCGGCGATCCTGAAAGACTTCCTGCTATACCGGACATACCACGGTGCGGCCTTGTCGACGGTGTTCCAGAATGCCAGCATCGCGGCCTGGAATGATGAAACGCACGTGCGCGAGAACCGCGCGAAGTACGTGCAGAAGTTTTCCACCGTGACGCCGATGCTCGCCGAGGTGCTCGACGTACGCCTGCCGGACGCCGCGTTCTACCTGTGGGCGGACGTCTCGCGCACGGGCCTGTCGGACACCGAGTTCGCCCAGCGTCTCTACGCCGACTATAATGTGACGGTTCTGCCGGGCTCGTTCCTCGCGCGCACTGCGCACGGCGTGAACCCCGGCCACAATTTCGTGCGCATGGCGCTCGTCGCCGATGTCGACGAATGCACGCAGGGCGCGCAACGAATCGTCGATTTTTGCCGCGCGCTCGCGGGTTGAGTTTTTCGCGAGTTTTTCGAATTCAGCAACCCCGCGCACCGCACTCCCTTCAGACTTCAACTCTTCAGAAAAGCACGCATATGTCGCAACAACTTCAGCAGATCATTGATACCGCCTGGGAAAACCGCGCCGACCTGTCGCCGAAGGCCGCCCCGGCCGAGGTACGCGAAGCCGTCGCCCACGCCATCGAGCAACTGGACAAGGGCGCGCTGCGCGTGGCCGAGAAGAAGGACGGCGACTGGATCGTCAATCAATGGCTGAAGAAAGCCGTGCTGCTGTCGTTCCGCCTGGAAGACAACGCGCCGATGCCGGCTGGCGGCTACTCCCAGTTCTACGACAAGGTGCCGTCGAAGTTCGCCAGCTACACCGCTGAAGACTTCGCCGCCGGCGGCTTCCGCGTGGTGCCGCCCGCCATCGCGCGCCGCGGCTCGTTCATCGCGAAGAACGTCGTGCTGATGCCGTCGTACACCAACATCGGCGCCTATGTAGACGAAGGCACGATGGTCGACACGTGGGCAACCGTCGGTTCGTGCGCGCAGATCGGCAAGAACGTCCACCTGTCGGGTGGCGTGGGCATCGGCGGCGTGCTGGAGCCGCTCCAGGCCAACCCGGTCATCATCGAAGACAACTGCTTCATCGGCGCGCGTTCGGAAGTGGTGGAAGGCGTGATCGTCGAAGAAAATTCGGTGATCTCGATGGGCGTGTACCTCGGCCAAAGCACCAAGATTTACGACCGCGAAACCGGTGAAGTCACGTACGGCCGTATTCCGGCGGGCTCGGTGGTGGTGGCGGGCAACCTGCCGTCGAAGGACGGCTCGCACAGCCTGTACTGCGCCGTGATCGTCAAGAAGGTCGACGCCAAGACGCGTGCGAAGGTCGGCCTGAACGAGCTGCTGCGAGGCGACTGATGGCACGCGGCACCAAGACCGTCGTCTACGGCATCCCGAACTGCGACACCGTGAAGAAGGCCCGTGTGTGGCTGGAAGAACACGGCGTCGAGTTCGAGTTCCACGACTTCAAGAAACACGGCGTAACCGAGCCGCTGGTTCAGGATTGGCTGAAGGACGTGAAGCTCGACGCATTGCTGAACCGTCGCGGCACCACCTGGCGCGGCCTGTCCGACGACATGAAGGCGGCGGCGGACACGCAACCGGGCGCGATCGCGTTGATGATCCACAAGCCGTCGGTGATCAAGCGGCCGGTGCTGGTGGTCAACGGAAAGGTCAAGTCGCTCGGTTTTGCAGCAGACGAATACGAAGCGCTGTTTGCTTGATAACCTGATTGCCTGATCTGAAGCGCGGGATCGAGCGGGAGAGTCGCACGCAGGGCCAGACCTGGTATCAGACGCGTGGCCCGAAGACGCGTGACCCGAGCGAAGATTCAACCCGGCGACCGGCCGCGAAGATCGCGCGCAACGACGCAAGAAGACGTAAAACGCGGCCTCGCCGCGTTGCTTAAAGCTGTTGCCGGCTGCGGTGTCCAACCGCCAGCCGGCATTTTTTCATTTCAAAGTGGCTTGTACTGAATCCATGTCCGGCACCCTCGCCCTTACCGAACAACTGATCGCGCGCGCCTCCGTAACGCCCGACGACCAGCATTGCCAGCGCCTGCTGATCGAACGCCTGTCCGCGCTCGGCTTCGAGCACGAGACGATCGCATCGAACGGCGTGACCAACCTGTGGGCCGTCAAACGCGGCGTCGACGGCACGCGCGGCAAGCTGCTCGCGTTCGCCGGCCACACGGACGTCGTGCCGACCGGCCCGCTCGAACAATGGCACTCGGCGCCGTTCGAGCCGACCCATCGCGACGGCAAGCTCTACGGCCGCGGCGCGGCGGACATGAAGTCGTCGATCGCCGGTTTCGTCGTGGCAAGCGAGGAATTCGTCGCGGCGCACCCGGCGCATCGCGGCTCGATCGCCTTCCTGATTACGAGCGACGAAGAAGGCCCCGCCACCGACGGCACCGTCAAGGTCGTCGAAGCGCTGCAGGCGCGTGGCGAGCGCATGGACTATTGCATCGTCGGCGAGCCGACCTCGAGCGCACAATTCGGCGACATGGTGAAGAATGGCCGGCGCGGTTCCATGTCGGGCAAGTTGATCGTCAAGGGCGTGCAAGGCCATATCGCCTATCCGCATCTGGCGAAAAATCCGGTGCATCTGCTCGCGCCCGCGTTGGCCGAGCTGGTCGCCGAACGCTGGGACGACGGCAACGAGTATTTCCCGCCCACCACCTGGCAGGTTTCGAACATCCACAGCGGCACCGGCGCGACAAATGTGATTCCGGGCCATGCGGACGTGATGTTCAATTTCCGCTTTTCGACGGCGAGCACGGTGGAGGGCCTGCAGGCTCGCGTCCATGCGATCCTCGACAAACACAATCTCGAATACGACCTGCAATGGTCCGTGAGCGGCCTGCCGTTTCTCACGCCACGCGGCGATCTGTCGAACGCGCTGGCTAAAGCGATCAAGGACGAAACCGGCGTCACGACCGAACTGTCGACCACCGGCGGCACCTCGGACGGTCGCTTCATTGCGCGCATCTGCGAGCAGGTAATCGAATTCGGCCCGCTGAACGCCAGCATCCACAAGATCGACGAACATATCGAAGTCGCACACATCGAGCCGCTGAAGAACGTGTACCGCCGCGTGCTCGAACAACTGATCGCCTGACCCAAGGAATTTCCGCGATGACGCTCCCGTTTTCCACTGTCCGCGACCTGCTGCGTTTCGCGGTATCGCGCTTCAACCAGGCCGAGTTGTCGTTCGGCCACGGCTCGGCCAACGCCTACGACGAAGCCGCCTATCTGATCCTGCATACGCTGCATCTGCCGCTCGATCTGCTGGAGCCGTTTCTCGATGCGCGTCTCTCCGCGTCCGAAATCGACGCCGTGCTGAACGTGATCGAGCGCCGTGCCGGCCAGCGCGTGCCGGCCGCGTACATCACGCAGGAAGCGTGGATGCACGGTTTCCACTTCTACGTGGATGAACGCGTGATCGTGCCGCGTTCGTTCATCGGCGAGTTGCTGCAGGACGGTCTGCAACCTTACGTCGAAGATCCCGAGCAGGTGAGCGCCGTGCTGGAACTGTGCACGGGCTCCGGCTGCCTCGCGATTCTCGCGGCACACGCGTTCCCGAACGCGGATATCGACGCCGTCGATCTCTCCGCGCCCGCGCTGGAAGTCGCCACGCGCAACGTCTCGGACTACCGGCTCGACGACCGCATCGCCCTCTTCGAAGGCGATCTGTACGCGCCGCTCGCCGAGCGCCGCTATGACGTGATCATCAGCAATCCGCCGTATGTGAACGCCACTTCCATGCAGGAACTGCCCGCCGAATACAAGCACGAGCCCGACATGGCGCTGGCAGGCGGCGCGGACGGCATGGATATCGTGCGCCGGATCATCGCTGAGGCGCGCAACTGGCTGACCGAGGACGGCGTGCTGGTGGTCGAGATCGGCAACGAACGTGCGAACGTCGAAGCGGCCTTCGGCGGCCTTGATCTGGTCTGGTTGTCGACGAGCGCCGGCGACGATAACGTATTCCTCATTCAGGCTGCGGATTTGCCGGTTTAAGGCTGCGCATCGCTGTATCGCTGTATCGCTGTATCGCTGTATCGCTGTATCGCTGTATCGCTGTATCGCTGTATCGCTGGCTCACAGTCTCACTGGCTAACGGCCCACTGACTCATTGACTCGCCGGCCCGCTTTATCGCGCGACACGCGCGGCAGACCTTCATTGCCTGCCGTGCGTGTCGCCGTACATAGCCACACACGCCAGCCTCACCTCTCTCGCCCTGCCCGCACACTCCGCATTCGCGGAATCCTCAACGAAGCTGCACCATCACGCCACCCCAACGCACTCACGTTCGGTAAGATGGGCGCGATCAGCTGCGCGCTGCGCCATCAGGCAGCCGCGTCAGCGCTTCGCCAACCCTTCTCCCGCCTATGGAATTCGACCTGCTTCACATCGGCACGCTGGTCGCCCTCGCCCATATTCTCGGCGTGGTAGCAGCGTGCCACGCGATTCTGAACACGCGCACGTCGCAAGGCGCGATCGCGTGGGCGGTGTCGCTGGTCGCCATGCCGTACCTGACGCTGGTGCCGTACCTGTTCCTCGGCCGCAGCAAATTCCAGGGTTACGCGGACGCTCGCCGCATCGAAAACGAGCTGCTGCGCACGCGCTCCCATCCTCAGGAATGGGACACGCGCGCCTCCTCGGCGGGGTTGCCCACCCAGGAGCTTGGCGCGCGGCTCGTGCATTCGCTCACGCGGCTGGGCGGCATGCCGTTCCTGCCGGGCAATTCCGTGCGTACGCTGGTGAACGGGGCCGCGACTTTCGAAGCGATCTTCGAAGCGATCGAAGGCGCACGCAACTATGTGATCGTGCAGTTTTTCATCGTGCGCGACGACGCGCTCGGAGAAATGCTCAAGGACGCATTGATCGCAAAAGCACAACAAGGTGTGCGCGTCTATTTCCTGTACGACAGCATCGGCAGCTTCGATCTGCCCCACCGCTATGTGGCCGCGCTGCGCGCGGGCGGCGTGGAGACGCACCCGTTCGCCACCAATCGCCGCTTCGTGAACCGCCTGCAGCTGAACTTCCGCAATCACCGCAAGATCGTCTCGGTGGACGGTGAACGTGCGTTTGTCGGCGGACACAATGTCGGTGTCGAATATCTCGGCGGCAAGCCGCCGCTGTCGCCGTGGCGCGATACGCATATCGAAGTGCGCGGACCGGCCGTCGCCAGCATCCAGTTCGTATTCACCGAGGACTGGCACTGGGCGACCCAGCAACTGCCCGAGTTCGTCATGCCGGCTTTCCAGCCAACCGACGAGGGCATGCACTGCCTCGTCGTACCGAGCGGCCCGGCCGACAAGCAGGAAACGTGTTCGCTTTTCTTCGTCGAAGCGATCAACGCGGCACGCGAGCGGATCTGGATCACCACGCCTTATCTCATCCCCGACGAAGCCGTGTTCGCCGCGTTGCGACTGGCGGTGCTACGCGGCGTGGATGTGCGCATTCTGATTCCGTGCCGGCGCGATCACCGCGTGGTGTTCACCGCCTCGAAGCTGTACGCGTACGACTCGCTGCGCGCGGGCATCCGCATCTTCCGCTACCAACCTGGCTTCCTGCATCAGAAGGTCGTGCTGATCGACAGCGTAGCGGCCGCCATCGGCAGCGCCAATCTCGACAACCGCTCGTTCCGGCTGAACTTCGAGATCATGGTGCTGACCGTGGACCGGGGCTTTGCCAGGGACGTCGAAGCGATGCTGCTCAAGGACTTCGCGGAGTCGCTCGAAATCGACCGCAACGAGTACCGCAAGGCGAGCGCGCTGCGGCGCGTGCTGATGCACGTGGCGCGGTTGTTCTCGCCGATCCTGTAGCGTCTCCTGCTAAGTCACCGTCCTCGGCTCCGCCACTGGGGCTGGGGCTGGGGCTGGGGCTGGGGCTGGGGCTGGGGCTGGGGCTGGGGCTGGGGCTGGGGCTGGCACTGGGGCTGGGGCTGGGGCTGGGGCTGGGGCTGGGGCTGGAACCGGAACCGAGACCGAGACCGAGACCGAGACCGAGACCGAGACCGACGCTAACACTAACAACTGACGCCGGTGCCGGTGCCGGCATGAACTTCACCTCAGGTTCGGACGCTGGCTCACTCAAGCCCTGCCCCCGCCCGCCCCCCAGCCTCCGGCTACACCCTGCGTTACAACAACTTTTCAATGTCTTCGACAATCGCCTCGGGCTTGGTCAGCGGCGCATAGCGTTTCACCACCTCGCCGTCGCGGCCGATCAGGAACTTGGTGAAATTCCATTTGATCGCTTCGAGTCCCAGCAAGCCCGGCGCCTCGCCCGTCAGATAGCGGAACAGCGGATGCGCATTGGCGCCGTTCACATCGATCTTGTCGAACATCGGAAAAGTCACGCCGTAGTTCTTTTCGCAGAAACTGCCGATCTGCGTCGCGTCGCCCGGTTCCTGCTTGCCGAACTGGTTGCACGGAAAACCGAGCACCGCGAGTCCGCGCGCCGCATAGGTGTCATAGAGCTTTTGCAGGCCCGCGTACTGCGGCGTAAACCCGCATTCGCTCGCCGTATTGACGATCAGCAAAACCTTGCCTTGATAGCGCTCGAGGCTTACTTCCTCGCCGCCAAGCGTACGTGCGGAAAACGAATAAATCGATGTCATATGCTCCCCCGTGAAAGCCGTCAGTCTATGCCAAAAGCCGCGCCGGTACAGTCGGCCGAATGGCCGATCCTGGTTGAGCGCCCGGTGTCAGCCCCGGCAGTCTAAAATAGCGTTTTTCTTCAGCCGGCCTCTTCGTGATCCGCTTTAACCAGTTCAGCCTCGCGCGCGGCACCAAGCCGCTCTTTGAAAACACCACGTTCACCCTCAACCCCGGCGAGAAGGCCGGCCTGGTGGGGGCGAACGGCGCGGGCAAGTCGACGCTGTTTGCCGTGCTGCTCGGCGAACTGCATGGCGACGGCGGCGATTTTTCGATCCCGCCAAACTGGCAGATCGCGCACGTCGCGCAGGAAACGCCGGCGGCGGACAAAACCGCCCTCGCTTATACGCTCGACGGCGATGCGGCCTTGCGCACGATCGAAGCGCGCATCGCCGAAGCCTCCGCCGCGCATGACGGCGCCGCGGAAGGCGAAGCACACGCCGCATTCGCCGACGCCGACGGCTACACCGCGCCCGCTCGCGCTGAAGCTTTGCTGCTTGGCCTCGGTTTCACGCTCGAACAAACCCGCGAGCCGGTCAGCAGTTTCTCGGGCGGCTGGCGCATGCGGCTGAATCTGGCGCAGGCGCTGATGTGCCGCTCCGACCTGCTGCTGCTCGACGAACCGACCAACCACCTGGACCTCGACGCGATCGTCTGGCTCGAAGACTGGCTGCACCGCTATCCGGGCACGCTGATCGTGATCTCGCACGACCGCGAATTTCTCGATTCGGTCTGCAACGTCACGCTGCATCTGGAACATCAGCAGATCAAGCGTTACGGCGGCAACTATTCGCAGTTCGAAATCCTGCGGGCACAACAGATCGCCTTGCAGCAAAGCGCGTATGAGAAGCAACAGCGCACGGTCGAGCATCTGCAGAGCTATATCAACCGTTTCAAGGCGCAGGCCACCAAGGCGCGTCAGGCCCAGAGCCGCGTGAAAGCGCTCGAAAAAATGGAGATGATCGCGCCGGCGCATGCTTCGTCGCCGTTCACGTTCGAATTCCGCACGCCGGATTCCGCACCGAATCCGATGATGGTGATGGAAGACGTGCGCTGCGGCTACCGCGGTGAAGACGGCGAAATTCCAATCGTCGACCATGTGATGCTGTCGATTCAGAACGGTCAGCGCATCGGCCTGCTCGGCGCGAACGGCCAGGGCAAGTCCACGCTGATCAAGACGCTCGCCGGCACGCTCGAAGCCCTCGGCGGCCACGTGCGCGAAGGCAAGGGTCTGCGCATCGGCTATTTCGCGCAGCATCAGCTCGAAACCCTGCGCCCGGACGACACGCCGCTGCAGCATCTCGCGCGTCTCGCACCGGATACCCGCGAACAGGAATTGCGCGACTTCCTCGGCAGTTTCAACTTTTCCGGCGAGATGGCGACCGCGAAGATCGCGCCCTTCTCGGGCGGCGAAAAAGCCCGTTTGGCGCTCGCGCTGATCATCTGGCAAAAGCCGAACCTGCTGCTGCTCGACGAGCCGACCAACCACCTGGATCTCGAAACGCGTCACGCGCTGACCATGGCGCTCGCGCAATTCGAGGGCACGCTGATTCTGGTGTCGCACGACCGGCATCTGCTGCGCGCCACCACCGACGTGTTCATGCTGGTGGCCAGGCATCGTCTGCAGGAGTTCGACGGCGATCTCGACGACTACCGCGACTGGCTGCTGCAACATGCCGCTGACCAGCGCGCGGCACTCAAGGCGGGCACGGCGTCGAACGCCGCGGATGGCGCGGACAACGGCGTCAATCGCAAGGAGCAACGCCGTCTCGAAGCGGAAACGCGTCAGAAGCTCGCGCACCTGAAAAAACCGCTGCAAAGCCGCATCACGAAGATCGAAAAGGAAATGGACGCGCTCAACGCGGAAAAAGCGACGCTCGATGCGTTCGTCGTCGATCCGGCCAGTTACGAGCCCGAGCAGAAAAGCAAGCTGACGGAGGCAATCCGCCGTCAGGCAGATGTGAACGCGCGCCTCGAAACGCTCGAAGCCGAATGGCTCGAGACTCACGAGGAACTCGAACAAATCGGCTAGCGGCAGGCTGTTCGCGGTCCGCGCCGGCATCGATCGGAGGTAGCCCTTGTCACCTGTGAGCCCGTCTGCGTCTTCATCCGGGTCTATGCCGGGATCGTCATCCGGGTCCTCGCCGGCGTCCTCATCGGGATCTTCAGCCGGGCCGTCGGCTGCGGCTTCAGCGGCTTCAGCGGCTTCAGCGCCTGCGCCGCTGCAAGGCCTGCGCGTGCTGGATCTGACGCGCCTGTTGCCGGGTCCCGTCGCCGCCTTGCGGCTTGCGGAGCTCGGCGCCGACGTGCTGAAGATCGAAGCGCCCGGTGCGGGCGACCCCACCCGCACGATGATGCAGTCGTCCGGCGACCGTGTGGCAGGCCGCCCCGGCGCGTTTTATCGCCTCGTGAATCGCGGCAAGCGCGAAACTCGGCTCGACCTCAAATCGGAAGCGGGACGCACGGTATTGCGCGCGCTCGCGGCCGAGGCGGATGTGCTGATCGAAAGTTTCCGGCCCGGCGTAATGGAGCGCCTCGGCATCGGTTACGAAACGCTGCGCGCGGTCAATCCAGGACTGGTCTACTGCGCAATCAGCGGTTACGGCGCGAGCGGTCCCTTTGTCGACCATGCCGGTCATGACCTGAACTACATCGGCTACGCGGGCGTGCTCGATCAACTGGCGGGCCGCGACGGCGCGCCGATTCTGCCCAATTTCCAGATTGCCGATCTGCTCGGCGGTGCGTTGAGCGCGGTGACGCAGATTCTCGCCGCGTTATGGCACGTGTCGCGCGGCGGCGAAGGCCGCTTCGTCGACGTATCGATGACGCATGTCACGCATGCGCACAACGTCGTCGCGCAAGTGGCGCTTGCCAATGAGGGCGCCGCGCCGGCCGCCGGCGCCGGTCTGCTGAACGGCGGCGTACCCTGCTACAACCTGTACCGGACGCTCGATCACCGCTGGCTCGCGGTCGGCGCGCTCGAACTGAAGTTCTGGGAAACGCTATGCATGGCGCTGGACCGCCCCGAATGGGCAACGCGTCACTGGAGCCTCGGCCAGGCGATCGGCGGCCCGGATGCCGCCGCCTTGACGCAGGAACTGGCCGACCTGATCGTCAAGCGCCCGCTGGAAGAATGGGTTCTGTTACTGGAATCGCTGGACTGCTGCGTCTCGCCGGTACTCACCCCGGCGGAAGCCGCACAGCATCCGCTCTTCAACCGCGAGGCGTACGCGGCGATGAACGAGGACCAGAACGGAAACGATGCCGGGGACGATGGCGGCCAGAGCGGCCGCTACCCAGGTTAAAACGACAACCAGGCCAAGACTTGTCCAGCCAGTCTGGGTGTGAAATCCACGCGGCCCGCAGCGATCAACTCCTCATCCGGGCTGCCGGGCCGCACTCCCGCCGTGCAAAATCTCAGCGCCGCACCGCCGTTTGCCGCGGCAAAACCTGGCGTGGCGTCTTTTCGTCGTCGTACAGGAAATGCTTGCGGCCTTCCACGTGACGGTTGATCGTCGCGCGCACTTCGGCGGCGGTGACATCTTCGGCCACGACCCGGCGCGAAATCTGCCCGGTCGTGTCGATCCACTCGACAATCCGGCAAGCGCCGCCCCAAGGCTGGCGAATCGGCTCGGAGACGCGGCAGCCGCGCACCTGCATTGGCCGCTCGGCCGCGGTTTCATATGACTGTTTCAAGGCGCGATCCTTTTTCGGGCATCAGAAGGGATGCAATACCCTGCCAGCTTAGGAAAAAGGAATGTCGGGTAGGTTACAGCCAATATGGAGATATTTACTGGCCGTTACGGACGAAAGGGCGCCCGCAGGCGCCGGAACCCCGTCTATTCGAGCGTGCGGACCCGATCGATGGCCTGCTCGATGCGCTCCACCGCAACAACTTGTAAGCCTTCAATCGGTTGTTTCGGGGCATTGGCCTTCGGAATGACCGCGACCGAAAAGCCCAGTTTGGCCGCTTCCTTAAGACGATCCTGACCGCGCGGCGACGGCCGGATTTCGCCGGCGAGGCCCACTTCGCCAAATACGACCAGCCCCTTGGGCAGCGGCTTGTTGCGCATGGAAGAATGAATCGCGAGCAGTACCGCCAGGTCAGCCGCGGGCTCGGTGATCTTCACGCCGCCCACCGCGTTCAGGAACACGTCCTGGTCGAAACAGGCAATGCCGGCGTGCCGGTGCAGCACCGCCAGCAACATCGCCAGGCGGTTCTGCTCCAGTCCCACGGCAAGGCGCCGCGGATTCGGCGCGTTGGCGGAATCCACCAGCGCCTGCACTTCGACCAGCAGCGGCCGCGTGCCTTCCTGCGTCACCAGCACGCACGATCCCGGCACGGATTGCTCATGCTGCGACAAAAACAATGCCGACGGATTGGCGACGCCGCGCAAACCGCGCTCGGTCATCGCGAACACGCCGAGTTCGTTGACCGCGCCGAAGCGGTTCTTGATCGCCCGCACCAGGCGGTACGACGAATGCGTGTCGCCCTCGAAGTACAGCACCGTATCGACGATGTGCTCGAGCACGCGCGGCCCGGCGAGCGCGCCCTCCTTGGTCACGTGGCCGACCATGATGATCGTGGTGCCCGATTGTTTGGCGATACGCGTCAGTTGCGCCGCGCACTCGCGCACCTGTGCGACCGAACCCGGCGCCGAGGTCAGCGCGTCGGAATAAACGGTTTGAATCGAGTCGATCACCGCGACGTCGGGTCGCTGCTCGGCAATGGTCGCCTGAATTTTCTCGAGCTGGATTTCCGCCAGCAGTTGCAACTCGCTCGCCTTCGAGCCGGGTTCCAGCAATGAAAGTCGTTGCGCGCGCAACGCAATCTGCGCGGCCGATTCTTCGCCGCTGATATAGAGCGCGCGTTTATCCGCGGCGATTTCCGCGAGCGACTGCAGCAGCAGCGTCGATTTGCCGATGCCCGGATCGCCGCCGATCAGCACCACGCCGCCCGGCACGAGACCGCCGCCCAGCACCCGGTCGAACTCGCTGACGCCGGTCGAAAAACGCGGCACGTCGGACGCTTCGATATCGGCGAGACGCCGCACCGGCGCGCTCTTCGCGAGCGACTGGAAGCGATGGGTGGACGGCGCCTCCGCGACCGATTCCACCAGCGTGTTCCACGCATTGCATGACGGGCATTGCCCGGCCCACTTCGGCGATTGGCCGCCGCATTCACTGCAGATGTACAACGTCTTCTGTTTAGCCACGCGCCCTTGCCTTGTTGCTGTTCGTTGTTGCTGTTCTTTGGATTGATGCGCCGATCGAGGCGCTCGATACTGCTCTCGACGAGCACGCGACGCGGCACTTGTCAGGTCCGCTGCCGTGGTCGCCATGAAGGCCGCGAATGACCAGCAAGCGGCCAGCAAGCGCGAGGCCGACACGGACCGTCAGTACAGAAGCGCCCCCCTCAGATCGCCGCTACGCCCCTGCCGCCCGAACCCGGCCCATCCACTGCCTTACTCCGCGCGCACCGGCACGCGCGGCGCGACTGCGCACATCAGCTCGTAGCCGATCGTGCCACACGCCTGTGCGACATCGTCGATCGGCAGCGACGTGCCCCACAGTTCGACACGCGAGCCGATATTGGCGGTCGGAATCGGCGTCAGGTCGACGGTCAGCATGTCCATCGACACCCGTCCGACGATCCGCGTACGCACGCCGTCGACGATCACCGGCGTGCCTTCCGGTGCGACCCGCGGATAACCGTCCGCATAACCGCAGGCCACCACGCCGATGCGCATCGACCCGCGCGCCTTGAACGCCGACCCGTAGCCGACCGTATTGCCTTCGCTGAGCGTCTGCACGGCGATCAGTTCGGAGGCGAGCGTCATGGCCGGTTGCAAGCCGGTGCCCTGGATCGCGGCCGTCACGCCCGAGGGCGACGCGCCGTACAGGATGATGCCCGGGCGCACCCAGTCGAAGTGCGCTTCGGGATGCCACAACGTGGCCGCGGAATTCGAGAGGCTGCGCGCGCCGGCAATGCCTTGTGCGCCGCGCTCGAACGCTTCCATCTGATGAGCGATGCCCCGTTCGCCGTCGGCGTCCGAGAAATGGGTCATCAACGTAATCTGGCCGACACCCTGGCAGGCCCGCGCGCGCTCCCACGCGGCGCGGAATTTTTCCACCGTGTAACCGAGGCGGTTCATGCCGGTGTTCATCTTCAACTGGATATTGACGGGCTTGGACAGGCGCGCCATTTCGAGCATGCGCAGTTGTTCGTCCGAGTGCAGCGCCGTGGTCAGGCTGTACCGGTCGATCACGTCGATATCGGTCGGACGAAAAAAGCCTTCGAGCAACAGAATCGGGCCGGCCCAGCCTAATTCACGCAACTTCACCGCCTCTTCGAGGTCCAGAAGTCCAAAGCCGTCGGTTGCGCGCAAGCCGGGAAAAACGCGCGCGAGGCCGTGTCCATAGGCGTTTGCCTTGACGACGGCCCAGATTTTCGATTTTGTTACGTAGCGCCGGGCGACGGCGAGATTATTGGCGAGTGCGGCAGTGTGAATCGTGGCTGAGAGGGGGCGCGGCATGGGTAATTTTCGTAAAGACGCTTGCGAATCAGCAGCTTACAGGGCGTTTTCAGTGCTCGGCAGCCCGCTGGGCGGTGCGATCAAGGATTCTGCTAGTCCGAATCCAGCTATTTTCATGATATAAAGCCGTGCGCACAACCCATTTCGAACGGCATTAGCCCGGACGCTTTGCACACGGCCGGGGCGGATAGACCGCAGCGAGGACAGCATCGCATCAGATGAAAAAAGGTTTTTACACCATCATGGCCGCGCAGTTTTTTTCGTCGCTGGCCGACAATGCGCTTCTGATCGCTGCTATCGCACTGCTGAAAGATCTTCACGCCCCGAACTGGATGACGCCGCTGCTCAAGTTGTTCTTTGTGCTGTCGTACGTCGTGCTGGCCGCGTTCGTGGGCGCTTTCGCCGATTCCCGGCCGAAGGGCCACGTGATGTTCGTCACCAATACCATCAAGGTGGTCGGCTGCATCACGATGCTGGTCGGCGCGCACCCGTTGATCGCCTATGGCATCGTGGGTTTCGGCGCGGCGGCATACTCGCCCGCCAAATACGGGATTCTCACCGAACTGCTGCCGCCTGACCGGTTGGTCGCGGCGAACGGCTGGATCGAAGGCACCACGGTCGGCTCGATCATTCTCGGCACCGTGCTCGGCGGCGCGCTCATCAGCCCGCACATTGCCGCGCCGATCCTCAGGCAGCACATCCCCACCGTCAACACGCCCGCTGAAGCAGCGATGCTGGTGATCATGGCCATCTACGTGATCGCGGCGCTCTTCAATCTGCGTATTCCCGACACCGGCGCGCGCTATCCGAAACAGGAACGCGGCCCGATCAAGCTGGTCACCGATTTCGCCGACTGCTTTCTCGTGCTGTGGCGCGACAAGCTCGGTCAGATCTCGCTCGCCGTCACCACGCTGTTCTGGGGCGCCGGCGCGACGTTGCAGTTCATCGTGCTGAAGTGGGCCGAAGTGTCGTTGAACATGTCGCTTTCGGAAGCCGCTATTCTGCAAGCGGTGGTTGCGGTCGGCGTGGCGGTCGGCGCGATTTACGCCGCCTCGCGCGTGCCGTTGAAGAAGTCGCTGACGGTGCTTCCGGTCGGCATCATGATGGGCATCGCCGTGATGCTGATGGCCTTCTATACGCGCGATCTGTTCCCCACGCATTGGGGCCTGTATTTTGGCCGCGTGCATGTGCCGGGCTATCTGATCGTCGCGTATATCTTCCTGATGATCGTGGGCGGCCTGTCGGGCTTTTTCGTCGTACCGATGAATGCGCTGCTCCAGCATCGCGGTCACGTGCTGCTGTCGGCCGGTCACTCGATCGCCGTGCAGAATTTCAACGAAAATCTCTCGGTGCTCGTCATGCTGTGCCTGTACGCTGTGCTGGTATGGCTCGACGTGCCGGTCACGGCGGTGATCGTGCTATTCGGCACCTTCGTCTGCGTGATGATGTGGTTCGTGATGCGCCGTCACCAGGCGAATCAGCGCGCGTTCGACTCAGTCGCCCTGATCGGCGAAGTCAAGCACTGACCCGCGGCGGGCACTGCGCTTACTGCCCGCGCCTTCCCCCTTTCCTCGCTTTGCCATGACTCAACCCATTCCCAATGTGCTGACGATCGCCGGTTCCGATTCCGGCGGCGGCGCCGGCATTCAGGCCGATCTGAAGGCTTTCTCGGCGCTCGGCGCTTATGGCGCGAGCGTGATCACCGCGCTCACCGCGCAGAACACGCGTGGCGTCACGGCGATTCACGCGCCGGAGCCCGCCTTCATTACCGCGCAACTCGATGCGGTGTTCGACGACATCCGTATCGATGCCGTGAAGATCGGCATGCTGGCGAATGCGGGAATCGCGCGCGCGGTTGCCGACGTGCTGCGGCGGCACAAGCCGAAGCACGTCGTGCTCGACACGGTGATGATTTCGAAGAGCAATCACGCGCTGCTGCTGCCGGACGCGGTCGCGGCCGTGCGTGACGAATTGCTCCCGCTGGCCGATCTGCTGACGCCGAATCTGCCGGAAGCCGCGGCCCTGCTGGGCGTGCACGCGGCCACCGACGAAGCTGGCATGGTCGAACAAGGCGAAGCGCTGCGCGCGCTTGGCGCGCGGGCGGTGCTGATGAAGGGCGGCCATTTGAGCGCGACGGACAGTCCCGACTGGCTAATACAGGAAAGCGGCACGCTGCGTCTTGGCGGTCCGCGCGTGCCGGTGAAGAATACGCATGGGACGGGCTGCACGCTGTCATCGGCGATTGCGGCACTGATTCCGCAGCGCGCCGATCTGGCGAGCGCGGTTGCCGACGCCAAGCTGTACCTGACCGGCGCGTTGCAAGCGAGCGATCGGCTGAGCGTTGGCAGCGGCGTCGGGCCGGTGCATCACTTTTATCGGTGGTGGTGAGGGATTGAACGGGGCGGCGCATGGTTGTGGCAGGCGATGCCGTAGGCCGCTCGATTCAGCTGCTGGATTCAACGATGAATCTGGTCGGAAATCAGCGGGCAAGCAACCACGCGTTCGGGCAACCCCGCGCCGGTGCCATTAACCACACATCCCGCTATTGCCGCGCGTAGGTCTGCGCCAGCTCTGGCCACTCATCCGGCACGATGAAGCCGCGCGAGCGTTCGACGCGGTGACCGGTGCCGTCATCGACAAACGCCGCGATCATGGTCGGTCCGTGCTGATGTAAAGTTTGCACTGCGAGCGTTCCGGCATCGACAAAGGTCAATCCCACTCCTTCCGCCTCACCCGCCGCATCTGACGCGTGCCGTCTCGGCGCAAGCCATTCCAACCGGGGCAGCACGCGCCATATTTGTGCATGCACCGCGGCAAAATCCGGCCACTCGCTACGGGTCACCCACCAGCCTCGGCCATGCAACGGATCGAGTTCGACAGGATCGGCCGACGTCTCGCCAGCGCGATAGAACAACCAGCCTTTGATGAACATTTGCGGCGTCCACGGCCCTGCATGACCAACCGATGCAAACTCTTCGCGCGCGCTCAACGGCAGTTGATGATTCAGCACGTGCGCGAGCTTCAGATCGAAACGGTCTTTGAGATTCGGTCCGACATAATCCGCGAGACGTGCCACCGGCTGTGTACCCGGCTGCGCACGGCTTTCGCCTGCATGCAGATAACACTTCACCGCCAGTTCCCAATGCAACCGCACGCCCCGTTGCGTCTGCACCAGAAAATCGCATTCACCGAGCGTGACACCCGAACGCCGCAACGGCACGCCGGCCGCGACCAGCCGCGCCGCCGGCCCATGTTGCAGGAACCATCCGAGCAGCCGTTCGGCGTAGCGGCCAAGACGCGTGATACGGGTCGTGGCGAGATCGCGGTGCAGGTCGGCCGGATCGGCGTCCAGCGCGCGCAACCAGTCGACGGTTGCATCAGCTTCCTGCTGCGTGGCGAAAGGAGTCGCGAGCGCACCCACCGGTGGTTGCGCTCGCAACAAATCCGCGCTCAATAGCAACCACGCGAGATCACGCACGGCCGGTTCGCACAAGGTATCGAGCAGTTGCCCGAGGATTGCCACGGATGTGCCGGGCGGGACGGCGAAGCGCGCCGTCGATCCGCTCACGTCCGTCACTTTGCCGCGCTGGACGGCGCGCCGCCCGCCGCGAGCCACGTGTCGCGCGCGAGGCACAGGTCGGCCCAGGCCTTCGCCTTGTCGGGCAGGCTGCGCAGCAGATACGCCGGGTGATAGGTGACGATCACCGGTACGCCTTCGTATTCATGCACGCGGCCGCGCAGCGACGAAATGCTCGCGTCGGTTTTCAGCAGACTTTGCGCGGCGAAACGGCCCAGCGCGACGATCAGCTTCGGCTTGACCAGCGCGACCTGCCGCTGCAGATAAGGCTCGCAACGCGCGACTTCGTCCGGCTCGGGATTGCGGTTGCCCGGCGGGCGGCACTTGATCACGTTGGCGATATAGACATTGCTGTCGCGCGCGAGCGTCAGCGCACGCAGCATATTGTCGAGCAGCTTGCCGGCCTGGCCGACGAACGGCTCGCCCAGGCGGTCTTCGTTTTCACCCGGCGCTTCGCCGATCAGCATCCAGTCGGCGTTGCGGTCGCCGACGCCGAATACCGTGTTCGTGCGTTTCTCGCACAGGCGGCAGCGTTCGCAGGCGGCGACCCGCTCGCTCAACGCGTCCCAGTCGAGCGTCTGGACCGATGAGGACTCGGGCGCCTCGCGGCGCGCTTCAGTGGGCACGTGGACCGGCTGATCGTCGAACCATGCGAAATCGTCGTCGGGTGGAGCGTCGAACGCCGGCGGTTCCGGCGTACGAGGCTGCGGCGATGGCTGCCGCGCTTCAGCCGGCGCCTGCATGCGTCTTTGCTGTTCTTGCGCTGGCGGCGCAAGGCGCTCGCCTTGATCCGGCTCCTGCATGGACCGCGACAGATCACCTGCACGTGCCGGAGTCTGGCGATCGAATCGATCGCGCGCTTCGGCGGGCGGCGACGCTTGATCCGCGCGAACCGGCGCGCGGCGCTCGCCCGGCACGTGTGCGGAATCGGTTTGTCGAGCTTCACCGGTTTGCGTTGCAGGCCGCGTACCGTCTCGACCATCCTGCGCAAACGCAGCCGACGACGCTTCACGCGCTGCCGCACCCGGATCGTCGCGATGGGCCGCCTGATTCGCTAACGCACCGGCGCCCTGCTCGCCCCCGACGTCACCGGCAGGCTCCTGCGCCGCCGACATCCCGCGACGCACCCACAGCGGCGCAAGTCCGAACTCTTCCAGTACCGATTCATGCAGCGCCATCTGCGCCCTCCGTGGCAAACGAGAAACGCATCACGATGGCGTCCTCCCGGCTGCGATGCCGCGCCGGATAATAGTTCTTGCGCCGGCCGATCGACGCAAAGCCGAAACGCTCGTACAGCCGGATAGCCCGGTGATTCGAGGGCCGCACTTCGAGCAGCAGACCGTCGAGTTTTTCGGCGCGCGTAATGCGCACCGCTTCGCGCAGCAGCGTGAGCCCGGCACCCGCACCTTGCGCGGCGGGCGTCACGCACAAATTGAGCAGATGCATTTCATCGACGACCGGCATCAGCACGCAATAACCGATCAGCGTGCCGGTTACATGACGCATGCAGATGCCGAAATAGCCATTACGCAGCGAATCGCCGAAATTGCCACGGCTCCAGGGGAATTCGTAGGCAATCTTTTCGATGGCCGCGACCTCGTCCAGATCGGCTTCGGTCATCGGCGACATATAACGGTCCGCCAGCAACACGCCGCTCATTGCCGGCCCTCGCCTTGATGCGCCTCGTGCGCCAGCCTGGCAGCGGCCTGCTCAGCCTTGGCGGCTTTTTCAGCGACGCGCTCCGCCGTCGTCTGGGCGACCTTGTCGCGAATGTATTCCGGCGCGGCCTGATCCGCGGGCACGGTGCGGCCGGCGCGAAACGCGCGCAATGCCGCGTGCGCGAGCGGCACGGCATGCGGCAGCGCTTCGCTGTCGACGATTCGCGCAGCCGCGGCGGCGGGCAGCCGCGCACCGAAGGCCGCAGCCGCATTACCCGCCAGGGTGAAGGGGACGTCGGGCAAAACGAGCCGTTCCGGTGCGTCGAGCGAAGCCGGCTGAAGCGTGCGCCATTCACCAAGGGCGGCGTCCCAGGCGTAGTCGGCCCAATAGATTTCGTCCATGCGGGCGTCGAGCGCGGCGAGCACGCGGATCGCCGACGGATCGCGCAGCCGTGCGCTTTCCGCACAGGCCAGCAGCGTGCTGACCGGCACGACCGGCAGGTTCAGGCCGAACGCGAGGCCCTGCGCGACGCCCGTCGCGGTGCGAAGACCCGTGAAAGAGCCGGGACCGGAGCCGAAGGCAATGGCGTTGCAATTCGCCAGCTTCAGGCCGGCTTCGTCGAAAAGTTCGCGAATGGCGGGCAAGAGACGCGTGCTGGAGACTGCACCCGTTTGCTCATGGCGCATCCAGATCCGGGGTTCGGCGTTGCCTTGGTCCGCTGTCTGGCTCGCCACGCCGCCGACGGCGGACAGAAGCGCTACCGAGCAGAATTCGGTCGAGGTATCGAGAGCAAGAAGCACAGTTTGAGTCATGGACCGTATTGTAATCGGCACGGCGCGTGCGGATGCGGTTTTGGGTGTGTCGGCCGAATAGCGAAGGATGTTTGGAATAAGCCCTCGGCCCCGCGCCAGCATGCAGTTGTTATGATCATCAGCCCAGCCAAAACCAACCCGCCAGCCGGGCAAAACCACCATGACAGACATCAACGCGCAATTCGTCCAGGCCCAGGAAGATGCCAAGCAACTGCCGGAGCGTCCGGGCAACCTTACCCTTCTGCGCCTTTATGCCCTCTACAAGCAGGCCGTTGATGGCGACGTCCACGGCGACAAACCCGGCTTCACCGATATCGTCGGCAAATACAAGTACGATGCGTGGGCCGCGCTCAAAGGCACGGCGCAAGACGCAGCGAAACAGCAATATGTCGAGCTGATCGAAGCCCTCAAAAGCGGCGCCGCCGCCTGAATCTGACTCCGCGGCGAAATCCGTTGTTGAAACCGCGGGCCGCGGCCGCCTTGGAGTGACCGCGGCACGGCAGCCCGCCTGGGTGGCCCTAAGGCGCGCTTGAGGCTGCCCCTAAGGCAGCCACTGGGCCCGCCCGTTCGGAAAAAACCTTGTGGGCAAACAAGTCCTCTTGGGGGCAAGCAAGTCCACAAATCCGTAAGTCCCTCAAGCAAACCCGCTGGACAGACTCCTAAGCCCATTCGGGCAGCCAGAGGAAAGTTTTCCGCCAGGAAACGTCCTAACAGTGGCGCAGTGCAACAAAACCCTATACAATGCTGCCTGCGCTTCACTGCTTTGCCCGGCTTTCCTCTAGCGGCCTTTGCGGCGCAGCGCCTCGTAGCGTTTAGCTCCAATCCAGTTTAGAACCTGTCCCCTCCTGCCTAGCCCCCTACGGGCGATCATGTCCCAGGCTGGCGGCACGCCGTTTTGGCATGTCGCATCCGATACAGCTTCTAACGAAAAGCTCGCCTTCATTGTCGCGAGCTGCCCCCGTTTTTCGATTTGCTCGCTGCTTCTTTGCTCGCTGAATCCGACGACTTGGGTATGCCGATTGGCGCCGACGTTTTAATTCCCTGTGTATCAAGGATTCTCATGACTTCGAGCAATACCCCCAGCAGCCCGTTGAACGCCATCGCCGATCAAGCCCTCGGTCTCGTTGACAGCAATGTTGCACCCGCACAAGCCGCAGCAGTCGCTGCCGCTCCGGAAGCTGTCGCCGCAGAAGCCGCAGCGCCGACCGGCCCGTCGTTCGCGTCGCTCGGTCTCTCCGCGGATGTCGTCTCCGCCCTGACCGCCGCTGGTTATCAAAACCCGACTCCGGTTCAGCAACGCGCAATCCCCGCCGGCATCGCCGGCCGCGATCTGATGGTCTCGAGCCCGACCGGTTCGGGCAAGACCGCCGCGTTCATGCTGCCCGCCATCGAGCGTTTCTCGCAACTGCAAAAACAGCAAGCCAGCCAGCCGCGTGAGCCGCGTCCGGCTGACGGTGCCCGCACGCGCCGCCCGCAACCGGTTGCCCGTCCGACCATGCTGGTTCTGACGCCGACCCGCGAACTCGCGATGCAGGTCACCACCGCCGCTGCCACGTATGGCAAGCACCTCAAGCGTCTGCGTACCGTCAGCATTCTGGGCGGCGTCGCTTACGGTCAACAGCTGATGCTGCTGGCGAAGAACCCGGAAATCCTGGTTGCTACGCCTGGCCGTTTGATCGACCACCTGGAACGCGGCCGTATCGATCTGTCGCAACTGCAGATCCTCGTGCTCGACGAAGCCGACCGCATGCTCGACATGGGCTTCATCGAAGACATCGAAACGATCGTCGCCGCTACGCCGGCTACGCGTCAAACCATGCTGTTCTCGGCTACGCTCGACGGCAAGATCAGCTCGCTGACCGGCCGTCTGCTGAAGGATCCGGAACGGATCGAGATCGTTCAACGCCTCGAACAACGCACCAACATCGCGCAAACCGTCCACTATGTCGACGACCGCGATCACAAGGATCGTCTGCTCGACCATCTGCTGCGTGACGAGGGCCTCGACCAGGCTATCGTTTTCACGGCAACCAAGATGGACGCGGACCAACTGGCCGGCCGTCTGGCCGACGCCGGTTTCGAATCGGCTGCGCTGCACGGCGATCTGCCGCAAGGTGCGCGCAACCGCACGATCAAGGCTCTGCGCGAGCGCCGCGTGCGCGTGCTGGTAGCCACGGACGTCGCCGCTCGCGGTATCGACATTCCGGGCATCACGCACGTGTTCAACTACGACCTGCCGAAGTTCGCTGAAGACTACGTGCACCGTATCGGCCGTACCGGCCGTGCTGGCCGCTCGGGTATCGCAGTGAGCCTCGTGCACCACGCGGAACAAGGCGCGCTGAAGCGCATCGAGCGTTTCGTGCGCACGCCGCTGCCGGTCAACGTCGTCGCAGGCTTTGAGCCGCGCAAGTCGGCTCCGTCGGGCGGTGGCGGCCGTCCTGGCTTTGGCGGCCGTGGCCGTCCGGGCGGTGGCAACGGTGGTGGCCGTCGCTTCGGCAGCGGCGCAGGCAAGCCGGCCGGTAATGGCGGCGGTTCGCGCAGCGGTAGCAGCAATGGCGGCGGCTGGGCCGGCAAGTCGGCTGGCGGCGGTTCACGTGAAGGCGGCTTCGGTGGCGGCTCGCGTGAAGGCGGCTTCGGCGGCGGTTCGCGTGACGGCGGCTACGGCGCACGCCGCAGCGACGGTCCGCGTACGGCGCGTCGCGGCAGCTAAGCAGCGACTCAGCAGTCAACAGGCAAACGCTATTTACGTGGCTCGTTCAGTACGTCAGGCGGCCTGAAAAGACCCGAACGGCCTCGCGCCGTTCGTCAGTCGAAAGAAACCGGTGCTCAGGCGCCGGTTTTTTTTCGTACCTACTTTGGGCACCGGCGAAATTTCACGATGTGGAAAATTTTTTTGCGTCGTAAAAAATCGTGCTGCAAGGCACAACAGAGCCTATTGCAAGATGGGAAAAGTCATTTCCCAATGCGGAACACATTCTATAAATAACTGATTTTTAAAGGAAATAAATATTCAAAAAACGCTCCTCGCAGACTATTGCGCGACGATCGATTTGCCTAGACTCTTATATAAGACTTCACGAAACGAAACGCCTCTACCGGCCAAGCGCTTCGACGAAGACTGCAAGTTTCTTGCATGGGATCCGAGCCAGCGCCAAAGCGCCAACCCGGGTCGACAGAGTCACCTATCTATTACAGGCAACCAAGGAGCACACCATGTCGCGCGAACAACAAGCCAAGCAACTCCAACAGCAATGGGAAACCGATCCGCGCTGGAAAGGCGTGAAGCGTACGTACACCGCTGAAGACGTGATCCGTCTGCGCGGCTCGCTGCAAGTGGAGCACACGCTTGCCAAGCGCGGCGCGGAAAAGCTGTGGGAAAGCGTCAACAACGAGCCGTTCGTCAACTCGCTCGGCGCGCTGACCGGCAACCAGGCGATGCAACAGGTCAAGGCCGGCCTGAAGGCGATCTACCTGTCGGGCTGGCAAGTGGCAGGCGATGCGAACGTGGCCGGTGAAATGTACCCGGACCAGTCGCTGTACCCGGCGAACTCGGTGCCGCTCGTCGTGAAGCGCATCAACAACACGCTGACGCGCGCTGACCAGATCCAGTGGTCGGAAGGCAAGAACCCGGGCGACGAAGGCTATATCGACTACTTCGCACCGATCGTGGCGGACGCGGAAGCCGGTTTCGGCGGCGTGCTGAACGCATTCGAACTGATGAAGGCCATGATCGAAGCCGGCGCCGCAGGCGTGCACTTCGAAGACCAGCTCGCTTCGGTGAAGAAGTGCGGCCACATGGGCGGCAAGGTGCTCGTGCCGACCCGCGAAAACATCGCCAAGCTGACGGCTGCACGTCTGGCCGCGGACGTCTCGGGTACGCCGACCGTGCTGCTGGCTCGCACCGACGCGGAAGCCGCAGACCTGATCACGTCTGACGTGGACGACAACGACAAGCCGTTCCTGACGGGCGAGCGCACGGTGGAAGGTTTCTATCGTACGAAGCCGGGTCTGGAACAGGCAATCTCGCGTGGTCTCGCTTATGCGCCGTACGCCGACATGATCTGGTGCGAAACCGGCAAGCCGGACCTCGAGTTCGCGAAGAAATTCGCCGACGCGATCCACAAGGAATTCCCGGACCAGCTGCTGTCGTACAACTGCTCGCCGTCGTTCAACTGGAAGAAGAACCTGGACGACGCAACCATCGCCAAATTCCAGCGCGAACTCGGCGCAATGGGCTACAAGTTCCAGTTCATCACGCTGGCTGGCTTCCACGCGCTGAACTACTCGATGTTCAACCTGGCGCATGGCTATGCCCGCAACCAGATGACCGCCTTCGTCGAAATGCAGCAGGCTGAATTCGCTGCCGCCGAAAAGGGCTTCACCGCGGTCAAGCACCAGCGCGAAGTCGGCACCGGCTACTTCGACGCCGTGACGCAAACGGTCGAGCGCGATGCATCGACGACCGCGCTGCACGGTTCGACGGAAGACGAACAGTTCTTCGACAAGAAGGTCGCTTAAGGGATTTCGCGGTCTGATCGCGGAAGCAGCAAGGCAGACGAAACAGCGGCTCCGTTAGAGGGCCGCTGTCAGGGAGGCATGCCATCAGGGCCGAAGTACGCCGGTCTGCCCTGATGGCTGGAGCCTGGGAGTGATCGCAGCAGCGGAAAAAAGCCAGCGCAATGCATTGTGCGGCGAAGCATGGGACGCGCCGGCCTCATCGCCGGCGCGTTTTTTTTGCCATGTCGTATCTGTGCCGGCGATGTGATCGCGAGCGTGCGCCTCAGCGGTACACGATGACCGGAATCTTCGTATGCGTCAGGACCCGCTGCGTCTCGCTGCCGATCAACAGGCTGCCGAGGCCCCGCCGTCCGTGCGACGCCATGAAAATCACGTCGCAGCCACCCTGCTCGGCCGCTTCGATAATGCCGAGATAGGGTGCCGGATGCACGCTGGTGTGACTGTCGAACGCAACACCGACACGGCGCGCGGCCAGTTCCACTTCCCGCAGGTGCACGTGCGCTTCCCGTTCGCTGCGCCGCAGAAACTCGACCGGCGGTTCGACCACCACGTCGGAGAACGGGGAATACGGATATTGCGGCAGACACGCATAGGCCGTGACGCGAGCGCCGACGGCCTGCGCGAGATCAATGGCGCCGTCTATCGCCTTGCGTGACAGGTCGGAACCATCGGTCGGAACCAGGATGTGCCTGAACATGATGCCCTCCGTCGCCGGCTGCGTGCAGCGCGGCTTCAGCGTCCCGCGATCGGCATGGAAGCCGCTTCAATCGATTGTAGTTCGCAGAAATGAGGTCAAGGCGGTTGTGCGGGTCTGTCCGCATATCGGAAACCCGTTGCGTGGGTTGGTGTGACGGGTTGGCGCAGCGGATTGGTGCGGCGGGTTGGTTCTCGTGTGGGGCGCTCGTGTATGGCGCCTGCGCAAAACAACCCAAAAGGGTCATTGCGCAGATCGTCTGGCCTCAGTCCCACCTCAGCCCGCCTCGCCCCAGTAGTCAGGATGGCCGTACGTATGCTTGAGAAAGTCCAGAAACAGCCGGACCCGCAGTGGCAAATGCCGGCGCTGCGGAAAAACCGCATGGATGCCGATCGGCGGCGCGGCGAACTCATCGAGCACGCTCACCAGCCGGCCAGCGGCGATATCCGTGCCGACCTCCCACCACGAGCGCCATGCAAGCCCATAACCCTCGAGGCACCACTCGTGCAGCACGGCGCCATCCGAGCACTCCATCGTGCCGGATACCTTGATCGACACGACCTTGTCCCCCTGCTGGAACATCCAGCCGCGCTGCTGATTGGCGCTCGCGCCGAGCGCGAGGCAATTGTGGTGCGCGAGATCGGCCAGCGAATGCGGCGAACCGCGCCGGCTCAGATACGACGGCGCAGCCACGCACACACGACGGTTCTCCCCAAGCTTGAGCGACACCAGCGACGAATCCGGCAGTTCGCCCAGGCGCACCGCGCAGTCGAATCCTTCGTTGACGAGGTCGACCAGCCGGTCGGACAGGTCGAGTGTAATCGACACATCCGGATGCGCGACGGTGAAAGCGGGCACCAGCGGCGCCACATGCCGACGCCCAAACCCGGCCGGCGCCGACAGCCGCAAATGGCCGCTCGCCTTCACGCCGCCCGCCGACACGCTGGCCTCGGCGTTCTGCATGTCGTGGATGACGCGCTGGCAATCCTCGAGAAACGCCGAGCCTTCGAAGGTCAGCGTGATCTTGCGCGTGGTGCGCACCAGCAGTTTGACGCCGAGGCGCTCTTCGAGCGCATCGATGCGGCGGCCGATGATCGCGGGCGCGACGCCTTCCGCGAGCGCCGCGGCGGACAGGCTGCCTTTGGCCGCAACGGTAACGAAAGTCTCGATCTGCTTGAAACGGTCCATGGGCAACGAAGCCGCAACGCCCGAAAGAAATTCTCTTGGGGCTGCGCAGGAAAGTGGTCGGTGCGCGTCAGATTAGGTGCATGAAAGTAAAAGATCAAGTGATCTTTTACCTCTTTTTTAGCATACAGCGTCACTAATACAATTCGTCCTGACCTCTGATAGGAGTGCACGGCAATGTCGGCCATAACGACACCTTTTCCTAGAGCAGTGATTTTCGACGCGTACGGCACGCTTTTCGACGTGCACTCGGTGATCGCTGCCGCAGAGCAAATGTTCCCCGGCCATGGCGATGCGCTCTCGCACTTGTGGCGCCAGAAACAGATCGAATACACGCAGCTGCGCACGCTCGCCGATCCGGCCGGCGCATCCGGCGCGCACTACCGGCCGTTCTGGGACATCACGCTCGACGCCTTGCGCTTCTCCGCCAGGAAACTGCATCTCACGTTGGGCCGCGCGGCAGAGAAGCGTCTGATGGATGAATATGCGTGCCTGTCCGCTTTTCCCGATGCCGTGCCCGCACTGCGCCAGTTGCGCGACGCGCCTTCGGCGTCGTCAGGATCCGCATCTGCCGCTGTGGGCGGCAAAGCCGGAGCAACGGCAAGGCCCGGTCTCGCGATCCTCTCGAACGGCAACCCGCAAATGCTCGACATCGCCGTGAAGAGCGCCGGCATGACGGGGCTGTTCGACCATGTCCTATCCGTCGACACAGTACGCGCCTACAAACCCTCGCCCGCAGCCTACACGCTCGGCACGCACGCCTTCAGCGCAGAGCCGCGCGAGATTGTCTTCGTGTCGTCGAACGGCTGGGACGTGGCAGGCGCCGGCTGGTTCGGCTTCACGACTTTCTGGCTTAACCGGCAAAACGCACCAGCCGAAGAACTGGGCGTCACGCCGCATGGCGCGGGCGGAGGCATGAACGATCTGCTCGCTTTTCTGAAGTCCCTCGCGTCGCCCGGCCGCACCAGCGGCACGGGCAGCACCGGCAATCCGGGCGGCAGCCGCACGCGCCACAGCCCTGGCGCATGACAGCTCTCATCTGGATACCACGACGCAATTCAACCGCCTCTCAACATTTGCATCTTTGCAATCTGACCGACCAAGGAAAAACCATGGCGAATCCGCTGTCATCGCAATCATCGCTGCAACTGCCGCAGGGCATGGAAATCACGGCTGAAATCAAGCCGGGCTATGAAACGATCCTCACCCGCGACGCGCTCGAACTCGTCGCCGCGCTGCATCGCACGTTCGAACCGCGCCGTCAGCAACTGCTGCAAGCGCGGGTGGAACGCACCAAGCGCCTCGATGCCGGTGAGCGCCCCGACTTCCTCGCCGAAACGAAAAGCGTGCGCGAAGGCGACTGGAAGATCGCGCCGCTGCCGCACGATCTGCAATGCCGCCGCGTGGAAATCACCGGACCAGTCGAGCGCAAGATGATCATCAACGCGCTGAATTCGGGCGCGGATTCGTACATGACCGACTTCGAGGATTCGAATGCGCCGAGCTGGGATAACCAGATTACCGGTCACATCAATCTGAAGGACGCGGTGCGCCGCACGATTTCGCTCGAACAGAACGGCAAGTCGTACACGCTGAACGACAAGATCGCCACGCTGATCGTGCGTCCGCGCGGCTGGCATCTGGATGAAAAGCACGTGACGGTGGACGGCAAGCGCGTGTCCGGCGGCATCTTCGATTTCGCGCTCTTCATGGTTCACAACGCAAAGGAACAGGTTGCACGCGGCACGGCGCCCTACTTCTATCTGCCGAAGATGGAGAGCCATCTGGAAGCGCGCCTGTGGAACGATATCTTCCTCGCCGCACAGGAAGCCGTGGGCGTGCCGCGCGGCACGATTCGCGCAACCGTGCTGATCGAAACGATCGTCGCCGCATTCGAAATGGACGAGATCCTGTACGAGTTGCGCGAGCATAGCTCGGGCCTGAACGCCGGCCGTTGGGACTACATCTTTTCGGCGATCAAGAAGTTCAAGAACGACCGCGATTTCTGTCTCGCCGACCGTTCGCAGATCACGATGACCTCGCCGTTCATGCGCGCCTACGCGCTGCTGTTGCTGAAGACTTGCCATCGCCGCAACGCGCCGGCAATCGGCGGCATGAGCGCGCTGATTCCGATCAAGAACGATCCGGCCGCGAACGACAAGGCAATGGGCGGCGTGCGCTCGGACAAGGCACGCGACGCGGGCGACGGTTACGACGGTGGCTGGGTCGCGCATCCGGGCCTCGTGCCGATCGCAATGGAAGAATTCGTCAAGGTGCTCGGCGACAAACCGAATCAGATCAGCAAGCAACGCGACGACGTGCTCGTCACGGCGACCGACCTGACGGACTTCCGCCCGGAAGCGCCGATCACCGAAGGCGGTCTGCGCAACAACATCAACGTCGGCATTCACTACCTGGGTTCGTGGCTCGCGGGCAATGGCTGCGTGCCGATTCACAACCTGATGGAAGACGCCGCCACCGCGGAGATCTCGCGCTCGCAAGTGTGGCAATGGATTCGCTCGCCGAAGGGCAAGCTCGAAGACGGCCGCAAGGTCACGGCCGAGCTGGTGCGCGAACTGTCGGCGGAAGAACTCGACAAGGTGAAGCTGGCAGTCGGCGGCGATACGAAACCGTACGATCGCGCCGCACAAATCTTCGAAGAGATGTCGACGTCGGAGCAGTTCACCGACTTCCTGACGCTGCCGCTGTATGAGGAAATCTGAGGTATCTGAATAGCGTCTGCAGCAGCCTCATTGATCTGCCTCATTGATCCGCAACAACGACGTCGTACCGGGCCCGCTTTCACCAGCCACGCAAGATGAACGAGCGGCCCGGGTCGCAAGGCTGACCGACCGGACGGCCCGACAGGCGCATGCCTGCCGGGCCGTTTTTTTATGCGCTCGCGGGAATGCTCGCGGGGGCGCGTGATGCGTCCGTCAGTCCGTCATGTGCTCGCGGTGCATTTCGCTGCGGGATTGGTCGTGCCCTCTCAGCGCGAGCTACGATATTCGACCCAATCGCCCGATCTGATTTCCGGGAGACCCTTCACTGCATGGGGCGTGACAGGATAGAAGCGGCAGTTCACGACGTTACCGTCTACTTTCACCATCACTTCCCGCGCGAGGAAACGATCTTCGACGCCCGGGTACACCGCTTCGATCTCGTCGAGCACCGCAACCAGTTCATCGTCGATTTCGTAGACGTCGCCCGTGACGTCCACGCCCGCTTCGTCGATCACGAGGCCCGGATACAAACCGAAGTCGAATAGATGACCGCGCACCGTGGCCGTGCCGAGCAGATTCGGCGCGGCGATATCGTTACGCGCGGCAGCATTCCTAAGATCGTTCACTTCACCGGCACGCAACGTGCCGTATACAAAGACGGTCTGCATCGTCGTTTGCTCTCCTTGATGAGGGGTTCGGCTTGCCCCGGCTGTTGCCGGGGTTCAGTTCAGCGGCGCGCTCGCCACCAGCACGCCGTCGATATCCGCATAGATCCATTCGCCCGGACGCACCAGCGCGCCCGGCAATTGCACCGGCACGTCGCGCTGGCCGATGCCGAGCTTCTGGCCACGCCGTGGGCAGGTCGCCAACGCCGCCACGCCGACATTGACTTCATTGAGCTCGAGCGTGTCACGCACGCATCCGTTCAGCACGATGCCCGCCCAGCCATTCTGCTCGGCGATTTGCGCGAGATTGCCGCCCACCAGTGCGCAACGTAGGCTGCCACCGCCGTCGACCACCAGCACCCGGCCGGCGCCCTTCTCCTCGAGCGTGGCACGTACGAGTGCGTTGTCTTCGAATACTTTTAGCGTGACGGCCTCGCCGCTGAAGCATTCGGCGCGACTGAAGAGATGAAAGACCGGCTCGAGCACCCGCAACGTGCCCAGCGCCAGTTGGTCCTCGTGTGCGTCACACAAGTCGGCGGTTGCAAAACTCATGGCCTTCTCCTCAGGATCCGTGTAATCGGGACATTATGCAACGTTGACCCCGACGTAACACCTACAATGAGTGGCCAGGGGGAGTTTTGGGGTTGAGCCTTGGAGCTTGGGTCTGGGCCTTGGAGCCTGGGGTTGGGCTTTTGAGCTTGGGGTTGGGCTTTTGAGCTTGGGGTTGGGCTTTTGAGCTTGGGGTTGGGCTTTTGAGCTTGGGGTTGGGCTTTTGAGCTTGGGGTTGGGCCTTGGAGCCTGGGGTTGAACCTTAGAGCTTGAATCTGGGCCGTGGGCCTTGAGGTCCGTAAAGCGCTCAGTAGATGAGAGCGCCCTGCTCACGAGTTCCGCATTTGCAAGCACAGCGTTTTTTGCGTTCCATCCATTGGATCGATCTTCAACATGAATTCGTCCTCTGACTCAGTCCTGTCGAGCCAGGTCCACTTCGCCGACATCCCGCCCGAATTCCAGCCGACGCAAACGCACCCGATCCGCGTGCGCTCGCGGCTGATGCCGTCGGGCTGGCGCATCGCGCGACACACGCACGCGTGGGCCCAGGTGGCCTATGCGTCGCGCGGCGTGCTGCGGGTCGCGACAACCGGCACGACCTGGATGGTGCCCCCATCCCGGGCAATCTGGGTGCCGCCGCACGTGACACACGAAGTGGTCGCCGTCGAAGATGCATTCCTGCGCACGCTCTACATCACCGAAAGCACCGTCCCGGCCGGACTGGATGCGCCACGCGTGGTCGAAGTATCGGACCTGCTGCGCGAAGTCATTGCCGCGCTCGATACGCCAGGCATTTCGGCGACGCGCGAACAATTGCTAGGCGCGCTCGCGCTCGACGAACTGACGCGTTCGGAACCGTTGCCGCTGTCCGTGCCGATGCCCAACGAGAAGCGCTTGCGCGCGTTGTGCGAGGCCGTGATCGCGGACCCGACGCACGGCGAGTCGCTCGAACAATGGGCATCGAGCGTGGGGGCGAGTACGCGCACGATTGCGCGGCTGTTTCGTCAGGAGTTGGGCGTGAGCTTTTCACAATGGCGTCAGCAGGCCATTCTCGCGCGCGCGATTCCGCTGTTGAGTCAGGGACGGCCGCTTTCACATGTCGCGCAGGAGTTGGGTTATCAGAGCCAGAGTGCGTTCTCGGCGATGTTCCGGCGGGCATTCGGCGAAAGCCCACGCGCGTTCATCGAACGTGGCGCGGAGCATCGGGTGGAGAGCGGGACGGTTGAAGAAAGCGCGCAAAAGTGACGGCATAGCGCGAAACCGCCGGCCACTAGCCGCCGTGCGTCAGACGCGCCGCGCCAGGTGACGGATCGCCCCGAGTTGCGCCAGACGCGGCCCGGTCAGCTTGTATCCCTTGCGCTGGTACAGCCGCGCGGCAGGATTGTCGACGAATACGCGCAACTGCAACTCGCGCAGCCCGCGCTCGCGCGCCCACTGATGAGACATATCGAGCAGATACGTGCCGGCGCCGAGCCGCCGATGCCCCTCGGCAATTTGCACATCGCGGATATGCAGCGAATCGCCTTCCTGGGTAATGCGCAGCACGCCGATCGGCATGCCGTCCACTTCGAGAATAAAATTCTCCGACTCACGCCAGCTGCCGAGAAACAGATCGCCACGCCAGACCAGATGGTGCCGACGGTAGTAGCCACCCATGTTATTGCGAGTCAGCGCCTCAGCGAACTCGAAATCGTCCATGCTGGCCTGGCGCAGATAAAACGGTGACGGGGCTTCGGTTGGATCGAACATGGTGGAACGACGAAGATGAGTCGGGTCAACGGTAAAACAGGCCGCGCGCGCTGGCAATGGCTGTTTGTCCCGAGCATACCCGGACGATACCCAGGCAAACCCGGCTGCGGAAATAAAAAAAGCCCACTTCTTTCGAAGTGGGCTTTTTAAAATCTGGCGGAGCGGACGGGACTCGAACCCGCGACCCCCGGCGTGACAGGCCGGTATTCTAACCAACTGAACTACCGCTCCAGATTTTTTGACCGTGGCGTGTGAGCCTGGCTCACTCACCCGCTGCACCGCTCATATTGACACTGAACGACGCCGATGTTCTGGCGTCCCCTAGGGGATTCGAACCCCTGTACTCACCGTGAAAGGGTGATGTCCTAGGCCTCTAGACGAAGGGGACAACGTACTGCTTACACCTTTAATGAAAAAGCCCGTTCAGGTTTGCATGAACGGGCTTTGTCTGGCGGAGTGGACGGGACTCGAACCCGCGACCCCCGGCGTGACAGGCCGGTATTCTAACCAACTGAACTACCACTCCAGTTTGCCTATCATGACTTGCGAGCGTTGGTTTTTTCTCTGCAAGCTGCGTTGCTTTACTGCTTCTTATCGAATACTAAAGCGACGCTGATATTTGGCGTCCCCTAGGGGATTCGAACCCCTGTACTCACCGTGAAAGGGTGATGTCCTAGGCCTCTAGACGAAGGGGACATAATCTTTTCAGATCTGTCTTTATCTTGCTGCCAACTCAGCTTAACTTTTGGCTAATTTCGCTTCGTCTGCAGCAAAGACCGATATTCTAACTACGTTACCGCTGTTTGTGAAGTCTTTTTTGCTACAAGCTCCAGACTTCGGAACCACTTCACTCTGCTCTGATGGTGGAGGTAAGCGGGATCGAACCGCTGACCTCTTGCATGCCATGCAAGCGCTCTCCCAGCTGAGCTATACCCCCCTTGCAGAACAGAAACGAGATTTTAGAGGCCAATCTGCGCTTTGTAAATACCCTTTGAGCAATTGCATGCGACTTTTTTCGCAAGTCGCATGCAAACCCGCTCAATGCAGAGGCGAACGCGCTCAAGCCAACGCTTTTTCGATACGGCTGACGACGACATCGCGACCAAACAGCATCAACACGCTGTCGATCGACGGCGTATGCGTGGTGCCGGCCACCAGCAGACGAACCGGCATGGCCAGTTGCGGCATCTTCAGCTTGTGCGCGCCGAGCGTTGCCTTCAATGCCGCAGCGATCGCTTCCTTGGTCCACTCCACCGTTTTCAGCGAAGCCGCCAGATCGGCAAGCGCCGGCCGCACAACATCCGTGACGTGCTGCGCGAGCGCCTCAGCTTCAGGTGCGGGTACGCGATAGAACATCGCCGCGTTCCCGGCGATTTCCCTCACCGTCGACGCACGATCCTTCAGCAAGCCCACCACCGACGTCAGATCGGCGCCCTGCGCAATCGCGGCTTCGTCAATGCCCAGTTCAGCGAAGAACGGCTTGGCGAGTGCCGCAAGGCGCGCGTTGTCCGCTTCCTTGATGTAGTGCGCGTTGAGCCAGTTCAGCTTGTCGTGGTCGTACTGAGCCGGCGACTTGCCCAGATGCTCCAGATCGAACCATTCGACGAACTGCTCCCGTGTGAAGATTTCCGCGTCGCCATGCGACCAGCCCAGACGCGCCAGATAGTTGACCACCGCTTCCGGCAAAAAACCGGCGTCGCGATAACCCATCACGCTCATTGCGCCGTGGCGCTTGCTCATCTTCTCGCCCTGCTCGTTCAGCACGGTCGGCAAGTGCGCGTAGACCGGCGGCTCGGCGCCGAGCGCACGCAGAATGTTGATCTGACGCGGCGTATTGTTCACGTGGTCGTCGCCGCGAATTACGTGCGTGATGCGCATGTCCAGATCGTCGACCACCACGCAGAAGTTATACATCGGCGTGCCGTCCGGGCGCGCGACCACGAGGTCGTCGAGCTCTTCGTTCGAGATCTCGATGCGGCCTTTCACCGCGTCGTCCCATGCCACGACACCCGTCAACGGATTACGGAAGCGCAGCACCGGTTGCACGCCCGCCGGCGGCTCCGGCAAGACCTTGCCGGGTTCCGGGCGCCACGTGCCGTCATAGCGCGGCTTTTCACCGGCTGCGCGCTGACGCTCGCGCAACGCATCGAGTTCTTCCGTCGACATGTAGCACGGATACACGAGGCCGGCATCCCGCATCTGCTCGAGCACTTCGCGATAACGGTCCATGTTCTGCATCTGGTAGAACGGGCCTTCGTCGAAATCGAGGCCCAGCCATTCCATCCCTTCGAGAATGGCGTCTACCGCTTCGGTACTGGAACGCTCGACGTCGGTATCCTCGATCCGCAGCACGAAAGTCCCTTTCATCTTGCGCGCGAACGCCCACGGATAAAGCGCGGAGCGAATGTTGCCGAGGTGGATGAAGCCGGTGGGACTCGGTGCGAAACGGGTACGGACGGAGGTGGTCATTAGCGGTTACTCGGAAGACAGGCGCCGGCGCCGTGGCGAACATGGCCAGTGAAGCGCGGCAGCGGACCGCGCCCATGCAGCGGAAAGCGCCTTGCACGGACACGAAGGAAATAAATGCGAGAGCCGAATTATACCTTCCCAACAGGCGTTGCCAGCCCTCGTCCGAATGGCCAATGGCAGCGCACAAGGCCGCGCGGGAAGCGTGCGCCGAGGCATCCGAGGGCTTCCTCTGCAACGTTTCATTACGAGGCCGGCGCGGGTCCGAAGCTTTGATTTATGATGTGCGCGCGCTGCGGGTGGGGATAGAACCACAGTGCATGGAATCGCCGCCGGCGGCTCCATCCGTTTGACTATCCGCCTGATCGCGGCACAGGTTGCGCCGATCGCGCCACCCATGCCGTTGCTGGAGAACCCGTTGAAACCGTCATCCCCTCGCCTCGCCCGTCGCCACTTCTCATTGGCGGCCGCTTCCGCGGTGCTGGCCGCCTGCACCACGACCGGCGGCAGCAAGACCGATAACACGCCGGTTACCGCCACGCCTACCGCCAACACGCCGCCGCTCGACAAACCGCAGCGGCCAATCCGCGTCGGGCTCGCGCTGGGCGGCGGCGCCGCGCGCGGCTTCGCGCACATCGGCGTGATCAAGGCGCTGGAGGCGCGCAATATCCAGGTCGACCTCGTGGCCGGCACCAGCGCGGGTTCGGTAGTCGGTGCGCTGTACGCCTCGGGAATGAACGGCTTTGCACTGAACAAGCTCGCACTGACCATGGACGAAGCGTCGATCAGCGACTGGGCCATGCCGTTTCGCACGCGCGGTTTTCTGCAAGGCGTCGCGCTGCAGAATTACCTGAACACGACCCTGAACAACCGTCCGATCGAAAAGATGAGCAAGCCGCTCGGCGTGGTCGCCACCGATCTGAAAACCGGTCAGCCGATCCTGTTCCAGCGCGGCAACACCGGCGTTGCCGTGCGCGCATCGTGCAGCGTGCCGTCGATTTTCGAGCCGGTAAAGATCGGCGGCCACGAATATGTGGATGGCGGTCTGGTGAGCCCGGTGCCGGCTTCGTTTGCGCGCAAGATGGGCGCGGATTTCGTGATCGCCGTGGACATCTCTCAGCGCCCGGAAAGCGGCCTCACCGCCAGTTCATTCGACGTGCTGATGCAGACTTTCACGATCATGGGCCAGACGATCAAGGCCTATGAACTCGACAAATATGCCGACGTCGTGATCCGGCCCAATCTGGCCGCCATGAGCGGCAGCGATTTCTCGCAGCGCAATGCGGCGATTCTGGCCGGCGAGGAAGCGGTGGCGAAGATGATGCCTGAGTTGCAACGCAAGCTAGCCGCCAGCCGCGCCGCGGTGTAACCCCGCAGCAAGGCAGCGGCGGTTGCACCGACCGGCGCGCTACGGCTGTCGTCGCTCACCGAGCGGCGCCTTGGAAAACGGCACGGAAGATTCGCCGGCACATCGGCGAGCACTCAAACGCAAAAAGCCTGCTTCGAATGAAGCAGGCTTTTTTGTCGCACCCAAACCGCCGGTGCGAGTTGAATCAGTTACTGATTGCCGCCGATCGACGCATTCACGCGCTTGCGCAGATCTTCCCCTTCCTGATAGGAGGTCTCGATCCGGCGTGCACCCGTGAAGCGCTTTTCCCAATAACCGCTATCCAAGTCGTCGACGCGAATCGTGCTGCCCGTGGAAGGCGAATGCACAAACTTGTTGTCGCCGATATAGATGCCGACGTGCGAGAACGTGCGGCGCATCGTATTGAAGAACACCAGATCGCCCGGCTTCAGGTCGCTAACGCGAACCTTCTCGCCAACGCGGCTCATTTCCTCTGCACGGCGCGGCAGCGCCATGCCGAGCGTGTCCTGGAACACGTAGCGAACGAAGCCGCTGCAATCGAGCCCCGAATCGGGCGTATTACCACCCCAACGGTAGCGAACGCCGATCATGTTCAGCGCGCCGACCACCACGTCGCCCGCTTTGCCGGCCATACCGGAAAGGAACGATTTGGCGCCGCCGTCGCTATCAGGAGCGGCCGATTGCGTATTCAGGGAGGACAAAGAATTCGACCCGCTGGGGGTCGAATATGAGGCATTCTGATTAAAACTGCTTACTTCGTCGGCGAACGCGCCGGGAGCTGCTGCCATCAAGACGCCAATGAACATCCCGGCGACGACGCGCGTGCAAGCCTGGGTTAGGTTTCTGTGCTGCATTGGTCGGTATTTTTTGCCTAAAAATCAGTGGGCTACGGAAAAAAGTTTGGTCGATACTAGCCAGTAAGTATTCACGTGTCAAAACAAATAGAAAAATACAATCGAGACACGCACCCAATTGGTGAAAGAGTGCAAAATCAGTGGTCAAGCGCCGCTTTCAGCAGCTTTCGGGTGTAAGGGTGCGCCGGTGTCGCAAAAATCTGCTCAACGTCCCCGCTTTCGACGATTGAACCGTTTTGCATGACCGCGACACGGTGCGCCATCGCCCCGATCACCGCCAGATCGTGGCTGATGAAAACGAAGCCGAGGTTGTACTTCTGTTGCAACCCGGCGAGCAGTTTCAGCACCTGCTGCTGGATCGACACGTCGAGCGCGCTGGTCGGTTCGTCGAGGATCAGGATGCGCGGTTCCAGCACCAGCGCGCGCGCGATCGCAATCCGCTGACGCTGACCGCCGGAGAACTCATGCGGATATCGGTACAGCACCGTGCGGTCGAGACCGACTTCGCGCAGCACCGACATCACCTTGTCACGCCGCGCCTCCGGACTCAGGTTCGGCCGATGCAGCGCGAGCCCTTCGCCCACGATCCGTTCGATGGTCTGCCGTGGCGAAAGCGAACTGAACGGGTCCTGAAAGACAACTTGCATATTCGAGCGTAAGGCGGTCTGCTCAGCGCCGCGATAGCTGCCAAGCGCCCTGCCCTGAAACTCGATCTCGCCGTGCACCGTGCGTTGCAGACCGAGCAGCGCCATCGCGAGTGTCGATTTGCCCGAGCCCGACTCGCCGACGATCCCCAGCGTCTCGCCCTGGCGCACCGACACGTTCGCATCCGCAACCGCGCGGAAGTGTCCCGAGCGAAACCAGCCGCTCAAGCCCGGCAGCTTCGTTTTGAAGTCGACCGAGACATCGCGCGCTTCGAGGAGCACCGGCGAGATCGGCAGCACCGGGACCACGGTGCGCTGCGGCCGGCTCGCCAGCAGACGTTGCGTGTACGGATGCTGAGGCGACTCGAACACCTGCTCGACCGACCCGCTTTCCACGAGTACACCCTTCTCCATTACCGCGATGCGTTGCGCGAAATGGCGCACCAGATTCAGGTCGTGCGTGATCAGCAGCACAGCCATGCCGCGCTTCTCGGCTTCGTCGCGTTGCAGCTCCAGCAGAAGGTCGACGATCTGTGCGCGAATCGTCACGTCGAGCGCCGTCGTCGGTTCGTCGGCCAGCAACAGGCGTGGGCGGCACGCGAGCGCCATCGCGATCATCGCGCGCTGCCGCTGACCGCCCGAAAGCTGATGCGGATAACTGTTCACCCGCTTACCGGGCTCGGCGATGCCCGTGCGCCCCAGCAACGCCACGGCGCGCTTACGTGCTTCGTTCGCCGTGACGCCGTCGTGCACGACAATCGTCTCCGCAATCTGGTCGCCGACCGTATAGAGCGGATTGAGGGCCGTCATCGGCTCCTGGAAGATCATCGCGATGTCCGAGCCGCGCATGCCGCGCATCTCGCGTTCGCTTTTGGCGAGCAGGTCCTGGCCGTCGAAACGGATCGATCCGCTGATCTGCGCATCGCTCAACAGACGCAGGATCGACAGCGCGGTCACGCTCTTGCCCGAACCCGATTCGCCAACCAGCGCAACCCGCTCGCCGCGTTGAATCGCGAGCGTCACGTCGTTCACCGCGACTGTGTCGCCGAAGGTCACATGCAGATGATCGAGTTCGAGCAGCGGTGGCGTCATGGCCTGCTTTGCGTGGTTCTCCGTCATGGCGCTCACTGGTTGCCTCCCGCGCGCATGGCATCGGAGATGCGGGTGTCGAGCGCATTGCGCAGCGCGTCGCCCATGAACGTCAGCAGCAACAGCATCGCGACCAGCACGCCGAAAGTCGACAGCGAGATCCACCATGCGTCGAGATTCGCTTTGCCTTGCGCGAGCAGTTCACCGAGGCTCGGGGTCGGCGACGGCACGCCGAGACCGAGAAAGTCGAGACTGGTGAGCGCGAGAATCGCGCCGCTCATGCGAAACGGCAGGAATGTGATCACCGGCGTCAAACTGTTGGGCAATACGTGCCGCCACATGATCTGCCAGTTCGAGAGACCCATCGCCCGGGCCGCACGCACATAGTCCTGGTGACGGTTACGCAGAAACTCCGCGCGCACGTAGTCGGACAAGCCGATCCAGCCGAACAGCGACAGCAGCACGATCAGCAGAATGAACCCCGGCTCGAAGATCGACGAGAAAATGATCAACAGGTAAAGCTCCGGCATCGCACTCCAGATTTCTATCAGACGCTGCCCGATGATATCGGTACGTCCTCCGAAGTAACCTTGCACGGCGCCCGCGGCAATCCCGAGCACCGTGCCGATCAAGGTCAGCACCAGCGCGAATTCCACCGACACGCGAAAACCGTACAGGAGACGCGCGAAGAGATCGCGACCACGATCGTCAGTGCCGAACCAGTTATCGCGCGACGGCGGCGCCGGATTCGGCGCTTTCGAGAAATAATTCAGCGTGTCGTAGTAGTACCGGTTCGGCGGGTACACCGCGAAGTTGCCCGGTGTATCGAAACGATGCTTGATATACGGATCGAGATAATCGGCGGGGGTCGGGAAATCGCCGCCGAAGGTGGTCTCCGAATAGGTCTTGAACATCGGAAAATACAACTGCCCTTCGTAACGCACCACGAGCGGTTTGTCGTTCGACCACAGCGGCCCGGCGAGGCTCGCTGCAAACGCGACGACGAAGATGATCAGACTCCAGTAGCCCAGGCGCTGCTGGCGAAAACGCTGCCAGACGCGGCGCGCGGGCGTGGGCGACACGAACGCGCGAGCCGGTTCGGTACGCGCCGCCGCATCGGCTGAAAGACGGGCTCGATTCATCAGCGCTCCAGTTGTTCGAATTGGATGCGGGGATCGACCCACACATAGCAAAGATCGGAAATCAGCTTGGTCGCAAGACCGATGAGCGTGAACAGATACAGCGTGCCGAGCACGACCGGATAGTCGCGCCGCACCACCGATTCGTACGACAGCAAGCCGAGTCCGTCGAGCGAAAACAGCGTCTCGATCAGCAGACTGCCCGTGAAGAACGCACCGATGAAGGCCGCAGGAAAACCGACGATCAACGGGAGCAACGCATTACGAAACACGTGCTTCCACAGCACGCGCTTCTCGGACAACCCTTTGGCACGCGCGGTCAGCACGTATTGCTTGCGGATCTCGTCGAGAAAGGCGTTTTTCGTCAGCATTGTGACGACGGCGAAGCTGCCCACCACAGAGGCCGTAATCGGCAAGGTGATGTGCCACAGATAGTCGACGATCTTGCCGCCAAAACTCAATTGCGCCCAGTTGTCCGAGGTGAGATTGCGCAGCGGGAACAACTGCAGGAAACTGCCGCCGCCGAACAGCACTAGCAACAGCACGCCCAATACAAAGCCCGGAATCGCGTAACCGATCAGCACGACGAGGCTCGTCGCAATATCGAAGCGCGAGCCGTTGCGCACCGCTTTGGCTATACCCAAAGGCACCGATATCAGATACGTCAGAAAGAACGTCCACAAACCGATGCTGATCGACACCGGCAATTTCGAAACGATCAGCGACCACACGCTCTGGTGACGAAAATAGCTCTGGCCAAGATCGAATGTCGAGAAGCGTTTGAGCATCAGGACATAGCGTTCGAGCGGCGGTTTGTCGAAACCGTATAGCACCTTCAGTTGCGCGATCTGCTGCGCGTCGACACCGGTATGCGTGCGCAGGCCGAACGGCGCGCCATTCTCCGCGCCTTTGCGCAGTTCGTGCTGCATCTGCTCGACCGGGCCGCCCGGCACGAACTGGATCACGACGAAGGTCAGCGTCAGCACGCCGAGCAAGGTCGGGATCATCAACAGCAGGCGTTTGAGGATGTAGCTCCACATGGCGGCGTTTCCGGTGCGAAGGCGATGAATGAATAGACGCGTTCAGTGCGGCTGGGTTTGCGGCGATTGCGTCGGTTGCGGCTGTGCATACCACCACATCGAGGTGATCCAGCCTTCCGCGCCATAGTACAGAGGCAGCGTGGCGGGCCACGCGAGACCGCGCTTGAACGCCACCCGGTGCGAAGCGCTGTACCACTGCGGAATCACATAGTAGCCATGCATCAGCACGCGGTCGAGCGCGTGCGTCGCGTCGATCAGCTGCTCGCGTGTCTGCGCATGCACGAGCGCGTTCAGGATCGCGTCGACGGCGGCCGACTTCAATCCGATTACGTTGTCCGAGCCGTTGGTGTCTGCAGCCTTGCTGCCGAAACGATCGATCTGCTCCGAACCGGGCACCTGCACATCCGCCATACGGATCGTGGTCGTGTCGAAGTCGAATGCGTCGAGCCGCTTCTGATAGACCGCGAAGTCGGATACGCGAAAGGTCGCGGTGATGCCGAGCTTCTGCAGATTACGGATGAAGGTCGCGACAATCGGCTCGAACTGGGCGGACGAGCCGGAGTCGTCGAGAATCTCGAACTGGAACGGCTCGCCTTTGGCGTTACGCAATGCGCCGTCGCGATAGGTCCAACCCGCCTCCTGCAACAACGCGCGCGCCTGCAGCAGATTGGCGCGCAGCGAGCCTGGCGGATCGGTGTCGGGCTGCTTCGGCGGCAGACCGAACACAGCCGGATCGAGCCTGGCGCGCCATGGTTCGAGCAGCGCCAACTCGCCAGGCGTTGGCATTCCCTTCGCCTGCAATTCCGTATTGGCAAAGAAGCTGTCGATGCGCGTGTACTGATTGAAGAACAGTTGCCGGTTCAGCCACTGAAAGTCGAGCGCGAGATCGAGCGCCTTGCGCACCCGCACGTCCTGAAACAAGGGACGCCGTGTGTTGAGCACGAAGCCTTGCATGCCGGTGCCGTTATGTTGCGGAAATTCGCGCTTGATCAGTTCGCCGCTATCGAACTTCTTGCCGACGTCGCGCCGCACCCAGTTGCGCGCGACATACTCGACCAATGCGTCGTATTCGCCCGCCTTGAACGCCTCGAGCCGGGCGGTGTTATCCGAATACAGCTTGTAGACGATCCGGTCGAAATTGTTCATGCCGACCCGCACAGGCAACGTCGCCCCCCAATAATTCGGATCGCGCCGGTAAGCAATCGTGCGACCGTTCTCGTATTGATCGATCAGATAGGGGCCGCTGGCGATCGGCGTTTCGAACGCCAACTGGTCGAACGCGACGCGGCTGCCGTCCGGCTTCATCCCCCACTTGTGCGAGAACACCGGCATGCTGCCCGCGAGCAGCGGCAACTCGCGATTGCGTTGACGAAACTCGAAACGGATCGTATGCGGATCAACAACGACCGCTCGTGTGATCTCGCCGAAGATCGACGCGAACTGCGGCGCGGCCTGCGGACTTTTCAGCGTATCGAGCGAAAACTTGACGTCGTCCGCGGTAACCGGATCGCCGTTCGAAAACCGTGCGCGCGGGTTAATGTGGAAGGTGGTCGACAGGCCGTCCGGCGCGATATTGATGTCGTCGGCGAGCAGGCCGTAGGCGGAGGCCACTTCGTCGCTGCTGCCGACGGTCAGGCTCTCGAACATCAGGTCGACGCCCGGCGCGGCGTTACCGCGCAGCGTGAACGGATTGAATTTATCGAAGCTGGTGAGCCGGCTCGGATTGGCCAGCACCAGCGTGCCGCCCTTCGGCGCATCCGGGTTGACGTAGTCGAAGTGCTTGAAATCGGCGGGATACTTCGGCTCGCCGTATTGCGCGATCGCATAGACAGCGTGCGCATCGGGCGGCGCGAGCAAACCGGCCAGGAGAGACAGCCCGCACAGCGCGGCAGCGCACGCCGAACGGCGGATGCGCGGCACAACGGGTAAACCGACACGCGATAGCCTGTGAATCACGCTGCACCAAAGTGCATGAAGCGCTTGAACCCATCGCGAGCCAGTTGTCATAGGGGCCTTGTTGGTCAGTGGGCAATGTCGGTGTGAGAGAATTCTACCCAATAAACCCACGCAATCCGCACATCTCATCTACAAGACGTTGACGTGCGTGGCGCGCAGACCTCAACGCCTTCGACTCACCCTGCCGGTTTCGCGAGCGCAATAAAAAACCGCCCCTTTTCGGGGGCGGTTTTTCAGCTCGGCCGCTGGGCCGACTGTGACCTTTTGAGGCTTAGTGCCAGCCGCGATGATTGTCGTAGTGGTCACGGCCATAATCGTAGCGGCCCGGGGGATGGTGGCGATACCAGTCATCACGCGCCCAATAGCGGCGACCGTCCCAGTAACGGTCGCCGTGCCAGCCGATCACGATCGCCGGACCGCCGTAATACACAGGAGCCGGTTGGTAGACGACGGGCGGCGGCGGGGGCGGCGGCGGTGCGTAGACCGGAGCCGGCGCAACGTAGACCGGCGCGGGAATGCCGATGTTGACACCAACGCTAAGGCCGCCGGCCATTGCAGCACCCGACGCAGCCAACCCGAGAACCCCGATCAGAAGTGGAACAAGACGTGCGGACTTCATCGATCACCCTTTTGAAGATGTGTGTTGTTGGCCGAAATATAGCGCAAGGCAGCCGTCCGCGTATTTCAACTTTGTAATAACTGATGCACAACATCGCGTCCGGGGCCGCCTCGTTACGTCTCGTTACATTGGACAAAGGTTTGGCGAAAAAGTAGTGGCGATGTAATCGAATCGCCTCGCCCTTAGTGGACCATCTTGGGGCGAGCCACCCATCGGTCACCGCCCTCGCCGCTGAGGGACGCCGCTTGCCTTCGCGCCAGGCAATCTGGTCAGCGGCCTTCGATCAGCCTTGTGACCGTGGTGCTGCCGACACACCCAGATCAGTAGGATATCGAAACATTCTCACGGCACGTAACGAGCCTGACCGGACGCTGAAACCTGGCCGCTCCGTACGCCCTTATCCTCCCATACGTTTGCGTTGCCATCCCCGTAGGCGACGCACATCGGATCGAAAGGTGGCGCGGAATTGCAAATGCGCCGCTTATCGTCCAGCCACCTCGCCATCTAGCCTCCTCGATCGCCCCGATGCTCGGCCACGCTCACTCGCACAGAGTGCTACCTATGTCTCCGCACACCTGTTACCCACGCCTCCAGCCCATACAAACTCGCACAAACCATCAAAACGAACATTTGATGTTCGAAAGAACATTTTTATCATTTTCAGAAGTAGACGGTCGTCCGACCTCATCGTTTATGAAAAATTGTCAAAAAGGCCGTATTTTGTAGATATTTCAAGAAATTCAATCACTTAAATCATGGTTTTCCCTGGTGAAAGAGCGTCATTCAAGTGATACGATGACTGACACTTAACGCCGAAAAATGTTCGAATTCGCGCATGCCTGCGGTCTAGCGGACAGTCAACGGACACATAGGGTACGGAGACAGCTTTTGAAAACAATCATTGGTTTGCGCTGGTGGATCATCGCGCTCGTATGTGCCGGGACGATCGTCAACTATCTGTCGCGCAACGCCCTCGGCGTGATGGCGCCTCAGTTGACGCAACTGCTGCACATGAGCACGAAGCAGTACTCGTACGTAGTCGGCGCATTTCAGGTCGGCTACACGATCATGCAGCCGGTATGCGGTCTGATCATCGACCTGATCGGCCTGAGGCTCGGCTTCGCGCTGTTCGCCTGCCTTTGGTCGCTGACAGGCGTACTGCACGGTTTCGCGACTGGCTGGCTTTCGCTGGCGGCTTTGCGCGGACTCATGGGATTGACGGAAGCCGTCGCCATTCCGGCGGGCATGAAGGTAGTCGCCGAATGGTTTCCCAATCGGGAGAAATCCGTCGCGGTGGGCTACTTCAATGCGGGCACCTCGCTCGGTTCGCTGCTCGCCCCGCCGCTCGTCGTATTCCTGTCGCTGAGGTATGGCTGGCAAAGCGCGTTTGCGGTAACTGGCGCGCTCGGCTTCGTGTGGGCCGCTGCCTGGTATGCGCTGTATCGCTCGCCCGCCGATCACGCGCGTATCAGCGCGACTGAGCGCGAAACGATCGTCAGCGGACAAACGCCGGGCGCGCCGCAACGGCGCAGCATCCGCGAAGTCCTCCGTACGCGCCGTTTCTGGGCGATCGCACAAGCGCGCTTCTTCGCGGAACCGGCGTGGCAAACGTTCAGCTTCTGGATTCCCCTTTACCTCGCGACGCAACGTCACATGGATCTGAAGCAGATCGCGCTGTTCGCGTGGCTGCCGTTTCTTGCCGCCGACCTCGGCGGTCTCTTCGGCGGCTACCTGTCGCCGTTCCTGATGAAGCATTTGCGCATGCCGCTGATCGGGTCGCGTATCGCGGGTGTGGTCCTCGGCGCCTTCATGATGCTCGGACCGGCATGCATCGGCCTCGTCGCCTCTCCGTATCAGGCGATCGCGCTCTTCTGCGTGGGCGGCTTCGCGCATCAAATGATCTCGGCACTCGTCAATACGCTGGCAGCCGACGTGTTCGATCCCGGCGAAGTCGGCACCGTCGCCGGATTTGCGGGCATGTCCGCGTGGATCGGCGGCCTGGGCTTTTCGCTGCTGGTCGGCGCGCTGGCCGATTCGATCGGCTACACGCCCCTATTCGGCGCCCTCGGCGCGTTCGATCTCATCGGCGCCACGCTGCTGATCATTCTGATGCGCGGCGTCAAACGCGACGTGCGCCCCCATCAAGTCGACAACAACGCCAGCACTGCTGCGTGACCTCACTCGAAGAAACATCATGCGTCCAAAGACGAATCTGAAGCACCCGCCGCGTTTTTCACTGTTTTCCCATATCGACAATCACATCGTTCTCACCGCGCAGGAAAACTGCCGGATCGAACTGTTCGTTCTCGCCGACGACATCATCCGGGTGCTCGTGCTGCCGGACGGCGAAACGCACGGGCCCCGAACGTGGTCCATCGCGCCGGGCGCCGACGACGTTCCGCTCGAAGGCCGCGATCGCCGTGACGTGAGCGGCTTCACGCCGCCACCGTTCGCGCTTTCAAGCGACACCGGGCACGTCGTGATCGAAACGGCGCATATCCGTTTGACGATCGAACTGGACGGTGGCTTCTGCGCGTGGGACATCCTGCACGATTCGACGTGGCATCGCGTGATGAGCGATCGGAAGACCCAAGCGTACAACTTCGGCTGGTGGGACGAGCGCGTGTATCACCACATCGAGCGTCGCAAGGACGAAATATATGTTGGCCTGGGCGAGCGCGCCGGTTCGCTCAACCGCGCGGACCAGTCCTATGAAATGCGCAACATCGACGCAATGGGTTACAGCGCGCGCACGACCGATCCGCTCTACAAGCACATCCCCTTCTACGTGACGTGGCAGCCGGAAACGTCCACAGGATTTGGCCTGTTCTATGACACGCTTGCCGATTGCCGCTTCGACATGGGCCGCGAACTCGACAACTATCACGGGCACTATCGGCATTTTGTCGCCGAGCATGGCGACCTCGACTATTACTTCATCGCGTCGGCGGCCACCCCCTTGCATGCCGTACGCCGCTTCACGTGGCTAACCGGGCGCCCGGCATGGATGCCGAAGTGGGGACTGGGCTACTCCGGCTCGACGATGAGCTATACCGACGCGCCGGACGCGCAGCAACGGATGGGCGAATTCATCGAACGATGCAGCGAGCACGACGTGCTGTGCGATTCCTTCCATCTGTCGTCGGGCTATACCTCGATTGGCCCGAAGCGCTACGTGTTCAACTGGAACCACGAGAAGTTTCCGGATATCGACGGCTTCGTGCAGAGCTATCTCGACCATGGTGTTCGTCTGTGCGCGAATATCAAGCCGTGCCTGTTGCAGGATCATCCGGCGTTCGACGAAGTGGCGCGCGCCGGCCTGCTGATCGCGTCGCGCGACGGCGACCCGGCGTGGGTGCAGTTCTGGGACGAAGTCGGCGCCTATCTGGACTTCACGAATCCCGCCACCATCGACTGGTGGAAAGCGCGCGTGAAAGACAGCCTGCTGAAACACGGCATTGCCGCCACCTGGAACGACAACAACGAATTCGAAATCTGGTCTCCCGACGCGATGGCTCAGGGCTTCGGCAAGCCGTATCCGGCGCGCGAGGCAAAGGTGCTGCAAACGCAGTTGATGATGCGAGCGTCGCACGATGCGCAGCGCGAATATGCGCCGGACCGCCGGCCGTTTCTGGTGTCCCGCTCAGGCGGCGTCGGCATGCAACGCTATGTGCAGACATGGTCCGGCGACAACTACAGCTCGTGGGAAACGCTGCGTTTCAACCTGAAGATGGGCCTCGGACTCGCCATGTCCGGCGTGTCGAACAGCGGCCACGATATCGGCGGATTCTCAGGCCCGGCGCCGGGCCCGGAGTTGTTCGCCCGCTGGGTCGCCTTCGGCATTTTCCTGCCGCGCTTTAGCATTCACTCGTGGAACGACGACGGCACGGTCAACGAGCCATGGATGTATCCCGAAGTGACGCAGCAGGTCGCAGCGCTGATCAAACTGCGCTACCGGCTGATTCCCTACCTGTACGAATTGCTTTGGCAATCGCACCGCGCGTACGAACCGGTATTGCGGCCGATGTTCGCGGAGTTTCCGCACGATCCGCGCTGTCTCGTCGACGGCGACGACATGATGCTGGGCTCATCGATGCTGATTGCGCCGGTGGTCGAAGCGGGTCAGTCGACGCGCGATGTTTATCTTCCAGACGGCGCGCGCTGGGTGTCGTACTGGAGCGGCGAAGTATTCGAAGGCGGTCAGACGGTGAACCTGCCTGCCCCATTCGAGCAGCCGGTGGCGTTGCTGCGTGAGGGCTGCGTGATTCCGCTGAACGTCGCTCAACAACACTTCGGCCGTCCCGCCGACGAACGTGCATTCATCGCCGTGCCGCACGACGGCGCGGGCATCGCTCGCGGCGGCTGCGTCGAAGACGATGGTGAAAGCGAAGCCTGGCGCACAGGCGCGCAAGGCCGCTGGGACGTCACGATTACAGGCGATGCGAGCACGCTGCGCATGTCGGTCGTGCGGGAAGGCTGGATGCAGCAGCCGCAACCGGAAGTACGGATTCTCGTGCCCGCGGCCGAAACGCGCGCAGCCGAATGTGTCAGCGGTTCGGTAGTGGACGACCGTACCACTGACGGCTGGCGATGCCTGACGATTTCCATCGCTCATTAACACAACATGCATCACCGATCTGAAGACCAACGATCACCTATTTAATCCGGAGACCCGCTAGCCATGAACTCATTGAAGCGCGCGCGGACACGCGCACTCGTCCTTTCATGCCTGCCGTTTGCAGGCGCCGTACTGTCAACGGGCGCGTCGGCCCAAAGCAGCGTGACGCTGTACGGCGTCATCGACAACGCATTCACCTATGCGAACAACCAGAAGGGACACGCCAACTTCTACATGAGCCAGGGCAACCTGCAGGCGAGCAAGTTCGGCCTGCTCGGCGCGGAAGACATTGGCGGCGGCACGAAAGCGATTTTCAGGCTCGAAAGCGGCTTTAATTCGCTGACCGGCGCACAAAGTAGCGCAGGCTTCATTTTCAATCGGCAAGCGTACGTCGGGCTCAGCAATGACCGATACGGCACGGTCACGCTTGGCCGGCAATACACACCCTACTTCCAGATGGTCGGCGCACTCGGGCCAACCGGTGTGCTAACAGGCGCGACAGGCGCGCATCCGGGCGACCTCGACGCACTCGATACCACGTTGCGCCTCAACAATTCGGTTACCTATCTTTCGCCGAATCTCGCCGGTTTGCAATTCAGCGCGCAGTACGGATTGGGCGGTGTGCCGGGCAGCGTGGCCAACGGCAGCCAATTCAGCGCGGCGGCTCGCTACGACTACCAGCCGTTTGCGATCGCGGTGGGCTACGTGAAACTGAAAGACATCGCGACGAGCCAGGCGCTCGGTACGTACGCGGTCAACTCGCCGGTGAACAGCGGCTATGCGACGGCACGCAGCGCGCAATTGTTCGCCGCAGCGGCTCGCTATACCCACCAGGACCTGATGGTCGGCGTGAACTATTCGAATGTGCAGTATGCGCCGGGTTCCGGTTCGCTGTTCATCAACGAGGGGGTCTTCAATACGTATGGTTTGATTTCGACGTACCGGATCACGCCAGCCGTGACTGTCGGCGCCGGCTACAGCTACACGCAGGCAAGCAAAACGAATGGCATCAGCGATGCGGCGCGCTATCAGCAGATTTCACTCGAGCAGACGTACAACCTCTCCACCCGCACCACGTTATACGCACTGGAGGCGTATCAGCATGCGCGGGGCAAGACCTTGGTAGCGTCGGGCAGCACGGGCACGAGTATTACTGATGCAGTGGCTGTGGTCGGCGATTCGCAGAATACGACGCCGTCATCGGGGCCGTCGCAATTCGTCGGCATGGTGGGGTTGCGGCACGCGTTTTGATGCTGGGTGGCAGGTTGAGCGCGGCTGCGGAGTCGCAGTTTTCCTGCTGCCTGCTGCTGACGAACGCAAGGTATGGAGTGCGACGCAGCGCCGTGGTTGATTTGGGTGATCAGGGGCTGCCGAATAAACCCGCTCATTCTGAGGCGCGCTTACGAGCAACGCTACCCGCTGATTGACCGCCTGTGTCTTCGCCATGACTGCGCTGCGTTTGGCTACGGAGACAGCACGCATCGCTTCGGCAGCACCGGCTTGTTGCTTTGGGATAGCTGTAGCCGTTCCAACAAGGATCGCACGTGCGGCGTTTTCTGGATCAGTGGGATCGGACTTCCCTCAGGATCGGGCACTTTACGCTGGTTCCTTACGCTTGCGCCCCGCAGACGGCGCGCGCAAACGCACTGGCTCGACTGGCCACTCGCCACCCAGTGATTGCGTGGCGGTTTGCGCCGCAACGAGCAGCGGGACACTCATTTTTTTCACGGCAGTCGCAGTAAAGCGCTCGAGCGGGCCCGATAGCGACAAGGCGCCAGCAACCTGACCTTCAGGTCCGAAGACCGGGGCCGCCAATGCGGCACAGGAAGGATCCCGTTCGCCGAACGAGGTGAAAATCATCGACCCATGAGCTTCGGCAGTCACGCCGTTGCGAAAAGCCTTCAGGACTTTTCCCGCCGCGCCGTGCGCCATTGGCAAAAGTTCGCCAGCGCGCACACGGTCCAGCGTGGAATGCTTCGAATCCAGACGGAACATGCACAACCTCGTATTCCGGTCGTGTTCGACATGAAACGACGGACTTTCCGTGTCCTGCGTGATGAGCCACTCGAGCACAGGAACAATACATTCCTTGAGCCGATAAGTGGCTTCATAAGCTCGCCCCAGCCGGAACGCGAACTGTCCAAGCGCGTACCGCTGGTCAGGACGTCTCACGACAAGGTTGCTGCGTTCGAGGGAAATCAGCAGACGTAGCAACGTGCTCTTGTATAAGCCCGTTAAACGCGCAATGTCTGCCAGCGATAACGGCGAGGCAGCCTCCTCCAGCGCGGCGACGATAGTGAGCGCCCGGTCAACGGCGGCGGCCCCTCCGTTTTCAGCGGATTCCGGAGAATACAGTTTCGGCATGATCTGCTGCGTGTCCAGATTGGTAATGGCGGGCCAACGGCCCGTTGGCGAATCAGTGAGGAAGCGCTTCACTGATCTCCTGATCTGCGGCCAAGTTTACCCGAGAACATTCCCGGTGTGTTGCCGCGAGGCTTATTCATCCGCAAGCACGCCATTGCTCATCGCGTTTTGCTCCTTGAGTTTGCCAAGCACGCTACTATAATGGAACTATCGTTCTTTCAGACGGAATGCGAAACAGCTGGCCCCGAATGCCGTCAGCGTGCGGATCGGGAAAGGCGGCCCATGATGTCGATTGATGCAGTGACAGGCGGCGTTGCCTCCGCTTGCGGCCCGATTCCAGCATGAATCGCCCACCTCAACGCTTCGCACACGAAGACACGCCACCATGAATAAACCGCCCCATGCCATGCTCGTCAACGGCGAGTGGCTGCACGGTGAAGACGGAACCCTGGTCTCGCAAAATCCCGCCACCGGCGAGATCAATCACGAAATCAGTTGCGCAGGCGTCAACGACGTTGCGCACGCGGTCGCCACGGCCAGAACCGCCGCTGAATCGCGAGCGTGGGTGACGCTCCTGCCGCACCAGCGCGCGGCGATCCTGCATCGCATTAGCGATCTTTTGCAGAACAACGCACAGCACTTCGCTCACCTGCAGATGATCGAGAACGGCAAGGTCATGTCCGAATGCGTGGCGCAGGCAAAGAGCGCCGCCGCCACTTTTCGCTACTTCGCCGCAGCCTGCGAAACGGTCGACGAGGACCTCACGCCGGCACGGGGCAACTATCTGTCGATGTCGACGCACGAGCCCTATGGCGTGGTCGTGGCCATCACGCCATGGAATTCGCCAATGACCATGGAGGCGCAAAAAGTCGCGCCAGCACTGGCCGCCGGCAATGCCGTGATTCTGAAACCCGCTGAAATCACCTCGTCGACTGCGCTGGAGCTGGGACGCATTGCGCTCGAAGCGGGTCTGCCGCCTGGACTGCTCAACGTGTTACCCGGCAAAGGTGGAGTGACGGGTTCCGCGCTCGTCTCGCACCCCGACGTGAAAATGGTGTCGTTTACCGGCGGCACGGAAACCGGCAAGCGCATCGCGCAGATCGCGGCCTCGAGAATGATCCCGGTCGCGCTGGAGCTGGGCGGAAAATCGCCGCACATCGTGTTCGACGACGCTAACCTCGACGCGGCCATCAAAGCCGTCGCGGCCGGCATCTTCGAAGGCAGCGGGCAATCGTGCATTGCCGGTTCGCGCCTGTTCGTGCAACGCAGCGTATTCGGCAAAGTGGTCGATGCGCTGAGCGAAATCGCCCGCTCCATCAAGGTGGCCTTGCCACACATGAACGGTGCGGAAATGGGCCCCATCGCCTCTTTCGCGCATCGCGACAAGATCGAAAGCATGGTCCAGGAGGCGCGCGACGCAGGCGCCGAGATTCTCGCGGGCGGCAGCCGCCCCACCGCTCAAGAACTGGCGCAGGGTGCGTTCTATTTGCCGACGGTCATCAGCGGTATCGACAACCGCGCCTCGATCGCACAACGCGAAATTTTCGGCCCGGTGCTTTGCGTATTCCCGTTCGATGACGAAGAAGACCTGCTGCAGCAAGCCAACGACTCCCCCTATGGCCTTGCGGCCGGCATCTGGACTCGCGATTTCCCACGCGCCTGGCGCGTCGCGCGCGGTTTGCAGGCCGGCACGGTATGGATCAATACCTATAAGCAGCTTTCCATTTCGACGCCCTTCGGTGGCTACAAGGAAAGCGGCCTCGGCCGCGAGAAAGGCATCGCCGGGCTGCGTCTGTACCAGCAACGCAAAAGCGTATACGTCGGCCTGGATGTCTGAAGGCCAGAGTCCAACATTCATGAGACAAGAACATGGCGTCTGCCTTCAAACATATCGGCTTCATCGGTCTCGGCGTGATGGGCGAGCCCATCTGCCGCAACCTGCTAACCAGGTCCAATACCCGCGTCACGGTGCTCGACGCGAATCCCGAGCCGGTTATGCGCCTCGTCGAGCAAGGCGCGCAGCGCGCCACCTCGCGCCGTGAGTTGCTGGAGACAGCGGACATTGTCTTTTTGTCGCTGCCCTCGGGTGAAATCGTCGAACAGCTTGCCCGCGCGGAAGACGGCTTCCTGAACGTTGCCAAGCCCGCACAGACCGTCGTGGACCTCGGTACGACGTCGGTGGAAACTACGCGCGCACTCGCGAAGCAGTTCTCCGACGCCGGCAAACTCCTGATCGACGCACCCGTTGCGCGCACCCGTGCGGCTGCGGAGGCCGGCACGCTTTCGGTCATGGTGGGCGCCGCTCCCGAAGACTATGAGCGCGTGTTGCCGTTGATCGAAACCTTCGCCAGCGACATCACGCTGTGCGGACCGACGGGTTGCGGCCAGGTCGTCAAGATACTCAACAACATGGTGCTGTTCGAAGTCGTTACGGCCGTCTGCGAAGCCCGTGCGATCGCACAACGGGCGGGCGTCGAAACGAAACGGCTGTTCGATACGCTGGCCAAGGGATCGGCCGACAGCTTCGGGTTGCGCAATCATGGGATAAAGGCGATCTTGCCCGCCAGTTTCCCTGAGCGCGCATTCTCGGTCGACTACGCGCGCAAGGACTTGGGATACGCACTTCAATTGGCCCGCAACACCGGTGTGTCCGCCAAAGGCGCGCACTATGTCGATGAACTCTTCGCGTTGGCGATCGCGAATGGCGACGGCGCGCTTTACTGGCCGGTCATCGATCGGCTCTTTCAGTCACGCTGATCGCGCGTAGCGTCGCCCACACGGCGCTGCGCGACGCGCAGGCGGCACGTCCGCGTGGCCTCGTGTGTCACGCACTCACTGCGCGGCAGCCCCAGGGCCGCATCTGCCCGCCACCTCGCTGTCTCGCTGTCACCCAAGCCTGCGCCCGAGAAAATCGCATGTCAGGCGCCAGGCCAACTGGCTGAAATCGGGCTGATAGAACTGGTAGTCGGGGTTCGCAAAGCCGTGAGCACCTTCCCCGAAATAATGCCATTCAAGCGGCGCGCCACCGTCCACAAAGCTTTGCCAAAGCCGCAGTTGAATAGCCGGCACGGTCAGGTGATCACTCCCGCCGTAAAAAACCAGCGACGGGCACTTCACCCGCTTCGCCGTCTCGAACGGGTGACGTGGCCGCAACTCGCTCACCGCGTCATCGCGGATCGTTGCGTAATACAGAACGAGCGCCCGAACCGCCGGCGTGTCCGCGGCGAACGGAATGGCGAGCCTGCCGCCAAGGCAATGGCCCATCACGGCGATATGCTCAGGATCGACGTCCGGTCGCGCGGCCAGGATTCGCCATGCCTCACCGATCACATGAAGAAAGTCCGCGTCGCCATGTCTGGCCTGGATCTCGGGTCCCTGCCCGTGGTGATTGTCGCCTGGGATGCCGAGCATGTTGTACAGGTTCGGCACCATCACCGTGTACCCCAACTGCGCGAGCAACGCCGCATTCGCTTTGTAGTCGCCGGTCAGGCCGGGTGCATGATGCAACACCAGCACAGCGGCTCGCCGCGCCTCGGTAAGCGGATGAGCGATCCAGCCCGGAATCCCATCCTGTTCCAGCGTAAGCCTGCGTAGCGTGACGCTCATTGTGCTCTCCTCAATGCGGCAATCCCGTGGGCTGTCGATATGGTGGATCCGCTAGCGGTGCACCGTTTCGCAACCCGCTCTTTTCGTCCTCTCGACGCGCGAGAGAATCAGCCTGCGATGCTCATGCACTCGCTGCCGCGGCCGGCGCCTGATGAAGGCATGCGATTGCAGTCAACTCATTGGGCCACGCGGGATAGCGCCGCAAGACGTCGGGATCGTGACCCGGCACGATATGCTCAGGTGAATCCGCCGCCGCATCCAGCTTCCGGTAGCCCTCCAGCATGTCACCCAGGTTGTAGATAATCGGGAACGGCCGGGCGCTTTGCATATTCTCGTAGTAGTGACTCGCATCGGACGCCAGCACGACCCAACCGCGCTCGGTGTTAACGCGAACGGATTGCAAGCCGGCAGTATGGCCGCCGATTCGCAACAACTCGATACCGGGCTCCAGACTGTCGTCGCCGGCATGAAAAACGACCCGATCCGCGTAGACGTACCTGACTAAATCGAGCACATCGTCGATCTCGTAAGCATGCCGAAGCGCACCGAAGCACATGCAGCGCCCCGTTGCAAAGCTGACCTCGGCATCCTGAATATGAAAGCGGGCATTCGGCAATTTGTCGAGATTGCCGGCATGGTCATAGTGCAGATGCGTCACGATGACGTCGGTGATCTGGGCGGCGTCAATCCCGAACACGCTCAATGCTTCAATCGGACAGCACAGCAAACGCCTGCTTCTGCGTGCCGCCGTCTCGGCGTTGAAACCCGTGTCGACGAGAATCAGCCGTTTTCCGGAGCGCAGCAACCACACGTAGTAGTCCATCGGCATCGACCCTTCATCATGGGGATCGCGCTGCAGGAAATTTGAGCTTCGCGGGCGGTCATGGGTGGCATAGCGGATCGCGTAGATCTCGTACTGATTGGCTGGATTCGTCACGATGCGTCATCTCCTGTTCGGTATCTCATCTGCGCCGCACTCCCTGCACGCAATGGAGGCCAGCTAAAGGTAAGAACAGAGGCAAAGCCCCGGCCATTGCCCGCCGGGCGTCGCCATGTCGATAGCGTCCGGGCGCAGAAGCGCCGCCCATCGCACGCCATCCCTATAACGCGCCGAGCTGGCTGATGCGCGTGACATCGCCGCATTCCTCAATCTGCCTGCAAGCCGTCAAAATCCCGGTCACGCGCGCGGGTTCCAGCACACGCGTTGCGAGGGCAACAAACTTTGCGTCGAGCTGGGCGTCCGTCATTGGGCGCGCGGCGCTGCCGGTCGCGTGCTCGACTGCTGCCCGATGAATCTGCCCTTGCCGCGTACGAACTTCGACAATCGCCGCGTCGCTGCCTAGCGACGTCAGCGTTTCCACAAACGTACGTTCCTGCAGGGAGCGAACCGCGGGATGCATGACCGCGGCAAGCTCGCCCTCCTCCAATCCCGCTCGACCAAAAACCAGCGCGGCGGCCACCCAGTGATAGAGGCTCACCTGGGCATCGAATACGCTAACCGGCAGCTTTCGCCACGTCAGCCTGATAGCGTCGGGGTGCACTTGCAGATCCACGCGCTCGATCTCGTCTCCCGACAACCCATCACGCCCGGCGATTTCAAGGCAGGCATCGATCGCGGGATGAATCACGATTCCACAAGGATAGGGCTTATAGGAATTGCCGAGGAATTCAGTGGCGCAATACAGGTCCTCGACGAGCGCGTCTGAATTCGCGCCCGACGCCAGGACCTCGAACAGACCGTTACGGCCGTCGATTGCGATATCGCTGCAGGTAAACCCCGAGCGCGCCATGTAGGCTGCGCTCAGACCATTGCGCGCCGCCAGCCCCGGTACATACGCAATCGCCATGCTGCCGTGAGTGGCCCGCAAGCCGCACGACTGCGTTGCGGCGAGGCCCAGGGCTGAAACCATCTGCTCGTGGTTCAGGCCCAGCAACCGCCCTGCCGCCGCCGCAGCGCCAATCCCGCCCGCAAGCCCGGTCATGAACCAGCCGCCGTGCGCGCCCGAACCTGGCGCGGCGATCGCGCTGGCGATCCCGCATTCGATCTCCATACCAATGACGAGCGCCAGCATCAACTCCGCTCCGGACACCTTGCGCGTGTGCGCCACAGAAAGCAGCGCCGCTGCAACCGGTCCGGTTGGATGAGTAATGGTTTTCAGGTGAGTATCGTCGAACGTTTGCGATGAGGACGTCAGACAGTTGATCAGTGCAGCGTCGGTCAGATCGAGATGTTCGGACCGTCCCAGCAGCGCAACCGTGCCGCCGGACTGAAAGCTGACGCAACCGCGCACGGCCGCCTCGCTGGTGTCCGTATTCGATCCGCCAAGCGCGCACCCCACCCAATTGACCCATGCCCGCACAGCTTCTCCACGTACCTGCGCAGGCATCTCGGCGAAGGTGGCTTTGCATGCGAAATCAGCGAGAAAGTGGGTGACCGGTTTCATGGGCGCGTGCCAATTGAAGGGGTAGTAAGCAGAGCGAACGCGTGCTGCACCTGCACATATATCGCGGCCGTCCCGGTTGTTCTCTTTGTCAGAATTAGCGTTCTTTTTTTCAGTATTGGCGAGTTGATTTGAGGTGTCAAGAAGAAGGTTCCGCTATCGATCAGCTGCGATCCCCCATGGTATTTGGCACGATGCCGGACGTTCCGTCTAACAGAACTGTCGTTACGAAATAGCGCTTTATTTTCGATTGATGCTTTACTACACTCAGTGAACCACCCGTGATCTTGGGACCAGGGTGGCGACGTTGGCGCCAGCAAACGTCGTTAAGTATTCCCAATACAAAACACACAGGAACTGCATCATGAACGCAAGAATCTCGGTGCCGGAACCGGAGACACTGAACGCTGAAGTTGCCAGGGTTTCAGACGCCTGGGCAGCCATCGGAAGCGATCCTTCGATGATTCGGCTGATGAGTTACCGCTCGGACCTCATCCCGCCCTTCTTCGACTTTTACCTGCAAATGCGCGGTAACGGCCTCGTCACCGCCAAGGTCAAGGAGCTCGCCAGATTCCAGATTGCCCGGCTGAATACGTGTCGCTACTGCCTGCAGTCGCTTTCGACGTTGGCGGAAAGCCAAGGCATCACCGACGAACACATTGCCGAAATCGAACACCGCCGTCCCGGGCTCTTTACCAGCCAGGAAATCGCCGCCATGGACCTCGCGAAAGCGCTGTGGAACAACGCTGCCGAAGCCGGCACCGACAAGGAACTGATGGACCGCTTGCATGCGGAGTTCAACGATGCCCAGATCGTCGAACTCGTGTGGGCCATCGCGATGTATATCGGTCTTGGAAAAATGGTTGTGTTCAGTGGCATTGTGCGTGACAACTGAGGCCTGCGGGCAGGCGACGGCAGCGGCGTTGATGCCCGATCATAACGTCGCCACACGCAGGCTCCTATCGATTCGGATAACGACACAATGAACCAATAACATCAACCCGGGCAACTTCAAAATACACCACAAAAAGTTGTGAACGGGCGAAGTGCATTTGCCACTCGGGAGACAGGGCTGCCGCAAATCAGCTGGAAGTTTGCGGACCATGAAGCCAAACTTTAAAGAGGATGACACGTCGAAATTCGCGTCCGCCTAGACGCATGAGGCTGCGCCACCAGGAGACGGTCATGGTCACAGATGAATAAAACGCTCAGGCGCGTACTCTTCGCATCCATGATCGGGTCGGCGCTCGAATACTACGACTTCTACGTGTATTCAACCGCTTCCGCACTGGTATTCAACCACCTGTTCTTTCCCAGGCTCTCGCCGGTCGCCGGCACACTCGCGTCATTCGCGACCCTGGGCGTCGGTTTCATCGCGCGGCCGTTCGGCGGCATTCTGTTCGGCCATCTTGGCGACAAGATGGGTCGCAAGCCCATTCTTGTCATCACGTTAATCCTGGTGGGAGGCGGCACCACCTTGATCGGCTTGCTGCCGACCTACGACCAGATCGGCCTGTGGGCGCCGGCGCTACTGCTGGTGCTGCGCCTCGCACAAGGTCTCGGCACCGGCGCGGAATATGGCGGTGCGATCATCATGGCCGCCGAGTACGCGCCGACCAACCACCGGGGACTATTCTCCAGTGGCCCCGCGATGGGCGTAAGCGTCGGCAATCTGCTCTCGTTCGGCTCCTTCGCGCTGGTCGAGTTCGTGTGGAAAGATCAGATGCTCGCCTGGGCATGGCGGCTTCCTTTTCTTGTCAGCATTTTCGTCGTGCTGCTCGGCATCTACGTACGCCGCCGCGTGTCCGAGACACCGGCTTTCGAAGCCGTCAGCAAGAAGGGCCACGTCAAGCGAGTGCCGCTCGCCGCGGCGTTTCGCGAAAGCAAGCGCAGCCTGCTGATCGTGATATTCACGCAAATGGGCCAGAACGGCATGGCCTACATGTTCGGCGTCTTTGCGCTGAGTTACGTCACAACCCAGCTCAAGGTGCCTCGCAACGACGCCTTGATGGCGCTCCTCGTCGCGGACGTGATCCAGATCGCGACCATCGTGGCCGCAGCCGCGTTGTCCGACAAGATCGGCCGGCGTCCGGTCTATATGGGGGCCGCGCTCTTCACCGCGGCCATCGCTTTCCCATTCTTCTGGCTATTGGGTTCAGGCAGCCTTGCGTTGGTTTACGTCGGCTTCGCGCTGGCGTTCGGTGTCGGCTATGCCGGCATGCTGGGCACGCAACCGGCCTTCTTCGCCGAGCTGTTCGGCCCCTCCACCCGCTTCAGCGGCTTTGCCACCGCGCGCGAGATCGGCACGCTGGTCGGCGGCGCGCCGGTGCCGTTCATTTCTGTGATGCTGGTCACCTGGATGAGTGGGCAACCTTGGGGGGTGTGCTGGTACATCATCGTGCTGTGCCTGATTACTACGTTGACCGTTTATCTGAGCCCCGAGACACACCGTCGCGATCTCAACAGTGAAACAGCGGCGCAGTTGCGGCCCGATGCCGGCCAAAGCGCAAACACGCCGCTGGCAACGGACTTGCAGTCATCGAAGAAACTGCTTTGAAACAGTCTGCCGAACCCCGCCGGCCAGGCGATTGAAAAGCCTGACCGGCGAGGTGCCGGGGTCCCCAGGGAGTTCCACTAATGCGGGCGTGCTTGCCTTGACTTGACCTGGTCGATCAACAATACTTAATGGAACGATTGTTCTGCCAGAAAGAACGAATAAATTGCATCCCGGCTCAAGCTGACAAGCAATCCTGTCCGGATCCACGCCTGACCTAAACGAGGTTGCAAAAAGTGAGTTCCATCCTGCGTGTCTACAATCCTGTCGCTGAATCCCTCGAATCGAAGCTTGAACCGGCTTCGCGCGTTCCCGACCTGAACGGCAAGCGCGTGGGCCTGTACTGGAACATGAAGGCGGGCGGCGACATTGCGCTCGCTCACCTGGCGAAGCGGTTGCACGAGCTGTATCCCAGCGCCACGTTCGCGAACTATCGCGGCTCGGTTGGCTGGATGATGCGCCACGTCACCGAAGCCGACGCCGCGCGCGTGGGGCGCGAATGCGACGTGGTGATCGGCACCACGGCCGATTGCGGATCGTGCACTTCGTGGCTGATCCACGATATGGTCGAGTTCGAAAAGAAAGGTGTGCCGACCGTCGCGATCACAGCGGAGGAATTCGTGGCCGATGCGCGCCGCAGCGCGCTGACGTTCGGCATTGCCGATCTGGCCATCGTGGTGGTCCCGCTGCCGTTGACGAACCAGTCTCCCGACGACATCCACGCGATCATGGATACGAAGGTGGAGGCCCTCGTCAGCGGGCTGACCCGGCCGCTCGCGAAGGCGGGCGAACTCGAATCCGAACTGACCTTCCTCCCCGACGACTGGCTGACGTTCAGCGGCGACGACGCGCTCTACGCAATGGAAAGCATGAACGCGCGGTTTCTCGAATACGGCTGGACCGACGGCCTGCCGCTGATTCCTCCTACGGAAGACCGGCTCGAACGGATGCTCGCTGCCACCCGACGCAATCCCGACGACGTTATCGCCGTACTCGAGCCCGGCTTCGGCAAGGCAACGGTGCTCAAGATCGCGGCTAACGCGGTCATGGCCGGCTGCCGTCCGGAGTTCCTGCCCGCCATCATCACCGCGGTGGAATGCATGGCCGAGCCGCAGATCAATTTGCGCAACAAGTCGATGTCGACCTGCCCGCACGCGCCGATCGTCTGGCTCAACGGCCCTATCCGCAAGCGGCTCGGCATCAATAGCGGCGCTTGCGCGCTCGGGCCCGGCGCGCCTTCGTTCGCCAATACGGTCATCGGCCGCGCGGTACGCATGTGCATGATGAACATCGGCCACACCTACCCCGGCGTCGCCGATATGGACACCATCGGTTCACCGACGAAATACAGCATGTGTATCGCGGAAAACGAGGAGCGCAGTCCGTGGAATCCGTATCACGTGGACGCCGGTTTCGAAAAAGACGAAGACGTCATCTCGCTGCACTTCAACTGCGGCATCTGCGAACTGCACGACTTCAAGAACCACGATCCGGAGCGCCTCACCGAGGTCTATGCGGGAGCGGCCACCAATATCGCCAATGTGTCGACCGCCATGTGGCTGCTCGGACGCCGCGCGGACCCGCGCGCCGGAACCAGTGAAAAGGAACATCACACGATGCTCATCTGTCCGGACCACGCCGACCAGTTCAAGAAACATGGCTGGAGCAAGTCAGATGTGCAGGAGGCTGTGTATCGCAAAGCCCGTGTTTCCTTTGAAAAGCTGATGCTGGCAAAGGAACCCGAAGCGTTCAACGCGAGCCATCCCGAACTCGCGTGGCTGCTCGATAGCCGCGACACGCTGCTGCCGGTTGTCGAAGACCCGTCGTGCTACGACGTCGTGGTGCTCGGCGGCGCGGCCGGGCGTGGCGCTTTCCTTTATGGCGCCGGCGAACCTCAAACCAAAAGGATTGAATCGTAATGGCTAAAGACCCGTTGGCGCAGTTCGTAATCGGACAGGCGCGCAGCTTCGTCGCGCCCGATGGCGATCTGGTACTGGAAGACGTCAAGGAAGGCACGGCGCATATCCGCTATCTCGCAAAGAAAGAGCCGTCATGCTCGATGTGCGTCATGTCGGTCGACGATCTGCGCGAATTGCTCGCAGAGCAATTGCGTGCCAAAGCGCCCCATATAAAAGCCGTGGAAATCGTGGTGGAGCAGATTGATTAAGGGGTGAGGCATGAAGCCTTCGCTAAGAGGTGTGCTGTTCGCGTCGTCGATAGGGTCCGCGCTCGAATGGTACGATTTTTACCTGTACTCGATTGCCTCGGCGATAGTCTTCAATCACCTGTTCTTTCCGAGTCTCTCGCCGGTGCTCGGCACGATCGCCTCGTTCGCGACGATGGGCGTCGGCTTCATCGCCCGGCCGTTCGGTGGCGTCATTTTTGGCCACCTCGGCGACCGGCTGGGGCGCAAGCCGGTTCTCATCGCGACGCTGATCCTGGTCGGCGGCGGCACCACGTTGATCGGGCTGCTGCCCACCTACAGCCAGATCGGCATGTGGGCGCCGCTGATGCTGCTTATCCTGCGCCTCGCACAAGGGCTCGGCACCGGCGCCGAGTATGGCGGCTCGATCATCATGGCGGTCGAATACGCTCCCGCGAGACGGCGTGGCCTGTTCGCCAGCGGCCCCGCAATGGGTGTCAGCATCGGCAACCTGCTCGCCTTCGGGTCGTTTGCGCTGGTCAGTTTTCTATGGAAGCAGGAACTCCTGCAATGGGCATGGCGCATTCCGTTCCTGCTGAGCTTTCTGGTGGTGCTGCTCGGCATCTATGTGCGCCGGCGCGTCGCCGAGACGCCCGCGTTCGAGTCCATCAGCAAGAAAGGCGAAATCAGGCGCTTGCCGCTCCTTGCCGCGTTTCGGGAGAACAAGCGAAGTCTTCTGATCGTGATCTTCGCGCAGATGGGACAGAACGGCATGGCGTACATGTTCAATGTGTTCGGGCTGAGCTACGTGGCGAACCAGCTCAGGGTGCCGCGCAACGACGCCCTGCTCGCACTGCTTTGTGCGACCATCATCCAGATCTTCACGATCGTCGGCGTGTCGGTTCTGTCCGACCGGATCGGGCGGCGCCCGGTCTATATCGGCGCCGCGCTGTTCACTGCGCTGATGGCATTCCCCTTCTTCTGGCTGTTGGGCTCCGGCCATCTGATACTGATCTATCTCGGCTTCGCTCTCGCGAGCGGGATCGGCTATGCCGGCATGCTCGGCACGCAGCCCGCATTTTTTGTCGAGCTGTTCGGGCCAGCTACGCGCTTCAGCGGCTTTGCGGTCGCACGTGAAATCGGCACGCTGATCGGCGGCGCACCCGTGCCCGCCGTCTCCGTCATGCTGGTGGCGTGGATGGGCGGACAACCGTGGGCTGTCGCGTGGTACATCGTCGTGTTGTGCCTGATTACCGCCGTCACCATTTTTCTGAGCCCTGAAACCTATCGGCGCGAACTCGGGGTCAGCGTTCCGGATGGCGACGACAGGTCGGCGCAGTTGTCCTCCACACTGCGTGAGGCACGCTGACGCCCCCGATAAGAAACCGGATGACTTGACGATGATCGACGTGCTGGTGATAGGCGGCGGCAACGCCGCGTTGTGCGCGGCGCTGATGGCGCGTGAGTCGGGCGCCAGCGTGATGCTGCTCGAAGCGTCGCCGCGCGCATGGCGGGGCGGTAATTCGCAACACACGCGCAATCTGCGTTGCATGCACGACGCGCCTCAGGACGTCCTGATGGATGCCTATACGGAAGAAGAATTCTGGCAGGATCTGCTGAAAGTCACCGGCGGCATGACCGACGAACCATTGGCCCGGCTCGTGATTCGCGCGTCCTCGACGTGCCGCGACTGGATGCGCCGTCATGGCGTGCATTTTCAGCCGCCGCTGTCCGGCGCCCTGCACGTTGCGCGCACCAACGCGTTTTTCATGGGAGGCGGCAAGGCGCTAGTCAACGCGTACTACCGTTCCGCTGAGCGGCTCGGCGTGCAGATCCGCTATGACGCCCCCGTTGACGCCATTGAACTCGAAGACGACCGCTTCGTCGCTGCGCGCGTGGGCGGCGAGCGCATCGCGGCACGTAGCTGCGTGCTGGCGGCCGGCGGCTTCGAATCGAATCGCGAATGGCTGCGCGAAGCGTGGGGGCAAGTCAACGGCGAATGGGTCGCCGATAACTTCCTGATTCGCGGCACGCGCTTCAATACCGGACGGGTGCTGAAGTTCATGATGGACGCCGGAGCCGACATGATCGGCGATCCGTCCCAATCGCATTGCGTCGCCATCGACGCGCGCGCCCCGCTCTATGACGGCGGTATCTGCACTCGCATCGACTGCGTCTCGCTTGGCATCGTGGTGAACCGCAACGCGCAGCGCTTTTACGACGAAGGCGAGGATTTCTGGCCCAAGCGTTACGCGGTATGGGGCCGTCTTATTGCGCAGCAGCCGGGACAGATCGGTTACTCGATCATCGACTCGAAGGCGATCGGCCGGTTTATGCCGCCCGTTTTCCCCGGCACGAAAGCCAGTACGATTGCGGAGCTCGCGCGCGCGACCGGGCTCGACGAGACAGCGTTCGTCAGCACCGTGGCGGCCTATAACGCGGCCTGCCGCGTCGGCATGTTCGATCACGCGGTGCTCGACGATTGTCACACTGAAGGCTTGAACCCGCCCAAGACACATTGGGCGCAGCCGATCGACCGGCCGCCCTTTTTCGCGTATGCGCTACGGCCCGGCATCACGTTCACGTATCTCGGACTGAAGGTCAATAAGGAAGCCGCCGTGCACTTCGGCGGCCGGCCCAGTCCGAATCTGTTCGTTGCTGGGGAAATGATGGCGGGCAACATTCTGGGCAAGGGCTATACCGCAGGCGTCGGCATGTCGATCGGCACGGCGTTCGGTCGCATTGCCGGTACCGAGGCGGCGAAAGCAGCGAGAGCGGCGAGCGCGGGGACAAGCGCGACTGCAAAAGTGACTGCAAACGCAGGAGCAAACGCGGAGGCACAACGATAATGGAAAACCCGCCGATGCAATCGCTCGAGACGCTCATCCAGGAAGCGAGTGCACTTGCGACCCACGAAGCCGAGGTCAGCCGGGTGCTGCAGATCTGCAATGCTTGCCGATACTGCGAAGGTTTTTGCGCCGTTTTTCCGGCCATGACGCACCGCCTGGAGTTTGGCCAGGCCGACATTCATTTTCTCGCCAATCTGTGTCACAACTGCGGCGCCTGCCTGTACTCATGTCAATACGCGCCGCCGCACGAATTCGCAGTGAATGTGCCTCAGGCCATGGCTCGCGTGCGGCTCGATACCTACACGCGGTACGCGTGGCCCAATGCGCTAGGCGCGCTTTATCAACGCAACGGACTCACACTCGCACTCGCGACGGCGATCTGCATCGCGATACTCCTGAGCCTGGCTCGACTGTTAAACGGGCCGATCTGGAGCGCACCGCCTGGGGGTCACTTCTATGCGGTATTTCCACACGGCACATTGGCGGGGATGTTCGGCATCGCATTCGTCTATGCCACGATCGCACTTACGGTGGGCGTAAGCCGCTTCTGGCGCAATGGGGCGCCGGGCCCCGCCTCCGCGGCCGCGCTCAAGGAAGCAGCCCACGACGCTATGAGTATGCGCTATCTGGGCGGAGGTCACGGCGAAGGCTGCAATAACGCTGACGACGCGTTCACTCTGTGGCGCCGGCGCTTCCATCACCTTACGTTTTACGGATTTATGCTGTGCTTCGCAGCTACCTGCGTCGCAACGATCTACCATTATGCGCTGCACGCTGAGGCTCCCTATTCGGTGACGAGCCTTCCTGTGTTACTCGGCACAGTGGGCGGCGTGGGGTTGGCGGCGGGCTGCATCGGACTCGGCGTGCTGCATATGCGTCGTAACCCGGCGCAGGGTGACTCCGCCCAGCGGCCAATGGACCTTGGCTTCATCGCCCTATTGCTGTTGACGAGCCTTACCGGTTTGGCGCTGTTGGGATGGCGAAGCAGTCAAGGGATGCCGCTTCTACTCGCATTCCACCTGGGTGTCGTGATGGCGCTATTCCTGACGATGCCGTACAGCAAATTCGCGCATGGGGTTTATCGCGGCGCCGCGCTACTCAAATGGTCAATCGAACGCCGCCAACCCAATCCGCTGCGGCTAAGTGACGACTGAACTGCATCAGCCTGTACGAGGGACGCTTATTTGGATCACGCGCACAGGGAGGGGATAACCTCTGCGGGTCTGATTGTTAGACGACCTTGAAGGGAAGTGCCTGGCACGTTCCAGGATTGCTTATCCTTAACAGATCCATTCTCCGATATGACACCGTCGCACCTGGTCCGACTACGACGTATATCGAATACTTGGCCTTCCATGGTTCAGGACCTCACGCCGGCGCATTAAGCCCAGCTTTTCTGCGACTCGAAGAGCTATTTGATGGTCGGTTTGTAGGTCGCATAAAAAAAACCCCGCAGAGCCTAGACTCTGCGGGGTTCTCTCTACCACTTCTGGCGGAGACGGAGGGATTCGAACCCTCGATCCAGGTTTTGGCCCAGATGCTCCCTTAGCAGGGGAGTGCCTTCGACCTCTCGGCCACGTCTCCCAAACTTTCGGTTGCGCAGGGAGTCAGCGCAACGAAGCCAAGATAATAGCGGGCCGAACCGCGAAGGTCAATGTCTGCCACACACTTTTTGTGCCAGTTTTGTCACCGACGACGCAATTTATTCACATTGACCGCGCAATACGAGACGAGGCAGGGGTAAGACAAAGGCGAGGCAAAGGCAACGCGCTCCTGTACGCCTCACCCCGTGCAGCACGGTTACGCCTGATCCAGTTCGAACGCCTTATGCAGCGCGCGCACGGCGAGCTCCATGTACTTCTCGTCGATCAGCACCGAAATCTTGATTTCGGAGGTCGAGATCATCTGGATGTTGATGCCCTCTTCCGACAGCGTGCGGAACATCGTGCTCGCGATACCCACGTGCGAACGCATGCCGACGCCGACCACCGAGACCTTCGACACCTTCGGATCGCCCAGCACCTGTTCGGCCTGCACATGACCCTTCACCTGGCCGGTGAGGATGTCCATGGCGCGCTGATAGTCGCCGCGGCCGACCGTGAACGTGAACGCCGTTTTACCTTCGACGCTCTGGTTCTGGATGATCATGTCGACGTCGATATTCGCGTCCGCCACCGGGCCGAGAATCTGATACGCGATGCCCGGCTTGTCGGGCACACCCATCACGGCGATACGAGCTTCGTCGCGCTGGAACGCGATGCCCGAGATGACTGCTTTTTCCATGGTCTCGTCTTCTTCAAAAGTAATCAGGGTGCCCGACTTCATTTCCGTGTCGAGCGGGATCAGCGGATCGGTCAGGCTCGACAGCACGCGTGTCTTCACCTGATATTTGCCGGCGAATTCCACCGAGCGGATCTGCAGCACCTTGGAACCCAGGCTTGCCATTTCCAGCATTTCTTCAAACGTCACGCGATCGAGGCGACGTGCTTCTTCCACCACGCGCGGGTCGGTCGTGTAGACGCCGTCGACGTCCGTGTAAATCAGGCACTCGTCGGCCTTCAAAGCGGCAGCGACTGCAACCGCGGACGTATCCGAACCGCCACGGCCGAGCGTGGTGATGTGGCCTTCAGGGTCGATACCCTGGAAGCCCGTGATCACCACCACTTTGCCCGCGTCGAGATCGCGCAGCACGCGCTCGCCGTCGATTTCGCTAATCCGTGCTTTCGTGAATGCGCTATCCGTTTTGACCGGCACTTGCCAGCCGGCATAGCTGACCGCGTCGACGCCGGCTTCCTGCAGCGCGATGGCGAGCAAACCCGAGCTGACCTGCTCGCCGGTGGCGGCGATCATGTCGAGTTCGCGCGGGCTCGGCTGACTCGTGATTTCTTTCGCGAGACCGAGCAAGCGGTTGGTTTCGCCGGACATCGCCGACGGCACGACGACCATCTTGTGGCCGGCCTTATGCCATTTCGCGACGCGCTTGGCGACGTTCTTGATGCGCTCGACCGAGCCCATCGAGGTGCCGCCGTATTTATGTACGATGAGTGCCATTGTCGTTCTGAACTGGAGGATAAACCGCGCTGGCGCGCTGGAGACGACCGCACAAAAGCACAGGAGCGCAACGTCTTGTGAACGACGGCAAAATGTGTGGCGGCGTAGATGCAGCGCGCGTGTAACACGCGCGGATTTGCCCGGGAATGATCGCTAGTGGCTTACCGGACGCGACGGATCACGCTCGCAAACCGGTAAATACGACAAAATTGACAAAAGCGACGGCGAAATCGGGTCGGGCAAACAAGTTAAATTACCCGATCGGGCGAAAAAAGACAAGCCAGAATGGCCGCAAAATGGCTCATATTCGCGGCTGGAAAGGCTTATCCGGTGCGATTTGGGTTCTGTTTTGCGTGCTGGTTTTGCGCCCTTTTTTCACCCTGCTTTTCATCCTATTTTCGCGCTTCACCCAATAGATAACCGTGTGCCCGACCGGTCGGTCATGCGATCAGCAGATCGTCGCGCCAGATGATCCTGACGCGCTGATCGGCCGCATCGATCTGTTCGGGTAACGCCGCGCGGTTCAGGCCGAGCAAAGGCACGAACAGCAAATCGCCACCTACGTAAAGTAGCGGTACGTCGCGCTTCCATGCAGGAATGCCGCGCTCCTGAAACAGGTTTTTCAGCGTGCGGCTCGGGCTGCCGGGTGCGGCGTTCGTGCGCATCCGTTCGCCGCCGCTGCGCGAACGCGCGCTCAACAATCCCCGGCGTAGCACGCTGACGGGAAGCGTATCGGGATCGTCCGACGCAGCATCGGCATTATCGGAGGCATCGGAATCAGCAGCGACAGCGACAAACACAAAAGTGCCCCGCCATTGCGGCAAACGCCAGATCGCTTCACCCTGCCATGCGAGTTCGCTGACGGTGCGCATCGATAGCGCGGTTTCGTCGGCGGGTTCGCTGCTATCGCCCGCTTCCCAGTAGACGAGGCCGCGATAACTGCGCAACGCCTGCCCTGCGTGATCGATACGCAGGCTGTGGCCCTCGCCTGCTTTGCCGACTTCGCGCAACTGCCGCAAAGCGTCGGTGAGACGCGCCGTCGATGCCGCCACGAGGCCCTGCGTGCGCATCCAGTAGCGCAGCAGGTTGAGCGCGCGATCGTCGTCGAGGGAAAGCAGTGCGTCATGCGATAGCGCACGGCCGTCATCGCGCACGGCTTCGTCCAGATCGAGGCGCGCGAGATCGTCGAGTAGACGTTGTGCCGATGCCGCATGCGCGGCCGTGCGCGCGAGTGCGTCGCGAAAACCAGGAAAATGGACGGCCAACGCCGGTGTCACCTCGTGACGCAATGCGTTGCGCGCGTAACGGGTGTCGGCGTTCGATTCATCGTCGATCCAGTGCAGGTTGTGGTCGCTCGCATACTGCTCGAGTTGTGCACGCAGCAGATGCAGCAAAGGTCTCACACGCGCCGCAGAGGCGCCCGCCGGCAAATACTCAGGCGCCATCGCCGCCAGTCCCGCGAGGCCTGCGCCGCGCAGCAGTTGCAACAGCACCGTCTCCGCCTGGTCGTCCGCATGTTGCGCAAGCCATAACGTACGAATCGCGCGGGTTGCGCACATTGCGTCGAGCGCGCGATAACGCGCGTCACGCGCCGCGGCCTCGACACTCACACCCGCGTCACGTGGTACCTCGACACGCTGCGCCGCGAATTCAACGCCGCGTTCCCGCGCAAATGCTTCGCAATGCGTGAGCCACGCGTCGGCATGCGCGCTGAGGCCATGGTGCACATGCAGCGCGACACAACGCGACGCCCCCGCAACGCGCATCGCCGCATCGAGCAGCACGCTCGAATCGACGCCGCCGCTGAACGCAATCGCAATGCGCGCGTTCGCAGGCAACGCGGACAGCGCCACGCCGACCGCCTCGAGAACGCGGCGGTCGGCGGGAGAATCGGCGGTGGAAGTCACGTCGCTCGCGCGTTACGCGCTGGAGGACGAAGGAGAACGCGCGGGCTTAAGCACCCGGCGTCGTTTCCTTGAACTTGCCGTACGACATCAACCGTTCGAAACGGCGTTGACGCAGGTCGTTGATGCTCATACCTTGAAACTGACGCAGCGAGTCGGCAAGCGCGCGGCGCAGCATCGCGGCCATGCCCTTCGGATCGCGATGCGCGCCGCCCAGCGGCTCGTTGACGATCTTGTCGATCAGGCCAAGCGCCTTCAGACGATGCGCGGTCAGGCCGAGCGCTTCCGCGGCTTCCGGCGCTTTCGCGGCGCTCTTCCACAGGATCGACGCGCAGCCCTCCGGCGAAATCACCGAATAGGTCGAGAATTGCAGCATCAGCACGCTATCGCCCACGGCAATCGCGAGCGCGCCGCCCGAACCACCTTCGCCGATGATCGTAGCGATCAGCGGCGTCTTGAGTTCAGCCATCACGTACAGATTGCGGCCGATCGCTTCCGACTGGCCCCGCTCTTCCGCACCGATGCCCGGGTAGGCACCCGGCGTGTCGATGAACGTGAAGATCGGCAAACCGAATTTCTCGGCGAGACGCATCAGACGTTCGGCCTTGCGATAGCCTTCCGGACGCGGCATGCCGAAGTTGCGCAGCGCGCGCTCCTTCGTGTCACGCCCCTTCTGATGGCCGATCACCATGCAAGCCTGGCCGTTGAAACGCGCAAGGCCGCCGACGATCGACAGGTCGTCCGCATAATTGCGGTCGCCATGCAGTTCGTGGAAATCGGTGAACAGCTCGTTCACGTAATCGAACGTGTACGGGCGCTGGGGGTGTCGGGCGATTTGCGAAACCTGCCACGGCGTGAGGTTCGCATACAGATCTTTGGTGAGCTGCTGACTCTTCTTGGACAGCCGCTCGATCTCTTCCGAAATATCGACGGCCGAATCGTCCTGCACGAAGCGCAATTCTTCGATCTTCGCTTCGAGTTCAGCGATCGGCTGTTCGAAATCCAGAAAGGTGGTCTTCATTGGTTGTAATCCTTGGACTTACCGGCAGCGCGTATTCTAACCGCGCTCGCCGATGTCAAAACCATCTCTCAACTATCAATTTTTAACAATCGATAGTTTTTGAAACGGTATGGCTTCTTATTCTTTAGTAGTCGACCGGCAACGGATCGAGACTACGCCACATATACCAGGTGGCGACGGTGCGCCACGGCTCCCAGTTTGCCGCAACCTCCCGCGCTTCGCTGCGCGTAACCGGCTCGCCACTGAAGTAATTGACGCTGATCGCACGGATCAGGCCGAGATCGTCCAGCGGCAGCACGTCCGGGCGCGACAGATTGAAGATCAGGAACATTTCCGCAGTCCAGCGGCCGATGCCGCGGATCTGCGTGAGTTCGGCAATCACCGCCTCGTCGTCCATCGAGGTCCACTTGCCGACGTGCAAGGCGCCCGACACGAAATGCTGAGCGAGATCGAGCACGTATTCGGCCTTGCGCTTGGACAAGCCGCACGCCGTCAGCTTGTCCTGGCCGAGCTTGATGAACTGCTGCGGCACGAGCTTCGGACACGCCGCTTCGACTTTCGCCCACACGGCTTGCGCGGAAGCCACCGAAATCTGCTGCCCGACCACCGAACGCGCGAGCGTGACGAACGGATCGCCACGGCTCAGCAGATGCACCGGGCCAAACTTGGGAATCAGCTTCTTCAGGATACGGTCGCGCTTGACGAGGTCGGCGCATGCCTTGTCCCAATACGCCGGACGGGTGACTTCAGGCGTGAGTCCGCCGATCTGCACCGGCACCGCGAGTTCGGCCACGCCCGCTGCTTCGCCGCCCGCACTCGACGACGCGCGCGTCTTGCGTACGATTTCGCTTTCATGCCCCTCGTGCTTGATGCGCGCGAGTTCCTGCACCTCGCCGGCGAGTTCGGCGGGCAAGGCGCCATTGCTTTTTGCACGTGGGGCTTTAGCGCGCGTAGCAACAGGCGCATGCGCCGACGCGCCGTTCAGCGCGCGCTTGACGGTGGCCTTCTTCGCCGCTGCGGTTGCTGTACCCGCCGCTACGCGCACGCCGGCCTTCGCCGGCACGCCGGCGGCTTTCGACGATGCATTTTTTACCGCGCCGCTGCCCGCACGAGCCGACGTTCGTGTCGACTTTGCCGCAGTTGCCGCGTTTGTTTGAGACGTGGCTCGTTTAGCCGGCGTCTTCGTGGCCGTTGCCATCCTGCCTCCTGCCTGGCGAGTCGATTAGAGGGAAGCTCGAGGTGCGCTCACACGCGCCGCCACTCGGTCAACCCGCCGGGTTTGTCTTCAAGTGCAACGCCGGCCTCGAGCAATTCGGCCCGGATCCGGTCTGCTGCCGCATAGTCTTTTGCCTGCTTGGCGGCCACACGCGCGGCGATCTTTGCTTCGATCGCGGCGGCGTCGAGCGCGCCTTCTGCGGCGGCGCCCGCAGCCTGTTGCAGGTAGGCACGCGGCTCCCGGCCGAGCAACCCGATCACCTGTGCGAGCGAGCGCAGTTGACGGGCCAGCGCGGGGTCGCGCGTGCGATTCACTTCAGTTGCCAACTCGAACAACACCGACACCGCAACCGGCGTGTTGAAGTCGTCGTTCATCGCTGCCTGGAAACGCTGCGCATGCGCCTCGTTCCAGTCGAGCGCCGCGCCGTCCGGCGTGACGTCTTTCAGCGCGGTGTACAAACGCGTCAGCGCGCTGCGGGCGTCGTCGATATGCACGTCGCTGTAATTCAACGGCGAGCGGTAATGCGCGCGCGCGATGAAAAAACGTACGACCTCGGCATCGTACTGCGCCAATACTTCACGGATCGTAAAGAAGTTGTTCAACGACTTCGACATCTTCTCATTGTCGATCTGAACATAGCCGTTGTGCATCCAGTAATTGACGAAGGTTTGTCCGGTCGCAGCTTCGCTCTGCGCAATCTCGTTCTCGTGGTGCGGAAACTGCAGATCCTGACCGCCGCCGTGAATGTCGAAATGCTCGCCGAGCAACGTGCAGCCCATGGCCGAGCATTCGATATGCCAGCCTGGGCGGCCGCGCCCGTACTTCGACTCCCAGCCGGTGTCGGCCGGTTCGTCCGGCTTCGCCTGCTTCCACAGCACGAAGTCGAGCGGGTCCTGCTTCGCGTCGTTCGCCGCGACGCGTTCGCCCGCGCGCAGATCTTCGAGCGACTTGCCCGACAGCTTGCCGTAGCCCGCGAACTTGCGCACCGCGTAGTTCACGTCGCCGTCGCCCGCCTGATAGGCGTAACCGTTCGCCTCGAGCTTCTCGATCATGCCGAGCATCTGCGGAATGAAATCGGTGGCGCGCGGCTCCAGATCGGGCCGCTCGATGCCGAGCGCGTCCGCATCTTCATGCAACGCCTTGATGAAGCGATCGGTCAGCGACTTGATCGTTTCGCCGTTCTCCACTGCGCGCCGGATGATCTTGTCATCGATATCCGTGATGTTGCGCACGTAGGTCACGTCGTAACCGAGCGTGCGCAGCCACCGCTGCACGATGTCGAACACGACCATCACCCGCGCATGACCGACGTGACAATAGTCGTATACGGTCATCCCGCAGACATACATCCGCACGACGCCATCTTGCAGCGGCACGAAAGTTTGCTTGTCACGCGCGAGCGTGTTGTAGATGCGCAGTGATTCCATAGAGAACGGTGCGTGGGCCGAAAGAAATCCACAACGTGTTTCGTGCTGTTTCGTGCATGAAGCGCCCCGCGAGAAGACAGCGGGAGTATCCTGTACTGCCGCTTTGCACAACGCTTCGTACAACGCTTCGTACAACCTTTTGCACAACCTTTGCACAACAACACGCACAGCAGCAAACCGGTGCACCGGGTGCGACGGTCAGGCTGCGATCAATGCGGAGACGACCACGAGTGGCGAAAAGACAGTTTGCGGCTCGACGAAACGCGCAGACCTTTTGTTAGAATGGGTCGGAGTATAACATCCAGACCCGAGCCTATGAAACCTTCCAGCGGCCGCGCGCGCAGCGCTGCGACCCTCGCCGCGACGGCATTCTGCGCCGTCGCCCTCACGGTCTTGCCGGGTGCTGCCGCGTACGCGCAGAAAGCCGCCACGATGCCGCAAGGCCCCGCCGTGCGCGACAACACGCCGGAGATCGACGCGTCGATTGCGCAGAAGAACTGGCAAGCGTCGCTCACCCAACTCGACGCGCGCATCGCCTCGAATCCGCACGACGCACAAGCCAGGTTCAAGCGCGGCACGGTGCTCGCCCACCTGAATCGGGACGACGAAGCGATCACCGCGTTCACCGAACTCACGCAGCTGTATCCGGAACTGCCCGAACCGTATAACAACCTGGCGGCGCTCTATGCGAAGCACGGCCGTTATGCCGAGGCGCGCGCCGCACTCGAAACCGCGACCAAGGTCAATCCAGGCTACGGCCTCGCCTACGAGAATCTCGGCGACCTGTATCTGCGCATGGCTAACGAAGCCTACCGTCGCGCGCAAAGTCTTGGCAAAGCGAGCGCCACCACCACGCAGCGCCTCGCCGACATCCAGAAGATCGTCTCGCCGCCCAAGGGCAGCGCGCCGGTGAAAAAAGCCGCCGCACCGGTTGAAGCCAGCGCCGTGCGCCCCACCGCGGACATGACACAAACCCCGAGCTTCCAGTACGGCGGCGCCAACGGCTCGCTCGCCATGCCGCCTTATATGGCGCCCTCGAAGTAACACCGTCACCGTTTTCGGCAACACGTTTTTTCCAACCCTGAGGATCTTCATGAAATGGTTGATGTTGGCGCTCGGCAGCGCCGCCCTGATCGCAAACGCCCCCGCCTTTGCCCAGTCCGGTTCGCAGGCCGCGCATCCGTCCGTCCTCTTCAAGACCACGGAAGGCGACATCCGCGTCGAGTTGTATCCTGAGAAGGCGCCGAAAACGGTCGCCAATTTCCTCGACTACGTGAAGTCCGGCCAGTACAGCGGCACGATTTTCCATCGCGTGATTCGCGGCTTCATGATTCAGGGCGGCGGTTATACGCAGAGCTTCGCGGAGAAGCCCACGCGCGCACCGATCCCGCTCGAAAGCCGTAACGGTCTGAAGAACGCCGCCGGCACGCTCGCCATGGCGCGCACCAGCGATCCGAATTCGGCCACGGCGCAGTTCTTCATCAACACGGTGGACAACGCCGGCCTCGACTATCCGAATCCGGACGGCAATGGCTACGCGGTGTTCGGTAAGGTCACGAGCGGCATGGACGTCGTGAAGAAGATCGAAGGCACGGCCACCACCACACGCGGCCCGATGAGCGACGTGCCGCAAAAGCCAATCGTGATCGAGTCGGCCACGGTAGTCGGCAAGTAACAGAACAATAAGCGGCACTAAAACAGCACCAGACACGCTGCACCGGAAGTCAACGTTAAATCTACGCCCCCGGCGCGACCCATCGTCATCGCACCTTATGACGAACGGCCGCGCCTTTTACCCACCCGTTCATCAAAGGATTCCATCATGGTTGAACTGCATACGAACCACGGCGTCATCAAACTCGAACTTGATGCTGAAAAGGCGCCGAAGTCGGTTGAGAACTTCCTCAACTACGTGAAGGCCGGCCATTACGACAACACGGTGTTCCACCGCGTGATCGACGGTTTCATGATCCAGGGCGGCGGTTTCGAGCCCGGCATGAAGCAGAAGCCGACGGCTGAGCCGATCACCAACGAAGCGAACAACAGCCTGAAGAATGTCAACGGCTCGATCGCGATGGCTCGCACGAACGACCCGCACTCGGCGACCGCGCAATTCTTCATCAACGTGAACGACAACGACTTCCTGAACCACTCGTCGCCGACGCCGCAGGGCTGGGGCTACGCGGTGTTCGGCAAGGTGGTCGACGGCCTGGACATCGTCGAGAAGATCAAGAAGGTCAAGACGGGTTCGAAGGGCTTCCATCAGGACGTGCCGGCCGACGACGTCGTGATCGAAAAAGCCGTGATCGTCGACTAAGCGTCCGATAAAGGCCAACCCGTTTGAACTGATATCAGGCACCTTCAATGCTGCAAGAAACGCCGCTGCGAAGCGTCGCCGCGGGCGTGCCTGGCGAGGGCAAACGCCCGCACGCCGCACGCCCGTTTTTTTTCCTCTCCGATATTCATCTGAGCGAGGCGATTCCGCACACGGTCGCCGCGTTCGAACATTTCATTCGCGTCACGGCCGAGCAGGCGGATTCGGTTTTCATTCTCGGCGATCTGTTCGAGTACTGGATCGGCGACGACATGCTCGTGGAGCCGTTCGTCGCGCGCATGGCGGCGTTGCTGCATACGCTGTCGGAACGCGGTATCGCGCTCTACATCATGCACGGCAATCGCGATTTTCTGCTCGGCAAGCGCTTCATGAAAGCGGCCGGCGCGATCTGGCTGCCTGATCCGTTCGTGATCACCGCATTCGGCACGCGGCTCGTGCTCGCACATGGTGACAGCCTCTGCACCGCGGATCGCGGCTATCAATTTTTCCGGCACTTTGCGCGCAGCCGTTTCGCGCAGATGCTGTTTCTCGCGTGGCCGTTTCGCTGGCGTCAGGCGCTGGCGGAAAACATGCGCTCGAAAAGCGAGCAAGGCCGCTCGCGTCCGGTTTCGTCGAAGTATGACGTGACGCAGAAGGCCGTCGCTGCGTTATTCAAGGTGTCGAAAACGGCTACGCTCATTCATGGGCACACGCATCGTCCGGCGCGGCATCGCGAGCCGGGCGGCACGCGCTGGGTGCTACCGGATTGGGATCTCGACCACGGCGAGCGCCGTGGCGGTTATCTGCTGATCGATGCGGAAGGGATTCGGGCGTTGCCGCTGAATTGACCGGCCGGCGCCACTTGCCGGTGGCACGTTCCGTGGGGGTGCATTGACATGATTCGCCGGCGTCGCGCGAGACGTGTTCCCCCACACTGGCTGCATGACTAGCGCTCCGCCATCACCCCTTCCACCTTTCCTGCAATCGCGGCCGACAGGCGTCGCAGATCGAGCAGTGCGGCGTCAGCGCCTTGCAGCCCTTCCAGACTGGTTCCCAGCCGCTCCAGCGCGTCGACGATTTCGTCAATACGCTTGGATTGCGTAGCGGCATGATCGATCAGACCGTGAATCGCCAGCGATACTGGATCGTCCGCATTTGGCGTGATGCCGTAAGCGCAGAATGCGCTGCTCCCGGACGCAGCCTTCGACCCACGCGCAGCGCCATTTGCCGATGCGCCCGGCGAACCCGCCGTCACCTCAGCAGCCACGGCAGCCGCGGCCGGGACAATGATCCGCGCCGGATTACCCACCGCCGTGCCGCGCGCCGGCACCGGCTTCGTGACCACCGCATTCGAGCCGATCTTCGCGTCCGCGCCGATCGTAAAGCCGCCGAGCACCTTCGCCCCCGCACCCACGATCACGCCACGCTCAAGCGTAGGATGCCGTTTCGCACCGCGCGTGAGCGACGTGCCGCCAAGCGTCACGCCCTGGTAGATCGTGCAGTCGTCGCCGACTTGCGCCGTCTCGCCAATCACGACGCCCATGCCGTGATCGATGAACACGCGACGGCCCAGCGTGGCGCCCGGATGAATTTCGATGCCGGTCATGAAACGCGCCATCTGCGAGATGAAGCGCGCGAGCCAGCGGCGTTTAGCCTGCCAGCATGCATGCGCGAGCCGGTGCAGCACGAGCGCGTGCAGACCCGGGTAACACGTGAGGACTTCCCAGGCGCTGCGGGCGGCGGGATCGCGCTCGCGGATCGTGGCGATGTCTTCGCGGAGTCTCGTGAACATGGCAGGGACTAGGTCGTGGGGAAAAAGACCGCCCGCGTGCAACACCACGCACGGCGGATGCTTGCCGCATAGCAGATCGGCAGCTTTGCTTAGAACGTTTCGAGCGATTGTAGGGCGATTGCGCGAAACCTGCCGGAAGCCCACGCTGCCGGCAAGGTCGGAGAGTGACGGGCGCAGCCCTTAAGACGCGTCGCCGCCCGGCGGTTTGGTCTTCAGCAGAATGTGCTTGGCGATGCCGCGCACGATATTCACTTCCTCGCGCTCCAGGCCGGAACGCGCGAACAGGCGCCGCAAGCGGGGCATCAGTTTCTTTGGATTGGCCGGATCGAGAAACTCGAGCGCGACGAGCGCGCTTTCCAGATGCGCATACATACTTTCGATTTCGTCGCTTGCCGCCCGCGCGCCGACCGGCTCGCCCTGCCCGGCAGCCGCCTGAGCCACCGCCGCGGATGCCGCAGCCGTTGCGTCGTCAGTGGACAGATACGCCGTGCGCAATTCGTACGCCAACACCTGCACGGCCTGCGCCAGATTGAGCGAACTGTAGGCGGGATTGGCCGGAATATGCGCGAGCGCGCTGCAACGCTCGACGTCTTCGTTCGACAGGCCCGTGCGCTCGTTGCCGAACACCAGCGCGATCTCGCCATGTAGAGCCTGCTCACGCGCCGCGCCGGCCGCGGCACGCGGCGTCCATTGCGGCGGCCCGTATTCGCGCAGCCGGGCGGTCAGCGCAATCGACCAATGCACGCCATTCAGCGCATCGGCAAGCGTCGGTACGACGTGCGCGGACGCCAGCACGTCGTCAGCGCCGCTCGCCATGGCGATGGCTTCCGGATCGCTTTGCACGTGCGGCACACGTGGCGACACCAGCACAAGACGTGAGAAACCCATGGTTTTCAGCGCGCGCGCCGCCGCGCCGACGTTGCCGGGATGGCTGGGCTCGACGAGCACGAAGCGCGTCGACGTAAAGCCGCCGCGCAGGTCCGCCACGGTGGGATCGGAAGAATGGTGGGTGTGGTCCACGATGGAATTCAGCAAGCTAAAGAACGCGTATGGTAGCGCCAACGCCGCCTCGGCTCCGAAATGCGCGTGTCCGCCGTACCGGAACCGCGCAACCGGACCCTCGCACGCCATGCCGGACAGCAAGCGCTGCCGCAGCGCCCGGACTCAGGTAAAATACCGGTATTCGCGCCCGGTTTTCGCCTGTGAAAACTCCGGCGCCTCGTTCTTATCCAATTCGTCTCCGTCGGCGGAATGCGCACCGGGTCCTTATCGGACGTGCGTTCCGTGCTGTTTCCGCGCCCTTTGATGGCGCTCAATTAGCGCTCATCCCGCGCTCATTTACCGGTAAGCAGCCGTGCTGCCCCGGCACAAGGATCCAGTCTCATGCATCCCATGCTCAATATCGCTGTGAAGGCCGCGCGCCGCGCAGCCCAGATCATCAACCGCGCGTCGCTCGACCTCGATCTGCTCCAGGTCAGCAAGAAACAGCACAACGATTTCGTCACGGAGGTCGACAAAGCGTCTGAAGCGGCGATCATCGACACGCTCAAGACAGCCTACCCCGATCACGCCATCCTCGCCGAAGAATCCGGCAAGTCGGACAACGAGTCCGAATACCAGTGGATCATCGATCCGCTCGACGGCACCACCAATTTCATCCACGGCTTCCCGTACTACTGCGTATCGATCGCGCTCGCGCACAAAGGCATCGTGACCCAGGCCGTCGTCTATGATCCGACCCGCAACGACCTGTTCACCGCTTCGCGCGGCCGTGGCGCGTTCCTGAACGATCGCCGTATCCGCGTCGCCAAGCGCGACCGCCTGGCTGACGGCCTGATCGGCACCGGCTTCCCGTTCCGCGAAAAAGACGGCCTCGAAGCGTACGGCCGCCTGTTCGCTGAAATGACCGAAGCCTGCGCCGGACTGCGCCGTCCGGGTGCTGCCGCGCTCGATCTGGCCAACGTCGCCGCGGGCCGTATGGACGGCTTCTTCGAGCAGGGCCTGAATCCGTGGGACGTCGCCGCGGGCAGCCTGCTGATCACGGAAGCCGGCGGTCTGGTCGGCAATTACACGGGCGACTCGGACTTCCTGCACGTCGGCGAAATCGTCGCGGGCAATCCGAAGGTTTACGCGCAGATGATTCCGATCCTGTCGCGCTACAGCCGTACGCGCCAGCAATCGGCTTAAGGTCTTGGGTCAGCTCTCAGGCCTGGAGCCTAAGCCCGTGATCTCACCAGCTCAGCGCCCACATCGGTAACACGTAAAGCGGCTTCGGCCGCTTTTTCGTTGCCGCGCCTGCATCCGGCAGGCGTTCGTGCTACAAAGCGGAAGGCCGCGCCGGCACGCTCGATCGCCGGCTGCGTTTTGCGCGCTTCCTGCAGCGCCCTGCTTCGCGTCAGACTGCCGCGCAGCTTCCGATCCGCTTCATGAAAAAAGGCTTCTACACAATCATCGCGGCGCAGTTCATTTCGTCGCTCGCGGACAATGCACTGCTGATCGCCGCTATCGCCCTGCTATCGGTGATCCGTTCGGCCGCCTGGGTCACGCCGCTGCTGCAGATTTTCTTCACCGTTTCCTACGTGTTGCTCGCCCCCTTCGTCGGCGCATTCGCCGACGCGCTGCAGAAGCGGCACGTCATGTTCGTCTCCAACGCGCTCAAGGCGAGCGGTTGCCTGATGATGATCGCCGGCGTCCATCCGATGATCGCGTATGGCGTGGTCGGCTTCGGCGCGGCCGCCTATTCGCCGGCCAAGTACGGCATTCTCACCGAGCTCCTGCCCGCGGAAAAACTCGTCAAGGCGAACGCGTGGCTCGAATCGGCCACCGTCCTGTCGACCATTGTCGGTACGATGGTCGGCGGGGCGCTGATCAGCACCGTTGCCGACCGGTTCGTCGCGCATGCGCATCTGCCGCTGATCCGCTCGTCCGCCGATCTGGCGATGTTCGCGGTGATGGTCACCTATGCCATCGCGGCGGCGATCAACATCTTCATCCCCGACACCGGCGCGCGTTACCCGAACCGTTTGACGGAGCCGAAGAAGCTGGTCGGCGACTTCTACCATTGCTTCAACGTGCTGTGGGCCGACAAGCTCGCGCAGATCGCGCTGTGGGTCACGACGCTGATGTGGGGCGGCGCGGTCACGCTGCAATTGCTGGTGCTCAAATGGGCGAATGTGAACCTTGGCTTGTCGCTGTCGAAGGCTGCGGTGATGCAAGGCGTGACGGGGCTTGGCATCGCCGTCGGCGCGGCGGCCGCGGCGGCGCTGATTCCATTGCGCAAGTCGCTGCGCGTGCTGCCGATCGGCATCCTCACCGGCGCAGTCGCGATCGCCATGGCGTTCTACAACCGGGACCTGTTTCCGGCGGGCGCCGGCATCCGCATCGGCTCGTACGTGCTGCCGATCTATATCCTGCTCGCCTATCCCCTGATGATCCTGCTCGGCGCGCTATCCGGCTTTTTTATCGTGCCGATGAACGCGATCCTCCAGCATCGTGGCGCGACCTTGCTCTCCGCGGGACATTCGATCGCGGTGCAGAATTTCAACCAGAATCTGGCCGTGCTGCTGATGCTGGGGGCCTACGCGATACTGCTCACCGCGAAAATACCGGCGCAATGGATCATTGTTGTGTTCGGCAGTTTCATCACGTTCATGATGTGGCTCGCAAAGCGGCGCAGCGCCGTGAATGAGCGCACGGTGGATATGCGGGCGCTCGTTGAAGAATGACGCCATGGCGAGAATCGCCCGGCTGACGCGAGAATCCGTCTTGCGACATGCAAGTTGCGTGGCGGCTGGCCATCCGGCCAGGGTCCGCTCGCCGCGTCGGCGGGTTAAACTCACGCCCTGAACAGCTAACGCAAAAAGACACCGAGGATGGGCATTCAAACCGCAGCGGCCAATGACGTCGCACAACACACGCCGATGATGCAGCAGTACCTTCGCATCAAGGCGGATCATCCGGGCACGCTGGTGTTCTACCGGATGGGCGACTTCTACGAGCTCTTTTTCGAAGACGCGGAAAAGGCCGCGCGTCTGCTCGATTTAACACTTACGCAACGCGGCGCCTCGGCGGGCAATCCGATCAAGATGGCGGGCGTGCCGCATCACGCCGTCGAGCAATATCTGGCCAAGCTGGTGAAGCTCGGCGAATCCGTCGCGATTTGCGAACAGATCGGCGATCCGGCTACGTCGAAAGGGCCGGTCGAGCGCAAAGTGATGCGTGTGGTCACGCCGGGCACACTGACGGACGCAGCGCTGCTGTCCGACAAGAGCGACGTCTACCTGATGGCGCTGTGCGTCGCGCATAACCGCCGCGGCGTCGCAACGAGCGTCGGGCTCGCGTGGCTGAATCTGGCGAGCGGCGCGTTGCGTCTCGCCGAAGTGGCGCCCGACCAGGTGGCCGCCGCGCTCGAGCGGATTCGTCCCGCGGAAATTCTGGTGGCCGACGCCCCCGCTGACTCCGCGAGCTGGACGCCGCCCGTCAACGCCGGCGCCCTCACCCGCGTCCCCGTCTGGCACTTCGATATCGCCTCGGGCACGCAGCGTCTGTGCGATCAACTGGAAGTGGCCGGCCTCGACGGCTTCGGCGCGCACTCGCTGACAGCGGCATGCGGCGCGGCCGGCGCGCTGCTGCTGTATGCAGCGGCCACGCAAGGCCAGCAACTGCGCCACGTGCGCAGCCTGAAGGTCGAGTACGAGTCCGAATATATCGGGCTCGACCCCGCCACGCGCCGCAATCTCGAACTCACGGAAACGCTGCGCGGCACTGAATCGCCCACGCTGTGTTCGCTGCTCGATACTTGCTGCACGACCATGGGCAGCCGTCTGCTGCGTCACTGGCTGCATCACCCGCCGCGCGAAGCCGCTGTGGCGCAAGCTCGTCAGCAGGCCATCGGCGCATTGCTCGACGCACCACTGAGCGCAGGCGTCGACACGCTGCGCGGCGCGTTGCGGCAAATCTCCGACATCGAGCGGATTACCGGACGTCTCGCGCTACTGTCGGCGCGGCCCCGCGATCTGTCGAGCCTGCGCGACACCTTCATCGCGTTGCCCGAATTGCGCACGCAACTCGCGGCCGTTTCGTCCAATGCGGATTCGCTGGCGCGTATCGACGCGTCGCTGGAACCGCCGCAAGCATGCGTCGAGCTGCTCAGGCGCGCGGTCGCGCAGGAGCCCGCCGCAATGGTGCGCGACGGCGGCGTGATCGCCCGCGGTTACGATGCGGAACTCGACGAGTTGCGAGATATTTCGGAGAACTGCGGGCAGTTCCTGATCGACCTCGAAATGCGCGAACGCGCGCGCACCGGTATCGGCAATCTGCGCGTCGAGTACAACAAGGTGCATGGCTTCTATATCGAAGTCACGCGCGGCCAGACTGACAAGGTGCCGGACGACTACCGCCGCCGTCAAACGCTGAAAAACGCTGAGCGTTACATCACGCCAGAACTGAAGACATTCGAAGACAAGGCGCTGTCCGCGCAGGAACGCGCGCTGGCCCGCGAACGCTCGCTTTACGACGCGTTGCTGCAAGCGCTGCTGCCGTTTATCCCGGACTGCCAGCGCGTCGCGGCGGCACTCGCCGAACTCGATCTGCTGGCTGCTTTCGCCGAACGCGCCCGCGCGCTCGATTGGGTCGCGCCGACGTTTTCGCCGGATACCGGCATCGAAATCGAACAAGGCCGGCATCCGGTTGTCGAGGCGCAGGTCGAGCAATTCATCGCTAACGACTGCACGCTCACACCCGAGCGCAAACTGCTGCTGATCACCGGCCCGAACATGGGCGGTAAATCGACCTTCATGCGGCAGACCGCGCTGATCGCGTTGCTGGCCTACGTCGGCAGCTATGTGCCCGCACGCCGCGCGGCATTCGGTCCGATCGATCGCATCTTCACGCGAATCGGCGCGGCGGACGATCTGGCCGGCGGCCGCTCGACCTTCATGGTGGAAATGACGGAAGCCGCGGCGATCCTGAACGACGCCACGCCGCAAAGTCTCGTGCTGATGGACGAGATCGGGCGCGGCACGTCGACGTTCGACGGCCTCGCGCTGGCGTGGGCCATCGCGCGGCACCTGCTCTCGCACAACGGCTGTCATACGCTGTTCGCCACCCACTACTTCGAATTGACGCAGTTGCCCGCCGAGTTTCCGCACGCGGCCAATGTGCACCTGTCGGCAGTCGAGCATGGGCACGGCATTGTGTTCCTGCATGCGGTCAGCGAAGGGCCGGCAAATCAGAGCTACGGTTTGCAGGTCGCGCAACTGGCCGGTGTGCCGAACGCGGTGATTCGCGCGGCCCGCAAGCATCTCGCGCATCTCGAACAGCAATCGGCGGCACAACCCGCTCCGCAACTCGATCTGTTCGCGGCGCCCATGCCTATGCTGCTAGAAGACGCCGACGACGAACCTGGCGACAAGCATGCAGCTGCGGTGTCGCCGGCCATGCAGGCACTTGTCGAGCGTCTGCGCGCAATCGATCCGAACGATCTGCGGCCACGCGAAGCGCTCGATCTGCTGTATGAACTGCACGAGCTGGCCGCCGCGCCGGATGCAGATCATTGACGCACACAGGCCCTTGCAGCGCCCGCGCAAACTTCGCGCGGCGCTGAGCAACGCCCTCACGTTCGCGGGCGGCCTTGCGTCGCTTGCGTCGCTTGCATCTCGAACATCGCTAACGTCACTCGTGGTGCTCGCAGTGACTGCCCCGCTCGCGCACGCTGAAACGCCGCGCTTTGCCTTCGCGGTCATCGCCAGCACGATGCAAAGCCCCGCTGACGAAGCGCCCACACAACGTCTGATCGAGGCAATCGGCCGCGACCGCGAGCTCTCGTTCATCGTCTACGACGGCAATCTGAAGGGCGCGAAAGAAGCCTGCCGCGATGCGTTATACGAACGGCGCCACGCGCTGCTCGAAACATCCCGGCCCGCCCTCTTCTTCATTCCGGGTCAACACGACTGGGCCGACTGCGGCACGGCGGAGGCCGGTGGCTTCGACCCGGTCGAGCGGCTCGATCAACTCCGTCAGACTCTCTTCACCGACGCCACGTCGATGGGTCAGAATCCGATCGCGTTGACGCGCGAGAGCGAAGTGTCACGCTTTCGTCCGTTCAGGGAGAACGTGCGCTGGCAAGTCGGCGACACCGTGTTTGTCGGTCTGAACGCGCCGAGTCCGAACAATCACTATCTGACTGCGGGCGGCCGCAATGGCGAGTTCGAAGATCGCGTAATCGCCAATGCGTTCTGGCTCGAACATGCCGGCGAATATGCGAAACGCCGCGACGCGCGCGCGATTGTCATCTTCATTCAGGGCGACCCCGATCCGGAGCGCTACGAACGGCCCGACCGGTTCGCGTGGCTGCGCTTTGCGCGGAACACGCGCCGCGACGGCTTTCTGGAATTCAAACGCAGCCTCGTCAAACTCGCGCAGATTTTTCGCGGACCGGTGCTGGTGATTCATTGCGACGACGAACACGCGAGCGCCGGCTTCGTGATCGATCAGCCGCTACGCAATGACAAGGGAGTGCTGGTGACGAACCTCACGCGTGTCGCGCTTGCGCCGCATGATCGTCTTAACCAGTGGATTCAGATTGAAGCGGACCTCGGCAAGAAACCGCCGTTCCGCGTGAGTGTGCGCGATGTGCCGAAACAAATGCCAATGCCGGCAGCACCGCCGGCGCCGCAGCGCGAAGAGCCGGCCGCTTCGATGCCGGCCGTGCCGGCCTTGAGCCCGGCTTCCGAGTTGCCGCCGTTGCTGCAGACACCTGGGCAGCAGCAACCGGACCAACAGCAACACAGACCGGCAGATGAAGGCAACGGCGAATATGGTCCCGCCATGTCCGCCCCGCCTGCCTCGGCCGTTTTGCCGCACGCACCGGGTGTGCCTTCAGGCGCTCCCGGCACGCCCGCCAGTTCAGTGCAGCGTGGGCCCTGACTTGTCGTCTTCAGCTTCGTCGTCATCGTCATCGAGGACTTCGAGGCCGTCGGCGCCATGCGCGTGTTCGTGCTGGATTTCGTCTTCCGTAGCCGGACGCACGTCCTTCACGGTCAGCGCGAAACGCAGCGCCATGCCGGCGAGCGGATGGTTGCCGTCGAGCACGACTTTGTCTTCCGCCACGTCGGTTACCACGTAGACGAGCGAATCGAGATCGTCATCGCCTTCTTCCGGCGTGCCTTCGAATTGCATGCCGACTTCGAGCGGTTCCGGGAAGCGATCGCGCGGCTCGATCTTCACGAGATCGGGGTCGTACTCACCGAACGCGTCTTGCGGCTCGAGCTGGATCTGGGTCTCGAAGCCGGCCTCGTGGCCGTCGAGCTCTTCCTCGATCTTGGGGAACGTGCCATCATAGCCGCCGTGCAGATAGACCATCGGCTCGTCGCTTTCTTCAATCAGATTGCCCTGCGCATCCGATAGCTTGTAAGCGACCGACACGACGGTGTTCTTTGCGATTTTCATTCGATTCTCCAGAATACAACTCACATTATACGATGCCCAAGCGGCCCACTGACCACCCGGCCGATGCACCTTCGGCACGGAATTCTTCACCGGCGTCAAAGCCGGCTCGCCCTATTCTCCCGCCGTCGCCCGACACGCCCACGCCCTTGCTCGGCAATCTGACGCCATCGCAATTCATGCGCCGGTACTGGCAAAAGAAGCCCCTGCTGATCCGCCAGGCGATCCCGAACGTAGAGGCGCCGCTGTCGCGCGAGGAATTTTTCGAGCTGGCCGATCAGGACGAAGTGGAAGCACGTCTGATCACGCACTTTCGCAACAAATGGCAACTGGAGCACGGCCCGTTCGCGCCGGATGAATTGCCGTCGGTCAAGCAACGCGCCTGGACACTGCTCGTGCAAGGCGTGAATCTTTACGACGATCGCGCGCGTGCCTTGCTCGACCGCTTCCGCTTCGTGCCGGACGCGCGTCTGGACGATCTGATGATTTCGTATGCGAGCGATGGCGGCGGCGTCGGCCCCCACTTCGATTCCTACGATGTGTTTCTTTTGCAAGTAAAAGGCAAGCGCCGGTGGCGGATCGGTGCGCAGAAAGATCTGACGCTCCAACCGGGTTTGCCTTTGAAAGTTTTACAGCATTTCGAGGCCGAAGAGGAATGGCTGCTCGAGCCGGGCGACATGTTGTATCTGCCGCCGCATATCGCGCATGACGGTGTCGCCGAAGGCGAATGCATGACCTGCTCGATCGGTTTTCGCGCCCCGTCTGCGGGCGAGTTGACCGCGCAGTTCCTTTACCATCTGGCGGAACGCGGCGACGCCGCCGTACGGCCCAATGCGCTGTATCGAGACCCCCAGCAAGCCGCCGTCGAGCGTCCGGCAGAATTGCCCGCCGCTTTGATCGAACGGGTTGGTGCGATCCTTGCTGGCGTTAAATGGAGTGACCGGGACATTGCTTCGTTCCTTGGAACGTACCTTAGCGAACCCAAGCCGAGTGTCGTCTTTGATCCACCGCAACGACCGCTCAATGAGGCCCGTTTCATCAGTCAGGCATCGAAGTCCGGTATTCGGCTCGACCGAAAGACTAATTTGTTGTACAACCGCCGTTTTTTCTTCGTAAATGGAGAGGAAACACCGTTTGATGGTGCAAAAAAGTGGTTGTTTGACCTCGCTGACCACCGGTGTATGAGTGCGAAACGCTTTGTAACACTCTCACACGATTCGTCGGTGACAGCACTGCTTCACGAGTGGTATTGTGCGGGCTGGATACAAGTGGGCGAGCTTGCGTAACTCTGCCCGCCTGTTATACCGTACTGTGAAATTTTGTATGAGAAAGACAACGTATTGACCCCGGATTTATGGATTGTCAGTACGAAAGTGCATATAATTTCCGCCCAAGCCGTAGGGAAGATTCTAGCTCGTCAAAAGAGCGTCTCCACCAGCGGCCCAGGTCGGTGTTGGAGCACATTACCGGTATTATTTTGCGCTGTTGCTTACCTTTAACCATAAAAGGACGTGATCATGAAGAAATCCCTCCTCGTAGCATCCCTGTTGGCAGCTGTGGCACTGGCTGCATGCAACAAGAGCAACGATCAAGCCGCTGCACCGGCTGCTAGCGACGCTGCTGCCGCTTCGGCACCGGCTGCTGCTGCTTCGGACGCTGCTGCTGCTGCGTCGGGTGCTGCTGCTGCTGCGAGCGACGCTGCCGCTTCGGCTACGACCGCTGCTTCGGACGCAGGCGCTGCTGCTTCGGCTGCTGCTCCGGCTTCGGGCGCAAGCCAGTAAGCTGTCGCATAGGGTTCGCCTCCGGGCGAAAACTGCTCCGGGAAATCATTTCGATTTCCTGAGGCAGTAAAGCAAAACGCCACGGATTCACATCCGTGGCGTTTTGTCATTTAAAAGCCCGTTTTTTACAACGGTCTGCACTTAATCCGCTATTGAGCCGGCGTTGCATTCTCTTCGAAAAACTCGCGTACGACTTCGATCTCACGTGTGCGCTTGAAAGGCGGCAGGCTCTGCCATATACGGCGCCCATACGGTTTGTCGACGAGACGCGTGTCGCAGATCATCAGCACGCCGCGATCGGTCTCAGCGCGAATCAGACGGCCTGCGCCCTGCTTGAGCGTAATCACAGCCTGCGGCAGCTGATGCACTGCGAACGGACTCAAGCCCTTCTTCGTCAGCGCATCCAGACGCGCCGACAATACGGGGTCGTCAGGCGGCGCAAACGGCAGCTTGTCGATCACGACCAGCGAGAGCGCATCGCCGCGCACGTCCACGCCTTCCCAGAAGCTCTGGCTGCCCACCAGAATCGCATTGCCGTACGAACGGAAACGATCGAGCAACTCGGTGCGGCTGGCGTCACCCTGCACGAGCAGCGGATAGTCCCAGCCACGCGCCTCGATGGTGTCGCGCAGTTTGGCCGAGATGCGGTCCACGGCGCGCAACGTCGTGCACAGCATGAAGACGCCGCCGCCCGATGCTTCGATCGCCGGCAATGCAGCGTCGAACACGGCGTCGGTGAACATGGGCGACGAAGGCTGCGGCAAATTGCGCGGCACGTACAGAAGCCCTTGCGTCGGGTAGTCGAAGGGGCTCGGCAGCGTCATCGACCGTTTTGCGTTCAGGCCCATCTGCGCCGCATAGTGCGTGAAATCGCCACGCACCGACAATGTCGCCGACGTGAAGATCCACGCGCGCGGCACGCCCGCGCGCTGCTTCGCGAAGATCGGCGCGACTGAAAGCGGCGTTTCGTGCAACTGCACCGTATGCGCGAACACCTCGATCCAGCGCACCTTTTCATTCGGATCGGCACGTTCGGCCTTGGCGTCCGCCGCGGCTGTGTCAGCGGCTGCGCGTTCGGTCTCGGTGGGCGGCGTGGTCCAGCCCGCGAGCACGCCTTGCAGTTCGCGTGCACGGCGCAAACACGCCCCGATCGATTCGGCGCGCTCGGCCTGACCGGCCAGCGCGGAAGTCAGTGCATCGAGCTCGGCTTCCAGCGTTTCGAGTGCGGGGAATAACGGGTGATCGTCGGGCAGCTGACCGATCGACAAGCGCACTGAGTCTTCCTTGAAAGCAAGCCGCACGTCACGCGCCGCGCGTTCGAGCGTCGAGCCGAGCTTCACCCAGTCGACCGATTCGCGCGCATGACCGAGGCCCTCCGCCACGGAATCACGCGCGAGCTCGAGAAATTGCGTGGTGGAGAGCGTTTCGCCGAAAAACAGCGTCGCGGTTTCCGGCAGTTGATGCGCTTCGTCGAAGATGACCGTATTGGCCGTGGGCAGCAATTCAGCCATGCCGGTATCGCGCAACATGATGTCGGCGAAAAACAGATGGTGATTGACCACCACGATGTCGGCCTGCTGCGCCTCGCGACGCGCCTGCATCACGAAGCATTCCTTGTAGTGCGGGCACTCCTGGCCAAGACAATTTTCACGCGTGGACGTCACCATCGACCACACCGCCGCCGTTTCCGGCACGCTCGCGAGTTCGGCCTTGTCGCCGGTGCGCGTGATCTTGGCGAAGCGAATGATGTCCTGCAGATACGAGGTTTCCTGGCGCGACGGCAGACGGCCGTTATCCGCTGTGCGCTGCAGATAGTAATGGCACAGGTAGTTCGCGCGGCCCTTGAGCATGGCCACCGACACCGGCACGGCGAGCGCATCGCGCACGGTCGGAATGTCGCGCTGAAAAAGCTGATCCTGCAAATGCTTGGTGCCGGTGGAAACGATCACCTTGCCGCCCCACAACATGGCCGGCACGAGATACGCATAGGTCTTGCCGGTACCTGTTCCCGCTTCCACGATCAGCGTGTTTTCACTGCCGTCGAGACCATTCGACTCGTCGCTGTCGGCGGCTTCGGCTGCAGCATCCGCGCCCGGCGATTGCAGACGCCGCGCCGGACGCTTTTGCGCCTCGAACATCGCGGGTTCGGGCATCGCGCGGCCCGACGCTTCCATGGCCGCCGCGACGGCGCGCGACATTTCGATCTGCGATGCGCGCGAGCGATAACCGTCGATCTGACGGGCAAGCAGGCCGTTATCGGCGAAGATATCGTCCAGTTCGGCGGCGCGGCGTGGATTCAATGATGCGGAGAGCGCAGACGCGGGGGTGCCGGCCGCCGGAGCGTCGTCGCCCGCCATGGCGCGTGGTGAAGTGTCGAGCGGTGAATTCAAGGCAAGCGTTTCCTGCAAAGTCCGGCGCGCGCGGCGCGACCCGGCGCCTGCCAGGCCGCGAACTCAGGCGCGTACGTCCGGTTCGAGCTGCAATTGCAGCAAGATGATGGTGTCCTTGACTTTGAGTTTGCGCTTTTTCAGGCGCTGCAACTCGAAGTCGTCGATGCCAGGCTCATCCGACATTCGGTCGATCAATCGATCGAGCCCACTATGCTCCGATTCAAGTTGCAGAATACGGTCGCGCAGTGTGTCCGCGGTGATGACGTGATGTTGATCGCGCATGCTCGCCTCCTCTCGTATGCGGCACAGGCTGCCTATGCAGCCCGATGCCTGAGGTTGCTGTCCGGCTTAAAACGCGTTACGGCGACTACTGACTACTGTCTGGCTATGACCCTGCCAGAACCCGCTACAGCACACCTACTGTTGTTGCTGTTGCTGCTTTTGCTGTTCTTCAAGTTGCTGCTGTTCTTTCAACTGGTCCTGACGTTTCTGTTCGGCTTTCTCGGCCGCCTGCTTCTGACGGGCCTCGACGTCGGCTTTGTGCTGCGCTGCGTCGGCCTGCTTCTTCTCGAAGCTCTGCTGCTTCTCCACTCGCTCCTGCGCCTTTTGCACGCCTTGCTGATGCGCTTCGTCGAGCTTGCGCTGAAAGTCGCTCTGCTTCTGATCGTAGGCCTGGCTGTTGGCCGCGGCCTTCGACGGACTGATGCCGCGCTGCGCCTGATCCAGTGCGTGCTGTTGCTGCTTGTCCTGATAAGCCTGCGCGTTGGCGCTGCGTTGCGGCGCCTCGGCGGCGCGTTGCGCCTGGTCGATCTGGTGCTGGCGCTGCTTGTCCTCGTAGGCCTGCGCGTTACGCGCGTCGTCGGCGGCGCGCTGCGGCGCGCTGGCTTCGTCTTGCGCGCGTTTGAGCGCCGCCTGCTCGTCACGCTCGCGGGCGTGCTGGGCACGCTGTTCGCCGTCGAGCGCGAGCTGTTCCTTGCGAATATCGGCCTGCACGAGGCGCATACTGTCGCGCGCCTTGTTCAGACAATGGTTGACGAAGAACTTACTGTAGCAATCGTGTTCGGCGACCGCGTACCGGTAGTTGTTTTCCTCCGAGCGCTGATCGAGGACTTTCTGCCGCGCGTCAAATGCGCTATCGAGCGATACCGCGTTGCCGGCGTTCTCAGCGTTGCCGGCGTTATCCGCGCCCGCGGCGTTCATGGTGTCCGTTGCACCCGCTGCGCCCGTTGCGCCCACTGCCCGCGCACCCGAAGCGGCGACCGGCGCAAGACTGCTGGCGGCCTCGAGCGGCGCTGCGGATTGCGCCACGGCCGGCGCCGACATGACCAACATCGCGGCTATTGCACACAAAACGTGCGAAGCGATAAACATCCCATTGGACGGGCGCGCTGACTTGAACACGGGCCGCGCCGCCGGCACGAACGACGAACACGCCAAACGCGGCGACAAGAAAGGCGGCAATTGTGACAAGCGGGAGCCCAGGCGGTTGAGGGACAAAGAGGTTGGCAACGTCGTAAATGGTCAACGGAACATGCCCGAAATTCTATCACCCTGCGGTTGAGCCCTTTTGCATTTATGGCAAAATGCCCCGCTCCAGCAACCTGGTCGCAGCGCGCACGCCCAGCGTGCAGCGGCGTGCCCGACGTGCGCCGTCACCGCGCGACCTTTGATTGAGTAGCAGGAACACCAAGACCTTATGACGGAAACCGTAGCACTCAAGATCGTACAGCGCATCGCCGCCGAACTGTCCGTCCAGCCGCGCCAGGTCGCGGCCGCGGTGCAACTCCTCGACGAAGGAGCGACTGTTCCGTTCATCGCCCGCTACCGGAAGGAAGTGACCGACAATCTCGACGACACGCAACTGCGTAATCTCGAGGAACGCCTGCTGTATCTGCGCGAGCTGGAAGACCGGCGCGCCGCGATCATCGCGAGCATCGACGAACAGGGCAAGCTCACCGACGAGTTGCGCACCGCGATCGAAGGCGCCGACAGCAAGCAGGTGCTGGAAGATCTGTATCTCCCGTACAAGCCGAAGCGCCGCACACGTGCGCAGATCGCTCGCGAAGCCGGCTTGCAGCCGCTTGCCGACGCGCTGCTGGCCAACGCCCTGCTCGACCCGCAAACCGAAGCCGCCGCCTACGTGGACGCCGAGAAAGGCGTTGCCGACGTGAAGGCCGCGCTCGACGGTGCGCGCGACATCCTCTCCGAACAATTCGGCGAAACCGCGGATCTGCTCGGCAAGCTGCGCGATTACCTGTTCAACCAGGGCGTGGTGTCGTCGAAAGTGGTCGAGGGCAAGGAAAACGCGGAAGAAGAGAAATTCCGCGATTACTACGACTATGCGGAAACTATCCGGACCGTGCCGTCGCATCGCGCGCTGGCCCTGTTCCGCGGCCGCAATGCGGGCGTGCTGATGGTCAAGCTGGGTCTCGGCGAAGAACTCGACGCGCAGGTGCCGCATCCGGGTGAGGCGTTGATCGCCCGCCACTTCGGCATCGCCAATCAGAACCGCCCGGCCGACAAGTGGCTCTCCGACGTGTGCCGCTGGTGCTGGCGCGTGAAGGTGCAGCCGCATATCGAAAACGAACTGCTGACCAATCTGCGCGACGAAGCCGAACATGAAGCCATTCGTGTGTTCGCGCGTAATCTGAAGGACTTGCTGCTGGCCGCGCCGGCAGGCCCGAAGGCCGTGATCGGCCTTGATCCGGGCATGCGCACCGGCGTGAAAGTCGCGGTCGTCGATCGGACCGGCAAGGTGCTCGCCACCGACGTGATTTATCCTCACGAGCCGCGCCGCGACTGGGACGGCTCGATTGCGAAACTGGCGCGCATCTGCGCACAGACGCAGGCTGAGTTGATCAGCATCGGCAACGGCACGGCGTCGCGTGAAACGGACAAGCTCGCGAGCGAACTGATCGCACGGCATCCGGAGTTCAAGCTGCAGAAGATCGTCGTGTCCGAAGCCGGCGCGTCGGTGTACTCGGCCTCCGAACTCGCGGCCAAGGAATTCCCGGACATGGACGTGTCGCTGCGCGGCGCGGTGTCGATTGCGCGCCGACTGCAGGATCCGCTCGCGGAACTGGTGAAGATCGAACCGAAGGCAATCGGCGTCGGCCAGTACCAACATGACGTGAATCAACGCGAACTGGCCCGCTCGCTCGACGCGGTGGTCGAGGATTGCGTGAACGCGGTCGGCGTGGATGCCAATACGGCGTCGGTCGCATTGCTCGCGCGCGTCTCGGGTTTGAACGCCACGCTGGCTCGCAATATCGTCGACTATCGCGATGCAAACGGTCCGTTCCCGTCGCGCGAACATCTGCGCAAGGTGCCGCGTCTGGGCGACAAGACCTTCGAACAGGCCGCCGGGTTCCTTCGCATCAACAACGGCGAGAACCCGCTCGACCGCTCGTCGGTTCACCCGGAAGCGTATCCGGTCGTGGAACGCATACTCGCGAAGATCAGCAAGCATGTCGGCGAAGTGCTCGGCAATCGCGAAGCACTGCGCGGCCTGTCGCCGGTGGAATTCGTCGACGACCGTTTCGGCCTGCCGACCGTGCGCGACATTCTGCTGGAACTCGAAAAGCCGGGCCGTGATCCGCGTCCTGAATTCAAGACTGCGACTTTCCGCGAAGGGGTCGAGAAGGTCAGCGATCTGACGCCGGGCATGGTGCTCGAAGGCGTCGTGACGAACGTGGCGGCCTTCGGTGCGTTCGTCGACGTCGGCGTGCATCAGGACGGTCTGGTGCACGTGTCGGCCATGTCGACGAAATTCATCAAAGACCCGCACGAAGTGGTCAAGGCCGGTCAGATCGTCAAGGTGAAGGTGCTGGAAGTCGACGTGAAACGCCAGCGTATCGCGTTGACCATGCGTCTGGACGACGAGTTCGGCGCGGCGGCCGCGCAGCGCAGCGGTGGCGGCGCCCAGCAGGATCGCGGCGGCTCCGGTCGTTCGGGTGGCGGTGCACGCGGCGCGCAGCAACAGCGCTCGCGTGAGCCGGAAGCAGGCGGCGCAATGGCCGCGGCATTCGCCAAGCTCAAACAGAAGTAAGCGGGTGTGTCAGCGCGTGATTCGTTCACGCGTTGACACACTGACGTCCACGAAATCGAGTGGCAAAAAAAGCCCACGCAATTGCGTGGGCTTTTTTATCACTTGCCGCTTGCCGCGTCTCGGCATGCAAGGCGCGTCCAGCGTGAGTGAGTCCGTCGTCAAATCTCGATCTTCGTCCCCAACTCCACCACCCGGTTGGCCGGAATGCTGAAGAAGTCGGTCGGTTTGGCTGCGTTCTGATGCATCCAGGCGAACACACGTTCGCGCCACACCGACATGCCCGGCAATTGCGTCGGCACCACCGTTTCGCGCGCCAGGAAGAAGGACGTGTCCATCATCTCGAAGGTCATGTCGTGCGTGCGGCCTACCTCGAGCAGCACCGCCTTCACGTCAGGCGTTTCGTTGAAACCATACGCCGCCTTGACGAGATACAGGCCGCCATTGAGGTCCTTGACCGTCACGCGCTCTGCATCGTTCACATACGGAATGTCGAGCGTCACGAAGGTCAGGAAAATGGTGCGCTCGTGCAGCACCTTGTTGTGCTTCAGGTTGTGCAGCAAGCTCACCGGCACGAGCGAATCGCTGCCCGTGAGATAGATCGCCGTACCCGACACACGATGCGGCGGATGCGCGAGCAGGCCCTGCAGGAACGGCATGAGCGGAATACCGTCAGCCGCCGTGCGCTCCTTGACGATCAACCGGCCCTTGAACCACGTCATTAGCAGGAAGAACAGCAGCGCGCCAATGCCGAGCGGCAACCAGCCACCTTCCGCGACCTTGAGCAGATTGGCGCCGAAAAAGCCCAGGTCGACCGCCATGAACACACCGATGATCATCGCCACGAGGAACTTGTTCCAGTTCCACACGTTCACCATCACGACGCAGGCGAGGATCGTGGTGATCACCATGGTGGCCGTCACCGCGATACCGTACGCGGCGGCGAGATTGTCCGAGCTCTTGAACGCGATCACGATGCACAGAATGATGAACAGCAGCATCCAGTTCACCACCGGCACATAGATCTGACCGATCGCCAGTTCCGACGTATGCAGAATCTTCATACGCGGCACGTAGCCGAGTTGGATCGCCTGGCTCGTCAACGAATACGCGCCGGAAATCACCGCCTGTGACGCGATCACGGTCGCCACCGTCGACAGCACCACGAGCGGCAGCAGCGCCCAATCCGGCGCGAGCAGGAAGAACGGATTTTCGATCGCCTTCGGGTCGTGCATCAACAGCGCGCCCTGGCCGAAATAGTTCAGCACCAGCGAAGGCATCACGAGGAAGTACCAGGCCATGCGGATCGGCTTTGCGCCGAAGTGGCCCATATCGGCATACAGCGCTTCGGCGCCGGTCAGCACCAGCACGACCGAGCCCAGCACCACGTAAGCCTGCAACACGTGCGCCGCCATAAAGGTGTACGCGTAGTACGGATTAAGCGCGCGGATTACATTCGGCGACTGCAGAATGTGCCACAAACCCAGCGCGGCGAGCACCAGAAACCACAGCACCATGATCGGGCCGAACAGGCGGCCGACGGTGGCCGTTCCATGCCGCTGAATCCAGAACAGCAGCACGAGAATCACCATCGTGAGCGGCAGCACCAGATGCGATAGATGAGGCGCCGCGATCTCAAGACCTTCGACCGCAGAAATCACCGAAATGGCGGGTGTAATCACCGCGTCGCCATAGAACATGCAGGCGCCGAAGATGCCGAGCATCATCAGCAAGCCGGCCATTTTCGATTTGTGGTCAAGCGAGCGCAGCGCCAGCGCCATCAGCGCGAGGACGCCGCCTTCGCCGTTGTTGTCGGCGCGCATCACGAACAGCACGTACTTGACGCCGACCACGATCACGATCGCCCAGAACAGCAGCGAGATCACGCCCAGAATCGATTGATCGGTCAGCGGAATGCCATGTGCAGGGCTGAAAGCTTCTTTCAGCGAGTACAGCGGACTCGTGCCGATATCGCCGAACACCACGCCGATCGCGGCAATCGCGAGGGAAGGCAGAGGCTGTTTGTGCACGTGATTGTTATCTGTCATAGACGCGAGGAAATCCGTTCCCTGAGCGGAAAAAACGACCGCTATTCTAAACTGCCCGCCTAGCGCCGCCCGGCTTGTTGTGGATACACCACGTAGAGGGTCCGCGCAGTGTAGCACCGCGATTTAGGCGCGTCTGCTGCGTCAGGCGTTTCGCCAGCGCGGCATGCACATTTCGCGCAGCGCCGTTTACAGGACACCTACGGCGGACACATAACGGACATAAAAAAACGGAGCCCAATTGGGCTCCGTTTTGCAGACACTGCACGGGATACGACGCAATACACACGACGTCGTAGCGCGCATCACGTGCCCGACGACTCCTGGTCCTGCTGCATACCGCGCTTGATCCACGCGCCGAGGTTATGCGGACGAACCGTGTCCCACTCCTCGAACGGCTGGTGAATCCACGGATTGGTGGGCAGGTATTGCACATGGTAATCCGGCTTCACTTTCGAGCAGCCCTTGTACCAGAGCACCGCCGAGCGCACCGCGGTGATTGCCGGATAGCGGTCCTTCAAATGTTGCTGCACGCGTGCCAGCGTCACACCCGAATCAACCAGATCGTCGACCAGCAGCACATTGCCATGCAACTCGCCGCGCGTCATCGTGATGTATTGCGCGATGTCGAGCTCGCCCTGCTCCGTGCCGGCCGCCTCACGATACGAACTCGTGGCGAGAATCGCCAGCGGCAGATCGTAAATACGCGAGAGCTGGTCGCCGACACGCAAACCGCCGCGAGCGAGACACAGAATCTTGTCGAACTTCCAGCCCGACTCGTGCACTTGCAATGCCAGCAGTTCGATCAGCCGGTGATACTCGTCCCAGCCGACCCACAGGTTCTTGTCATCGTTGCGCGGATCTTTCATCGCAATCATGGGTACACCTTGCACCATGGCTTAAACCTTGAACGGATGACGCAACAGAATCGTTTCGTCGCGATCGGGACCGGTCGACACCATGTCGATCGGAATGCCCGCGACTTCCTGGACGCGCGTCAGATACGCACGAGCGCTGGCCGGCAGCTTGTCCCATTCGGTGATGCCGACGGTGCTTTCCTTCCAGCCCGCGAAGGTTTCGTACACCGGCACGCAACGCGCGACTTCCGATGCGCCACGCGGCAGCAGGTCGACGTTCTTGCCGTCGACCGTGTAGCCGACGCACAGCTTCACTTCGTCGAGGCCGTCGAGCACGTCGAGCTTGGTCATGCACAGACCCGACACGCCGTTGATCTGGATCGAGCGGCGCAGTGCTGCGACGTCGAGCCAGCCGGTGCGGCGCGGACGGCCGGTGACCGAGCCGAATTCCTTGCCGACCTTGGCGAGTTCCAGGCCGATCGGTTCCTGACGCGCGGCGTTATCCGCGTCGTACAGTTCGCTCGGGAACGGGCCCGAACCGACGCGCGTGCAATACGCCTTGGTGATGCCGAGAATGTAGTTCAGCTTTTGCGGACCGACACCCGCACCCGCGGTTGCCGCACCGGCCACGCAGTTGCTCGACGTGACGTACGGATAGGTACCGTGGTCGATGTCGAGCAGCGTGCCTTGCGCGCCTTCGAACAGCAGGTTATTGCCGGCTGCGTTTTCGTCGTACAGACGGCGCGACACGTCGGTCACCATCGGCTTCAGACGGTCTGCATAGCTCAGCATCGTGTCGAGCGTTTGCTGGAAGTCGACCGCGTCGGCGCCCAGGTATTGCGTCAGCACGAAGTTGTGATAATCGAGATTTTCACGCAGGCGTTCGGCGAAGCTTTCCGGCTCGAACAGGTCTTGCACGCGCAGACCGCGGCGCGCCACCTTGTCTTCGTAGGCCGGGCCGATGCCGCGGCCGGTGGTGCCGATCTTGCTCGCGCCACGGCGCGCTTCGCGGCCCTGGTCGATGGCAATGTGGTACGGCAGAATCAGGGTGGTGGCTTCGGAAATGAAGAGGCGATTCTGAACATCGACCCCGGCGGCTTCGAGCTCGCCAATTTCCTTGAACAGCGCTTCCGGCGACAACACGACGCCATTGCCGATGTAGCACGCGACGCCGGGATGCATGATGCCCGACGGAATCAGACGCAAGATGGTTTTCTTGCCGCCGATGATAAGCGTGTGACCGGCATTGTGACCGCCCTGGAAGCGAACGACGCCTTGAGCGTGGTCCGTCAGCCAGTCGACGATCTTGCCCTTGCCTTCATCACCCCACTGGGTTCCCACGACGACGACGTTGCGCCCGGGGTTCACATTCACTGCGCTGGCAGACATGTTGTTTCGTAAGCTGGTTAAAAACGTATTCTACCTATGTTCGCGGAACCTTCCGAATTTTTCCGTTTCCGCTCAACGGTATGCACGTTATGGTGGGTATTTCGAAAATAGCGCGGCGAGGAGCCACGCCGGGTCAGGCGACGCTTTGGACGCCTTCTCAAATGCCCTCGGGATGCCCCTCAGGCGGTCCATCAATTCGCGCTCAGGAACGGGGTTCGACGACCCACGCGCCGTTGCGCTCGACCAACACGCGGTCGCAGGCGAATTCGTCCAGATCGTGCTCGTGGCCGGGCAACGCCTGGATCACGACCTCACCGGCGTTGCGCAGGGCGCCGACGCTGGTGCGCAATGCTTCGTCGTGCTGCCACGGCGCAAGAATCGCGCTGCTGCGGGCTTCAACCGGCGAAATGCGAGCGACTTCGCGCAGATCGAGCGAGAAGCCGGTTGCCGCGCGCGCACGGCCGTACGCCTGGCCGACGTGGTCATAACGGCCGCCGCGCGCAACCGCGTTCGGCACACCGTCGACATACGCGGAGAACATCACGCCGCTGTGGTACGCATAGCCGCGCAAATCGGCCAGGTCGATCATCACTTCGGCACCGTCCACCTGGCTCGCGAGGAATGCGAGGTCGTCGAGCGCGCGGGCGATGGCCGGTGCGTTCGGCAAGCGTGCACGGGCTTCGTCGAGTACCGACGCGTCGCCGTAGAGCGTGGGGAGTGAGCGCAATGCGTCTCGTGTGACTGGCGTCAGATTGGCGGTCAATTCGACGAGGCGCGGCACATCCTTGCCGGCCAACGCGTCGTAAAGCGATTGACCCAGTTCGGCAGCAGCAGGCTCGCCTTCGATCAACGCAGCGAGCACGCCTGCATGACACAAATCGAGCCGCACTTTCGCGAGACCGGCCAGACGCAGCGCGTCGAGCATCAACTGCTGGATTTCCAGATCCGCTTCGAGACCGGCGTGACCGTAGATTTCGGCGCCGATCTGGATCTGCTCACGCGTGGCGTGCAGGCCGCGCGGACGCGTATGCGCCACGTTGCCGGCATAGCAAAGACGCGTCACACCCTGACGATTCAGCAAGTGCGCGTCGATACGCGCGACCTGCGGCGTGATATCGGCACGCAGACCCAGCGTGCGCCCGGACATCTGATCGACCAGCTTGAACGTGCGCAGATTCAGATCGTGCCCGCCGCCGGTGAGCAGCGACTCGATGTACTCGAGCAGCGGCGGCATCACCATCTCGTAGCCATACGAACGGAAACGGTCCAGCAAATGGCGCCGCAACTCTTCGATCTTGCGGGCTTCCGACGGCAGCACGTCGGCGATATTCTCGGGAAGTAACCAGGTCGACATCGATACAGTCCTACGACGTTGAACACGGCAGCTGAGTGCGCCGGTGAGTGAGTGTGAATGGCGGGCGACGGCTCTATTCTGGCGGCTGTCGCGGGTATCGGAACAGCCCTTCGCGGCCCTCAGACAACCGTGGCCTGCGCCGCGCCGAAACGCCCGTTCCTGCCACGCCCGCTGGTGCCACGCTGAGGTTTGCCGCCGGTAGGGCTAACAACAACCGCGCACAGCGGCTGCGCGGTAGAGCGCCCCTTCAGGTCACGATAAACAGCAGGATCAATCCGAGCACCATCACGATCAGTCCGCCGATGCGAATCTGATGCGGCGGCCGTTCCGCTATTTTACGGAACGTGTCGCGCCAGGCGCTCGGGAAAACGAAGGGAAACATCCCTTCGATAATCAGCATCAATGCGATCGCGAGCAGTAACGAGCCGGCTATGTCCATGCGAATGAAAGGGCCGCGATGCGGATGCCGCGGCGTTCCGGTTATCAGTGTTTGCGCGGTGTCGCGGAAGCGTCCGGGGCGGCGGCGCCGGTCGGGCTACGCATGAAGCGGAAGAACTCGCTGCTCGGGTCGACCACGATCACGTCGCCCGGCTTGAAGGTGTTCTTGTACGCCTGCATGCTTTGATAAAACTGGTAGAACTGCGGGTCGCTGCCGTATGCCGCGGCCGCAATTTCCGCTGCCTTGGCATCGCCCTCGCCCTTGATGGTCTGCGCCTGACGATAGCCGTCCGCGAGAATCGCCTGTTGCTGGCCGACGGCATCCGCCTTGATCTGGTCGGCTTCGGCCGTGCCCTTCGCACGTTCGTCGGCAGCCGCCTGCTCGCGCGCGGCGATCATCCGCTTGTAGACCGAGTCGGCCATCGCCGCGGGGAAATCGACGCGTGTCAGTTGCACGTCAAGCACCGAAACGCCTAGCGATGCCGCGGCCTTGCTCATCGTGTCGCGCGCTTCGTCTGCGACGGCTTGTTGCTTTGCCAGCGCATCGGTCAGCGTGACCTTGCCGAACGCGTCGCCAAGCGCGCTGCGCGACAGCAACGCGAGGCGATCAGCCAGACTTTGCACATCACCGCGGGTTTCAGCGAGCAGCTTGAGCGGATCGGTCACGCGGTATTTGATGACCGGGTTCGCCAGCAGATCGGTTTTGTCCGACGTGACATAACGGTCTTCATCCGGCGCGTCGAGCGACTGAATGCGGTTATCGACCAGCGTGACCGTTTGCAACGGCGGCGGCAGTTTCACGTGCAGACCCGGGCCGAGCAATTCGGGCGCGGTGTCACCATGCGAGGACAGCACAGCCATATGCCGCTGGTCGACCACGAATACCATCGACGATGCGGCAAACAGCACGATGACGACGGCAACGACGAGCGCAATAATCTTGTTCATGATGTGCGCTCCTTATTGAACGTCGTCTTCGCGCATACGGCTGCGGAAGGAGTCGCGTGAACGCAGTGCGTCGCTGCTGGCTGCGGCCTGGCTGGCAGGCGTTGCAACCGCGGCGGGAGCGGAAGCGGCGGCAGCCGGTGCACCAGCGCTGCTCGCGGCTTGCGGCGCGGCAGCACCCGACGCAACGGCAGCGCCGGAAGCGGCCGCAGCAGCGTCGGCTACGCGCTGGCGAGTCTGCTCGACCAGCTTGTCGAGCGGCAGATACAACACGTTGTTGCCGCTCTTGCTGTCCACAAACACCTTGGTCGTATTCGAATAGATCTGCTGCATGGTTTCCAGATACATGCGCTCGCGAATCACAGCGGGCGCTTTCGAGTACTGCGCGTAGACCTGCTTGAAGCGCTCGGCATCGCCTTGCGCCTGGGCCACGGTCTTGTCGCTATACGTTTTCGCTTCGTCGACCTGACGCGCCACATCCGCTTGCGCGCGCGGCAGCAGATCGGCGGCATAGGCCTGCGCCTCGCGTTTGGCGCGTTCGTTGTCCTGACGCACCTTGGCGGCATCGTCGAAAGCGGCCTGCACCTGGTCGGGCACCTGCACGCCCTGAATCGTCACGCCGGTCACGGCAAGGCCAGACTGGTATTCATCCAGGGATTGCTGGATCGACGCCATCAGCTGCTGGCGAATTGTTTCGCGATCCTGATAGAGGATGTCATTGGTGCTGCGCGCACCGACGATGCTGCGCACCGCTGCCTGCGCGGCCTGCATGACGCTCTGATCGGGATCGACGCTGCGGAAGAGATAATCGGTCGGCTTGCTCACCTGGTACTGCACGGCAAAGCGCACGTCGACGATATCGGCGTCGTGCGTCAGCATCGACGCGTCCTTCACGTTGGCGAGACGCACCACGTTGTTACGGCCGATCTCCACCTGACGGATCTGGCCGATATTGACGAGCTCGTGCCCCTCGAACGGATACGGCAGCCGCCAATGCACACCCTGCCCCGCGGTATAGCGATACTTGCCGAACTGCATCACGACGCCGGCCTGGCCATCCTGTACGACGAACACGCCGCTGCCGAGATAGATCGCGATCAGCACGCCGATCACAATGCCCACGCCAATGCGCGCGCCGCGGCCGTTGTCCGGACGTCCGCCACCCGTACCGCCGCCCTTGCGGCCGAACACCCGGCTCAAACGGCGGTTGAAATCGCGCCACATCTCGTCGAGATCGGGCGGGCCTTCACCGTCCTTGGTGGGCGGACGCCTGGGTTCATTGGGTCGTTGGCGGTCGCCATTGCCGTCGCCCCGGCCCCAGCGCGGATCGTTAAGTGAAAGCATGGCGCGCATGCGCAGCCAGATACTCCGCTCGTTGTAATCGTTCACCTGTGTTCGTTCACCAGAGTAGACAGCGGGTCAGTGCAATTGGAGCGGGTCAGTGCCCGAGTTCTGAGACCTTATGGTCCTTAGGGTCCTCGCGTGGTGCTGCGGGCCGGTCGTCTTCCGACAGATCGACCAGCGTATCGGCGAGAGGTTCGGCAGTAGCGATTTCAGCGATGGCAGCGCGCAATGTATCCAGCCCTTGCCCCGTGCGCGCGCTCAAAAAGACGCGCGAAATATTACCATACTCATCCCGCTCGACCGAGTCGCCACGGGCCGCCAACTCCGGCACGGCGTCGATCTTGTTGAACACCAGCACCTGCCGGATCGTGTCCGCACCAATTGCGTGCAGCACCTCGTTCACCTGATCGATCTGATCGAGACGCACGGCGCTCGACGCGTCGACCACATGCAGCAGCAGGTCGGCGTGGATGGTTTCCTCGAGCGTGGCGCGGAAAGCCGCCACCAGTTGGTGAGGCAATTCGCGAATGAAACCGACGGTGTCGGACACCACCACCTGGCCGGCTTCGTCGCCCAGATAAACGCGCCGCGACGTGGTATCCAGCGTGGCGAACAGCTGATCGGCGGCGTACGCCTGGGCCTTCGTCAGCGCATTGAACAGCGTGGATTTGCCCGCGTTCGTATAACCGACGAGCGACACGGACATCGTCTGATTGCGGCTGCGCGCGCGGCGCTGCGTGCCATGCTGGCGGCGCAGTTTTTCGAGGCGGGTTTTGAGCGCCTTGATCCGCTCGCCGATCAAACGGCGGTCGGTTTCGAGCTGCGTTTCGCCTGGGCCGCGCAAACCGATACCGCCTTTCTGGCGTTCAAGGTGGGTCCATGCGCGGATCAGCCGCGTCGATAAGTACTGCAGTTGCGCGAGTTCCACCTGCAGCTTGCCTTCGTGGCTGCGGGCGCGTTGCGCAAAAATATCGAGGATGAGGCTGGTACGATCAATCACGCGGCGGTTAAGCGCCTGCTCCAGATTGCGCTGCTGCGCAGGAGCCAAAGCGTGATTGAAAATGACGAGTTCGATGTCGTTCGCCTCACAGGCAAGACGCAACTCTTCGGCCTTGCCGCTGCCGACGAACATCTTGGCATCGGGACTGGACCGGCGCCCCGTGAGGGTGACTAAGGGATTCGCGCCCGCACTTTGCGCGAGCAGGCTGAGTTCTTCGAGGCTGGCTTCGAAATCGATCTTACCGAAGTCGATGCCGACAAGCGCTGCATTGATCAAATTGGAGGGTATCAAAATGAGGCGGCCGGGAGTAATCGCCAACGGGCGACGCTACGCCGGCCGCGGACAGGGGTTAGGACTGTTCGGAATCCGGGTGGAAATTCACCGGACGGGCAGGCACGACCGTAGAAATTGCGTGCTTGTAGACCATTTGGGTGACCGTATTCCGGAGCAACACGACGTACTGGTCGAACGATTCGATGTTCCCTTGAAGCTTGATGCCGTTGACCAGATAGATCGACACCGGCACATGCTCTTTACGCAGTGCGTTCAAAAACGGGTCTTGTAACAATTGCCCTTTGTTGCTCATAGCAAACTCCGTATTTTTTTGCAGGTTGACTGAATTGACGACGAAGAAAAAGAGATCCGCCGTCAACCGCTACACTATAGCCGATTTTCATTTTTGCGCGAGAGACCCGGCCTCGCGGCCAAACCCAGCACACACGCGGGTTTCAGCCTGAATTTAGCCTTTATCCGCGTAAGGGTTCGTCGACGATCTGAACTCTATGCGCAATGGAGTCCCAGTCAGCTTGAAAGTTTCCCGGAAGCGGTTTTCGAGGTAGCGTTTGTACGTTTCGGTGATCGCATCGAGCGCATTGCCGTGAATCACGATGATCGGCGGATTCTGTCCGCCCTGGTGCGCGTAACGCAATTTCGGGCGCACCGGACCGCGCCGGCGCGGCTGCTGGAATTCCACCGCATCGATCAGCGCGCGCGTCAATTTCGGCGTCGGCAGCTTGGCCATGGCGGCCGCGTAGGCGTCGTCGACCGAGCGCATCAGCGGGCCGATTCCGGTTTTTTCCGCAGCGGAAATGAAGTGGAATTTGGCGAATTCCAGAAATTTTAGTTTGCGTTGCAAGTCGGCTTTGGTGCGCTCGCGCACATGCGGATCGAGACCGTCCCATTTGTTCACGCCCACCACCAGCGCACGGCCCTGCTCCACCACGAAACCGGCGATGTGCGCGTCCTGTTCGGAAATGTCCTGCTGTGCATCGAGCAGCAGGATCACGACGTTCGCGTCCGAGATCGATTGCAGCGTCTTCACCACCGAGAATTTCTCGATTGCTTCGAACACCTTGCCGCGGCGGCGCAAGCCGGCCGTGTCGATCAGCGTGTACGGCTTGCCCTGACGTTCGAAGTCGACGTAGATCGAATCGCGCGTGGTGCCCGGCATATCGAACGCGATCACGCGCTCCTCGCCCACCAGCGCATTGATCAAGGTCGACTTGCCGACGTTCGGCCGCCCGACGATCGCGATCTTCACGCCACGCGTTTCTTTTTCCTCGTCGCTCTCTTCCGGCTGCCCGGCGTACGCGACGCCGAGGGCCTCGTTGATCATTTCGGTGACGCCGTCACCGTGCGCCGCGGAAATCGCGCGCGGGTCGCCGAGACCGAGCTCGTAGAAATCGGCGGCCACCGTGGTGTACTTCATCCCCTCCGCCTTGTTGACGACGAGGAAAATCGGCCGGCCAACCTTGCGCAGGTAATCAGCGATCGTCTTGTCCTGCGGCGCGAGACCGTTGCGGCCGTCGACGATGAACACGACGATGTCCGATTCCTCTACCGCCTGGCGGGTTTGACGCGCCATCTCGTGCAGGATGCCTTCTTTCGCGACCGGCTCGAAGCCACCGGTATCGACGACCAGATACGGCCGCTCGCCGGCGCGCCCTTCGCCGTAATGGCGATCGCGGGTGAGACCGGGCAGGTCGGCAACCAGGGCATCACGCGTACGCGTGAGACGGTTGAATAGCGTGGATTTCCCCACATTGGGGCGCCCAACCAGGGCAATAACGGGTTTCATCAGATGTTGTTCACGGTGAAACGCGGGATCGAAATCGACCGCCCGCGTAGCGACGCCATGCGGCCGCTACACGGCAGCGTTTGACGAAAATTATCACGAATTCGGCCAGCCCCGGATGTGCTGTCAATATGCGCACCCGGGCGGACGGGGGGTTGGCTGTATGGGGCGGCGCCAACGGGCCGCCAGGTTCAGTCTTTCTTGCTCAACGGCTCGCACGACAGTTCGATACGATTCTCTGCCGTATCGACGAAGTCTACGAAGGCGCCGCTGAAGGTGGCGCCGCAAGCAGCCACCGATGGCCACATGGGCCGTTTCTGATCCGACTTGCCGGACCAGCCAGTCCGGCGGAATATTTCTGGTTACTTCTGATTGCTCTGCTGTACAACAAAAACGCGCGCGGCCGGCGAAGCCGGCCTGCACGCCTGACTGCCGATGGCCTGCGCGATTAGCGCGGACGGTAGCCGTACAGATCGCCGTCGTGCGTCAGCACAACCAGCGTCTCGCCGGCCAATACAGGCGCTGCGGTAATCGGGCTGCCGTCGGTCTTCACCCGTGCCACAAGCGTGCCGTCGTCGCGCGACAGGAAATGCACGTAACCCTGGTAGTCGCCCAGCACGGCGGCGTGACCCAGGATGAACGGGACGCTAAGGTCGCGATTCTTCAGCTTGTCGTTCTTCCACAGCGTGGCGCCGTTGCTGACGTCGAACGCCGACACCACCGACCAGTCGTCCGCCGCCACCACGGCGCGGTCATCCTGCGCGAGGCCGCTGGTGCTCGAAAACGCCTTTTCCCACACTGCCCGGCCTGAGTTCGCGTCGAAGCAGCCAATCTGACCCTGGAACGTCACCGCACAGGTTTCCGAACCGAGCAGCGTGGGCGGACCCGTCACGTCGTTGATGCGCTCCACTTCCGTCACGCCCTTCGGATACGACACCGGGGTCTGCCAGTAGTTGTCGCCGGTCTGCAGGTTGATCGCGGCGAATGCGCCGCCCGGGAAGCCAGCCAGCACGGCCGCGTCGCCGGCAAACGTCATGCCCGACGAGACACGCAGATTGAGCGGCACCGCACGGTTGCGATAGTTCCACTTCTGCTCGCCCGTTTGCGCATTGAACGCGACGATCTGACCGTCGACCGTGCGCACCACCACGAGGCCGTTGCCGACCAGCGGCGGCGAGATGATTTCGCCTGGCGCCTTGGCCGTCCACAACTGCTTGCCGTCAGCACCAAGCACGTAGACGTCGCCCTTCAGCCCGCCAACCGCCGTGAGCGTGCCGTCGCTGCCGACACCTGCTGAGAGGTCGTCATGCAGCTTGACGCGCCAGATATCCTGGCCGGTTTGCGCGTCGATCTTCGCCACCGAGCCGTTCGCGCCGGCCGCGTACACCGCGTTGCCGACCGCAACCGGCGAGAACAGGTAACGACCTGCCTTGCCCACGCTGGCCTTCCACGCCTGCTGCACGTCGAGCACGGGTTTGAACTCGGTGAGCGGCGTGGGCACGCGGCGCTCGTCTTTCGTGGATGAGCAAGCCGCCATGGTGAGGACGGTCATCGCACAGGCAACGGGCACAGCGTAACGTTTCAGCAGATTCATCGGTGGACGAAGCATTCAGGAAATTATTAAAGGAGACCGGTTGGTCGTGTCATGCGGCGCACTGCATGCGGCGATTAGCCGCCCAGCGCGTCCAGCTTGAACTGAATCAACTGGCGAGCCGAGCTATCGTTTTTCGACAGCGAGTCGAGCGCGAGCTTATAGGCTGCGCGTGCATCGTCACGCTTGCCTTGAGCCGCGAGCAGATCACCGCGGCCATTCGCCACAATGCCCTTGAACGCATCGGACTGCGGTTCGGCGAGCAGTGCGAGACCCTGGTCGTAAGCCTTGTCGTCAAGCAGCAGCGAAGCCAGACGCAGCTTGGCGATCTGCTTGAACTCGTCGTCTTTCGCGTGATCGATGGTCCATTGCAACTGGGCCTTCGCGGCGGCTTCGTCACCCGCGGCGTACAGCGCCTTGGCGGCGCCCAGCGCGGTCATCTGCGCATACGCGGTGCGGCTGAACTTGTCTTCCATATCGGTGGCGACGCGCGTGATCTTCGCCTTGTCGCCCGATGCCACTGCTTGCTGCACCTGGTCGTACAGCACCGCAGCTTCCGCAGCCTGACGCCGCTGCCAGAAATTCCAGCCGTTCCAGCTTGCTGCGGCAACCAAGGCCACCAGCACGATCCACGTGGTTGCATTACCCCACTGCGTCCACCATGCCTTCAGACTTTCAATCGATTCTTGTTCGTCGTGGTAACTCATCGCCCGGCGATTTCCTCTTTCTTGATACGTGTGCGTGTCGAGCCTGATTGGCACCCAACCGGCTCGACGACATCGCGATCAGTCGTCGCCGTCTTCGGCGGTTGCAACCATCGCATTGATTAGAAATTCGGTCAAGTCTTCGGCGGGCACGTTATGTTGCTCGTTTTTACCGCCGTTACCGCCTGTATCGCCTGTATCGCGCAGCGGCTTGACGCCGACCGTACCGTTGGCGATCTCGTCTTCGCCGAGAATCACTGCGAATGCCGCGCCGCTCGCGTCTGCACGCTTCATCTGCGATTTGAAGCTCGCCGTCTGGCCATCCGCACTGCAATGCAGGATCACGTCGAGGCCCGTATCGCGCAAACGCTCGGCGATGATAAAGGCCTGTTCGCGCGCCGCGTCGCCCTGATGGACGACGTACACGTCGCAACCTTCGTCTTCCGGCACGAGCTGCTCTTCTTTCAGCAACTCGAGGATACGCTCGACACCCATCGCCCAGCCGCATGCACCCGTCGGCTTACCGCCGAGCTGCTCGATCAGCGGATCGTAACGGCCGCCGGCCGCCACCGTGCCTTGCGCGCCAAGCTTGTCGGTCACCCATTCGAACACGGTCAAATTGTAATAATCGAGACCGCGCACGAGACGCGGATTGATCGTGAACGGGATGTTGTTCGCCTTCAGAATGCGCTGCAGGCCTTCGAAGTGCGCGCGCGATTCTTCGCCGAGAAAATCGATCAGCTTGGGCGCGTTCTGCGCGACTTCCTGCATGGCCGGATTCTTCGTATCGAGCACGCGCAGCGGGTTCGTGTACAAGCGGCGCTTTGCCTCTTCGTCGAGCACGTCCATGTGCTTTTCGAGGTAAGCGATCAACTCGACGCGATGTGCCGCGCGCTCTTCCACGAGACCCAGCGAATTGAGTTCGAGCTTGATGCCCATCAAGCCGAGGTCGTCCCACAGACGCTGGCACATCATGATGATTTCAGCATCGGCGTCCGGGCCGGCGAAACCCAACGCTTCCACGCCAACCTGATGGAACTGCCGATAACGGCCACGCTGCGGACGCTCATGGCGGAACATCGGACCGATGTACCATAGACGCTTCGGACCGTCGTACAGCATGTTGTGCTCGATCGTTGCGCGCACGACAGCCGCCGTGTTTTCCGGGCGCATCGTCAGATTTTCGCCATTCAACGCGTCGGTAAAGCTGTACATCTCTTTCTCGACGATGTCAGTCACTTCGCCGATGCCGCGCTTGAACAACTGCGTATGCTCGATGATCGGCGTACGAATATTCTGGTATCCGTACGAGCGCAGCAACGACTTGACGGTCGTTTCAAAAAATTCCCACAATCCGGCTTCCTGCGGAAGGATGTCGTTCATGCCCTTCACGCCGGACAACTTTTCGAGCTTTTTCTTCTGTTCAGTCATCTGTCTTCGATCGACGGTATTTAATTGAGTGCTTCGGCGCGGCCATAGCGGCGCTCGACGTAGTCGCTCACGATTTGCTGGAATTCTTGCGCGATGTTATCGCCGCGCAGCGTTTTGACCTTCTCGCCATCAATAAACACCGGCGCGGCCGGATTTTCGCCCGAACCCGGCAAGCTGATGCCGATATTCGCCTGCTTCGATTCGCCCGGACCGTTGACGATACAGCCCATCACCGCGACGTGCATTTTCTCGACGCCAGGATATTGATCGCGCCACACCGGCATCTGCGTACGCAGATAGGTCTGGATTTGCGACGCCAGTTCCTGGAACAGCGTGCTGGTGGTACGGCCGCAGCCCGGGCACGCGATCACCATCGGCGTGAACGACCGCAGGCCCATGGTCTGCAGAATTTCCTGGCCGACGATCACTTCGCCTGTTCGCGGGCCACCGGGTTCCGGCGTCAGCGAAATACGGATCGTGTCGCCAATGCCTTGCTGCAGCAACACCGACAACGCAGCGGTCGACGCCACGATGCCCTTCGAACCCATGCCCGCTTCGGTCAGACCCAGGTGCAATGCAAAGTCGCAACGGCGGGCGAGTTCACGGTACACCGCGATCAGATCCTGCACGCCGCTGACCTTGCACGACAAAATGATCTTGTTGCGCGGCAGGCCGATTTCGACCGCGCGCTCCGCCGAGCCAATCGCCGACTGGATCAGTGCTTCGTACATCACGCTCTGCGCTTCCCACGGCGTGGAACGCGCGGCGTTTTCGTCCATCATCTTCGCGAGCAGGTCCTGATCGAGGCTGCCCCAGTTGACGCCGATCCGCACCGGCTTGTCGTACTTCACCGCCGCTTCGATCATTTGCGCGAACTGCGTGTCACGCTTCGCGCCGTGGCCGACGTTGCCGGGGTTGATCCGGTACTTCGAGAGCGACTCCGCGCACGCGGGGTAATCGCGCAGCAACAAATGGCCGTTGTAATGAAAATCGCCGACCAGCGGCACCGACACACCCATGCGGTCGAGCTGCTCGCGAACAGCCGGCACGGCCGCCGCCGCTTCCGGCGTGTTGACCGTGATACGCACCAGTTCCGAACCGGCTTGCGCCAGTTCCTTGATCTGGATCGCGGTGCCGATCGCGTCCGCGGTGTCGGTGTTGGTCATCGACTGGACGCGCACCGGCGCATCGCCACCGATGGTGACGAGCTGGCCGCCCCAACGGACGTCGACCGCGTGCGACTTGCGCCGCACAGCGTGGCCGCCAAACACCGGCTCGTTTGAAACGATCTTGCTACTGGATTGGGATTGAGCTTCGGATTGCATCGAAAAACCCATTTACGCCGCATGCGCCACACAAAAGACGTAGCGCCTGAATTGAAAAAGCGCCGTGACCCGGTTGGCCGCGACGCATACCGTATCTAATCAAGGCAACGCGAAACGCGCCACATTGCCTTTGGCCGCCGAATATTTCGACGGATCGACCGGCTGGCCATCGAGCGTAAGCGACTCGAGCCCCGCCTTGTTGCCGACGGTGACCTTGAAAGGGGCCACGCCCGTCACTTCCTTCGTATCGCCTGCGCGCACGAGGCCGGAGAACACTTCCTTGCCATCTTTGCCACGCACGCTGAACCAGCTGTCTTGCGTCACACGCAACGCGACGATCGCCTCACCCGCAGCCGGCGCCGCCGTATCTGCAGTGGCCGGTGCGCCGATCGCGGCAACTACCGGCACGCTCGCGCCCTGCGCTGCCGCCTGGACCTGCGAACCGGCCTTCGGCGCGACTGCTGCCGCCGTGACCGCCGGCGCCGAAGACGGCGCCGTACCGGTCGCCAGCGGCGCGGGCATCGGCGTACCCGACGCTGCTGCGTTATCCGCTGCAGCCTGCGTTTCCGGCGCGGAAGCAGCATCTTCCGCGGTTGCCTCGGAACCTGCCGGCTGACCCTGCGCCACCGCGCCCGATGCCCCGGTCGCGCCACCCGTTGTACCATTCGCGCTGGCCTTCAACCGCGCGAGCCACGCCGACGAATCACCGCCATTGGTATGCCACATGCCGAGCGCGATCACCGCAACAATCACCGCGGCGATGCCCCACAGCCACGAACGGCTCTTTTGCCCGCTGCCGCCGAGCGACAGCGATACACGACCGCGCGGCAAATCCTTGCCCGACGAAGCCGGCATCGACAAATCCGGCGCGGGCACACCCTTCTCGCGGCGCAAAGCCTGCGTGAACGGCGTGGGATCGGCGCCGAGCATCTTTGCGTAGCTGCGCACCACACCAAGCGCAAAAGTCGTGTCCGGCAAATGGCTGATGTCGCCGGATTCGAGCGCACGCAGCTTGATGACGGAGACCTTCAGGCGCGCCGACACGTCTTCGATCGTCCAGCCCTTCGATTCACGCAATTGGGTCAAGCGCGCGCCAACTGCCGCCAGGGAATCCAAACCCGCCAAGCCCGCCTGACCCGGCTGTGCAACAGGCTGCACCACCGCCCGGGCGATTGGCGCCGGATGGCCTTCGTTTGTGTCTGTGTCCTGCGGCTGCGGGTGCTGCGGCTCACTCATCCCAAATCCTTTCGCGTCGATTCTTTTTCACTTGTGCCACCCGGGCGGGCCAAAGCCTCACGCCGGAATCGCAGACCGTTTATAACAAAATGCGCGGCCTTGTGTGCCGCTTCCGATCGCTTCTGCAAACTTTCTTTTCAATCGCAGACGGTGTGCCGGGTTTTTGCACGCCCGGACAGCTTTGCTCCGAACGCTGCGCCCTGCCGCCTCACGCGATTACACGGCGCGAACCTCGATCACCTTTGCTGCCTTCCCGGTGCGCTCAGCAAGGCGCGTGCGGTCTTTCACCGCACCGGCCAACTGACCGCAGGCAGCGTCGATATCATCGCCGCGTGTCTTACGCACCGTGGTGACGACGCCCGCGTCCATCAGCACTTGTGCAAACCGCTTGATCTGTTCCGGCTTCGAGCGGATGAGACCCGACTCGGGGAACGGATTGAACGGAATCAGGTTGAACTTGCACGGCACGTCACGCGTAACGGCCAGCAATTCGCGTGCTTGCGCTTCGCTGTCGTTCACGCCGTCGAGCATGCAATATTCGAACGTAATGAAATCGCGCGGCGCGACTTTCAGATAGCGCTGGCAAGCGGCCATCAGTTCGCGCAGCGGATACTTCTTGTTCAGCGGCACCAGCATGTCGCGCAGCGGGTCGCTCGGCGCATGCAACGATACCGCGAGCGCCACCGGCAGATCGGCGCCCAGCCGGTCCATCATCGGCACCACGCCCGAGGTGGACAGCGTGACGCGGCGGCGCGACAGGCCGTACGCGTTATCGTCCAGCATCAGGCGCATGGCGGGCACCACCGCGTCGTAATTGAGCAGCGGCTCACCCATGCCCATCATCACCACGTTCGTGACGACGCGCTCGCCCTTGCCGTCACCGCCCGTGGCGCGACCGCCGTCAGTGCCGCGCGTCGCGCGCAGCGCGAACTCGGCCATACGCAGTTGGCCGATGATTTCGCCGGTGGTGAGATTGCGGGAGAAACCCTGTTTGCCGGTCGAACAGAAACGGCAGTTGACCGCACACCCGGCCTGCGACGACACGCACAGCGTGCCACGCGTTTCTTCGGGGATATAGACGGTTTCAACCGCGTTGCTGTTACCGACGTCGATCAGCCACTTGCGTGTGCCGTCGGTCGAAATATTGTCGCTGACGATGCCGGGCATCGTGATCGTTGCGCGCCCCTTGAGCTTTTCGCGCAAGGACTTCGCCAGATCGGTCATGCCGTCGAAGTCGGCAGCGTTGTACTGGTGGATCCAGCGCTGCAATTGCTTGGCGCGAAACGGCTTCTCGCCCAGGCTGTCGCAGTAGGCGACAAGCCCTTGGGCGTCGAGGTCGAGAAGGTTGACGGTGGGACTGCTCGTCATATCGAATCCTGCCATTTCAGTGCGAGACTACGTTCATGCAACAAGCTGCATGAACGCAATGCCGTTCGCGCCCATTCCTGCTGCTTTACCTTACTACTTTGCCGGGCTGTTCGTGCGGATTCGTGCGACAAATCCAACGGCAGCGCACGAATCGCAGATCGCGCCTACAACACAAACGCGTTCAAACCCGACCAGACCGGCCAAACCCGCTGCTTAACGCGAGTAAACGTTCACTTGCGGGAAGAAGAACGCGATTTCAACTGCGGCCGTTTCAGCGGCGTCCGAACCGTGCACCGCGTTAGCGTCGATGCTGTCGGCGAAATCGGCGCGGATCGTGCCCTTTTCTGCCTTCTTCGGGTCCGTTGCGCCCATCAGGTCGCGGTGCTTCAGGATCGCGTTTTCGCCTTCCAGCGCTTGCACGACCACCGGGCCCGAGATCATGAAATCGACCAGGTCCTTGAAGAACGGACGTGCGGCGTGCACAGCGTAGAACTTCTCTGCGTCAGCGCGCGACAGGTGGACCATGCGCGAAGCCACGATCTTCAGACCAGCGTTTTCGAAACGGCTGTAGATCTGACCGATCACGTTCTTGGCCACTGCGTCCGGCTTGATAATCGACAGGGTGCGTTCGATCGCCATAAAAACTCCAAAAAATTAAGAGGTTACAGATTCAAATGAATCCGCTATTGTAGCATGTTCCCGTGTATGATTGCGATTGAACCCTTACAGCATTGAAAGACTCCAAGCAGGAGTTTCCGAATACTGGTAGCGTAGGCCGTGTGGGCATTTTCCGGGTATTGAAACTCCCCGCCGCCGCGCCAATCTTAGGGATGAACACCTTGGCGACCGGCGGCAAGCATTCCGGCCGGCGCCGCACGCCTGACGCACCATGTGGTACAACCCGCTGCACAACCACTACGCAACACGCTTCTGAGGTAAGGAGAGACCATGAACGATCATCCGTATAGCTTTGGCCGCAATGGCGCGGTCAGCACGGTCGAAACGCGCAACCGCGTGCTACGGAACACCTACTGGCTGCTCGCGCTGTCCATGATCCCGACAGTGCTCGGCGCCTGGGCAGGCGTCGCCACCGGTTTCTCGCTGTTCGCCGCCACCAGCCCCGGCATGAGCATGCTGGCGTTCTTCGCGATCGCCTTCGGCTTCATGTTCGCCATCCAGAAAACCAAAGACAGCGCGATCGGCGTGTTCGTGCTGCTCGGCTTCACGTTCTTCATGGGCCTGATGCTGTCGCGCATCCTGAGCTTCGTGCTCGGTTTTTCGAACGGCCCATCGCTGATCATGCTCGCCTTTGGTGGCACTGGTGTGATCTTCGCCTCCATGGCCACCATCGCCACGGTCAGCAAACGTGACTTCTCGGGTCTGGGCAAGTGGCTGTTCATGGGTGTGATCGTGCTGCTGCTGGCTTCGGTCGCGAACGTGTTCCTGCATCTGCCGGCGTTGATGCTGACGGTGTCGATGCTGGCCATCGTGATCTTCTCGGCCTACATGCTGTTCGACGTCCAGCGCGTTGTGAACGGCGGGGAAACGAACTACATCACCGCTACGCTTGCGATCTATCTGGATCTGTACAACGTGTTCGTCAACCTGCTCGCGCTGCTCGGCATCTTCGGCGGCAACCGCAACTAAGTCTGACGCAAGCAGGGCGCGGTGCCCGAAACACCGGCCTTGTAGAAAAAGCCCATGGCGAGCAATCGTCATGGGCTTTTTTCATTGCACTGCCGGCATGTCAACGGCGAATCGCCGAAACTGACGATGCCAGGCGATTAGCGATGAGTCAATCAGCTACGGGTCACAAGCTCACAAGCTCAGCCAGGCGAAGCCTTCATCCTGAGAGGCCACGACCACTTCGGTCGGCGCGGCGCCCAGCACCCCCGCCATGGCAGCCCGCGCCAGTTCCGGCGAATTATTCTGCTGGCTCAGATGGGCGGCCACCAGATGGCGCAAGCGCGAACGATCGAGCGAAGCCAGGATTTCTGCCGCCGCTTCGTTGTTCAGATGCCCATGATTGCCGCCGATACGCGCCTTCAGCGATTGAGGATAGCGGCTACCCGCCAGCATCCGCACATCGTGATTGCATTCGAGCACCAGCGCGTCGCAGCCGCTCAGCACCGCGCTGATGTGCGGCGTGGAAGTGCCGACGTCGGTCAGCACGCCAAGCCGGCTCGCGCCATTGGAGAGCACGTATTGCAGCGGCTCGCGAGCGTCGTGAGGAACGGTGTAAGGGAGAATGCTGAGGTCGCCGATCGCCACCGCTTCGTCGCCCCACAGCACCTGCAGGTCGACGTCGGCTTCGTCGGCACCCACCGCGCGGGCGGTGCCCCAACTCATGTACAACGGAATCGACCACTTGCGCGCCAGCGTCAGCGCGCTGCCAATGTGATCGCTGTGTTCATGTGTAATCAGAATGGCGTCGAGACCCTCGACGCCCGCGCCGAGCCGCGTCAGACGCCGCTCGACTTCCCTGGCCGAAAAGCCGCAATCGAGCAGAACGCGCGTGGTGGTCGCGCCGCTTTGCGCTTCCACCAGCAAGGCATTGCCTTCACTGCCGCTGCCGAGACTGGCGAAGCGCACAGCCCGCTTAGTTCAGTTGCGCGTGCAGCAACGTCACGATGCGCTGTGCGTCGGACGAGTTATCCACCTGTCCGTTCGCGTCCAGCACCGCCACCTGCGTCACGGTATCGCCCTTCGAGCGCACATTGACGAGGAATTCCTGACCCGGCTTCTTCGACGAATTGCCGCTGTAGAACAGCTTGCCGAAGAGCCCTTCCTTCTTCAACTCCTGCATCGAGTCCGCATAGCGCACGTAGTAGATGCCTTTCGCGCGGTCGCGGTTGTCGACGGTAAAGTTGGTGCGGTCAAGCGCGAGACCCACGCGCAACCATGCACGGTCGAACGATTCCTGCAGATCGAGCGTCGAGGCGCCCGCGCTCTGGTCGATCGTAGCCGGCGCGGTAGCCGAGCGGGCATCGGTCAGGAGTTGCTTCGATTGCGCTTCGGTCAGGCCGAACTTCTGCATCAGCTTGGTCAGGAACAGCGCTTCCAGCGCCGGATCGCGCGGACGCTCTTCCCAGCGCGACGACGTCTTGTCCTGGCCCGTCAGCATTTCTTCCATCGCGCTATGCGTGATCGAGATGTCCGTCGTATCAGCCGGGCCACGCGACACCAGCGTGCGGAAGCTGTCGCGGGTGCCCGACGAGTAAGCGAAGTCGATCACTTTGCCGACCGTGCGACGGAACCAGTCGTCCGGAATATTGGCGCGGTTTTCAGCCCAGTCGGTGGTCATGATGCCGGTGGCCGGCGCGTCGGTTTTCAGCGCGAAGCCATTCTCCTGCCAGAACTCCTGCAGCTGCGGCCACAGTTGTTCCGGCGTGCGGCCGTCGACCACCAGCCAGCGGCGATCGCCGTCACGCTCGATGTGCATGCCCAGCGGGTCCTGCGCATTCGGCTGGCCTTCGGTGGAATTGCCCGCGGCCGTGACGGCGCGCTGCTGCGCGCCGCCCAGCGCCAGATTGGCCGGCGGCGCAACATAACGCCCGTCGGTCGGCGCGGTGCTCAGATCGCCCGGAACGGCGAGCGGCGGTGCGCTGCCCGCGCCCTTGTAATTGACGCGGTCGGAGGCGAACCAGTCGTTCAGCGTGTCACAGCCGGCGAGCGTTACCAGGGCAAGCGCCAGCGCCGCCATGCGGGTTGCGTGGAGGGAAAGTGCGGAACGTTTCATGAGGTCCTTCGTGATGCTGGAACGCGGTGCCTGGTTCTGTGTGCCGGGAACGTGGGCTGGATCGACGTCGGTTAAGGGAGTGCCGGTGGCAGGCTTTGGTTAAGCTGGGAGTTGCCGGGACAAGCCCGTTTAGCCCAGCAGACCCGCTTCGCGCAGCGCGCCGCGCACCACGTCGTGGTATTGCGCGTCGAGCGGCGTGAGCGGCAGGCGGATTCCGCCCTGCACACGACCCAGTTGCTGCAATGCCCATTTCGCCGGAATCGGATTCGACTCGATGAACAGGTTCTTATGCAGCGACAGGAGTTTCAGATGAATCTCACGAGCGGTCTTCGCGTCCGCGGCAAGCGCGGCTTTGCATAGATCGCTCATGGCGCGCGGCGCGACGTTTGCGGTGACCGAGATATTACCGTGGCCGCCAAGCAGCATCAGCGCGATCGCCGTGGGATCGTCGCCGCTGTAGATGCCGAAATGGGCCGGCGCCGACTTGATCAGATGTGCGGCGCGATCAATATTGCCCGTCGCTTCCTTCACCCCGATGATGCCCGGCACCTGCGCGCAACGCAGAATCGTTTCGTTGCTCATGTCCGCAACCGTACGGCCCGGCACGTTGTACAGAATGACCGGCAGATCGACGGTTTCGGCGATCTTCGCGAAGTGGCGATAAATGCCTTCCTGGGTCGGCTTGTTGTAGTACGGCACGACCTGCAGCGTGGCATCCGCGCCGACGGCCTTCGCCTGCTGCGTGAGTTCGATGGCCTCGGTGGTGGAGTTGCCGCCCGAGCCCGCGATCACCGGAATCCGGCCCGCCGTGTGCTCGACTGCGGTTTTGACCATCAGCACGTGCTCTTCGACCGACAGCGTGGCCGACTCGCCGCTCGTGCCGACCACGACCAGTGCGTTCGTGCCCTCTGCGATATGCCAGTCGATCAGTTTGCGAAACGCCGGCAGATCGAGGCCGCCGTCTTCGAGCATGGGAGTAATGATGGCAGGGATGCTGCCGCGAATCTGAACGCCGCCAGTGCTGCTTTGATTGCCGTTAGTCATGAAACGCCATGAATTTGATCAGGTAAACCGCGATTGTAGCGGATTAGCCAGCCAGCTCGTAACAAGGCGGGGGTGCCGCCTCGGCACGCTCGGCTGAGCGATCCGCCTCCATAATTGCGCATATCCGCTGGACGTAAGCCGGGCGCGGCTGCGCGAGAAATCCGTCTTGAAATGCGACCACGCGGAGGTGGCCGCGCACCACCTCGAGCAGCTCGCCGGGTGCAAGCAAAAATGCCGGGTTAGACGGCTTGCCGACCCTTTCGTTGCCTTGCGCGAAGGTCTCGTAAACCAGTACGCCGCCGGGCGCGAGCGAGCGCAGAAGCTGCGGAAACAGCGGCCGATGCAGATAGTTCGTAACCACGATCGCTGCAAATTTCGCGTCGGCGGGCAAAGGCCATGCGGCGCCTTCGATGTCAGCCGCGAGCGTGGTGATGCGCGGCTCGTCGCGCATCAGGTCCAGCGCGGACGCATCGCGGTCGAGCGCGGTCACCGGATGGCCCAGCGAGGCAAAGAACCGTGCATGCCGCCCGGCCCCCGACGCCACGTCGAGCACCGCACCGCCCGCCGCGACCAGATGCGCCCAGTGGCGCACCCAGCGCGACGGCTCGCCGTTTCCGTGCGAGGGACCGTCCGACCTGGCAACCGAGGTGCTCATCGCTTCCGTGCCGCGATCAGTTGTACGACAGGCCCATCGCCTCGCGCACGTCACGCATCGTTTCCGTGGCGAACTTGCGGGCCTTGTCGCAGCCGTCGGCGACGATCGCGCGCAACAGCGACGGATCGTCCATGTATTTCTGCGCGCGCTCGAGCATCGGCTGCTGCTCGCGCAGAATGCCTTCGATCACCGGCTGCTTGCACTCGAGACAACCGATACCTGCGGTTCGGCAGCCCTTCTGCACCCACTCGTGGGTGGTTTCGTCCGTGTAGACCTGATGCAGTTGCCACACCGGGCATTTGTCCGGATCGCCCGGATCGGTGCGGCGCACGCGGGCCGGATCGGTCGGCATGGTGCGAACTTTCTTCGTGATCGTTTCCGCGTCTTCACGCAGGCCGATCGTGTTGCCGTAGGACTTCGACATCTTCTGGCCGTCCAGACCCGGCATGCGCGACGCTTCGGTCAGCATGGCCTGCGGCTCGACCAGAATGATCTTGCGCGAGCCTTCGAGGTAGCCGAACAGACGCTCCCGATCGCTCATCGACAGGCTCTGCGATTCCTGCAACATCGCGCGTGCCTGTTCGAGTGCTTCGTCGTCGCCTTCCTGCTGGTACGCGTTGCGCAGCTCGTGATAAAGCTTGGCGCGCTTGCCGCCCAGCTTCTTCGCTGCTTCATTCGCCTTCTGTTCGAAGCCCGGTTCGCGGCCATACAGGTAGTTGAAGCGGCGCGCGATTTCACGCGTCATTTCGACGTGCGGCACCTGATCTTCGCCGACCGGCACGAGCGAGCCGCGGTACAGCAGAATGTCCGCCGCCATCAGCACCGGATAGCCGAGGAAGCCGTAGGTGGACAGGTCCTTGTCCTTCAGCTTTTCCTGCTGCTCCTTGTAGGTAGGCACGCGTTCGAGCCAGCCGAGCGGCGTGCTCATGCCGAGCAGCAGCGCCAGTTCCGCATGTTCGGGCACCTTGCTCTGGATAAAGAGCGTAGCCTGCGCCGGATCGATACCCGAGGCGAGCCAGTCGATCAGCACGTCCCACACGTTCTTTTCGATCACTTCGGGCGTTTCGTAGTGCGTCGTCAGCGCGTGCCAATCGACCACACAGAAGAAACACGGGTATTCGGACTGCAGCCGCACCCAGTTTTTCAGCACGCCGTGATAGTGGCCGAGGTGCAGCGACCCGGTGGGCCGCATGCCGGAGAAGATACGGTCTGGGAACATGGTTATTTAGAAAAGCGAAACAAGGGGAGTCAGAATTGCGGTAATCGCGCCATAGCCCAGCGTGACGAGCGGGCTGAGCCAATAGCGCGTGAGCGTGCCTGTCATGACCAGCGCCATCACGATGAAAAAGCCGTACGGTTCAAGGCGCGACAGCGTGATCGATTGCCGTGGCGGCAACAGCGCCATCAGCACGCGGCCACCGTCGAGCGGGGGCAGCGGAAACAGGTTGAGCACACCGAGCACGAGGTTCACGCCGACGCCGGCGGCCGCCATGCGCGTGAAGAAAGGCTCCTCAATCCCCCCAACGGCAAGTGCGACGCCGACCAGACCCCACACCAGCGCCTGCACGAAATTGCAGGCCGGCCCGGCGGCCGCGACCCACAGACTGCCCCAACGCGGATTGCGCAAGTTGCCGAAGGCGACCGGCACGGGCTTCGCGTAACCGAACATGAACGCGCCGCTGGTGGCGAAGTACAGCAGCAAGGGAATCGCGATCGTGCCGAGCGGATCGATGTGCCGCATCGGATTGAGGGAGACGCGGCCGAGCACGTACGCGGTGTTGTCGCCGAGCCAGCGCGCGACGTAGCCATGCGCGGCTTCATGCAGCGTGATCGCGAAAATCACCGGCAATGCGTAAACCGCAATGGTTTGTATCAGGGAAGAATCCATATCTCGCTATTGTAACAACGCGATTGCGTGCGTCTGTCCGCTTTCGCTCATGCCGTCTCTTCGAGACCGAACGGCGCGAGAGAACCGCGCCCTGCCCGCACCAGCACCGGCTCGGCGCCGGTCAAGTCGATCACGGTGGAGGGTTCGCACACGCACGGGCCGCCGTCGATCACCAGGTCCAGCTGTTTCTCGAGCCGTTCGCGGATTTCTTCCGGATCGTTCAGCGGCTGGGTTTCGCCCGGCATGATCAGCGTGGAGCCGAGCAGCGGCTGGCCGAGTTCTTCGAGGATGGCCAGCGTGATCGCGTGTTCCGGCACCCGCAGGCCGATCGTTTTGCGCGACGGATGCGACAGGCGCCGCGGCACCTCTTTGGTAGCCTGCAGCACGAAAACGTAAGGGCCCGGCGTGACCGACTTGATCAGACGGTACTGCCGGTTGTCGACCATTGCGAAGTTGGACAACTCCGAGAGATCGCGCACCAGCAGCGACAACAAGGCCTTCTCGTCGAGCCCGCGAATGCGCCGCAGGCGCTCGACCGCGTCCTTGTCGTCGAGATGACAGGCGAGCGCGTAGCTCGAATCCGTCGGCAACGCGACGACGCCGCCGTCGTTGATGATCTGCACGGCCTGTTTGACGAGGCGCGGCTGCGGGTTATCCGGATGAAGCCGAAAGTATTGGGACATGTTGACTAACGATGGCGACGGGTGGCGACGGACGACAGAGCGGACGAAAACAGACGAAAAAAAGCGGATAAAAATTCGGGCGGGAGCCGGGCGGAAGATCGGGCGAAAGCATGCCCCTCGGACGGGGACATTCGCGCATATCGTGCCACCGCGGCACGGCACGCGATCACAGCCAGCGTTCCCAGACGGGCTTGAGATCGGAAGGCAGCGGCGGCAGCGTGCCGAGATCGACACGGCCCTCGCCCGGTGCATGGAAGTCGGAGCCGCGCGAGGCTTCGAAGCCGAAGCGGCGCGCGACGTCAGCGTATTCGCGGTACTGATCCGGCGTATGGCTGCCCGTCACCACTTCGATCGCCTTGCCGCCGAGGTCGATGAATTCGGCAAAAAACGCGTCGAATTCGACCGGCGAGTATGCGTAGCGACCCGGGTGGGCGATGACCGCCTCGCCGCCGGCCGCCTGAATCCAGCCCACCGCGTCCGCCAGTTTCGCCCAGCGATGCGACACGTAGCCGGGTTTGCCGTCGCCGAGGAAGCGGTTGAACACGTCCTGCGTGGAGCTGGCGTAGCCGTTTTCGACCATGAAGCGCGCGAAGTGCGTGCGCGAAATCATGTCCGGGTTCGAGACGTATTTGAGCGCGCCTTGATAGGCGTCGGGGATGCCGAGCGTGGCCAACTGCTCGCCGATGGCTTCGGCACGCGCCGCACGGCCGTTGCGGGTGCGCGCGAGGCCGTCGATCAGGATCGAACTGGTCGGATCGACGCCCAGCCCGACGATGTGCACCGTACGCGACGCCCACGTGACCGAAATCTCTACGCCGCTCAGGTAGCCCATGCCGAGCGCCTCAGCGGCGCTGCGCGCTTCGTGCTGACCGCCCAGCTCGTCGTGGTCGGTCAATGCCCACAGCGTCACGCCGCCCGCGTGCGCGCGGCGCGCGACATCGGCCGGCGCGAACTGGCCGTCGGATACGGTGGAGTGACAGTGGAGGTCGGCGTTCATCTTGGTCTTGAGAAAGTTCTGCTCTTATTTTACTGCAACGCAGTAAATGGCCGCAGCGCTATCTCGCGATAGTGGACCTCGCGCCGAAATCCTTTTGCAAGGTTCAGGCGCAGAAGCCCTCGATCAGCGCGGCGACCTGCTCGGGCTGATCGTGATGCACCATATGCCCCGCTTCGTCGATGATTTTCTCGCGCCAGTTCGGAAACGCCTGGAAGCGCGCCTTGAATTCGTCGAGCGGAATCTCGCCGGCGATCTGTGCAAGCGTGGGCGAGTTGGCGGCCTCGACGTGCAGCACTTTCGCGGTGACCTTGCGCCACACGGCCATCACTTCGTCGAGGCGGTACAGCGTCGGCCCGCGCAGTTTGTGCGCCGGATCGGCGAGCAGCATGAAGCGCCCTTCTCCGTCCGGTTTGGACCAATGCTGGGCGAGGAACTGCGCGCGCTGCGGTGGGAGGCGCGGGTTGGTCTTGATCAGACGGCCCGCGACGTCGTCCAGTGAGGCGTAGCGCTTCAATTGCGGCGGATCGCGCAGCTCGTCGAGCCAGTTGCGCAGGCGCCTGGGGGCTTGCGCCGAGTGCGACGGCGCGAGACCGAAGCCTTCCAGATCGACCACGCGCCGCACCCGCTCGGGCCGCACGCCTGCATACAGGCAGACGATGTTCGCGCCCATGCTGTGGCCAACCAGATTCACTTCGCCAGTCGGTGCATAGTGGTCGAGCAGCGCGTCGAGATCGGCAACGTAGTCCTGGATCCAGTAGTTGCCGCCGCCGCGTTCCGCGACCGGCCAGTCCGACAGGCCGAAGCCGCGCATGTCGGGCGCAATCACCTGCCAGTCGCCGCCCAATGCGTCGACGACGAACTGGAACGATGCGGCCACGTCCATCCAGCCGTGCAGCATGAACAGCATCGGCGCATCCGGATTGCCCCAGCGCCGCACGTGCAGACGGATGCCGCGCACGGCGACGAATTCAGACCTGGATGTATTCATGAACGGCGCGCCCGAAAAAAGAATGGTCGTTCGATTATAACGAGATAGCCGGACGATGCGTGACGTCTGGCGATGGAAAAAGGCTTCAGTTATCTGAGCCCTGCATGATCGGAGGCACCGTCTGCTCAGCGTCGAGGCCCGCCAGGGCGACCAGCGCGGCCAGTTCGGTTTCGTCGAAACCGGCGTCGCGGCGCGCCTCGAAATTGAACGGACCGCGTAATTTCGGTGCGCGATACTGGTCGGCAAGGTGCGTGTAGGTGGTGTGCGGATCGAGGCCGCCCTCGTCGCACAGGTGACGGAACCAGCGGTTGCCGATTAGCACATGACCGATTTCGTCGCGCAGGATCACGTCCAGAATCGCCGCGGACGCGTGGTCGCCCGCCTGCTGCAGGCGGGCGCGGATCGGCGGCGAGGCGTCGAGGCCGCGCGCTTCGAGGGTGCGCGGCACAAGCGCCATGCGGGCCAGCACGTCGGCGCGGGTGCGCTCGCACATATCCCAGAGGCCGTCGTGGGCGGGAAAATCGCCGTAGACATGGCCGAATTCCGCCAGCCGTGCGACCAGCAGCGAGAAGTGATGCGCTTCTTCGGCGGCGACTTTGAGCCAGTCGGTGTAGAACGCAGCGGGCATGCCGGAAAAACGCCAGACGGCGTCGAGCGCAAGGTTGATGGCGTTGAATTCGATATGCGCCAGCGCATGCAGCAAGACCGCGCGTCCTTCGGGCGATTGCATGCTGCGGCGCTTCAGTTTGCGCGGATCGACCAGTTCGGGACGTGCGGGACGGCCTGGCAGGCCGGCCGGCTCAGCGAGTTCGAGGTCGGCGAATAATGCGAGACTGCCGTCCAGCGCCGCGGCGTATAACGCGCGTGCCGCGGCTGCCTTGGTTGCCGGATCGATTTCACGCAATGCGGCCAGCGCCGCGGCACGCGCGCAATTTGCGCGATCTGGGCAATGCGCGGGATTCGTCGATATCGGCAGAACGGGCAAAGCAGACGGAGCAGCGGAAATCATGGCAACCAAGGTTGGCAAAGAGAACGGCAACATGCAAAACGGGCGGTGCGGCGGTTGCCGAGGCTGAGCCGGGACCGAGCTCCAGGCAGCTTGCAGCAGCGCCGAGCGGCCTAAGCACACAACCGTTTACAATACTCGATTCGACCATCTCGCGCGCCTATTGCGCAGGGCCGGCGGGACAATCCGGTTCAGCGGGGCGTTTTTGGACGTCTTGCAGCCGCTGCGCTGCCCCCGTTTCACAACAGGTTCGCAACCGGTTTTACACCCCTAGCCCGCCCGCACAACGCGCAGCGACCGATCAAGAGGAGACAGCGTGACAATTTACAAGCTTGGCGAAGCAGCCCCGACCATCCATGAAAGCGTGTTCGTCGCGGATTCAGCGAACATTATCGGCAATGTGACGCTCGAGGAAAATTCGAGCGTCTGGTTCGGCGCGACGCTGCGCGGCGACAACGAGCCGATCACGCTCGGCGCCGGCAGCAACGTGCAGGAAAACGCGGTGCTGCACACCGACCCGGGCTTCCCGCTGACGATCGAGCCGAATGTGACGATCGGCCACCAGGTCATGCTGCACGGCTGCACGATCAAGGAAGGCTCGCTGATCGGAATTCAGGCCGTGGTCTTGAATGGAGCGGTAATCGGCCGCAACTGTCTGGTCGGAGCGGGCGCCATCGTCACTGAAGGCAAAGTGTTTCCCGACAATTCGCTGATTCTCGGCGCGCCCGCCAAAGTGGTGCGCGAACTGACCGAGACGGATATCGCCAATATGCAGCGCGGCACGGCAAGTTATGCCGAGCGCCGCGAATATTTCAAGGCGCAGCTCGTGCGCATCGGCTAGTCAGCCGGGCGCGCGGCGCGCACGGCGCAGCATCAGGCTGCGTCATTCGACCGAGGAAAAGTTGTGAGCGACCAGTTGCAAAAATTCATGTTCAGTGCGGCGCCGGTGCGCGGCGAGATCGTTTCGCTGCGCAATACGTGGCAGGAAGTGCTGACGCGCCGGGACTATCCGGCGCCCGTCCGGACGATTCTGGGCGAAATGATGGCTGCGTGCGCGCTGCTTTCGGCGAACCTCAAGTTCGACGGCACGCTTGTCATGCAGATTTTCGGCGACGGCCCGGCCAAGATGCTGGTGGTGCAGTGCAGCTCCGACCTGTCGATGCGCGCCACCGCCAAGCTTTCCGGTGAAGCAGGCAATACGATCGACGACACCACCTCCATGATCGAACTGGTCAACGCGAGCGGCCATGGCCGTTGCGTGATCACGCTCGACCCGCGCGACAAGCAGCCCGGCCAGCAGCCGTATCAAAGTATCGTGCCGCTCTCGGGTGTGGACGGCCCGCTCAAGTCGATGTCCGAAGTGCTCGAGCACTACATGCATCACTCGGAGCAGCTCGACACGCGCCTGTGGCTCGCGGCGAACACCGAGCGCGCAGTTGGCATGCTGTTGCAAAAGCTGCCGGGAGACGGCGGCATTGTCCCGCATCCGGGCGATCTGGATGCGGACACGTGGGAGCGCGTCTGCACGCTCGGCGGCACCATGTCACAAGATGAGCTGCTGAAGGAGGAACCGGCCACGATTTTCCGCCGTCTGTTCTGGCAGGAGAACGTGCAGCATTTCGAACCGGCCACAACGCGCTTCGAATGCAGCTGTTCGCGCGAAAAAGTCGGCGCCATGCTGAAGATGCTGGGCCGCGAGGAAGTAGACGGCGTGATCGAAGAACGCGGTCACGTCGAAATTCATTGCGAATTCTGTAACCAGCGGTACGAATTCGATCCGGTCGACGTCGCGCAACTTTTTGTCGCCAATGCGCTCTCACAAGGTGTGACGCCGGCGGCCGACCAGCGGCACTGAAGCAGCCAGGTGGCGGCCCATTGCGCCTGTGTTACAGCAGTAAATTACGGCAGTAAAATTGACGTGCCGGCCGCGGCCTTTTCAGGGCTGAGGCGGCGCGTTATCGTCGATCATTGCGTTGGATCGTGGACGGTGCGCGCTGCGCATGGTTTGCTTAGGCATCCGATCAATGGAGATCAAAAATGAACCACCCTACTTCGTTGAAGCATTGCGTGCGCTCGCTTACCGTGCTGGCGGTCATAGCCGGCAGCGCCGTGCTGACGGGCTGCGTGATGGACCCACCGGGGCCGTCGCCGATTTATAGCCGGCTACCGGCCGACCAGTCAGGCACCGCCAGTGCCGCCCGGCCGCTCACGCCGGAAGAACGCGAGCGCTACGATGCGATCGATCGTCAGGTGCTGTCCGATCAGAATCAGGCCATTGCCGCCGAGAACGCGGCTCAAGCGTATTCACGCTATTACTCGCCGCCCGTTAGCGTGTACGGCAGTTATTACGGCGGCGGTTGGGGGCACGGCTGGGGTACGGGAGTCGGCGTAGGTTACTCACCGTACTGGGGCTGGTAAGCCTAAGCGGGCACTCACAGAGAGGCCCGGCGATCTAACGATCAAGGGATGCTTAGCAGCGTCAATGAAAAAGCCACCTCACCGGTGGCTTTTTTGCATCTTTCTACGCGCTTTGGTGTTCGCTCTTACGTTCGCTCCCGCGTTTTGCTTCGCGTTCGTTTGTTGCGAGCTCAACCAGCCTCAATAAACTCAGTGCGTGGTCTTCTTGTCCTTGACCGTCTTCCCGCCATGCTTACGATCCGGCTTCGCGCGCGACTCCGGATTCGGCACCACGTGCAGCGGCGCTGCAGACACCTCACCGCGCGTCGACGTGGTGACCGAAGGCGTATTGGCGTTTGGCAACGGCGCGTTCGGCGCGACAAACTGCACGAACACTTCGCTGTCTTTCACCATGCCCATTTCATAACGCGCCCGCTCTTCCACCGCGGCCGTACCGGTCTGCAAATCCTGGACCTCGCCCTGGATACGCTCGTTGCGCAGCTTCGAATCAGTGTTCTTCTGCAGTTGCTGCGCCAGTTGCTGCTGCAACTCATGCACGCGTAACCAGCCGCCGTGCCCCCACCAGAGCGGGTACTGGATCAGCGCCAGCAGAACGATCAGGACAGCAGTGACAAGCCGCATGAAGTAAGCACAATAAATACACGCCGCCCTGCGCTATACGCAGGGCGGCGGGGTCAATCAGAAACGAAAGGTAACCGGTTCATCGGTCAGCGCTAGCGAACAAGTCATTTAGCGCAGATTGTAGAACGCCGACTTGCCCGGGTAGCTGGCGATATCACCGAGGTCTTCTTCGATGCGCAGCAACTGGTTGTACTTCGAGATGCGATCCGAACGCGACAGCGAACCCGTCTTGATCTGACCGGCGTTCAGGCCGACCGCGATGTCCGCAATCGTCGAATCTTCGGTTTCACCCGAGCGGTGCGAGATCACGGCCGTATAACCGGCGCGCTTTGCCATTTCGATCGCCGCGAAGGTTTCCGTCAGCGTACCGATCTGGTTGATCTTGATCAGGATCGAGTTGGCGATGCCCTTCTCGATGCCTTCCTTCAGAATGCGCGTGTTGGTGACGAACAGATCGTCGCCCACCAGCTGGATCTTCTTGCCGAGCTTGTCGGTCAGGATCTTCCAGCCGGCCCAGTCGCCTTCGTGCATGCCGTCTTCGATCGACACGATCGGGAACTTGTCGGCCAGGTTCGCCAGGTAGTCGGCGAATTCGCTCGACGACAGTTGCAGACCTTCGCCCGCCAGCTGGTACTTGCCGTCGTGGTAGAACTCGCTGGCTGCGCAGTCGAGCGCGAGCAGCACGTCTTCACCTGCGCGGTAGCCAGCCTTTTCGATGGCTTGCAGGATGGTCGACAGGCATTCGTCATTGCTGCCGAAGTTCGGCGCGAAGCCGCCTTCGTCGCCCACGGCCGTGCTCATGCCACGGTCGCTCAGGATTTTCTTCAGCGCGTGGAACACTTCAGCGCCGCAACGCAGTGCTTCGCGGAAGGTCGGCTGGCTGACCGGCACGATCATGAATTCCTGGATGTCCAGGCTGTTGTTCGCATGCGCGCCGCCGTTGACGATGTTCATCATCGGCACCGGCAGTTGCATCGCGCCCGATCCGCCGAAGTAGCGGTACAGCGGCAGGCCGGCTTCTTCAGCAGCGGCCTTCGCGACAGCCATCGAAACGGCCAGCATCGCGTTCGCGCCGAGGCGCGACTTGTTGTCGGTGCCGTCGAGTTCCAGCAGGGTCTTGTCGAGGAAGGCCTGCTCGGAAGCATCGAGGCCCATGATCGCTTCGGAGATTTCGGTGTTGATGTGCTCGACAGCCTTCAGCACGCCCTTGCCGCCGTAACGGCCGGCTTCGCCGTCGCGCAGTTCGATCGCTTCGCGCGAGCCCGTCGACGCACCCGACGGCACCGCGGCGCGGCCCATCGTGCCCGACTCGAGCAGCACGTCGCATTCGACGGTGGGGTTGCCTCGCGAATCGAGAATCTCTCGACCGATGATATCTACGATAGCACTCATGGTTTCCTCAAGAAATGACGTTGAATTCTTTACTGTGAAACTGCACCGGGGCTGTCGATTGGAGTTAGCGCTTCAGCCTCTACTCCAATCCCATGCAGAACGCCGGTCTCCCCGGCACACCACAAACACCCCGACGCTTTCGACGACCATTGCGTGCATTCGCCACATGCCGATGATGCCGACCGAGCCCATTGTGCAGCCCAATCGTGACACGCCGCGAACGCCTGAATCAGTTGAAATCGCTTTCGAGGAACGGCGCGCGCTTGACGGCCTGATCGAGCGTAACAAGCGTTTCGAGCAGGTCGGCCATGCGATGCAACGGCACTGCGTTCGGGCCGTCCGACTTGGCTTCGGAAGGCTTCGGATGGGTTTCCATAAAGAGACCCGCCACGCCCGTCGCCACGGCGGCACGCGCCAGCACCGGCACAAATTCGCGCTGACCGCCCGAACTCGTGCCCTGCCCGCCCGGCAACTGCACCGAGTGGGTGGCGTCGAACACGACCGGCGCGTTGGTCTCGCGCATGATCGCAAGCGACCGCATGTCCGACACGAGATTGTTATAGCCGAACGACACGCCGCGCTCACACGCCATGAAGCGGTCTTCCGAGAGACCGGCTTCACGCGCCGCATCACGCGCCTTGTCGATCACGTTCTTCATGTCGTGCGGTGCGAGAAACTGGCCTTTCTTGATGTTGACCGGTTTGCCCGAACGCGCGCAAGCATGGATGAAGTCCGTTTGACGGCACAGGAAAGCAGGCGTTTGCAGGACGTCGACCACCGACGCAACCTGCTCGATCTCGTGCTCGGCATGCACATCGGTCAGCACCGGCAAACCGAGTTGACGCTTCACTTCCGACAGGATGCGCAAACCTTCGTCCATGCCCAGACCGCGGAACGACTTGCCGCTGCTGCGGTTGGCCTTGTCGTACGACGATTTGTAGATGAACGGAATGTTCAGCTTCGCGCAGATTTCCTTCAGCCGGCCTGCCGTGTCGATCGTCATCTGTTCGGATTCGACGACACAGGTGCCCGCGATCAGGAAAAACGGCTTGTCGAGCCCGATTTCGAAATCGCCCAGTTTCATGCTTTCTCCCCGACTTCGTTCACGGTGCGCGACTGCTGATGCGCGAGCGCCGCTTCGACGAACGACTTGAACAGCGAATGGCCGTCACGCGGCGTGGACGTGAATTCCGGGTGGAACTGCACGCCGACGAACCACGGGTGCATGCTGCGCGGCAATTCCATCATTTCCGGCAGATCTTCACTCGGGGTACGGGCGCTGATGATAAGGCCACCGGCTTCGAGCTGGGGCACGAAGCGGTTATTGACTTCATAACGGTGACGATGACGTTCGTTCACATCCTTGCCATAGATCTCTTCGGCCATCGTGCCGGGTTTGATCGGGCAACGTTGCGAACCGAGGCGCATCGTGCCGCCCAGATCCGATTCTTCGGTGCGCTTCTCGACCTTGCCTTCGCGGTCGTACCACTCGGTGATCAGTGCGACCACGCGGTTTTCGGTTTCCTGATCGAACTCGGTGCTGTTCGCATCTTTCAGGCCGACCACGTCGCGGGCGAATTCGATCACAGCCAGTTGCATGCCGAGGCAGATGCCGAGATACGGCACCTTTGCTTCGCGTGCATAGCGGATCGCGGCGATCTTGCCTTCGGTGCCGCGACGGCCGAAGCCACCCGGCACGAGCACCGCATCCAGATGCTTGAGGCTCTCGACGCCTTGCGTCTCGATCTCTTCCGAATCGATGTACTCGATGTTGACCTTGGTCGACGTATGCATCGACGCATGGCGCAGCGCTTCGATCAGCGACTTGTACGACTCGGTCAGATCGACATACTTGCCAACCATGCCGATCGTGACTTCGTGCTGCGGATGTTCGAGCTTTTCGACGAGGTTCGACCACATCGACAGATCGGCCGGCTGCGGCGTGAGCTTGAGCTCTTCGCAGATGATCGCGTCCAGCCCCTGGTCGTGCAGCATCTGCGGAATCTTGTAGATGCTGTCGGCGTCCCACACGGAAATCACCGCGTCTTCCGGCACGTTCGAGAACATCGAGATCTTGGCGCGCTCGTCGTCCGGAATGCGGCGGTCGGCGCGGCACAGCAGCACGTGCGGCGAAATACCGATTTCACGCAGCTTCTGCACGCTGTGTTGCGTCGGCTTGGTTTTCAGCTCGCCGGCGGTGGCGACCCAGGGCACCAGCGTGAGGTGCACGAAGCACGCGCTGTTGCGGCCCATGCGCAGGCTCATCTGACGCGCGGCCTCGAGGAACGGCAGCGATTCGATGTCGCCCACGGTGCCGCCCACTTCGACGATCGCGACATCCGGCTCGCCGCACGTTGCGGAAGCCGCGCCGCGTTCGATGAACGCCTGGATTTCGTTGGTAATGTGCGGAATGACCTGCACCGTCTTGCCGAGATAATCGCCGCGGCGTTCCTTGCGGATCACCGATTCGTAAATCTGGCCTGTGGTGAAGTTGTTGGCCTTGCGCATCTTCGTGCTGATGAAGCGCTCATAGTGGCCAAGGTCGAGGTCAGTCTCCGCTCCGTCTTCCGTTACGAACACTTCGCCGTGTTGAAACGGGCTCATCGTGCCGGGGTCGACGTTGATGTAGGGATCGAGCTTGAGGAGGGTGACTCTAAGACCGCGCGATTCGAGGATCGCGGCGAGGGAAGCGGCGGCAATACCCTTGCCGAGGGAAGATACTACGCCGCCGGTGACGAAAACATATTTGGTCATCGCTGGATGCTCGCGGGAAAAACGGATTATACCGTAAAGCAGGGTCTCAACCCAGCGAATTCCTGGCGACATCTGCACGAAAGTGTGCCATGGCGATGGCAATCGCCGTTCGCCGATCATGCGCCGTTTTTCACGGCGGTGACCAGCGGCGATGGCGGGCCGCGCCGCCCTCGCCGACGGCTGCATCTCTTATATATGAGCGGCGTGCCGTGCCGGTGACCGCCGCGCCGTGTGTCGCGCGGCGCGGCGCAGGCCCTTAACTCCGCCGTTCCAGTTCGCGCAGCATCCGCTGTACCGCGCGCGCGGTTTCGAGCGGTTTCTCCATCGGATACAGATGGCTGCCTTCGATCCATTCGACGTGACCGCCCGTCGCGCGGCGGGTAGCCTCCAGACCCGCCTGGCGCACCTCCTTCGAACGCGTGCCGGCGATGAATCCCACCGGCACCGGCGCGCCGCGCGCGAGGCGGGGGCCGAGCGTATGCGGCAAGGTCTTATAGATCTGATACTCGGTGCGCCGGTCGAAAGCGAGCGAACGGCCGCCATCCAGCGAGCTCTGCGGAATGCCGAAGTCGATATAGTCGGACAGCATCCGCTCGTCCCAGCGCGCAAAAGCCGGCTTTGAATAAAAGTGCCGCCACGCCTCGTCGCGGCTCGCCCATTGCGTGCGGCGCGTGCGGGTGGCGGCCGCCGGCGACAGGCGCTCGTCGAGGCCGGTCCATTGCGACACGCGCAACATGCTGCTGCGCCAACCCGCGATGACCGGCGAGTCGAGCATCACCACGCCCCTCACCCACTGCGGCTTTTTCAGCGCGGCCATGAGCGACAGATAGCCGCCGAGCGAATGGCCGACCAGCCACACCGGCTGCTCGTACGACCCGCCGATGTCGTCGAGCAACTGCTCGACCAGATGCGGCCAGTCCTGCGTGACCGGATAACGCGCGTCGTGACCGATGCGCTCGATCGAGCGCAGTTCATAGTCGTCGGCGAGTTCGGCGAAGATCGTCCGGTAGGTCGACGCCGGAAAACCGTTCGCGTGCGAGAAGTGGATGATGTTTTTCAACTGCGGCTATCTCCGTTCTGTTTTAGCGCGCCGGATTGATTCCTGGTTTTTCATCCAGGCCCGAGCCCCGGCGGCGCGTTTGTTCTATCCGTGCGGCCGACAATCCGTCAGCGATCCATCCAGTAGCGGCGCTGCGTGTCACGATAGCGCTCGAGCGTCAGTGCGGCGCCGTTCGGGCCCGGGCCGGTTCCGGCGCTGACTCCCCGACGCCCCTCGGGCCCGGCGTTCGGATCGACGCTCAAGGCGGAATCCGGATTGAAATCCGGGCGGATGTCGACCCGCACCGCGCCGTCCGCATCGCTACGCGCAAGTTCGATATGCCGTGCCTTGTAACGCTCGAACACACCCGCATTCGGATGATGAAACCGGTTGCGATAGCCTACCTGAAATAGCGCGATGAGCGGATCGATAGAGTCGAGGAACGGCTCGGTCGACGAGGTCTTGCTCCCATGATGCGGCACGACCAGCACCTGGGCGCGCAACGCGTCGCGATCGCGCGCGAGCAGGACGCGTTCGACCGGCGCTTCGATATCAGCCGTCAGCAGGGCTGTCATGCGTAATGGCGCTGTTTGAACATTTCCGGCCCGCATGCTCTCCGTGACCACCCCGCGCTCCGCAAGCGACGTGTTCGCCGCAATCGGCGCGTTCGCCGTGGCAGACGGCTGCACCGCAACAGGCAACGTGCTCACCCGCAACACACAACAATGCGCATTCGGCTTGCCTTGCAGCGGCCCGGCATCCGGCCAGAGCATCGCGAACTCGACACCGTCCCACTGCCAGCGCTGCCCCGCCGCACAGGGCAGCGTATCCGCGCCGCGTTGCCTTGCGTTCGACCACAGCGGATTCGCCGGCGCCAATGCCGCCACCATTTGACGTACCTCGATCGCGTCCAGTACAGCCGGCGCGCCGCCTGAATGGTCGGAGTCGGCGTGGCTGATGATCAGCGTATCGAGCGCCGTGACGCCATGCGCCTGCAAAAACGGCACGACAACCCGTTCGCCCGCATGGGTCGATTCCGGCCCCGGTCCGGTGTCGAACAGCAGCGTGTGATGCGCGGTTTCCACCAGCACCGAGGTGCCTTGACCGATATCCAGCGCCGTCAGCCGGAAGCCACCATACGGCGGCCCGGCCCGCGCCGGCATCAGCAGCGGCAGCCACAACAACGGTGCGGCCCAGCGCAGCGGCCAACCTCGCGGCGCCAGACACCAGAGAACCCCGACCGCGGCCGCAGCTAGCGTCCACGCATCCGGCTGTGGCAACCGCCAGAGCGTCCATGCCGGACCGGACAGCATCTGCAAGCCCGCGGCGAGCAGGTCGAGCAAGGTATGCGCGGCGCGAAAGGCGTAGGCATCGACTGGCGCGGGCAACGCGACACCCGCCAATACCGCCGGCGTCACCAGCAAGCTCACCCACGGAATTGCGAAGGCATTTGCGAGCGGGCCGATCAACGGAATCTGCGCGAACCAGTAGACGGTAAGCGGCGCCAGCGCAATGGTCACCGCAAACTGCACATGGGCTGCGCTCCTCAGGCGCTCGCCGAAAGCGCGAACGCGGCGGCCCAGCCCGGACCATAGGCGCGCGAGCCTGGCCGGCGTCACGCCATCCTCGCCCTCGTCATCACGCCGTTGCTCGTGATCCTGCACTCGGGGCCGTCCCGACATCGCGAACAGAATCGCCGCCACGGCACAGAACGATAGCCAGAATCCCGCCGACACCACCGCCCACGGATCAATCAGCAGCACCAAACCCAACGCCCACACGAGCACCACCGATCGCGCGACGTTACGGCCGCTGATGAACGCGAGCGCCACCACGCCCGCCATCCACAACGCGCGCTGCGCCGGCACGTTGAAACCGGCCAACGCCGCATGCAGCCCGGCGAACAACGCGCCGCCCGTCACCGCGACGATCTGCGCGGGCAGCAACAACGGCCAGTCGCGGCCGATGAATCCCGAGCGCCGCCACACCGCACCGGCGAGCCACGCCGCCAGGCCGGCGACAAAACCAATATGCAAGCCGGAAATCGCCACCAGGTGACTTGTGCTCGTGCCGCGCATCAACAGCCAGTCGGCCGCGCTGACTTCGTCCTGCGCGCCAATGGCTAGCGCCACCACTATCCCACGATGTGGCGCGTCGGCGAGCACCGTGTCGATGCGCTCGCGCAGCGCGGCGCGCCAGCGATCAATCGTCACACCCAAGCCGCGCGCGTGGCCCGGCAAACGCACGGCGTGAGCCGGTGCGCTCACATAGCCGGTAGCGCGTACATTGCGTGCCAGCAGGCTGGCTTCGGCATCGCGCACGCCGAAATTCGCATTGCCATGCGGGCGTTTGAGCCGCACGGTCAGACGCCAGCGCGCGCCCGGTTCGAGCGACGGCGCAGGCGCATCTTCGGCAATCCACGACAGTTGAATCACACGCGGAAAAGCGGCAATCGGCGCCTCGACCGACTCGACGTCGAACAGGAAACGCGCCCCCTTTTCGTCGCGCGACGGCAGACCCTTGATACTGCCGGCGACGTCGATATCGCGGCCCTCCCAGGCACTCGGCAAGCTCACCGCGAGCCGGGTTTCCGCGCGCCAGGCGGAATAGCCGAAGCCAACACATAAGGCCGCAATCCACACCGCCCCCCAGCCGACGCCCGAACACAAGCGTGCGCTGAAGAAGATCAAAGAATCCCCGCGCCCTTCGCGCGAAGAACCACAACACAATCCCCACACCGCAACACCAATCGCAACGCACCCGAGCGCCACCAGCGCACACCAGCCACGCCAATCCGGCAACGCCGCCTGCCGCTGCAACCCGATCACACCCAACGCAAACCCGCACCACCATGCCCGCATCCGCCCTCCGCCCCTTCCGACCAGCCATCACCGGACGGCGCAACGCACAGCGAGCAGGCGTCAAAAAGCCCGCCAGGCATGTGTTCCGCCCGGCGCGAACCACTCAAACCATCGCGTTCAATTATGCAGAGGAAAGTGCGAGCCGCGGCAGCGCGGCGAGCGCGTTAGCCGTTGTGCCTAGGGCGGCTTCGTCGGCGGTCATGCCGCGCAGTTGCGCGAGACCTGCGCCGATGGCCGGAATCTGCTCCGGCGAGTTGCGCTGCTTGTACATCCAGGAAGGAGCAATGTCCGGCGCGTCGGTCTCGACGACCAGTGCGTCGAACGGCAGCTGCTCCGCAAGGCGGCGGATTTGGCGCGCCCGCTCGAAGGTCAGATTACCGCCGAAACCGAGATGCATGCCCTGGTCGATATACGCCTGAGCCTGCTGAAAACTACCGTTGAAAGCGTGCGCGATGCCGCGATGGATCTGATGCCGCCGCAGCCCTTTGATCACCTGATCCTGGGATTTGCGCACGTGGCAAATCACCGGCAGATCGAATTCGCGCGCCAGTTGAAGTTGACCGTTGTAGAAGAACTGCTGCCGCGCATCGTCGAGACCTTCCACGAAATAATCGAGGCCGATCTCGCCGATGCCGACAAATAGCGGATCGTCGAGACACGCCTCGATTTCCATGCGCAGCAGGTCGAGATCCTGCTCCTGCGCGCCCGGCGCAAAAAGCGGATGAATGCCGAGCGCATACGCGCCGCCGTCGATGCGGTGCGCGAGTTCACGCACCGTCGTGAAGTTCTCGCGGCCGATCGCGGGAATCACGATACGCCCCACGCCGGCTCGACGCGCCGCAGCGGCGACTTCATCGCGATCGGCGTTGAATTCCGAAGCGTCGAGATGACAGTGCGTATCGATCCACATGGCGCGCCTCGTTAGTGACAGAGGTGGCTGAGCATCACCCACGTTCCGCGCGGTGCTTAAACCGGCACCGGCGGCTCTTCGTGCAATACGCCGTCGCGCAACCGCATGATCCGGTCGCAGCGTCCGGCCAGTTCCGGATCGTGTGTGACGATCACGAAGCTGGTATCGAGCGTTTGCGACAGTTCGAGCATCAGGTTGAACACGGTGTCGGCGGTGCCCCCGTCCAGATTGCCGGTGGGTTCATCGGCGAGCACACAGGCGGGCTTCGTCACCAGCGCCCGCGCAATCGCGACACGTTGCCGCTCGCCACCCGACAGCTCACCCGGACGATGCTTCGCCCGATTCCCCATGCCGACGCGCTCCAGCACCGCGAGCGCTTCGTGCCGCGCGGCCTCGGTCGTCATGCGGCGAATCCGCAGCGGCATCGCGACGTTGTCGAGCGCGGTGAATTCCGGCAGCAGATGGTGGAACTGATACACGAACCCGAGTGCGCGATTGCGCAGATCGTTGCGCTCGCGCTCGGAGAGCTTCGTAAAGGGCTTGCCCATTACCGAGACGTGACCCGCGCTCGGATCGTCGAGGCCGCCGAGCACATGCAGCAGCGTGCTCTTGCCGGACCCCGACGCGCCGACGATCGCGAGTTTTTCGCCGCGCCGTACGCTCAGTTGCGTGTTGTTCAGCACCTGCACGTTGAGGCCGCCCTGCACGAACGACTTCGAGATGCCGGTTGCTTCCAGCACGTAGGGATGCAGCGCGGTGTCTTCAGAGACCATGGATAGGCTGGTGGAACGGTCATTCATAGCGCAGTGCCTCCGCAGGACGGACTTTCGCACCACGCCAGCTCGGATAAAGGGTTGCCAGCGCCGACATCAGGAACGCGATGATGCCGATTCGCGCGACGTCGGCGGGAATCAGTTCAGACGGCAGCTCGCTGATGAAATACACGGAGGGCGGCAGGAACTGCACGCCGAGCAGATGCTCGATCATCGGCACGAGCCACGGAATGCTCCACGCAATCAGACAGCCGAGCGCCACGCCGGTCGCCGTGCCGATAAAGCCGATCGTCACGCCCTGCACCACGAATATCTTCATGATCGAGCCGGGCTGCGCGCCGAGCGTGCGCAGAATCGCGATGTCGGCCTGCTTGTTGGTCACCGTCATCACCAGCGACGACACCAGATTGAACGCCGCCACCGCGATGATCAGCGTGAGGATGATGAACATCATGCGTTTTTCGATCTGTACCGCCGAGAACCAGGTCTTGTTCTGCTGGGTCCAGTCGCGAATATACAAATCGCCGGACAGGCTGCGCGCCAGCTGATGCGCGACCTCCGGCGCCCGCTGCATGTCGGTCAGACGCAGCCGCACGCCGGTCGGCGCGGCTAGCCGGAACAGCGCCTGCGCGTCCTTGATGTTGATCAGCGCGAGCGTGCTGTCGTACTCGTAATGCCCCGACTCGAAGATGCCCACCACCGTGAACTGTTTCAGCCGTGGCAGCATGCCGGCGGGCGTGATCGTGCCTTCGGGCGCGACCAGCGTGATCTTGTCGTTGACCGTCACGCCGAGATTGGTGGCGAGGTCGGCGCCCAGCACGATGCCGAAGTCGCCCGGCACCAGGTCGGTCAGCTTGCCGCCCTTCATTTCCTTACCGATGTCCGACACTTCGGGCTCGAGCGACGGTTCGACGCCGCGCAGCGCCACGCCGCTCACGGCGTCCTGGCGCGTGAGCAGCGCCTGGGCTTCGACATAGGGCGCCGCACCGATCACTTCCTTGTTCTGGCGTGCTTCCTGCGCGGTCAATTGCCAGTTGGGCATCGACCCGGTCGGCGAAAAGATTTCGACGTGCGCCAGCACCGACAGCATCCGGTCGCGCACCTCTTTCTGGAAACCGTTCATCACGGACAACACCACGATCAGCGCCGCGACGCCGAGCGCGATGCCCGACATCGACACGAGCGCGATGAAAGAAATGAAGCCGTTGCCGGTCGTGCGTTTGCCGGCGCGGGTGTAGCGCCAGCCAATCTGCCATTCGTAGGGGAATTTCAAGCGAATCCTTTTCTGCGTTCTTCGTCTGCCCGTGGGCGTTGTGCTGCGCATGGCCGCGGCAGCTTGTGGCTGTCGCGCCTGTCATGCGGCCCGAGCGTCCTGATCATTGGTGTCGCGGCAACCCGGATGGTTCCGGCATGACTTCCCAGGCCGCCCGGTGTTTCTGGCCAACCCTGCACCGCCGAAGCCATCGCCCCGCCGCTGCTGCCACTGCCTGCTTGCCACTGCCATTAATCAAGCGCGAAGTTTGCCATACAATGCCGCGAACCCGCGCAAAGGCCTTGCACGCGGGACTCATGGCGGACGCGGCGGGCCACCGTCGGTGTCGAGCACGGGCGCGCGACGCGGGCAAATCACCTGCCCGCGGCCTGGAGCGGCAGACTGAAGGCGCAACCCTGCCGATCCGCTGCCTTGCTGCAGACACGCGCCCTAACTCAGGTTGTAGCGGCGGCGCAAATCGTTGATGATGCCGGCCGCCTCGCTGGTCGCGACTTCGCGCACTTCCGCGTCTTTACGGTCCCGATGCAGATGGGTGATATCCCAGTTGCAGCCGTCTTCGTCCTCGACGGTCTCGTGGAATCCGGTGGGAATCCAGCCGGCCGTGACCGGATTCGCGTCGAGCGCCTTGACGACCAATCCAAGCAGCTCCTGCTCGGTTTTCAGTTCACGTGACATGTCAGCCTCCTTCGTCATGTACGCGGTGCCGCCGCGCCCGGCCGCTGTCATCGGCGAGGGTCATCGGCAAAGCTCGGACGCGCTGCCCGAATCCGCCGATATGGTCTGAATACTCGCACTCTTTGCCCTACAATGCGCAGCATCATGCACGCCAACCGTCTTCATCTTCTCCTGCCCTTCGCGCTGCCCGCCGCAGCCGATGCCTCCACCGCCCTGCATGACATCCGGAGTCCGGCCCTCGACCGGCTGATCGCCCGCGCGACGCTGGTGGAACGGGTGGTCGGCGAAGATTTTCAGCGCACGCTGCCGCACGAGCGCTGGGTGGCGCGCCAGTTCGGCGCGCTGCCCAGCGGCGCGGCGGCCGCCGACGAAGCGCCGCTCGCGCCGTACATGCTGCGCGCCGACGGCGGCGAACCCGGCAGCGCCACATGGGCCTGCGTGCAACCGGTACACGTGCGCATCGCGCACGACCATCTGGTGCTGATCGATCCCGCCTCGCTCGACCTGTCCGACGACGAAGCCGGCGTGCTGCTGGCGGTCGCCCGGCCGTTGATCGAGGAACTCGGCGTGCGCATCGAAGCGCCCAAGCCCACGCGCTGGTATTTGTCGGGCGACGGCTTCGGCACGCTGGCCGGGGCCTCGCCGTTACGCGCAAGCGGTCGCAACATCGAAATCTGGCTGCCGCACGAGGCCCATTCCGGCGACCGTTCGCGCGCCTGGATGAAGCTGCAGAACGAAGTGCAGATGGCATGGTTCGAGCATCCCGTCAATGAAGCGCGCGAAGCGCGTGGCCTGCCGGCCGTCAACTCGATCTGGTTTCACGCCCAGGGCGCAGTGCAGCCGGTCAGAAGCCCGTTCGCCCGGGTGTTCTCCGACGCGGCGGCAACGCGTGGCCTCGCCATGACTTGCGGCGTCGAGACTGCGGCAGCGCCGGCGTCGTTTGCGGCGTTCCGTGCCGCTACCGCGGCGAGCGGCGCGGCGGATAACACGTCGAATGGCACATCGGGTGGCGCGTCCGCGGCTAGCGCCAATGCAAACGCCAATGCCAATGCCAATGCCAATCGCGCCACGCTGATCGAACTCGATCCCTTCTCCGCGCCCTACATCGAGCAGGACTGGGCACGCTGGAACGACGCCTTCGCCGCGTTGCAAACCGACTGGATCGAACCGGCGCTGGACGCACTGCAGTCAGGCCAGCTCGACGAACTCGGCCTGACCCTGTGCGGCGACACCGGTTCGGTGACGCTCACGGTCACGCGCGGCGATCTGCGTAAATTCTGGCGGCGGCGCGTGCTCGCCTCGCTGTTTATCGAATGACTTATCGATTGATCTACGGCCTTTCCGAATGACTCGAATCGTTACGCGCGCCGCCTCGCCGGTCGACGCCGAAATTCTCACCCGCCACGGCCTGCATCCGGTGCTGGCACGCCTGTACGCCGCGCGCGGCGTGTGCATGCCCGATGAAATCGAAACCGGTCTGGCGCGGCTCGTGCCGCCCGCCGGGCTCAAAGGCTGCGAAGACGCCGCCGTGCTGCTCGCCGATGCGATCCAGAGCAAGCGCCGCATGCTGGTGGTAGCCGACTACGACTGCGACGGCGCCACCGCCTGCGCGGTCGCGGTGCGCGGCCTGCGCATGTTTGGCGGCCAGATCGAGTATCTGGTGCCGAACCGCTTCGAGTACGGATATGGTCTGACGCCGGAGATCGTCGCGCTGGCCGCCCGCAGCGCGTCAGGCAAGCCGGACCTGCTGATTACGGTCGACAACGGCATCGCCAGCGTCGACGGTGTGGAAGCGGCCAATGCGCTCGGCATCGACGTGCTGGTCACCGATCACCACCTCCCCGGCGACGAACTGCCGCCCGCCCGCGCGATCGTCAATCCGAACCAGCCGGGCTGCACGTTCCCGAGCAAATGCATCGCCGGTGTCGGCGTGATGTTTTATGTGCTGCTGGCGTTGCGCGCGGAATTGCGCCGCCGGAGCGCCTTCAACGACGCTTTCCCCGAACCGCGTCTGGACGGTCTGCTCGATCTGGTCGCGCTCGGCACGGTCGCCGACGTGGTCAAGCTCGACGGCAATAATCGCGTGCTGGTCGCACAAGGTCTGCAACGGATTCGCAAAGGCAAGATGCAGCCGGGCATTGCCGCCCTGTTTCGCGCCGCCGCGCGCGACGCGCGCAGCGCGTCGGGCTTCGACCTCGGCTTCGCGCTCGGGCCGCGCCTGAACGCGGCCGGCCGCCTGTCGGACATGTCGCTCGGAATCGAGTGCCTAACCACCGACGACATCGGCCGCGCATGGGATCTCGCGCAGCAGCTCGACACGATGAATCGCGAGCGCCGCGAAATCGAAGCCGGCATGCAGCAGCAGGCGCTCGACGACCTCTCGGCGATCAATCCTGAGGGCGCGACCACCATCACGCTGTTCAATCCGGGGTGGCACCAGGGCGTGATCGGCATCGTCGCCGGACGGTTGAAGGAGAAATTCCACCGCCCTTCGTTCACGTTCGCGCTCGCCGACGACAGCGGTCAGACCGTCAAAGGCTCGGGCCGTTCGATCTCGGGCTTCCATCTGCGTGACGCGCTCGATCTGATCTCGAAGCGCGAGCCTGGCCTGATCGTCAAATTCGGCGGCCACGCAATGGCTGCGGGCCTGACGATCGCCGCCGCCGACGTGCCGCGCTTTACGGCCGCGTTCGAGGCCGTGGGCCGCGAATGGCTTTCCGAAGAGGCACTGTCGCGCACGGTCGAAACCGACGGTGAACTCGAGGACGCCTACTTCACGCCGCAGTTCGTCGAAATGCTCGATGCCGCCGTATGGGGTCAAGGCTTTCCGGCACCGGTGTTTTCCGGCGAATTCGACATCGCGTCGCAGGCGCTGGTGAAGGACAAGCACCTGAAGCTGCAACTGGTGCGCGGCCGTCAGCGCTTCAACGCGATCTGGTTCAATCACACCGATACGCTGCCCGCGCGCACCACCGTCGCCTATCGCCTCGCCAGCGACACATGGAATGGCGTGTCGCGCGTGCAATTGATCGTCGAGCACGCCGCGAGCTGAAGCGCGCACGAGCCCCGGCGCCGTGTCGGGTTCGCGCCATGAGATTTGCGCGTCACGCGTGCGCCGGCCACACCTGGCCGGCTGTACCGCCGTTTGCCCGGCATCGCTCAAAAACGTCGAAAAACACCGCAAAATCAACCCCAAACCCGCGCCGGATCGCTCAAGAGCCTCCGGCGCGCCGCGCCGATCGGCTATAATTTCCCCTTTTTACGAAGCTATAAAAGATCGACATGGAAGCGGAACGTCTCAACGCGATCGAAGCCTCACTGGCGGACCTGCGCACGCGCGCGGACTCGCTACGGGGGTATCTTTGACTACGACGACAAGGCATTACGTCTGATCGAAGTCAACCGGGAACTCGAAGACCCGGACGTCTGGAACGACTCGAAGCACGCCCAGGCCCTCGGCCGGGAAAAGAAACTGCTCGACGATACCGTCGGCAAACTTACGGCGCTCGATAACGACCTGCGCGATGCGCAGGACCTGTTCGACATGGCCCGCGAAGAAGACGACGAGGAAACCCTCCTCGCCTGCGAATCCGACGCACAAGGCATCGAGCAGCGCGTCGCCGACATGGAATTCCGCCGGATGTTCGCGAATCCGGCCGACCCGAACAACGCCTTCCTCGACATTCAAGCCGGCGCCGGCGGCACCGAAGCGTGCGACTGGGCGTCCATGCTGCTGCGCCAATACCTGCGCTACTGCGAACGCAAGGGTTTCAAGACCGAAATCCTGGAACAGACCGAAGGCGACGTCGCCGGCATCAAGAACGCCACGATCAAGATCGAAGGCGAATACGCGTACGGCTTTTTGCGCACCGAAACCGGCGTGCACCGCCTCGTGCGCAAGTCGCCGTTCGATTCGTCGGGCGGCCGCCATACGTCGTTCTCGTCGGTGTTCGTGTACCCGGAAATCGACGATTCGATCGAAGTCGACATCAATCCGGCCGATCTGCGCATCGACACGTACCGCGCGTCCGGCGCGGGCGGTCAGCACATCAACAAGACCGATTCGGCCGTGCGGATTACGCACATGCCGTCGGGTATCGTCGTGCAGTGCCAGAACGACCGCTCGCAGCACCGCAACCGTGCCGAAGCCATGGCCATGCTGAAATCGCGCCTGTACGAAGCGGAAATCCGCAAACGCCAAGCCGAACAGGACAAGCTCGAAGCCGGCAAGACCGACGTGGGCTGGGGTCATCAGATCCGTTCATACGTGCTGGACAACAGCCGTATCAAGGATCTGCGCACCAACGTCGAAATCAGCAATACGAAGAGCGTGCTCGACGGCGACCTCGATCCGTTCATCAGCGCCAGCCTGAAACAGGGCGTCTAAGCGCAACCGGCGCGGCATGCCTTGCATCGCCGCGCCGTCTATCTTTGCATCTTTGCGCATCTTTGTTATAGCGCCTGAGGTTTTTACTGACTGGCCACCCGCATGCGGACCATCCTGGTGCGGGCCACCGAATACCAAACCATCATGACCGAACCGACCCAGCCTAATGCGGCCCAGCCTGACGCGACCCGACCCGATGTCGCGCCCGAGGTAGACGACAACAAGATCATGGCCGAACGCCGCGAAAAGCTGCGCGAACTGCGTGAGCAAGGCGTTGCCTATCCGAACGATTTCCGCCCCACGCATCACGCCGCGGATCTGCAAACGCAATACGCCGAGGCCGACAAGGAAACGCTCGAAGCCAATCCGCTCGAAGTCGCGATCGCCGGCCGCATGATGCTCAAGCGCGTAATGGGCAAGGCAAGCTTTGCAACCGTGCGCGACGGTTCGGGTCAGATCCAGTTCTTCATCACCCCTGCCGACGTCGGTCAGGAAACGTACGACGCCTTCAAGAAGTGGGACATGGGTGACATCGTCGCGACGCGCGGCGTGCTGTTCCGCACCAACAAGGGCGAACTGTCGGTGCGTTGTACCGAACTGCGTTTGCTGTCGAAGTCGCTGCGTCCGCTGCCGGACAAATTCCATGGTCTCGCCGACCAGGAAATGAAGTACCGCCAGCGCTACGTCGACCTGATCGTCACGCCGGAAACGCGCAAGACCTTCGTCGCGCGCACCAAGGCGATTTCGTCGATCCGCAAGTTCATGTCGGAAGCCGACTTCATGGAAGTCGAAACGCCGATGCTGCATCCGATTCCGGGCGGCGCGGCGGCCAAGCCGTTCACCACGCACCACAATGCGCTCGACATGCAAATGTTCCTGCGCATCGCACCGGAGCTATATCTGAAGCGCCTCGTGGTGGGCGGCTTCGAGCGTGTGTTCGAGATCAACCGTAACTTCCGCAATGAGGGCGTGTCGGTCCGCCACAATCCGGAATTCACGATGATCGAGTTCTACGCGGCGTACACCGATTACAAGTGGCTGATGGATTTCACCGAGCAGTTGATCCGCCAGGCGGCGATCGACGCGCTCGGCACCGCCACGATCACCTATCAGGGTCGCGAGCTCGATCTGGCCAAGCCCTTCCATCGCCTCACGATCAGCCAGGCCATCCAGAAGTACGCGCCGGCGTACACGGACGCGCAACTCGCCGACGACGCCTTCCTGCGCACGGAACTGAAGAAGTTCGGCGTGGACGCCTCGCAGCCGCAGTTCCTGAACGCAGGCGTGGGCGCGCTGCAACTGGCGCTGTTCGAAGAGACCGCCGAGTCGCAACTGTGGGAGCCGACCTACATCATCGACTACCCAGTCGAGGTGTCGCCTCTGGCGCGCGCGTCGGACAAGGTCGCCGGCATCACCGAGCGTTTCGAGCTGTTCATCACGGGCCGTGAAATCGCCAACGGTTTCTCGGAGCTGAACGATCCGGAAGACCAGGCCGCCCGCTTCAAGAAGCAGGTCGACCAGAAAGAAGCCGGCGACGAAGAAGCGATGTTCTACGACGCGGACTACATCCGCGCGCTGGAGTACGGCATGCCGCCGGCCGGCGGTTGCGGCATCGGCATCGACCGTCTGGTGATGATGCTGACCGACAGTCCGAGCATTCGCGACGTGATTCTGTTCCCGCATCTGCGCCGCGAAGACTGATCATTGCGTGGTATGCAAAAGGAAAAACGCCCGGCTCGATGCCGGGCGTTTTTCTTGCGTCGCTTGAAAAACACGGCCTGCTGTAACCTGACGGTTTGTAACCATCGGTAAAAGGTGCGTATCGGCGGCCAGGCCATGGTTTTCGCAAGTTGCTGCAGACCCGCGGAAAATCAGGCGCCCCACGGCGCTTCGCGCGCTTTGACGCGAAAGCGCTGCGATGATTGCCCGGAAATGGTTACAAATTGAAACCTTCCGGGGATCGATTTACCCGACACTCAGTCTCAATAACAGTCGACTCTGCTCCAGACGGAGGCCAATATGGACAATCCAGATACCAAAACCACGCAACAACGTCGTCTTCACCCGCTCGTCGCGACTGCCGCAGGCGCGGTGATCATCGCCAGCCTCGCCGCGACGGCGGCCGTCACGGGCTTGTTCCCGAAGGCGTCGAGCAGCGGTTCGCAAACCGATCAGACCCAGGCTGCGCAAGTGGCCACCCAACCGGGCGTGATCGATTCGGCTGCGCCGGCAAACCCGGCCGCTCAACAGGCAGCCGCACAGGCCGAAGCGCAACAGCAGGCCGCGCAGCAACCACCGCCTCAACGCGCCCCGGCACCCACGCAACAACAGTACGCTCAACAGCCACAGGCTCAACCGGCGCCACAGTACGCCCAGCAACAGCCGTCGCAACCGGCCTACTGCTCGACCTGCGGCACGGTCGAGGGCATCTCGGCAGTCCGTCAGGAAGGCCACGGCACGGGTATCGGTGCGGTTGGCGGCGCAGTGGCCGGCGGCGTAGTCGGGAACCAGTTCGGCAGCGGCAACGGCCGTACCGCGATGACGGTGCTGGGCGTGCTCGGCGGCGGCCTCGCCGGTAACTCGGTTGAAAAGCACATCCGCAGCACGACGTCGTATTCCGTGCGAGTGCGGATGGAAAGCGGCAAGACGCGCTATTTCACGTATCACGAAGCGCCGCCGTTCCAGCAAGGCCAGCGCGTGCGGGTCGAAAACGGCACGCTGGTAGCAAGCTGACCACCTGAAGATTCTCCAGGCGTTAAAAAAGGCGATTCCAATGGAATCGCCTTTTTCTTTGCCACCGCCGGCGCGGAATCAACCTCACCTCGCCGACAGCGGACAACCCCGCGTCGTGCTCAGTAATCCGCGTCTTCTATCCATGCAGCCTGAATCGCTTCGAGGATCTTTTCGTTCGACCGGTTAGGATCGTCGTCGAAACCTTCCAGCTCGGTGACCCAGCGGTGCAAATCAGTGAAGCGCACCTGCTGCGGATCGATGTCCTGGTGCTTGTCAGTCAGGGCCATCGCGATGTCTTGCGTATCGGTCCACTTCATGGCTGCATCCTCCAGTTAGTGATTTTCCTTCGCGTGATTGATCGAGTAGCGCGGGATCTCGACGACCAGATCCTGCTCGGCCGGCACTATCGCCTGGCACGACAGACGCGAGGCCGGTTCGAGCCCCCACGCCTTGTCCAGCAGATCGTCCTCGTCTTCCTCGGACGGCGTCAAGGCGGCGAAACCCTCACGCACGATCACATGACAAGTCGTGCACGCGCAGGACTTCTCGCACGCGTGCTCGATTTCAATGCCGTGTTCGAGCAGACTGTCGCAGATGCTCTTGCCGGGCACGGCGTCGATCACCGCGCCTTCCGGGCACAGTTCGACGTGAGGCAGCACAACGATTTGAGGCATACATTTTCCGTTTGGGTCTGCGGCACGGCAGCCGCAAACAGGCTCCGTACCATTTTACTGGCGTCGCGCGGACTTTTTAAGTCCACGCGACGCGGTTCATTGCCGGCTCGCGCGCGAGGCGCGGGGCCACGCCGCGAGGCTCAGATCTCGTCGAGCTTGCGGCCGGCCAGTGCGCGGCGAATGCCCTTGTTCATGCGGCGGGCGGCGAATTCGTCGGTGCCTTCGGCGAGCGTTTTGGTCGCGGCTTCGATCACATCGGCGTCATCGCTTCCGGCGACGTTGCGCAACGCCGTGAGCAGTGTGTCGAGTTCCGCGCGTTCGCTGTCGTCGAGCAATTCGGCGTCGGCGGCGAGGGCCGCGTCCGTGGCCTCCACCAGACGACGTGCTTCGACCTGCGCTTCACGCAGCGCGCGCGCACGCATGTCGACTTCGGCGGTCGAGAAGCTTTCTTCGAGCATCTTGGCGATGTCGTCGTCGGCGAGACCGTAGGACGGCTTGACCACCACCGACGCTTCCACGCCCGAGCCCTGTTCACGTGCGAACACGGACAGCAGGCCGTCCGCGTCGACCTGATACGTGACGCGAATCCGCGCTGCGCCGGCGGCCATCGGCGGAATGCCGCGCAACTCGAAACGCGCGAGCGAACGGCAATCGCTGACGAGCTCGCGCTCGCCTTGCACGACGTGGATCGCCATGGCCGTCTGGCCGTCCTTGAAGGTCGTGAAATCCTGCGCGCGGGCGACCGGAATCGTGGAATTGCGCGGGATGATCTTCTCGGTCAAACCGCCCATCGTTTCGACGCCCAGCGACAGCGGAATCACGTCGAGCAGCAGCCAGTCGTCGCCGTCCGCGCCGCGGTTGCCCGCGAGCAGATCGGCCTGGATCGCCGCGCCGAGCGCGACGACCTGATCCGGGTCCAGATTGATAAGCGGCGGCTGGCCGAAGAACGACTCGACCGCGCGGCGGATCACCGGCATGCGCGTCGCGCCGCCGACCAGCACGACGCCCTTGATGTCTTTGGTCGCCACCTTGGCGTCGCGCAGCGCTTTCTTCGTCGGCCCGAGCGTGCGTTGAACCAGCGCCTGAGTGATGGCCTCGAAAGTGCCCTCGTCGATCGTCAGATCGATCTGCGTACCGTTCGAGAGCTTCGCCTGCACCTTCGCATCCGGCGCGTCGGACAAAGCCTCCTTGGTCACGCGTACGCTGTCCAGCAGCAGGCGGACGTCTTCCGGTGCGAGCGTTTGCGGCGCGATGCCTGCCTGCTCCAGCACGTGGCGATACAACGCGTGGTCGAAATCGTCGCCGCCGAGCGCGGAATCGCCGCCCGCCGCGAGCACTTCGAACACGCCCTTGGTGAGCTTCAGAATCGACAGGTCGAAGGTGCCGCCGCCGAGGTCATAGACCGCGTAGAGGCCTTCGGAGCCGTTATCCAGACCGTAGGCGATCGCCGCCGCAGTCGGCTCGTTCAACAGACGCAACACGTTCAGCCCGGCCAGACGCGCGGCGTCTTTGGTCGCCTGGCGCTGCGCTTCGTCAAAATACGCGGGCACCGTGATGACTGCGCCGACCAGTTCGTCGCCGAGCGTGTCTTCGGCGCGCTGGCGCAGCGTCGCGAGAATTTCCGCCGATACCTCGACGGGGCTCTTTACGCCGTCCACGGTACGGATCTGCACCATGCCGGGGGCGTCGACGAAATCGTAGGGTGCGTTTTCTGCGCCTTCCACTTCCGCCTTGCCGCGGCCCATGAAGCGCTTGACCGACACGATGGTGTTGCGCGGATCGCTCGCGGCTTCAGCCTTGGCCGTGCGGCCGATACGGCGGCCGCCCTTTTCCAGGTAACGCACTACCGAAGGCAGCAGCGCGTAGCCGTCTTCGTCGGGCAGCACGTCGGGCACGCCGCTGCGCACGGCGGCAACGAGGGAATTGGTGGTGCCGAGATCGATGCCGACCGCCAGACGCCGCTGATGGGGCGCCGGCGCCATGCCGGGTTCGGAGATTTGCAGTAAGGCCATCTGGATCGTCTCGAGGCCGCTTGGCCCCGTCCTGAATTTTTGCGTTGCTGGATGCGTTGCTGTGTGTATTGCTACGACTGCTATCGCTGCGTCTTCATGCGCGGCGCCGGTATGCACCGGCGCGCCAGACCACCGGGCCGCTAGTTCTCGAGCCGCTCGATCTGTGTGCCGATTTCCGATGCCACCCGCTCGATGAACATCAACTGACGCACCGCCTCGCCCGCCGCCTGATTCGCGCCGCTGTCGAGCAGCGCGCCGAGCTTGTCGAAACGCATGCGCTCTTCGTCGCGCAGTTCGGTCAGCAAGGCGTCGAGGGCATCGACGTTCTTCGCCGCGGCCGCGTCCTCGATCCCTTCACGCCACTCCATCTGCTGCATCAGGAACGCCGGTTCCATCGCCGTATTGTTTTCCGCGCCGACGTCGATGCCGCGCAGATGCAACAGATAGGTCGCACGCTTCAACGGATCGCGCAGCGTCTGATAGGCCTCGTTGGTGCGCGTCGCCCATTGCATCGCAATGCGCTTTTGCGCGTCGCCGGCCGCCGCGAAGCGGTCCGGATGCACTTGCGCCTGCACCGTGCGGTAGGCGTGATCGAGTGCCGCTGCGTCGAGCGCGAATTGCGCCGGCAGATCGAACAGGTCGAAGTGGCTGTCGTTCAGCGAGGCCATCGGATAAAAGGAGTCCGTTCAGGAAAGCGCACCGGAGTGCAGGCTAAAAACGCGGATGACGCAAATCGAAAGCGCCGTGGAGATTCGCCGGCGGATTCAGCGGCAAAATCAGCCGGCAAGCAACAACCCGGATGCGCGGATGAAACTAAAAAGGCGGCACGCGCCGCCTTTGATCCGCTGCACGCGGAATGAGCCGATTTACACGCGGAACGATTCGCCGCAACCGCACTCGTCCTTCACGTTCGGGTTGTTGAACTTGAAGCCTTCGTTCAACCCTTCGCGTGCGAAGTCGAGTTCGGTGCCGTCGATATAGGCGAGGCTCTTCGGGTCGACAATGATCTTCACGCCGTTGCAGTCGAACACTTCGTCTTCGGGCGCGAGTTCATCCACGTACTCGAGCTTGTAGGCCAAACCCGAGCAACCGGTCGTGCGCACGCCCACGCGCAGCCCGACACCTTTGCCGCGACGAGTCAGATACTTCTGGACGTGCTGTGCTGCCTTTTCGGTCAACGTAATTGCCATAGCGTTTCTCATTGCGCCGCGCGTGTTCGTCACTTCTGTGCCTACTGACGCGCTGCTACCCTGCCTGCTTCAAATATCGCTCATGCCGGGCCGTGCTTTTATCTGCACCGCCCGCTTCGGCTCACCCAAACTCACCTAGCCTCGCCCGAACGAGCACTCAACCGCGCGCTCAACGGCCGCTTACGCGTGTTGCTTATCGCCTTCGACGACCGCTTCACCGTGGCGTTGCTTGTAGTCGGCGACCGCTGCCTTGATCGCGTCTTCGGCGAGGATCGAGCAGTGGATTTTCACCGGCGGCAGCGCCAGTTCTTCGGCGATCTGCGTGTTCTTGATCGACATGGCCTGATCGAGCGTCTTGCCCTTCACCCATTCGGTGACGAGCGAGCTCGACGCAATCGCCGAACCGCAGCCGTACGTCTTGAACTTCGCGTCTTCGATAATGCCGTCCGCGCCCACGCGGATCTGCAGCTTCATCACGTCGCCGCATGCCGGCGCGCCGACCATGCCGGTGCCGACTGCATCGTCGTCCTTCGCGAAGGAACCGACGTTGCGCGGGTTTTCGTAGTGGTCCAGAACCTTGTCGCTATAAGCCATGATGACACTCCTTAATTCGTTTCAACCTGCAATTCGATGAACTCGGCGCTGCCTGACTGACGCGCTGGCGCGTCAGTGCGCTGCCCACTGGATGGTCGAAATATCGATCCCGTCCTTATGCATTTCCCACAGCGGCGACAAGTCGCGCAGCTTCGAAATCTTGGTCTTCAGCAGGTTGATCACGTAATCGACATCCTGCTCGGTCGTGAAGCGGCCCACCGTGAAGCGGATCGAGCTGTGCGCCAGTTCGTCGTTACGACCCAGTGCGCGCAACACATACGACGGTTCCAGCGAAGCCGACGTGCACGCCGAACCCGACGACACCGCCACGTCTTTCACCGCCATGATCAGCGACTCGCCTTCGACGAAGTTGAAGCTGATGTTCAGGTTGTGCGGCACACGCTTTTCCATGTCGCCGTTCACATACGTTTCTTCCATTTCCGACAGGCCGGCCAGCAGACGGTCGCGCAGCATGCGGATGCGTTCGTTTTCCGTCGCCATTTCTTCACGCGCGATACGGAACGCCTCGCCCATACCGACGATCTGGTGCGTAGCCAGCGTGCCCGAACGCATACCGCGCTCGTGACCGCCGCCGTGCATCTGCGCTTCGATACGGATACGCGGCTTGCGACGCACGTACAGCGCGCCGATGCCCTTCGGACCATACGTCTTGTGCGCCGAGAACGACATCAGGTCGACCTTCAGCTTTTGCAGGTCGATGGCGATCTTGCCGGTGGCCTGCGCCGCGTCGACGTGGAAAATGATGCCCTTTTCACGGGTGATCTCGCCGATCGCCTCGATATCCTGGATCACGCCGATCTCGTTGTTCACCGACATGACCGAGACCAGAATCGTATCCGGGCGCAGCGCGGCCTTGAACTTCTCGAGGTCGATCAGACCGTCGTCCTTCACATCCAGATACGTGACTTCGAAGCCTTCGCGCTCGAGTTCGCGGCAGGTGTCGAGCACAGCCTTGTGCTCGGTCTTCACCGTGACGATGTGCTTGCCCTTGCTCTTGTAGAAGTGCGCCGCACCCTTGAGCGCGAGGTTATCCGATTCCGTTGCGCCCGAGGTCCAGATGATCTCGCGCGGATCGGCATTCACCAGCGCGGCGACGTTCTCGCGCGCTTCTTCGACCGCACGTTCCGCGGCCCAGCCATACGAGTGGCTGCGCGACGCGGGGTTGCCGAACTGCTCGCGCAGGTACGGAATCATCTTGTCCACCACACGCGGATCGATCGGCGTCGTCGCGCTGTAGTCCATGTAAATGGGCAGGTGGAGAGTGTCGTTATTCATCAATTGCTCCGGGGACGTCATTGCTCTGGCTTCTGGGTTCCTGATCAGGCTGCGGTGCGTTCAGATTGCCGCGCCTAGGAACTGGCCATGTTGAAAACTGAATTAGGCCCTTTCGGCACGACGCGGGCGGGCTCGACCGCCGGCGCTTCATTGCGCCGGTCGCGCAGCACCGCCGGCGCACCTTCGCGCGAACGCTGCTGATCGACCAGATCTTTCAGGGAGACCGAATCCAGGTACTCGACCATTTTCTGGTTCAGCGTGGACCACAATTCGTGCGTCATGCAGTGGCCGTCGTGCTGTTTGGTGCCCTCGCACGAGCCCTTGCCGCCGCATTGGGTGGCGTCGAGCGGCTCGTCGACCGCGATGATGATGTCGGCGACGGTCACGTCTTCAGCGCGGCGGGCCAGATTGTAGCCGCCGCCCGGTCCGCGCACGGACTCGACGATTTCGTGACGACGCAGCTTGCCAAACAGCTGCTCGAGATAAGACAGGGAGATATGTTGGCGCTGGCTGATACCCGCAAGCGTCACCGGGCCCTGCTCCTGGCGCAGTGCCAGGTCAATCATCGCCGTGACGGCGAAACGGCCTTTCGTGGTGAGTCTCATATGGTGTGGGAACCGCAATTCTCGACAAGTTTGGTCAAGTATAAATACATGACTGAATTAGTCAAGTATCCCTACCGTGATTTGGGTCATTTGCTTAATTGCTGGATAGCGCAGCCAGACATCCGCCGACGACAGCCCGGTCTTATGTGATCAATTGAGGACGCAACGCTGCGATCAGTCCGCGGCAAGCTGCTTCGCATTGATCCAGCACCTGTTCAAAGCCTTCGGCGCCGCCGAAATACGGATCGGCGACTTCGCGGGCGCCGCCCCACCGGCTGTCAAACTCAGGCACAAATTCCATCAGCAGGCGGATTTTGTCGCGCTGTTCCGCCGGACAAACCTGGCGCAGCGCGGCGACGTTTTTGTCGTCCATCGCGATCAGCAGGTCGAAGCGCTCGAAGTCGGCTGCTGCGATCTGGCGTCCGCGCAAGGCGGCCAGCTCATACCCTCGCCGGCCGGCCGCATGTTGCGCGCGGTCGTCAGGCGGTTGGCCGATGTGCCAGTCGCCTGTGCCAGCGGAATCGATCAGAATCCGCTCCGCCAGTTTCGCCTCCCCGACCAGGCGCCGCATCACGCCTTCCGCAGTCGGCGAACGGCAGATGTTCCCCAGGCAGACAAAGCAGATGGACACGGTTTTCATCAGAGGCTTCCGGACGTTAAACGCCCGCGGATCGGCAGTTAGGAAACGATGCCGCGATTATACAAAGGTCGATCAAATCGCGCCGGAGGCCGTTCGCTCCAGCCAGCGTCCGGATTTCACTGCTGCCGCCGCGCCGGCAAGCGTCAGATTCGGTCACGGATGTCACCGTGCGCCAGCAGCGCACCCCGGATTCCGCCACGGCCCGTGTTGCGTAACGCGCGGGAGACGACGGATCAAGGCGCACTATCTTGCTCCGCTGCGCTTAAGACGCTTCGGCCAGCGGCATTGCCGGGGCTGCGTGCAGGGGTTTGGCGGGCAACGTCGTCGCGTTGTCGATCATGCCGTACGAGACGGCGCGCGCCAGTTCCGCGGTCAATTGATCAGCAGCGAGCGGGGCTTGCGAGAGACGCGACGCGGCATCGCCGCAAATGTGCAGATAGGCTGCCGCAGCAAGCGGCACAACAATGGCGAGGGGCCAGTACACCGATATTGTCTTTTTCATGATGTCGTTTCTTCCGATTAAGGGCTCGTGCGCTCGTGACACACTATGCCCATTCGAAATGCTATAGAAATTTACAATCGGGAAAAATCCCCTGGCGCGAGATACAGCGTTGCGCTGGGTGGAACAGTGCATTGACTGGTTTGCCGCGCACGACGTTGGCCCCGCGTCGTGGCATGAAAAAGAAATCCTTACAAACATATACAAAGCTGCTGCGACGGTTCGCGATAATAGCTGTCTTACAGACATGAAATCTTCGCACTGGTCCTTCCAATGAAACGTATTGCTCCACTCGCCGCCCTCACGGTCGCGGCTGCATTGCTAGGCGGCTGCGCCGTCTATCCGGACGGCACGCCAATGGTCGGCAACGGCTATGGCGGCGGCTACAGCGGATATGACGGTTACGACGGCTATGCCACCGGCGTGCCTGTGGTGCCGCAAACCAACGTCTACATGGGCTACAGCAATTACGGGGGGCCGGGTTACTACGACGGACCAGGCCGCTATTACGGGCCGGGACCCGGCTATCGGGGCTACCCAGGCTATCCGGATCGCGGGCGGCCGAACAACGGCAACAATGGAAACAACGGTAACCGGGGAGATAACGGCGGCTGGCATGGTCAGCCGAACGGGGGCGGATCCCACGGAGGACCGCCGCCTCAAGGCGCGGTTGGCGGGCCGAGAGGACCGAGTGGATCCAACGCGCCACGGCCGGGCGCCGGCAGCCCACCTCCCGCTCCGCCGCAGCAGGCGGGCAACGGTGGTGGGCGCGGCAATGGGGGCAATGGCGGCAATACGCAGGCCCGAGGCAATGGCAGCCGCCAGCCAGGGATGACGGACCATTGATCCGGCTGGGGAATGCGCAGGCGTAGGTGCGGCTGCGCGTCACACGTCCTTGCGCGTCATACTCCCTTTGCCCTGCAAACTACAACGGCTGGGCCACGCACTCAGCCAATATGGCTGCGCTGCGCGGCGTACAACTCCCTGAACGTACGGCCGACCGGCGCAGGCATATCGCGCGTATTGGTCCAGCCCGCGCCGCCCAGCGGCAGTCTGACAATCGAACGATTTCGCCCGCCCATTCTTTCCAGCACGCGAACCGCCAGCTTGGTAAAGAGCGCATAAGCGTCCGGATGCAATGCGAGAAAGCCCCACGCCGCGAGCCCTATCCGCTCGCGCCATGGCCGCAAACGTCGTTCGACCTGCTTCTCGCGCAGCTTGCGCAGCAGATCGGACAACGGAATTCCCACCGGACACACGCTGTTGCATTCGCCGCACAACGTCGCCGCCTGAGGCAGGTCCAGCGCTTTGTCGATCCCGACATAACTCGGTGTCAGGACGGACCCCATCGGTCCCGGATAAACCCAGCCGTAAGCATGACCGCCCACCTTCTGATACACCGGGCAGTGATTCATGCAAGCACCGCAACGAATGCAGCGCAGCATGTCCTGGAAGTCACCACCGATCAGCCCCGTACGTCCGCCGTCGACCAGCACCACGTACATATGCTCGGGGCCATCCTGATCGCCCGCGCCGCGCGGCCCGGTCAGCACGGAAAAATAGTTCGACGTTGCCTGCCCGGTGGCCGAGCGCGGCAGCAGACGCATGGCCGTCGCAAGATCTTCCAGCGTGGGCAACACTTTCTCGATGCCGGTCACGGCCACATGCACGCGCGGCATCACGGTGCACATGCCCTCGTTACCCTCGTTCGTGACCAGCACGACCGACCCCGTCTCCGCCACCACGAAGTTGCCGCCGGTCACGCCCATGTCAGCGGTCATGAAGTGCGGCCGCAGCACCTCGCGCGCTTCGCGAGTCATGTCGGTGATCTCGGTCAGACGCGGCCGCTGGTGTGTCTTTGCGAAAAGATCGGCGATCTCGTCCTTATCTTTATGGACGACCGGCGCGATGATGTGGCTCGGCGGCTCGTTGTCATTGATCTGGAGAATGTATTCGCCCAGATCGGTTTCGATCGATTGCACGCCCATCTGCCCCAACACCTCGTTCAGACGCATTTCCTCGGTGACCATCGACTTGGTCTTGATCACCTTCTTCACCTCGTGCCGGCGCGCAATATCGCCGACGAGGCGCGCAGCCTCCTGCGTCGTCTCGGCGAACAGGACCGTGACGCCGCGCCGGCTCGCTTCACGTTCGAAGGTCTCGAGCCAGACATCGAGATTGTCCAACGCACGATTGCGGCGCTCCTTGAGCGCGGCGCGGGTGGCGGGAAAGTCGAGTGCGGTCATGGCCGCCGCGCGGGCCGACACGAACTTGGTCGACAGCTTGGTGAGGTTCTGCTGCAGACGCTGGTCGGCGAGCTTCTGGCCCGCGCGGGCCTTGAAATGCATCGATTGGATTTGCATGGCGGCCTTGAGCATGCTCGGATGAAGAACGCGAACGAAAAGCGCGAGTGAAATGCGCGAACGAAGTGCGATTGAAATGCAACTGAAGTGCGCGAATTGGAGCGCGCTGAATCAACGGCGCCGGTTTGGGCGCTGCGACGACCTTTAAACGTCGCCGGCCAGCACCTGGGCAACGTGCAGCACACGCGTGGCGGTATCGCCGGTGCGCCGCAAGCGGCCTTCGATATTGAGCATGCAGCCGAGGTCGCCGAGCACCACCGTACCGGCGCCACTCGCACTGATATTCGCGCATTTCTCGTCGACGATCGCTGTCGAGATGTCGCCGTACTTGATCGCGAAAGTGCCACCGAAGCCGCAGCAATGCTCGCAATCTTTCATTTCGGTCACCGCCACGCCGACCTGCGCCAGCAACGCGCGCGGCTGCGTTTTGACGCCAAGTTCGCGCAGCCCCGAACAGGAATCGTGGTAGGTCACCTGGCCCGCGAACTCCCCCGGCTGCAATTGCACCTTGGCCACATTGACGAGGAAATCGGTCAATTCGAACACTTTGGGCCGCAGCCGGCCAAAGCGGGTCATCAGTTCCGGATCGTCGGCAAACAAATCGCCGTAATGCGCGCGAATCATGCCGCCACACGAACCGGACGGCACCACGACATAGTCGAATTGTTCGAACTCGCGCAAGGCTTTCTCGGCCAGATCGCGTGCGATGCGCCGCTCGCCCGAGTTGTACGCGGGCTGCCCGCAGCAGGTTTGCGCGGGTGGCACCATCACCTCGAAACCGGCGCCTTCGAGCAGCTTGATGACCGAAAAACCGATCTCCGGACGCATCAGGTCGATCAGGCACGTAACGAACAATCCGACTCGCATGAGCCCTCCTTCGGGAAAACGCCCCTGATTATCCGCTGTTTGGCGAACAATACCAACGGCCGGAAGGCATAGGACGAATGCACGTTAAATTGGAATGAGGCCTCCAGGCGCTTCCCTTCTTTTCACAATACGGGATACAATCAATTTCCGCTGTTTGACGCGTCAACCGATTCCTCCCATGAGCGATACGAACCCGGATCCCAAAACGTCGATCCAGGTGATCGAACGCATGATGCGCCTGCTCGATGCACTCGCGGCGCATAGCGACCCGGTCAGCCTGAAAGAACTTGCCATCCGCACGGAGCTGCATCCGTCCACCGCGCACCGCATCCTGAACGATATGGTGATGTGCCGGCTGGTCGACCGGTCGGATCCCGGCACTTACCGCCTCGGTATGCGCCTGCTCGAACTCGGCAATCTGGTGAAGGCCAGGTTGTCGGTACGCGACGCAGCGCTCACGCCGATGCGCGAACTGCACCGTCAAACCGGGCAGACAGTCAATCTGTCGGTGCGCCAAGGCGACGAAATCGTCTATATAGAACGCGCCTACTCCGAGCGCTCCGGCATGCAGGTCGTGCGGGCAATCGGCGGACGGGCGCCGCTGCATCTGACCTCGGTGGGCAAGCTCTTCCTCGCCGCGGACGAATCGACCCGCGTGCGGGCCTACGCCACGCGCACGGGCCTGTCCGGCCACACGCAGAACAGCATCACCGATCTGACCAAACTCGAGCGCGAACTGTCGCACGTGCGCCAGCAGGCCTGTGCACGCGATAACGAGGAACTGGAACTGGGCGTGCGCTGCATCGCCGCGGGGATTTACGACGACACCGGCAAACTGGTTGCGGGCCTGTCGCTGTCGGCCCCGGCGGATCGCTTGCAGGACTCGTGGTTGGGGCAACTCAGCCAGACGGCGCTGCTGATTTCCGAGTCGCTCGGTTATCGCCCGCAGACCCCGCAGGAGCATTCGCATCCCCAGCACGCGTGAATTCGCGGTGGTTCTCGTAGTGGTCCTTTTCCGGTCCCTACACGGATATGGATCAATAAAAAAGCCTCGCAACTGCGAGGCTTTTTTCCGGCCGGTTCGAAACCGGCCGCCAGAACACGCTAACGCGCTTCAGGTACCCGCGCCGCCGGCATCCGCGCTGGTGATGCGCGCCTGATCGCCACCGTTGTCGAGCCACGTGCGCAAGCGCGTCGCGTCCGCGAAGCGCGAATACTTACCCGACGAGTCGAGCAGCACCATGATCATCGGACGACCGTGAATGGTCGCCTGCATCACGAGACACTCACCCGCTTCGTTGATAAAACCGGTCTTTTGCAGACCGATGTCCCATGTCGGGTTACGCACCAGCGCATTCGTGCTGTTGTATGCCAGCGAACGCTTGCCGGTGTACACCTCGTAGCTGTGATCGGTCGAGAACTTGCGGATCAGCGGATACTGATACGCCGCATTGACCATCTTCACGAGGTCACGCGCGCTCGACACGTTCTGGCTCGTCAAACCCGTGGGGTTTTCAAAGTGCGTGTCGGTCATGCCGAGTTGCTTGGCCTTCGCATTCATTGCCGCGAGGAACGCCGGACGGCCGCCCGGGAAATAACGCGACAGCGCCGCGGCCGCGCGGTTTTCCGAGGCCATCAAGGCGATGTGCAGCATGTCTTCACGCGAGAGCACCGAGCCCACTGACAGACGCGAACCCGTGTTCTTCTCGTAGTCGCGGTCTTCGTCGGTGACTTCGATCTGGTCGGTCATCGGCTCTTTCGAGTCGAGCACCACCATCGAGGTCATCAGCTTGGTGATCGACGCGATGGGCACCACCGCGCGCGAATTCTTGTCGAACAGCGATTCGCCGGTGTTCTGATCGATCACGTAGGCAACGCTTGAACGCAGCATCAGCGCGTCTGGCGTGTCGTGCAAACCGAAAGCCTGGCCGACGGTAGGCGGACGCGGTTCGTACGCGATGCGGCGCACCACCGAGCGGTGACGGCCGTTCGACGAATACGTCACGCGCTTGCGCTTGACACTCGCGCGCGGCGCGTCGTCATCCGCGGCGGCCACGGTCTTCGCGGCGGCGCCTTTGGCGGCCTTCTTGCTCGACACTTTGTCGGCAGGGGCCGCGGCGGGCTTTTTGGCCGCTTTCGCGTGTTTGGAGGTTTTTGCCGGAGTGGCGGACGTGGCGGCAAAAGTGCTGACAGGCGTGGCGAACGCCGCTGCGATGACCATGGAGGCGGCCACCGACAGAGCGGTGCTGCGGGCCGCGCCGTGGATCACTTTTAGCGACGAAAACATGTCGGTTTTCATGGGTGTTCGGTAAGGAGCGGCAAGAGGTTTCCGCAAGTGTAGTAAAACAACGAAAAATTAGCAATTTGAAGCACTTATACGCGCTCCTTAAACCGGCTTGTAAGCTCCGATCGCCAAAACGCAAATAAGTGCCGCGTTTCGATCGAAAAAAACGATCGCCAACGCGCTTCGCCTCGCCTTTGCCGCCAGATGCCGGAATCGAGCCGATTCTTTCAGCATAACGGCAATTTCGAGACAACCTTGATCAGGGGAAATACGGTCAGCACGCAGGCGTGTAAAGCCTTGCCAGCGCACCGGAACGTCGAAGGAACCTCGCCGCAGCGTGTTAAACGCCTGCTGGAGATCGCCAACGCGCATTCGACCGGCATAGAGCATTAACGTTCCGTGACACTTTCCGGTTTACATCGAGATGGCCGACTGACGGGTTTTTTGTTAACTGTCGAGGTCCCGCCCCCGCTCCGCCCCATCGAGTAGTCAAAACATCTCCTGAAATCGGTAACAAATGCAGATTTAACCTGCACCAGCGCGGTGCGCCGGACAAATCAACCTGCGTCAAACGAATGTCATGCCCACCGCATAACGTATTGTTTTGTCAGCAGTTTCTTAATATTGTGCGACGCACAAAAAACACTTGACATTCGTTAACACCATCCTAAAATGGGAACCATTGCTGCGATGCACAAAACGTCGCGGTCCGGGGAGACGATCTGAGAGCGTCTCGCCACCAACCCAATGCGGTCCGCATAGACAGACCGCGATCCAGGAGCGTAAACCATGACTCTGCTGACCCCTGAGCAATTCGCTGCAGCCCAGAAAGCCAACTTTGAAACGTTGTTCGGCCTGACGACCAAAGCATTTGAAGGCGTCGAAAAGCTGGTTGAGCTGAACCTGCAAGTCGTTAAATCGACGCTCGCGGAAAGCCAGGAAAATGCCCAGCGCGCACTGTCGGTGAAGGACGCGCAGGAACTGCTCGCACTGCAAGCCAGCCTCGCACAGCCGGTGGCTGAAAAGGCGCTGTCGTACGGCCGCCACGTCTATGAGATCGTTTCGGCAACGCAAGGTGAATTCACCCGCGTAGCAGAAGCGCAATTCGAAGAGCAAAACCGCAAGGTCCAGTCGCTCGTCGAAAACGTTGCGAAGAATGCCCCGGCCGGTTCGGAAACCGCTGTCGCCGTGCTGAAGTCGGCCATCACCGCCGCCAACACCACGTACGAAACGGTCCACAAGGCGACCAAGCAAGCTGTCGAAATCGCCGAAAGCAACTTCAATGCAGCCGCAACGGCCGCATCGAAGGCAGCATCGCAAGCCGCTGCACAAGCATCGCGCTCGGCCAAGAAGGCAGTCTAAGTTTCAGGCAGCCGAAGTTTCAAGCTGCACGCCGGCCCCGCCTCACTGGCAGGGCCGGCGTTATCGCAAGCAACAGCGTCGTGCCGTTGCCGCTCACACGGTTTTATCTGGCCGAACGCTCCGATACGTTGAATAACGTATCGTTTGCCCGGCGAAAGGCCGGGATTTTTTTTCCCGCTGCCTGGTAGATGCGCGGCGCATGTTGCACGCTTTGCTTCACGACAAACGTTTTACGCTGCTTGCTTGCTGTACAAAAAAACGGCGCGCCCTTTGCGGGGCGCGCCGTTTTTTGCATCTGCTTCTTCGAGCCCGCCTGCGTGCAGGCGGGCTCAGCAGCATTACTTCTTTTTCTGCGGCGGCAAGTCGGTGCAGACGCCTTCGTACAACTCGGCGGCCATCCCGATCGATTCACCGAGCGTCGGATGCGGGTGAATCGTCTTACCGATATCCGTTGCATCCGCGCCCATTTCGACTGCGAGACACACTTCGCTGATGAGGTCGCCGGCATTCAAGCCGACAATTCCGCCACCGATCACGCGATGCGTTTCCTCGTCGAACAACAGCTTGGTGAAGCCTTCGTCACGGCCGTTGGCAATAGCACGTCCCGAGGCTGCCCACGGGAACACTGCCTTGCCGTACTTGATACCCGCGGCCTTCAACTGGTCTTCCGTCTTGCCGGCCCACGCCACTTCCGGATCGGTGTAGGCCACCGACGGAATCTGCAGCGCGTCGAAGTACGCCTTCTCGCCATGCGCCACTTCGGCGGCGACGTGGCCTTCGTGCACGGCCTTGTGTGCGAGCATCGGCTGACCGACGATATCGCCGATTGCGAAAATATGCGGCACGTTGGTGCGCATCTGCTTGTCGACGTCGATAAAGCCGCGATCCGTTACCGCGACGCCAGCCTTGTCCGCGCCGATCTTCTTGCCATTCGGCGTACGGCCGACGGCGACCAGCACGAGGTCATAGCGTTGCGCCTCGGCCGGGGCCTTTTCGCCTTCGAACGACACATAGATACCGTCGTCTTTCGCTTCCGCCGCGGTGGTTTTGGTCTTCAGCATGACGTTGGCAAAACGCTTGCTGTTGTACTTCTCCCAGACCTTGACCAGATCGCGATCCGCGCCAGCCATCAGGCCGTCGAGCATTTCGACCACATCGATCTTGGCGCCGAGCGTGGCGTAGACCGTCGCCATTTCCAGACCGATGATGCCGCCGCCGATCACCAGCATGCGTTGCGGAATCTGGCGCAGTTCGAGCGCGCCGGTCGAATCGACCACCCGCGGATCTTCCGGAATGAACGGCAGCTTCACCGCTTCCGAGCCTGCGGCGATGATGGCCTGCTTGAACTTGACGACCTTCTTACCGCCTTCGGTCTGCACTTCCATGTGATGCGGATCGACGAACGAACCGTTACCCGTCACCACTTCGACCTTGCGCATCTTGGCCATACCGGCGAGACCGCCGGTGAGCTTCTTGACGACGCCCGACTTGAAGTCGCGCAGTTTATCCAGATCGATTTGCGGCTTGCCGAACGTGATGCCATGCGAGCCGAGCGCTTCCGCTTCGTCGATAACGAGCGCCGTGTGCAGCAGCGCCTTCGACGGAATGCAACCGACATTCAGACAAACGCCGCCGAGCGTGGAATAGCGTTCGACGAGCACCGTCTTCATCCCGAGGTCAGCCGAGCGGAATGCCGCCGAGTAACCGCCGGGGCCCGAACCGAGCACGAGCATGTCGCACTCGATATCCGCGTTGCCGGAGAAGCTACCGGCTTGCGGAGCAGGCGCGGCAGCTTTGGACGCCGGTGCGGGCGCAGGCGCCGGTGCCGCCGCCGGAGCGGGCGCTTTCTCAGGCGCCTTAGCCGGCGCTGCGTCTGCGGACGTTTCGACTAGCGCGATGACGGTACCTTGCGAGACTTTGTCGCCGGCTTTGACGCGTACTTCCTTGACGGTGCCGGCGGTATCGCTCGGCACTTCGATGGAGGCCTTATCGGACTCGAGCGTCATCAGCGCCTGTTCGTTCTCGATGACATCGCCCGGTTTGATATTGACTTCGATGACATCGACGTCCTTGAAGTCACCGATATCCGGCACTTTTACTTCGACGAGACTCATAGTGTCCCCTTCTCTTATTGATCGTGATGAGGGAAGAACCCGCCCCAAAGCAGCCTAAAAAAACAGCGCAAAAGCTGGCAGCGCGCCGGACAGAAACATCCTTTGCCGTCCGCCCAAGGACGCGCCTTTCTTTTGCCTACTTTTCTTTGGAAGACAAAGAAAAGTAGGTGCCGCCCCGCACAGGGGCGACACTAATAGACCGATAAGAAAGCAAGTTCAACGAGAGACGCGGATAACTGATAAACACAGCGCCCCGCGCAACATCAGATCAAAGAATCACACGCCGAAAATCGGCAAGAATCGCACCCAGATACGCATTGAACCGCGCCGCCGCAGCCCCATCAATCACCCGATGGTCATACGACAACGACAGCGGCAGAATCAGACGCGGCACAAACTGCTTGCCATCCCAAACCGGCTTCGTCGCACCACGCGACAGCCCGAGAATGGCGACTTCCGGCGCATTGATAATCGGCGTGAAGTTCGTCCCGCCAATCCCACCCAGCGAAGAAATCGAGAAGCAGCCGCCCTGCATCTGATCCGGCTTCAGCTTGCCGTCACGCGCGAGCTTCGAAAGCTCGGTCATTTCCTTCGCGATATCGATCAACCCCTTCTTGTCCGCATCGCGAATCACCGGAACGACCAGACCATTCGGCGTATCGGCAGCAAATCCGATATGGAAATACTGCTTGAACACCAGGTTGTCGCCGTCGAGGCTCGCATTGAACGTCGGGAACTGCTTCAAGGCAGCAACCACCGCCTTGATCACGAACGCCAGCATCGTGACCTTCACGCCGGACTTTTCGTTTTCCTTGTTCAACTGCACGCGCAGCGCTTCGAGATCGGTGATGTCCGCTTCGTCGTTGTTCGTGACGTGCGGAATCATGACCCAGTTGCGATGCAGGTTCGCGCCCGAGATTTTCTTGATACGCGACAACGGCTTCGCATCGACCGGACCGAACTTGGTGAAATCCACCTTCGGCCAAGGCAGCAGGTTCAACTCGCCACCACCCGCGGCCGGCGCAGCAGCGCCTGCCGGTGCAGCACGCTGCCCCGTCATCACGCCCTTGATGAAGCCAGTCACGTCCGCTTGCGTAATACGGCCCTTCGGACCGGTGCCCTGCACCTGCGTCACGTCGACACCGAGTTCGCGCGCGAACTTGCGCACGGACGGCGAAGCGTGGCTCGCACGGCGCGCGCCACCCTCGCCCGCCTGAATCAGCGGCGCCTGGGCAAGCGCCGACGGCGAAGCCGGAGCGGGCGACGGAGCAGCCGGTGCATCCGACGGCTTCTCGAGCACTTCCTGCTTCGCAGCAGGTGCGGCAGCCGGCGCAGCAGCGCCATCCGCTTCCAGCACGACGATGACCGAGCCTTCCGACACGTTGTCGCCGACCTTGACCTTCACTTCCTTGACGACGCCAGCGGCCGAGCTCGGCACGTCCATGGTCGCCTTGTCCGATTCGAGCGTCACCAGCGACTGCTCTTTCTCGACGCGATCGCCGACCTTCACCGCGACTTCGATCACGGGAATGTCTTTGTAGTCGCCGATATCCGGCACTTTGACTTCTTGCAGACCACCGCCGCTTGCGGCCGGCGCGGGCGCGGGCGCCGGTGCAGGCGCTGCAGCCGGGGCCGCTGCGGGAACCGGTGCAGCGGCAGGCGCCGGAGCCGGAGCGGCAGCCGCCGCGCCCGCGCTTTCCAGCACGACGATCAGCGAGCCTTCCGACACGTTGTCGCCCACCTTGACCTTCACTTCCTTGACGACGCCGGCAGCCGAACTCGGCACGTCCATCGTCGCCTTGTCGGATTCCAGCGTAACGAGCGATTGCTCTTTCTCGACGGTGTCACCCGCCTTCACCAGCACCTCGATCACAGGAATGTCCTTGTAATCGCCGATGTCCGGCACCTTGACTTCGATCGCTTGACTCATTGTTAGTGTCTCCTGGGCCGCGCACGCCGCCCGCTCCTGTCGATCAGGAGCAGGCGCGCACGCCGTGGCACACGGGGAATGATGCCTTAGACGGTCATCGGGTTGGGTTTGGCGGGATCAAGGTTGTACTTCTTGAGCGCCTCGGCGACGACCTTGCGTTCGATCGTGCCTTCATCTGCCAGTGCATTCAACGCGGCAACCGTGACCCAGTAGCGGTCGACTTCGAAGAAGTGGCGCAGCTTTTCGCGCGTGTCCGAACGGCCGTAGCCATCCGTGCCCAGCACGACGAACTTCTGCGGCACGAACGCGCGGATCTGTTCGGTTAGCGCGCGCACGTAGTCGGTCGAAGCGATGACCGGACCTTGTGCGTCCTTCAGCAGCTTCTCGACGTGCGAGACCTTCTTCTCTTCCGTCGGATGCAGCAGGTTCCAGCGCTGCACTTCGTGACCTTCGCGCGCCAGTTCGGTAAAGCTCGGCACGCTCCACAGGTCGGCAGCGACGCCCCAGTCGTTCTTCAGCAGATCGGCCGCGGCGATCACTTCGTTGAAGATCGTGCCTGCGCCCATCAGCTGAACGCGCGGCGCCTTGGCGTCGGCTTCGGCCTTCTTGAAGGAATACATACCCTTGATGATATCGGCCGCTACAGCATCGCCCTGCGGAATCGCCGGGTGCTCGTAGTTCTCGTTCATCACCGTGATGTAGTAATACACGTCTTCCTGGTCGGCAACCATGCGGCGCAGACCGTCTTGCATGATGACCGCGAGTTCGTAACCGAAGGTCGGGTCGTAGCTGATGCAGTTCGGCACCGATGCTGCCCACAGCAGCGAATGACCGTCTTCGTGTTGCAGACCTTCGCCGTTCAGCGTGGTGCGGCCCGCCGTGCCGCCCAGCAGGAAGCCGCGCGAACGCATGTCGCCCGCCGCCCATGCCAGGTCGCCGATACGCTGGAAGCCGAACATCGAATAGAAGATGTAGAACGGGATCATGATCTCGCCGTGCGTCGAGTACGACGTCGCGGCTGCGATCCAGTCACACATACCACCGGCTTCGTTGATCCCTTCCTGCAGGATCTGGCCGGATTCCGATTCGCGGTAGAACATCAGCTGGTCGGAATCTTCCGGCACGTACTTCTGGCCTTCCTGATTCCAGATACCGATCTGACGGAACAGGCCTTCCATACCGAAGGTACGCGACTCGTCCGGCACGATCGGCACGATGCGCTTACCGAGCGCCTTGTCTTTCAGCAGGATGTTCAGGATCCGCACGAACGCCATCGTCGTGGAGATCTCACGGCCTTCGCCCGTACCCTTCAGAAGCGGCTCGAACGCGTCGAGCGCCGGCACCGGCAGCGACTCGGCCTTCTGGCGGCGCGCCGGCAGATAGCCGCCGAGCTCCTGACGGCGAGCGCGCATGTACTCGAGTTCCTTCGAACCTTCTTCGAACTTGAGGTACGGCACGTTGACGAGGTCTTCGTCGGCGATCGGCAGACGGAACTGGTCGCGGAACTTCTTCAGTTGATCGACGTGCAGTTTCTTCTGCTGGTGGGTGATGTTCATCGCCTGGCCGGCTTCGCCCATGCCGTAGCCCTTGATCGTCTTCGCGAGGATGACGGTCGGCTGGCCCTGCGAGTTCGATGCTTCCGAGAACGCGGCGTAGATCTTGTGCGGATCGTGGCCGCCGCGGTTCAGGTTCCAGATGTCTTCATCGGACCACTCGGCAACCAGCGCCTTCAGTTCAGGCGTATTGAAGAAGTGTTCGCGCACATACGCGCCCGACTCCGACTTGTACGTCTGATATTCGCCGTCGACGACTTCCATCATCCGGCGCATCAGCGCGCCCGACTTGTCGCGTTGGAACAGCGCATCCCAGCGGCTGCCCCAGACGACCTTGATGACGTTCCAGCCGGCGCCGCGGAATTCGCTTTCGAGTTCCTGAATGATCTTGCCGTTACCGCGCACCGGACCATCGAGGCGCTGCAGGTTGCAGTTGATCACGAACACGAGGTTGTCGAGACGTTCGCGACCGGCCATGCCGATTGCGCCGAGCGATTCCGGTTCGTCCGTTTCGCCGTCGCCGAGGAAGGCCCAGACCTTGCGGCCTTCGGTCTTCGCAATGCCGCGCGCCTGCAGGTACTTCATGAAGCGCGCCTGATAGATCGCCATGATCGGGCCGAGGCCCATCGAGACGGTCGGGAATTGCCAGAAATCCGGCATCAGCCACGGGTGCGGGTACGACGAGATGCCCTCGCCGCCCACTTCCTGACGGAAGTTGTCGAGCTGGTTCTCGGTCAGACGGCCGAGCAGGAACGCGCGCGAGTACACACCCGGCGACGAATGACCCTGCACGAACACGAGGTCGCCGCCATGTTCAGCCGACGGTGCGTGCCAGAAATGGTTGTAGCCGACGTCATACAGCGTAGCGGCCGACGCGAACGAGGCGATGTGGCCGCCGACGTTGGTGTCCTTGCCCGCGCGCAGCACCATCGCGATGGCGTTCCAGCGCGTGTACGAGCGGATGCGGTGTTCGAGGTCTTGGTCGCCGGGAATCGGCGCCTGACGCGACACAGGAATCGTATTGATGTAGGGGGTGTTTGCAGAGAACGGCAGATGCTCGCCGTGTACACGGGCGAATTCGATCTGTTTCTCGATCAGGTAGTGAGCGCGATCAGGGCCCACAGCAGAAATCACGCCATCCAGCGCTTCCAGCCATTCGCCGGTTTCCTGGGGATCGTCGTCTTTTTCGGCAGCGACATATTTCATGACTTCGTCGGGTACAGCGGACATGCTCGTCTCCTGGATATAGAGGAACGCTCTTTTGAACAGACGACGCGGACGAAGCACGACCGCGGCAGCTTCGGCCGATTGTAAAAGGGGTCCCGACGTCTGTGCAACAAAAATTTCGAATCACGAGATAGGTTCTCATAATGCGGAAAATTGTTGCGGCGCAACCTGATTTGACTGCCGATCGACGGATACGTCGGCTAGTTTGCGCCGATTAACGTTACTTTCAGCGCTTTTTTGCGCCATTTGCTAGCGACTCGCTGCGCTACAATGCCACGCATGTTGACCGAACGGCTTTTCGCTCGCTCGGCGCGCACCGCCGGTTCGCCGGCGGATTCGACGCCGTCCTCCCGCTGGCACCACGGACCGTGGTGGTCGAACTCCTATTTGCTCACGCCGCTGCTGTCGATCCTGGTTTTCCTGGTCGTCATGAGCCTGATTCTGTGGAGTCTGAACCGGCGCGAACAGCAGCAGCAGGAAGACACGCTCTACCGCAATGTCGCGTGGGCGCAGCAGCAGATCCGCCTGTCCATGACCGGCGCGCAGGAACAGATTCAGGCCCTCTCCCGCGATCTCGTCGCCGGCCACGCCGATCCGCATTCATTCCAGGTGTCCACCACGGACATCATGCAGGGGCATCCCGAGATCCTCTACATGAACTGGTACACGAGCCTGCAGCAGCCGCGCTGGCCCAATACCGCCCTCCCCGTGTTCGGCCAGCGTCTCGCCAAGCCGAACGACGCGCAGATGGACGAGGCCGTCAAGGCCGCCTTCAACGAGGCGCGCAATACGCGCCGCCAGGTGTACTCGCCGCTGATCTACGACGACCTCGGCAACGGCTACATCACGCTGCAGACGCCGGTTTACCGCGACCGTGACTTCCTCGGCACGATTGCCGCCGTGTTCTCGGTAGAAGGGATCCTGAAGCACGACATTCCGCCCGAGTTGTCGGCGAAATACAAAATCTCGATCATCGACGTAAACAACCGCGAGTTGACCACCACGTCGACCCGTCCGCGCCTGCCGCGCGACATGTTCTACGACTTGCCGCTCGACCCGCCGGGCCAGGGCGTCTCGGTACGCGTCTACGCGTTCCCGCAGATGACCAACTTCACCAACAACACGCTGGTCTGGCTGGTGGCCGGCCTGTCGTGCTTCGTGTTGTGGAGCCTGTGGAGCTTGTGGAAACACACGCGGCAACGCTTCGAGGCGCAGCAGGCGCTCTACGCCGAAGCCTTCTTCCGCCGTGCGATGGAAAACTCGGTGCTGATCGGTATGCGCGTGCTCGACATGCACGGGCGCATCACCCACGTCAATCCGGCGTTTTGCCGCATGACCGGCTGGGACGAAAGCGATCTGGTCGGCAAGAATGCGCCGTTCGCCTACTGGCCGCGCGACGCCTACCCTGAAATGCAACGCCAGCTCGACATGACGCTGCGCGGCAAGGCGCCCTCTTCGGGTTTCGAATTGCGGGTGCGCCGCAAGGATGGCTCGCTGTTCCATGCGCGCCTCTATGTGTCGCCGCTGATCGACAGCTCGGGCCGCCAGACCGGCTGGATGTCGTCGATGACCGACATCACCGAACCGAAACGCGCGCGCGAAGAACTCGCCGCCGCGCACGAGCGCTTCACCACCGTGCTCGAAAGTCTCGACGCCGCCGTCTCCGTGCTGGCCGCCGACGAAGCCGAACTGCTGTTCGCCAACCGCTACTACCGTCACCTGTTCGGCATTCGCCCGGACGGCCATCTGGAATTGGCGGGCGGCGGATTCGATAGCGCCCAGGCGTCGTCCGATTCGATCGATATGGTGGACACCTACGCCGGTCTGCCCGCTGCCGCGTTGACCGAGAGCACGGCCGACGCGCAGGAAATCTACGTGCAAAGCATCCAGAAATGGTTCGAAGTGCGCCGTCAGTACATTCAGTGGGTGGACGGCCACCTTGCGCAGATGCAGATCGCGACCGACATCACCACCCGCAAGCAAGCGCAGGAACTCTCGCGCCAGCAGGACGAGAAGCTGCAGTTCACCAGCCGCCTGATGACCATGGGCGAAATGGCCTCTTCGCTCGCGCACGAACTGAACCAGCCGCTCGCCGCGATCAATAACTATTGCTCGGGAACCGTGGCGCTGGTTAAATCCGGTCGGACGACGCCTGACAATCTCCTGCCGGTGCTCGAGAAAACCGCCCAGCAGGCGGTACGGGCCGGCATGATCATCAAGCGGATTCGCGAGTTCGTGAAGCGCAGCGAGCCGAAACGCCAGGCGACGCGCGTGGCCGATATCGTCGCCGACGCCGTGGGTCTCGCCGAACTCGAAGCGCGCAAGCGCAAGATTCGCATCGTGACCGATCTGCGCTCGCGCCTGCCGGTGATTTACGTCGACCCCGTGCTGATCGAGCAGGTGCTGGTGAACCTGCTGAAGAACGGCGTCGAGGCCATGCACGACGCGCGCCCGAATGCGGTCGACCCCGTGATTCGCGTGGTCGTGCGACTGGAGAGCGGGTTTGTCTGCATCAGCGTCGTCGACCAGGGGCCGGGCGTCGACGAAGCGACAGCCGAGCGTCTCTTTGAACCGTTTTACAGCACCAAGTCCGATGGTATGGGCATGGGGCTGAACATTTGCCGTTCGATTATCGAATCGCACCGCGGCCGTCTGTGGGTGGTGAACAACGTCGAGTCTGACGGCCACATCACAGGCGCCACGTTCCATTGCAGTCTGCCTATTGGAGAGCCTGACGGCCCGAGCAACGGCGGGTCAGAGGCGCCGACACCACAAACCGTTACGGGAGAGCTATGAACAGCCCAGTCACCACACAGGAAACTGTCTTTGTCGTCGACGACGACGAGGCCGTGCGAGATTCGCTGCGCTGGCTGCTGGAGGCAAACGGCTATCGCGTGCAATGCTTCTCCAGCGCCGAGCAGTTCATCGACGCATGGCAGCCGCATACGCATCCGGGCCAGATCGCGTGTCTGATTCTCGATGTGCGGATGTCCGGCATGAGCGGGCTCGAGTTGCAGGAACGCCTGATCGCCGACAACGCGTCGCTGCCGATCATCTTCGTAACGGGCCACGGCGACGTGCCGATGGCCGTGTCGACGATGAAAAAAGGCGCGATGGACTTCATCGAAAAACCGTTCGACGAAGCCGAACTGCGCAAGCTGGTCGAGCGCATGCTCGACAAGGCGCGCAGCGAAAGCACCAGCGTGCAGCAGCAACGCGCCGCCGCCGAGCGTCTGGGCAAGCTGACCGCGCGTGAGCACCAGGTACTCGAACGCATCATCGCCGGCCGTCTGAACAAGCAGATCGCCGACGACCTGGGCATCAGCATCAAGACGGTCGAAGCGCACCGCGCGAACATCATGGAAAAGCTCAACGTCAACACGGTCGCCGATCTGCTGCGACTGGCGCTGTCGAACAAGCCGCAACCGGCGCAATGACATTCAACATAGCGACCATGGCCCGCGCCATAGGTCGCTATTGAGTTTCAACGGCCGGACTGTCGAAAAGTCCGGCCCGCTGCATCCTCCCCGCCCCCACTTCGCGTCAAGCGATGCGCTGCGTGACTCGACGTGCGCACATCCGCCGCACGCACGCACGCATCCCGCATCCCGCATCCCGCATCTGGCATCTGGCATCTGGCATCTGGCATCTGGCATCTGGCATCTGGCATCTGGCATCTGGCATCTGGCATTCGCCAATCATTACGCATTACTCAGCACCTGCTTACGCTGCACAGCAACAACTTCTTTCCTCCGACAAGATTGACAAGCTTCGCTGCGCCCCTTAATTTACAAAGAACTCCTCAGCAGGAATCTTTGATGCCCGATGAACGCAGGACAAATGTGCTGTCGTTGTCGTATGTGGCGTCGCCATGCGGTGCAAATCAGCTAAAGCGGTTCGGCCGCATGACTGAGGCATCTGCCATATCGAGCGGTTCAAGCCAAGCTGAGCCGACCTTTATTCGCTTTATTCGCTGCCTTCTCCATTCCATCGCGCCGAAGCAACGCAGCGTGCGCTGCTCATCGGCTTCGCGCGTCTAACGCAGCCGGGAGGATTTCATCGTGAAACGATCCGGAACACACCGTTCGCGTGTGTTGCTTGTTTGCGCCGCACTTGCGGGCGCACCGCTCTTCGCCGGTCTGGTCATGCCAGGCGCGGTCTATGCGCAAAGCGCCGCGAAGATGTCGAACCAGCAACTCGATTCGCTCACCGCGCCCATCGCGCTCTATCCCGACGCACTCCTCGCGCAGGTGCTGATGGCCGCCACCTTCCCGCAAGACGTGCAGGCCGCGGCCGCATGGTCGAAAGCGAACTCGAAGCTGCAAGGCGACGACGCCGTCAAGGCGGTCGCCTCCGAGCCCTGGGACCCGAGCGTGCAATCACTCGTCGCTTTCCCGCAGGTTCTCGCAACAATGGCGTCGAAACCCGACTGGGTCTCGCAGCTCGGCACCGCCTTTCTCGGCCAGTCGAATGACGTGATGGACTCCGTGCAACGCCTGCGCAAACAGGCGCAGGCGGCCGGCAATCTGAAGACGAGTTCGCAGCAGACGGTCGTGGTCGAGCAAAGCACGATTCAGATCGTGCCGGCCAATCCTCAAGTGGTCTACGTGCCGACGTATAACCCGACTGTCGTCTACGGTACGTGGCCCTATCCCGCCTACCCGCCCGTGTATGTGCCGCCGCCCCCCGGTTATGCAATCGCAAGCGGTCTGGCTGCCGGCCTTGCGTTCGGCGCCGGTGTCGCGGTTGCCAATTCGCTGTGGGGCGGCTTCAACTGGAACACGCACGACGTCAACATCAACGTGAACCGGTACAACAACATCAATGTGAACAACCGGCTCAACGTGAACAGCAACACGACGAACTGGAACCGCAACGCCAACGTCAATCGCAACGTCAACAACGCGAATCTCAACCGTAACGTCAACAACAACCTCGGCGGGGCGCAGCGCGACGCCTATCGCGGCCGTGACGACGCCGCCCGTGCCCAGGCGCAGCAGACCTTGCAGAACCGTACCGGCCAGAACCTGAGCGGCAATGCGAGCCAGCGCGTGCAAGGGATCCACCAGGGCGGCACGCAGAACGCCGATTTGCAAAACCGCGCACAGAATGCCAACCGCGATAACGCGTTACGCGGCGCCGGCGACGGCAACGCCGCGCGCCAGGAAACGCAACGCGGCGAAGCGAGCCGCAACGCAGCCGCAAACCGTTCCGGCGGCGGTCTTGGCGCCAATGGCGGCGGTCAGCAACGCGCAGGCGGCGGTCTTGGTGCAAACGGCGGGGGCGTCCAGCGCGGCGGGGGTCTCGGTGCAAACGGCGGAGGCGTCCAGCGCGGCGGCGGTGGTGGTGGCAACTTCGGCGGTGGCGGCAGACTGGGCGGTGGCGGCGGCGGTGAGCGCCACCTTGGCCGCAACCGTTGAACGATCAGGAGGAGTCTCTGATGATTCGCTTATTTCCACGCGGCGCCTTGCGCGCCCACGTTGTGACACTCGCCGTCGCCCTCGGCACGACCGGCACGCTGCTGGTGGCGCCGGTCCTGCTGCTCGGCACGACCGCCGCCCACGCGCAGACGGTCTATCCCAGTGCCGACGACGCCGCCAATGCATTCGTCGACGCCCTGGCCCGCAACGACGAAGGCGCGCTCAAACACGTACTCGGCAACGATTATCACCGCTTCATTCCTACCGAAGGAATCGGTCAGGACGACATCTACACGTTCCTCGGCGCATGGTCGAAAGGGCATCAGATTGTCGAGGATCCCGTGAAGAGCAAGGGCCACGCAACCGCGCATCTGGCGGTGGGCGAAAGTGGCTGGACCTTGCCGATTCCGCTCGTGCAGATGGGCAAGGGTTGGCGATTCGATCCACCCGCCGCGCAGGATGAAATGTTGACGCGCCGCATCGGCCGCAACGAACACGCGGCGATCCTGACGTCGCTCGCCTACCTCGACGCGCAAAACGATTATCACAATCTGACCCAGCACTATGCACAGCGCTTCGTCAGCACGCAGGGCCAGCATGACGGCCTGTATTGGGCAACAGCACCCGGTGAAACGGAAAGTCCGCTCGGACCGCTCGCCGCCACCATGCCCAACGGCACCCTGCCGAAAGAGGCCTATCACGGCTACCACTACCGTATCCTGACGGCGCAAGGTGCGCACGCGAAGGGTGGCGCGCAGAACTACGTCGAGAACGGTGTGCTGACCAAAGGGTTCGGTTTGATTGCCTCGCCGGCCGAGTATGCCAAGACCGGCGTGATGAGCTTTATCGTCAATCAGGACGGTCAGGTCTATCAGAAAAACCTCGGGCCGCAAACCGCGCGTGCGGCGGCCGCGATCAAATCGTTCGACCCGGACGATAGCTGGCAGCCAGTACAGGAGTAGCGGGAGAAGCCGGTCGACGGCCGCAGCGGCGCACAAGCCGTCTGCGGCCGATCTGCTTCCGGTTCTACGTATGGGCACAGCGCCGGTGTCCACGCTGGTATTCGCGCTGGCACTCACATACGCCGGCCGCACCATGCGTGTGCCGACCCGCGCAGGCACTAACGACCGAACGCATCGCGGATTCCGGCACGTCCCAGTCCCCCAGAATCCTTCCATGGCACGCCATGCCGGGCCGGTATAATGTCGGACTTTGCAGCGCTGCTTATCCCCGATTCGCGCCGCGCGCTTTTCATGTGCCGACCCGTTTCCGACGAAAAGCGCCATCGCAGGCGCCACGCATGCGCACCTGCCCCTGCTCCGCTTTCCAAACTGCCCATCTCGACCGACCATGACTGCCAAACTGATCGACGGCCTAGCCCTCTCCAAGACCCTGCGCGCCGACGTCGCCACGCGCGCCGCCGCCCTCACCGCCCGCGGGCATCAGCCGGGCCTCGCCGTGGTGCTGGTCGGCGACAATCCTGCCAGCGAAGTCTATGTGCGCAACAAGGTCAAGGCGTGCCATGACAACGGCCTCGGTTCATCGTTCGACCGCTATCCGGCCGATCTGCCGGAAGCCGATCTGCTGGCGCGCATCGACGAACTGAATCGCGACCCGCGAATCCACGGCATTCTGGTGCAACTGCCGCTGCCGCCGCATATCGACAGCCACAAGGTGATCGAGGCAATCGCCCCGGAAAAGGACGTCGACGGTTTTCACGTTGCCAATGCCGGCGCGCTGATGACCGGCCGCCCGCTGTTCCGTCCGTGCACGCCGTACGGCGTGATGAAGATGCTGGCAGCCTACGAGATTCCGCTGCAAGGCGCGAATGCGGTGGTGATCGGCCGCTCGAACATCGTCGGCAAGCCGATGGCGCTGTTGCTGCTCGAAGCCGGTGCGACCGTCACGATCTGCCACAGCAAGACACGCGATCTGGCCGCCCATACCCGTAACGCCGACGTGGTGGTCGCCGCCACCGGCCTGCGCAACATCCTCACCGCAGACATGGTGAAGCCGGGCGCAGCCGTGATCGACGTCGGCATGAATCGCGACGAAGCCGGCAAGCTGTGCGGCGACGTCGATTTCGCGGGCGTCAAGGACGTGGCCGGCTACATCACGCCGGTGCCCGGCGGCGTCGGTCCGATGACCATCACCATGCTGCTCGTCAATACGATCGAAGCCGCCGAGCGCGAAGCAGCGGCAAAAGCGTAAAGCCAAAGCTGAAGGACAATGCCGGCGAGCCCTTTCGCCGGCGTGCAAGGCGTCGTTCCCCACGGCGAATTCAAGCGTCAATCCCGCCAGCAATCGCTGGTGGATGCGCCGTTTTTATTCCGACGTCGTTCACGGCGTCGATATCAAGCCTCGATCCCCGTCAACACGATCAGTTGCCGGTTTGCGGGTTCAGCGCTCGGCGCCTCACTCTGGCACCAACCCGCAACTCATTGAGCCGCCTGATCCCCCGCCGCCATCTCCGCGCCAAGCTCCGTCGACCGGCGCGCAAGACGCCCGCGGCACCAATTCAGCACTGGCCGCTCCACGAAGCGCCACGACAGCGCCGCGCACAGCAGGATGAACGGCGCGGCGATCAGCACCGCCGCCACATGGCCCAACTGCGGCGCGATATTCGCGACGCATTGCTGCACCATGAAGCCGTACAGATAAATCCCATACGAGTAATCGTGGCGCGGCACGAAGCGCCGCAGCAGCGGCGTCGTGCCTACCCACAGCACGCCGTAAACAAAGGCCAGATAGAACAGGGGTTGAGCGCCGGCCATGTCGCGGAACACCAGAAACACCATTACCAGCGCGAGCGCCGTCAGGCCGTTGATATCGATCCGTTCGCGCCAGCCATACAGCAGCATCCCCAGCATGAAAAACGGCTCCGGCCAGAACGAATAGCCGCCGGGTGTTTCGCTGAAGTCACGCAGACCGATCTGCAAATGCGGCAGATGCACGCGCAAAACGAATGCTGCGCATCCGAGCGCCGCCGCCAGCGCCGCGCCGCGCGCGCTGGACAGCATCCCCAGCATGCCGGTCACCATGACGATCAGATAGCAGCGCACCTGGAGCGGCAAGGTCCACAGTGGCGCGCAGACGTCTACGGGAAAGCGGTTGTGCTCGAATACGCCGGGCAGCGCCCAGCCGGTTTTCAGCACGATGGTGGAGAAGTTGTCGAGGTTGGTCCACGTCACGCCGGAGGCGAAATAGTCGCGCAACGGCAGTGTCGTAAACAACGGCCCGACGATGAACACCGTCACCAGCGAGCCGCCTGCCACCGCCGGCCACAGGCGCGCGATGCGCAGCGCGGCGAAACGGGGCACCGAGCGTTGCCGGTCGAAGCTCGCGGTCACCAGCATGCCGCTCAACAGAAAAAATGCGTAAACACCCAGCGCACCGAAACTGTCGAAGCCGAGCGCATTCCGGACCCAGTCCGTCGTGCCGTCGGGCGCCTGCAGCTGATACGAATAGCCATACACCACGGCAATGGCGGCAAGGAGCCGCACGAGATCGAAGTTGTTGCCGTTGCGCGATAGAGCGTGCGAAAGCGGGTTCATCGATACCTCTTACAGAAAACATCATCACTAGCGGATGGCGACACGCCAGAATGCGGCAGGGCAACAATTCGCACCGTTCGCTTTCGCACAAAGCGCCACGGCACAGCGGAAACGGTGAACGGGACCAGCCCAACAGCGCACTCCCAGCGCCTGAACCGCAAGCAGCGTCCGCGCTTCCGCACACAGTCACGCGACATCTGATAATTTGTCTACCGACGGATTGGAATCGGCGCACCCTGCCCCAATAATGTCCCTATGGAGTGTCATTGGGGCGTCATCGCGCGCCCGTCGATGCACCGATTACCCGTTCACCCGCGTCAGACAGGAAGCCTTATGTCCACTACCCCCTCGAAGCACGACAATCCGCTCCTCGATTTCTCCGACCTGCCGCGCTTTGGCGAAATCCGCCCCGAACACGTCACGCCCGCCCTCGATATCCTGCTCGCCGACGCGGCTGCCGCCGTCGAGCGCGCCGCCCAGCCCATTACGCCTGCTTCATGGGCCGATGTGGTCGAACCGGTCGAGCGCGCTACCGAGCCGCTGTCGCGCGCCTGGAGCGTGGTCGGCCATCTGAACGCCGTGGCGGATACGCCGGAACTGCGCGCCGTGTACGGCGAGAATCTGCCGCGCGTCACCGAATTCTGGTCGAGCGTCGGCCAGAATCTCGCCCTGTATGAGAAATACAAGGCGCTTCACGCCAGCAGCGACTTTTCATCGCTGACCGGCGAGCGCAAGAAAATTCTCGGCAATGCGCTGCGCGATTTCCGCCTGTCCGGCGCGGAATTGCCGGAAGACCAGAAGCCGCATTTCGCCGAATTGCAGGAAAAGCAGGCAGGCTTGTCGAAAGCGTTTTCGGACCATGTGCTCGACGCGACGAACGCGTACGCCTATATCGTCGAAGCCGGCGACGAGGCACAACTGGCCGGCCTGCCCGAAGACGTGATCGAAGCCGCGAAGGAAGCGGCCGAACGCGAAGGCAAGACCGGCTACAAGTTCACGCTGCATTTCCCGTCGTATTTCCCGGTGATGCAGTACTCGGAAAATCGCGCGATGCGCGAAACGATGTATCGCGCGTATGTGACACGCGCGTCGGAACTCGGCCCGCAATACGGCAAAGGCAAGCCGGAATGGGACAACACCGCCGTGCTCGCCGATCAGTTGAAGCTGCGCGCCGAAGAAGCGCACATGCTCGGCTACAACAACTTCGCCGAAGTCTCGCTCGCGCCGAAGATGGCCGAGTCGCCGGCGCAAGTCATGGCCTTCCTCGAAGACCTCGCCACGCGCGCGCGTCCGCACGCTGAACAGGACTGGAAGGAGCTGCGCGAATTTGCGGCGAACGAACTCGGCATGGCCGACCTGCAGCCGTGGGACATGACGTTTGCTGCTGAACGTCTGCGTCAGAAGCGTTATTCGTTCTCCGAGAACGAGGTCAAACAATACTTCCCGGAAGACACCGTCTTCAAGGGTCTCTTTAAAGTTACCGAAACATTGTTCGGCGTACGCATCCGTCGCGACGAAGCCGCCGTGTGGCATCCGGACGTGCGCTTTTTCCGCGTCGAGAATCAGGACGGCGGCCTCGTCGCGCAGTTCTATCTCGATCTGTATGCACGCGAAGGCAAACGCGGCGGCGCATGGATGGACGATGCACGCGGACGTCACAAGCACACGCACGGCAGCGTGCAAACGCCGGTGGCGTATCTGACCTGCAACTTCTCGGCGCCGGTCGGCGGCAAGCCCGCCTGCTTCACGCATGATGAAGTGATCACGCTGTTCCACGAGTTCGGCCACGGTCTGCATCACATGCTCACGCGGGTCGATGAACTGGGCGTGTCGGGCATCAACGGCGTCGAGTGGGACGCGGTCGAATTGCCGTCGCAATTCATGGAAAACTTCTGCTGGGAGTGGGACGTGTTGAGCGATATGACTTCGCACGTCGACACCGCCAAGCCGCTGCCGCGTGATCTGTTCGACAAGATGCTCGCCGCGAAGAATTTCCAGAGCGGTCTCGGTACGTTGCGCCAGATCGTGTTCTCGATGTTCGATATGCAACTGCATACCGGTTTCGATGCGTCCGGCACGAAGAACGCCACCGAACTCGCGAGCGAGATCAACGAGCGTTTCCATGTGGTGCCGCAAGCTTCGTTCTCGCGCTGGCCGAATACGTTCAGCCATATCTTCGCGGGCGGTTATGCGGCGGGTTACTACAGCTACAAGTGGGCTGAAGTGCTGTCCGCCGATGCGTATGCCGCGTTCGAAGAAGCGGCGCAAGCCGCGAGCGGCAGCGTGCTCGATCAGGCAACCGGCATGCGCTATCGCAAGGAGATTCTGGAAGTGGGCGGCAGCCGTCCCGCGATGGAATCGTTCAAGGCGTTCCGCGGCCGCGAGCCGAGTATCGATGCCTTGTTGCGGCACAACGGCATGACGCCTGCCGCGACGCATTGATCCTGCGTTGAAGGATCAGTCGGCGCTGCATATGGCGCCGACGCAGGCGAAAAAGCCGGTCATTGAACTGCACCCCAGATCGTTGGATATCCGTCCAACGATCTGGGGTGTTTTTTCATGAGAAGCGCCGGCGTTTTCCGTTCGCGCGTGTGTCGCGAGCGGTGCGGTGCGCTGGGGCTAACCGCGATGCAGCTTGAAATCCACCTCTGCAGGACGTCCTTCCAGCGACAACGCCGCGCGCGCAGCAGGCGCACGGCTCACCACCTTGCCGCGGCTCACCACCGCGAGTCGCGCGGCGCGCAAGCGAATCGCTTCGACCGGATCGCGTGCGTCGAGCAGCACAAGATTGGCCGCACACCCCGGCGCGATCCCATAGCCCTCCAGACCGAGAATACGCGCGGCATTCACCGTGACCGCGTCGAAACAGGCACGCATACCGTCGACACCCGTCATCTGCGCAACATGCAAGCCCATGTGCGCGACTTCGAGCATGTCGCCCGAGCCGAGGCTGTACCACGGGTCCATCACGCAGTCGTGGCCGAACGCGACGGTGATGCCCGCCGCCATCATCTCCGGCACGCGTGTCATGCCACGCCGTTTCGGATACGTGTCGCTGCGGCCTTGCAGCGTGATGTTGATCAGCGGATTGGCGATCGCCGCGACGCCCGACTCGCGCATCAGCGGCAAGAGCTTGCTGACGTAGTAGTTGTCCATTGAATGCATCGAGGTCAGGTGCGAACCGGCAACGCGCCCCTGCAAGCCAAGCCGGTGCGTTTCGGCCGCGAGCGTTTCGATATGGCGCGACATCGGATCATCCGATTCGTCGCAATGCATATCGACGCGCAAGCCCTGCTCCGCCGCAAACTCGCACAACATGCGCACGGACTGCGCGCCGTCGGCCATCGTGCGTTCGAAATGCGGAATCCCGCCCACCACGTCGACGCCCATCGCAATCGCACGCTTGAGGTTCTCGAATGCGCCGGCGCTGCGCAAGACGCCGTCCTGCGGAAACGCGACCAGTTGCAAGTCGAGATACGGTGCGACACGGCGCTTCACTTCGAGCAGCGCCTCGACCGCGAGCAGGCGCGGATCGCACACGTCCACGTGGCTGCGAATCGCCAGCAGACCACGCGCGACCGCCCAATCGCAGTACTGCAGCGCACGCTCGATCAACGCCTCCTGCGTGAGGTCCGGCTTCAGTTCGCCCCATAGCGCGATGCCCTCCAGCAAGGTGCCCGACGCATTCACGCGCGGCAGACCGTACGACAGCGTCGCATCCATGTGGAAATGCGGATCGACGAATGGCGGCGTGACGAGCGAACCGGCTGCGTCGATTTCTTCATGCGCGCTCGCCGCCAGATTCGGTTCGACGGCGACGATGCGCCCCGCTTCGATGCCGATGTCGACCGGCCGCTTGTGCTGCAGTGCGGCGCCCGGCGGCAGCATCGCGCGGCGGATGATCAGATCCATGGTTCGCTCCCTGTTGACCGCTCGTTGACTGAGCACGATTCTATCGGCGTCAGAAAGTGCACGCCGAGGTTTTAACAAAACGCCGTACCGGTGAGCACAGGGAAATCCGTACCGGCTCCGGGCGATGACACCCGCCTATACTCGACTTTCCACACGTTCAAGGCGTGTCATTCGACGCACAACGGCCTGCCTCATCCACCACCGGAGCAAGACCATGAAAACCATCGGCGTAATCGGCGGAATGAGTTGGGAATCCTCTACCGAGTACTACAGGCTCCTGAACCGCCACGCGAAGGCGCGCCTCGGCGGCCATCACAACGCCCGCAGCCTGATGCTGACCGTCGACTTCGCGCCGATCGAGGCCAACCAGCGCGCCGGCAACTGGACCGCGCTCGGCAATCAGCTGGCCGACGCCGCACGTCAACTCGAACGCGGCGGCGCCGACCTGGTGATACTCGCGACCAACACCATGCATCGCGTGTACGAATCGATCGAGCAGGCAATCGACGTGCCCTTCCTGCACATCGCCGATCCGACCGGCAACGCGCTGCGCGCAGCAGGCATCACGCGGGTGGGCTTGCTGGGCACGCGCTATACGATGGAGCAGACGTTTTATACGGGGCGCTTGCACGAGCGCTATGAACTCGAAACCCTGATTCCCGACGAAGCCGGGCGCGCAGAGGTGCACCGCATCATCTACGACGAGCTGTGCCACGGCAACGTGAATGACGCCTCGCGCGTGCTATATCAGCGTGTGATCGAAGAACTCGCCGCGCGTGGCGCGCAGGCGGTGATTCTCGGCTGCACGGAAATCACCTTGCTGATCAAGCCGGAAGATTCGGCGTTACCCGTGTTCGACACGACCGCGTTGCATGCGCAAGCGGCAGTGGATTGGGCGATCGAGTCAGCGTGAATGCACGTACGTGTGGTGCGTACCATGCGTGAGAGGAACCGCCAGAAGTCAAAAAGCCCGCGTAGCTTGCGCTAGCGGGCTTTCAACAATGCTTGGTTGCGGGGGTAGGATTTGAACCTACGACCTTCGGGTTATGAGCCCGACGAGCTGCCAGACTGCTCCACCCCGCGTCAGAGAAAAAGAGTATATAGGGCGGCTCGCGAGACGTCAAACAATCTGACGAAATAATTTCAAATACGTGTGTGCCGCGAGTCCGCGCTCATGCCGCAAATGAATGCGGCATGAGCGCGTGCCATTCAGAGATCCTCGACCGTCGCGCCTTCCACTTTGCCGTCGATGATGTCCGCGCCGTATTGGCTCGCGCTGCGTTTCGCGACGCCGAAATCGGAGAACGTGGACGGCAGCACGAGACGAAATACGCGACTTGCCTTCGAGCCGCTGATCGCGCCGGGCCGGCACACGCGTACCGCCACGTCGTAACCTTCGGCATGACGCTTGTGACCGTCGAACTTGTCGAACTGCCGCGAAAACACCAGCGGATGCACTTCGAAGTCCTTATAAAGGGCTGGATAAAGTTGGGCCATATTGCATTCCCGATGCGCGTAAATGTGATCCCACTATACGCTGTGGCATGACAGCATCGGGCTTTTATTTTCGGCAGCCACCGGGGCAATTTTCACCGTCGCCCGTCTCGCGCGATAAGATGCGGAACTATCGGAATCGACCCGATCCTGCCAATCCGAATCCGGGTCGCCAGACGGGTAGTCACTGCAGCAAAAATAAAGCAAAACGCGGGGGCAGTGCCCTACAAAGCCTTGCCCAGCAAGAATGTGAGAACCTCATGAAAATCGCTACGTGGAACGTCAACTCCCTCAAAGTCCGCTTGCAGCACGTCATCGACTGGCTCGAAACCAGCCAAACAGATGTGCTGTGCCTGCAGGAACTGAAGCTGACCGACGACAAATTCCCCCGCGCCGAACTCGAAGCGAAAGGCTACCGGAGCTGGTTCGCGGGCCAGAAGACCTATAACGGCGTCGGCATCCTGGTGCGCGAAGGCCTGAGCGTCGACGAAAGCAGCGTCGTGCGCAATATCCCCGGTTACGAAGATCTTCAGCAACGCGTGATCGCCGCGACCGTAGAGGGCGTGCGCATCATCTCCGCGTACTTCCCGAACGGCCAGGCGCCGGGCACCGATAAATTCGCCTACAAGCTGTCCTGGCTCGGCGAACTGCACGACTGGGTCGCGCGCGAAATGGCGCAGTATCCGAAGCTCGCGCTGCTCGGCGACTACAACATCGCGCCGGAAGATCGCGACGTGCATGATCCGAAAGCATGGGAAGGCCAGAATCTGGTGTCGCCCGAAGAGCGCGCCGAATTCGTGCGGCTGATTGAACTCGGTCTCGTCGATGCATTCCGCCAGTTCGAGCAGCCGGAAAAAATCTATTCCTGGTGGGACTACCGGATGATGGCGTTCCGTCGCAATGCAGGGCTGCGTATCGACCACATTCTGCTGTCCAAAGCGCTTGCCGAAGCGTGCACTTCCTGTGACGTGGACAAAGTGCCGCGCAAATGGGAACAGCCGTCGGACCACGCACCGGTGGTCGCGCAGATCGGCTGAACGCGTCGTGCGGGGCCTACGCCGCCCCGCTCAAACAGCGCCACAGAAATTCGAAGACCATCGCATCATGCTCGGCCTGCTCCAGTTCATCGGAGCCGCCGTGGCCTCCTTCCGTATTCTCCCGATACCAGACCGCTTCCGCACCCAGCGCCTGCATGCGCGCGGCCATCTTGCGCGCGTGTCCAGGGTGCACACGGTCATCGGCCGTCGACGTGGTGAACAGCACGGGCGGATACGCCACGTCCGCACTCACACGGTGATAGGGCGAGTAAGCGGCCAGCACGCGTGCTGCGTCGGGGTCGTCCGGGTCGCCGTATTCATCGATCCACGATGCGCCTGCGTGCAACAGGTGATAGCGGCTCATGTCGAGCAGCGGCACCTCGCACACCACGGCGCCGAACAAGTCGGGCCGCTGCACCATGCACGCCGCGACCAGCAGGCCGCCATTGCTGCCGCCCTGAATGCCGAGTTGCGCCGCGCTGGTCACGCCCGTGCTGATGAGCGCCTCCGCCACCGCGATGAAATCGTCGAATGCGCGCTGCCGATGTTCGCCCTGCGCCGCCGTGTGCCATTGCGTACCGAATTCGCCGCCACCGCGAATATGCGCCACTACGTACACACCGCCCCGCGCCAGCCAGCCGATGCCCTGCCCGGTCAGATAGCCTGGCAGTAAGGGAATCGCGAAACCGCCGTAACCGTTGAGCAGGCATGGGCGTGATTGCTCGTGTGTTTGCTCGTGTGTTTGCTCGTGTGTTTGCTCGTGTGTTTGCTCGTGTGTTTGCTCGTGCGTTTGCTCGTGCGTTTGCTCGTGCGTTTGCTCGTGCGTTTGCTCGTGCGTTTGTTTGTGCGTTTGCTGCACGTTCTGCGCCATCTGCCCTTGCGCAGATTGGTGCCCAACCCGCGGCCCGATCACGGTGTACGGCACGCGCGTGCCATCCGCGGACACCGCGTGCCCATGCGTCACCGCGAACGGCGTCGCATCGAACTGAGTCGGCCAGCGGTCGAGCAACGTCCAGTCGGTCAGGTCGTCCTGGGCAAGATCGGTGAGCCAGTACGCAGGCGGCTGCAAATAATCGTCGGTATCCACAAACACTTCGTCGTTCAGCGTCGGCTCGACGGGCGAAACATCGGCTTGCACGTCGTCACGCGACGGAAAGAGGCGCTGATGCCAGTGCCACGCCTGATCGGCCGCTTGCGACGGGATCCACAGCGAGGTCTTGCTCTGCACATCTTCGAGGTACGACACGATCAGATGATTGCGCGTATGGCTCCATTCGCAGGCGGAGGTTTTCGACGTCGGCGTGAACAGCGGCACCACGTCGCGCTCGCCACGCAGGAACGCGGCTTCACGGATCGCCAGCAACGCGCCGCCCGGATAGCGCACGCCGTTGCAGTTCCAGTCAAGGCGCGGCTCGAGCAGCAGCCAGCCTTGCCAGCCGCCTACAGCAACGTGCGACGGCACGTCGTACTTGTGCCACACAGGGGCACTACTGGCCGCATGAGAACGACTGCCTGCATTGGCCGCACCAGCCGCTTTGACACCATCTGCGGAGCCATCGGCGCTATCGAGGTAGTACGTATGCGAATCGAAGAAATCGACGCTGCTCACCACCGTATGGCGCTGCTCGATCGGATCGTAGTGCGCCTCCACGCCGATATCGCCATACGCGCCCTTGAAAACCACCAGCGCGTCGGCCAGCGCACTGCCCCGCGTCCAGCGCCGCACTTCGCGCGGATAGCCGGAGCGCGTCAGCGTCTTGCGACCATTGTCCCAGCCAACATAGAGCGTATCCCGATCGATCCACGAAGCCGTGTGCTTGCCGGCCTTCGCAATCACAAAACCGTCGTCGACAAAACGTTGCGCGTCGATGTCGAACTCGCGCACAACCAGCGCATCCGAGCCGCCCGGCGACAAGGTGACCAGCGCACGATCGCCATCCGGATAGAGAATGTCGAGTTCGGCGCAAACCCACGGCGTGCCTTCGGCTGCACCGAGCGCGTCGAAATCGAGCAGGTTCTGCCAGACGGGTGCGCCACTACGCCAGGCAGCCCACGTCGTGCGCCGCCAGATGCCTTTGGGATTGCGCTCGTCCTGCCACAGATCGTACGCCCACTCCTTCCAGCGATCGGGAATCACCGGACGCTCGCGCGGCAGATACGCGTCGGCGAGCCGCTGTTTGAGCGACTCGAATTCCGCACTGCTGCACCACGCGGCGCGCGTGCGGGCGTTCTGCGCTTCGACCCATGCGAGCGCGTCAGGGTCGTCGAGCGCTTCGAGCGACAGAAAGGGATCGGAAGAAAGCGGCCAGGAGAAAAAAGCGGGAGAAGCGGGCATCGTCGGCTGTCGAATGAAAACAGCGTTGATTATGCCTTGCGGGAGCCCGAGGGCCTTTGCTGCTATGCGCCTGAGCGGCTAAAAGTGCAGCGCCCGACCGGGCGCTTATGGAGCGGCTTAGGCCGCGACCCATGGGACAGCTTATGGGACACAAGCTCAGAGGGCTATCCAGGAGGCGGCCGCAAGCTGCCCGAGCCAAACCACTACCGGAGCGACTGGCACGCCGCCCCGGCCAACCATGCCAACTTCATGGCTCGAGATTGAGTTCCTGAATCTTGCGCGTGATCGTATTGCGACCGATGCCGAGCCGCTCCGCCGCCTCCACCTTGCGTCCGCGCGTGAAATCCAGCGCCTCGCGAATCACCGCCGCTTCGAAACGGCGCGCGAGTTCGTCCATCACGTCGGCCGCATTCTCGCGCAACATCCGGGCGACTTCGGTGCGCAAGCCGCCTTCCCACGCACTGACGGTAGTTGCGGCGGGCATGCCGGCAGCCGTCGCCGGATGAGTGGCCGCGCTGGCGCCATTGATCGGCGCGCCGCCCGCAAGCCCCGCTTCACCCGTGCCGATCACACCAGTGCCACCGCCCGCGAGATCGGTCACGCCGACTTGCGTGGGCCCCAGATCGGGCGGCAAGTCCTTGATCTCGATGGTCTGCGCCGGCGCCATCACCGTGAGCCAGTTGGCGAGATTCTCCAGTTGCCGCACGTTGCCCGGAAACGGCAGCGATGCCAGATAAGCCAGCGCCTCTTCGGACACGCGCTTCGGTTCCACGCCCAGATCGCGCGCACTCTTCTGCAGGAAGTGGCGCGTGAGCAGCGGAATATCTTCGCTGCGCTCGCGCAAGGCCGGCAAGCGCAAACGGATCACATTGAGCCGGTGATACAAATCCTCGCGGAACAGACCCTGACGCACGCGCGATTCGAGGTTCTGGTGCGTCGCCGCGATCACGCGCACATTGGCGCGCAACGGATTGTGCCCACCGACGCGATAGAACTGCCCGTCCGACAGCACGCGCAACAGACGCGTCTGCAGATCGAACGGCATGTCGCCGATTTCATCGAGAAACAGCGTGCCGTTCTCGGCCTGCTCGAAGCGCCCCTGACGCATCGCCTGCGCGCCGGTGAACGCACCGCGCTCGTGACCAAACAGTTCGGATTCCAACAGATCCTTCGGAATCGCCGCCGTATTCAGCGCGATGAAAGGGCCGTTCGCGCGTGGGCTATGTCGGTGCAACGCACGCGCGACCAGTTCCTTCCCGGTGCCTGATTCGCCGGTAATGAGCACGGTGGCGGCGGAATGCGACAGCCGGCCGATCGCGCGAAACATGTCCTGCATCGCCGGCGCCTGGCCGAGCATTTCCGGTGCATCGGCGACGCGGTCGTCCCACGTCTGTTCGCCGCGCATGCTTTCGTCGACCGCACGACGGATCAACTCGACCGCCTTGTCGACGTCGAACGGTTTGGCGAGGTATTCGAATGCGCCGCCCTGGAATGCGGCGACCGCGCTGTCCAGGTCGGAGAACGCCGTCATGATGATGACGGGCAAGCCCGGCACCTTGTCACGCACGGTTTGCAACAGTTCGAGGCCGGAGCCGCCGGGCATCCTGATGTCGGATACCAGCACCTGAGGACTGTCGTGATCGAGCGCCGCCGAAGCCTCGCGCACGTTCGCGAAGCTGCGTGTCGCGAAGTTTTCGCGAGCGAGTGCTTTCTCGAGCACCCAGCGAATCGATTGGTCGTCGTCTACTATCCAGATCGGCTTCATATAGGTCGGTCAGAAGTCTTGATAAGAAGAGCCCCCATGCCTGTCGCTTCGCGCCAGGCCCCCCGAAGAGGAATGAGAAAACTTGGGGCGGCCCCACGTTCTCTCACCAGGTTTGGTGTTAGCAGTCGAGCGGCAGCAGAATCTGAAACTCGGTGTGGCCCGGGCGGCTATCCACTTCGATCAGTCCGTCGTGTTGTTGCACGAAAGTCTGCGCGAGCGTCAGGCCGAGACCGCTACCGTCTTCGCGCCCCGACACGAGCGGATAGAAAATACGGTCGCGGATTTCATCGGGAATGCCTGGGCCGTTGTCAGTGATATGCAAGTCCAGTGCCAGCTTACATAAACGTTTCGACACGGTAATCTTGCGCGCAATGCGCGTGCGCAATTCGATGCGCGCGTCGCCTTGCGAGATGCGTTCGCGCAGTGCTTCGGCAGCGTTACGCACAATGTTCAGCAGCGCCTGAATCAACTGCTCCTTGTCGCCGCGCAGATCCGGCACGCTCACGTCGTAATCGCGCTCGATCGTGAGACCGCGCGGAAACTCCGCGAGAATCACCTGGCGCACGCGCTCGCACACTTCGTGAATATTCACGTCGCCGACGATATGCGGATGACGGTGCGGCTCCAGCAAGCGATCGACCAGCGTTTGCAGCCGGTCCGATTCCTTGATGATGACCTGCGTGTACTCGCGCAACTCGTCGCGCTGACGCTCCCCGAGTTCGAACTCGAGCAGTTGCGCCGCGCCGCGAATCCCGCCGAGCGGATTCTTGATCTCGTGCGCGAGATTACGAATCAGTTGTTTGTTGACCGCGGTGAGGTCGTTGATGCGTTCCTCGCGGTCGGTACGGATATGCCGCTCGTTCTCGAACAGTTCGAGCAGCACATAGTCTTGCGCGCTTTCCAGGTGGCCGACGATCGCGTGCACATGCAGCGGCTCGTGGCCCGGACGCTCGAGGACGGCGTCCAGATGCGTCGCGTGAAAACGGTGAGCGGCGATCGCCGAAATCGTGGCGAGCAGTTCGTCCGCGTTCGAGAAGATGTCCGGCCACGCCATCTGCGTCAATTGCTTGCGCGAGAGCTCCAGCATCGACTCCGCCGACGGGTTCGCAAACACCACGCGCAGCGTGCGTTTCTCCAGCACCAGCACGACCGTCGGCAATGCCTCGAAGCCCGGCAGCAAACCGGAACTCACCAGCTGAGCGTCGTCCGACAGCGTCTGCTCGTGCCCTTTCCTTGCCTTCATCAGATTCTTCAGAACCATCTTGCAGTCTGGCCGATAGGAGATGGTGATCAATCAGGTGTACAGCTTATTGTCCTGCCTGATGCTCTGCTTCATTGCCCTACGCCGCAAACGCCGCGCGTGGACTCGTTCGCGTCTAACAAAAAAGGGACGGCGCCGCCGTCCCTTCGTGACCGATCGCGAGCGTCGGGCAACGCGCTTCGCCGTTTGAAGGGCGAAGCGCCATTGCCGCTTACAGCGAGTAGTACATTTCGAATTCGATCGGGTGCACCGACTGACGATAGCGTTGCAGCTCGCCCGTCTTCAGTTCGATGTACGCGTCGAGCATCGAGTCCGTGAACACGCCACCGCGCGTCAGGAATTCGCGATCCGCGTCGAGTGCGTCGAGCGCCTGGTCGAGGCCGGCACACACGGTCGGGATCTTTGCATCCTCTTCCGGCGGCAGGTCGTACAGGTTCTTGTCGGCTGCTTCGCCCGGGTGAATCTTGTTCTGCACGCCGTCCAGACCCGCCATCATCAGCGCGGAGAAGCACAGGTACGGATTCGCCATCGGATCCGGGAAACGCGTTTCGATACGGCGGCCCTTCGGGTTCGACACGTGCGGAATGCGGATCGATGCCGAACGGTTGCGAGCCGAGTAAGCCAGCTTCACCGGTGCTTCGAAGTGCGGCACGAGACGCTTGTACGAGTTCGTCGACGGGTTCGTGATCGCGTTCAGCGCGCGAGCATGCTTGATGATGCCGCCGATGTAGAACAGCGCGAATTCCGACAGACCTGCGTAACCGTTGCCTGCGAACAGGTTCGTGCCGTCTTTCCAGATCGACTGGTGAACGTGCATGCCCGAACCGTTATCGCCGACCACCGGCTTCGGCATGAACGTTGCCGTCTTGCCGTACGTGTGCGCGACGTTGTGGATGATGTACTTCATTTGCTGCAGCCAGTCGGCGCGCTGAACCAGCGTCGAGAACTTCGTGCCGATTTCGTTCTGGCCCTGGCCCGCGACTTCGTGGTGATGCACTTCGACCGGGATGCCGATCTGTTCGAGCAACAGGCACATTTCCGAACGGATGTCCTGGAACGTGTCGACCGGAGCGACCGGGAAGTAGCCGCCCTTCGTGCCCGGACGGTGGCCGGTGTTGCCGCCTTCGAAGTCCATCGACGACGACCACGGTGCTTCTTCCGAACCGATCTTGACGAACGTGCCCGACTGATCCGTGCCCCACTTGATCGAATCGAAAATGAAGAATTCCGGTTCCGGACCGAAGAAGGCCGTGTCGCCGAGGCCCGTGCTCTTCAGATACGCTTCAGCGCGCTTGGCGAGCGAACGCGGGTCGCGTTCATAGCCCTTGCCGTCAGCCGGTTCGACGACGTCGCAGGTCAAAACCAAGGTCGACTCTTCGTAGAACGGGTCGATGAAGGCGGTGTTCGCGTCCGGGATCAGCAACATGTCCGATGCTTCGATGCCCTTCCAGCCGGCAATCGACGAACCGTCAAACGCATGGCCGCTTTCGAACTTGTCTTCATCGAATGCCGACACCGGCACCGAAACGTGTTGCTCTTTGCCGCGCGTGTCGGTGAAACGGAAGTCGACAAACTTGACGTCTTCGTCTTTGACGAGTTGAACGACGTCGGCCACGGATTTACTCATAACCTATCTCCTGATTAACGAATTCGGCGGATTCAGCCGCCGCCCAATCTAGCTGACCCATCCCGGCGCGTCCACCCCTCTATCGTTGAGGATGAACATAAAAGCCTGCTGGAACAAATCGATCGGCACCAATAAAGCAGCTTCTGTGCCATGTATGCGCCAACCCGGCGCAAAACCACGTTGCGCGCGCGTTTGCAGGGAATGGGCGCACCGAACAGCATGCAGCCCCAAAATCCTGCCACCCTATAACGCACCGAACTAGTGCACTCATACAATTGGCAACGGATGACCTCTCTATTTTGGTGCATCCACCGGAATATGCACCATTTCCGGGCGTCCGTCCTTTTGTTTCGAGCGCACGCGGCGCCCATGGTGAACCGCGTGCGCGCCGCACACCGCGCGCTAGAATGGTCATTTGGTCCGAGGGAGATTTGCGCTCATGAGTACGCTCGAACAGTTGTACGCCCAGGCGGAGAAACGCCGCACTGAGAACCAGTTGCCCTATGCGGGCGCGGTATCGCCCGCCGAGGCGTTCGAACTGCTGCAACTCGATCCGCGCACGCGTCTCATCGACGTGCGCACCCGTGCCGAACTCGATTGGGTTGGGCGGCCGGTTATCGGCGACGGGCAATACGCCCATGTGGAATGGACCCGCTATCCGGGCGCCGTGCCGAACCAGGAATTCCTGCAGCAACTGAGTCAGGCTGCCTCGCCCGATACGCCGGTGCTGTTCTTGTGCCGCAGCGCCGCGCGCTCGAAGCTCGCCGCGATCGCCGCTACCCAGGCCGGTTTTACCAAGGCATATGACCTGCTGGAAGGCTTCGAAGGCGACAAGGACGGCCAGGGGCATCGGAAGACAGTGTCGGGCTGGTGCTTTCGCGGATTGCCGTGGATCGGCGCCTGATTGCGGGTTGTGCGTCGGATTGCAGGTTGCGTGTCTGATTGCGGAATGCGTGCTTGATTGCTGATTGCGCCTCTGATTGCGGGTTGCCTGAGCGCAGCCTCGCCAGCTGCGCGATCGCCGGTGCTCGCTTCAGCGAGGCCTGTGTGCGCGCGCCGTTGCCGGCACGGTGCGACGAATAGCGTTCGTCGGGCATGCGTTCAAACCAACGCGAGCAGACGCGTGAGGATGCCCCCGCAGGTTAGACGGGACAATTGGGTGCATCGTCGGCGCTGCATGTGACAGGCCGATGATGGGCCGCGTCTTTACGTCTTTATTTACGTCTTTAATCAGGCACGGGGCAAGCGCAGGAAGGGGCACAAACGCGCCCGAAGGAAAGATCGGATCGCGTGCGCGGCGAGTACACCGCGACTCGACCCGGCTCAATGACCGCTCAGCTGCGACGCTAACGCGGCTCAAGCGCGCGGTTTGGCCACAGCCGCCTCCAGCTCCACGATATCGCCGCCCAACAGATGCACGCCTTCGCGCAGCTTCACGAAGGCCGCCGCCACCGCTTCCGGTTCGCCCTTCACACCAAGATCGATGTGATGGCGCGCATACACGCCGCCGCGTTCCGCATCGCCCACGCTCGGCAGGCTGAACACGCGCACGCCCGGAAAATCGTGTTCGATTTTTTCCATCAACGGCGTAAGGCGCGACTCCGGCAGTTCGAACACCAGCAATGACTTTTCGGCGTGCGGCATCGCGTGATGCAGATGCGCGTACTGCGTATCCAGCACCCACTCGATCATCGGCCACGCCATCACCGGGAAGCCCGGCACGAAATAATGCTGATTGATCGAGAAACCAGGAATCTTGTTGTAGCCGTTGGGAATGATCGACGCGCCCTGCGGATACGTGCCCATATTCAGTCGATGCCGGTTCTCAGGCGTTTCCAGATCGAGCGGCGTAGGCGAATTCGCCGGATACATATCGCGGATGCGCTCCTGAATCAGCTTCGCGGCCTCCGGATGCAGTTCGAGCGGCACCCCGAGCGCGGCTGCCGCGCACTGGCGCGTGTGGTCGTCCGGCGTGGCGCCGATGCCGCCCGTGGAGAACACAATGTCGCCCGACGCGAACGTGCGTCGCAACGTGGCTGTGATGCGCTCCGGCTCGTCGCCGATGTATTCCGCCCAACTGAGCGACAGCCCGCGCGCGCCCAGCAATTCGATGACCTTCGGCAGATGCTTGTCGATACGTCTGCCCGACAGGATTTCGTCGCCGATGATGATGACGCCAAATGCCATGGCCGCCTCTTTTGCTTAGTCAGTAATTCATCAGTAGGGAACCGGCGCCGCGTGCCGCGGCCCGTGCTCGTCCGCGCGCATGCGTTGCAGCGCGCGCAGACAGTAGTAGCCGAACCACAGCGCCGAAAACACGAGGATGAACGCGTAGATCCAGATCGTCACCGCGGTGATCACCGGGAACAGCACGATCAACCAGACCGACGACGCCCACAACAGCGTCGGCAGCGAACCTAGCAGCCCGCTGGCGATGCCGATCAGCAGCAGCGGCAAGCGGAAGCGCCGCACCAGCGCGCGCCGCTCGTCACGCGTGGCATGCAGCGCGAGCGCGTCGTAACTCATCACGCGATACGTCAGCCAGCCCCACAGGAGCGGCGGAATCAGCGCGAAAAACGGCGGCACCAGCCAGAGCGGCAACGTGACGATCAGCAGCACGAGACAGACCAGCGTGGTCCACAACGCCTGGCCAAGGCTACCGTACCACGTTCCGCCGCGGCGCATTTCAAGGCCGGGGAATTGCCGCGCCGACAGAAAGCGGATCACCGCCGGCATCGACAACGTGGCGATCAACAGCAACACCGTGACGACGATCAGTGGAATCGCCATCGCAATCACGATGAATGGCGCGATCGCCGCGTGCAGCGCCGAAAAGCCGAGCCAGTCGAACAGATGATAAAGCGTGACGGTGAAGGACCAGCTTTCCAGCCACGTGCGGGTGGCGCCGATCAGCGTCTGCCAGGAAAACCACAGGATCACGCCCCACCCGACCGTTGCCGCCAGAAACGGCAGGAAGGTCAACCAGAGCATGCGCGGGTGGAGCGCGCTTGCAAGCGCGCGCCCGAACGAGCGCAACAGATCATTCATGCGAGCCAGTGCCGGTGAACGAAACGATGGAATAGGAGACGCGACGAACCGGCAAAGCGTCCGGCAAACGGATCCGAACTCGGCCCCGAAAGCGGACCAGGAACGTGCGCGCAAACGTGGACAGGATAAACCACGTGACGCGCCGCCGGGAAAACCGGCCGCGCGAGAGGGGAAATGCTCAAACCGGGGCGGCGTCGCTGCCTTCGGTGCGGCGCTTCGGCGCAAGCCGCCCGGCGATGCGCACAAAGGCGAGCCAGTGCTGGGCCCAGAAACCGTCGCCGTAGCGCCGGCCTTCGAGTTGGTCACGGATGCCGGTCGGCTCCATCTCCCGGCTCCACGACACGCTGCGAAACAGCATGTCCCACCAGGGGAACAGCACGCCGAAGTTGCAACCGTACTTCAGGCCTTCATGACCGTAGCCAATCGCATGGTGACGGCGATGGAACGTCGGGCTGACCAGCAGGCGTTCGCCAAGCCAGCCGAAATACAAACGAATGTTGGCATGCTGCACGCTCTGCGCCAGGTTCGTGATAGCCACCAGCACGACAAATTGCGACGGCGGCACACCGATCACCAGCGCGATCACCGCAAAAAACGACGCCTGCAGCAGATCGTCGAGCAGATGGTTGCGATCGTCGGACCAGAGCGACATTTGCTGCTGGCTGTGATGGACCGCATGCAGTTCCCACCACACGCCGATCCGGTGCTCCCAGCGGTGATACCAGTAACCGGCGAAATCGAGCACGAGTAAATACATCACAAACGTGACGATCGGTTGCGTGGTGACACCCGGCCACAGATTGTCGAATTCGATATTCGCGATGTTGTGCAGCCGCAGCCAGGCCTGCACATTGTCGAAGAAAGGCTGAAGCGCGAAAAAGAAGAACAGGTTGAGGATGCCAAGCTTGGCGATCCACGTGTAGATCACGTCGACCCGCACCGCCTTGCGATTTTCCCACTGCTCCACTGGCCGAAGCGCCTCGAGCGGGCGCAGGATCGCGTACATCGCCAGCACCTCGAAGACACCCACGATCACCCAATACAGGCTATCGAACGTGTCTTCGTCGTAGTCCATCAGATTGAAGCGGAACAGCAGCGGCTGCACCACGTCGACATACAGCAACGTCTGCACTGTCGAGACGAAGTTGTCGAGAGAAGAAAAAATCAGATGGAACATGGTGCTGGCCTGTTACTTCATTCCTGGCGGTTCGCTTCTTGGTTCGCTTCTTGGTTCGCTTTTCGGTTCGCTTCCTGGTTCATTTCTCGCTGCGCTGCCTGTGCATCAAGCGCCGTTCGGCGCCGTGACCGGCGCGCGATTGAAGAAATAAATACCGTGCGGTGAACGGCCGACAGCAATCGTCTGGATCAGCTTACGCGTGTTCAGGTCGATGATGCCGATATGCTTCGCGAAGCGGAAGGTCACCCATAGATAGCGTTTGTCAGCGGAAAGTTCCATGTCGTCCGGTCCCGGCATCAGGCCAGTGATATCACCGACATTAGTGAGCGTGTCTTCGTCGATGATGCTGATCGTGCTCGCGACGCGGTTCGACACCGCCACATGCTTGCCGTCCGCCAGTGAGCGGAAATTGTGCGCGCCCTTACCCGTCTGGATCGTCTTGACGATTTTCTGGTTGCGCCAGTCGACCACCGCGACGTAATCCGCCCCGGTCATGCCGATCAGCAGATATTTCTCGCCCGGTGTCATCCACAGCCCGGCCGGCACCTTGCCGACCTTCATCTTCCACTTGACCGTTTGCGTGGCCAGATCAATAGCAGCGAGCTCGCCCGAAACCTGCAGCGTGACGAAAACCGTCTTGCTGTCATTGGTGAACGCCATGTGGCTCGGCATCACCGCGAGCGGCAGACGCGAAGCCAGCGTCATCTGGTTCTTCTGGCTGTCGTAGTGATAGATGTCGAGCCGGTCCAGACGCAGCCCGGTGGTGACGAGCCACTTGCGGTCGGGCGAAAAGCCGATCTGGTACGGGTCCTCAATATTCTCGACCCAGCGCTGCACCTGGCCCGATTTCGGATCGACGAACATCAGGTTGTTCGACACCGAGTTGGCGACGATCAGCGACGAATTGTCCGGCGTGACCATCAGGTGGTGCGGTTCCTTGCCCGTCGGCACCGTGCCGACGACCTGGCGGGTGGTCTCGTCGATCAGGCTCAGCGTGGCTTCGCCGGAATTCAGCACGATCACGTTGTTGGCGAAAGCCGCGGGAGAAAAAAAGCCTGTGGCGAAGACCAGCGCCGCGCCTGCGGCGAACGTGGCAGTCAAGCCAGGAAGAAAAAATTTACGCATGAAAACTCACTTCGGAGAACAACCATCATTGTAGAACGTTTGCTGGGGCCAGCGGTTGACGTGGATGCGTGGTGGATGCGCGTGCGACACACGAAAAAAAGAGGGCCGCAGAGGGCTCCAAGACGAGCGCTGTCAGCAAACTCCTACACGCCGACAACCTCGCGTCGGTTTTGCGTAGGAAAAACAGCGGCGATCTGTATCAACGCATTTATTTCGCCAAATAACGCCCCATTAAATTCTCACTCAACTTCATTCTCCATAAGACATAACAAGATTATTCTGCATTTTTAAAAATTAACAACGCTCATCCAAAATCAATTACGGATTTTATTTATTTCCAACAATTTAGGAATTGGCTTATACCGGCTCCGCCCCGCTAGGACTGACAATCTCGCCGTTCATCGCCCGTGCACTTAATCCCGTGGATTTGAAAGCGTGACGCAGATGATTCGGACGCGCGAAGAACTCAACAGAACACAGAAAAACCGGATGGAATAATAACCGCCACCGGTATTCTTTGTTTATGCGCGATACATCAAGGGCGATGACGTCTTTTCCGAATCAGCATGCTTTCGTGTGCCGTCCACGTTCGTAATTCCGGCGGAGTTTTCTGAAAAAATGAATAAAATCTACAAATCAGTTTGGTGTGAGACGACAGGCACGTGGGTCGCCACATCGGAGACAGCGCGCTCGAAAACGAAACGCGGGGTGTCGCGGCGGCTTGCGCTGGCGCAAGCTATGTTGGCTGGCGCAGCGTTGCTAAGCGGTGTGCCGGTAGCACAGGCGGACACGATTTACTTTGCTGCCGGCGGGGTCGTTCCAGGCGTGGATCCGAATGCGACAGCTTCGGGACCGGGCTCCGTGGCGGCGGGCGTTGGCGCGAGCGCATCGGCGTCAGGGTCCATCGCGATCGGCAACTGGGCAACGGCAACGAACACGGCCGCGATCGCGTTCGGGTTCAAGGCACAAAGCAACGGTGAAGGAGCATTCGCCGCCGGGATGACGGCTCTGGCCACCGCTGATTTCAGCACCGGCATAGGTAACTACGTCGTCGCCAATGGCGTGGGCGCGACGGCGCTCGGCGCGTTCGTGCAGGCCAATGGAGAGAACTCCGTTGCGCTCGGCTACAGCTCGATGGCACAAAGTGCGGATTCGATCGCCATTGGCTCCTATTCGCGGGCGAACAGCTCGCAAGCGAGCGCGTTTGGAGCCAACGCTTATGCGTTTAACGTGGGTGCCACGGCGCTCGGCGCCAATGCGCTCGCGAGCAACAGCGGCGCGGTCGCCCTAGGTCTTGACGCTGCCGCCTCCGCTGACGGCAGCGTTGCATTAGGCCAAGGCTCAGTGGCTACGCGGGCGAATACGGTGTCGGTTGGCTCCTCCACGAAACGGCGCCAGATAACGAACGTCGCAGCCGGCACCCAGGCTACGGATGCCGTCAACCTGAGCCAGCTGAATGCCGTTGCCGCTGACGCCTCGCGCTATTTCAAGGCAGGCGGCGCCAATGACGGCTCGGATGACGCCACCGCAACCGGCGACCACTCGGTCGCGATCGGCGCCTCTGCCAACGCCTCCGGCGACGCGTCATTTGCAGCCGGCACCTCGTCCTCGGCGCTGGGCAACAACAGCACGGCTGTCGGCGCATTCGCCACAGCGGCAGGCGACGGTTCGACGGCCCTCGGCCATAACGCCAATGCCGGCGCGGCCAACTCGGTCGCCTTGGGCAACGGTTCGATCGCCGATCGCGCTAACACCGTATCGGTCGGCTCAGCGGGCGCAGAACGTCAAATCACCAACGTCGCGGCCGGCACCGAAGCGACAGACGCCGTCAACCTGAGTCAATTGAATGCCGCTGCCGCCAATGCCTCGCGCTATTTCAAGGCAGGCGGCGCCAATGACGGCTCGGATGACGCCATCGCAACCGGCAACCACTCGGTCGCGATCGGCGCCTCTGCCAACGCTTCCGGCGACGCGTCATTTGCAGCCGGCACGTCCTCCTCGGCGCAGGGCAACAACAGCACGGCCGTCGGACCCCTCGCTACAGCGGTGGGCGAGAACTCGACGGCACTCGGCTATCAGGCCAATGCCGGCGCTGCCAACTCGGTCGCGTTGGGCAACGGTTCGATCGCCGATCGCATCAACACCGTATCGGTCGGTTCTGCGGGCGCAGAACGTCAGATCACCAACGTCGCAGCCGGCACCGCCGACACCGACGCAGTCAACGTCGCCCAACTGAAGGAGGCTTCCGCGCAAACCGACGCCAAGCTCGATGGCGCCGTGATGTACGACAAGAACGCCGACGGCAGCGTCAATAAGAACAGCGTCACGCTCGGCGATGCAAGCGCTGGCGGCACGGTTATCCATAACGTCGCCGACGGCGTGGACCCAACCGATGCCGTCAATGTCGGCCAGCTGAACGCGGCAATCGGCAGCGCGGTGCAGAACATCACCGTGAATCCGAACGTGCCGTTCTTCAGCGCCGACGGCAATGTCGACACCGAAGGCGCGGTGGCAACCGGCACGCACTCGCTTGCTTCGGGCGCGAACGCACAGGCCACGGGCACCAACGCTGTCGCTATCGGCGCGAACTCGGTCGCAGGCGGCAACAACGCCACCGCACTCGGCGCCGCGGCAAACGCCAGCGCAGACAACTCAGTGGCTTTGGGTCAGGGTTCGGTCGCGGACCGGGCGAATACGGTGTCGGTCGGCGCGGCGGGCCAGGAGCGTCAGATCACCAATGTCGCAGCTGGCGTACAAGGCACGGACGCGGTCAACGTCAATCAGCTGCAGCAGAGCGTAAGCGGCGCGGTCGGCCAGGCAAACAGCTATACCGACGACCAGATCCGCTCGGCCCGCCGCGATTCGTACGGCGGCACGGCATCGGCGCTCGCAGTCGCGGGGTTGCCGCAGGCGGTCTTGCCGGGTCACGGGATGGTGGCGATTGCGGGGGGCACGTACGGCGGCCAGTCGGCAATGGCCATCGGTGTGTCGCAGCTCTCGGAAACGGGCAAGTGGGTCTACAAGGTGCAAGGCACGACCGACTCGCGGGGTCAGTTCGGCGCGTCGGTCGGCGCGGGCATGCACTGGTAAAAAATTCGGCAAGGCGCGTGTCGGGTTCGATCAGACCCAGCCACGCCCGGGCCGATAGCGTGGCCGTACTGGCAGCGAGCAGGCGCGGGCCTTGAGCGTTCGCGCCTTTTGCGCGTGACGTCATACTCAAAAGGAGTGGCGTCGCGCGCTTTTTTGCTGGACGCCACGCGGAGAACCACATCGGCCAATGCTGGGCGAGCGGAGCGGGCACCCACGGCACCCCACTCCGTGCGCTGCGGAGCGCGGCATCGGCCCTCCGCATTCACCACACACAGTTAACGCTGCATCGATTCCCACACTTTGTAGAGACGTTTCACCGACACCGGCATCGGCGTACGCAACTCCTGCGCGAACAGCGAAATCCGCAATTCTTCGAGCAGCCAGCGGAATTCGGACAGGCGCGGATCCAGCACGCCGCCGCGTTGCGCCAGCGCGCGCTGGTAGCTCTGCAACAGCGGATGGAATTCGGCGAACTGCCGTGCGTCGCGCGCAGAGTCCGCCTTCAGCTTGTCGATACGCAGTGCGATCCCTTTCAGATAGCGCGGAAAGTGCGCCAGCTGCGAATACGGCGTATCGACCACGAAGCGCTTGCCGATCAGGCCATCCAGCTGATTCTGCATGTCCGCGTGCGCCGCCGTGAACGACTTCGCCTGCACCAGCTTTTTCGTCACCGTCGCGTATTCGCTGAGAATCTGCCCTACCAGCCGCGCGATTTCCTGAGCCAATAACGTCAACCGGCTGCGGCCTTCGTCGCGGCGCGTGTGGAAACTGACGTCATCGGCGGGCAGCGGGTCTTGCAGACACGCGCGATCGAGCGCGGTGTCGATCAGTTGATCGCGCAATTCTTCCTGCGTGCCGCGCGGCATGAACTGCATCGCCATTTCGCGCAAACCCGGGAGATTTTTCTCCAGATACTTGATCGGCTCTTTCAGTTGCAAGGCGAACAAACGCCGCAGCCCTGCGCGATGGATACGCGCCGCTTCGTCCGGTGAATCGAACACTTCGACGTCACAGTGCGTGCCGCGATCCACCAACGCCGGATAACCGAACAAGGTCTGGCCGCCACGGCGAATTTCCAGCAACTCGGGGAGCTTGCCGAAATTCCACGTCGTCAGTTTTTCGTACAGCGCGGTGCCCGCTGCACCCTCTTGCGACGCGGTTTGCGGACCTGAAACAGGTGTGCCCTTGCCTCGCGAAACCGCACCGCTTGCCGCACCGGCCGTTCCGCCCGCTTGCGCGCCAGCGCCCCCGCCGCCCGCATCCGCCAACGCCACGCCAGCCGCGCCCGACGCAATCTTCTGAAAATGCTGCTGCGCCTGGCCGCCGAGTTCGGCACGCAATTGCGACATGTTGCGGCCCATCGCGAGCTGCCGGCCATGCTCGTCGACGACCTTGAAGTTCATGAACAGATGCGGCGTCAGCGTCTCGAGCTTGAAGTCCGATTGTTTCATCGCGACCTGGGTCTGCTCGCGAATGTCCGCGATCAGCGCTTCGAGCAAACCGCCCGCGCCGAAGCGCGGACCACTATGCCGTTCGACGAAACCCGCCGCGAACTCAGGCAACGGCACGCAATGACGCCGCAGCTTCTGCGGCAACGACTTCAGCAAAAGTTGCGTCTTCTCTTTCAGCATGCCGGGCACGAGCCATTCGCAGCGCCGCGCGTCGACCTGATTCAGCGCGTAGAGCGGCACCGCGAGCGTCACGCCGTCGCGCGGCGAACCGGGCTCGAAGTGATACGTGAGCGCCATCTCGACGCCCGCCATCGTCATCCGCTTCGGGAACAGGTCCGTCGTCACGCCTGCCGCTTCGTGCCGCATCAGATCGTCACGCGACAGATACAGCAGACGCAGCTTGTCTTCCGGCTGGCCGCTCTTCTTCACCTCGTCGCGATACCAGCGCTCGAACGACGCGCCCGTGTAAATACCTTGCGGCAGCGCCTGATCGTAGAAGCCGAAAATCAGCTCATCGTCGACCAGCACGTCCTGACGGCGCGACTTGTGTTCCAGTTGCTCGATATCGGCGAGCAGCTTGCGGTTGTGCGCGAAGAACGCGAGCTTCGTATCGAACTCGCCTTCGACCAGCGCACCGCGAATGAACAATTCGCGCGCGCGCGCCGGGTCCTGTTTGCCGAAGCTCACGCGCCGCCGGTGATAGATTGGCAGGCCATAGAGCATTGCGCGCTCGAACGCCGACACCTGCGCGGCGCGTTTTTCCCAATGCGGCTCGGACAACGATTTCTTCAGCAGATGCTCGCCGATCTTTTCGATCCATTCCGGCTCGATCTTCGCGATGCAGCGCGCGTACAGACGGCTCGTCTCGACCAGTTCGGCGGCCATCACCCACTTGCCGGCCTTTTTCACCAGCGCCGAGCCCGGCCAGAGGTAGAACTTGATGCTGCGTGCGCCGAGGAAATACGGTTCGTCGTCGGCTTTCAGGCCGATGTTGCCGAGCAAGCCGGTCAACAACGCGAGGTGAATCTGCTCGAAAGTCGCTTCGGTTTCGTTCAGCCGCCAGCCGTGCTCGCGCACCACCGTCAGCAGTTGCGAGTGCACGTCGCGCCATTCGCGCAGACGCAGTTGCGACAGGAAGTTCTTGCGGCACTCGTCCTGCAACTGCTTGTTCGACTTCTTGTGCGCGATCGCTTCTTCGAACCAGTTCCAGATCTTCAGCCACTGCAGGAATTCGGAGCGCTCGTCGGCGAACCGGCGATGCGCCTGATCGGCCTGCTCCTGCGCCTCGATCGGCCGGTCACGCGGGTCCTGCACCGACAACGCGCTGGCGATGATCAACACTTCCTTCAATGCCTGCTGATCGCGCGCGGCGAGAATCATCCGGCCGACGCGCGGGTCGAGCGGCAAGCGCGCCAGTTCGCGGCCGAGCGGCGTGAGCTGGTTGTCGTCGTCGACCGCGCCGAGCTCGTTGAGCAGTTGATAACCGTCCGCGATGGCGCGGCCCGGCGGCGGCTCGATGAACGGAAAGGTTTCGATCGCCGTCAGATGCAACGACTTCATGCGCAGAATCACCGACGCCAGCGACGACCGCAAAATTTCCGGATCCGTGAAGCGCACGCGGCCCTGATAGTCGCTTTCCTCATACAGACGGATACACACGCCATCGGCAACGCGGCCGCAGCGCCCCGCCCGCTGATTCGCGGCGGCTTGCGAGATCGACTCGACCTGTAGTTGCTCGACCTTGTTGCGATACGAGTAGCGCTTCACGCGCGCGAGCCCCGTATCGACGACATAGCGAATCCCCGGCACCGTCAGCGAGGTTTCGGCGACGTTAGTGGCCAGAACGATACGGCGCGCGTTCGAGGTGCGGAACACGCGTTCCTGTTCGGCTGCGGACAAACGTGCAAAGAGCGGCAGAATTTCCGTATGCGGCGGATGGTGTTTGCGCAGCGCTTCGGCGGCATCGCGAATCTCGCGCTCGCCGGGCAGGAACACCAGCACGTCGCCGGGACCTTCGCGGCACAGTTCGTCGACCGCGTCGACGATCGCTTCCATCAGATCGCGATCGGTTTCGCGCTGCGTCTTCGGCCTGTCACGCGATTCACGCGACGAAGAAGAGGAGCCCTCAGCCGCCTTCACCGCCGGACTGTCCTCCGCGACCGGCCGATAGCGCACCTCGACCGGATACAGACGCCCACTCACTTCGATCACCGGCGCGGGCTTCTCCTCGCTGCCAAAATGGCGCGCGAAGCGATCCGCGTCGATCGTCGCCGAGGTCACGATCAGCTTCAGATCGGGGCGCTTGACGAGAATTTCCTTCAGATAGCCGAGCAGAAAATCGATGTTCAGACTGCGCTCGTGCGCTTCGTCGATGATCAGCGTGTCGTAGGCTTTGAGCAGCGGATCGGTCTGCGTTTCGGCGAGCAGAATACCGTCGGTCATCAGCTTGACCGACGCGCCCGGCGACAGATTGTCGGTAAACCGCACTTTGTAGCCGACCACTTCGCCGAACGGCGTGCCGAGTTCCTCGGCGATCCGGCGGCCCGTCGCCGATGCCGCGATCCGGCGCGGCTGGGTGTGCCCGATCAGACCGGCGCCGCCCGCGCCGAGACCGCGCCCGAGTTCGAGGCAGATTTTCGGCAACTGGGTCGTCTTACCGGAACCCGTCTCGCCGCAAACGATCACCACCTGATTCTGCGCGATGGCCTTGGCGATCTCCTCGCGACGACCGGAAACCGGCAGCGCTTCAGGGAACGTGATCGGCGGAATCGGATTCGGTTCGACCACACGCTGCGCGCGCGGCGGGCGTGGTTCACGACGCGGCTGAGCACCTTGCGCTTCACCTGCTTGCGGCGAAATTTGCACAGGCGCGCCGGCTTCGCGGTTAGCCTCGCCGCCTTGAGACCGTGCGCGGCCCTGCTGATTAGTTTGGCCATCGCCGCGCTTCGGCCCGCGAGACGCACCGCGCGCGCGCCCGTCATCACGACGCGGCGGCTGTTTGCGCCCCTCATGAGCGGTATTCGGCGCCTGCGCACCCGCTTCGCGGCGCGCCTCACGCGGCGGATTATTTTTCTGCGGCAACGCTTGCGCGCCTTCCGCGGGACGGCGCGGCTCGCGCGCCGTTTCCGGCGTGTTGCGCTTAGCGTCCTGCGCATCGCGGCGTGGCGCGTCGCCGGGCTTCACCTGATCGGCGGCCGGCGCCACATTCTCGTTCGCCGGAGCGGGACTTTTGGGTACATTCGACATGGGGGCGCATTATAATCCCCGGCATGAATTCCCAAACCGACCTCGTCCCCGCGCCCGCGAGCGTTCCGGCCCCCGCCGGAACAACGGAAGACCTCGCACAGCACGCGCAATTCGTCGACTGGATGCGTTCAGTCGCCCCTTACATCCATGCGTTCCGTAACAAGACGTTCGTCGTCGGTTTCGGCGGCGAGGTGGTGCATCAGGGACTCCTGAATGCGCTCGTGTCCGATATCGCGCTGCTGCAGGCCATGGGTATCCAGATCGTGCTGGTGCATGGCTCCCGGCCGCAGGTCGAAGAGCAGATGAGCCTGCACGGCGTGGAATCCGAGTTCTCGCACGGCATGCGCATTACGGATGCGCGTGCGCTGGAGTCCGCGAAAGAAGCGGCCGGCGAAGTGCGTCTGGATATCGAGGCGGCGATCAGCCAGGGCTTGCCGAACACGCCGATGGCGCACGCGCACATCAGCGTGGTGTCCGGCAACTTCGTGACGGCACGGCCGGTCGGCATTCTGGACGGCGTCGATTTCGCCCACACCGGCGTGGTGCGCAAGATCGACGCGGATTCGATCCGCCATTCGCTCGCGAGCCGCAAGCTGGTGCTGTTGTCGCCGCTCGGCTTCTCGCCGACCGGCGAGGCATTCAACCTGTCGATGGAAGACGTCGCCTCGGCGGCGGCCATCGCGCTGCGCGCCGACAAGATCGTCTTCCTGACGGAGACCCCGGGCCTGATGGAAACCGGCGAAGACGGCCCCGAACTGGTCCGCGAACTGTCGCTCGACGACGCCTACAAGCTGCACGAAAGCGGCGAAGTCACCGGCGACGCGGGTTTCTATCTGAAACATTCGATCCGCGCCTGCCGCGGCGGCGTGGCGCGGGCGCACATCATCCCCTACGCGCTCGACGGCAGCCTGCTGCTCGAACTGTTCCTGCACGACGGCGTGGGCACGATGATCTCGTACGAGAACCTCGAAAGCCTGCGCGAAGCCACGCCGGACGACGTCGGCGGCATTCTCTCGCTGATCGAGCCGCTCGAATCCGACGGCACGCTGGTGCGGCGCGGCCGCCATCAGATCGAACGCGACATCGACCATTTCTCGGTGATCGAGCACGATGGCGTATTGTTCGGCTGCGCGGCGCTGTATCCGTACCCGCAGGAGCGCATCGGCGAAATGGCGTGCCTCACGGTCGCGCCTGAAGCACAAGGCACTGGCGACGGCGAGCGCCTGCTCAAGCGCATCGAACAACGCGCCCGGGCACGCGGCCTCACGCGGATTTTCGTGCTCACCACGCGTACTGAACACTGGTTCCTCAAGCGCGGCTTCGTCAAGGTCACGGTCGACGATTTGCCGGAAGACCGCCGCCGGCTCTATAACTGGCAGCGCAAGTCGCTCGTGCTGATGAAACAGCTTTGAAGAGCCCCATATAAAGCGCCTGCCCGCCCCGTCAACGTTTTTCACGGGACCGGAACAGGTGCTGAAGCACTAACTGCAGTAAATATCTTTCATGGGACCGGAGTAAGTGCTGAAGCACCTACACCGGTCGACACAGGAGAAGCACAGCATGACTCGTATGGTTCAATGCGCGAAGCTCGGCAAGGAAGCCGAAGGCCTCGATTTCCCGCCGCTGCCGGGCGAACTCGGCAAGCGGATCTACGAAAGCATTTCGAAGGAAGCCTGGCAGGCCTGGTTGAAGCAGCAAACCATGCTGATCAACGAAAACCGCCTGAACATGGCCGATCCGCGCGCACGTCAATACCTGATGAAGCAGACCGAAAAGTTCTTCTTCGGCGAAGGCGCGGATACGGCGCAGGGCTACGTGCCGCCGCCGGCCGAGTAAACGCTTTTCGGCTACATGCCCGTATTGGCCATCAGCCGTATGAAAAATCCGCGCCGCGAGCGCGGATTTTTTTCGTCCGTTTGGCCGGGACTTTCGCCGCTAGACGCAGTAGATTTTTATCGCTTCATTCGCCACTCGATACACACATTTTCGTCGAGTTTTTCGCCGCCAGATCGCCGCTTTCCAGTTGGGCCTTTTGCAGCCTTCCCGTTGCGCTTTCGCCGCTTTCGAGCTCCAGCAAAAACTCACTAACCGGACCATTTCCGGCCACTTTTAAGCCTTCTTTCCATACCGCCGCAATCCGCTGAATCCCCCGTCACGCAAGGGATTGAGCGCCCTCCCCGAGCTTCCGGAAGGACAATAGGTTTGCACGATCCTCTGTCATCGTGCTACCATGTTCATCGTTCCAACAGCATTTCACCTGCATTTCACCCTCGGTTACGTTCTTTTCAAGCTGGCCCACCGCGCCGTTTTCCCGCACGGCGCCGCGTCGAATTGAACAGTTTTTATACAAGAAGGCTTGTCGGTCGTTTCCCCGCTTGAGCTCATACCCTGAGCGGCGATCCAGCACCGGCCTTTTTCGTTTCGAGCCTTCCAGCGGCGCATGGGCCAGCTTTCAGCCACCCCAGCGTCCTCATGCATCTGCCCCCCTTCCACGGCCACGCAGATGCAACAGTCAGCACAATCTAGACGAGTGTTTTTTCGCGAATCGTTCGCGAGGCACGGGCGTTTTATTTTCTTTTTCACGCCCTCTCCCTCAGTCGCCTCCGGGTGAATGAGTGAAACCCCCTCGCTCAGCTCGCGAAACGGCACTTCCCCAGCACCCGTGGCGGAACGTTCATACGCGTTTTCATGAGTTTCGTCGCAGTCATTGGAGTTTTCACCTTGACCGCTTCCAGCAACGGCTTCTGGCGACATCACAAAGAAGAACAACGCCTCTCACTCGACGACATCACCGTCGTCGACAAATCCCTCCTCAAGCGGGCCGTCGGCGCCATGGCGCTCGGCAACGCAATGGAATGGTTCGATTTCGGCGTGTACAGCTACATCGCTGTCACGCTCGGCAAAGTGTTCTTCCCGTCGTCGAGCCCGTCCGCCCAGTTGATCGCCACCTTCGGCACGTTCGCCGCGGCGTTCCTCGTGCGACCGGTCGGCGGCATGGTGTTCGGGCCGCTGGGCGACCGCATCGGCCGTCAGCGCGTGCTGGCCATGACGATGATCATGATGGCGCTCGGCACCTTCGCGATCGGCCTGATTCCGAGCTACGCGACGATCGGCATTTTTGCGCCGGCGTTGTTGCTGGTCGCACGCCTCGTGCAAGGCTTCTCGACGGGGGGTGAATACGGCGGCGCCGCGACCTTCATCGCCGAATTCTCGACGGACAAGCGCCGCGGCTTCATGGGCAGCTTCCTCGAGTTCGGCACGCTGATTGGCTACGTGCTCGGCGCGGGTACGGTCGCGGTTCTGACGGCGACGCTGTCGAACGAGGCGCTGCTCTCGTGGGGCTGGCGTGTGCCGTTCCTGATCGCGGGCCCCTTGGGTCTGGTGGGGCTCTACATCCGGATGAAGCTCGAAGAAACGCCCGCATTCAAGAAGCAGGCCGAGCAGCGCGAAGCCGAAGACAAGGCGCTCCCGAAGCAATCGTTCCGCGACTTGCTGATGCAGCAATGGAAACCGCTTCTGCTGTGCGTGGGTCTCGTGCTGATCTTCAACGTCACCGACTACATGGCGCTCTCGTATCTGCCGAGCTATCTGTCGGCCACGCTGCACTTCAACGAAACGCACGGCCTGTTCCTCGTGCTGCTCGTGATGGTGCTGATGATGCCGATGACGCTGGCGGCCGGCCGCCTGTCCGACACGATCGGCCGCAAGCCGGTCATGCTGTTCGGTTGCGTGGGTCTGTTCGTGCTGTCGATTCCCGCGCTGTTGCTGATTCGCATGGGCACGGTGCTGCCGGTATTCGGCGGCCTGATGATTCTCGGCGTGCTGCTGTCGTGCTTTACCGGTGTGATGCCGTCGGCACTGCCGGCGCTGTTCCCGACCAAAATTCGCTATGGCGCGCTTGCAATCGGCTTCAACATTTCGGTGTCGCTGTTCGGCGGGACGACGCCGCTCGTGACGGCATGGCTGGTCGACAGCACCGGCAATCTGATGATGCCCGCGTACTACCTGATGGGCGCGTCGTTGATCGGTATCGTGTCGGTGTTCGCGCTGCGCGAAACGGCCCGCAAGCCGTTGCTCGGCTCGGGTCCGTGTGTCGCAACGCGTGCGGAAGCGCATGCGGTGCTGCGCGGCGAGCGTGAGGCGGCGGAGATGGACGAAGGTTACGCGACCGCGGCTACGGCGCGTGCCTGATTCCGAGTTACGCCACGGTAGTTGACCGTAGCAGCTGACCACCGACGGTGTACGCGGATCAGCCGCGTATCGCTCGCAGTAAGAGGCGACCAACCGTGGCAATTCGCATTAGCGTGTCCGAAAACGGGACGGCAGATTTGCCGGCCCGTTTTTTTACGTCAGCAGAGAATCGAACGTTGCGCTTGCATGCGAGCCTTCAATGACTAGCATGCCCGCGGAAATCGGCAACTTGAAACGCCGGGGTCCGGCGCTGCCTGGATTAACGAACAGCACCCCGTCGCGTTCGCTGATCGCGGGCTTGTGCGAGTGCCCTGTCACGACCACGCCGATGCCCTCACTGCGCGGATCGTGACCCACGTCGGCGATGTCATGCACGACAAGGATCGTCACCTGTTGCACGGTCAGTTTGACGTGCGTCGGCAGCGAGGCGACGGGCTCATCGATATCGTTATTGCCGCGCACGGCGGTGACCGGCGCGATCTGTGCGAGTGCATCGAGCACCGCCTGATTGCAGATATCGCCCGCGTGGATGATCGCGTCGCACCCCGCGAGATAGTGCAGGGCTTCCGGACGCACGAGGTTGTGCGTGTCGGAGATCAGGCCGATTCGGGTGGTTGGGGAGCGGTGGGTACGCGAAGTCATGATTCGAATTCAAACACTCAATCCGCCGACTGCGGTTCGGCAAGTTCACGAGTCAAAGCCGGCACAGATCGCTTCGCGCCCAGCATCCGCCGGGTCGCGCCCTGCACCACCATCGACACCACCGCCGCGCACGCGAAGCTCAGCCAGACGCCGTTATGCGGCAACATCGTCGCGGTCACGGCAAAAAACGCCGCAAACGAGCCGCGGCCGATCACCATGCCGCGCATCAGCAATGCGACAAAGTCCGCGCCGTGCGCGCGCTGGGCCGATACCGCGAGCACGATGCCGAGCAAAGGAAACACCGAGAGCAGCCCGCTCCACGTCGCCCCCATCGAGGCGGACAGCGTGGTCACCGCAACTGTCAGCAACGCGCCGGCAAGCATGCGCAGCGCAAGATCGCCGAGCGCGACGCGCGCTGCCGGCACGTGACCGGCGACGCGCGGCAAGCCGCTTTGCGAAATCGCGACAGCGACGCATCCCGCGGCCACCGCCCATATCAGTCCGCCCGGCAAATGCGTAAGCAGCATCGCCACGCCAACCCACCCGAGCATGCCGACCGTCAGCGCAAGCGGCCATGCTGAACGCCGGCAGGTCCACGCGTAGGCAAAATTAAACGCCTCGGATGCGGCGATCGCCGCGATCGATGCCGCCGACGCCTGCGCCGCGAACGCCGGCCCGCGCTCCAGCGCGAGCAGCAAAACGATCGGTCCGGCCACCACCGGCAATCCCGCCAGCCATCCCGCCACCGACGGTCCCCAGACACGCCCCGCCACGGTCAGCGCGGCAAGAAACGCGGGCACCAGCGCGAGCTTGAGCGCAAGCAACATGCTTACGCTTCCATCAGGTGTTCGATACGGCGGTCGGGCACCAGCCACCACGCGGCGGCCAGCGTGTAGAGCGCCGCCGAGAGCCACGGCTGAACGAATGCCAGCGCGATCCCCGTCAGATAGATGACGACCGAGACCTTGCCCTTGAAGTCATTGCCGACCGCCTTCGCGATCGTCGACCCGGCGCCGTGCTCGCGGATCAACACGCGCGTCAGAATGAAATACGCAATCGCCGACATGAACAGCACGGCGCCGTACATCGCGGTCGGCCAGGCGGCGAGATGGTTTTCGCCGACCCAATGGGTGACGGCCGGCAGCAGCGACAGCCAGAACAACAGGTGGAGATTGGCCCACAACACCGCGCCGTTGACCTTCTGCACGGCATGGAACATGTGGTGATGATTGTTCCAGTAGATGCCGACGTAGATGAAACTCAGCACGTAGGCGCAGAACACGGGGATCACGGGGCGCAGCGCGGCGAGATCGTAGCCTTCCGGCACCTTCAACTCGAGCACCATGATCGTGATGATGATGGCGATCACGCCATCGCTGAAGGCTTCGACGCGTCCCTTGCCCATCGGTCGGTTTCCTGATTGTGTAGTCGCGAGTGTGAAGACGTGTGCTAGTGGGCATCGCGCACCGCAATGGCCAGCCAGGCGCAGCATCCTGGACGCCCAGGTGGCCCCGCACGCTGCCGATTATCGACGATGACTACGAGACTTGTCGAATGTGGACCGGCTACGCATGCACATAACCGGCACCCGGCGCGCCAAATTGACCGGTATCGCCGGCGCTGTTACACCACGAGGCGTGTCTAGCGTATTTAAACAATCACCGAACCAGCGCCCCGCGCTCGTCCAACAGCTGGCGGAGAATGCTGCGATGGCACCGGCTTTCGTCCTCGCAGTAGCAGCCGACGGAAAAGTGCGTCGTTTTTGACAATGCGGCCAGCAGGTCCAGCACCTTACTGGTATCGCTACTATTCATCTCCGCCCGGAATTTTTTCGCAAATGCGGCCCATTCGGTGTCGCTGGAAGCCGCCTTTGCTTCCTTGATCAATTCCGCATCAGGCGACAGATTAGGCAGCCACACATCGTAGTAGTCGCGCGTGGCGAATTCCGCCCGGGGTACGCCGCGCGGCGGTCGCCGAACGGTGCCGATGCGCAGCCCTTCGTCGGGCGCCCTCGGAGACCCGAGCTGGACGATGCTGATGCTCATGTTTTTTCCCTGATTCGTGGTCGCCGCGCGACCGTTCCCCGCGGGGTCGAGAAGCGCCGCTCGCCCGTAGCTCCACGACGCAAGCTCAACGTCGCATGCCCTTCATGGCCTCGATTTCCATGGCCGCGTGCAGTTCCTCGCTGGCTTCAATCGGGTCCATCGACTCGTCGATCGACGCCGCCGCGCGTTCCGCGACAGCCTTCGTTTCGTCGAAGATGGGATCGAATTCCGCGTCGTCATCGCCCGGCGGTTCCAGCATGTCTTGAAGCATGGACGCCAGTTCCGGCGTATCCCACGGCGCGCCCTGCTGCTTCTGTTTCTTGATGTAGTGCCTGACTTCCGCGTCCTGCTCCGGGGTCAACGGAAGACCGCGAAAAGTGCTGTTGGGGTTGGCCTCAGTCATGATCTCGCTCCAGGATACGTGCCAGTTCGAGTGTAATCCCGTTAGGACGGCGTGACCGCAGCTTTCGGTTGTTGCACGTCAAGCCGTTGAACACGGTCTGCTCACTTCATCGGCTTGAGGCCGTCGAGCAAAGTCGGCACCAGCTCGCTGATGGTTGGATGAATGTGCATGGCGTACTGCAAGGTCGGATACGGCGCGCCGGCCGTCATGATGTCGATGAACGTGTGCAGCGCTTCGTCACCCTCGATGCCATGGATCGCCGCACCGAGAATCTGCCGGCTTTGCGGGTCGACCAGCACCTTCATGAAACCGTCGGTCTCGCCGCGTTCGCGCGCGCGGCCCACGCGCGTCATCGGCATGGTGGCGATCAGCGCATCGCGGCCGGCTTTGCGCACGTCGGCCTCCGAGAGCCCGACGCGCGCAAGCGGCGGGTCGACGAACACCGCATAGGTCATGATCCGGGTATCGACACTGCGTGCGCCGCCGTCGAGCAGATTGGCCGCGACGATCTGAAAATCATCGTAGGAAGTGTGCGTAAAAGCACCGCGTCCGTTGATGTCGCCGATCGCCCAGACGCCCGGCACGTTGGTGCGCAACTGGCCGTCGACGGGAATCATGCCGTGCTTGTCCGTCACGATGCCGGCGGCGGCGAGACCGAGGTCGTCCGTATTCGGTTCACGGCCGGTGGCGAACAGCAGGTGCGACGCTTCGAGCGCGGGAATGTTCTGCTCAAAACCGATACACACCTCGTTCTCGTGATGCGGATGCGGTTCGACCCGCACGGGCTGCACACCGAAGACAAACTCGATCCCTTCCCGCGCCAGCACCTTCTGCACGGAGTCGGCGAAGTCGGCATCCTCGCGCGTGAGCACACGCTCGCCGCGCACCAGCACCGTCACCCGGCTGCCGAAACGGCGAAAAATCTGTGCGAATTCGAGCGCGATATAGCTGCCGCCGACAATCGCCAGATGGTCCGGCAATTCCGTCAGTTCGAGCAGGTTGGAGTTGGTGTAATAGCGAACGCGCTCGAGCCCTTCGAGCGGCGGCACGACTGCGCGCGTACCGGTGTTGATGAAGATTTCGCCGGCGCTGAGTTCCTCGCGCACCATGCCGTCCGGGCCGCTGATGGCGAGCGTATGCGGGCCGGTGAAGCGCGCGTGGCCGCTAAAGACCGTGACGTTATCCGCGCCGCGCAGCCATTTCTCCACGCCGCTGCGCGATTGGCCGATGATCCTGTCCTTGCGCGCCTTGACCGCGGCCAGATCGACGCTGACCGCCCCGCTCAGCTGCACGCCCAGGTCCGCGGCGTGGCGCGCCACGTGCGCCGCACGGGCGCTGGCCACATACGATTTGGTAGGCGTGCAGCCGACATTCACGCAGGTCCCGCCGAAGGCCCCTCGTTCGATGACAGCGGTTTTACGGCCGCTTTTGCCGAGACGGACTGCGAGCGGCGAACCGCCCTGTCCCGTGCCGATCACGACTGCGTCGAAGTGCTGTGGCATGGCAGATCTCCCGAGGCTGGGGTGCAGGTCGTAGCATCTTACCCTCAGCGCCTCGTATTGCCTTTATCGCCTCTTCTCGTTGATTCTGTTGCGTACTGTGACGTCGCCGCTGCGGCAAGCGATCTGTTCTCACCCCGCCGGGAGACCGACGCCGGTCGATTGGCGGGAATTGCCCCTGGTCAGGCTCAGGCGTGGCAATGCACGGCGCAAATCAATTCGCGCGAGCGTTGCAAGGCGGCCTGCGCACCGCGCGCCGCGACGACCCAGCCGACCTGGCCCAGGTTGAAATCCTGCGACACCATCACCTGCATGAGGGCGACCATCGGCAGGATTACCTCAGGCCGATAGAGCTGCTTTTGAATCAAGGCTGACATAACGACTCCCATCGCGCTGTGCCGCTTCGGCACGGCGCGGAATTTACATTCGATGGGAGGATTTTAAGGAGACAGGGGGCGCGGATAAATACCGGGAACGCGAAGGCACTTGTTTGTCAAACTGAACAATCGAGCCGGAATGCCCCCGGCAGTGACGTCCCATTGCCCTATTACCCCGGCCGGCGAAGTGGATTTGTGACGCCCGCGGCCATGGCCGCAGACGTCCGGACAGTCATGAGGCGCTGGCCAACCCCACCTGCGCGTCATACAAACTACGCGCATAAGCACTCGCGCCCACGGGCCGGCTGTAAAAATACCCTTGTTGCTTATCGCAGGCGATCCCGCGCAAAAACGCCGCCTGCTCGGCGGTCTCCACGCCTTCCGCCGTGACGTTCATGCCGAGCGAATGGGCCATCGCCACCACCGCCTGGGTGATCGCGATCGAATCGCGATGATCCGGCAACCCCGCGACGAAGGACCGGTCGATCTTCAGGTTATGCAGCGGAAACCGCTTCAAATACGACAGCGACGAATAGCCGGTACCGAAATCGTCGACGGAAATCCGCACGCCCATCGCACTCAATGCGCTCAGCATCGGCAGGACGGCGTCGCTGTCGTTCATCAGCAGCCGCTCGGTAATCTCCAGTTCCAGCGCCGCCGGCTCGAGCCCGGACTCCTCGAGACAGCGCGCGATCCGCTCCACCAGGCCACCTTTGAACTGGCGCGGCGACAGATTCACCGCGACGATCAGATCCGGCGCCAGCGTGCGCCGCCATTGCGCGACCTGCTCGCAGGCCCGCGCCAGCACCCAGGCGCCGATCTCGACGATCAGGCCGGCGTCTTCCGCCACGGGGATGAATTCCGCCGGCGAGACATTGCCCAGCTCACTGTTGTACCACCGCAGCAGCGCTTCGGCGCCGATCGTCCGGCCGCACTGGCTGTCGACGATCGGCTGATACACGAGGCTCAGTTCGTCGGTGGCGAGCGCGCGCCGCAACGCCTGCTCGATCATGAAGCGCCGTTGCAGATGCTGATTCAGCTCGGCGGTGAAGAACTGAAAATTGTTGCGGCCGCATTGTTTGGCGTGGTACATCGCCGAGTCGGCGTTGCGCATCAGCGTGGGCACGTCCTGCCCGTCTTCGGGAAACAGACTGATACCGATCGATGCACCCATGTAGTACTCGTTGTCGGCCACCGCGAACGGCACCGCGATCGTGTCGAGAATACGTTGGGCAAGCGCGATCAGATGTCCCGTGTTTTCGTAAGCACTGACCACGATCACGAATTCGTCGCCCCCCACGCGCGCGAGCGTATCGTCGCGTCCCACACACGCCGACAGCCGTTCCGCCACGCTGCACAGCAGCGCATCGCCAGCCTCGTGACCCGCGGTGTCGTTGACCTTCTTGAAACCGTCCAGGTCGACGAACAGCACGGCGACCCGCGCCAGCTCGCCCATTCCCACCACCCCGCCCGGCGTGAACAGATCCTGCATCCGCTCGGCCAGGTAGGCACGGTTGTAGAGGCCGGTGAGCGGATCGCGGGTGGCCAGAAACCTAAGTTGCCGTTGCGCCTCGCGCACCGGCCCAATGTCGGTAAACGAGATCAGCACCGAGCTGGGTTCGCTGTCGCCCGGTTTGATTATCGGCACGACATTCTCAGTAATCCAGATGATATCGCCGTCGGTCAGTTCCAGACCGATCGTGATGCCGAGTATGGGTTTGTTGGTCGTCAGCACCTGCGTGGTCGGGCGGTCGGCCTCGGTGACGATGGAACCGTCCTCGTGATACGCCCGCACCATCACCGTCAGAATGTCATGGCCGATCAGGTCGGGGCTCGCGCGCAGAATGCGTTGCGCACTCGGATTGCAGGCCAGCACCACGCCGTCGCGCGACTGCACGACGATGCCTTCGTTCAGGTGATCCACCACCAGCCGGTGATGTTCCTCGCTCTGCGCGAGGCGTTGCGCCATGGCGTCCTGATGGACGGCGAGACCGACGCTGTGACTGATGTCCTGCAGCATCGCCGCTTCTTCGGCGCTCGGTCGGCGCGAGGTGCGGTGATAGACCGCGAACGCGCCCAGCACCTTGCCGGCATCGTTTTCAAACGGCATCGACCAGCACGCGCGCAGGCCGAGCGGCAAGGCAAGATGCCGGAAATCAGCCCACAGCGGATCGGTTTCGATATCTTCGACGGCGACCATGCGCCGCTCGAACATCGCGGTGCCGCACGAACCGGCCCGTGGGCCGATCGCGACGCCGTCGATCGCGGCACTGAAGTGCGCCGGCAGCGAGGGTGCGCCGCCCACGCGCGCGCGCAGGCCGTCCGCGTCCAGTAGCAGGATCGTACAGCTCGCACCATCGCCCAGCAGCGCTTCCGCGCGGCGGCATACTTCATTGAGCAATTCCGGCAGCGGGGTATTGCGCGTAATCAGCCGCAACACCGTACGCTCCGACGCCAGCACCCCCTCGGCCCGGTCTGGCCCGTAGCGGGTGCCCTCAGGCGTTGCTCCCATCGTGCAATCTGATGTCGCTTCGCGTGTCATTTGTGCGCCCCCTAACCCCACATCGGCAGGTTAGTGTACGCGGCGCACCGGGGTTTACGCGAGGCCCGCGCACTTTAATCGCGATACACGGCGCAAAGTGCGCGAGCCGGCCGGCTGGCGCGTCAGCCGATCAGGCTCGCGACGCCCGGTCGCGCGAGGTGCAACACCTCGTAGACCGTGCGGCCCGCGGTGGCGACCGGCGCCGCCGCCGACAGCGTGAGGCGGATCAGCTTCCAGTTGGCGACGTCGAGCGCGGAGACCACGGCGACCGTATCGTCCTGCCCGGCGATGCGACGGTTCTGTTCGGCGTGCGCGGCGCGCAGCTCGGCGCGATTGTCCTGCTCGCCGATTGGCTGTTCCTCGCGATACAACGCAAGCGCCCGTTGCGCCGGCCCTTTGCGGGCATCCAGCGGCAGCCAGGTTTCGACATCGGGACGGCCGAAGTCGTCAATCACGTTCTGAAAGCGCGAGCCCATGAAGAAGTCGGCGGTCTGCTCGACGTCGAGCCACAGATACACCGCGGAATACACGTTCGCGGTGGCACCGTAGCGGCCCCGTTCGCGGGCGACGAACGCCTTGAACCCGAGCCCCTCGGTCGCATCCCACAACGGGCCGCGCCGCGTCGCGCGCTCGCGGATGATCCCCATGTCATAAGTGCAGGGCAGACGGTGCGAATACTGTTTGGCAAGCATGCGAACTCCTTGTGGTTTCGATTGAGGGTGAGCTTGCGCCTGCGCAATCATTACATCAAGATATGGTGATTTATATCTGCGATAAAGTTTTGATATGAACACCCTCGCTCGCCCTCTCGATCTGGATGCGATCCAGGCCTTCGTGCTGGTTGCGGATCTCGGCAGCTTCACGCGCGCCGCCGAAGTCATGGACACCTCCCAGGCCGCGATGAGCCTCAAGCTCAAACGGCTCGAAGCGCGTCTGGGTTACCGCTTGCTGGAGCGCACGCCGCGCGCGGTAAGGCTCTCGCCGCGCGGCGATGCCTTCATCGGCGCAGCCCGGCAATTGCTGCTCGCCCACGAACGAGCGCTCGCGGGGACCGCCGATGCGCCAGAGCGCCGGCTCAAGCTCGGCATCAGCGACCATGTGGCAGGACCCAATCTGCCGGCGCTGCTGGGGCGGCTCGCGGCGTACGATCCGCTGCTCGTCATCGAGGTGCGCATTGCCGCGTCACGCGATGTGCTTGGATGGTTCGAGCGGGGCGAAGTCGACGCGGCAATCGGCCGTCGCGAGGGCGATCGCCACGATGGACAGTTGCTGGCTGAGGAACGGCTTGGCTGGTTCGCGACGCCGGGTTGGCAACATCGCGAGGGGCAGCCGCTGAAGCTGGCGACGCTCGCCGCACCGTGCGGAATTCGCGCGATTGCCACAGATGCGCTCGATGCGGCCGGGATCGCGTGGACCGAGGTGTTCGTCGGTGGCGGCGTGATGGCCGTCGGCGCGGCCGTCAGCGCAGGGCTCGCCGTGGCCGCGCTGGCGCAGCGCGTGGCACCGGCGGGAGCGATCGAGGTCGGCGAGCAACTCGGCCTGCCGCCGCTGCCGACCTCGAAAGTGGTACTGCATACGCGGCTGAGCGATCCGCGCTCCCAGGAAACCTTGCGGGCGGTCAGCTCGGCGTTTCTGAACGCGGCGTATTGAAGAGAGGCGCCGGCTTACCAGGTCGCCAACGCGGGGATAGTGGTGGCGATCTAGTGAGCTCATAAGACGGATTCCGCTCGCGCTTCGCGGCGGTGCGGCCCCTGGAATCTGGAGTCTGACTCACGCGAGTTGAGGCGCGTTGTGCCGCCCGCAGATGGCGCGAACCCGATCAGCCGTGCTGATCGGGTGGCCGGCCACCGCCGCCTCCGCCGTCTCTTCCGCCACCCGGAGGTCCGCCTCCGCCCTGCTGAGGCCCGCCTTGAGGGCGGTTATTCCCGCCGCCTTGCTGACCTCCCGGCGGACGGCCACCTGCATTACCTGGCGGCTGGCCACCCGGTGGCCGCCCACCCGCATTCCCCGGTGGCGGACCGCCCGGTGGCCGCCCACCCGCATTCCCCGGTGGCGGACCGCCCGGTGGCCGCCCGCCGGCATTCCCTGGTGGCGGACCTCCCGGAGGACGCCCACCCGCATTCCCCGGTGGCGGACCACCCGGTGGCCGCCCGCCCGCATTCCCTGGCGGCGGCCCACCCGGTGGCCGACCGCCTGCATGCCCCGGCGGTCGCCCCCCACCATGCCCCGGTGGCGGGCCACCCGGCGGCCGCCCACCCGCATGTCCCGGCGGGCGCCCTCCCGGTGGCCGTCCGGCCCCCGGTCTCGGCGGTGGCGGGGGCGGATGATGCGCCCAGCGCGATTGCTGGCCGTACCACGGCCGGCCCCGATAATAATTGCCCCAATACGTGCCGATCGAGAACGTCACGATGGGTAATCCGATCACCGTGCCGTAGCTCATCACCGGCACGTTGCTGCCCTGATAGGGATAGCTGAGCCGCCCCGCATACACCCAGCCGCGCAGGTTCGGCGCGGCGACGTCACACCACTGATAGCTGCTGATGCAACCCATCACGCTAACCGGGACACCGCCTGGCAACTGCGTCACGATCGGGTAATCCGAAGCCGGCCCGGCGCGCATGTTGACCGGGCCGTTCGTATAAGCCTGCGACTGCGCGTACGCCACTGCTGGCAGGGCCAGCAAGCCGGCCACCGCATACATACATCGAACGAGGCCTTGTTTCATTTTTTCTCCCGTTTTTACGTCCCGCGTTTGCGTGCGGGCCATTACGGCCCGCAACTGTGCCTGCCTGTGCGCATGGGTGAATGCGTCGGCTTCGCCATCGTCTCAAGCGGCGTGGCAAGCAAGGCGTCTACTCATTCGCACCTGCAATGCATATACCTGAAATCGTGCGGGCTTGCCCTACCCCATTCCAGTGCGTCCCGCGTAAGGCAAGATTTGGTAATTACCCACCCGAACCCACGCTGTTCTCGGGCATCTGTGTTCCGGCGACTCGACCGATCATCCATTGCATGAAAAACCCATGCACTGCCGGGAGCACAATGAAAATTTTCCGCCTCATGCTTGTCGCCGCCCTCATGCTGTCGACGCTGCCCGCTCAAGCCACGAGTTTCGACTGCACCAGGGGACGCTCGCTCACCGAACGGATGATCTGCAACGACCCTGCGCTCTCGAAGCTCGACGACACGCTGGGACAACTCTACTGGAAAGCGCGGCGGCAGGTCATCAACCGTCGCGCCTTTCTCACCGACAGCGACAGCAAATGGGCGTGGCGAGAAGCGAATTGCCGCGACGCGGCGTGTCTGGGGACGTGGTATGCAACTCGAATCGAGGAGTTGCAACGGCTGATCGAAAGCATGCGAACGGGAACCGCGGATGCGCCGGATGCGCCAGGCGAAGCGGACACCCGGCGTAAGGCGGTGAGGCCCGCGCTCCAGCAAACCGAAACCGCGATGCTTCGATGCACCGCGGCGGATCCCGGGATCGTCGTGAACGATTCGTGTCCCACTGTGATCAAGGCAAACCATAACCCGTGGAAATATCAGCCACACGGCGGCGACTGGTTCTGCGGACTGGCAATGCTGGCACCGGCGGAAACCGGCTCGGCACAGTGAGATTGGGCTGTTCGTGTCTGCCGACGGTATTGCTTTCTACTTTTCATTCTTCGCACGGCGCAGGCAAACAGACTTCAGCGATGTGCAGGCAGGAAATGCTATCTGCCGCGCCAGAATCTCCGCTGAACATCCATCACCTCGGCCTCCACCTCGGCCACCGGGCCGATCACCTCGACGGGTTTCTGGCAATGATCGAACACATACCGGCAATCTACGCTCATGGTCGGATTCTCGGCATGATCGCCGGTCGCCTCCAGCAAGCGCTTCTCGGTCATGCCAAACACGACGCGGCCGATATTGGCCCAATACATCGTGCCCGCACACATGCAGCAAGGCTCGACCGACGTGTACAACGTACAACTCCACAAGTACTCCGGCGTGAAATTCAACGCCGCCACGCGAGCCAGCACCGACTCGGCGTGATTCACCGTGTCGACATTGCCCTGCTCCATCAAGACGGCCTCCTGATCCGGGCCGACCAGCACCGCGCCGAACGGGTGGTGCCCCAGCAGGGTCGCCCGCTCGGCTACCCGGCTCGAATGCCGCAGATGCCGCACCACCTGCTCGTGCGTCGGCGTTAAACCCTGCGGCGGATAGGCTGCCGCCACGCCGGCTGCGCCGGCATCGGTCGAGACGGTAAGACTCACGGGCGATCTCCTTTAGTTTTTAATCATCGTTAGGCAAGCCAATCAATTCACTATTTCGGCAGCGAACCGTCGACGCCCTGCACGAACCAGTTCAAACGCAGCAGTTCCGCATCGCTCAACGACTTGCCCGCGGCAACTTTCACTGCACCGGACTGATCCGCAATCGGACCGGCAAACGGATTGAATTTGCCGGAGATGATGTCGTCGCGCTTCTGGCTCAACGCCTTTTGCGCCGCCGGCGACACCGCATCCGTGTTGATGTCGGCCAGATCGATTGCCTTCTCTTTCAGCCCCCACCACACAGGCGAGTTGTTCCACGAACCCGCCATCACCTGCTGCACCAGATGCGTGTAGTACACGCCCCAGTTGCTGACGCATGCGCCCAACTGAGCGTTCGGCCCGAACTTCTTCATGTCGGAATCCCAGCCGAATGCATGCACTTTCTTCTGCTCGGCTGTCTGCATCGTCGCCGTCGAATCGGTGTTCTGGATCAGCACGTCGGCGCCCTGGCCGATCAGCGTCTCGGCGGCCTGCTTTTCGCGGCCCGGGTCGAACCAGCTATTGATCCACACGACCTTCACGCGCGCATTCGGATTGACCGAGCGCGCGCCCATCGTGAACGCGTTGATGTTGCGCACCACCTCCGGCACCGGCACCGAGCCGACAAAGCCAAGCGTGTTGGATTTCGTCGTATAACCGGCGACCAGTCCGGCCAGGTAGGCGCTCTGGTAGGTCCGCACGTCGTAGGTAGCGAAGTTGGCGGCCTTCTTGTAACCGGTCGCATGTTCGAACACGGCATCCGGGAAGTCCTTGGCGACCTTCAGCTCGAAATCCTGGAAGCCGAAGCTCGACCCGACCACGATCTTGTTGCCCTTGGACGCCAGATCACGAAACACGCGCTCCGAATCCGCCGACTCCGGTACGTTCTCGACGCGCGTCACTTTGATCTTGTCGCCGAATTTTGCCTCGACCTCTTTCACGCCCTGCTCATGCGCGTAGGTCCAGCCGGCGTCGCCCGGATTGCCGAGGTAGACGAAGGCAATGCCAAGTGGCTGCGCAGTCGCGGCAGCGGCCACCCCGGCGCCGAATGCGAGAGAGGCACCGAACGCTGCGGCGAGCACAGTCCGGACGGTTTTGATGCGCAATGAGCGATGCAGCACTCGCGCCAGCTTTGCTTTCATGAATTCTCCGATGATGGGTTCCGGGTGCCTGCCACAGCCCGGGCATGTCCCGGACAAGGCTTCAGCATAAGGGGCCATATTCGAAGGCCAATTTCAGCGCAAAAAATATTTTTCGTTATCCCGCCCATAACGAAATCTATATTTTGGTGACCACAAAACCAGGTTTGCGCCTCCGCACAAGTGCATCCGAAAAGCGCTATGGCAAGCACTTAATAGAAGAAGCGTAATGCCCCGATCAAGCCGGGGCATAAAGCGCTCATCGCAGCCGGATGCCGAAGGCACAGCCGTCGCCCGCGCAGCACATTCAGCGGCAACTCAGTGAACCTGTGGCGGCTCCACCTGCTCGTCGTCTGGCGAATCGCCCTCACCGAACAGGTCGGCGCACAAGCCCTGGCCGAGCTCGCTCAGGCGCGCCGTTCCGGTGCCTTCCTCGTTGAACGTGGTGTCCACCAGGCCGCCGTCGACGAGCGCCGTCAGTTGCCGCCGCAACGCGCTCATCGGCACGTCGGCCTGCTTCGAAAGCTTGGCGAGCGACCACGCGCCGCCAGGCGTCTCCTGATACCCGCGCCACAATTGCGCCAGTATGGCGACCAGCACCGGGTCGAGTTCATCGTCTTCCATCGTGAATGTCTCCTCGTTTTTCTCCGACCCAAGCCGGGCCGTACTCAACCCTGCGCCGCCCTGTCAGGCCATCTGCGCCACCAGTTCACCCAGCGTCTTCAATGCCGCCTCGGTCTGCGCCGTCCACGGATAGCTGTAATTGAGCCGGATGAAGTGGCGAAAATCGTCGCGCATCGAAAACATCATGCCCGGTCCGATCGTGATGCTGCGCGCGAGTGCCGCCTGATAGAGCCGCATCGAATCGACACGCTCGGGCAATTCCACCCACAGCACGTACCCGCCTTGCGGCGTCGACACGCGCGTGCCCGCCGGGAAAAACCGCTGCACCATCGCCATCATGATGCTCGCCTGTTGCCGGTAGACCTTGCGCACGTGCCGCAGATGCCGATCGTAACCGTCCTGCTTCAGGTAATCGGCGACAGCGACTTGCGGCACCGAGGGCGTCGTCAGCGTGTTGAGAAACTTCAGCTTCTCGACCTGCGCGCGGTAGCGCCCCGGCATTGCCCAGCCGATCCGGTACGACGCGGTCAGGCTCTTCGAAAACGACGCGCAATGCAGCACCAGCCCCTTGGTATCGAAGTCTTTCAAAGTCGACGGCCGCGCCTCGCCGAAGTACAGCTCCTGATAGACATCGTTCTCGATGACGGGAATCTCGTGCGCGGCAAGCAGTTCGACCAGTTGCTGCTTACGCGCGTCCGGCATCTGGAAACCGAGCGGATTCTGGAAGTTCGGCATCACCATGCACGCAGATATCTTCTGCCGCGCGATGACCTGGGCCAACGCCTCGATATCGATACCATGGACCGGATGCGTCGCCACTTCGATGGCGCGCATGCCGAGACGCTCGATAGCGTGCAGCATCGCGTAGTACGTCGGCGACTCGACGGCAACCGTATCGCCCGGTTTGGCGACCGCCTGCAAGCTGAGGTTGATCGCCTCCGTCGCGCCGAGCGTGATGATGATTTCGTCGGGATCGACCGGCACGCCATTCTCGGCATAGCGGCGCGCGATCTGCCGGATCAGCTCCGGATTGCCGGGCGGCAAATCGTCGATCAGATTCCAGCTCGCGTGACGCCGTGCGATCGCGTTCGCATACTGGTTGATGCGCCGCCACGGGAACAGCGACGGGTCCGGATACGGCGAGCCGAGCGGCACGGCGTCGTGCGCACGGATGCTGCGCAAGGTGGACAGCACGAGGCGGCTCACGTCGACTGCAGCGGCCACCGGCGGCGTGTGAGCTGACGGCTGGCGGTTCAGACGCGGCTCGTCGAGCGTCGCGGCCGTCGCCACCGCGTCGCGCACGAAATAGCCCGACTGCGGCCGGGTCTCGACCATCCCCCGGCTTTCCAGCAACGCGTACGCGTGCAGCACGGTCTTGATGCTGACGCCGTGCTGCTGGCTCGCCTGCCGCACCGACGGAATCCGCTCGCCGACCGCAAAGACCCCACGGCGCACGGCTTCGGTTATTTCATCGGCGAGTTTTTCGTACAGTTTCAAGACCTTGGCTCAAGCAGGCGCGCGGCGGAAACGCCAGTCTATGACAAATTTCCGGTAACTGTACCCCTCTCCTTTCCGATTTTCTGTATGCTGCGCCGTTTTTGGAACACAGTAGGCTTCCGTGCATCGGCATAAAAGCCTCGTCCAGGCCACCTCCGGCGGCAAGATCATGAAGAAACCCGAAGCTCGCATCGAACCGTACACGCACCCCGCCGCCGGCTGGGGCGCGCTCAAATACGTCGCCATCAACCTGCTCAAGGAAAAGGTGACGGGTGGCGACTACCGCATGCTGCTCAAGCAGAATCAGCCGGACGGCTTCGACTGCCCGGGCTGCGCGTGGCCGGATCGCGAGCATGCGTCGACCTTCGAGTTCTGCGAAAACGGCGTCAAGGCCGTCGCCGCCGAGGCAACCAGCAAGCGCGTGACACCGGCGTTCTTCGAGAACCATACGGTCGAAGAACTGATGGCGCAGTCGGATTTCGAGTTGGAACAGCACGGCCGCCTGACCGACCCGCTCGTCTACGACGCGATGCGCGACCGTTACGTGCCGATCGGCTGGGACGAAGCCTTCGATCTGATCGCCGATCACCTGAAGCGCCTCGACGATCCCGACAGCGCCGCCTTCTACACCTCGGGCCGCGCCAGCAACGAAGCCGCATTCCTGTACCAGTTGTTCGTGCGCATGTACGGCACCAACAATTTCCCCGACTGCTCGAACATGTGCCACGAAGCGACCAGCCGCGGCTTGCCGCACACGGTCGGCATCGGCAAGGGCACGGTCACGCTCGACGACTTCGAACACGCCGATACGCTTCTGATCTTCGGCCAGAATCCCGCGACCAACCATCCGCGCATGCTGGGCGAACTACGCGAATGCGCGAAACGCGGCGCGATTATCGTGTCGATCAATCCGCTGAAGGAACGCGGACTCGAACGCTTTGCCAGCCCGCAGCATCCGGTTGAAATGATCACGATGGGCAGCACGAAAATCAGCTCCGTGTTCATCCGGCCGAAAGTCGGCGGCGATTTTGCGCTGATCAAGGGCGTCGCCAAACGCGTGATCGAACTCGACGACGAAGCGTTGGCGTCGGGTCTCGCGCGTGTGCTCGACGTTGCGTTCATCGCCGAACACACAGTCGGTTTCGATGCGTTCGCCGACGATCTGCGTGCGGAAAACTGGGACACGATCGTCGCCGAATCGGGCGTGCCGTTCGAAGACGTGCTGAAGCTGGCCGACATCTACGTGAAGGGCCGCGCGGTGATCTCGACGTGGGGCATGGGTCTCACGCAGCACAAGAACTCCGTGCCGACGGTGCAGATCCTGTCGAACCTGATGATGATGCGCGGCAATATCGGCCGACGCGGTGCGGGCTTGTGCCCCGTGCGCGGACACTCAAATGTGCAAGGCGACCGCACGGTCGGCATCGAAGAAAGGCCGACTCAGGCGTTTCTCGATCGACTCGGCGAAGTCTACGATTTCGAGCCGCCGCGCGAGCATGGACTCGACGTCGTCAACACGATCCAGGCGATGCTCGACGGCAAGGTGAAGGTGTTCATCGGCCTCGGCGGCAATTTCTCGATCGCGACGCCGGACACGCCGCGCACATGGGAAGCGATGCGCTCGTGCGAACTGACCGTGCACATCACGACCAAGCTGAACCGCAGCCACCTCATCCACGGACGCGACGCGCTGATTCTGCCGACGCTCGGACGCACCGAGATCGACTTGCAGAATGGTGTGGCGCAAGGCGTGAGCGTCGAGGATTCGATGAGCATGGTGCACATCTCGTACGGTATGAATAAGCCGGCCTCGGCGAATCTGTTGTCGGAGATTGCCATCGTCGCGCGCATGGCGCACGCCACGCTCGGCAGCGGCAAGGTCGACTGGCTCGCTCAGGCCGCCGACTATGCATTGATTCGCGACGGCATCGCCCAGGTGATCGACGGCTTCCACGACTACAACGAGCGTCTCAAGAACCCGGGCGGCTTTCACTTAGGGGTGGCGTCACGCGAGCGGATCTGGAAAACGCCGAGCGGCAAGGCACAATTCCTCGTGCATGCCATCGACGTCGATACGCCGATTCATCAGGCGCGCGCAGAGCACGGCGAGCGTCTGATGACCCTGATGACAACGCGTTCCCACGACCAGTACAACACGACGATCTATGGCCTCGACGACCGCTATCGCGGTGTGTACGGGCAGCGACGCGTGCTGTTCGCCAACAAGGACGATCTCGCGATGCTGGGTTTCGTTGCGGGCCAGCGCGTGGATATCACGAGCGTGTGGGCCGATGGGATCGAGCGTCACGCGGCTGGGTTCCTGCTGGTGGAATACGACATTCCGCGTGGCTGTCTCGGCGCTTACTATCCGGAGACGAATCCGCTGGTGCCGCTCTCTTCGGTTGCCGATGGCGCGGGGACGCCGACGTCGAAGTCGATTCCGGTGTTGTTGACGGCCTCGGCGGTTGAGGCGGTCGAGACGATGGAGGCAGTGGCGGCTTAACGGCTAAACGTTGCTCTGGTTTGCGCTGTGCCGGGATTCGGATCGGCCGTGAATCTCGACACTCAGCGCTGGCTTTTCTTCAGATCACGATGCGTCAGATACAGGCGCAGATCAAATTCGATCTGGTGATAGCCCGGTTGCATGAACTCGCAGAGGCGGTAGAACGCCTTGTTGTGATCGCTTTCTTTCAAGTGAGCGAGTTCGTGCACGACGATCATTTTCAGGAATTCCGGCGCGGCGTCCCTGAAAAGCGAGGCGATGCGGATTTCCTTCTTTGCCTTCAGCTTGCCGCCCTGCACGCGCGAGATGCTCGTATGCAGGCCCAGCGCATGACGCACGACGTCGAGCTTGCTGTCGTAGGTGACTTTGTCGATTTGCGCGCCGTTGCGAAGGTGTTCGCGCTTGAGTTCCGCGCAGTACTCGTAAAGCGCCCTGTCTGTTTGCACTGTGTGCGTGTCGGGGTACCGCTTCACGAGGTATGGGCCGAGTTGTTCGTCGGCTATCAGCTTTTTGACTTTTTCCTGTAGCCCGGCCGGATAGCCTGTCAGGTATTTCAGGTGTTGCATGATGGGGTTCTTTGCGAATGGCGACGGCACGGGTTGCATGCCTCGCGGCGGAGACAGTGGAATGCGGACTTTCGTTTCGCGTTGAGCCGGATTCAACCGCGATTGTCTTCGCAATCCGTCCAGAGCCGCAGCGGATCCCGGTGAAGCGGATACTGTTTGTCGAGCCACGCGGACAGCCGGGTCCAATCGGGATGGTGGGTCCCAGTCTGCGCAGACCATGTCGACGATCGCTCGAGAATCTGGCCGTTCTCGCGATCACGAACAAGCACGCTGCCAAGACCGCTCGAACTGTTCTCCTGCGATTCGACCCGATACCGCGGCAGCAGTCTCACTTCAGCATCCCCTGCCCAGCCGTACACGGCCCGGACCACGCCGGTGGCGTCCTTTAATTCCACGGGCCCGCTGGCCGGGCGAATCGCCGCCCAGCCTTCGGGAAATTCAGCGACGACCTCGCTGCCGCTTTCCCGGACCCATTTCATCCGCCATGCCCGCTCCATTGCATCGCGCACGTGCGATACCGACGCGTACCCCGGCGGCAACTCGATCGCTGCAGGCAAGGTGACGAGGTTATCTTTCCAAAGCGATGCCTCGTCACGATCGCGCCGATCGGTGGTTCTGCGGACGTCTTCTCCGAATGGGTTATCGGGCCGGCTAGCGAGATGGGCGCCGCTTTGCTGCAGATCGGGGAAAAGACTGTCTGCATCACGACGCGTGAGTTTTGATTTTCCGTTTTTCATGGTGTCTCGCTGAAAGGCGCGCTCAAGAACGGCCAATTTACCTTAAACATGCCGACGTTCTATGCCAAGGCGCAATTATCCGCGCCGCAACGGCAGATCTGCTGCGCCAAGGTCCGCATAAGCGAGCGCGCGCGGTCAGACACGCGGGAGGTCGTCAATACATTTTTCGACGTGCTCGCCGGGGACGTCGGTGTCAATCCCGTCACGGCCGTCGGCGTGAGAGACAGACACGATTTTTGGCCCCAGAAACCGTGTGCCGCCGAGCGTAAAAAGGGACCAGACAACATCTCCCCTACGGATCGCGGCCACGACTTCGGCCACCTCGACGATCGACGGAGCGGACAACCAGTCACGCGTCGCGGGGTCAACCGGAGCCCAACGCACGTGGGTCAGCCTGTCGTTCGTCGGGTTGATGCGAATGGCGTCTATAGCGAACGTGGCCATATCTGCCTCCATCATTCTGACAAAGGGATTTCAGCATTATGCGCTGCTTCTTTCCCGGTTCACCGGCTAACTTCGTTGCCGGATCATCCGCGACGGCGACGCGCTGTATCTCGAGTACGCTTACCCGCGGAAAGGGTTCGGCGGCGTTGCCTCAGTCAGGCTGATCGTGAGGCGAGAGCCCGTCGTCGCTCTGAACAAGCTTTGGGCGCCCTGTCGTGTCCAGACCTGTATCCACCAGTTTGTTTCGGTAGTCGCAGGCAGGACAGAGGAAAAAGAATCCGTGTGCATCGACTTCCGGTTCGACGCGATCGAGTTCGAACGACACATTGCAGTTTCGACAGGTCCACATGGCGGCCTCCGTCGGTAGCTTCGAGAAATCCCCGCGTGAAAGAACTGTCCGTAAGTCGACTCTCCGGTACAAGAAAATCAGTGCTGCCCGGCGTTCAGAAGCATCCACATCTGTCGCGTAGGCGCACCTGCGAGAATGCGCGCAAACACGGCGCCGCAGCGCACGCAAGTGTAATGCTCTTCTGCTTGCGCATCTTTCACCGCGCCGACGCTGTTACGCGTCAGGTCGTGATGCGGCGCCACAGTAGCGGGCTGCCCGTATAAATCGGCACACCGTGTGCAGGGCTGAATCCAGAGGTCCATTTTGAACAATGAGAGCGGCGATCAGCCGTTGCCGGCACCCGAGCCGTCTTCGAACATCATGTCGACGCGCCGCTTGCCTTCGACATATCCGGCCTCGCGGGCGGCTTCTTCGCTGCCGAACGTGGTGGCAAGTTCCTGGAAACGAATGCTCTGCCCCGCGAGATGGGCAGAGGAACCGTGGCGGCAGATGTACGCAGAGTAATGCCACAAGGTGGTGGGAGCCGGGGGACCGTATGCAAGAATCGGCAGCACCCAGACTTCGTATCCGTTGTGTTCGATCTTGTCCCACATGGCTGTCTCCGTCGTGATCTTTGCGGAATCGTAGCATGCAATGCTACGTCTCCGTTTTATCAAGGATTACTGCGCATTCCAATGTCGCCTGCTGCCGGCAGATCTCCATGGGTTACGACAGCGTTGAGCCATTTGTTGAGTTCATGGCGATCCAGAGCGAGTCATCGTTCCCGCAAGCGGGGGCATTGGCTGCGCCCTCTTTGATCGTAGCCGCCACCCGCTTTTCACCTTCGCGGGATTTGGGCGGCAAGTCCGTCACAAGCTAAGCGCGTCCCGCCCGCGTGGTATCCAAAAGCAGGATGAGTGTTCGGCAAAAATCTCTCCCCACTGGCGCCCTATTCCCGTTTCACAAACACACATTCGACGCACAACGAGTACGAGCAACGAACTCATCTTCGTCAACGATATATGTATGTCATATTATCCCAAATATCGCGCTATGAGCCTCGCAATTGGCTTGATGCACAAAAATATGTCAGACTAAATTATTGATTGGGAGAGCGTGGATGTTGAAGCTGCATGAGTCGATCGTCGCAGATCTGATCGAAGCAATCGTGTCCGGGCGGCATGCGCCGGGCGCCTCGCTGCCGAACGAGATCGAACTGGCCGAGGCGAGAGGGGTCAGCCGAACCGCCGCGCGCGAGGCCATGCAGAAGCTGCAGTCCCTCGGCCTGATCGAAGTACGTCGGCGCAAAGGCGCCAGCGTGCTGCCCCGCAGCGACTGGAATCTGCTGGACCCAACCGTGCTTGACGTAGCCGTCACGTACGTAGCGGACGTCGAGTTTTTCCAGGACCTGATCGAGGCACGTCTACTGATCGAACCTCGCGCAGCGGAGCTCGCCGCACAACGCGCAAACGACCGGGACATCGAACGGATCGAAACCGCGCTCACCTCAATGGGCGCTCAGGCCGAAGGAACGCGCGGCCCCGGTTGGCACGACGCTGATCTGTCTTTCCACACCTCCATCATCGACGCAACCGGGAACTGGGTTTTACGACAGCTGATCGTGACGATCCGGGCAGCGCTCGCCGCCGAGATTCGCGTGACGGGTCGGCATGCAACCTCCCCGAAAGAATCCTTGCAGTTGCACTGGAACGTCTTTGAAGCGATTCGCCGGCGACAGCCAGCGGAGGCGCATGCGGCCATGACCTGGCTACTCCTCTCGACGCGGCGCGATCTCGACGCAATGGGTCGCGGCGGAGCACTGCGCTCGCGGGCATAGTCGATTAACGGGTTATCAAAGAGTACTCAACAGACATAGAAGGAGACGACATGCGCAAACTTCGCTCGCAGAGCTGGTTCGGCAGAAACGATAAGGACAGTTTCATTCACCGCTCGTGGATGAAGAACCAGGGCATTCCGCACGACGAATTCGACGGACGTCCGGTAATCGGCATCTGTAATACGTGGTCCGAACTGACGCCGTGTAATGCGCATTTCCGCGAGCTGGCCGAGTACGTGAAAAAAGGCGTGCATGAAGCGGGCGGTTTGCCGCTCGAGTTTCCGGTCATGTCGCTCGGCGAGTCGAATCTGCGCCCTACCGCGATGCTGTTTCGCAATCTTGCTTCGATGGACGTCGAGGAGTCGATTCGCGGCAATCCGATGGACGGCGTGATTCTGCTGGTGGGTTGCGACAAGACCACGCCGGCGCTGCTGATGGGCGCGGCGTCGTGCAATCTGCCGGCCTTGGCCGTCTCGGGTGGCCCGATGCTCAACGGACGGTTCCGTGGCAAGAACATTGGTTCCGGAACCGGCGTCTGGCAGATGTCCGAGGAAGTGCGCGCCGGGACGATGACGCAGGAGGAATTCACCGAAGCCGAGTCGTGCATGAACCGCTCGCGTGGCCACTGCATGACGATGGGCACGGCGTCGACGATGGCCTCGATGGTCGAGTCGCTCGGCATGGGTTTGCCGCACAACGCGGCGATTCCAGCGGTCGATGCACGCCGCCAAGTCCTCGCGCATCTGGCCGGGCGGCGCATCGTCGATATGGTTCGCGAGGATCTGACGATGGACAAGATCCTCACGCGCCAGGCGTTCGAAAACGCGATTCGCACCAATGCGGCGATCGGCGGCTCGACCAATGCAGTCGTGCATCTGATCGCACTGGCCAAACGCATTGGCGTGGAGTTGTCGCTGGAAGACTGGGAGCTCGGCTCGAACGTGCCGTGCCTCGTGAATCTGCAACCGTCAGGCGAGTACCTGATGGAAGACTTTTACTACGCGGGTGGCCTGCCCGCGGTGCTCAGGCAACTCGGCGAGCAAGGCCTGCTGCATCGCGAAGCGCTGACAGTAAACGGCAAGACGATCTGGGACAACGTGCTCAATGCACCGAATCATGATGAGAAGGTCATCACCACGTTCGCCGAGCCGTTCAAGCCGAAGGCCGGCATCGCGGTGCTCAAGGGCAATCTGGCGCCGAACGGCGCGGTGATCAAGCCGTCGGCGGCGACGCCGCATCTGCTGAAGCATCGCGGCCGTGCGGTGGTGTTCGAGAATGTCGAGGAATTGCACGCCAGGATCGACGACGAATCACTCGACATCGACGAGCACTGCGTCATGGTGCTCAAAGGCGCGGGACCGAAGGGATATCCGGGCTTTGCGGAAGTCGGCAACATGCCGCTGCCGAAAAAAGTGCTGCAAAAAGGCATCACGGACATGGTGCGCATTTCGGACGGCCGCATGAGCGGCACGGCCTATGGCTCGGTGGTGTTGCATGTATCGCCGGAAGCGGCCGCAGGCGGACCACTCGCGTTCGTGCAAACCGGCGACATGATCGAACTCGACGTCGACGCACGCCGTCTGCATCTGGACGTCACCGACGAAGAACTCGCGCGTCGCCGCGCAGCCTGGCAGCCGCCGGCGCCGCCCGCACGCGGTTACTACAAGCTCTACGTCGAACATGTGCTGCAAGCGGATCAAGGCGCGGATCTCGACTTCCTGGTCGGATCGAGCGGCGCGGCCGTGCCGCGCGATTCGCATTGACCCCCACCTGCCGACAGACGATATCAATGACACCCGACATCCATTCTTCGCCGAGCGGAATCTGGCCCGTGCTCTACGCCTATTTCGACACCCGCAACCAGTTGGATCGCGAAGCATTACAAACGCAGATCAATGCGACGATCGCGGCTGGCGCGCGGAGCATTGTCATACTCGGTCTCGCGACAGAGGTAAATCGGTTATCGCTTGATGAAAAGCATCAACTGATCGACTGGGCCAGCGAAGACATTGCATCCCGCGTACCGCTCGTCGTCACGATCACGGGCGACACCGTGGATGCGCAAGTCGCCTTGGCGAATTATGCTATCGAGCGCGGCGCTTCGTCGCTGATCCTTCAGCCGCCGTCGATGCGCGACAAGCCGGAATCGTTCTATTTCGATTTCTTTGCAGCGGTCATGCAGCGTACAGGTGTCCCGGCCGGTATTCAGAACGCGCCCGAATACCTTGGTATCGGACTGTCGACGGAATCGATCGTGGCGCTTGCGAATCAATGTCCAAATTTCCGCCTGCTCAAGGGCGAGGGACCCGCGACCACGATTCAGCGCACCGTCGACCAGTTGCACGCGCTCGGCCATACGTTACCGGTCTTCAATGGCCGGGGCGGACAGGAACTCATCGACAACCTGCGAGCCGGATGCGCCGGACTGATCGTTGCGCCGGACACATTCGACTGGCAGGTCGCAATACAACAGGCCTTCGCTAGCGGACTCGAACAGGATGCCGAAGCACTCTATGCCCAGACATTGCCCGCGATCGTTTTCGTGATGCAATCGCTCGACGCGCTCACGTGCTATGGCAAGCGGATCGCTGCATGGCGAATGGGCTTCGACGTGGAGCACGATCGCGGCGTCGCACCGACGGCGTTCGGGCTGGAATGTGCGCGGCGTTTTGCAATGCGATTGGGTCCGTTCGGGTTTCCGATCAGCGTCAACGGCAGTTGAAGAGTTGCCGATTTAGCCACCGTACCCATTCCCGATGGAAGGGTCGAAGAGTCTATGGGCCGCTCCCTCTCTCCCCCGGCGCTCCTGTTTCCCACTTCGATTTGACAGCAATATGTCAGCTAACGACTTCCAGCAAGGTTGTTGTTTTGTTGTTTAGTGTGGCATTGTGTTGCAATAATTTCCGTGTAATGTTCGTGGCTCCTCAATCACCCGCTGACGTTCGGCACCGCATCGTGCCTCGTCAGCTCTGTCCGGGAGCGACGGATGTCGAACAAAAAACAACGAATGTGGGGGAGCGCGGTTGCCGTTCTGACGGCGTTGGCATGCTCTCTCGGGTTGGCAGGATGTGGCGGCAGCGCTGGAGGTTCATCCACACCAACCGTCACGCAACCCGCTACCCCGAACACGCCGCCTGTGGCCGCCAGTCAGAAGGCCTTGGTGATCGGTATTTCCGGGGTCCAGTACACGGCACTGCAGCAGGCTATCGCCCAGCAGAAGGCGCCGAATCTCGCGAAGCTCGCTATCGTTCCCGCACTGGCGGGCGGCGTGAGCGGCACGACCACCCAGCAGGCTACGCTCGCCGGTCCCGGCTGGGCCACTGTGCTGACCGGCACGTGGACCAACCGTCACGGCGTGCGCAACGATTACGCCGGCCAGGCGATCCAGGCGGACACGCTGTTCAAGCGCATCAAGCAGGCAGGCAACTGGAAGACGGCCACCTTCGATAGCTGGAGCACGCTGAACGCGTTGCTGTCCCCGGCGATCTCCGCAGGGTACGTCGACGCGGCCGTGGATTGCGCAGGGGTTGATAGCTGCGTAGTCGACGCCGCCACCAAATCAATCAGCACCGGCAGCGCCGATCTCGTGTTCGCGAACCTGAGCGGACCGGCTACCGTCGCCGCCAGCTCCGGCCTGCAAGCTGACTACCCGAACGCCCTTGCAACCGCCGACCAGAAAATTGGCCAGCTACTCGCAGCCATTGCCGCGCGGCAAGGCCAGTCGGGCGTCAACGAAAAGTGGCTGGTGATCGTCACCACCGATCAGGGCCTCGACTCGACCGGCACGGAAAGCGGCCTGCCACTGCTCTCGAACGAGACCGCCTTCATTGCTTCGAATCAACCGCTGACCGTGGCCGGCGCGACCACCGCGCCCGGCGCCATTGCCGCCGCGCCGACGCTCGCGCAACTTGCAGCCGGCGCCACCCAGGCCGACGTAACGCCGACCGTACTCGGCTGGTTCGCGATCCAGCCAGATGCGACCACGTATGCGATCGACGGGACAACCTTGCTCAGCGGCAGCGCGCCGCGCGCGCTCACCTCGACGCCAGGCGCCGATCAGGCGAGCCTCGCGCTGTCATGGACCGCGCCGGCCACAGTCCCCGCGCAATACCAGTTGTACCGCGACGGCACGCTGATCGCGACGCTGCCCGGCGACGCGACTTCTTACGTCGACAGCCAGCTCGGCAAGACGGCCAACGGCATCTATACGTTCAACTACACGCTCGTTGCCAGCGGCATTGCCGTTTCGTCGCTCGCGCAGATCAGCTACGTGCAGCCCGTACTGCTCGACAGCACGCTCGCCAGCGGCCTGATCCACTTCTTCTCGTTCGACACCGGTCTCACCGACGCGATCACGCCGAGCGTCTCGCTGCAACAGTTCGATCCGGCGTCCACCACGACCGAGTCGCTGATAGCCGACAACTTCAGCGGCAAGGCAATGCAGGTCGCTTCGCTGAACAGCGCGGCCAACGCCCTGAACGGCATGAAGCTCGCCGACGACGTCAGCACTCAGGCGAAATTCTCAATCGGCTTCTGGTTCAACTCGAACGACCTGCAAAACGATTCTCCCGCAATCGGCAACAAGGACTGGAATTCAGGCTTGAATCCGGGCTTTGTCATCGCGCAGGAAAGCAATGGCACGTTCAAGTTCAACGTCGGCGACGGAGCCAAGCGCGCGGATCTGTCGATCGCATTCACGAAGAACGTGTGGGTGTATGTGGCGATGACCTTCGACACGGCCGCGCTCACCGCGACGGCCTACGTCGACGATCCCACCTACGGCTTGCAGAGCGGCACGCTGAGTCTCGCCGGCATGAACGTGGCGAAGATCGCGGGCATCTACTCGACCATCGGCCTGAACGAGGACGCGCGCGGCAACTACTACTCACGCGGCAACGGCGTGCTCGGCACGATGGCCTACAACGACCTGGCGATGTGGAACAAGGTGATCACGCAGCAACAGGTGCTCTCGCTGTTCGCGTCCAAGCGCTCGCTGGCGTCACTGCTGCCTTGAAGGAGGAGATCCGATGAACCGGTTTCAATCACGGGCGGTTCGCTCCGCCCTCACCCAGTGCTGCGGCGCCGCCGCGATCGTGCTGCTGTTGGGCGCATGCGGCGGCGGCAAAAGCGACGGCCCGAAGAGCGATGCATCGGCGCCGCCCGTTGCAAGTCAGCCTGACGCGGGTGCGTCGACGCCCGCGGTGGCGAAGTCGACGCTGCATTGCGCACCGTGACCTGCACTGAACGACAACCCTAAGCACCCGATAAACACCCCGCGCGCAACGCCTGCTCATTGGCCGTTGCGCGCGCTCTGATTTTCCAAGGTGACCCGATGACAATTTCGAATCAAAGACGTCAGTTCTTACGGCTCGCGGCCGGTTCGGTCGGCGCATCGGCTGCTGCGTCGATGATGCCCGCGCTGATCCGCGATGCGCTGGCGACGCCTGCCAACAACGCCACCGGCACGATCAACGACATCCAGCACATTGTCGTATTCATGCAGGAGAACCGCGCGTTCGACCATTACTTCGGCACACTGCGCGGCGTGCGGGGTTACAACGACCGCATGGCGATCACGCTGCCTGACGGCAATGCGGTGTGGAAACAGCCCTACCCGAGCAATCCCGACGGCTATATTCTGCCGTTCCACATGGACTCGACCACCACCAGCGCCATGTGCGCCGACGCACCGGCAATGAGTTATCCGGTCGACATCGCGATGTGGAATCACGGTCTCTATAACGCGTGGAATACGGCGCGTGCGCCGGGGCTCGGCATGAGCTACTTCACGCGCGCCGATCTGAACTTCTACTACTCGCTGGCCGACGCTTTCACGATCTGCGACCAATACCATTGCTCGGTGTTCACGCAGACCAATCCGAACCGGCTGCATCTGTTCAGCGGCAGCAATGGTTTATCCGTCGGACAGTCACCTACCCTCGACAATACCGAGCCGACGCCGGGCTTCAGCTGGCCGACTTTTGCCGAGACGCTCGAAGCCGCCAACATCAGCTGGAAGGTCTATCAACAGACCGACAACTTCGACGACAACGCGCTCGCATGGTTTCAAAGTTTCAAGACTGCGCCGGTGGGCAGCAATCTCTACAAGAAAGGTCTCGCGACTGTCCCTGACATCGCGCAGGCATTCGCTGCGGATGTCGCCGCGGGCACCTTGCCGCAAGTGTCGTGGATCATTGCACCGGCGGCGCTGTCGGAGCATGCGAACTATCGGCCTTCGTACGGCGAGGACCTGACCGCGCGTCTGCTGGCTGGACTCGTCGCGACGCCGGACGTCTGGTCGAAAACGGTATTCCTGTTGAACTACGACGAGCAAGGCGGCTTCTTCGATCACGATCCGCCGCCCACGCCGCCCGGTTCCGCAAGCGAAGGCAAGACCACCATGACGACCACCGGCGAAGTTTACGGCGGGCAGCCGATCGGTCTCGGCTTTCGCGTGCCGATGACGGTGATTTCGCCATGGAGCAAGGGTGGTTACGTGTGTTCGCAGGTGTTCGATCACACGTCGGTGATTCAATTCATCGAGAAGCGTTTTGGCGTGCACTGCCCGAATATCAGCGCATGGCGTCGCGCGATATGCGGCGATCTGACCGCGACTTTAAATTTCGCGAATCCTGATGCCACCTGGCCGTCGTTGCCGGATACCAGTGGTTATGTCGCCGCGGCGGATCTGCAATGTAGTACGTTGCCGGCGCCTACCATTCCGTCCACTCAATCCATGCCGAAACAGGAACCGGGCACGCGTCCCTCGAAGGCCTTGCCCTACGAGTTTCATGCGAGCGCACGCGTCGATCCGTCGAGCGCGTCGCTGTGGTTGATCGTCGCGAACGGCGGCGCACAGGGCGCGGCGTTCTCGGCGTACGACGTCGCGACACCGGCGAATCCGCCACGTCGCTATGCGGTCGATGCCGGCATGCAATTGACGGACTCGTGGAACGGTTCGGCATTGACGGGCACTCGCTATGGTCTCGCGTTGCGCGGCGCAAATGGATTCTTGCGGCTGTTTGCGGGCGATGTCGCGGCCACGGTGGGCGCGTCGGCCGCGAATCCGGAAGTTCGCGTCTGCTATGACCTCGCCAACAGCGCCATCTATCTGACGCTGATAAATAGCGGCATGGGGCCGTGTACGTTTACCGTGGTGTCGAATGCGTATCGCGCCGACGGCCCCTGGACCTTCACGGTCGCTGCAGGAGGGACGGCGGAGACGAACTGGCCGGTTGCGTCGAGCGGAAACTGGTACGACTTCAGCGTCACGGTCGACGTGCAGAGCGCATTCTTGCGCCGCTTTGCAGGACGGCTCGAAAACGGTAACGATCTCATCAGCGATCCGGCTGCTGGGTAGGGATCGAATTGAGGCGGCTGTCGTAGTGGCGGGGTGATGGAGAGCGGCGCGTGACGTAGTCGCGCCGTTTGTATTGCCCATAAAAGCCGCCGGCAACAAAAAACCCTTGAAGCATTGCTGCACCAAGGGTTTCAGGAATTTATCGGAATCGGGCGGAATACTTTCTGGTGCCGGGGATCGGACTCGAACCGACAAGCCGTGAGGCGGCGGATTTTAAGTCCGCTATGTTTACCAATTTCATCACCCCGGCAGGGGTCAGAACCACGCGTGGACGCGAATTCTACCATTGCCCGGCGAGCGCACCAAACCGGCGCAATCCGGCCGCCGCCCATGCCGCCCCTTCCTCCTGCTAGCGCATAAATTGGAGTCATCCGGGAGTCATAAACCTTCCCGATAATCCGCTCACGAAAACGTTTACAACCAGAGCGGAAAACGATGATCCCGACGATCAAAGATGTCGCCGCCCACGCGGGCTTTTCCATCGCCACGGTCTCGCGCGCGATCAATGCGCCGCACACCGTGAATCCGGTCACGCTCGACAAAGTACGTCAATCCATCGACGCCCTCAACTTTCGCCCCAGCCCGCTGGGCCGGCAGTTGCGCGGCGAGCGCACGCGCCTCATCGGCGTGATCCTGCCGACGCTCGCCAACCCGGTGTTCGCCGAATGCCTGCAAGGCATCGACGAGCTCGCCGCGGCGCAAGGCTACCGGCTTATGCTGATGACCACCCAGTACGATGCCGACCGCGAGCGCCACGCCATCGAAACGCTGCGGGAGCATCGCGTGGAAGGCCTGATCCTGACCGTCGCCGATGCCGACACGCATCCGCTGCTCGACGATCTCGACCGTTCCGGTCTGCTCTATGTGCTGATGCATAACGACACCGTGCGGCGTCCCTCGGTCTCGGTCGACAACCGCCTCGCCGCGTTCGATGGCGTACGCATGCTGATCGCCCACGGCCACCGCCGCATCCTGATGCTTGCAGGCACCCTCTCTGCCTCGGACCGCGCCCGCCAGCGGCATCTCGGCTACGCACAGGCGATGCAGCAGGCCGGCCTCACCCCTGCGCCCGCGCTCGAGGTCGACTTCAATGCCGACGAACTGTCGCCGTCCGTGCTGGCGCATCTGACCAGCGGCGCGAACCGCCCCACAGCCCTTTTCTGCAGCAACGATCTGCTCGCCATGGTCGTGATGCGCGGCCTGCGCCGTGCGCGTCTGCAGATTCCGCACGACATGTCCATTCTCGGCTTCGACGGGCTCGCCATGGGCGAATTGCTGTCGCCGCCGCTGGCAAGCGTCTGCGCGCCGAATCGCGAGATCGGCTGCGCCGCCTGGCGGCGCTTGCTGGCCCGCGTAACCGGCACTTACGAAACATTGGGTGAAAAAACCTCGCTCACGCTCACGTTGCCGCACAGCGTGCGCCAAGGCGCCACCGTCGCTGCGATTTCGAACAGCAGCGAGAAACCGCCGGCGCATGCTTCGGCATCGGTCGAAAGACCTTTTGTATAAACCGTTGCGTGGGCAATCGCGTAAGCGTTTGCGCAACTCAATGGGAAACGCGTTGCATGCGCCGTTCGCCTTGCAGCGTTGCCAGGCCGCTGTTGAATCATCTACTTCGAACCCCGAACCACCCGCACGCTTCCGCTCCAGGAGACCCGCAGTGATCCGCTCTTCAACACGCTTTGCATCATCGATCAAACCGCTCTGGCGCCGCGCCGCCCGCACCGCGACTACCGCGCTCTCGGCCGGCATGATCGTCACCGCCGCGTTCGCCGCCTTCGCGCCGCAAGCGGCCCACGCCGACGAAACCGCGATCTGCTACAACTGCCCGCCCGAATGGGCCGACTGGGCGAGCCAGATCAAGGCGATCCAGCAAAAGACCGGTATCCGCGTCCCGTTCGACAACAAGAACTCCGGCCAATCGATTGCGCAATTGATGGCCGAGCAGAAGAGTCCCGTCGCCGACGTGGTGTATCTCGGCGTGTCGTCGGCGTTCCAGGCGAAAGACAAAGGCGTCATCCAGCCGTACAAGCCCGCGCACTGGGACGACATCCCCGCGAACATGAAGGACCCGCAAGGCTACTGGTTCACGATCCACTCGGGCACGCTGGGCTTTTTCGTCAACAAGGACGCGCTCGAAGGCAAACCGGTGCCGCGCTCGTGGGCCGATCTTCTGAAGCCTGAGTACAAAGGCATGATCGGCTACCTCGATCCGTCGAGCGCGTTTGTCGGCTATGCCGGCGCGGTCGCGGTGAATCAGGCGCTCGGCGGCACACTCGATAACTTCGAACCGGGCCTCGACTGGTTCCGCAAGCTGAAGGCCAATGCGCCGATCGTCCCGAAGCAGACCGCCTATGCGCGTGTGATGTCCGGTGAGATTCCGATCCTGCTCGACTATGACTTCGACGCTTACCGCGCGAAATACAAGGATCACGCCAACGTCGAATTCGTGATCCCGAAGGAAGGCACGATCTCGGTACCGTACGTGATGAGTCTCGTGAAGGGTGCGCCGCATGAAGCGAACGGTAAGAAGGTGCTCGATTTCGTGCTGTCGGACGAAGGCCAGAAACTGTGGGCCGAAGCCTATCTGCGTCCGGTGCGCGCGAATGCGATGAGCCCCGAAACCGCCGCCAAATTCCTGCCCGCAAGCGACTACGCCCGCGCCAAATCCGTCGACTTCGGCAAAATGGCCGAGAAACAGTCGAGCTTCGGCGAGCGTTATCTACAGGTGATGCATTGAACGACGTCACGTTCCCGCTGCGCTGGCGCATCGCCTTGATCGCGCCGGCGCTGGCGGTTTTCATCGCGTTCTGGCTGTTGCCGATGGGCGCGCTCGCGCAAATCAGCGGCGACGGCCACGCGTTCGCAACCTATCGCGCAATGCTGACGAATCCGCGCTACATGTCGAGCCTCGGCGCGACGGTCATGCTGTCGGCAGCCGTCACGGCGACGACGCTGGTGCTTTCGATGATCGCCGGTTTGCTGCTGGCGCGCCGTGAATTTCCGCTCAAACGCACGCTGCTCGCGCTGCTGACATTTCCGTTGGCATTCCCTGGCGTCGTGGTCGGCTTCATGGTGATCATGCTGGCAGGACGCCAGGGTTTGATCGGCGCCTTGTCATTGAAACTCACCGGAGACCGCTGGGTATTCGCCTACTCGATGAGCGGCCTCTTTCTCGGTTACCTGTACTTCTCGATTCCTCGCGTGATCGTTACGGTGATGGCATCGGCGACCAAGCTCGATGCCTCGCTCGAAGAAGCCGCGCGTTCGCTCGGCGCATCGCCCTGGCGTATCACGCGCGACATCGTCCTACCCGCGTTGTCGCCGGGCCTGATCGCGGCGGGCGCCGTCTGTTTCGCAACCGCGATGGGCGCTTTCGGCACCGCCTTCACCCTGGCCACCGACATCGACGTGTTGCCCATGACCATCTACACCGAGTTCACGTTGAACGCGAACATGGTGACGGCCGCGGGGCTCTCGATCGTGCTCGGCATCGTCACATGGGCTGTGCTGGCGTTCGCTCGCAGCGTGAGCGGCTCGGCTGTCGCGGCAAGCGCATGAGCGGTGTGTCCAAACCCGATGACAAAACTCCGATGAATTCCATCACGGCGCCCATCAAGCAGGCCGCAAAACCGCGCGCGCGGCGGTTCAGGCTGCCCACCTCACGCACGTGGCTCGCAGCCGGACAATGGCTCGTTACGCTGCTGCTATGCGCATTTCTGATCGTGCCGGTCGTGATGTCGATCATGGCTGGGCTCACGGTCAACTACTTCAAGGGCGTATCGAGCGGACTCACGCTGCGCTGGCTCGGCGAAGTGTGGACGCAGTATCACGGTTCGGTATTTCTCTCGCTCGAAGTGGCCGCGGCGACCCTGTTCATCACGCTGCTGACCGGCGTGCCCGCCGGCTACGTGCTCGCGCGCAGCAAGACGCGGCTCTCGCGCATCATCGAAGAATTTCTGGTGCTGCCGATCGCCCTGCCCGGCCTCGCTTCCGCGCTTGCGCTGCTGGTGGTCTATGGCGGCTTCACGATGTTTCGCATGAGCGTCGCGTTTATCGTCGTCGGGCATGTGGTGTTCACGCTGCCGTTCATGGTGCGCGCGGTCGCTGCCGTGTGTGCGAGCAGCGATCTGCGTACCCTCGAAGAAGGTGCGGCGAGTCTCGGCGCGAGCTTCTTTCAACGCTTCGTGACGATCGTGCTGCCGAATGCGCGGCCCGGGATCGTCGCGGGGGCATTGGCGGTGCTGACGCTCTCGATCGGCGAATTCAACCTGACGTGGATGCTGCACACGCCCGACACCAAGACGCTGCCGGTCGGTCTCGCCGATACCTATGCGTCGTTACGCATCGAAATCGGCAGCGCCTACACGATTCTGTTTTTCATCATGACGATGCCGCTGCTCGTCGCGATGCAATGGCTCGGCGTCGATGCGACCGGCCAGCGCAGCGCGGGGAAAAAACGCATCGCTGCCTCCCGTTCGAAGCCTACACCGACGTCCATGCCATGAAACTCGACTCCGTTCCCATCACGCTCACGCAATGCGCGAAAACGTTTCGCGGCACGCGTGTGCTCGAACCGCTCGATCTTCACATCGGCGCCGGTGAGACGCTGGTGCTGCTCGGCCCGTCCGGTTGCGGCAAGACCACCACGCTGCGTATGATCGCGGGCCTCGAGACACCCGACGCCGGCGGCAGCATCGCATTCGGCGACGAAGACGTCACCGCGCTGCCGATCGAAAAACGCCAGGTCGGCATGGTGTTCCAGAGCTATGCGCTGTTTCCGAACCTGACCGTGCGCGGCAACATCGGTTACGGATTGAAGATCAAACGCGTGCCGGCTGAAACCGCACGGCAACGTGTCGATGAATTGCTCACCATGATGCGTCTCACCGCGCACGCGGACAAACCCATCGAACAGCTTTCGGGCGGCCAACGTCAGCGTGTTGCATTGGCGCGCGCACTCGCCGTTCAGCCCCGTGTGCTGCTGCTCGACGAACCGCTGACCGCCCTCGACGCGCGTTTGCGCGACACCTTGCGCAGCGAGATGAATACGCTGCTGCGCGAACTGGGCATCACGACCGTCTATGTGACCCACGATCAGGCCGAAGCCATGGAACTCGGTGACCGCATCGTCGTGATGAGCGCGGGGCGCATCGAGCAGATCGGGTCGCCGCGCGACATCTACTATCGTCCGGCGAATCGCACCGTCGCGCAGTTCGTCGGCACGATCAACCGGTTGGCCGGCGAACGGCGCGATGGTCTGCTGACGACGACCGGCGGCGCCGTCCCGTTGCCCTCCGATCCCGCGCAAGTCGGCACGGCACACGAATTTTTCTTCCGCCCCGAAGACGCCTACCTCGCCGATCCGGCCAGCGCGCAGTTGCGCGGCAACATCGAAAGCACGGCGTTTCTCGGTGAACGTACCCGGCTAACCATCGGTGGCGCCGCACCGGATGCGTTGCTGATCGACGTCGCGGGCCGCGTCGAACTCGCGCGCGGCACACCGGTCGGTATTTCGATCGTGCAGGACGCGCTGATTGCGCTATCGTAATGAGACAGCGCTGTGTTTTTAGCGCGCCAAAAAAAGGACATCCCCATGCTGCTGGCTCAAATTAGCGACCTGCATATCAAGCGGCCCGGTGCGCTGGCTTACCGCCGCGTCGACACCGGCGCCTATCTCGCGCGCACTGTCGCCGCGCTCAATGCACTGGAGCCGCGTCCCGACGCCGTGATCATGACCGGCGATCTCGTCGACCAGGGCGATCCGGAGCAGTACGCGCACCTCAAAACCCTGCTCGCGCCGCTCGACATCCCCTACTTCCTGATGGTGGGCAATCACGACGAACGTACTGCGTTGCGCGCGGCGTTTCCCGATCGCACTGAATTGCATAGCGGTGGCGAGTTCGTGCACTACGCGGTCGATGTCGGACCGCTACGCGTAATCGCGCTCGATTCGATGGTGCCGGGTCAAAGCGCCGGCAATCTGTGCGATGCGCGTCTTGCCTGGCTCGAGACGCAACTCGATGCGGCACGCGGCAGGCCGACGGTGGTCGCGTTGCATCATCCGCCGTTCGTCTGCGGAATCGGACATATGGATGAATTGCGGCTCGATCCCGTTGCCGCCGACAAGCTCGCCGCGTTGATCGCGCGTTATCCGAACGTGGAGCGGGTGATCTGCGGTCACGTGCATCGGCCGATGTTCGTCCGGTTTGGTGGCACGATCGCCTCGGCGGTGCCGGCACCGGCGCATCAGGTCGGACTCGATCTGCGTGACGACGCGCCCTCCGCGTTCGTGATGGAGCCGCCCGCGTATGCGCTGCATCGCTACGATCCGGCGACGGGCATCGTCACGCATCACGCGTATGTCGATGCAGCGGATGGCCCGTATCCGTTCTACGAGCCGGAGGGCGAGTTGATCGATTGAGGGTGTCGCCCCGCCGCTTCAGGCTGCGACGAAAGTTTGCCGTACGCGCCGGGACAGCCTGAAATACGGTATCCCGAGCGCGGCAGCGACGACGGCCTGAATAAAACCGTCGAATGGAATGGCGATGTCGATGCCAATGGCGTGGGTCATGTGATCGCCGAGCAGGTAGGCAATCGTTCGCATGACGATGATGGCCAGCAGCCATGCCTGCACCTGCCCCGGAAAACGCGCTGATTTGCGCCGCGCCAGCAGCGCCAGCCAGCCGGCGCCGGCAACCATGAACGATCCGATGATCACGTCACAGCCGACCATCGCGATCACGGTGCGATACCAGCCGTGCGTTTCAGGGCGCACGAATACCGCCAGCAGTTCCCATTCGAGCATCAGCTTGAGCGGATCACGCAATGCAACCGCGGTTGAAAACACCCATGCGGCAAGGCAGATCAGGGCGATGAGCAGCCAGCCGCCGATGCGTCGGCGTTCGGGTTTCGAGGGTGGGGTCATGAGATGGGTCACGTAATGGATCTTGTTGCGCGCGCCGATTCTACGAACGAAATCCGAACGACCATCTCATTTTGTCTGCAAGGCGGTTCTGAGGCCGTCAGCACGATCCTTCCTGCTCCGGTATGATCGGCACGCTTGAGGACCGTGCATGGGCCGGTCCATCGACAGTCCCTTCTCATGTCCACATCCGACGCTTCCACTCCCGCTTCCGCCGACCGGTCGTTGCGCGGCTTGCTGCTCCTGCTCGCGACGATTGCCGGCGTGGCGGTAGCCAACATTTATTACAACCAGCCGCTGCTCGACAATTTGCGGCAATCATTCCCGCACAGCGCGTCGTGGGTCGGCGCGGTGCCGGCCGTGACGCAGCTCGGCTACGCTGCGGGAATGTTGTTGCTGGCGCCGCTCGGCGACCGTTTCGATCGACGCCGCCTGATCCTGTTGCAGATCGCGGGCATGTGCGTCGCGCTGGTGCTGGCATCCGCGGCGCCGACGCTGCCGGTGTTGATTGTCGCCAGTCTGGCGATTGGCGTGCTCGCCACCATCGCGCAGCAGGCGGTGCCGTTCGCGGCCGAACTCGCGCCGGCTTCCGAGCGTGGCCATGCCGTCGGCACGGTGATGAGTGGACTATTGCTGGGGATTTTGCTGGCACGGACCGCGGCGGGTTTTGTCGCCGAGTATTTCGGCTGGCGTGCTGTGTTCGGCGCTTCGGTGGTCGCGCTGCTGGTGCTGGCGGTGGTGATCATCATGCGTCTGCCGAAGAGCAAGCCGACGTCGACGCTGCCGTATGGCAAGTTACTGGTCTCGATGTGGCACCTGGTGGTCGAGCATCGCGCGCTGCGTGAAGCCTCGTTGACCGGCGCGGCGATGTTCGCGGCGTTCAGTATTTTCTGGTCGGTGCTGGCGTTGTTGCTGGCGGGCGCGCCATTTCATCTTGGGCCGCAGGCGGCCGGGCTATTCGGGATCGTCGGTGCTGCGGGGGCGATGGCCGCGCCGCTCGCCGGCAAGTTTTCCGATCGACGCGGACCGCGGGCGATTATCACGATGTCGATTGCGCTGGTGGCTGTGTCGTTTGTTGTTTTTGGCTTGTCGGCGAAGAGTATCGCCGGATTGGTGATTGGCGTGATCATCCTCGATGTTGGTGTGCAGGCGGCGCAGATTTCCAATCAATCTCGGATTTATGCGTTGAAGCCTGATGCGCGGAGTCGGGTGAATACGGTTTATATGGTGGCGTATTTTATTGGCGGTGCCGTGGGGTCGGGAGTGGGTGCTGTGGTATGGCCGGTTTTCGGGTGGGTTGGGGTTAGTATTGCTGGGGTTGTTTTTGCTGGGTTTGCGGCGTGGAATCATTTGAGGCTTCCAGCCGGGGGGTGATGGTTGGTGGTTTTTTTTGTGGGGTCTGGTTTGGCTGTTTGCTTATGGTGTTGGCCTTTCCTTGTTTTCTTATTGGTCTATTAGCGTTGCCCCTGTGCGGGGCAGGCACCTACTTTTCTTTGCATGCCGCAAAGAAAAGTAGGCAAAAGAAAGCGGCTCACACCGCTAGCGTATAAGCGGGTCCCCCGCGCAGTTACGGTAGTGGTGCATCTGGAATCCGTGCCCCCGCACATTCGCCCTTAGTGACAAAGCCGTCATCAGCTCCCACTCCGCACTACGTGCGTCGCGGATGGGTTTGCATGGGAAACCAGCGGCTTCGGTTGAGGTCTGTGAGGGCCGTCGGCTTCGCCTCGGCAAGGCGCTCCCGCAGTTATGCGGCTCCCCCTCTTTAAACGAAATGTCGATCAGTTCCGCTCGCACTCGCACTCGCACTCGCACTCGCACTCGCAATGGTGATGGCGATGGCGATGGCGATGCAACGATCGCAATGACAATGCAACGATAAGTCACGGCAACGGGCAAAACGCGACAGCGCAAAACCAGCTACACAAACGCGGAACAAATATAGCGGCCGGTTTTAAGAAATGCGCTTCGGCGCGCGCAGCGCCGCCGGAAGTATGACGCCCTTGTCACTAACGGCGAATGTGCGGGAGCACGGATTCCAGATGCACCACTACCGTAACTGCGCGGGGGACCCGCTTATGCGCTAGCGGTGTGAGCCGCTTTCTTTTGCCTACTTTTCTTTGCGGCAT
>NZ_JAQQCQ010000005.1:0-472373 GCF_046030355.1 Paraburkholderia caffeinilytica
CCTGCTCGCGACCCAGTTCATCTACTCGTTCTAACACTTTGCGTCGAAGTGAGGTGCCTCTCGACAGCGTCGTCGGGTGCCTGACGCAATGCTCTGCGCTCAGCGCTTTGCGTGCTGCTTTTTTATCTGCGCTTCACAGAACGCCGTGAAATGCCGGACAACCTGTCTCGGCTTCATGTTACGCGACTGTGCAATGCCCAACGTGGCGGCTGTCACATCGTCCTTGAACCGTTTGACGACGAAATCCTCGCCGTCCACGGTATGGGTCGATTTGAGCGGAAAGTTCAGGATGCTGTATCCGAGACCATTCGCCACCATGCCGCGTACCACTTCGGGTTGTGCGGACTTGAACGCCGGGACCGGACGCTCGCCCACCGCGTCGAATAGCGCCGCAAAGTATTCCCGGCTATGGGGCAGGTCCAGCATCACGTAGGGCTCTCCCACCAGATTCGCAAGCGCGATCGAACGATGCTGCGCGAGGTGGTGGGTCTTCGGCAAGATGACGTACGGAGGCAGCGTCAGCATCGGCAGGAATTCGATGTCGTCGGTCAGATCGATGCTGTAGGTCAGTGCGAGGTCGAGCGATCCATCATGCAGGCCCGTGAACAGATCTTCCTGATGCGCTTCCAGCGTCTGGAATACGACACCGGCATGCTGGGAGATAAATTGGCTGATCAGGCCCGGCAGCAACGGCGGGGCAAGCGAAACCAGACAACCGAGCGCGATACCGCCTGATATGCCGGTGTCCATCCCGCGCGCAGCGACTTGCAACTCCTCCGCATTCTTCAGAAGGTCACGCGTCTTGCCGAGCATCTCGCGCCCCGCCTGGGTCAGGGAAAGCCCGGAGGCGTGGTGACGGATGAACAGTTGCACGCCAAAAGACTCCTCCAGCTCGGCAATCGCCGTAGAAATGGAGGGCTGCGAAATGTGCAGGACCTTTGATGCACCGGTAAAAGACAGCGCTTCTGCCGTCACGACAAAGTATCGCAGTTGGCGCAGCGAATACCGAAGCAGTGGGCTTTCCATTGACCTGTTCCCTTGAGAAAAATCATCCCGGAGGCGCCGGGCACGGCGCTCGGCTTCGTGCTGATTATCGCGCGCTTTGCATAGCTAAAACAGATGATTTGCATTTTTTAAATGTGTTTTTCAGATGACATGTTTCCACGTAGATTTCTTTCATCGGTAGATCCTGGAAGGAGATAGGCATGACAGTTGAAAGGACGTTAATAGACACGCTGGTCGTCGGCGCAGGCCAGGCCGGCGTGGCCATGAGTGAACACCTGAGCAAACTCGGGGTGCCCCACCTCGTTCTCGAGCGCGATCGTATCGCTGAACGCTGGCGCACGGGACGGTGGGATTCGCTGGTTGCCAATGGCCCGGCCTGGCACGATCGTTTTCCAGGAATGGAGTTCGACGATCTCGACCCCGACGCCTTCGCTCCGAAAGAGCGGGTTGCGGACTATTTTGAAGCCTACGCCAGGAAGTTCAACGCCCCCATTCGCACGGGCGTGGAAGCGACGAAAGTTGTACGCAATACGGGCCGGCCGGGGTTCACAATCGAAACGACCAAGGGCGTGATCGAGGCCAACCGCGTGGTTGTCACAACCGGACCTTTTCAGCGCCCGGTTATCCCGCCGATCGCGCCTGAAACCGGCAAGCTCACCCAGATCCATTCAGCCGACTACCGCAACCCTGGGCAACTTCCTGCGGGGGCGGTTCTGGTAGTGGGTGCCGGGTCGTCGGGCGTGCAGATCGCGGATGAACTGCAGCGCGCGGGCAAGAAAGTTTACCTCTCGGTTGGACCGCACGATCGTCCTCCACGCGCTTATCGCGGCCGCGACTTTTGCTGGTGGTTGGGCGTTCTCGGCGAATGGGACGCGGAGGTCATGAGACCGGGCAAGGAACATGTGACCATTGCCGTAAGCGGTGCGCGTGGCGGCCACACGGTCGACTTCCGGCGTCTTGCGAATCAGGGCATCACGCTCGTGGGTTTGACGAAATCGTTCGACGACGGCGTAGTGACCTTCGAATCGGATCTTGCCGACAATCTTGCTCGCGGTGACGAGAACTATCTGTCGCTGCTGAATGCCGCTGATGCCTATATTGCCCGCAATGGTCTTGACCTTCCGGAAGAACCTGAAGCCCGCAACATGCTCCCGGATCCGGAATGCGTGACGCATCCCCTTCCTGAACTCGACCTGGCCGCGGCCGGCGTTACCTCGATCGTTTGGGCAACGGGCTACGCAGTCGATTACAGCTGGCTGTATGTCAACGCTTTCGACGCAAACGGTAAGCCGCGGCATCAGCGCGGGGTGTCGACCGAGCCTGGCGTTTATTTCCTGGGGCTGCCGTGGCTGTCGCGTCGTGGCTCCGCTTTCATCTGGGGCGTCTGGCACGACGCCAGGCATATTGCCGACCATATCGTCACGCAGCGCAAATATCTCTCCTACCGTGATGCCTCGGAACGCCAGGCAGAAGACGGTTGCGAGATCTGCAAGGCGGATTTTCTTTCTGAGTATTGAGGTGAACTGATGAGCAAACCGACCCACACCCGTATCCGCATGTTCAACACCAAGGATACCTACCCGAACCAGACGCTGGATAACGATCTCTGTCAGGCCGTGCGCGCCGGCAATACCGTCTATGTGCGCGGCCAGGTGGGCACCGATTTCGACGGCCGTCTGGTCGGGCTCGGCGACCCGGGCGCGCAGGCCGCGCAGGCAATGAAGAACGTCAAGCAACTGCTGGAAGAGGCGGGCAGCGATCTATCCCATATCGTCAAGACTACAACCTACCTGATCGACCCGCGATATCGCGAGCCGGTGTACCAGGAGGTCGGCAAGTGGCTTAAGGGCGTGTTCCCCATTTCCACCGGGCTGGTTGTGACCGCGTTGGGTCAGCCGCAGTGGCTGATGGAGATCGACGTGATCGCGGTGATTCCGGATGACTGGAAGCCGAACCAGGCCTAAGGATCAGGACATGACCTTCTCTATCATCGGACGTTGCCCGGAAACCGGGCAGCTTGGAATCGCCATCAGCTCCTCCAGTATCGCGGTGGGCGCTCGATGCCCCTGGGTACGCGCAGGGGTGGGTGCGGTGGCGACCCAGAACGTCACCCTGCCTGCACTCGGTCCACAGATCCTCGACTTCCTCGAAAGTCAGCGGATCGAGCCTGCGGCGGCGCTGGACCGCGCGCTTGGCGCCAACGCGTGGAGCCAGTATCGACAGGTGACGGTGATCGATGGCCAGGGCCGGACCGCGTTCTTCAGCGGTCAGGAAGCACTGGGTTTGCATAACGCTGTGGCGGGTGAACAGTGCGTCGCCGCTGGCAACCTATTGGCGAGTGTTCAGGTCATCGAGGCGATGGTTCAGGCGTTCGAGAATGCGCCAGGGATGCTTGCCGATCGGCTGCTGGCGGCGATGCATGCCGCGATGACGGCAGGGGGTGAGGCCGGGCCCGTGCACTCGGCGGCGCTCAAGGTAGCCGGCGAAGTGACATGGCCGATCATCGATCTGCGGGTCGACTGGGCGGACGAAGATCCAATCGGTCAACTGGATGGTCTCTGGCAAGCCTACCGGCCGCAGATGCAAGACTACCTGGCGCGGGCCTTGAATCCGACCGCTGCGCCGAGCTACGGGGTGCCGGGCAATGAGTGAAATGTCCAGCCGTGCGCTGCTCGAACGGCTGATCGGGTTCGCTACGGTCAGTCGGGACTCCAACCTGGAACTGATCGCTTTCATCCAGCATTACCTGGCGGAGCTTGGTGTGGAGAGCGAGCTTTTCTACAACCCGGAGCGCACCAAGGCCAACCTGTTTGCCACCATCGGTCCTCGTGACCAAGGTGGCATTGTGCTTTCCGGCCATACCGATGTGGTGCCGGTGGATGGCCAGGCCTGGACGGTGGAGCCGTTCCGTCTCACCGAGAGAGACGGGCGGTTGTATGGTCGCGGCGCGGCTGATATGAAGGGCTTCATCGCCTCGGTGCTAGCGGCGGTGCCGGTTTTTCTCAAGCGGCCGCTGAAGCTGCCGGTACACCTTGCCTTCTCCTATGACGAGGAAGTGGGATGCCTCGGTGTGCGGCCGATGCTGGCGGAATTGGAAAAGCGTCCGCACAAGCCGCGCCTGTGCCTGATCGGCGAACCTACCGAGTTGAAACCGGTGCTGGGTCACAAGGGCAAGCTGGCAATGCGCTGTCAGGTGAAAGGGGCTGCCTGTCACTCGGCCTACGCACCCTATGGCGTCAACGCAATCGAATACGCGGCGCGGCTGATCGGCCGGCTGGTAGAGATCGGTGCGCAACTGGCAAGGCCCGAACATCACGATCAGCGTTTTGATCCGCCGTTCTCAACGGTGCAGACCGGCGTAATCAAAGGGGGACGTGCGCTGAATATCGTCCCGGCTGAATGCGAATTCGATTTCGAGGTACGCGCCCTGCCAGGTTTCAGTGCCCATGAGGTGGCCGATGAGCTGCAGACCTTTGCCGAGGCCGAGCTGCTGCCGAAGATGCGTTCAGTGCAGCCCGATACCGACATTCGCTTGCAGCCGCTGAGTGCCTACCCGGCATTGGCCACCTCGCCGGACAGCGAAGCGGCACGCCTGCTGGCAGTGCTGAGCGGCTCCACCGAGTTCGGTACGGTGGCCTTCGGCACGGAGGGGGGACTGTTCGACCAGGTGGGCATTCCCACCGTGGTCTGCGGACCGGGAAGCATGGATCAAGGACACAAGCCGGACGAATTTATTACCCTCGATCAGCTGACCCGCTGCGATGCAATGTTGGCACGCCTCGCCGAATACCTTTGGCGCCCCGTCTGATATTCAGACGAGGTTCGCCATGAACCGGATGCGCATTCACCGTCGCATAGGATGGGTGCGGCGCCTCGTCGGAGTTCTGACGCTTCTCATGTTCGCCATGCATCATGAACGCGCTATTGAAACGGATTCTGCACGACGCCCGGTTTCGCATCCGGCTCATCCTTCACCTTTGCCGGCAAACTGGTCTGCGCCTGCAACGCAGCCACCACCGCGTCGATTGCGTCCTTCAGCGCCAACGCAGCCTTTAATCCGCGTTGGTCCTGAGTCAACGCCAGCGTTCCGTTCAGGACCACGCGCGTGGTGCTGTTGCTGACGGTGAACGCATCGCCCTGGATGTTGAGCACGTCGTCATCGTTTGAATAGGGTTTAAACACCTTTCAGTCCTCCCGGTCGCTGATCTTTGAGATTCTCCGGAATGCCCGGAAAACGGATGCCCGATGCCGTCTCGAGTTCGTGAATCGTCCTGATGTCGTAGTGGTTGGTCGAGACATTGTCGACTACCACCGCGAATGCCATCTGCCGGGACGGCACGTAGACCACCTTGAACAATTGTGTCGGCACGAAGACGCGCGTCGGTCCGATGGTCTGCAATTGCTGGCCGTTGAAAATCGGCCCGGTGACGACATAAGTATCGTCGTATGACATGGCGATTTTACGCACCGACGTTTCGATACGGGCCCACAAACGCTGATTGTTCTCGCGATTTTGCGGGACGACGTTCGCCAGCGAGAACGATTGTGCCATCGCCTCCTGATTCCAGCGATTGCCTGCCGGGCTCATATGACCGCGATCGAAGCCGCTGCGTTTATAGTCCGCGAGCGTTGCGCCTTCACCGTCGGGCAAACGCGCGTCTTCGAAGAATTTGTTGGTACGCACCATGTCTCTGGCGGCTTCGATATGGTCGCGCGTCAGATGCTCGGCGGACCACAACGGACCGTGCGTGATACCTGAATGCAGCACCGCGAAATCGTTATAGCAGAGCATGCGCGTTCTCGGCGCCATCTTCTGATTGATCAGAACCGGCCATTGCGCATTCGGGGTGAACTGGGTACAGGAAGGTGCTGCGCTCGCGTGAGCGGCAACAGCGAACAACAGGCAGGCAAACCACTTCTTCATGTGTCGGTCAGTTGAAGGATCGGGGGCGCAAGTATAGCGTCGCGAGCCTGTATCGAGCGACGTGGAACGCGGAAGAATGCGGGGAAGGAGGTGGCTTTTACACGACGCCGGCGCAGATGAAAATGCTGCGAGTGATAGAAGCGCGCGGCGCACGGTAAAAACCGTTGCACCAAAAAAAACGGGCCGCTTTGCAGCGACCCTAATGCGTGGAATTCAAACTCTACGCACGCAAACTTAAGACCGACTTAAACCCGCGGCAAGCAGAAAGCAGAAAGCAGAAAGCAGAACGGGAAACGTATGCCAACAGTCGAACGCGCAAACAATCCCACCCACGCACGCGCATAGGCGGCACAGTTGGGACAGGCGGAAATTTCGACCGACGAAAAAAAGCGCCGAAACCTAATTGCCGAATACGCTGTGCTCGGCGTGCACATTCTGCCGATCGACAGCTTGCAAGCGCCAGAAGCCGCTGGTTGGCGCGCGTGCCGGTAAGGCTGTCCACGCTGCGGCACCTTGCGCCGCGCTGACGCCTTGTTTGCGATCGACATGCAAGCCGCGCAACGTGCATAGCGGCGCGTCCGTGCTCGGCGCACAGAGCGTGGTTACGCCGTTGTCGTCATGTAACTCGCCCCATGGGGGCAAATCGATCCCTTGATGCGCTTCCCTCGACCACCGATGTTCGTCGGTGTCGAGCCACAACACAGCGTAGTCGTGATTGACGGTGGGATCGGAACCGTTGATGAGGATGGTCAGGCGCATGGCAGTTCCGTACAAAGTGCGAAGTAATGCTTAACCAGTCTATGTCGCGACGCGTGTTATGCAAGGCAAAATGGCACGACGATCGGGCACGAAAAACATTCGCACCGATGTCGTGCGGTAGCCTCTGGACGGCGCGATCTGCTACCGCGCTCTCTATCAGGCCAGATCCAGCGTAGCCGTCAAATCGCCAAGTGGCGCCAGGCCATTCTGCGCAAACGCCCGATCGCGTGCGATAACGCCATCGAGCGGCGCCAGCCCGTGCACCCGGCTAATCAGGCGAAGAATCGAATTAGTGTCGTACACCGTATGATCGACGTACCCCTTCTTTGCCAACGGCGAAATCACCAATGCGGGAATCCGCGACCCCGGCCCCCAGCGGTCGCCCTTCGGCGGTGAGACCGGATCCCACCAGCCGCCGTTTTCATCCACCGTGACGATCACGACCGTATGGGCCCACTGCGGGCCGCGCTGAAGATGCTCGATCACATTCGCGATGTGACGATCCCCCGACGCGACGTCCGCGTAGCCCGCGTGCATGTTCAAGTCGCCCTGCGGTTTGTAGAACGTGACCGCCGGCAAGCGTCCCGCATCGATATCGGCAATCAGCCGATTGGTGGCGGCGTCGTCGCCGAGACCCGCGTCGCGCAGATACTTGCGTCGCGCGGCCGTGCCCGGCGCGTAATTGGTGAAGTAATTGAACGGCTGATGGTGATACTGGAAGTCAGGCACGGCGCCCGTGTCCTGATGCTCCAGTGCGTATTGCCACGCACCGCTGTACCAGGCCCAGTCGACGCCCTTGTCCGTCAGACGGTCGCCAATCGTCGCGAAGTTTTGCGGCGGCAGCACGCGCGGATTCGACAGGTCGGCGAAGGCGGGATTGCCGCCTTCAGCAGGACGCACATTGCTCGGCTGGTAGGGCGGCGCCATCGTGTTGACGGCGTAGCCGTCGGCGGTAAACGCGCCGTCGTTGATGAATTTCGGCGGACCGTCGAGCGCGGACGCGGGCGAGTCGGCCGCCAGTTTTAGCCGCGTGCCGGTCGGATCGTCGCCTTCGACGACCGAGACCATCTTCTTCGCCGGACTGTTCTGGATGTCCGGATAAAAGGGGGCCTGCGCCGAGATCAGAAAGATGTGGTTCAGCCACGAACCGCCGAAGGCCGCCATGAAGAAGTTGTCGCACAGCGTGTATTGCTGCGCGAGATTCCACAGACGCAGCGTGTCGGCGGAGCTGCGGTAGTGCCCCATCACCAGGCCGCCGGAGTCGCCCCATGCGGCGAACTGGTTGTTGCGCCCGGCGTTGATCTGCATCTGGTTCTGATAGAAGCGATGCACCAGATCGCGCGTGATCACGCCGTTCGGCAGCGGCGCGCCCTGCGCGTCGGTGATATGGAATGGGCCGTTGCGCAGATTGCCGATATCTTTCTGACCGATCATGTAGCGCTTACCGTCTACCTCCTGCGCTTGCGGCACGAGGCCGCCCCAGATTGCCGGCAGGCGCGGCAGCGGTGTCTTGCCGTCGCGGTCGAGTTGCAGATAACGCTCGGCGCTCACTGTGTCGAGTGGATGCTGGACGCCGGGAAAGTTGCCGTAAAGATTCGCGAAGCTGCGGTTTTCGGCGTAGATCACCACGATCTGCTTGACCTGGTCGCGTAGTGCCGCGTCGAGCCGCAAGTCCGCGGCACTGCGCGGCGCCGTGTCGCCCGCGGTACTTTGCTCGGTCTTGCAACCGGTCAGCGCGAGTCCGATGCCGACCGCCGCGAGCCCGGTCAGGACACGGCGGCGCTCGGGATCGTCGGGGGCATCGTTGGGGTTCGGCGGCAGGGTCGAGTCGTTGTCTGTCATCGGTATCTCGCGAAGTTTGCGTGACGGGCGCTTTACAGCCAGATAGCTGCCCCTCGGGGCGGCGTGCGCGCGGCACCGGGTTCAAATACGGAGTGGCCGGAAGGGTCCGGCACTGCTAAGGCAATCGCCGCTTCACACGCCAACTGCTATGCGTCGAGTCGACGGCGAGCAGAAGCCAATGTCTGGCGTCCACGGGATGACGCTTCTGCGTAGCGTAACCGTCAACGGTCAATTCGAGTTCGTCGAAAGTCCGCCGATGGCAGGTGGCATGCGCACCGGAGCCGTCCGCGAATTCGACTATCGCCGCGGCCGCGCGGGCCGGCTCGGGCAGGTGGGCGATATGCACTGCGCAGCCCGGATAAAGATGTGAATCGGCAACCTGGATCTGAACGGAATCGGACATGAGCGTAGTCTCCGGACGCCTGGCGGCAGCCAAAGCGCGCCAGTGAAACCTCGCGCGATGGACCGCTTCAAAAGGATAGCACCGCGCGAAACGAAAATGCCCGCCGTTTGCTTCGCGCTATCATGTTGATCTGTATCCGATGAACAGCAGAGACAACGGCAAAAGACGGCAGCCAAGATGGCAAAAGAAGAGCAGACAGGAGCGGGACGCAAGCACGCGAAGCCACGCGGCGCGACAGGGGCGACTCCGCAAAACGAGGCGGCCCGGTCCCAGGCGGACGGCGCCGATTTCCCCGATTCCACCGATGAAGAGAGCACCGGCGGATCGACTTATCTCGTGCCAGGGTTAGAGCGCGGCCTGCGCATCCTGGCCGAATTCAGTGCGCGCGAGCCGATTCTGGGCGCGCCCGAATTGTCGAAGCGCATCGGCATTCCGCGCACCACGACATTTCGTTTACTGCAAACGCTCGAAGCTTTAGGTTTTCTCGAGCGCGTCAATGGCGACCGCTATTTCCGCTTGAGTGTCGCCGTGCTGCGACTCGGTTTCGAATACTTGAGTTCGCTCGAGCTGACCGACGTCGGTACGCCGATTCTCGAACGTTTGCGCGACGCGACCGGCCTCAGTACGCATCTGCTGATCCGCGATCAGCGTGACGTGGTGTTCGTCGCCAAGGCCCAAACCCATGAGCCGATGTTCAGTTCGGTGAAGGTCCATGTCGGGACGCGTCTGCCCGCGCATGCCACGGTGCATGGCCAGGTGCTGATGGGCGATTTGAGTTTCGAAGAATTGCGGCAGTTGTACCCCGAGCCGCAACTCGAACGTTTCACGGAACGCACGCCCGCGACTGTCGAAGAACTGTATGGAAGAGTGCGCGAAAGTGCGGCGCTCGGCTATGCGCTGAGTGAAGCGTCTTTTGAAAGAGGGATTTCGGTCGTGAGCGCGCCGGTACGCGATCAAAGCGGCAAGATCACGGCGGCGTTGACGGTCACCATTCCGCGTTCCGATATCGGCGAAGCGGAAGAACGCGAACCGCTCGTCATCGCGGTTTGCCAGGCGGCGCTCGAATTGTCCGAGCGTCTCAGCTATCGTCCGCGACCGGATGATCCGACCGCGGCGCAGGCGCGTCGCAGACCGGTTGCGGCGAACTGATCCGGTTTTTCCTGCTGCTTCTGCTTATGCTCATGGCAAACGGCCCGGATGCGAAAGCATCCGGGCCGTTTGCATTACATCATTCGCATCGCAGGCATCACTTACATCAGAACGAATGGTGGATGCCCGTCAGGAAAATCGTCTGATTCCGACCGCTCGACACGCCCGCCGTAAAGAACGCGGCGTCCGTATTCGAACCCGCGCGCTCATACAGCGCATTCACGTACAACTGCGTCGACTTCGACAGCGCGTAGATATCGCCGATCTCGAACTGCGTCCAGCGATGGCCCGCCATCGTCGTGGTTGCGGCACCGCCGGCGACGCTGTTGAACGGCGTGAACTGATAATTCGCGCCCGCGTCGTAGCTCTGATACGTGTCCGAATGGCCGGCCGATTCCAGCTTCACACGCGTGTACAAAGCGTGCACCAGCAGCTTGCCGAACTGGTATGACGCGCCCGCGCCCATGTTCTCGACCTTGTCCGCCGTGTAGTTCGCCGCGGCGACGCCCTGGAAGGTGTTGATGCCTGTCGTCACGATCGACGGCGTACGATCGTGCTCATTCGCGTAAGTCGCGCCGGCCTTGAACGGACCGTTCGCATAGGTCAGCGCAAAGCTCAGCGTCTTGCCGGTCGAGAAGTTGGTCGTGTTGCCGAGACCCATCATCGCGCCAACCGAAAAGCCGGCGAAACTTGCCGAGCGAAACTTCACTGAGTTGTCGAACGGCACTACGCCCGTGTCGGCGAGTTCGTCGATGTTGCCGGGGTGAAACGCGTACCAGCTCGCAGCCAGAAAAGCCGTGCTAAAGGGATCCAGCACGTCGAAGCTGAACGGCGTCTGATGGCCGAGCGTCACCGTGCCGAACTGGTCCGAACTCAGTCCAACAAAAGCCTGACGGTTGAACAGCGTGCCGGCCTTGGCGAATGCCCCCGTGTTCGTATAGAAGCCGTTTTCCAACTGGAAAACCGTCTTCAGACCACCGCCCAGATCCTCGACGCCCTTCAGGCCCCAGCGATCAGGCTGCATGTTGCCCTGTTCCTCGATCCACTTCGAATGGCCACCCGCATTGCTGATGTACGCAATACCGGCATCCAGGCTGCCGTATAGCGTCACGCTGCTTTGCGCCCAGGCGCCGGTCGTTGCGCAGATTGCCGTCAAGCCGGCCGCCGCAATGATGTGCTTCACCGTTGGTTCTCCTGATCACACGACGAACAGCTCACGCCGATTTCGTCATCCCTGATCCTTGCTTTGGGTTGAATGCAGCTTCGGGTTTATGCGCCAAAACTGCTCCGCTATTTGTTCCACCTATGGGCGTTTGTGTCGCCTATGGAAAAGTATAGTGAGTCTGGCGGTGGTCAAAATAAATTTTCGGACCCCGTACAAACCCGCATGAGGGCTTCTGCATTTGTCTGAAAATTATCAGGAAAACCAAGCCCATAAAGGCTCTTGAGCCGTCAAGGCCATTTATTCCCGTTCACGCAAAGCTGTGTTGTGAACGCCACAGTCGGTGTTTTCCCCTACCAACCCAGATTTTTATTTTCTCAAGCCAAAGCCGCTCCTATAATTATCCATACACGAACTGATGTTCCTTGTATGGAACATAAGGCTTCAGGAGAAGGCGAGAAATGACTGAACAATGGCGCTGCGCCGGCCATGCCGGCGACCTGTCCGAAGACGCGCCGCTCGAGTTCAAACTCGACGGCACGGAAATCGGCATCTACAAGGTGGGCGATGCGCTGTACGCGCTGGAAAACGTCTGCCCCCATGCGTACGCGTTGCTGACGCAGGGCTTTGTCGACGGCGATACCGTCGAATGCCCGTTGCACGAAGCCGTGTTCCATATCCCGACCGGCAAATGCTTGAAAGAGCCCGGTGGCCGCGACCTGAAGATGTACTCGGTGCGCCTCGCCGGCGAAGAAATCCAGATCAAGGTGGAATGACATGCGAGAGCAAATCGTGAACTTCAATCCCTTCCTGAAGCCGTGGCTCGCGCCGCAGCCGAACAACGTCGCCGGCAAGGGCGTGATCGAAAAGCCGGGCGAGACCGAAAACTTCATCTGGCAAACGCGTAAGGCGGAGCCGACCCAATACGAAAACGACTTCGGCGATGCGCTCGAACAGGTTTTCGAAGCCGGCGCGACTGAGTTGCAGGAAGTCGTCGACGGTTTGAACCGCGTGGGCTTCCGCACGCCGGAAGGCAATGCGTGGGACGCCGACCGCCTTGCCGCCGAATTCCGCCTGCTCGCCGAATAAGCGCGCTTTTCCGCATACGTCTTATCGCTTTCGTCTCCGGAGTCTCTTCATGACGTCCCCCAATACAACGACTCAAGGCGCGGCCGACCCGATCCAGTCCTATCTGAACCGTGGCCTGCGCAATTACTGGTATCCCGTTGCACCGAGCTGGCAAGTCGGCGACGCGCCGGTCGGCATCACGCGCCTCGGCGACCAGATCGTGCTGTGGCGCGACAAGGAAGGCCAGGTCCGCGCGCTCGAAGACCGCTGCCCGCACCGCGGCGCGCGTCTGTCGCTCGGCTGGAACCTCGGCGGCAGCGTCGCGTGCTGGTATCACGGCATTGAAGTGGACGGCGGCGGCACGGTCGTCAAGGTGCCGGCGGTGTCGGCCTGTCCGCTGGAAGGCCAGAAGTGCGTGAAGTCGTATCCGGTCGAAGAGCATGCCGGCGCGATCTTCCTGTGGTTCGGCGACGACGCTCACAAAGAACCCACGCCGCTCGTGCTGCCGGAAGAACTGGTCGGTGAGGAATACGCGAACTTCCTGTGCATGTCGCACTGGAAGTGCAATTACCAGTACGCGATCGACAACGTGATGGACCCGATGCACGGCGCGTATCTGCACGCAACGTCGCACTCGATGGCCGAAGGCGACAAGCAGGCCGACATGCGCGTGCGCAAGACCGAAACCGGTCTGATGTTCGAGAAGGTCGGCCAGCGCGACGTGAATTTCGACTGGGTCGAGCTGGGCGAAACCGGCACGCTGTGGATGCGTCTCGCGATTCCGTACAAGAAGAAGTTCGGCCCGGGCGGCAGCTTCGGGATCATCGGCTTTGCCACGCCGGTCGACGAAAACAACTGCCAGGTTTACTTCTGGCGCACGCGCAAGGTGTCGGGCTGGCAGCGCGACGCATGGCGCTTCATGTATCGCAACCGTCTGGAAGGTTTGCACTGGGCCGTGCTGGAACAGGATCGCTATGTTCTCGAAAGCATGGCGCCGAATGCACGCGAGCACGAATTCCTCTATCAGCACGACGTCGGCATGACGCGGGTGCGCCGCATGTTCCGTCAGCGCGCTCAACAGCATTTCGCCGACCTGGACGCGTATCGCGCCCAAGCCGCGCAAGTTGCTCAAGCCGGTACCGCTGAAACCGAAGCAGGCCACAGCCATGCATAACGAAGCGCCCTCCGCATCGGCTGTGCTCAAAGGCCGGCGCGTTCTCGTGACGGGCGGCGCGCGCGGTCTCGGCGCGGCGTTCGTTCGCTCGCTGACGCAAGCCGGTGCGCAAGTCGTGTTCGGCGACGTGCTGCATGACGAAGGCCGTGCGCTCGCGGGGTCGCTGGTCGAGCAGGGCCATGCGGTGACGTATCTGCCGCTCGATCTTGCCGATCCCGCCAGCATCAAGCAGTTCGCGGACCAGGCTGCGGCTCAGCTCGGCGGCCTCGACGCACTGATCAATAACGCGGCAATCACTAACTCGGGTGGCAAGTTTGCCGACGAGTTGTCGGTCGACACGTGGGACGCCGTGATGAACGTCAACGTGCGCGGCACGTGGCTGATGAGTACCGCCGCGCTGCCGCATTTGCGCGATTCGGGGCGCGGCAGCATTGTCAACATCGCGTCGGATACCGCGATGTGGGGCGCGCCGAAACTGCTGGCGTACGTAGCGAGCAAGGGCGCCGTGATCTCGATGACCCGCTCGCTGGCGCGCGAATTCGGCGCGCATCAAGTGACGGTCAACGCGATCGCGCCCGGCCTCACCGAAGTCGAGGCCACCGCCTACGTGCCCGCCGAGCGTCACCAGTATTACCTGCAAGGCCGCGCGCTCACGCGCGCACAAGTGCCCGACGACGTCACCGGGCCGGTGCTGTTTCTGTTGTCCGATGCCGCGCGCTTCGTGACTGGCCAGTTGTTGCCGGTCAACGGCGGCTTCGTGATGAATTGATCTTGTCGAATCGAAAGGAGAAAGAGATGGCGGACGCCGAACTCGAACGCAAATCGTGGGAACAACCCGCGGACGCGAGCTTTGCACAATGGTTGGACTCCCGCGTGGCCCGTCTGGAAACGCGTCGTTATGACTGGGACGCGCTGAAGTTCCAGGCCGACTACGACCCGAAATATCGCCGTGCGCAAATGCGCTATGTCGGCACGGGCGGCACGGGTGTCGCGAAGGACATGAACACGGTGCCCGCAGGCGGCTTCACGTTTTCGACGATGGTGATCCCGGCCGGCAACATTGGCCCGAGCCATATTCATATGGATGTCGAAGAAATTTTCTTCGTGCTGCGCGGCAAGATGAAAGTGATCTGCGAGAAAGACGGCGAAACGTGGGAAGCCGTGCTCGGCGAACGCGATCTGATTTCGGTGCCGCCGGGCGTGTATCGCACGGAAGTGAACATCGGTGAAGAAGACGCGTTGATGTGCGTGATGCTCGGTTCACCCAAGCCGATCACACCGACGTATCCGCCGGATTCGCCTCTGGCCAAGCTGAAGCGCTAAGCCTTCCGTTATCCGCGCAGTTTTGAAAACACCCACGAAGGAAATCATGTCCGCCGTCCCGTCCGCTACCGTCGATCAGAACGCCACGCTCGAAGCGCGTCTTGCGCGCTTCCCGGCGCAGCAGATCTGGCTGGCATCGCAACGCGCGGTGAGCTATCGCGACGTGGATAGCGCCGAGGGCAATGTGCTGCCTCTGGTGCTGCTTCACGGTATCGGGTCGGGCGCGGCTTCGTGGGTGCAGCAGTTTGAAGTATTGGGTCAGACGCGCCGTGTGCTGGCTTGGGATGCGCCGGGGTATGGCGCGTCGACACCCGTAGACGCGGATTCGCCCGTTGCAAGCGACTACGCAACGGTATTGAAGGAATGGCTCGACGCGCTCGGCATCGAACGTTGCGTGCTGCTGGGTCATTCGCTTGGCGCGATCGTTGCCGGCGCGTTTGCCGTGACGAATCCGCAGCGCGTGGCCGGCTTGCTGTTGTTGTCGCCGGCTGGCGGCTATGGCGCTTCCGCAGCGGAAGTGCGCGAGACGAAACGTGATCAGCGCCTCGCCATGATTAACGAACTCGGCCCGCAAGGTCTCGCCGAGAAGCGCAGCACCAATATGGTGTCCATTCACGCGAGCGACGAAGCGCGCGCATGGGTGCGCTGGAACATGTCGCGCGTGATCTCGCATGGCTACGCGCAGGCGACGCATCTGCTCGCCAATGCCGATCTCGCCAGTGATCTCTCGCGCTGCAAAGGCCGCATCAACGTCGCGGTCGGCGCTGAAGACGCCATTACAACGCCTGAGGCCTGCGAGCGACTCGCTTTGGCCGCCGGCACCCAATTGCAGGTCGTGCCACGCGCGGGGCACGCCGGCTATATCGAAGCACCCGCCGCGTACACCGCGATCATCGACACGTTCTGCCGCGTGAGCGACGGACAACGGAGCCAATGAATGACGCCCGACACGATTAACGCCGAGCGCGACGCGGACAACGCCCGCAACGACGCAGACGCAAACAGCGAGATCAACTATCGCGTGCCAGGTCTGGAACGCGGTCTGAAGATTCTGACGGAGTTCTCGCCACGCGAGCCGGTCCTCGGCGCACCGGAATTATCCCGGCGCCTGAAGATTCCCCGCACGACGGTGTTCCGTCTGCTGCAAACACTCGAATCGCTCGGTTTTCTCGAGCGCGCCGATAAGGACCGCAACTATCGCCTCGGCGTCGCGGTGCTGCGGCTCGGTTTTGAATACCTGAGCTCGCTCGAATTGACCGACCTCGGTTTGCCGATCATCGAAGCGCTGCGCGACGACACCGGCTTGACGAGCCACATCGTGATTCGCGACGGCCGTGACGTCGTGTTCGTCGCCAAAGCGCAAAGCCACGCGCCGATTTTCAGCTCGGTGAAGGTGAATGTCGGCACGCGTCTGCCGGCTTACGCGACGACGCATGGCCAGGTATTGATGGGCGACATGACGCTCGACGACTTGAAGAAGCTCTATCCCGAGCCGGAACTCGAGCGCTTCACGAAGCAAACGCCCGCCACCATCGACGATCTGTACGAACGCATTCGCGACGACGCCAAGCGCGGTTTCGCGATCAGCGAGTCGTCGTTCGAGCGCGGCATTTCGGTGGTCAGCGCGCCGGTGCGCAACGACACGGGCCGCATCGTCGCCGTAATCACGACGACAATTCCGCGCCACGAGATCGATGCGTCGCTGCTCGATAGCGGCCTGATCGACAAGGTTCGCCGCGCGGCCGACGAACTCTCGCAGCGGCTCAACTATCGGCCGGCGCGTAGTCCGAACGCGGGCGCGAAATACTTTAAGGCACTGGGGCTCAAATGATTCAAATCGACTTGACCGGACAGGTAGCGGTGGTGACGGGCGGTTCGTCCGGCATCGGCCTTGCGACTGCCGAACTGTTTCTGCGAGCAGGCACTTCGGTCGCGATCTGCGGACGCGACAGCGAACGTCTCGCGCAAGCGGAAGCCGCGCTGAAGGCGCAGTTTCCCGATGCGCAACTGCTGGCGCAAACCTGCGACGTGCTCGACGCAGGCGAAGTGAGCGCCTTCGCGCAAGCGGTGCAAACACGCTTCGGCCGTACCGACATGCTGGTGAACAACGCCGGCCAGGGCCGCGTGTCGACGTTCGCCGACACCACCGACGACGCCTGGCGCGAAGAACTCGACCTGAAGTACTTCAGCGTGATCCGTCCGACCCGCGCGTTTCTGCCCATGCTGCGCGACGCAACGAACCCCGCAGTGGTCTGCGTGAACTCGTTGCTCGCACTGCAACCCGAGCCGCACATGGTCGCGACTTCGTCGGCCCGTGCCGGCGTGCTGAGCCTGATCAAGTCGCTCGCGGTCGAACTCGCACCGCAGCGCATTCGCGTGAATTCGATTCTGATCGGCATCGTCGAATCGGGTCAATGGCGTCGCCGTTACGCGAAAGAAGCCCAGCCGGGCCAGAGCTGGGAAGACTGGACCGCCGAACTGGCACGCAAGAAAAACATTCCGCTGGGCCGCTTCGGTCAACCCGAAGAAGCCGCCCAAGCGCTCTTTTATCTGGCTACTACGCTGTCGTCCTATACGACGGGCAGTCACATCGATGTTTCTGGAGGCGTTGCACGACATGTCTAACACAACCACCGTTGGCGAACTGATCGCCGCCTTTCTCGAGCAATGCGGCGTTCAAACCGCATTTGGCGTGATCTCGATCCACAACATGCCGATCCTCGACGCGATCCACAACCGCGGCAAGATTCGCTACGTCGGCGCACGTGGCGAAGCGGGCGCGGTGAACATGGCCGATGGCCTGGCGCGCGTCTCCGGCGGCCTGGGTGTTGCCTTCACCAGCACGGGCACGGCGGCGGGTAATGCTGCCGGCGCGATGGTCGAAGCACTGACCGCGGGCACCGCGTTGCTGCACGTGACCGGCCAGATCGAAACCGAATATCTCGATCAGGACCTCGCGTATATCCACGAAGCACCGGATCAATTGTCGATGCTGTCGTCGATCTCGAAGGCCGCGTTCCGCGTGCGCTCGGTCGAAACCGCATTGCCGACGATCCGCGAAGCCGTCCGTGTGGCGCAAACCGCGCCGAGCGGTCCGGTCAGCGTTGAAATTCCGATCGACATTCAAGCTGCCGAAATCGAATGGCCCGCCGATCTGGCCGCGCCGCACGTCACGACACTCACGCATAGCAGCAAGCGCGTCGAGCAGCTCGCCGATCAACTGGCGAATGCGAAGCGCCCGCTGTTGTGGCTCGGCGGTGGCTCACGTCACGCAAGCGCGGCGGTTGAACGTCTCGTGGCGTTGGGTTTCGGCGTCGTCACCAGCGTGCAAGGCCGTGGCGTGCTGCCGGAAGATCATCCGGCGACGCTCGGCGCATTCAACGTGCATGCCGCTGTCGAAAGCTTCTACAAGACGTGCGATGCGCTGGTGGTGGTCGGTTCGCGTCTGCGTGGCAATGAAACGCTGAAGTACAAGCTGGCGCTGCCGCAACCGCTGTATCGCATCGACGCCGACGCGCTCGCCGATAACCGCGGTTATCGCAACGACATGTTCGTGCACGGCGATGCATCCGCCGTTCTCGAAGAACTCGCGACGCTGCTCGAAGGCCGCCTGAAGGTCGATCCGGCCTTCGCACAAGATCTGGCAGCCGCGCGCGAAAGCGCCGTTGCCGATGTGGGCAAGGGCCTCGGCCCGTACAAGCGCCTCGTCGACGCGCTGCAGCAGGCCGTGGGCCGCGACTACAACTGGGTGCGCGACGTCACGATCTCGAACAGCACGTGGGGTAACCGCTTGCTGAAGATCTTCTCGCCGCGTGCGGGCGTTCATGCGCTCGGCGGCGGTATCGGGCAGGGCATGCAAATGGGCATCGGTGCGGCACTGGCCGGCAATGCCGCGAAGACCGTGTGCCTGGTGGGCGACGGTGGCCTGATGGTCAATGTCGGCGAACTCGCGACGGCCGTGCAGGAAAACGCCAACGTGATGATCGTGCTGATGAACGATCAGTGCTACGGCGTGATCCGCAACATTCAGGACGCGCAATACGGCGGCCGCCGCTGCTACGTCGATCTGCACCAGCCGGATTTCGCGCAGTTCTGCGAGAGCCTGAAGCTCACGCACTACCGCATCAAGTCGCTCGACCAGGCCGACGAAATCATCCGTGCCGGGTTCGAAAAAACTGGTCCGGTACTGGTCGAAGTGGACATGCTGTCGGTCGGCTCGTTCGCCACCGCGTTCGCAGGCCCGCCGGTCAAGGAACAGGAGCCGGAACATGCGTGAGACCGGCTACGCGGGGCATCACGCACCCGTCGACGTCGCAATGATCGGCTTCGGCGCGATCGGCCAGGCGGTGTATCGCTCGGTCGAGTCGGATCCGACGGTGCGCGTGTCGCACGTGATCGTGCCGGAACGTCATATGGCGTCGGTGCGTGAAGTGGTGGGCGCGTCGGTCGATGTGGTGGCGTCGGTGTCCGCGTTGAGCAGCCAGCCACATTTCGCCCTGGAGTGCGCGGGGCACAGCGCACTGGTCGATCACGTGGTGCCGTTGCTGAAAGCCGGTACGGATTGCGCGGTCGCATCGATCGGCGCGCTGTCCGACATGATGTTGCTGGACGCGCTCTCCGCTGCGGCCGATGAAGGCGACGCGACGTTGACGCTGCTGTCGGGCGCCATCGGCGGCGTGGATGCGTTGTCTGCCGCCAAGCTCGGCGGCCTCGACGAAGTGCTGTACACGGGTCGCAAACCACCTTCGGGCTGGCTCGGCACGCCCGCGGAACAGCGCTGCGATCTGCACACGCTGAGCGAAGAGACCGTGATTTTCGAAGGCAGTGCACGCGAAGCCGCGCGCCTCTATCCGAAGAACGCCAACGTCGCCGCGACGATCGCGCTGGCGGGTCTTGGTCTGGACCACACGATGGTTCGCCTGATCGCCGACCCGAACGTATCGCGCAACGTGCACCGCATCGTGGCGCGCGGAGCGTTCGGCGAGATGTCGCTGGAAATGTGCGGCAAACCGCTGCCGGACAACCCGAAGACATCGGCATTGACCGCGTACAGCGCGATCCGTGCGCTACGTAATCGCGCGGCCCGCTGCGTGATTTAAGACATTAGCTGATTAGCTGAAGCAAACCGGAACGACCGACATGACTCACTTCGATACCAGCCTCGTCCCCACCGGCGATATTTTCATCGGCGGCGAATGGCGGCAAGGGCGTGGCAACCCGTACAAAAGCCTGTATCCGGCGGATCAGTCGGTCAACATGGAAATTTCGACGGCGAATGCCGACGACGCCCGCGAAGCCGTGGAAGCCGCGGATATCGCGTGGCGCCGCGCGGATTGGTCGGGTCTGAAACCGCATCAACGCGCACTGATTCTGTATCGCATCGCCGATCTGATCATGGCGCGTCACGAAGCGCTCGCGCAATTGCAACGTCGCGACAACGGCAAGCCGATCAACGAAACGCGCGTACTGGTAGCGAGCGCCGCGAATACGTTCCGCTATTTCGCCGCCTGCCTCGAAACGCTCGATGAAGAAGTCACGCCTTCGCGCGGCGACTATCTGACGATGAGCATTTACGAGCCGATCGGTGTGATCGCCGCGATTACGCCGTGGAATTCGCCGATTGCATCGGATGCGCAGAAGCTCGCACCGGCACTCGCCGGCGGTAACGCAGTGGTATTGAAGCCGGCTGAGGTCACGCCATTGGTGTCGCTTGCGTTGGCCCGTATCTGCGAAGAAGCCGGCGTGCCGAAGGGTGTCCTCAGCGTGGTGCCGGGCAAGGGCTCTGTGATCGGTGACGTGCTGGTGCGCCATCCGTTGGTGAAGAAAGTGTCGTTCACGGGCGGCACCGAAGTGGGCCGCGGAATCGCGCGCATCGCAGCGGACAAGCTGATGCCGGTCTCGCTCGAACTGGGCGGCAAGTCGCCGACCATCGTATTCGACGACGCCGATCTCGACCATGCCGTGAACGGCGTGCTGTACGGCATTTTCAGTTCGTCGGGCGAAGCGTGCATCGCCGGCTCGCGCCTGTTCGTGCAGCGTTCGATCTACGACGCGTTCATGACGCGTCTCACGGAAGGCGCGCGCAAGCTGCGTGTCGGCGATCCGTCGCGCACTGAAACGCAGATGGGTCCGCTCATTACCGCCGCGCATCGCGAAACCGTCGAACGTTACGTCGCATTGGGTCTGGAAGAAGGCGGCCGCCTGCTGTGCGGCGGCGAACGTCCGGTCGGCGATGGCCGCGAGCAGGGCACCTATTTCCAGCCGACGATTCTCGAAGGCCTCACGAACGACGCTCGCATCTGCCAGGAAGAAATCTTTGGCCCGGTGCTGGTTGCCATGCCGTTCGACGACGAAGCCTCGCTGCTGAAAGAAGCCAATAACAGTGTGTTCGGCCTCGCAGCCGGCATCTGGACGCGCGATTACAAGCGCGCCTACCGGATCGCCCGCGCGCTCGAAACCGGCACCGTGTGGATCAACACCTACAAGCTGTTCTCGATCTCGACGCCGTTCAGCGGCTGGAAAGAGAGCGGCATGGGACGCGAGAAGGGCCGTCTCGGCATCCGCGAATACATGCAGCAGAAGAGCCTCTACTGGGGCTTGAACGACGCGCCGCTGGCGTGGGCGAACTAATACGCGAAATACGCAAGAGGCACGTTATGACGATTCTCGGCATTGAACAGATTATTTACGGTGTGACGGATCTCGCCACCTGTCGCCGCTTTTTCGCGGACTGGGGCTTGAAAGAAGTCGCGCACGACGAAACCCATGCACGCTTCGAAACGCTGAACGGCTGCACGATTCTCCTGACCGATGCGAACGACCCGTCGCTGCCGCCCGCGTTCGAAGAAGGTCCGACGCTGCGTGAGGTGACCTGGGGCGTGGCCACCAAAGCCGAACTCGACGAACTGCGTGGCCGCTTTGCCGGTCAGCCGGGCCACTTCGAAACGGAAGATGCTGTAGGTTGTATCGATCCGAACGGCATGGCGATTCGCGTTGAAGTGACCCGCAAACGCGCGCTCGATATCCACGGTTCGCCGTCGAACGTGTGGGGCCAGACGTTGCGCGTCGACCAACCGTCGCCGATTTATGAGCGTGCTGAACCGGTCGAAGTGGGCCATGTCGTGTTCTTCACGAACCAACTCGCGGCTCAGGAAAAGTTCTACCAGGAACTGCTCGGCTTCGAAATGTCGGATCGTTATCCGGGCCGCGGTGCGTTCATGCGCTGCGCGCCGCATGGCGGCCATCACGACATCTTCCTGCTGGCCTTGCCTGGCGGTAAGCGCGGCCTGAATCACGTCGCGTTCACCGTGCGCGATATCCATGAAGTGTTCGGTGGCGGCATGCATATCAGCCGCTGCGGATGGGACACGCAACTTGGCCCGGGACGTCATCCGGTCTCGTCGGCTTACTTCTGGTACTTCCAGAATCCGGCCGGCGGTCTGATCGAGTACTACGCCGACGAAGATCAACTCACGCCTGAATGGCAGCCACGCGATTTCGAACCGGGTCCGACCGTGTTCGCCGAATGGGCGATCGACGGCGGCATCGACGGCAATACGCGTCGCCAGAAAAATGCGAAGGCGCCGGAAGGCAAGTTCATGACGGAGCGGAAAAATGACTGACGCTGCTGCTGAAAAGGCGCAAGCCGCGCATGCCGGACTTGAAGCACCGCGCACGATCGTCGTGATCGGCGGTGGTCAAGCAGCGGGTTGGGTCGTGAAGACGTTGCGCAAGGAAGGTTTCGACGGCCGCCTCGTGATGATCGCCGACGAAATCCATCTGCCGTACGAGCGGCCGCCGCTGTCCAAGGCGGTGCTGGCCGGCGAAGCGGATATCGAAACCGTGCGCCTCGTGAAACCGGACGATTTCGACGCGCTGAATGTCGAAGCATGGCAACCGGAATGCGCGGCCTCGATCGATCGCGAACAACGTATCGTGCGGACACAGTCGGGACGTGAAGTGCACTACGACCGGCTCGTGATCGCAACCGGCGGCGCGGCGCGCCGTTTGCCGGACGCGCTGGTGAAGACCTCGCACATCGCCTATCTGCGCACGCTCGACGAAGCCGTCGCGCTGGGTGAACGGCTGCGCGGAAGCAAGCGCGTGCTCGTCGTAGGCGGTGGCTGGATCGGTCTCGAAGTCGCCGCTACCGCGCGCAAGCTCGGCGTGGAGGCGGCGGTGGTGGAAGGCGCGCCGCGTCTGTGCGCGCGCTCGCTGCCGCCGATGGTGTCGGATTTCCTGCTGCAACTGCATCGTGCGAATGGCGTAGACGTGCGTTTGAGCGCATCGCTCGTGTCGATTGCGGATCATCCGAACGACGCCACCCGTATTCGCGCAACGTTCGCCGATGGTTCCACATTGGACACCGACTTCGCTGTCGCCGGCATCGGCCTCACGCCGCACACGGCGCTGGCGGAAGCCGCAGGTATCAAGGTGGAAGACGGCATCGTCGTCGATCATTTCGGCGCGACCGACGACCCGCGCATCTTTGCATGCGGCGATGTGGCGAACCATCCGAGTGCCTGGTTGAAGCGCCGCGTGCGGCTCGAATCGTGGGCCAACGCGCAGAACCAGGCGATCTCGGCGGCCAAAGCATTGCTCGGCAAATTCGAACCGTACGCGGACATTCCGTGGTTCTGGTCCGATCAATACGACGTCAATCTGCAAATCCTCGGCGACATTCCGGGCGATGCGCAACTCGCCGTACGCGGTGATCTGCCCGGCAAACGCGCCACGCTGTTCCATCTGGAAGACGGCGCGATTCGCGGTGTGATCGCCATCAACACGCCGCGCGAACTGAAACTGTCGCGCAAATGGATGAACCAGGGCCGGACGTTCGACCTTGCCACCCTGACCGACGCCTCAACGGCGCTTGCCTAACCACATCTACGGACGGCACCACGGCATGAGAACCATCGACAACACCATGGGGGACCGCAGCAGCGCCGGTGTCTCAGGCCCCGTGACCCGGGGTTCGATCATCGCGCGTCTCGAGCGTTTGCCGAAGAATGCGATGCAGGTGCGCGCGCGCATACTGATCGGTCTCGCGACCTTCTTCGACGGCTTCGACGTGATCGCGATTGCGGCCACGCTGCCGATCCTGATTGCGAAGTGGCATCTGACGCCGTGGGAAATCGGCTTTCTGATCGGCTCCGGCTCGGTTGGTCAGTTGATCGGCGCGTTCGTGTTCCCGTGGTACGCGGAGCGCAAGGGCCGGGTGAAAGCGATTGCGTTGAGCTCGGGGATCATCGGCATTACCAGTATTGCGTGCGGCTTTGCGCCGACCTTCGCGGCGTTTGTCGTATTGCGTGTGATTCAGGGGCTTGGACTCGGCGGTGAATTGCCCGTGGCCGCGACCTATATCAACGAGATCAGCCGTGCGCATGGCCGTGGCCGCTTCGTGCTCCTGTATGAAATCGTTTTTCCGGTCGGCCTGCTTGCGTCGAACGCGTTGGGTGCATGGATCGTGCCGCGTTTCGGTTGGCAGGCGATGTATTTCATCGGCGGCATGCCGTTGATCCTGTTCTTCGTGCTGCGCAAGCTGGTGCCGGAATCACCGCGCTGGCTCGCCGAACGTGAACGGATGGCGGATGCCGATACTGCAGTGCATGTGTTCGAGCGCGCCGTCAAAGGTCCGCTTCCACCGGTTGCCAATGCGGCCGAGTTCGATGCGCTGGCCAACCGGCATCCGAAGCGCCGTATGGCCGATCTGTTCGGACCGGCCTATCTGAAGCGTACGATGGCTGTGGCAATGTTGTGGATTACGTGCGGCTTCATTCAGTACGGTCTGTCCACCTGGTTGCCGACGATCTATCGCACGGTTTATCACGCGCCGCTGCAACTGGCGCTGAATCTGGCGGTGGCAGCTTCGGTGCTGGGCGTGGTGGGTTCGCTGACCTGTGCGTTGCTGGTCGACAAGGTGGGGCGTAAGCCGATCATCAACTTTTCATTCGCGTTGTGCGCGCTGTCGCTGTTGCTGGCTGGCGTGTTCCACAATTCGTCTGTGTATGTGGTGGCGACGTGTTGTGCGTTCTCGCTGGGGTTCCTCGCTTGCGGTTTCATCACGGCTTATGTTTACACGCCGGAACTGTATCCGACCAGCATCCGTGCAATGGGCTGCGGCGTGGGCGGCGCGTGGCTGAAGGTGGCGGCGATCTTCGCACCGGCCATCGTGTCGAAGACGATGATCGGCGGTAATCTGGACGTGGCGTTTTATATTCTCGCGGCGGTGCCGTTCATTGCGGCGATCGCAGTGCACTTTCTTGGAATCGAGACCAAGGGGAAGGTACTGGAGCAGCTCGAGGCTTGATGCCTTTTAGCGTGTGATGGGTTTGGTGGGCGGTTGATGTTGTAGTACCGCAATGGCAGGGAGGCCGAGGGCGCACTGGGTGGTGCGCCCTTTGCTTTTGGTGCGGCCAACGGGGCATGACTGTTGCGACGGCCGGCGCGCTTCATCCACGAATGGAGGGGGCATGTTAGGCATAGATGGTCAGGCGCGCCGCTATCGTGCCGTGCTCTGCGATAAACGCCGTTCCTTGAATCCCTCAATAATCCAGACGCTCATCAACCCCACGCTCACGCAAGCGGTGATATCGGGTTTGGAGAGTGCAAGCGCCAACCAGACGAGATGCACATAGCCGCGGAAAAACCCCGGCACAGCCCGGCGCAGATCATTCCAACGTGTCGTCGTCAACACGCCGCCCGCTGCGGCCATGACTGTAAAGAGCGCCCACGCGAATTGCGTCGAACGCTCATCCCGCTGCAGCAACAAAACGATCAACGCGATAAAGCCCGCGAACCACATCGTCACCCCGAACCACGCAAGGCGGGGTCGGCGTGCGAGCCAGCCGCGACACGCCGGTTGCGCAAAAGAGAAGAAGAAAGCGAACAGCACGCCATGCGCGAACGGCATCTGCCACGCGCGAGGATCGGTGGAGAGCCAATGCCCGGCAAAGCCGAATCCGATCGTCCCGACAGCCGCCAGGATCGCGAGTTGTTTGATGCGCGGCCATCCATGGATCAACGCGGCCCACATCGTGCAGACCCCGAGCGTGTCCATTGCGATCGAGGTCAAGCGCCCGCTGCCGTCGTCGCATAGCGCGGCGGCAGTCGCGCCAAGCCACACCGGAATCCATCCGTAACGTAGCCAGCCGATCGAACGCAGTGTCCGCAGCCGCTGTTGCTGTGGTTCGGACAACAGCACCGTCGCCGCTGCGCTGACGACCAGCGTCACCATGAGCGTGCCGAGAAGCACGGCCACCTGGACGGGCGTCCATTGATCGAACCACCGATCGCTATTCAGTTTCATCGACGCGTTGGCGAACAGCAAGCCGCACCAGGCGCTCAGCGCAAGTGCTGGACCGAACAGGCGGCCCACGCCAATCCGGAAACTCAGGCAACGGGTCCAGAATTCCACCTTCTCGCTATCGAGCCGCAGGCGCACGACATTCGGATGATACCGGCCGAGCGCAATCAGCAACTGTTCCATTTCAGTGCGCACGCCTGCGCGAAGCAATGCTTGTGCACCCGCCGCTAACGGAAGCTGCGGTCCTTCTATCAGCGCCATTGCATGTGTGAAGCGCAGGCGCAGCGTGTTGTAGTCTTCGTCGGCGAACACACGGTCTAGCGCGAGCGTCGCGATGGCGGCGTTGCGCCGCCGCAGGTGTGCGGCGTTGTCCCGCCATCCCAGGATCGCACTCAGGTTCATGCGCAGCGTGGCCGGTGCGTCCTCGTTCAGGCAATGAACCAGCGCTTGCCATTCGAGTTCGTCGCGCATCTGAAGGTTGACGACGGCGGCGAACAGATCCTCCAGCGAACGACGCGACTCGAGCTGGTCCCGTTGCGAGACGAAGTGCTGCCACAACTGCACAGCGCTTTCGAAGGCGTCGTGTTCGCGAAAGCGTACTTCAGGGGGCGCCTGCGTGAAGCTGGACGGTTGTGGCGTCTGCTGCGCTGAGGGTGTCTTTTCCGTCGCGCCGCCGCTCGTCATCTGCAACGCCGATTCATAGGCGTAGCGAAGCCGCTGAAACGCCTCAGCGTCCTCATCCGGGCGTTGCTGTTTCAAAAGACGCGCGTAAGCGCGGCGCACGGTGCGCTCGTCGGCGTTCGCGGCAATGCCGAGCACGTCCCATGGCCAGTGATGGGCAGAAGTATCCATAGCCGATCAGTACGTCACGTGCACGTCGAAGCGATCCAGCAGCGCGCCCAGTTCGCTGCGCGCATGAGCGATCTCATCGGCGTTCTGGCGTTCGAGCAGCGACTGGAAGCGTGCGATATGCGCGGCGAGATATTGCCGATGCTCGCCGAGGGTTTCCTCATAAACCCGATCCGCACGCGTGAGCAGTGTGCGATTCTCCATCTGATCGCGCGGATGGATCTTCAATGCCGCCAATGCCGCGAGTCGTTCGCTGATTTCCTCCGGTGTCAGCACGCCGGGGTTTTCTTCGATCACCATCGCGCGCTTCACGCCGTCCGGAAAGGCGGTGGCCTCCACTTCCAGCACGCCGTTTATGTCGTAGGTGAAGCGCACATCCGCACCGGCCTGGCCAGCCGGCCTCTGCGGCACATCGAGCGTGAATTCGCCGAGCGCCACGTTGTCAGCGGTCAAGCGCGCCTCACCCTGGAATACCTTGATGCTCAACACCTGCTGGCGGTCGCTGACCGTAAAAATACGCTGCATGCGGCTGACCGGCACGATCGTGTTGCGCTCGATAATCGGCAGAAAATGCCCCGGCACATATTGATTGGCGCTGACCTGCATCGCCGTATCGATGCCGAGGCTATACGGCGCGACATCGGTCAACACCATTTCGTCGAGTCCGGCGTCGCGTGTGACGAGTCCGGCCTGCACGGCGGCGCCGAGCGCGACGACTTCGTCCGGGTTCAGATTGGCGGCGGGCAAACGGCCGAACATCTTCGACACCAGCTTGCGCACCATCGGCATGCGCGAGGCGCCGCCGACGAGGATGATCTCGTCGAGTGCATCCACGGCGATCTTCGAATCGCGCAACGCTCGCTCGACCGGTTTGCGCAGCCGTTGGAGCAGATGCTCGCAGGTCCGCTCCGCGGCCGCCGCATCGAGTTCGAGGCTGTGCTCGTCCTCTCCAGCCGTGAGCTTGAGCGTGACGCTATCCGTAGCGTTCTGCGTGAGCAGGCGTTTCGCACGTTCGGCCTGCTGGTGCAGACGTTGTGCGGCAATCGGTGTAAGCGATTTGACTCGAAGGTTATTGCGCTGGCAGAACAACTCGACGAGCGCTTCGGTGAAATCCTCGCCGCCCAGAAAGTTGTCGCCCGTGCTGGCGCGCACTTCCATCACGCCTTCGAAGAAGTCGAGCACTGAGACGTCGAACGTGCCGCCGCCCAGATCGAAGATCAGGAACTTGCGTTCGCTGTCGCGCTGGTGCACGCCGTACGCGAGCGCGGCCGCGGTCGGTTCATTGACGAGGCGCAGCACAGTGAGGCCGGCCAGCTCGCCGGCGATGCGCGTGGCTTTGCGTTGCGCGTCGCTGAAGTAGGCGGGCACGGCGATCACGGCGTCGCGTACCGTTTCGCCGAGAAACGCTTCGGCATCGGCTTTCAACGATTTGAGCACCAGCGACGACAGTTCTTCCGGACGCAGTGTCTGCACGCCGAGCGACACGCTGCGATTGGTGCCCATGTAGCGTTTGAAGTTGGCAGCGGTGCGTTCGGGATGCGTATGCAACCGGTTATGGGCGGGGCGGCCCACGAGAATCGAGCCGTCTTCATCGATGGAAACGCACGACGGCGTCAGCACCTCGCCCAGTGCGTTCGGGATGAGAACAGCCTCGTTATTGCGCCAGACAGCCGCAAGACTATGCGTGGTTCCAAGATCGATGCCGATGATCGAAGGCATGTACAGTTTCCGATTCGTTTTGCGCCCCTCCGTGAGGAGATCGCCCAAGGTCGCGTGGGAGCCAGATGGCGCTCCGTCCAATGGCGATAACGGCACGCTGCATGCAAACTTGAGCGGCGAGGGGAAGGGCTGCGGTGAGAGTCGGTGCGGGCGATGCTGTGGGCATGGCGCCTGGTTGGACCGCAAGGCCTGCGAATGCGGTACCTGCCCGCGCAAAGGATGGCGGCGCGAAGAGGGGATGAAAAGCCCGCTAGGCGGGCCGTCTGCGCTGTATCACAACGCTTTGCGGTACACCACGAAGCCGGAGTGGTCCGCGACCTTGTCGTACAGCTTCATAGCGGTGTGATTCGTCTCATGGGTCTGCCAGTAGACGCGCTGCAAGCCGTCTGCTGTGGCCCGCGCATATACCGCTTCGATGAGCGCACGGCCGACTCCCTTGCCGCGTTCCGCCTCCACCGTGTAGAGATCCTGCAGATAGCAGGTCGGCGCCACCATGGTGGTATGACGGTGGTACAGGAAGTGCACGAGGCCGAGCAGCTGGCCGTTGTGTTCGGCGACCATCGCATGCATCGGCTCGTAGGCGTCGAAGAAACGCCCCCATGTGACCTGTGTGATTTCGCGCGGCAGTGCTGTTTCGCCCGAGCGGCCATAGAACGCGTTGTAGGCGTCCCATAGCGGCAGCCAGGCGTCGAAGTCGGCGGGCGTGACGGGACGGATCTGAAGCGCTTCGGACATGGATATGGCTCCTTGTATGGTTATGTTTGCAGGCGCGTGAGAGACTTCGAAACCATCAGCATAAGAAATTTGTGGCACCATTGTTAGTGCCACAATTCGACTGGAATTTGGAGCCACGAATTTGGACTACAGCCTGTTGATGTCGAACGTCGAGCGCGCACTGGGTGGGCGCAGGCTCACGCAGCAGGACTTGCTCTACGAGAGTCTGCGCCGCGCGATTCTCGATGGCGATATTCGCCACGGTAGCCGTCTTCTTGCCACGCGCGCGCTTGCCGAGCAATTAGGCATTGCACGCAACTCGGTGCTCTACGCCTATGAACGGCTTACCGAAGAGGGCTTCATCACGGCGAGCCGGCATGGTTCGATTGTCAGCATGGTGAGCAGCTCAGGTGCTTCGATTTCCGCAGTGAGCGGTAGCGTCCAGTCGCCTGAAAACCACCTGTCACGCCGCGTCGCCGATCTGCCGCGCGAGCGCACGAAACCCGACGACCCCACACCGTTTCGTCCCGGCGTGCCCGCGCTCGATGAATTTCCGCTCGCGCAATGGCGTGCCTCGATGGAGCGCGCATGGCGCGCGGTCGAACCGCGCGAACTGGGCTATGGCAACAACGCCGGGCACCCCGCATTGCGCCGCGCGATTGCGGAATACGTGCGTGTGTCGCGCGGCGTGCGGTGTTCGGCGGAGCAAGTGTTCATTACCTCGGGCACGCAGGCGAGTCTCGATCTATGCGCCTGCCTGCTGGCCGACCCCGGCGACAGCGTCTGGGTCGAGGATCCCGGTTATCACGGCGCAAAGGCTGCGTTTCAGGCGGCAGGCTTGCAACTCGTGCCGATTCCCGTCGACGCGGCCGGCATGGCGCCCACACCCGATCACTGGGAGCAGACGCCACCGCGCCTGATGTACATCACGCCTTCGCATCAATATCCGCTCGGCAGCGTATTGAGCCTCGAGCGGCGCTGGTCGATCATCGAGAACGCGATGGCGCGCGGCGCATGGATTATCGAAGACGACTACGACAGCGAACTGCGCCACAGCGGTCCGCCGTTGCCGTCGATCCAGGGCCTGGCGGCCGACACGCCTGTGATTTACCTCGGCACCTTCAGTAAGACGATGTTTCCGGCATTGCGGATGGGCTTCATGATCGTGCCGGCGCATCTCGTCGGCGATATCGACGAGACGCTCAGCGAGATCGCGCGGCAAGGGCGCGTGGCTGAACAGATCGCGTTGGCGGATTTTATCGACAGTGGGAAATATGCACGGCATCTGCGGCGCATGCGGCGACTGTATCAGCAACGCCGTGCGGCACTCGTGAGCGCGATTGAGCGGCATATGGGCGATCTGGTGACGGTTTCGTCCGACGGCGGTGGCATGCATCTGACGATGCGGCTCGACGTGCCGCTGCGCGACCAGGACGTGAGCGCGGTGACGCGCGAACACGGTTTGCATATCGCCGCGCTCAGTGCGTTTTGTCAGCCCCATGCTAAAGACGCCGCCCGTTACAACGGTTTCATGCTCGGCTATGCAGGCATCAAACCGCACGAAGCGGACGCGCTGGTGGCGCGACTTGCCGCCGTGCTGCGTGGACTCAGTCAGACCGCGAATGTCGAATTGTTATGATGAAAGAGTGCTAGGTCGCTTCTGCCCTGAGCCAGCGCGCGAGCCCGGCGTCGTCATCGGCATCCAGCGCTTGCGCGACCCGGCGCCCGACTGCCGCGCCGAATTTATAGCCGTGCCCCGAGCATGCCGACACCACGAGCGCATTGCCGATGCGCTTCGAAAAGAAGCGGGTGTCCGCAGTGAACGTGTAGGCGCAGGTTTTTACTTCGGTAACCGTATATTCGTCGATGCGGCTGAACGGCGGTGAAAACAGCCGGCGCAGACTGTCGCCCTCGCCCGGCGCCGCGACGCGATTGGCGTCAGGATCGGGCGCACGCGATTTGTGCACACCGGCGCCGAACTTCAGGCCGACACCGTCGATTGGCGGCAGCACGTAACCGCCGCTCTCACCGCCGATATCGACGATAGCGGGCGCATTCGACCATGCGTCGGCCAGATCCGCGGGCGGTTCCATATAAGCAACCGCGTTGCGATAAGTCATCAGGTTTTCGGCGAGGGCGGGGAACAGTTGCAGCGTCCACGCGCCGGCGGTAACTACGAGCCGGTCGGCGCGAATGATCGTGTCGTCTTCCACCCGCACGGAGGCCGCGTACGCATCGACTGCGAGCACCTTGGCATGGGTGCGAATCTCGGCGCCGCGCATCTTGAGCCACGCTTTCATGTCGCGCGCGATGCGTTCACTAAACAGCGCGCCGCCATCCTGATCGAGGTAGGCGTAACGAAACGTGGCGGGGTCGAGAAACGGATAACGCTCGGCCGCTTCGCGCGGGTCGAGCTGTTCATAATCGAATCTCATCCGGTCGAGGCCGGCGCGGAATCGCTCGGCGCCGTCACCTGCGTGTTGCGAAATGCCGAGCACGCCGCAGTTCGCATAGTGCGATACGCCCAGGTCATTCCACAGCAGATCCCAGCTATCGAACGCCTCGGCGATGGTACGCGCGTAACCGTCAGCGTCACCATAGGCGCGGCGGATCATGCGATGCCGGTCGCCCGAGGCGGCGAGTGGATTCGGAATCGAGCCCTGCTCGATCAGCGTGATGTCGTGTCCCAGTTTCACGAGCGACCACGCCGTGCTCAAACCGGCAATGCCCGCGCCTACGATCGTCACCCGCATGCCATCTTCCCCCGAGTCGATGTTTCCGGGTCAGAGTCTAGCAGCGGGAAAAATAAATCGGTGCGCGATTCTGGTGAATCGCCGCGCAAGTCAGCGGGGTCGATTCAGTCTATTAAAAGCAGGCGGTGGTCTCCGCGCGCCGCCGTGTCAGTGCTTGTGCTTCTGTTTCGACGTATGGCGCAGCTTGTCGCGCACTTTCTTCGCGGCGAACAGCGGCACGTAATCGAACACACTCGCGTCGTGCCGGTAGTCGGCCAGTGTGTCTGCATACATCTTCGAGACCGTTTCCGTGGGGGTATCGGTTTCTTCTGCAATGCTTTTCACCACTTCGTCGACGTTGGGCTCGGGTTGGGACATGGAACTCTCCGGGGCAAGCGGGGTGGACCGGCGGGGTTGCCGGGAACGGGCGCACGACAGGAGTTTCATTAGAGGATGTGATTGGTCACGATGCCAATTGAATCGGCCTATCGCAGGAATCGTTCCACAGAGATTTTTGTCTTGCACTGCAGCAAGCGCCCACGCCACGTGGTGCGGCGAGAAATCAATGTGTAGGCGGTGATGAATAGCCGGGCAATGCGTGGGCGCATCCGATTGCGCCCCCTGAGCGTATAACCCGCATCGCTATCGAATGAGGCCCCCATGCCGCCACTTGCCGCCGCCGTGAGTGCCCTGATCGGGCTCAGCGTCATTTTCAGCGCCGTCTGGGCGTGGCAGCTGAAGACCCGGAACGCCGGCATGGTCGACCCGGTTTGGGCCTATTCGCTCGGTCTGGTCGCGGTGTTCTACGCCGTGTTTGGCAACGGCGATCCGGTGTCGCGTGCACTGATTGCGCTGGGTGGCCTGGTTTGGGGCGTGCGGCTTGGCACGCATCTGTGGAAACGCAATGTCAACAAGCCCGAAGACGCGCGTTATCGCCGTTTCCGTGAAGAATGGGGTGACAAGGCGGCCAGCAAGATGTTCTGGTTTTTCCAGCTGCAAGTTGTGATTTCGATGCTGCTGTCGATCGCGTTTCTGGTGCCGTGTTACCGGCGCAGTCCGCCGGCTATTGGCTGGATCGTCCTGGCGGTCGTGTTGTGGATCGTGTCGGTTGTCGGCGAAGGCGTTGCGGACCGTCAACTCAAGCGCTTCGCGCAGGATCCGGCCAATCACGACACCGTGTGCCGCGTCGGCTTGTGGCGTTATTCGAGGCATCCAAACTACTTCTTTGAATGCGTGCATTGGCTCGCTTACATCGCGCTGTCGATCGGCTCGCCTTGGGGTTGGTTCACGTTGTTGCCGCCGGTGCTGATGGCGTTTCTGCTGCTGAAGCTCTCCGGCATTCCGCTGCTGGAAGAAAGCATGGCGAAAAGGCGCGCCGGTTACGCCGAGTACATGCGTACCACCAGCGCGCTGATTCCGTGGCCGCCGCGGCATTGAGTCGAGGCCGCCATGACACGCGTGCGTGTTGATGTGCATGTTCACGTTCAGGAAAGTCCAGAAAACGCCAGGGAGTCCGTCTCATGAATATTTCCACTGCTGACCCTACGATGCCGCCGTCATCGCCCGCAGAACCGGGCGACGGCTGGCTGATCCAGCGTTGTGAACGCGGCTGGCTACCCGACAGCCTGATCCGTTTCGGTATGCGTCGGCTGATGCGCCAGCGTTTGCGCGACGAGGCGATCGACAACGGCGAGCTACGCGCGCAACGGTTCAATCGTCTGCTGGACGACTTGCGCGCGAGTCCGATCGCCATCGAAGCGCAGGCCGCCAACGCCCAGCATTACGAGGTGCCGGCGTCGTTCTTCCACGCGCATCTCGGACCGCATCTGAAGTATTCGTGCTGTTTGTACCCCACCGGCAACGAGACGCTTGCGCAGGCCGAAACGGCGATGCTCGAGCGTTACGCCGAGCGCGCGGAACTGGCCGACGGCCAGCGGATTCTCGATCTTGGTTGCGGATGGGGTTCGCTGTCGTTGTGGCTGGCGGCGCATTATCCGCGCGCGCAGATCGTCGCGCTGTCGAATTCGCACGGGCAACGCGCGTTCATTGAAGCGCGTGCGGCGGAGTCCGGTTTGCATAACTTATCGGTGGTCACGGGTAACGTCGTCGATTTCGAATTCGACGAGGCGCAGCTTGGCGGCGGTTTCGATCGCGTGGTATCGATTGAGATGTTCGAGCACATGAAGAACTACGGGCTGCTGCTCGCCAAGATTTCACGCTGGATGCGCGACGACGCGAAGCTGTTCGTGCATATCTTCGTGCATCGCACGCTTGCGTATCACTTTCAGGTGCAGGACGGCAGTGACTGGATGTCGAAGTATTTTTTTACCGGCGGCACGATGCCGTCCGAAGCGCTCCTGCTGAACTTCCAGGACGATTTGCGGATGGAGCGCCAGTGGTGGGTGAGCGGCACGCACTACGAGCGCACGGCGAATCATTGGCTCGCCGCGCTCGATGCGGCGCGTGGCAGCGTGATGCCGGTGCTGGTCGATACTTATGGCGCGCGCGACGCCGCTGTGTGGTTTCAGCGGTGGCGGATGTTTTATATGGCCGTGGCCGAGTTGTTCGGCTACGCGAACGGGAATGCGTGGGGCGTGGGACACTATCGATTTGTGAAGCGCTAAACTGAATCGTGACCCACGCCCTGGTATGACCGTAAGGAAACCCATTTCGCTGAACACGCTGTTGCAAGACATTCGCGCCTGTACGGTGTGCGCGCCGGTGCTGCCGCATGCGCCGCGGCCGGTTGTTGTGGCCTCGGCCGATTCACGCATTCTGATCATCGGGCAGGCGCCCGGTGCGCGCGTGCATGCGTCGGGTATTCCATGGAGCGATGCGAGCGGGGCGCGTTTGCGCAACTGGCTCGAGGTCTCCGACGAGACCTTCTACGACCCCTCCCAATTCGCGATTGTGCCGATGGGTTTCTGTTTCCCGGGCAAAGGCGCGAGTGGCGATTTACCCCCGCGGCCCGAGTGCGCCGCGCATTGGTATCGGGCCTTGCTTGCCCAGTTGCGCGAAGTGCGGCTCACATTGCTGATCGGCCAATACGCGCAGCGTTTTGGCCTCGGTGACGCGTTCGGGCCGACGCTTACCGATACGCTGCTGCGCTGGCGCGATTACGGTCCCCACGTGATACCGCTTCCGCATCCCTCGCCGCGCAATATCGCCTGGTTCAAGCGCAATCCGTGGTTCGAAGCGGAGGTGTTGCCGACCTTGCGGACGCGGGTTGGGGTGGCGCTCCAGGCGTGATTCGCCTCGCGCCATCGAAATAATCTGAAACACACAATTAAGCACCTGACGGAATAAACCGGCAAACTAAGGCGTTTGCTTGATACCGGCGGCGTGATCAGACCTGCTGCGGCACGGCCGAATTTTCAAACAGCTTTCGCTCGAAAACCATTTGCAGACGGAACGACCGATGAACACTCACGCCGACTCCCTGACCGATTCGACCGGCACGCCGCTACCGTCGCGTTATACCCGTACAGCGATGACGCTGCACTGGCTGATCGCGTTGCTGATGATCGGCAATGTCGTACTCGGCCTGACCGCCGAATCATGGCCTGATGACTGGGTGCGTCCGGTGGTCAATACCCATAAGTCGATCGGTATTACGGTGCTGGGCCTCGCGCTGATGCGCATCTTGTGGCGCGTGACGCACAAGCCGCCGCCGTTGCCGCGCGAGTTTCCGTCGTGGGAAAAGATTGCCGCGCACGTTGCCCATTTCTTGCTGTATTTGCTGATGATTGCGCTGCCGCTCTCCGGCTGGCTGCACGATTCCGCGTGGAAAGATGCCGCCACGCATCCAATGCGCCTGTTCAATCTGTTTCCCTGGCCGCGCATCGGCTATGTGATGAATCTCGATCCGGCGCTCAAGGAGACGCTGCATGACCGCTTCGGCGCCTTGCATACGTGGCTCGGCTACGCGCTGTATGCGTTGCTGGCCATGCATATCGGCGGCGCGTTGAAGCATCAATGGATCGATCGCAAGTCGGTTCTGAAACGCATGGTGCCGTGAGCACCGCAGCGCTGCGTTCTAACTCGCTGTCTACCTGATAACCGCATCAACGACGGACTCAGCAGTCATTTTGAAGAAAACTCTGGAACAGGCGCTCGCCCTTACATCGCCGCGCATTCTGCCGCGCCCCACTACGCTGCTGAGCACGCTGATTCATTTCAGCGTCGTCGTGGTGTGGTTGCTGCTGTTCGCTCGCGCCTTCTTTCTGCAAGGCGTGGTGGCGTGGTCGACCGGCATTGCGTACGTCGTGTACGACACGTTGCTGCTTGCGTTCGTCACGTGGAAAACACTGCCGCTGATGCGGCCCACACCGCCGCTCGAGCCGGACTTCGATACGCGCAACTTGCCGGACATGGGTGTGATCGTCGCGTCGCATAACGAAGCGGCGGTATTGCCGGTGACGCTCGCCGCGCTGCTGCGGCAGACGCATGGCCCGGCGCAAATTGTAATTGCCGACGACGGTTCCACCGATGCCACTCACGCGCTGCTCACCGGGCGCTTTGGCCTTGCTGCCGCAGCGGACGGCGTGCTGAGCGCGCCGAGTTCGCTTTACCCGAATCTTTACTGGCTGCGCGTGCCGCACGGTGGCAAGGCGCGTGCGCTGAACGCCGCTATCGCGGTCATGACTACCGACACCGTCATGACCGTCGACGCCGACACGCTGCTCGACGACGATGCCACCTACGCGATGCGCGCCGCCTTCGCGAGTGAGTCGAAGCTGGTCGCGGCGGCCGGCATTCTGGTGCCGGTGTGCGGCAAATCGGTTTCTGGCCGCGTGTTCCAGTGGTTTCAGACCTACGAATACATGCGCAACTTCATCGCCCGTTTTGCGTGGATGCGTGCCGACAGTTTGCTGCTGATTTCCGGCGCCTTTGCGTCGTTCAAGCGCGACGCGCTGGTCGATGTGGGCGGCTTCGATCCGCAGTGCCTAGTCGAAGACTACGAACTGATTCACCGGCTGCGCCGCTATTCGGTCGATCACGGTCTCGGCTGGGACGTGCGGGTGGTCGGTGACGCCCATGCGCGCACCGATGCGCCGGACAATCTCGCCAGTTTCCTGCGGCAGCGCCGTCGCTGGTTTGCGGGTTTTCTGCAAACGCAATACTGGAACCGCGACATGACCGGCAACCCGCGTTACGGCACGATGGGCATGCTGATGCTGCCCGTCAAGGCGATCGATACGATGCAGCCGATCTACGGGCTGACCGCCTTCGCGCTGCTGCTCGGCTTTCTGTTCGGCGGGCATGGCGCGATCGTCGTGTCGATTTTCAGCGTGATCGGCCTCAAAACGGCGATCGACCTCGCGTTTTATCTCTGGTGTATTCACCTGTATCGCCGCTGGACCGGCGAGCGCACCGGTTCCAGTTTGTGGATGGCGGTGCTTGCGGCGATTGCCGAGCCGTTCACCTTCCAACTGGTGCGGCACGTCGGCGCACTGCTCGGCTGGCTGCATTTCTTGCGCGGCGGCCGTTCGTGGGGCGTGCAACGCCGCTCCGGACTCGTAGCGCACGACGAAAGTTAGCCTCCAATCGCCTGATTTGACGACTGTAGAGTCGTCGCTAAGCGCAATTGCGCCCATGGGCCGCGAGCCGGACATGGGCATGCAGGCGGGGGAACCATGCCGCTTCAGGTTTCGAGTAGACTGTAAGGCGATGTCGGCCCGCGAATTGCAGGGCGGCAACCTTCCATCCGCTCGTGCACGGAGGCTCCACATATGCATGCTGTTCCCCCGCTCGAACAAGACACCGTCGATGCGCCGGTCGATGCGTCGCCTGCTCATGCAGCCACGCAGACTCACAACGCTCCAACAGCCGCTCATGCACACGCGCCGGATCAGGCCGTCAACGATGCCCCGGTGCGCGATCTGCGCCGCGTCGGTATTCACCCTGATTACTGGTATCCGCTTGCGTGGTCGCATGAGGTGAAGCGGGGCAAGACGCATGGTGTGACGTTCGCGGGCGAGCCAATCGTGCTGGCGCGTACGGAGTCCGGCAAAGTGTTCGCGCTCGAAGATCGTTGCGCGCATCGTCAGGTGCCGTTGCATCAGGGTGTGGTGGACGGCGAATCGATCCGTTGCGGTTATCACGGCTGGACTTACGACTGTTCGGGCACATGTATCGATGTGCCCTATCTGGGCCGCGAACGGTTGCCGAACGGCGTGCGTTCTTATCCATGCCGCGAAGTCGAAGGCCTGATTTTCGTGTTTCCCGGCGATGCCGCGTTGGCCGAAGAACGGCCGCTACCCGCGTTTGGCTCCGTATCGGACAAGAAGTACAAGACGCGCCGTTTTGGCCGTCCGGTGAATTGCCACTATTCGTTCATGCACGAGAACCTGATGGATATGAACCATCAGTTCCTGCATCGCCGCCAGATGGGGCAGATGCGTGCGCGTTCGCTCGGGCGGCGGCGTGGTGAAGGCTGGGTCGAAGTCGATTACACGTTTGCGCGCATGGCTGGCCAGCAACCGATCGGCGAAGCGATCGTGTTCGGCCAGAGCCGCAAGACCGGTGGCGACAACGACAAGGACGTGATGACGATCCGCACCGAGTATCCGTATCAGACGCTGCAGATTCGCACGTCCGATCAGACGCTGGTGATGGATTTGTGGATTGTCTACGTGCCGCTCGATCGCGAGCAGCGCACGAACCGCACCTTTGGTCTGCTGTCGATTCGCAAACCGGGGATTCCCGGCGTGCTGAATCTCGCGTGGCCGCTGCTTGTGTGGTTCACCGAGCGCATTTTCAAGGAAGACCGCGAGATCGTCGAAGCCGAGCAGCGTGCCCACGATTCGCAAGGCGCGGACTGGAATCACGAAGTGTTTCCGGTCATCAATGAGTTGCGCGCCTTGCTGCGTGAGAGTGGTGCGCCGGATCAGGTAGTGGGCGCGGGTACGGGTGGTGCTGCGGTGATCCGGTTCTGGGATTCGCGTCACGGTAACCCGTTGTCGAATACATGACCTGATATTCGAGTTTTTGGCGCCGCGCGGGGCCACCCAATCGTCGGCGACGATGAGTGGCAGCCCAGACCGCGCGCGCTGGCTGCCTTTCCCCCCGGTGAAGAATGAATCCATCTCCACCCGGTAGGGAATCCAGGCCGATCGAGCAGCGATAATGGCATCTGACACACCGAAGTTTGCGCCAATCGAGATGCGCCCGCCTCGGACCCGTGTACCATTTCGCTTTTTCCGATCCTTAAGAACGCCTCGTGACTACGCAACACATCCCCACCGCATCCCGTAAATCCCTCACGCTGCTGCAACTGCTGGCCCTCATCGGCGCAGCCGGACTGATCGCAGCAATCGTGCTGAACCAGTTCGTCTAACCCCGCCACGAAGCCTTCGCTTCAAGCATCCGACCCTATGCCGGCGCTCGCCGCTGGCTTCATCGATATCCGCATTGGCCATGTACAAGAAGGGCGTAGCCGTAGAAATCCAGTTTTCCCCCGAACGGCTCAATGACGGCGCCGGCGATCCGTACTGGATCGATTTGACGCAAGTTGAAGCACAACGGCTGCTGGAAAGCCTGCAGGCACGTCTCGCTGAAAGCAGCGTCGGTACGGCTGCGCCGTTGGTGGTCAGTCTTGATGAGACCGTGGCGGCGCATGCGGTCGCTGCGCCGCATGCGGCCCTGGAAAGCGCGGCGCCTGCGGACGACTTCAAACAATGGGTCTGCGTGATCTGCGGCTGGATCTACGACGAAGCCGCCGGCTTGCCGGAAGAAGGCATCGCGCCGGGCACCCGCTGGGCAGCGGTCCCGGCCGACTGGCGCTGCCCACTGTGCGACGTGGGCAAGGAAGATTTTGCGTTGGTCGAGTTTTAAGCCGGAAAATCTGCGCCGACCGTTGTGGCCTCCCACGCATCGAAATCGCCGCGCATGAAGTCCAGCTTCTTGCGCGCCAGTTCTAGCGCGGTCTTGCCGAGCAGCAAACGCAGCGGCGGCGTGTCCGACAGCGCTGCGTCGATGATCGCCTGGGCGGCGCGCACGGGGTCCCCCGCCTGCTTGCCGCTGCGCGCCTCGGTTTGTTTGCGGCGCTCGCCGGCCGTGGCCGCGTAGTCGTCGATTGCCGTCGCCGATTGCTTGATCGACGGACCTGCCCAGTTCGTGCGGAACGGGCCGGGTTCGACGATCAATACGTCGATGCCGAGCGGCTTGACTTCCGTCGCGAGCGATTCCGATAAACCCTCCACCGCGTATTTGGTGGCGTGGTAATAACCGGTCGCGGCGAAACTCGTGATGCCGCCAATCGACGACACATTCACAATCAAGCCACTGCGCTGCTCACGCATGATCGGCAACACGGCCTTCGTGATGTCGACCAGACCGAACACATTGGTCTCGAACATGGCGCGGACTTCGTCGTCCTCGCCTTCTTCAATCGCTGCCAGATAGCCGTAACCCGCGTTATTGACGAGCGCATCGATGCGCCCGAAATGCTGCCTGGCTTGCGCGACCACGTCTTCAATCTGTTTGCGGTTCGTCACGTCGAGCGGCAGAACCAGCGCGCGATCGCCGTGTGCTTCGGCGATATCTTTCACTTTCGACGGATCGCGTGCCGTGACCACCGCGCGCCAGCCGCGCTCCAGCACCAGTTTCGCCAACTCGCGACCGAAGCCGGTCGAACAGCCTGTAATCAGCCAGACGGGATTATCTCGATTCATCATTTGGGAAACTCCTGTTAATGGGTCAACGTAGCGCGGTTTGTTCGTCGAACAGCGCCTTATTGCTGCTTGCGTTTTGAGTGGCTTCTTAATTGTAGGCGTAACGCGGCGGCCTCGCTTTGCAGCGCTTCGACGAACACACCAGCCAGCGGATGGCTCGGACGATGCTCCGGATGAACCACGCTCACGCGAAACGGCAGCGACACGGCAAGCGGCCGGATATGCAGATTGCGGCCCGTGAAATCCAACGCCGTAAGCGGGTTGACGATGGCCACGCCGAGGCCTTGCCGCACGAAACTGCAAACGGAGACGGCGGTGGGCGTCTCGATCATCTGGCGGCGCGCAATGGCCGCCTGCGTGAAGGCTTCGTCGATCTGAATCCGGTACGGATCGTTTGACGACAGACTGATGAACGGCTGATTCGCGAAGTCCTTCAACTCGATCACACGCTTTGCAAGCAATGGATGCGCATCGGGCAGCACGCAGACTTCGTCTACTTCCAGCAAGGGCGTCAGGCGTGTTCCGGCGGGCGGCGCGCCGTGCTCGGTCAGACCCAGGTCATAACGCTGCGCGGTCAGCCATTCTTCGAGAAACGGTGATTCCTGCGTCGCGATCGAGAGGCTGACGCCCGGCTGTGCATCGTGAAAACGTTTTGCCGCGCCGGGCAGGATCGAGTGCGAGAACGCGGGCAAGGCGATGATGGAAAGCTGGCCGCCCTGAAATTCGCGCAGGCTTGCCGCCGTGGACGCCACCCGTTCGAGCCCGATATACGCGCGCTTGATTTCATCGAACAGTGTCAACGCGGACATGGTCGGACGCAGCCGCCCATGCACGCGTTCGAACAAGGCGAAGCCGATGCTCTGTTCCATGCGTGCAAGCTCACGGCTGACCGTGGGCTGCGAGGTGAAGAGCATATCGGCCGCTCGGGTGACGCTGCCTGCCGTCATCAACGCGCGGAAGACTTCGATATGTCGATGAGTGAGCGCCATAGTGTCTATATCAGGAATGAATGGGCTATAGAAGAATAGGTATTTTACTGAATGAGTGGTTTTCAGCATCATGTTGCTCATTCATGCTTCGATATAGAGCGCAGCCAACCGTGACCTCATTCAATTCACCGCAACTCGTCGAACTCGCGCGTCAGCACGGCACGCCCCTTTGGGTCTACGACGCCGACGTGATCCGCCAACGTATCGCCGAATTACGCAGCTTCGACGTGATCCGCTATGCGCAGAAGGCCTGTTCGAACGTGCACATCCTGAAACTGATGCGCGACGAAGGAGCGATGGTCGATGCAGTGTCTTTGGGCGAAATCGCGCGCAGTCTCGCGGCGGGCTTTACGCCGGATGGCGATCCCGAAGGTGTGGTTTTTACGGCGGATCTCGTCGATCACGCGACGCTGGCCGCCGTGCTCGAGCATCGCATCACGGTCAACGCCGGATCGCTCGATATGCTGGAACGTATTGGACAGCATGCACCCGAAGGTCATCGTGTACGGCTGCGAATCAACCCCGGTTTCGGGCATGGACACAGCAACAAGACCAACACGGGTGGCGAGCACAGCAAGCACGGTATCTGGCTCGACGATGTGCCGCTCGCAATCGCCATGGTGCGGCGTTATGGCTTGAAGTTGGTCGGGTTGCACATGCATATCGGCTCCGGCGTCGACTACGCGCATCTATCGCGCGTGTGCGATGCGATGGTCGAAACCGTGCAAGGCTTGGGCCACGATATCGAAGCGATTTCGGCTGGCGGCGGTTTATCGGTGCCTTATAGCGAAGGCGAGCCGCGGATCGACGTCGAGCATTATTTCCGCCTTTGGGACGCGGCGCGCAAGCAGATCGAGGCGCATCTTGGACATCGCGTGAGACTCGAAATCGAGCCGGGGCGCTTTCTGGTTGCGGAAGCGGGTGTGCTGGTTGCCGAGGTGCACGCGCTGAACCGGCGGCCGAACCGGCAGTTCGCCTTGGTGGATGCGGGTTTCAATGATCTGGTGAGGCCGTCGTTTTACGGCAGCCATCATGAGATGACGGTGGTGAAAAGCAATGGCATGCCGAGCGAAGCGCCGGATGGCGCTTTCGCGGTAGCCGGGCCGTTGTGCGAGGCGGGCGATGTGTTCACGCAGGCGGCGGGCGGCGTCGTCATGAGTCGCGCGATGCCGGCGCCGGAAGTGGGGGACTTCATCGTGTTTCACGACGCGGGGGCGTATGGGGCGTCGATGTCATCGAACTACAACAGCCGGCCGCTGGCGCCTGAGGTGTTGCTCGAGAACGGCAGGCCGAGGTTGATCCGGCGTCGGCAAACCATTGCTGAGTTGATCGCGCTCGAAACGCTAAATTGATTCTGCCGAGCGTGGCCGCTGCGAACCCTCGGCGGTGCGCCCAACCGGCAATACCGGCAACGCATACCCGCCGCAAGCGTTGTGCATTGTGAATGCATGTTCGACGCTAAAGGAGCCCTCGTTGGGCTCCTTGTGCCCCTTCCGGCGCTTACCGCGCTCGCACCGTGCGCGTGTACGACGCGATCATCGTCGCGAGTTCCTGCGCGGCCGGTGTGACGGGAATGGCCGCGCGTTGCAGCAGGCACACGTTCTGTTCGATCGCGCGCTCGCGCACATTGATCGACGTAAGCGTGCTCGCAAACGGCCCGCGCTTCACGACGATCGACGACTCCAGCGACAGACAATCCGTCGCGCTAACCAGATGCAGCGTTTCGTACAGGCCTTCCACCGTCGCGAGGATTTTCGGCGGGGGCCGGCCATGGCTCTCCAACAGATGACTCAGGCGGTTGATTTGCGGGTCGTCGGTGAGATTCGGCGAGCGCGTGGCCACCCACGTGCAATCAGCAAGCTCGGCCAGCGAGGTCGCACCGGCTTTCGGATGACCCCGACGGCAGACAATCACGGGATCGGACGGATAGAGCGGCGTGACGGACAGATCGGCCGTGTCGGTGTGCTTCGACACGAGTGCGACCGCGAAATCGAGCGTGCCTTCGCGAATCCACGAAATCATCATGCGCGAGGTGCCGGTGCGCAAATGCACCGCGACCCGTTCGAAGCGCGCGCGAAATTCCATCAGCACCGGCGCGAAAGCGTCGATGAGCGGTTCGGTGGTCATGCCGAACGTGACCTCGCCCGCGTAGTCGCCGCGCAGTTGCTGCACCTCCTGTTCGGCGCGCTCGCATTCGCCGAGAATCGCGCCGGCGCGCTGCAGGAGCCGCTGGCCGAGCGCGGTCAGCGCGATGCCGCGGTTCGTGCGGGTGAATAACGTCGCGCCCAGCATCGACTCGAGGTTCTGCAACTGCTGCGTGATGCCGCTCTGGGCGATGCCGAGCGCCCGCGACGCCGCGCGGATGCTGCCGTGCTCGGCCACAGCGGTGAACGCGCGCAGCTGGGAGATCGTCAGCGCCATGAAGAATCTCTGTGATCGGTAAAAGTGATCATGATATTACTTTCGGGACTTCTTTGAGGCGCGACAACGGCATAGGATGGCCCTGTACCCTGTAGCAATCCGCCCAACTCACACCCGCCTCCCATGAAAATTTCGCTGATGATCTTGAGTGCCGCGCTGGCTTTCAGCAGCAGTGCGTTTGCCGCCGACCCCGCCACGCTGCGCCTCGGTATCGATCCGACCTATCCGCCAATGGACTCCAAAGCGCCTGACGGCAGCTTCAAAGGTTTCGACGTCGACCTCGGCAACGAAATCTGCCGGCGCATCCATGCGCATTGCCAGTGGGTCGAACTCGAGTTCTCGGGGATGATTCCCGCGCTGCAGGCGCGTAAGATCGACGCGATCCTGTCGTCGATGGCGATCACCGAGAAGCGCGAGCAACAGATCCTGTTTTCGTCGAAGCTGTTTCAGTTCAAATCGCGGCTGATCGCGCGGCAAGGTTCGGCGCTCGCGGGCGGCACGAATGCGTTGGCCGGCAAGCAGATCGGCGTTCAGTCAGGGACGCAGTTCGAGGGATACGCGCTGAAGAATTGGGCGCCGCTTGGCGTGCATGTGGTCGCGTACAAGAGTCAGGACGAGGTGTTCGCCGACTTGCAGAACGGCCGTCTTGACGGCGCGTTGCTCGGCTCCGTCGAAGCCGACTACGGTTTCTTGCGGACGCCGGCAGGGAAGGGATTTGCGTTTGTCGGCGAGCCGCTTTCGATGGGTGACCGTGGCGTGGGCATCGGTTTGCGCAAGGATGAGACCGCGGTACAGGCATCCATTAACGAGGCGATTGCTTCGATGCGCAAGGACGGTACGTACGCGCAGATCGCGAAGAAGTACTTCGACTTTGATCCGTACGGTAACTGATTTTCCTATTTCCTATTCTTCTCCAGACTTCTTGCCCCCATGAACAAGCAATCGATTCCGCTTCTGTCGCCGGCTATCGGCACGCACCGCGAACTGGTGTCGTTCCATTTTGGTCCTGCGGATAGCGGACAGAAGATTTACATCCAGTCTTCCTTGCACGCTGATGAAACGCCGGCGATGTTGACGACGGTTTTGCTCAAACGTCGATTGATCGAACTGGAGAAGCAGGGCGCGCTGAACGCGGAGATTGTGCTGGTGCCGGTGGCGAATCCGGTTGGGCTTGGGCAGTATGTGCTCGGTCAGTTTATTGGGCGCTTCGATTTGGGCAGTGGCAAGAACTTCAACCGACACTTCCTGCAGTTTCCGAAGCTGGTGGCGCGGGCTAAGGAGGCGTTGGGTTCTGATGCTTCGGAGAATCGCCGGATTGTTCGTGAGCTGATCGCTGCGGAGTTGGCGGAACAGAAGCCGTTGACTGAGTTCGAGTCGCTGCAATTGGCTATGCTGAAGCTTTCCTTTGACGCGGATGTGGTGATCGATCTGCATTGCTCGCTGGAGGCGGCGATGCATCTCTACACCAGTGAGGCGGCGTGGCCGGAGTTTGAACCTTTGTCACGGTATTTGGGCGCGCAGGCTTCGTTGCTTGCTACTAACTCGGGCGGCGAGGCGTTTGACGAGACGCATAGCTTGTTGTGGTGGAAGCTGCAGCAGGAAATGCCTGCGGATAAGCCGGTACCCAATGGGGCGATTGCTGTGACGGTGGAGTGCCGTGGGCAGCGGGATGTTTCTTATGAAGTCGCGCAGGAGGATGCTGACGCGTTGATTGATTACCTGGTCTGGCGCAAGGCGATCAAACTCGATGTGAAGCCTTTGCCCGAGTTGCTGACGCCCGCGACGCCGCTTGCCGGGAGCGAGCAGTTTTATGCACCTGTTAGCGGGATTCTGATTCATCGGGCGAAGATCGGGGATTTGATTCGAGTCGGGCAGGCTTTGTTCGATATCGTCGATCCGTTGACTGATGAGACTACGACGCTTGTTAGCAATACCGAGGGCGTGTTTTATATGCGCCGGGCGATTCGGTTTGTGACGGCTGGGGCGCCGTTGGGGCGGGTGACGGGCGCCCGAGCGTTTCGGACTGGGGTTTTGTTGGGGGCTTGAGTTTTTCTGCTTTTGACGGGGGCGTAGCGCTAACGCTAAGCAGGCGCGTTGCCCCCTACTTCCTTCCCACCAGATACGTCACACCGTTCGGACCGTAACGCTCCGCATGCGGTTTGTTCGCGGGCAAGTGGAAGACGTCGCCGACTTTATATGCCTGCTCGGTGTCGCCCACGCGGATGTGCAACTCCCCTTCCAGAATCAATGCTTTCGCTTCGAATGAATGTTCATGGACATCCATCTCGACGTTTGCTTCCCGCGTCACAACGACGGCCTCAGGGAAACCGTCTTTCGTCAGGCTTTCAGTGAATGTTTCGCGTTCCATGGCATTTCCATCGGCAAGCAGTTGCGGAGATTCACTGTAACCCTATTCGCCAATCCGTGCAGAGCGCAGCCGTGTGTTATGCCGACGCTGTCACGCCAGTGTCGACCTTCCTGCGCATTCTCGTGCGCGGCGCCACTGATTCACCCATCCCTTTCCTGCGCCGCATCGCGTTCGATTCTGCTTCCTTCGCATCGGCCATCACGACGGACATCTTTCCTCGCTCGATGTTCGCTTCGGTTTCGTACTGATGCGCCGTACGTTCCAGCAACTCCGCAAGCAACATCTGGTCGCGACGGTCGCAATGGTTCATTTCGATACCTCTGCGCAGTGTCCTCGCCAGCATAGCCAGCGATGAGAGCCGTTCCACATACGTGCGGGTTGCTTCCAGCACCTCGCCTGCCAGACGCTTATATTCAGCGGGCCTCACCGACAGGCGCGGGTTCATTAATGCTGCTTCAGCAGGTTTGCTCATGGCGCGATTTCCGGTTGATTCTCGAAATCGCCCGGCACTCGCTGCAAACGGGTGGGCGGGCACGTAACGAGGTTGAGAGACCGGTGTCCCAGCAGACCGGCGAGTCTTGCGACTCCCTCGCCACCCCCGCCCATTGAACAATGATGCGGTAAGCAATCGCACACACCCGTGCAGCAGGGCAGTGCGATTGGGACACACGGGCTCTCAAACCCGATCGCCTTTGTTTTGACGACCGTGGAAGTATAAGCGCGCCGCTTTCTTAAAATTCACTTTGCTAAGCTAACTATCCAGCTTTAGCCATTCGGCCTAAGACCGTTCTAATTTTTCTTCGCCGCGATAGCGTCAAGCGGCCGAGCTTCGATCAAGCGCTTCGTTAGCTTGGTCACCCAATCGAAGCCCAGCCCCTGCCACGCGCCATCCATGCCTAGCAACAGCCCCACAACCAGCCTCGGTCAAGCGCCGCAAAAAACCGGCCACCCAACCGAAGCCAATCCACAACCACCAATCCTTAATTCACCACCAACACCGGCGCCACAGCCGCCGGATCACTAATACTCGGCCGCCCATTCTCAACGTGTCCAGCCAAACGACGCGAGAAGCTAGCATCGTCATTGCTCGTCACCGTCAAGTCATACCAGCGATGGCTCGATGCCAGCACCCAAGCCTCTTCGATATGCGCGTCTGCCGGCACCAGCACCGGACGCGTCCGTGCCCCATACGCGTTGTCGGTCACCGTCAACCGCGCAATCCCTCCGCCCTTGTTGCTGAACTTCAAAAACACATTGCCGTTCGCCACATCGTATTGCACCTTGATTTCCGGCTGTGCGGGCTTGCCGTTGCCATGTCCGCCCGACACTGCCTGCGCCGTTTGCACCGTCGCCTGCTGCGTATTCCCTGCAAACTTGCGCACGAAACCATTCGGCCCAAACACTTCGAACGCATACACCCCGTTCGTCGACGTCAGATCGAACGTCTCACGAAGCGACTTACCCGCCTCGACGGTATAACGCCACGGACCATCCGTGCGATTCGTCGAATACACGTAGAAATGCGCGCCCTGGTCGCCGCTATTGGCGATCTCGATCTCGAACGTGTTCTTTTTCACATCCGCGTGACCGTTCACGTGCAACTCATAGGGCAACGCGCGTGCGAAACGAATGCCGCGTTCCTGCGGATCGATCGCACCCGGCGTTGTGGGCACAGTCGGCTTTGGCTGCGTCGCGCATTGGTTGTCGGCGATGCTCTTGTAGTTGCTCGTGTCCGGCAGCGGCGGCACCTTCGAGTCCGGCGTGCGGAAATCGAACGCCGTCGTCAGGTCGCCGCATACCGCACGGCGCCATTGCGTGATATTCGGCTCATACACACCAAAGCGCGTCTCGATGAAACGAATCACCGACGTGTGATCGAACACCTGTGAGCACACGAAACCGCCCTTGCTCCATGGCGACACGATCGTCATCGGCACGCGCGGACCGAGGCCGTACGGCAAGCCGTCCGCGGTGTAGCTGCCGCCGCGCGCCGGATTCACCACGTTGTGAATCTCGCCATCGGTGCTGACCGTCGACTGCCCTTGTGCCGGCGTCGTCGCCGGTTGCGGCGGCACGACGTGATCGAAGAAGCCGTCGTTCTCGTCGTACATGATGAACAGTACGGTCTTGCTCCACACCTCGGGATTCGATGTCAACGCATCGAGGATCTGCGACGTGTATTCCGCGCCGTATGCGGGCGTATAGCTCGGGTGCTCGGAGTACGCGGCCGGCGGGCACAACCACGACACTTGCGGCAGCTTGTTGGCCAGCACGTCGGCCTTCAGGTCGTCGATCGTCCGCACGGTTTGCGCACGCTCATACAACGGCGAACCCGGCTGCGCGTTGATGAAGTTCGTGAAGTTCTGCAGGATGTTGGTGCCGTAGTTGCCGTTCAACGGATCGGCGCCGGTCAGACCCTGCTGATACACCTGCCACGAAATACCCGCGGCTTGCAGGCGTTCCGGGTACGTGGTCCACGAGAGCAACTGGTAGTTCGGCGGACCGTCGCCATCCACGAAATCGTTGTTGTCGAGCAGCGGGCCGCCCAGCGTGCCGGTCGGATCGACCATGCCGGTCATCAGATACGAACGGTTCGGGTGCGTCGGTCCCGGCAGCGAGCAGAAGTAGGCGTCGCACACGGTGAACGCATCGGCCAGCGCGTAGTGAAACGGAATGTCGCTGCGCAGGTGATAGCCCATCGTCATGTCGGTCTTGTTCGCGGGCCACTGGTCGTAGCGGCCGCCGTCGATCGCGGCATGCGTCTTGTACCAGCTATGGTCAAGATCGCCGACGCATTGCGCGCTGGTCGTCGCCGTGTTCAGATGGAACGGCAGCACGGGTTGGGTCGCGTCTGCCTTCGACGGTTGATACCACACGGGCTTGCCGCCCGGCAGCGGAATCGGGAAGCGGTCGTTGTAGCCACGTACGCCGCGCAGATGGCCGAGGTAGTGGTCGAACGAACGGTTCTCCTGCATGAACACGACGATGTGCTCGACATCGCGGATCGTGCCGGTGCGCGAAAATGCGGGCACGGCAAGTGCATTGCGAATGGACTCGGGCAGCGCGGTCAGCGCGGCAGCAGCGCCGGCGGATGAAGCAACGGTCTGCAGGAAACGGCGACGGCTATTTGATGTCATCGAATATCACCTTCTGCGGGTGGGGAAAAATAGCACGTCTCGCGCGTGCCGGTGGAAGCGGATCAATTGCTATTGGCGGTGTCGCCCGGTGCGTAATGCATCACGGGCGTGACTTGCTGGTTGTCGGCAGCGAGGCTGGCCTGCATGTTCTGGATGACGATGTCGGACGCGGCGGTAGGGACGGCTGCGAGTGGCGCTGATGCGTTGAGCATTGCAGCCGCGGGGGCTAGCGTGCCGCTTTGCGCGGCAGTGTTATTAGCGGCGGTTGGCGATGAAGATGCTGAGGCCGAGGTGGAGTCATCGGCGCCGCAACCGTTCAACGCGAAAGTTGTGAGTGCAACAAAAACGACGCTGGCGAGGCGGGTGTCTGTTCTCATGTTTGCAGTCCGTGGGTGGCGGCGGATGCAGTCTCCATTCCTTTCGAGAAATAATTGTGAAACGTTTGCGAGTGGACGAAACTTAACAATTCGCGTGAGTCAATCGAAAGGGAATGGAAAGCGATAAGCCGGAGAATGGTCACGCTAACGCCACGCGCCTGAAGTCCAGGCACACCGAAAGATTTGCGGTTTGCATAACATCGGCAAGTGCATGACACACATCGACAGACCTTTCGACATGACGCGTCTCGAAGACGAATGGCTCGAGGCTGACGGCTTCGGCGGTTTCGCGTCGGGCACCGTCGGCACGCTGCGCACGCGCCGCTATCACGCGTTGCTGCTTACCGCCACGCGCGCGCCGGGCGGCCGCGTGGTGCTGGTCAACGGCATCGAAGCGTGGCTTGAAGCGGAGGGTCAGCGTTATCCATTGAGCATGCAGCGGTATGTGCCGGATGTGATCTATCCGGACCTGACGTCGAGTCTTCTCGCGTTCGACACCGACCCGTGGCCGACATGGCGTTTGCAACTCAATCCGCATGTAACGCTGATCGCGGAAGCGTTCGTCAGCAAGGCGACGCGCGAAACGGTTTTATGTTGGCGGTTGGAGGGGCGAGGAGCAGCTTCTGGTACGGGCGCGTTCGATCTGAAAGTCAGGCCCTTGCTGTCCGGCCGCGACTATCACGCGTTGCACCACGAAAACCCTGCGTTCAACTTCAACGCGCGGATAAGCGATGACCAGGCCTGCGTGAGCTGGCAACCCTACGGCGATCTACCGGTTATCAATGCGGCGACCAATGGCGTCTACACGCATGCGCCCGATTGGTATCGAAATTTCTGCTACGTTCGCGAGCGGGAGCGCGGCCTCGATTTCAGCGAAGACCTCGCCACGCCGGGCGTGTTCAGCTTCAACCTCGCTGAGGGCGAAGCGGTAATGATCCTTAGCGCGTCGAGCGTATCCGCGGCGTCTTCAGCGTCCTCAGAGCCTGCAGAATCAGTATCTTCGGCATCGGCGCAGGCAGGCACACAGCCAGTCGCAGCCTATGCCACCGAGCCGCCTGGCATCGCCGTCCACGCAACAGCATCGGCAGACACGCAGACAGCCGCCGCCCACGCAACCGAACTCGCGCGCATCGAACAGCAGCGCCGCAGCGCACTCGGCTCACGCCTGCAACGTTCCGCCGACGCCTACGTCGTCGCGCGTAACGAAGGCCGCACGATCCTCGCCGGTTTTCCATGGTTCACCGATTGGGGCCGCGACACGTTCATCGCCATGCGTGGCTTGCTGATCGCAACGGGCCGCCTCGCCGAAGCCGAAGCAATCCTGCTCGAATGGTCGGGCACCTTGTCCGAAGGCATGCTGCCGAATCGCTTCCCCGATTACGGCGACACCCCGGAATACAACTCCGTCGACGCATCGTTATGGTTCGTCATCGCCGTCCACGACTATCTGGCGACGAACCATGCGAACGCCGACACGCGAACGCGTCTGCAGCAGGCCGTCGAAATCATCCTCACGGGCTACACGAACGGCACGCGCTTCAACATCAAAGCTTCCGCGGACGATGGCCTCCTCAGCGCCGGCGTCCCCGGCGTACAACTCACGTGGATGGATGCAAAAGTAGGCGACTGGGTGGTGACGCCACGCATGGGCAAACCGGTGGAAGTGCAGGCACTCTGGATCAACGCATTGCGCATTGCAGCAACATGGAATCGGCAATGGGAACCATCCGCGGAGCGTGCGCTGCAAGCGTTTCATGAACGTTTTACCGATCCATCGACACAAGCGCTCGTCGATAACGTCGACGTGGATTTTGTAAAGGACGCAGTGGACCGCTCGATCCGCCCCAATCAGATCTTCGCGGTAGGCGGCCTGCCGTTTCCGCTACTCGAAGGCGCGGCGGCGCGCGCGGTGGTCGATCAGGTCGAAGCGCACTTGCTCACGCCGCTTGGCCTCAGAACGCTCGCGCCGTCCGATCCAGCCTACCGCGGTCACTACGGCGGCACGCCGCTGGAGCGCGATGGCGCCTATCATCAAGGGACGGTCTGGCCATGGCTGCTAGGCCCATTCGTCGAAGCATGGCTGCGGGTTCACGGCGCCGAGCCGAATGCCCGCGCACAAGCCAAAGCGCGCTTTCTCGACCCGCTGTACGCGCATCTCGATCACGCCGGCCTCGACCATCTCTCCGAAATCGCCGACGGCGACGCGCCGCACACACCCGCCGGCACGCCGTTTCAGGCGTGGTCGCTGGGAGAGTTGCTGCGCATCGAGAACCTGCTTGCCCGGCTGGAGCCCACCGCCGCTTAAACCGCGCTACGATGTGAGTCCCACTGCCAGGCCCGACGCAAGGACGTAGTCATGCCACCGCTGCGCGCTGCCAATCTGCTCGACACGATCGAAGGTTCCCGCCTGCACTCCGCCGACTGCGCGCATTGGCAGCGCTGGGGGCCGTATCTCAGCGAGCGTCAGTGGGGCACGGTGCGCGAGGATTACAGCGCGGACGGCACCGCCTGGGACAATTTCCCCCACGACCATGCACGCAGCCGCGCTTACCGTTGGGGCGAAGACGGCATCGCCGGTTTCGGCGACGACAAACTCAGCTGGTGCGTGTCGCTCGCGCTATGGAACCGCAAAGATCCGATCCTGAAGGAACGTCTGTTCGGCCTCACCAATGCGCAGGGCAATCACGGCGAGGACGTGAAGGAGCTGTACTTCTACGTCGACGGCACGCCAACGCATTCGTACATGCGGATGCTCTACAAGTATCCGCATGCCGCCTTTCCGTACGACGACCTGGTACAGGAAAACGCGCGGCGTGGCGGCGACATGCCGGAATACGAGATCCTCGACACCGGCGTGTTCGACGATCTGCGCTACTTCGACGTGCAGGTCGAATACGCGAAACATGCGCCCGACGACATCCTGATGCGCGTAACCATCGAGAATCGCGCGGACCAGGCTGCCTCGCTCGATGTGCTGCCGCAGATCTGGGCGCGCAATTCGTGGTCGTGGAAGGAGAACAAGGACAAGCCCTCGCTGGTCGCCGGTCTGGACCACGACGGCGAAGTGCATGTGGTCGGCCGTCAGCATGGTCAGGAGCCGATCGTCGTGACAGCGTGGTCGAAAGACGTGCCGAAGATGGCGTGGCTGTTTTGCGAAAACGACACCAACGTCAAGCGCCTGTTCAACATGGACGGCGCGGGGCCGTTCAAGGACGGCTTCAACGACTACCTCGTCCACGGCGACGAACAGGCGGTTCGCCGTAACGCCGGCACCAAGGCGGGCGCGCATGCGTCGATTGATCTTGGCCCGCACGGGCGTGCCGTGGTGTATATGCGCTGGCGTCCGCAGTCGAGTCCCGATGGCGCGCCGCTCGACGCCGATGCGGTGTTCGCTCGTCGTATCGCCGAGGCCGATGAATTCTATGGCGCGCTGCAGCACGAGATCGCCGACCCCGATGCGCGCCTCGTGCAGCGTCAGGCACTGGCCGGCATGCTGTGGTCCAAGCAGTACTACCAGTACGACGTGCAACGTTGGCTCGAAGGCGATCCGCTGCAACCCAAGCCGCCGGAGTCCCGCAAACGCGGCCGCAATGCGGACTGGCGGCATCTGTGCAACGCGGACATCGTGTCGATGCCCGACAAGTGGGAATATCCGTGGTACGCGTCGTGGGATCTGGCGTTTCATGCAGCCGCGTTCGCGTTGATCGATCCGGCGTTCGCCAAACGTCAATTGCTGCTACTGGTGAAGGACCGTTATCAGCATCCGAACGGCCAACTGCCCGCCTACGAATGGGCGCTCGGCGATGCGAATCCGCCCGTGCATGCGTGGGCCGCGTGGCGCGTCTATGAGATCGACCGCGCGCTGACCGGCAAGGCGGATCGCGATTTTCTGGAACTCGTATTTCACAAGCTCCTCCTGAATTTCACGTGGTGGGTGAACCGCAAGGATGCGGACGGCCACAATATTTTTCAGGGCGGTTTTCTCGGACTGGACAACGTCGGTATCTTTGACCGTTCGTCGCCGCTGCCGACCGGCGGTCACATCGATCAGGCCGACGGCACCGCGTGGATGGCCGCGTACGCGCTCGACCTGATGCGCATCGCGCTCGAACTGGCGTATGCGAATCACGTGTTCGTCGATATCGGTGTGAAGTTTTTCGAACACTTCCTGTATATCGCCGAGGCGGTGAGTTGCGACGACGGTTGCGATACCGGTCTATGGGACAGCGAAGACGAATTCTTCTACGACAAACTGCGCCTGCCCGACGGCAGCAATATTCCGATGCGCCTGCGCTCGATCGTCGGCCTGATTCCGCTTTTCGCGGTGCATGTGCTCGAAGAACGTTTGCATGGTCATTTACCGGGTCTGCGCGAGCGGCTCGTCTGGTTCCTCGAACATCGCCCCGATCTGGCGAAACTGGTTTCACGCTGGAACGAGCCCGGCAAGGGCAATGCTTTGCTGCTGTCGCTGCTGCGCGGGCATCGGATGAAAGCATTGCTGCGCCGGGCGCTCGACGAAAGCGAATTCCTCTCCGATCACGGCGTGCGAGCGCTGTCGCGATTCCATCGCGAGCATCCGTTCGAGTTCAACTACAACGGCACCAGCGTCACCGTCAAATACCTGCCGGCCGAATCCGACACACGCGTGTTCGGCGGAAATTCGAACTGGCGCGGGCCCATATGGATGCCGGTGAACTATTTGCTGATCGAATCGCTATACGAATTTCATCGTTACTACGGTGACAGTTTCCGCGTCGAATATCCGACCGGCTCGGGGCAGCAGTTTTCGCTCAGCGAGATTGGTGACGAACTCTCGCGCCGGGCAACCACCTTGTTCCTGAAGGACAAGAACGGCGAACGTCCGGTGATGGGTGCTTATCCGCTTTTGCAGGCCGACCCGCGTTCGCGTGATCTCGTGCTGTTCCATGAGTACTTCCATGGCGACAACGGGCGCGGTGTGGGTGCGTCGCATCAAACCGGCTGGAGCGGGCTGGTGGCGCTCCTGCTGCAACCGAGGGCGATGGGCGCATCCGGCAATGTGCCGCTGGCAGGCGAGCCGGACCGGACGCCGATGCCAACGTCGACTTCGGCGCCTGCGTCCGCATCATCGCCCGAGGCCGCCCCCGAACCTGCGCCGGCGCTGGTAACGGCGGTGACCAAGTAGCAGCGGCGGCCGGCAACCGAGCCGCGCGCGAGGTTACATAACCCATACAGCGTGCGTATCGGGCAGGTTGCGTCGTTGTTTTTGAACTGTGTGGGTTCAAGCGTGGTCTTTCATGTACCGCCACGTCCGTTTCATTGGCTTCCTTAAGCGAATCCCATGTCGACTACTCCGAACACCCCAACTCCCGCCAGTCACGAACCCAGTTGCAAAGTCAGCGCGGGGCCGCATGCGGCGCCCTCGTCGCCGGCCGGTAAACGGCCTGCGCCGCCTTGCACGCTGGTGATCTTCGGCGCGGGCGGGGACCTGACCAAACGGCTGCTGATGCCCGCGCTGTACAACCTCGCAGTGGACGGCCTGCTCGACGACGGCATGAAGATCATCGGCGTGAATCACGGCGAGCGCGAGACGAGCGAATGGCGCGAAGACTTGCACACGTCGCTGCAACAGTTCGCCGCCGACAAAGCCAGTACCTTCCACGCCGGCAAGCTCGACGACAAAGCGTGGGACTGGGTCGCGCAACGGCTCGAATACATGAGCGGCGAGTTCGAAGCCGACGACACGTTCGCAAAGCTCAAGCAAAAGCTCGATCAATCGCCGGGTGGCAACGTGATTTTTTACCTGGCGGTCAGCGCGCGCTTTTTCAAACCGATCGTCGAGCATCTCGGCAAAGCCGGCTTGCTGAAGGAAGGCGAGGGCGGCTTCCGCCGCATCGTCATCGAGAAACCATTCGGCACCGATCTCGCCTCGGCGCGCGATCTGAATGCGCACATTCTGTCGTACGCAGACGAGTCGCAGGTGTATCGCATCGATCACTTTCTCGGTAAGGACACCGTGCAGAGCATTCTCGCGGTGCGCTTCGCGAACGCCTTGTTCGAACCGATCTGGCGGCGCGAATATATCGACAGCGTGCAGATTACCGCGGCCGAAACGATCGGCGTGGAGGGGCGCGGTAAATTCTACGAGCAGACGGGCGCGTTCCGCGACATGCTGCCGAATCACCTGTTCCAGTTGCTCGGCATGGTCGCGATGGAACCGCCCAATTCGTTCGATGCCGAAGCCGTGCGCGACAAGAAAGCTGACCTCTCCGACGCGATCCAGCCGCTGACCGTCGACGACGTCGTCTTCGGTCAATACGAAAAGGGGCCAGCGGGTGTCGGCTATCGCGAGGAACCGGACGTCGCACCGGACAGCACGACCGAAACCTACGCTGCCGCGCGCGTATACGTGGAGAACTGGCGCTGGGCGGGCGTGCCGTTCTATCTGCGCACCGGCAAGCGGCTGGCCGCGCGCCGCACGGAGATCTCGGTGCAACTGAAGCCGGTGCCGTTCCGTCTGTTCCGCGACACGCCAGTCGACGCGCTGACGCCGAACGTGCTGACCTTGCGCATCGATCCCGCCCACGGCACGAGTTTCGATTTCAACGTGAAGACGCCGGGGCCGGTGATGCAGATCGGCGCGGTCCAGTCGTCGTTCGATTACGCAGACTTCTTCACCGAACGCGCGAATGTTGGCTACGAGACTTTGCTGTACGACTGCATGCTGGGCGACGAGACGCTGTTCCAGCGTGCCGACAGCATTGAAACGAGCTGGGCCGCGGTGGACGACGTGCTGCACCCGAAAACCGGTGGCGCAATGCCCGTGCACGGTTATGCGGCGGGCAGCGAAGGACCTGCTGAAGCAGACGCGCTGCTCGCGCGCAATGGCCATGCATGGCGGCCTTTGAAACAGGATGCCATCGAAAAGAAGTAATTCCATGAGGCGCACCAACACAATCGGGGGACACCGTGGCCACACGTAAGACGAAAGTAAAAAGCAGCACCGAGCGGATTCTGGCGATCGATGTCGGCGGCACCGGCTTGAAAGCCGCCATCATCGATGCGGACGGTCAGATGAAAACCGAGCGTTTGCGCGTGCCGACGCCGCATCCGTGCACGCCGGATCAACTGGTGGATGCGTTGGCGAAGCTGGTCGAGCCGCTCATCGAAAAGGAGCCGCCCACGGTGATGTCGATCGGTTTCCCGGGTGTGGTGCGCAACAATCGCATTCTGACCGCGCCGCACTTTGGCGTGGAAGGCTGGCATGACATTCCGCTTGCGGATTCGCTGGCGCAGCGCCTCGGCGGTCTGCCGGTGCGCATGATCAACGACGCGGAAATGCAGGGTTTCGCCGCGATCGAAGGCCATGGTCTCGAGTTTGTGCTGACGCTCGGCACGGGCGCGGGCACGGCGCTGTTTCGCGACGGAGAGTTGATGCCTCACCTCGAGCTTGCACATCATCCCGTCAGCAAAAAGGGCGTGGCGTACGACGAGTACATCGGCGACGCGGCACGCGAGAAGGCTGGAAATAAGCGCTGGAATCGCCGGGTCCAGAAGATAATCGGCATTCTCGATTCGCTGGTGAACTACGACAAGCTGTGGATTGGCGGCGGCAACGCGGCGCGGCTGACGTTCAAATTGCCCGCGAACGTCGCAACCGTATCGAACGATGCGGGGATCGAAGGCGGCGCGCGGCTGTGGCATCCAAAATCATTGCGCGAGACGCGGCAGTTGCCGGAGGCCAATGAGCGGACGGGGCCATTCAAGTGAGGCGTGATTGGCGGATGGATTCGTTGCGCGTCGGCGGAATAAAGCGCCCGGTCGACACGTTTGCCATCCATGGCCGTAACGCGTGTTTGTTGCGCCATGACCTCTTTCCGCTTAGCTAACTTATCCCCGGGGCAGCCAACAATGATTCGAAGCGATACCGCTGGCGTTGCACGACGTCTGTTGTTTGTCAGCGTCTGTGCCGTGCTGACTTTTGCCGCAATGAGTGCCCGTGCGGCCGATGCATTTGCGCTGTCGTCGCCGGGTATGGCCGACGGCGGCACGCTGGATTCTAGCCACGCCGCAAGCGCGAATAATTGCGGTGGCGGGAACGTGTCGCCGGCCTTGCAATGGCGGAACACGCCTGCCGGCACAAAGAGTTACGCCATTACTATTTTCGATCCGGACGGCGCGAAGGGGCTGGGCATTGTGCACTGGGTGTTATATGGCGTCGCGCCGTCGGCGACCGGGCTCGGCGCGGGCGCTACGCCGCCCGCCGGTAGTGTGGCCGGAACGAACCGGACCGGCGGCCCCGGATATTACGGGCCGTGCCCGCCGGTCGGGGACGTTCCGCATCACTACGTCGTACAGATTTATGCGCTTGATCTAGCACCCGACGCATTGCCGGCAGGATTGACGCGCGACGCGTTGCAGGCGGCTGTCAAGGATCACGTGCTGGCCGCGACGAGTACGGTGCTTCGATACGGACGGTGATTTTTATGCCATTGACGGCGGCGGCGCCAGGCAACCGGCGCCGCCGTCATCATCCCAGTACCAACTACCTGGCCGCATCGCCCCAACGATATTCCTGACTGACCTCATCAAGCTGCGCCTTAACCTGTGCATCGAGCACCAGCTCCGAGGCCGCCAGCGTATCGCTCAACTGCTCAGCGCGACTGGCGCCGATAATCGCCGACGTAATCAGCGGATTCGCCAGCACCCATGCCAGAGAAACCCGAGTCAAGGACTCGCCCGTCGGCGTAGCGATCGCTTTCAACTTTTCAATCGTTTCGAACTCGCGCTTATGCCAGTAACGCTCCTGATACATGGCGCCCGCTTTGCCGACGGTTTCGGTGAACCGCCCGGATGCGGGCGCAGCATCCACGCGATGCTTTCCCGTCAACAAGCCACCCGCCAGCGGGTTGTAAGGCATTACGGCTAATTGCTCTTCGGCCGCCAGCGGCAACAACTCCCGCTCGATTTGCCGGAACAACAGGTTATAGCGCGGCTGCACCGATACAAACCGCGCCACGCGCAGCACATCAGCGCGGCCCAGCGCCCGCGCCAGCCGGTACGCCAGAAAATTCGACACACCGATATACCGGGCCTTCCCGGATCGCACGATCACGTCCAGCGCCTCCAGCGTTTCATCGAGCGGCGTGTTCGCGTCGTCGGAATGGAGTTGGTACAGGTCCACGTAGTCCGTGCCGAGCCGCCGCAGCGATGCGTCGATCGCATCCAGCAGATGTTTGCGCGACGCGCCTTGATCCCATGCCGACGGGCCCATTTTGCCGACCGCCTTCGTCGCCAGAATGAAGCGGTCGCGCTTACCCTTCAGCCACCGTCCGACGATTTCCTCCGTGCGCCCGGCAATGCTCTCGCCGCCGCCGAGCGGATAAACATTGGCGGTGTCGATGAAGTTCACGCCGGCGTCCGCCGCCGTGTCGAGGATCCGCTGTGAAACATCTTCTTCAGTCTGCAGGCCAAAGGTCATCGTCCCGAGACACAGGCGCGAAACGGTCAGGCCAGTGCGGCCGAATTTGCGGTATTCCATGGTCAACTCCGGAAATGGACGGAACAGTTACGGTAGGCGGTGTTGTAAAAAGGATAAACGGTGTGGTGATTTCGTGTTCGGTCGCGGGCAAGCGCAAGGGCGGTGGGTCGTTAGTATTTAGAAAGCTTCGCGTGTCGCTCAACTGATTTGTGTAAGTGCCGCGTAGCTCTATCGACGACCTGCGACATCCAGGTCATGTGGGTCAACTCTGCTCAAAGTTGACAGAAGTTGGCGCCCTTATTCGGGACATACGCTGGGTCGTATATTCATCTAACAAATATTCAAAATCGGACTAGGCCGGGCTGCTTAACATTACAAGTTCGTAATATTTTGTTTGGGGTGAGCTATCAAAAATTACGTATTCCATACGTTCGTAAAAATTGGAAACAATTTCATTACACCCGGTAAGCTTCACCGCGATGGATGCATTTTTATGCTTATGGAATGATATCGATTCTCATTTAACCACTAGCCAGCCATCCCGTCGTCCTCGCGCCTAGCAGGAGACCGGCAGCCAGCCAATTGCGGTTTTGTCACCGATTCCATGTCGAGCATGCGGATCGGACAAGCGCACATCCGACGGGATTTCCCATGTTCAATCACACGCCGCTTGCGACTGCGTTAGCGCTAGCTTTTGCCGTTCCATTCGCCACACCCGCTGTCGCGCAAACCGCGCCGCAGGCTGCATCGCAGCCGGCGGCCCAGAACGCACCGTCGGCCACTGCCGACAATGCGACCTTGCCGACCATCGGTGTTGCGGCGCAAGCCGAACAACAGGACTTCCAGGCAGAACGCTCGACGGTCGGCGCCAAGACGCCCACCGCATTGCGCGACATTCCGCAAACCGTGACGGTGATCAACAGGGCTGTGCTCGCCTCGCAAGGCGCCACCTCGTTCCAGGACGCGCTGCGCAATGCGCCGGGCGTGACGATTGGCGGAGCCGAAGGCGGCCAGATCGGTAATAACATCAACTTGCGCGGCTTCACCGCGCAGAACGACATCTATCTGGACGGCTTCCGCGACCGCAACCAGTACTATCGCGACACCTTCGATCTCGAAGAACTCGAAGTGCTGTACGGTCCGTCGTCGATGTTGTTCGGCCGTGGCTCGACGGGTGGCGTGATCAACCAGGTCAGCAAGAAGGCGAACCTGAATGACTCGGCGGAAGTGACGGGCATGATCGGCACCGACGACCGCTATCGCAGCACTGTCGACGTGAACCATAAGCTGACGGACACGTCGGCGATTCGCCTGAACGCATTCGGCCAGAGCCTCGGTTCGACGCGCGACGAGATGAAGAACAAGGACTACGGCATCGCGCCGGAAGTGCGCTTCGGCATCGGCACGCCGACTGAAGTCACGATCTCCGCGCTGATCCAGCACAACTACGACATGCCTGACTACGGCGTGCAGGCGTTGAACGGCCACCCGTCGCCGGTGCCGAAGAACACCTTCTACGGTCTGACCACCGACCGCACAATCCAGGACGTGCAGACGTTCACCGCCGCGATCAAACACAAGTTCTCGGACCAGCTCACGCTGACCAACCAGACGCAGTTTTCGCACTCGATGACCGACGCGCGCGAAACCGCGCCGCAATCGGTATTGACGGGGCCGTTTGCCAACAGCACCGCGCTGACCAATGGCAATTTCACGACGCTGTCGCCGTCGCAACTGTTCATCAAGTTGCAAAGCCACGATCGTGTGATCGAAAACCACTCGCTGTACAACGATACGTCGCTTCAGTACAAATTCGACACCGGGCCGATCAAGCACGAATTGATTGCCGGGGTCGATCTGGGTCACGACAGCTATTCGAATCAGGCCTACACGCGTAACAACTTGCCGATTGTTTCGATGGTGAACCCGGCGTATCTGTCTTCGCCTGCCGGTGTGACCACCACGGTCGGCAACCGCGCCGACTCTGGCTCGAACGAAATTGGCGCTTACGTGAACGACACGCTGTCGCTTGGCCAGCATTGGAAGGTGATCGGCGGTTTGCGTTGGGATCGCTTCCAGGCGCAGATCCACAACACGGTCAGCCTGCCGGGCTATGCGACGCAAACCAACTTCTTCACCAGCGTTCGCGCCGGCGTGATTTATCAGCCGACCGACTGGCAGTCGTATTACGCGTCGTATGGCACGTCGTTCGATCCGTCACTCGAAGCGTTGACCGTGACCAACCTGACGCAGAATCTCGCGCCGGAGTCGACCAAGTCGTATGAAGTCGGCGGCAAGTGGGATCTGCTGGGCGGCAATATCTCGGTGACGTCCGCGTTCTTCCGCGAGGAAATGACCAACGCCCGCACGCAAGTCTCGCCGACCGAATATGAACTCGACGGCGACATCCGCGTCGACGGCTTCCAGGCCGGCGTGACGGGTCACATCACCGACAAGTGGCAAGTGTTCGGCGGCTATACGTACATGGACGCTATCGTCCTGAAGGCGCTCGACGGCACCCAGGGGCATACGCCGGCCAACACACCGCGCAACACGCTGACGTTCTGGACCACTTACGCGATCACGCCGCACTGGGAAATCGGCGGCGGCCCGACCTATATGTCGCCGCGCTACGCGTCGAACACGAACTACGTGCAGGTGCCGGGCTATACGCGCTGGGATGCGACCGCCGCTTATCACGCGAAGAAATACGACGTCCGGCTGAATCTGCTGAACCTGACCAACAAAATGTACTACGACGCGCTCATCCAGTCGGACGGTGGCCGTTCTGTGCCGGGTATCGGACGCACGCTGCTGGCGACGTTCGACTACCGGTTCTGAAGCGTGCCCCATTGATACGGTAGGCTTGCTGTTCTCGCGAATAGCAGGCCGACGTAACGGGGCCAAGGAAACTCAAGATGCTGCTGCACATTCCGAATGTACTGAACGCCGAGCAGTTGCGCTTTGTGCGCGAGCGGCTCGACAGCGCCGGCGACGCATGGGTCGACGGCCGCGCGACCGCCGGTTATCAGGGCGCACCGGTCAAACGCAACCAGCAGATCGCCGAGCATTCACCGATCGCGCGTGAACTCGGCGATGTGATTGTTGCGTCGATCGAGCGCAACCCGCTTTTCATTAGCGCGGCGTTGCCGAACCAGGTTTATCCGCCGCTCTTCAATCGGTACGAAGGCGGCATGCAGTTCGGCAGCCATGTGGACGGCGCGGTGCGCGTGCTGCCCAACGGCGTGAAGCTGCGCACGGATGTGTCGGTGACGCTGTTCCTCTCCGAACCCGATGAATACGACGGCGGCGAACTCGTTGTCGAAGACACCTATGGCGTGCAACAGGTCAAGCTGCCGGCGGGCGACATGATTGTCTATCCCGCCACCAGTCTGCATCAGGTCACGCCGGTCACGCGCGGTGCGCGCCTCGCCAGCTTCTTCTGGGTGCAAAGCCTCGTGCGCAGCGATACGCAGCGCGCGCTGCTATTCGATATGGACACGGCGATTCAACGTCTGAACGCCACGCATGCCGACGATGCCGCGCGCCGCAGCCTCGTCGGGTGCTATCACAACCTGTTGCGCACCTGGAGCGAAACGTGAGCGTACCTGAGGCTATTGAACACCGGCCGGCTGCGGCCATCGACGCCGGGACCGTCGAACCGCAGCGGCTCGATCGCGACGATCAGAAAGCACGGCAGCAGCGCTCGCGCCGCGCCACCTTCGTCAAATGGCTGCGCAAAGTGCACGGCTGGATCGGTTTGTGGGGCGCTGCGCTCGGTCTGCTGTTCGGCACCACGGGCTTTCTGCTGAACCATCGCGGGGGGCCGCTCAAAGTGTCGACCGGCGAGCCGCAGGTGTCGGTCGTGCAGGTGCCGTTGCCGCAACCGGCGCCGCAAACGCCGCGCGAGCTGGGCAAGTGGCTCAAGCAGGAACTGAAACTGGCCGGCAACCCGGGGCGCGCGCAGAAAGAACCGGCGCATCCGGTCGCGTGGGGGGAGCGCAGCATGATCCAGCCGGAGCACTGGCAGCTCAACTTCGCGTCACCGCACGAAAACACCGCCGCTGAGTATTGGGTCGGCAATGGCTATGTGACCGTCAAGCGCAGTGAGAACTCGTTTCTCGCGACGTTGACGAATCTGCACAAGGGCGTCGGCCTGAGCGTCGGCTGGGTGCTGCTGATCGATACGCTGGCGGGCAGCATCATTCTGCTGTCGCTCACCGGCGTGCTGCTTTGGACGGAGTTGAACAAACGCAAAACCGTCGGCGCCGTGCTGGTGATGGGGTCGATCATTGCTGCGGTGTGCATGGGGTTGATTTAAAGAACGCAGCGGGCCAGGCGCGTTCGAAGCGCCGCGCCAGATAACGCCTGCGGCCGCCGCAACGTAGACGTCACGTCGGGCCCATACCCGAGGCGCGTGGTGATGAATGCCGGCGCACACGCCCGGCGTGCTGCACGGCCGCCAGCGGACAAGTGGGCACTCGCGCTAGAATCTTCGCAGACCGCCAAAACCGTTGGCCCTGCCGGAATTCTACCGATGACGCCATCCCCCAACCAGGTCGACGCCGCGCTGATATCGCGGCGTTCGATCCGTGCCTTTTTGCCCACGCCGGTGGCGCGCGCCGATATCGAGGCGATACTCGAAGCGGCCAGCCGCGCCCCCTCGGGCACCAATACCCAGCCGTGGAAAGTGTATGTGGTGACGGGCGAGTCGCTCGCGCGCCTGTCGCAGGCATTGGTCGCGGCCTATAACGACCCTCAGCGCGACGCGCTGTATCAGGAAGAATATCGCTACTACCCGCACCAATGGGTGTCGCCGTACATCGACCGCCGCCGCAAGATCGGCTGGGATCTGTACAGCCTGCTGGGCATCGAAAAGGGCGACAAGGCGCGCATGCATGAACAGCATGCGCAGAACTACCGGTTCTTCGGCGCGCCGGTCGGCCTGTTCTTCACGATCGAACGGGTGATGGAGCGCGGCAGCTGGCTCGACTACGGCATGTTCCTGCAAGCGATTATGACGGCGGCGCGCGGGCGCGGCCTGGATACCTGTCCGCAGGCCGCCTTTACGCCGTTTCATCGGGTGATTGCCGAGCATCTCGGCTTGCCGTCCGAAGAGCAACTGGTGTGCGGCATGTCGCTCGGTTTCGCCGACGAAAACGCGCTGGTCAATACACTGCGCACGGATCGCGAACCGGTCGAGCGGTTCACGCGATTCCTCGATTGATCCCGATCAACCTCGATCGACGGGCATCCCCGCTTCCCATCGGACCATGATGAAAACCTCACGCCGCCATTTTCTGATGCTGAGTGTGGGCGTGAGCTCATCGCTCATGCTGTCCCGCTTCGCGTTCGCCGACACCGCGAACGCACTGAGCGAAGCCGATCCGAAAGCGCAGGCCGTCGGCTATAAAGAGGACGCGTCGAAGGTCGACAAGGCAAAATTCCCTGATTACGCCGCCGGACAAACCTGCGCCAACTGTTCGCTGTTTCAAGGTAAGACTACCGACGCCTATGGCGGCTGCACGCTGTTCGGCGACAAGCAGGTCGCCGCGCGTGGCTGGTGCAGTTCGTATTCGAACATGTGACTGGGCCCAGCGGCCGCAGCACGCTGGTACGGGTGATTAAAACTACCTTTGGCGGGCTAGTTCAAAGCGTCCAGTATCAGGTCATACGAATGGCCGATCCACAGCGCCGCATCGCGGTGATCGCGCAAGGCGTCGCCGGTATTCGGATGCAGAAAAATATCGAGCGCACCGTGATTCAGCGTGAGCCAGCCGACGAGCTCGGCGAACTGCGCCTGGGTGAATGCAAGCTGATACGACCACATTGGATGGGGGCCGACCGGACGTTCGTGAAAGCGGCCCAGTTGCAGTTTGCCGTTCCAGTGTGCTTCGATTTGCTCGCGAAAGGTCCACGCGGCGTCGCGACTGTCTGAATCGAAATAAACATGGGCGTGCCAGCTCTCGATGGCCGAGGTGTCGCGAAAGGTCATAGCGGGTTTCGTTCCGTCTTTGTCAGACATTCCATTCTGCTTGAGTTTTCGCTGGCGCGTGCGGCGCTCGCCAGATGTTCGGTCATGATGGCCTTGCGGGCGCTCAGTCTCATGGTTCATGTCTGAAGAAATCGCCACGCTGCGCCGATTCAGCAAACTGGCTTGCCAATCCCCCTCGTTTCGCGCAATTGCATTCTGGCGCACTCACATAAACTGTTTTCCATGGAGCGACAAGTCACCGAGCCCATCGACGCGGTCTTCCCCCGCGTTGTTTTGAACCGTACCGTTGATGGCAGTTTGCCGCGGTTGTCCCACGTGGCAGGGCAGTAAAGCAGTAGGAAGTCGAAGCAATGCAAATAGTGCGCAATCGCAGTATCCATGCGCACAGATCAGCAGGGGGTTGCAGCGAGGTGATGTTGGATACGAGGGACCGAGCTGTAATGCAGTAGCGTCGTAACGCAGTAGCAGTTCAAGTAGCAACAGCTTTGGTAGTTGTGGTGGTTATCGGTCGGCAAGCATCCACGCGCCTGTACGACTCTGCCATCCTGTCAGGCCCTGTTCCTTCGCGGGAACAGGGTTTTTTTTCGTCCGTCCGTCCAATGCGACTTGTATTTAGTCGATCGGAACTTATATGGGGGCGTTGCGTTTCCCGCCAACTGCAGCGGAAAATCGGCGTACGCACGGCGAGACGCCGCGCACATTCGAGACTTTGAGTTGTTTAAGTCTGTCTTAATAGTTGCTTGCCATGATGGCTACACAGACTCACATTAAGGGCCTGTCAAGCCGCCGGCATATCGGCGGCGTTTGCCACCGGAGAGCACAATATTCGGTGGCAAAGCCGAGAGTTAGCGAAGGAGATTGAATCGATATGTCCAGCAAATCGCGAGTCCGCAAGCACACCCAGCCAGCCATGTCCCCGCTGCTGCGCGCGCTCACCTATAGCCGCACCGCCCACGAGCCGGTCACCATGGCGATGCTCCTGCAGTGCTACACCGCCCTCGATGCGTTCCGGCGCGGCCGGGGAACGCGGGATTTGCACGTGACCTTGAGCCGGCATTTGCTGGTGTCGCAAGAGTTGGCGCGTTTGGGACTCGGTGAGGACGTCATTGCCGATATCGAAAGCGCGCATGCGGCGATGGTGCAGCTCGACGCGCGTGAGCATCAAGACGGCGCCTGGATGCTCGAGGACGGCGAATACACCCGTCTTTGCACGGCGCTGGCGATTCTGGATGGGCAACTGTCGGTCGCATCGCTGAGCGAGATCGCGAACGCGGAAGCGAAGATGATCGAGGGGCTGATGAGATCGGCCCATACGCAGGCAATTGTCGAAGCGACGGTTTAACAACGTCGTGCCCTGCTGCAGCTAGCGCCCAAACCAAGAACGCCCTGCATGGGGCGTTTTTTTTGCTGCAATGCAAGTCCTGTCGTTAGCGTGAGTTAATCCGATGCTTCCGGTTAAAGCGCTGCGGCTATAATCCCCAGCATGAAATTTCTGCGGACCTTGCTCCTCCTGTTGCTGTGCGCTGCGCTGCCCATTAGTGGGCTGGCGGCCAGCGGCTTGACCGGAGAATGTCCGATGCAGATGAGCATGGGCATCGACGAGAGCGATGCAATGTCGGCTGACATGCCCGGCTGCGAGTCGATGCATTCATCGCAGACCGAAAAGGCCAAAGACTTTTTCTGCAAGTTCACGACGCAATGCCAGCTCGGCAGTCTGTATCACCCGGTCTCTCCGGCCGGAATAACCCGGCCTGCCGGGCTATCGAGCACCGTTGTTTTCCACTACGCGCAGTCGCTTCCGGTCCGTGAGCCGACCGGGCCGTGGCGACCTCCTCGCGCCATCTGATCCCTTGCTGACAGGTTCACCGCATTTGCGGTGAGGTCGTCCTGCGTCCAGGACGTGGACTCCCATTGGGAGTTCGCCGTTGGGGTTAGAACATGCCATTCATTTTTCGCACGCCGTCAAGCCGGCGTGCACCACTGCGCGCGCGCTCGCTTTTCGCCGCGCTGATTCTCGCGGGCGGCGCGGCGCACGCTCAGGAAACAAGCTATACGCTCGACGCGGCGCTTCAGGCCGCGACCGACCGCTCTTCTGCCATGGGGGCCGCACAGGCTTCCGTGCGCGCCAGCTCCGATGCCGCGGTCCGGGCGGGGCAATTGCCCGACCCGATGCTCAAAGCGGGCATCGACAACCTGCCGGTCAACGGCGCGCAACGGTTCACCATCGGTCAGGACTTCATGACGATGCGCCGTATCGGCATCGAGCAGGAATGGGTGTCCGGTGATAAACGCCGCCTGCTCTCCGCCCAGGCGAACGACAGGGTGGATCGCGAGCGAGCCGGCTATCTGCTGCAGCTCGTGAACACACGGCAACAGACGGCGGCGGCGTGGTTGAACGCCGTCTATGCCAAGGGGGCGCTCGCGTTGCAGCAGGAGCTGGTGCGTCACATGGGCCACGAACTGGACGCGACGAAAGCGTCTTACCGCGGAGCCAAGGTAACGGCGGCCGACGTCGTGCAAGCTCAGGCGACGCTCGCGCAGACGCAGGATCAGTTGCTCAAGGCGCAACAGACGTTTCAAACCGCATTGATCGGCCTGTCCCGCTGGACTGCTACGCCTGTGCTCGACGTCAGTGGCGAGCCACCGGAGCCGCAATCGTATGTGTCCTCTCTGCCACCCGATGAGCTTCGAGACGTCCAGCCTGTGCTCGTGGCCGCGTCGCGGGATATCGCCGTCGCCGACGCCGATACAGCGGTCGCCAACAGCGATCGCCGTCCCAACTGGAGTTGGGAAATCTCTTATCAGCAGCGTGGCGGACAGTACTCGAACATGGTGTCGGTCGGCGTCAGCATTCCGCTGCCGATCAATCGCAAGAATCGCCAGAACCGCGACGCCGACGAAAAGGCGGAACTCGGCACCAAGGCACGGCTGATGTACGAAGACGCGCAGCGGCAAGTCGAAGCCGATATCCGCACGCAATCGGCGGCGCTCGCCAGTGGTCGCGAGCGCATCGCCCATCTCACCGATTTCCTGCTGCCCGCTGCGGACCGCCGGGTCCAGCTCGCTGCCGCGGCCTATCAGGCGGGGAGCGGGTCGCTCGCGGATGCGTTTGCTGCCAGACGTGCACTGCTCGACGCTCAGCTACAGGTGCTCGACCTTCGACGCGAGGTGTCCCAGACATGGGCCCAGCTCGAATATCAGGTCGTGCCCGCGTCGATGTCCATCAGCCAGTGAAGGAGAACACCATGCACAAGAAACAACTGGCACGCGCGGTTCTCGTTGCGTTTGCCGCCGCCGCTTTGTTAGGCGCGGGCTACGTGGCCGGCACGCGCCATTCCACGCAGGCGGATTCGGCTTCGGCCGCTACGACATCCGCCGCAGGCGACAAGATCGATCCGAAGACCGGGCGCAAGGTGCTGTATTGGCACGACCCGATGGTTCCGAATCAGCATTTCGACAAACCGGGCAAGTCGCCTTTCATGGACATGCAGCTCGAACCCGTCTTCGCGGATGACGCCGGACCGAGCGGCATCAAGATCGATCCGGGCTTGCAGCAGAACCTCGGCATCCGCTACGCAACGGCGCGACGGCAGGAGGTCACCGAAGGATTCGATGCCGTGGGCATCACGCAATTCGACGAATCACGCGCCGACGTGGTGCAGTCGCGCGTCACGGGCTACATCGACCACCTGTACGCGGGTGCACCGATGCAGCGCATAGCGAAAGGCGCGCCGATCGCGTCGCTCTTCGTGCCGGACTGGCTGGCGCCGCAGGAAGAGTACCTCGCGCTCAAACGCAGCGGCATGGACAGCAGCATGCTCGAGGCCGCTCGCGCGCGCATGCGGGCGATGTCGATACCCGATGGTGTCGTTGCGAATCTCGACCGGAGCGGAAAGGCGCAGACACACGTTGTGCTGACCTCGCCGGAAACGGGCGTGGTCAGCGAACTGAACGTCCGCGATGGCGCCATGGTGACGCCCGGGCAGACACTCGCCAAGATCGCCGGGCTCTCCACGTTGTGGCTCGTCGTCGAAATACCGGAGGCCCTCGCGTTGACCGTGCATCCCGGTGCGCCGGTCGATGCGGCATTCGCGGGCGATTCCACCCAGCGTTTCAAAGGGCAGATTCGCGAAATCCTGCCGGGCATCAGCACCGGCAGCCGTACGCTGCAGGCTCGCCTCGAGATCGACAACGCAGCATTCAAGCTGACGCCGGGCATGTTGATGCGCGTGCGGGTCGGCGCGCAGAAACCGGTCTCACGTCTGCTTGTTCCATCCGAAGCGGTTATCACGACCGGCAAGCGCAGCGTGGTTATCGTCAGGAACGGTGATGGCCGTTTGCAGCCGGTGAATGTCACCGTCGGCAAAGATGCTGGCGACGAAACCGAAGTGTTGAGCGGCCTCGCCGATGGCGATCAGGTGGTGGCGTCCGGCCAGTTTCTGATTGATTCCGAAGCCAGCCTCAAATCGGTTCTTCCGCGGCTCACGGGGAGCGCGAACGCGGGCCCGAGCGCGCCAGCGTCCGCATCCGCATCCGCATCCGCATCCGCCGCGTCCGACGCATCCCAAACGTACGAAACCACCGGCCGCGTCGAAAAGGTGACCGCTGAAGACATCACCTTTTCCCACCAGCCGGTCCCGGCTTTGGGCTGGGGCAAGATGACAATGGCATTCGGCAAACCGTCGCCGACAGCCTTTCCAGACGCAAAACCCGGTGACGTAGTGCACTTCGCATTCCGGCAGACGGACAGCGGCTACCAGTTGACGACAGTCGAACCGGCAGGAGGCGCCAAATGATCGCGCGCCTTATCAGATGGTCCATTCACAACCGCTTTCTGGTGCTGCTTGCCACCGTGCTCGTCACGGCATGGGGCGTCTACTCGGTGACACAAACGCCGCTTGATGCGCTGCCTGACCTGTCCGACACGCAGGTCATCATCAAGGCCTCGTACCCGGGCAAGGCGCCGCAGGTCGTCGAAGACCAGATTACTTATCCTCTCACCACGACGCTGCTCGGTGTACCAGGAGCGAAAACCATTCGCGCGTATTCGTCATTCGGCGATGCGTTCGTCTATGTTCTGTTCGACGATAAAACCGACCAGTATTGGGCGCGTTCCCGTGTGCTCGAGTATCTGAACCAGGTGCAGAGCAGGCTGCCTGCTGGCGCGAGGGTATCGCTCGGACCTGATGCAACCGGTGTCGGCTGGGTCTACGAATATGCACTGGTCGACCGGAGCGGACAACACGACCTGGGACAGCTTCGCGCCCTGAACGACTGGTTCCTCAAGTTCGAGCTGAAGTCGGTACCGGATGTGTCCGAGGTCGCGAGCATCGGCGGCATGGTGCGTCAATATCAGGTTGTGCTCGACCCGGACAAACTACGCGCTTACGGCATCACGCAGGCGACAGTCGCCGACGCATTAGGCAAAGCGAATCAGGAATCGGGCGGTTCAGTCGTCGAGATGGCGGAGTCCGAATACATGGTGCGCGCGTCGGGTTACCTGCGCACGCTCGATGACTTCCGCAACGTCGTCCTGCGTACGAACGAAGCCGGTACGCCGGTGCTGCTGGGTGACGTCGCGCGGATTCAGATCGGACCCGAGATGCGGCGCGGCATCGCCGAGCTGAACGGCCAGGGCGAAGTGGCGGGCGGCGTCATCGTGATGCGCTCCGGCAAGAACGCGCTGACCACCATCGATGCGGTGAAGGCAAAGCTCGCCGACCTGAAGCGTTCGCTGCCTGCGGGCGTGGAAGTCGTGACAACGTACGACCGCTCACAGCTGATCGAGCGCGCGGTGGACAACCTGAAGGACAAGCTCATCGAGGAGTTCATCATCGTCGGGCTTGTCTGTGCGGTCTTTTTGTTCCATCTGCGCAGTGCGTTCGTCGCGATCCTGTCGTTGCCGCTGGGCGTGCTGGCCGCTTTTATCGTGATGCGGTATCAAGGTGTGAACGCGAATCTGATGTCGCTGGGCGGCATTGCAATCGCCATCGGCGCGATGATCGACGCGGCCATCGTGATGATCGAGAACGCGCACAAACATCTCGAAGCGTATGAGCACGCGCATCCGGGCAAGGCGATCACTTCGGCTGAACGTTGGGAGCTCATTGCCACGTCGGCCGCGGAGGTCGGGCCGGCGCTGTTCTTTTCGTTGCTCGTCATCACGCTGTCGTTCATTCCAGTGTTCTCGCTCGAAGGCCAGGAAGGCAAGCTGTTTTCTCCACTCGCGTTCACAAAGACCTACACGATCGCAGCGGCAGCGGGGCTCTCGGTGACGTTGGTGCCGGTGTTGATGGGGTGGCTGATCCGCGGCCGCATTCCGCACGAGAACGCGAACCCGATCAACCGCGTGCTGATCCGGCTCTATCGGCCGGTGCTGGAGGCGACGTTGCGTCGACCGTGGGTTGCGATCGGTCTGGCCGTGGTGGCGCTCGCGGCGTCCGCGATTCCGCTTTCGCAGCTCGGCGGCGAATTCATGCCGCCGCTCGACGAAGGCGATCTGCTGTATATGCCGACGGCGCTGCCAGGCATCTCGACGGAGAAAGCGAGTGAATTGCTGCAGCAGACCGACCGGCTCATCAAGACTGTCCCGGAGGTGCAAACCGTGTTCGGCAAGTCCGGCCGCGCTGATTCGGCGACCGACCCCGCGCCGCTCGAGATGTTCGAGACCACGATTCAGTTCAAGCCACGCAGCGAGTGGCGGCCCGGCATGACGCCGGAGAAGCTGGTCGACGAACTGGACCGCACCGTCAAGGTGCCGGGGCTTTCGAACGTGTGGGTTCCACCTATCCGCAATCGGTTGGACATGCTGTCGACGGGGATCAAGACGCCGGTCGGCGTCAAGATTTCGGGTCCTGACCTCGGGCAAATCGACCAGGTCGCCGCGCAGGTCGAAGCGGCGGTCAAGACCGTGCCCGGTGTGACGTCCGCACTCGCCGAGCGCCTGAACGGCGGCCGATACATCGACGTCGATATCGATCGGCTGGCGGCGGCGCGCTACGGCCTGGCGGTGGCTGACATCCAGTCGATCGTGTCGACCGCGATCGGCGGCGAAAACGTCGGCGAGGTCATTGCCGGGCGGGAGCGCTTTCCGATCAACATCCGCTATCCACGCGAGGTGCGCGATTCGCTCGAGAAGCTGCGCGAGCTGCCGGTCGTGACCGAGCGTGGCGCGCAAATCCGGCTAGCCGACGTGGCGCACATCACGATTGCCGACGGCCCGCCGATGATTCGCAGCGAAAACGCGCGGCTCGCCGGCTACGTGTACGTCGATATCCGCGACACCGATCTGCATTCGGCCGTGCAGGCCATGCAGCGCGCGGTCGCTGAGAAAGTGACGCTGCCGGCGGGGTATTCGATTGCGTGGTCCGGTCAGTTCGAATATCTGGAGCGGGCGGCGACGACGTTGCGCACGGTCATTCCGGTGACGCTGGTGGTGATTTTCGTGCTGCTCTTCCTGACGTTCAACTCTGTGGGTGACGCGCTGCTGTTGATGTCGACGGTGCCCTTCGCGCTGGTTGGCGGTTTCTGGTTTATCTGGATGCTGGGGCATGCCGTGTCTGTTGCGACGGCCGTGGGATTCATTGCGCTCGCGGGTGTGGCGGCGGAGTTCGGTGTCGTGATGCTGCTCTACCTGAAGGGCGCGTTGAATCGCCGACTCGACGCGGGCGAGCCGCTCACTGAAGCGCTGCTTCTCGACGCGATTCGAGAGGGTGCGGTGCAGCGTGTGCGTCCCAAGGCGATGACGGTCGCGGTTGTGCTCGCCGGTCTCATACCCATCATGGTCGGCCACGGCGCCGGCTCGGAAGTCATGCAGCGCATTGCTGCGCCGATGGTCGGCGGAATGATCACGGCGCCCATTCTTTCGATGCTGGTCATTCCCGCAGCGTGGTTCCTGTTGCAACGCCGCCGCGCGAAACGTCTGCCCGACCCACGGCTTTCTCACGCAGTCCCTTCCGGCACAACCGTGCCCACTACTCAAACTGGAGAACTTCAATGAAGAAATGGAGTGTTGCCTTTGCTTGTACTGCTTTCGCCGCCATTGCTGCGGCCCCCGCGTTTGCGGGCGACGATATGGCGGGGATGAACATGTCCATGAAGCCGGCGGCTTCAAAGGACTCGCCGAATGCGGCGCTGACGGATGCGGAGGTGAGAAAAGTGGACCCGGCTTCCGGCATGGTCACGCTGAAACACGGCGCGCTGCAGAACGTCGGGATGCCGGCCATGACCATGGCCTTCAAGGCGAAGGATGCCGCGATGATCAAGCAGATTCACCAAGGCGACAAGGTGAAGGTGCGCATTGAAGATGTCGACGGCACGATGACTATCGTGAAGCTGGAAAAAGCGTCGTGATGCGTCGTTGATGCAAACTCGCAGGCTTGTTGCTTCGGCCTGCGAGTTTCCAGGGCTGCGGCCGGGTGGGTGGCCGATTGAATTCCTGCGCTAGACTCTCAGCACGCCCGGTGGTGGCGACCCACAAGGAGACCGGTGTCATGGAACGCGCTGAATTCCTCGCCGTCACGCGGCAACTGGCCGCCGCCGCTGAACTTCTGGCCAAGGCCGGTCCGGAGGACTGGCGATTCGACGCGTTCCAGATGCTCGCGTTTTTTCGCCGATACGACCAGCCGGGTGCCGGTTCGAATGCAGTCGTAACGTTCAACGACGAATTGTTCGCGAGCACCGGCCATGCTGCGCTGACGCTGGCGGGACGCAACGAGTTTGCTGCGTCCCACGCGCTTCTCGAACAGGCCCGATCGCTGTTGCCGGCCATGTGAAAGCCGCTGCGATGGGCCGGCGTTGCTTGTTTGTCCTGCTCTAATCGTTGTACTTCGTAATATCGAAGTACGCAGTCCCATTCTGCCCACCGCTCAACTGCACGAGCCGCGAACCACCCGACGTCAACGCCGGGAACGGGCAATTCGTGCAAGTCTGCGCGCCCAGAGAATTGACCCCTGCGGAGACCGTCGTTTGATACTGACCAAACGTAGTGTTGTTCGGCGCGCCGACCGAGAAGCCGTCGACTTCCGTCGTCGAACCGCTGGCCGTTCCAGGGTAAGCCTGAATTTGCACGGACGTCACCGGATACGCGAGATTCTGTCCGTTCACGAGGCTCGACCACGTCACGCTCATTGCGTACTGCACGCCGGCCAGCGACCCGGCTGGCGTGAGGAACTGAGTCGCGAAGTCCGGCAGCAGCGTCGGCCACGCCACCGTGCTGCCCGCCGCCGCGTTCAACGGGCTGCCCGGATTGATGATCGACGACTGACCGAGTTGCGCACCGTTCTGGTCATAGAACGTCACGGTGTAGGTCGAATAGAGCGGCACGGTGCTCGCGTCGATCGGTTGCGCCGAGTAGTAGCCGCTCGAAGCCGGCGGCGTGAAGTTCGCGGTCGACGACAGCGATTGCCATGACCAGCGATACAGCGACGTATTGCTGCTGGTGGTGGCGGGCGACACCGGTGCCGCGCTCAACGTCAGCTCCGACAGCCCCAACGTGCTGCTGCCGACCGCATTACGCTGCATCAGCCAGACCGGCGCAGCGAGGCCAGGTCCTGTCACGGAAGCCGAATACACCGACGGATTCGACGCGGTCGGAATCGCAATCGTGAGACCCGACTCGTACCGGTTCACATCATTCAGCTTCGAATCGAGGAAGGTGCGACGCTGGATTTGCGACATGATCGACACAGCGAATTGCGATTGATCGCCGATCAGATCCCAGCCGAGTTGCGTGCCGTTGGCGAGCGTGACGGGCGTGGGGAGCTGTTGCGCAATGGTGTAGAGCACACCGGCTGCCGTGCCGCTTGCCAGCGTGAACGGCAACTGCACAAGCGCAAGCTGCTTGCCGTTGCGTGTGAAGAAGGCGAGCGTCTTCGGCGAACCGAAGACCGCGCCGGTCAAGGTTGCTTCCGTCAGACCGTGGGCTATGGCCAGATCGGTCGAGCCGCTTTCGAGGTAGGCTGAGTCGATGGCCGGCGAGCATGACGTGTTGAGCGTGCCGTTTGCCGCGCACGCAGTCAGCAGGGATGCAAGCGGCTCCAGATAGTTGGCGGCCGCGGGCGGCGCTGCCAGCGTGATCGACTGGGCGGTCTGGTTGTTCAGCGCGACCGTCGTGCCCGGCGCCGCATTCGATAGCAGCAACAGGCCGCCGTTGGCCGCCGACACCAGCGACACCGTGTCGATCACCGCGTCGGCGCCGGTGTGGTTCGGCGTAAAGGCCATCCCGATGGGATCGAAGCCCGCCGTCTGGATGCCGTTCTGCGTGAGGATTTTCGCCAGCAGCGTGTCGAGCGTGATGGTGGCGATCTGCACGGACGGCAGCGTTACTTTGGCCAGTACCGTGGTAGACGCGAGGTCGAGCGGGTTGCCCGAGGCCGTCAGCATGGCGGCAATCGCGGTCGTCAACGTAGTGACGTTGACGACGGCCGGCGCCGTGCCGTTCGGCAGTTTGGCGAGCACAGAGACGAGCGGGGCGGAGACGCCGGCGGCGTCGGTGGCGACGATCAGGAACGGTGCGGTCATACCCTTCACCGAGATCGTGTACGCGCCCTGGATGTTGGTGGTTGCCGTGGCCTGAGCGCCGGTCGCATCGGTCAGCGTGACGGTCGCGCCCACCAGGGCGGTGCCGGTCGCGACCGTGCCGCTCACCGAGGTGGCCGTGACCGCCGGCGTGCCCGACGACGTCGAGCTGGAACCCCCGCCGCCGCCGCAACCGCCAAGTTGGAACAACGCAAAGGCCACGGCGGCCGCGACGCCGCTACGCACTAACGATCGATGCATGAATTTCCCCGATGCCCTGTTTATATGGACTCGTCTGTTATGCCGGCAGATTATGTATGCCGATGAGTTTGATTGTATTTGCCGCGCTGGTTCGCCGGATTGAAAGCAGATTATTTGCTGGCTTTAGTCCACGCAGAATGCGTTCACGGCTTGCGCTTAAGCGTTGGGAGAATACTTCAAAGTGGCGCTGCTGTGTCAGCGGCGGATGCGGCGGCACACAGGCTTGAATAGGGAGAATATGAAGGGCGCTCGCGGGGTGCGAACCGAACCCATCATATTCTCCGACCGAATCGGTTCAGACAGATCAGGCGCTCATTACTTGCCCAGTTCGTGTCCGATAATCCCGCCGGCTACCGCGCCGCCGACCGTGCCGACCGCGCTATGATCGGTCGCTTCGTTGCCGATAACGCCGCCCGCCGCCGCACCGCCCAGGGTGCAGCCGGCCGTCAATGTCAGTAGCGCCAGTGCCATTGCAATGACGCCCAGGCCAGATCGGTTCCGCATGATGTCACCTCGGATGTATGTCGATACAACCGAAGCAGCAATCCCCATGCCGCATCTGTATTACGAGTCTCCGTAGCGCTTGCGGTTCGCCGGTGCCCGCGCGGTGAAACGGGTTTGCTGGCGTCATCCGCGCTTGCTAGACTGCCTTTCGCAACCCAACTGCAAGCGCGTTTTTTGCCGTCGTACGCCTGCCTGGCGTTCACGTCCGCAGCGCGATCAATCGGAGACGCCATGTCGTACATGCTGCTTATCGTCGAACCCCCGAATCAGCGCATCGAACGCGGTGAGCAGGCGGGGCGCGAGGTTTATGACCAGATGGTGCGTTTCGCGAACGGCCTCAAAGAGCGCGGCAAGCTGATCGCGGCCGAAGCACTGACCTCCTCCAGTGACGCCGTGCGCGTTCAGGTGCGCGACGGTCAGGCAAAACTGCTCGACGGCCCGTTCGCCGAAGCCAAGGAAATGATCGGCGGCTTCTTTCTGCTCGATTGCGAAAGCCGTGAAGAAGCGGTGGCGATCGCGCAAGCCTGCCCAGCGGCCACGTGGTGCACCGTCGAAGTCCGTAAGCTGGGGCCGTGTTTCCTGTAAGCGGGCTCGCCCATTCGCCGCTATTTTCATGGGGTTTTCCCTGGTGCGGCAGAAAATTTGTCGATCCGGTCGCGCATCGCTCGTCGTGTGAGTAAGGAGCCAGCACACAGATAATGGCTCTCCCGTTACCACACACCACCCAGGGAGCGATTGCGATGCGATTCATGATCATAGTGAAGGCGACTGCCCTCAGCGAAGCCGGCGGTCCGCCGGACGATGCCGTGATGGCCGCGATGGGCACCTACCATGAAGAACTGGCCAAGGCCGGTGTGCTGCTCGATGCAACCGGGCTGCAACCGAGTTCGAAAGGCTGGCGCATCCACTACAGCGCGGGCAAGCGCACGCTGACCGATGGTCCGTTCGCGGAAACCAAGGAACTGATTGCCGGCTACACGCTGATTCAGGTTCGCTCCCGCGAAGAAGCGATGGAATGGGCGCGGCGGTTTCCGGCGCCGTTCGGCGAGCAGGCCGAAGGCGAAATCGAAGTGCGCCAACTGTATGAACCCGAGGACTTCGAGCCGACTCCGTAAGCGGACCGCTTCCGCTAGCTGGACGCAGCCAAACATTGATCGTGAGGCCGATGTGAGCGCCGAACGCGACACCGATCCGGCCACATCGAGAGGATTTCGTTATGCATAAGCAGATCTACGTCAATCTCGCCGTCGACGATCTCGAACGGTCGAAGGCATTTTTCAGCGCGATCGGTTTCAGCTTCGATGCGCAATTCACCAACGAGCAGGCTGCGTGTCTGATCCTCGGCGAGAACCTCTACGCGATGCTGCTGGTCAAGGACCTGTTCAAGTCCTTTACGCGCAAGTCGCTTTGCAATCCCAAGGAAAGCACCGAAGCGCTGATGGGCCTGTCGTGCGAGAGCCGGGGTGAGGTCGACGCGCTGGTCGCGAAGGCGCTCGCCGCCGGCGGCACGGTGCCGCGCGCGCCGCAGGACTACGGCTTCATGTACGGGCATGGCTTCGAAGATATCGACGGGCACATCTGGGAGTTGATCTACATGGATCCGAACGCCAAGGCAGCGGGCTGATCCCGTGACCAAGCCGGCCACCCATCGAGCCATCGAGGCAGTCTGGCGGATCGAGTCCGCCAAGGTCATCGCCCACGTCGCGCGAATCGTGCGCGACGTGGGGCTCGCCGAAGAGCTGGCGCAAGACGCGCTGGTGGCGGCGCTCGAACACTGGCCTGAAGCGGGCGTACCCGACAACCCGGGAGCGTGGCTCATGGCAACCGCGAAGAATCGCGCTCTCGACCGCTTGCGCCAGGAAGCGCTGCATGCCCGCAAGCATGAGGAGTTGGGCCACGATCTCGACGCACTGGAGGCGCACGTCGTGCCGGATTTTGTCGATACCCTCGATGCCGCACGCGCCGACGATATCGGCGACGACCTGCTGCGCCTGGTGTTCACGGCATGTCATCCGGTGTTGTCCACCGAGGCACGTGTCGCGCTGACGCTGCGCCTGCTCGGCGGCCTCACCACGGACGAAATCGCCCGCGCGTTTCTCGTGCCCGAACCCACTATTGCACAGCGCATCGTGCGCGCCAAGCGCACGCTGTCCGCAGCCAAGGTGCCGTTCGAGGTGCCGCAGGCGGATGCGCGTGCGCCGCGGCTCGCATCGGTGTTGCAGGTGATCTATCTGATTTTCAACGAAGGCTATTCAGCCACAACCGGCGACGACTGGATGCGTCCGGCGTTGTGCGAGGAAGCGCTGCGGCTGGGGCGCGTGCTGAGCGGACTCGTGCCGGACGAAAGCGAAGCGCATGGCCTCGTCGCGTTGATGGAAATCCAGGCGTCGCGTACGCATGCGCGCACCGATGCCGATGGCCGCCCGGTGCTGCTGCTCGACCAGGATCGCAGCCGCTGGGACCCGCTGCTGATCCGCCGCGGACTGGCCGCGCTCAGCACCGCGCACGCGCTGGGCGGCGCGAGCGGTCCGTATGCGCTGCAGGCCGCGCTGGCCGCGTGCCACGCGCGTGCCCGCCGCGCCGAAGAGACCGACTGGGCCCAGATCGTCGCGTTATACGACGCGCTGGCGCAGGTGGCGCCTTCGCCGGTGGTCGAATTGAACCGGGCAGTGGCGGTTGGCATGGCGTTCGGGCCGGCTGCCGCCCTGGAAATCGCCGATGCGCTCGCCACCGATGCGGCGCTCGCGAACTATCACTGGTTGCCGAGCGTGCGCGGCGATCTGCTGGAAAAACTCGGCCGTGTGGAAGAGGCTCGCGCCGAATTCGAGCGCGCTGCCGCCATGACACGCAATGCGCGCGAGCGCGAGTTGTTGCTCGCGCGTGCTGCGCGCGGCGGCACGCATTGAGTGGCGCCGCGCATCGAGTTTGATGCCGTTTAGCGCGACGTCAACCGGCACAGGCCATTAGCAGATAAAACTCCCGTGGGCCGAATTCTTGTGGTGGATCGAGCACCGGCTCGACGTAACGTGTGATGCCTATCTGGTTGAAACCGGCGGCAACACAGGCTGCTTCCAATGCGGCTGCGTTGTCGACGGTGAAGCCGTATCTGGCGAACGGCATTTCTACGGCTGCCTCGGGCGTGATCGCTGCAATCACTAGCACACCGCCCGGGCGCAGCACGCGGTGCGTTTCCTCCAGACCGGAGATCAGGCCGGACCAGAAATACGTCGTGTTGATCGCAATGGCTTTGTCGAACGCACCGGACGGGAATGGCAGGGACATGGCGTCGGCAGTTTCGAGCCACACCCGGCCATCGCGGACGAAAGATGCGTTGCGGCGGCGCGCCTCGGCGATCATGGTCGGCGATAGATCGACGCCGGTGAAGAAGAGTCCTGCAGCTTGATCCAGCACGGACGCGATATGACCGCCGTTGCCCAGACCAATCTCGAGAATCCGCTCATGCGCGTGCAGGTCGAGCAGATCGAAGGCTGTGTCGATGACGGCCAGATTTGAGCGCTCCAGCATGTCGCCGACTGCCACGCCAACCTCGCCTGCCGGGCAGCCGAGTTGTGGAAGCAGAATGCTTTCGTCGAGGTGTGCGACCTGGTTGTCTGCAGCTTTAAGAGATGCATTCACGGTGAGTCCTCCATGACAGGGTGCGCCGAATACGCAACGCGGACACGCGATGCAAGATCGCGGCACCCCTTAACTTATGTCATGAATGTTGGCCGATTGAGCATCCAATCCACGCGTCTTTGACTTATGACAAAGCGGCGTGCGGCGGCCTATAGGACTGACGTGAAGCGCGTAGGAGAGACGAGCGCTACCGAATCAATTGACGCACGCCCAATGCGACGATCAAGCCGCCGCACACGCGATCGATCCACGCCTTGCAGCGCCGGTATGCCGACGCGATGCGCGCATGTGACAACGTGAGCGCGACGAACCCATACCAGCTGCTCGCGACCACGCAGACCATGCCGAGCATCGCGGCAAATGTTCCCATGCTCACGTGGGCGGGCGCAGCGGACGAGAACACTGCGGCAAAGAACGCCATCGACTTCGGATTCGCGATGTTGGTCGCGAAGCCTTGCGCGAACGCTTGCCGGAAGCCGCCTGCCGATGCCTGTACGGTTTGCACAGGCTTACCCGTGGATGCGTTTGCAATGAGGCGTCCGCCGAACCAGATCAGGTAACCGGCCCCAGCGATCTTTACCGCCAGCGCGAGCCACGGAAACGCGGTGAACACGATGCCGACGCCAAGAATCGCGCAGCTCGCCCAGAACAGGTTGACGAGCACGATGCCGGCGACCATCGCGAGCGCCTCGACACGTGTTGCCGATGCGGCTTTGTGCGCCACCGCGACGAAGTTCGGGCCGGGGATCACCACGCCGGCCACATACACGGAGAAAACGCCTAGAACTGCAGAACCATCAATCACACGCTGCTCCTTGATTCATCCATCCATCACGCAAAGCGTAGCGTAACCGCTAGCCGCGTTCGCCGCGCCATGCCGCTTCGCAATCAAGCGGAAAAGAACGCCACGGCGGCAGTGACCACGCCCGCAGCCGCAACCCCGAACGACAGGTTGCGCAGCCATTTCTTGCGGGTCAGCAAGGTGATCGCGCAGAGAGCGATCGCCACCTGGATCAAGGTCGTGGCCTGTGCCCAACGATGATGGCCGTGCAGCAGCGCTTCACTTTTGGCGTCGTTGTCCACGACGTCCTTCTCGATCGCTTCTGCCTTCGCACGGATCGGCTCTTTCTGCTGCTTGTATTTATCGACGTCGGCGACGAATTTCGCATGGACATCGGCATTGCCGAGCGACAGCGCCGCGCCGAGTTCAGCGAGGTTCTCTTTTTCGCCCTTGGCCTGGTAGTAGTTCCATTGATTCGACGCTTCGGTCTTTTTAATGGCGGCTTCGTTCTTGTAGTACAGCGCCAGATTTTCGCTATTGCCGCTCTGGTACGCGCACAGTGCGCCGATCGTCGCGAGGATCGCCGTCATCACGGCCATACGGCTCGCAAACGGGTCCGCGTCGTGATGGCCGGCGTGTTCAACCGCATGGTCGTGCAGACCATGCACTTCATATTCTTCAGACATCTGATTCTCCGAGCCAGGCTTTTCTTGTGGTCTCCGGGCGGTGCGCATGGCGGCAGCCCATGTGCGCGCGACGGCGCAATGACTGCGCGCCGGCCCGGCGGGCTCCATCTTAGCGTGCGGTGCCCGGTGATGGAAAAGCTACGAGAGCGAAGCGATGTCGATGACAGGCATTAAGGAGGGACGTCAATGAATGCCGGCGGCCAGCCATGTCCGTACGAACGGGATGACATGCTCGCCGGCCAGCATGCCGAGCAACCCGACTAGCGCGATGGTTGGCGGGGCGGGCGATTTCACCTGCATCACGCTATAAATCAAACCGACCACGACGCCGGCCACGAGCGAGATCAAATACGCTTTCATGTTGTTCATACCCATCTGAAATGCGGGCAGCCACGCCCGCCGGTCGCTTCGGCAATTACATCGTGATGACGATCCGGCCGCGCGTGCCGGCGGCCACCGATTCGTAGGCCTCGCGTGCGCGTTCGAGCGGGAATGCCTGCGCGATGGCCGGCCCTTGAAGCTTGCCGCTTTCGAAGCCTTCCACCAGCGCTGTCATCAACGGCGCCGATTCGGCAACGCCCAGCTTGGCGCTGTCCACGCCGAGCAGTTGCGTTTCGTTGTGATAGAAATCGATCAGGTCGAATTCCACGCGGCGTTTGCCCGTGGCGCTGATTTCCAGCACCCGGCCGCGGCGCTTGACGAGACTCAGCGCGGTCTCGAAGGCAACGCCGCCCACCGTGTCGTAGACGACGTCTGCGCCGGCGCCGCCGGTCAGCGCTCTTAAAGCCGCGGTTGCGTTTTCGTCGAACGGAACGTAGTCGTCGATCAGTCGGCCCGCGGGCGTATCGGGAGAAAGCGGATGACGGTCGAGGGCGATCACGCGCGCGCCGCGCGCTTTCGCGATCTGCACCACCGCGCCACCTACGCCGCCGCCCGCGCCGATTACGGCAATCGTCTCGCCCGCTTGCAGGTGGGCATACTCGACCGTACCGAGCCACGCGACCACGAAGTTCACGCCGATCGCGGCGGCCTCCGTGTGGCTGAGCGTGGTGGGCTTGCGCGACAGCGCGGCGAGCGGAATCTTGATGAACTCGGCGTGCGTGCCGTCCCGCGTGAAGCCGATGTCGCCGCCGGTGCCCCACACTTCGGCGCCAAGCCATGCTTGCGGGCCGTCTACCACGACGCCGCTAAAGTCGCGGCCGGGTGTGCGCGGCAGGACGGTGTGTTCGAAATGGCCGGACACGTTCTTGACGTCGCTCGGATTCACCGAGGCCGCCTTGATCTGCACGACGGCATTGTCCGCATCGGCTTGGGGCGTCGGCAGATCGACGTAGTCGAGCACCTCGGGCTTGCCAAAAGTCTTGAACTGAATCGCTTTCATTGCGTGTCACTCCTGTCGGGTCTTGCGCTGCGTTGTGCAGTCGATGAGCGTAGTCTAGATGGCCGGTGCAAAGGCATTGAGACAAAGACTTTCGAATTTCGGACAAGACGTGCCGTGGGCCAGTTTATGGACTGCGCAAGGAGCCGTTTGGCCATGGGCTCCAGTTGCTTGGCCGATCGCGCATATGGACCGGCTGTCGGCAGCGAACTGCTCAGCCCCGAGTGAATGACTAGGCCGACGGCACGAATAATTTACCTGTCGGTGGATGACCGGTCTTGCGCCTGCTCCGGCGAAGCGTCTGAAGCTGTCTCGCTCAGCGTACCGCTCGGATCGAAGCCGGTCGGCGGCGCGCCCAGTTCGCGCCGGAACATATCGCTAAAGCTGCTCGGCTGGAAACCCAGCGAGCGCGCAATGCTGCTGACCGAGCGGCCCTCGGCCAGGCCTGACACGGCCACGGCGAGTTGCACCTGACGGCGCCATTCGGCAAACCCAACCCCCAGTTCACGCGTGAAGAGGCGCGCCAGCGTGCGCACGCTCGCGCCGACCGAGGCCGCATGCTGTTCGAAGCTGATCGCGATCGAAGGATTGTCGATCACCGCGCGGCACAATGCATCGAGCCGCCGGTCCGACGCATCGGGCAGCGCGATGCGCAGCGACGAGCGGGGCGCATGCCCCAACTCCAGCATCGCGAGACGGTAGGCGGCTTCCAGATAGGCTTCGTCGCGAGCATGAGTGCGCTCGTGTTCCGCAATCGATGTGATGAGTTCGCGCAGCAGACCGTTGATCTCGAACACGTCACTGCGCCGGCTCAGATGACCGACGTTGCGCTCGTGCAGGTAGAGATTGCGCATCTCCACCTCGCTCATCATGTGGATGGAGTGAACCGTGCCGGCCGGCAACCAGACCGCGCGCTGCGGCGGCACGACCAGCGCTTCGCGGCCGACTTCCACCCACATCACGCCCGATACCGCATAGAGCACCTGCGCCCATGTGTGGGAATGCGGGTCGATGCGCAGTCCACGCGGATAGTGCCGCGCGAGGGAACGGGCGTCGGCGTCGTCGTCAAGTTCGGGTGGGCGGGCTTTGGGCACGGCGGTTCGGGTCGCGGTTCGAGGTTCGCAGTTCGCGGTTCGCGGATGAAGAGGCGCGGACCTTGCTGGTCCGTGTGCGAAGCATAGCGCGAGGTGCGAGGCGTGGGGCGCGATGCGTGCGGCGTGCAGTGGCGGACGCGGGTGCTCCCGGTGTCGCAACTGGCTGAGCGTTCGGCTGATGTGTTGCGGGCCGACACTGGCCGAGTGGCGCAAAGGACACATAAGACGGTAATCGTGGTTAAGGGCCCATGGCCTGTGCCGACGCACCTCGCCTCGCTCCGCTTACGTACGATGTCCCATCACCACCAGCAGTAATGACAAGGTCACCACCGACCCCACCGTCGACAGCAAAATCGTGCGCGAAGTGATATGCGCCTCGCGTTGATAGAACTCGGCCAGCATGAACGGGCCGGTTCCGGTGGGCAACGCGGCCAGTATGACTGCCATCTCGACCAGCGTGGCGGGGAGCCCGAATACGCGCGCCGCGAGCCACCAGGTCAGCGCCGGTTGTCCCAGCAGCTTGACGCCGGTCAGCAGCAGCGAAATGCCGCTCGCGCCTGCTTCGGAGGGACGCTTTTCCGCGAGGAACAGGCCGAGGCTCACCAGCGCGCACGGACTGGCGGCGCCGCTCAGCAGCTTCAGAAATGTCTCCGCGCTCTGTGGCAATGCGACGTGAGTGCTCGCGAACAGCACGCCCAGGATCGGCGACACGATCAACGGATTGCGCGCCAGCGATCCCAACACTTTCAACCCCAGCTTGTGCGGTGTGCGTTCGGTTTGCAAGCCGACTTCGATCAGCACGATGGCAAGCGCAAAAAGCACGCACGCGACGAGGATCGTGGCGATCGTGGTCGGCGTCAGGCTAGCCGAGCCGAACGCGATCATGCCGAGCGGAAAGCCGATGTAGCCGGTGTTCGGATACGACGCCGCAATCGCATCGACGCTTGCGTCGGCCAGATGCCGACCATTCATCAAACGCATAACGAGAATCAGCAGAAACGCGCTGACGCACCCGATCGAAAACGCCGCGACGAAGGCCGGCTGATAAAGCTGTTGCCATGTGGCATGCGCCATCGTGTCGAATAGCAGGGCCGGCAGCGCCAGCCAGACGACGAAGCGGTTCAGTTCGGACGCGCTGTTCGGTCCGAGCACGCCGCGCCGGCGGCATGCAAAGCCTGCGAAAATCAGGCCGAATACAGGAAGCAGAATTTCGAGCGTGGCTAACATCGATGCAAGAAGTGTGGGGCGGAGAGCGCAATGCGCCAGCGTAGTGGCTTGCGTTGATACAATCCAATACTGTTTTTTGCTTCCAATAATACCTTTTCTGCATCGTCAATCTGCTCGAGGGCGTCGTGATCGATATCAAGCCGTTGCGCTACTTCGTGACACTCGCCGAAACGCGCCATTTCGGCCGCGCGGCGGCGCGCCTGAATCTGTCGCAACCGCCTTTGAGCCGGCAACTGGCGGCGCTGGAGGCGAACCTGGGTGTGACGCTGCTCGAGCGCAGTCCGCGCAGCGTCACGTTGACGGCCGCGGGCGAGCGCTTTTATATCGATGCGAAAGCGATTCTGGCGTCGGTGGAACAGGCGATCAGCAACGCGCAAGCTGCGGCGCACGGCGACGCCGGCAAGCTCGCCATCGGCTTCACGATGTGCGCCGCGTACAACGTCGTCCCCGGCTACGCACGCGCGTTCGGCGCGGCGTTTCCCGAGGTTGCGTTGAATCTGCGCGAGGTCGTCTCGAACGATCTGGCCGCGCAAGTGCTGGCTGGCCAGATCGACGCGGCGATCATGTTTCCGGGCGTACCCGACAAGGGCATCGTGACCCGGACGATCCTCCGCGAGCCTTTGTGTGTGGCCTTGTCGCGCAGCCATCCACGCGCACGCGCGCGGCGTCTGAAGATCGCGCAACTGGCGGGCGAGCCATTCGTGCTGGCCTCCGCGGAAGTCGCGCCGAGCTTGCGCTCGACCATTCTCGAGCATTGCCGGTCGGGCGGCTTCGAACCGGATATCCGTTTCGAAGTGCAGTTGCAGCAAACCGTGCTCAGTCTCGTCGATGAAGGTGTGGGGGTGGCGCTGGTGCCAGCCTCGATGCGCAAAGCGCAACTCGCAGGCGTGGTGTTCCGGCCGCTGGTCGATGCGCCGCTGATCGAACAGGTGCTGGCGTGGTCGCCGGCCAATCGCAATCCGTGTCTGGCGCGGTTTCTCGAACTGGCGTGAGGGGCTGCTTCACGAATTCGTCAGATGGTCCGGGGTATCCGCCGGGGAGGTTGGATAGCGCATGGCGTTCTGCTTGAGGCGCCGCCGGCACCAGAACGTCCAGGCCGTCAGACCGGCATAGACGCCGTAACGCAGTACTTTGGAGGCCAACGCCGAGTGCGGATCGTTCGGCCACTGCAAGAGGATCAGGGTGCGCAAGAGGTTCTCCCCGGTCATGCCCAGACCCCATACGAGTGTCATCAACCGGATATTGGCGACGAGCGCGGGGCGCTCGCGCCAATCCTTTTCGTAGCGTTCGACGCTGCGATGATCTTCGCGCGCCATCGTCGAACGGCCGAGGTAGTACACCAGCGGACGCGGCAACGCGAGCGAGACGAGGAACGACGCGCCGATCATCCCCGAAACCATAGGGTCTTCCAGCGCTCGCATGCGCGCGCCGCCGCCTGCGGCCATTGCAATCAGCGACAGCGCGATGCCGGCCAGGACGATTGCACTGAGCGCGTCGAAATGGCGGTAGCGCAGCAGGTCCCAGCTCATCCATGCGATCAGGGGCAGCGCCGAGGCAATCAGCGCGCCGAGCTGGCCGTAGTAAGGGAACGCGAGCCGGTAGGCGAGCCAGGGAAAGGCGACGTTGACGACCAGGGCGGAGAGGTAGCGCAAGCGGGCTTTCATGGACGGAGCAGCAGTGAGTATGGCAATGGCGTGTGAGTCGCGCGCGCCGGTGTCCGTGGCGGTTATCCCGCCGCCGTGGCTGAACATGCGTATCCACGGAGTGTAGGGTGAAGCCTCTTCGCATGCCAGCGTTTGCAGTGCTGCGCAAGCGCTGCCAGGATTCTGGCAGCGAACCTGGCGCGCAAAAAATCTGCGATCATCCCAGGCACTCTTCAACATTTTTCAACCTACGTAGTTACTACGCCCACCACCAGCCCGCCCATGTCCAGCCACCCCACGCTCCTCACCACCGATCGCCTGATCATGCGTCCGCACACGCGCGACGATTTCCTCGAGAGCTATGCAATGTGGTCTGATCCCGAAGTGATCCGCTACATCGGCGGCAAGCCCTTCACGCGCGAAGAGGTCTGGGCGCGTCTGCTGCGCTACGCCGGGCATTGGGCCATGCTGGGATATGGTTATTGGGTGGTGCGGGAGAAGGACGGCGGCCGGTTCCTGGGCGAAGTCGGCTTCGCCGACTATCACCGCGAGATCGAGCCTTCCTTGATGGACACGCCTGAAATCGGCTGGGCGCTGGACCCTGCCGTCCACAACCGCGGCTACGCGACCGAAGCCGTGCGCGCCGCGCTCGGCTGGGCCGATGCGCATTGGCCTCGTGACGAGACGGTTTGCATCATCGCGCCGGAAAACCAACCGTCGCTGAACGTCGCGGGTAAGTGTGGTTATCGTGAGCAGCTTCGCACGACATACAAAGGCAACCCGACCATCGTACTGCGGCGAACGGCAGGCGTAGCCTGAGTCGTTGCGCGGTACGTCGGCTGAAGTCTCTCAGGTCTCTGACGCCCTTTGGGATTGACGAGCCGGCGCATGCCGGCCCTTCAGCCAGCTTGCAGCCGACCCGCAAGCCACCTTGTAACTGGCTCGCGAACCCGCTGTCTTATTGACCGCTCTCGCTCGCCGCGGCCCGCTGTCGCGCGATCAGGTCCACCAGCCGTTCCACCTGCTGGCCTTGCGCATCGAAATTGCCGGCATCGAGCCAGTGCGCATAGCTTGGACGCAGCGCAGGCCATTCGCTGTCGATGATCGAAAACCACGCGGTATCGCGATTGCGTTCGTGATACACGATCGCCTGCCGGAAGATCCCTTCGAACGTAAAGCCATAGCGCAACGCTGCCGTGCGCGACGGTCCATTCAGCGAATCGCACTTCCATTCGAAGCGGCGATAGCCGAGTTCGTCGAACACATGGTTCATGAGCAGGAACATCGCTTCGGTGGCAATGCGTGTGCGCTTCAGGCGCGGCGAGTAGGTGACGTGCCCGACTTCGATCACGCCGTTCGCGCGGTCGATGCGCATGAGCGCAAGCGTGCCAACCGCCTTGCCGGTGGCCAGATCGATCACCGCGTAGTGCAGCGGATCGGGCGACGCGGCCATGCGCGTCAAATGCTCGCGGTACGCGGCAAGGCTCTCGAACGGCCCGACCGCCAGATAGGTCCAGTCGCGGCCATCGGGTGCCGAACTGTAGGCCTCGTACAGGTCCGCCGCATGCCGTTCGACGTCCACGGGTTCGATCCGGCAATAGCTGCCCACCAGCGGCGCGCGGCTGGGCGCCTGAGCGCCTTTCCAGTCCGGCACGGGGACGCCGATTGGCTGCTCGAAAGCGTTGCGTCTGGGTTCCATGTCTGCGCTCCTGTCGATAGTAAATGTCCTTGCTGATGGAGAACGATACGGCAAACGTGGTATGTTAAAAAGATCCAGCAGAACGGTATTTGATAGGTCCAGCCGAGATGATCGAAATCATTGGTCCGCTCACCAACCCCGCCGTCGCGAGCACAAACGGCAACGGCGAAAAGTCCACGCCGCTGCAAAAACAACTGACCGAGCGCTTGCAGCAGGCAATCCTCGCCGGGCGTTTGCCGGCGGGGTCGCTGCTGCCGTCGTCACGCTTGCTGGCGGCGGAGATGGGCGTGTCGCGCAACACGGTGGTGATCGCGTACGAGCATCTGGCCGCGGTCGGTTATGTCGTGGCCGACAAAAAGGGCACGCGCGTGAGTCCGCTCTCCAGCCCGTCGGCGCGCGGCGAAAGGCGGACACCGCTGGCTGCGCCGGAGGTCGCGTACGCGGCGCGGGTCGATCAATTCGCGGCGACTCGCACCCATGCCGACAACACCTTGCCGCTGACGCCGGGTACGCCTGCGCTGGACCGCTTTCCGCTAGCCGCCTGGCGGCGCGCTCTCGAACGTTCGATGGAGCGCGCGTTGCCGCTCGCGCTCGGCTACGGCGATCCGTTGGGTGAACCGGCGCTGCGCGACGCGATCGCCGCGCATTTGCGGATGGCGCGGGGCGTGCGCTGCGACGGCTCGCAGGTAGTCATCACCGAAGGGGCACAGGAAGCGCTGAACCTGTGCGTGCGGCTGTTCACCAATCCGGGCGATATTGCGTGGGTGGAAGATCCGGGTTATCGCGGCGCCAAGGCTGCGTTCAATCTTGGCGATCTGAGCATGCGGCCGATGCCGGTCGATTCCGAAGGCATCGCGGTGCCGCCCGACGCCTGGCGCGAGCATCCGCCCAAGCTGATCTACACGTCGCCCGCGCATCAGTATCCGACCGGCGCGGTGTTGTCGGTGGCGCGCCGGCTGGAGCTGATCGCGCAGGCGCGCCGCTGCGGCGCGTGGCTGATCGAGGACGACTACGACGGCGAATTCCGCCATACCGGTGAGCCGATCGCCAGCATGCAGGGGCTGGTCGAGGACGCGCCGGTTCTGTATGTCGGTTCATTCAGCAAGACGATGTTTCCGGCGCTGCGCATCGGCTTCGTGGTGCTGCCGCGCGCGATCGCCGCGCACACGGCTGTCGCGTTGCAGGAGATGCTGCGCGGCGGGCATCGGCTGGAGCAACTGGCGCTGGCGCATTTCATCGACAGCGGTGAATTCGGGCGGCATCTGGGCCGCATGCGGCGTTTGTATCGGGAGCGCCAGCAGGCGCTGCGCGATGCGCTCACCGCGCATTTCGGGCCGTCGCAGATTCTGGGCGGCAATTGCGGGATGCATCTGACGCTTCGCTTGCCGCCGCACATTTCCGATCGGATCCTCACCGAACGCGCGCTCGCCGCGCGGCTCAATCCGCGCGCGCTGTCGGGTTTTGCGTTGCAGCAACGCGAGGAGGCGAACGGGTTGGTGATCGGCTACGGCAGCACGCCAGCCGAGCAACTTGCACTGGCTGTCCGCGTATTGGCCGAATTGGTGGGGGAGATGGCGCGTGAGTCAGACAACGGGGTGGCGGGCGGGACAAGCGGGCCAGCACGCAGATAACGAGCAAGCGGGCCGGCACGCAGCGTAACGAACAAAAGGGTAAGCGGGCCGGCACGTAGCGTAACGAGCAAAGGGACAAGCGGGTCGACATCCCGGCGCGCCGTGTAAGTTTTTACGTTTGTCCGCGTGGCCCATGTCGCGCTATCGTGTCGTTTATGCGCGGCGAATTCGGAGTGCGCGACGTCGACGAATCGCCCGCAGGTCATGCCCAGTGCACCGCCTTGAAACATCGCGTTATGTGCGGCGCGCGGCTGCCGGGCCGTTACCGGGCTCGGGCATGAAGAATGCCTTGCTTGTGGTTATCTTTGACGATTTATCCGACCGGAGACGACATGAAGGAAATCGAACCGACCGCCTGGTTTGAGCTCGCTGCCCACACGCCCGTCCGTGAAGGCTGGTACGAGGTGCAGTTGACGAGCGGCGACACGGCATTTGCGAAATATGGCGACGGCATATGGACCGAAAAACCGTTGCTGGTCTTCACGCACTGGCGCGGCCTTTCCGCGGACCCGTCGAAAGCTGCCGACGGCGAGGCGGAATCGATCGGCGCAGAGGCCACCGCGGCGCAGGGCGTGCGCGCCGCGTGGAACGCGTTTTTCCCGGGACTCGGCGAAGAGCAGCATAAGCCGTTGGACGCGATACCCAATGGCAAGGCTCCGCATTGATTGACAGACGCTGAGTTGGGGCGGTGGCTTGCCGGCTGCCGCCTGATGGCAATTGCGTTCACCGATAGGGATCGAGACGCGAATGCAAGGCGGAGGTATTCGACTGCGGTTTAGCGGTTGCATCCGGCCGGCTACGATGGTTTCCTCTTCCTCTTCCTCTTCCTCTTCCTCTTCCTCTTCGTCTTCGTCTTCGTCTTCGTCTTCAGCGCCGCGCGCCGTGCTGGCGCACCGGCAGCAGGCGGTTGCTATGCGTACGAATCGGCGCGCCGTCCGGCAGCAGATCCCATTTGACGAGGTACTCGGCGAACATCGCGCTTCAGGCTGCAAGTGTGGCTGCGTGGACTGCAGCTGCGAGGGCGATGGCCGGTGTGGTCAGAGGTTTCGCCCCGCCGATGACCATCAAGGCTGCGCCTGCCATGGATGTTTGTGCGAATGCCACGACGTCCGCACCATTTTCGTAGGCCGCGTCCGCAGCGGCGGCGATCATGGACAGATAGCCTGCTGTGTCGTCTGCTCTGAAACGGTCCCACGCGCCGCTCACCAGCTGAACCTCGACATGCGCCGCGGTATGCGTGGCGGCTTGGGCAAACACGCGGGTGGTCGGGTCGAGTGTGGTGGAGACGGTGCACAGCACGACCACCTTGCCGCCGTCTTTCACCGCGCGCTGAGCCAATGCGGCATCGGCCCGCAGAACCGGGACCGGTGCGGCTTGCGCGGCTAGGGCGTCATTCACTGACGGGCCGAGCGTCGAACAGTTGAGCAAAACGGCGTGAGCGTTGTCCTTCAGCGTGAGGAGCACCTCGCGGGTTTGCGCCGCGATCGCCTCGGTCAAGCCGCCTGCCTGCTCAGCGGCGGCAAGCAAGTCGGCGCGGACCACGTGCGTCAACTCGAGTGCCTCGAATCCGGCGGTGTGGGCGGCTGCATCGAACAGGGCGATGTTGCTGTCAGCGGTGTGCAAGCAGACGATACGCACGGTTTCTCCAACGGTTTGTGGTGGTTTTGCATTCTCGCCTGGAGCAAGAGACGACTGAATGGTTTTTATGTCGAAAGCGCAACGGCGCCCATGATTTGCGTGCTGCCGATTGCCTTCAGGTAGCGATCGGCCAGAAGCCGACATTCGAACGACAACTCCAGATCGTTGACAATGCGGCGTTTGAATTGCTGTAATGCGTCTCGGTGGTCTGGGCAGCCTTTTCTTTGGAGTTGTTGTGCGAGAGACAACACTTGCCATTGCTCTGATTCCGCTCGTGCTGTCCTTACTGAGCGCTTGCACCGCCGACGTCGTGGCAAATAGCAACGAATCTCCTATACCGTCTGCTGACAACATAGTGAGAGTTTGCCTCGCTCACGCAGCAGGTAGCGGCGAGCCAAGCTTGAAGGTAGGCGAATTGAACGCGTTGCAATGGCGGCACTATGTCAGTTGCGCGCTGAGCAGCCACATGTTTGTGGATGCAAGTAACGATCTTGGCAATCCGGACGCAATCGTATCTCTCCGGCTCGATCCTGACGGTTCGGTACGCTCTGTCGCGCTGCTACACACGAGCGGCAACGACGCGTGGGACGCCGCCGTACAACGTGCGATTGTCGCTGCTTTGCCGTTACCACCGGCACCGCCTAATCAAAACGTGTCGAGAATCGAATTCCATCTCCGGCCTCCACATCGCCCGCTCGGAATTGGAGGCGGCACGGGAATCACAGGCGAAAGCCATTGGTCAGTCAAGCATTGCATAACGGTGGGAAGTGCCCGCACGTGCGAATAGAGCTTCCGCGGCTTTTGAAACCTACCCGTCTAGCCTTTACTCTCGCTTTGTTCTGCATGATAGTTGCTGGCCTTTGCCGGAAAACAAAGCTACACAACTCAGGGGCTTGAGACTGTCGATCAAATAACATTTCAATCAACGGCAATGTCCGACTTTCCCTGTTCTAACAACCGAATTCTGGTCGTGGCACAAGAGGCACCTTTCTGATAGTTTGATCCACACACCTCATCTATCATCACGTCCCGGCATGGCCCGTCAAATCCTTAAGCCTCACCTGGGGAAGGACAACCGTCTGGGTGAAGTGACTAGCTACCTTATAGGTCGTAAGGGCAAGCGGCCGGATAGTGGCGCCGTTCGCCGCAGGGAGTGCCACCACGAATTGGCCGGGTTCAGTCAGAGCCTTGGTATTGAGACTCCATGGCATAAATGTGGTCGAACATCTGGTTTGCGGCGCGCCGATCGGAGTGCCGTTGAGATCGAGCACTGTTGCTGCGATGCAGTTTGAGCTGTCTGGGGCTGGGAAACAATAGAGTTCGACGACCTGGCTATTGACGGGATTGAGCCGTGTTTCGCACACGCCGAAGCCAGCAATTTTCTGCGAGGTGCCCAAGGGCAGCGAGGCTTTAGTGGTTGCTGCTGGGGCATAGGAATTCAGGTGGTAGGTCAGAGTTATCCGTCCCGGCGTGTTCTTGAATTTCGCGAACATGTCAGCTGGCAGATTGATCGCTTGATAGTTCGACTTGTGACCATTGCTTGTACCGTCGAAGGTATTACCCAGGACGTTGCTGATCGGGTGAGGAGGATGGCCCGACAAAAGCGATATGGTGCTGCGATATAACGGCTTGCCGTCGCTGCTATCGATACTTAGGTTGATGTTATTGACAGTGACTATACGGTCCGGGTCGACCGCGATTTTAAGCGGAACGTAGATGACGGGGGTCATGAACTGCGGGTCATCGCCGATCACTTCCGCCTTGGACTTGTCATCGAACGACAGGCGGATCGGGTCGGTCTCCGGCACTTTGCCATCGTCACTGACACGTTGAGACTGGGACGTCGCTATTCCCGGCATGAACATCACCGCGAACGTACAAATTGCCGCCACGACGAAGACACCACGCGACGTTGCCGTGTTCCGTCGGCCGTATTGCAGGGTAAGGACAAGTGCCGTTGCAATGACAAAGATGATCTGGAGCGCTAACTGAGCAGGCCAGCCAGCTAGGTTAGCCATCTCACCGTCGGTGATTATGAGGCCGGCAGCCCACGTTAGAACGATCGCGAAGACAATGCCTGCGGCCTGGCGCCAGCTAGCCGTGATCGTGCCGACGGCTAATGCGGGCAGACCGACACCGATAAATGTGAGAAGTCCTGTATAGGCCGCCGCGCCGATCGCCGGCAGTGGATCTAGTCCATGCATAAGGCCGACGCCAAGATTGAAAACAAAGGTCGGCAATAGGGTTACAAGGACGGCGAAACCAATTTTATCTAACGCGAGGTCGCTTCGACGGATCGGACGGATCAGCCAGTCGTCATTATTCGACACAACGGGGTCGCTCTGTACGACCAAAACGATAGTGAACCATGCCACGCCAGAGAACGCCAGGTCGATGAGTGCGTGTGGCAGCAGCAATTGCAGTGGCTGGGCGAAAATCCCCATTCGCAGGATCATCCAGGCCGACGCGATCTTCAGGGCGAACACCGCCGCTACGTACGGCCAATGCAGTCTCAGATCTTTTTTCAGAATATGCAGCCACATATCATCTCCCCGTCATTTGTTCGGCCCGCGCGAACGCGGTAAATATCGACCGTAAGTCCATCGGCTCGGCCTGAACGAATTTGACGTCGCCGAATGCGGCGGTGATTTCAGATGCCAGGCGATCCTCAGCAAACTTCGTATGCACAAAACTTAGAACATTGCCCGACGTGCCGGGATCAATCCATGCGCGAGGCAAAGTATCGGGAGGAGGGGCCGTCGATTGCAACGTGACGCGAATCAGGCGGACGCGTGCGTTCAAGACCTCGATCGAGTCTTCGAACAGCAGGCGACCCTGGTCGAGAAAACCCACGTCGCTAACGAAACTCTCGATTTCGTTCAGCTCGTGCGATGAGATGAAGATAGTGAGGTCTTCAGCATGGCTCAGTACGCTTTCGATCAGGTCGTCGCGTACCAGCGGGTCCAGGCCGCTGAATGGCTCATCGAGCACCAGCAGCTTTGGTTTGAAGGCCAGGGCGGCAACGAGTGCAACCTCGATACGCATACCGTGTGAAAGGGCGCGGATTTTACGCTCCACCGGCAGCTTGAACCGCTCCAACATGGCTCTTTCCAGCGCTTCGTCCCAATCCGGATAGAACGGTCTCAGGTAATCCAGATAGGCACCCACGGTCATTTGCCCAGGAAGCACCTGGCTCTCCGAGACGTAGCCGATCTGGCTGAAGTGGTAGCTCGTGAGTTCGCGTGATGGCGTCCCCATCAAGGTGAGATCACCCCGCGTCGGCGCGAGGATGTTCATCATCATCTTGATCGTGGTCGTTTTGCCGGCGCCATTGGCGCCAATCAGGGCATAGACGCTCCCTTCCCTGACCGAAAAACTCAGGCCACTGAGCGCCTCATATGAGCCGAAGCGCTTCTCGATATTCCGGGCCTCAATCATCATTTTGTATTCCCCTCGCTATGTCGATCCGGTTCCAGCGTTCGATGATGGCGTCGAGCAATTCCGCCTGCGTCAGACCGACGCGACGCGCGCCAACCACCAGTGCCTCGACTTCGTGCCCCAGCAACTTTGCCTTTTCGCCGGGGCGCGCCTGGGGCGGCTCACAGACGACGGTCCCAATCCCCGGCCGCGCTTCCAGCCAACCTTCATGGACCAGGTGCTGGATGATCTTGTGCGCTGTATTTGGGTGAATTTTGAGTTCTGCGGCCAGCGCCCTGACCGAGGGAAACTCCTGGCCAGGCAGGTAGTCGCCGCTGATGAAGGCGCGCTTGGCAGCAAAAACCACAGCGTCGAATATCGATTGACCCGGTTGCGGTTTGTAATCGAGTAGTGTCATATTCATAATGTGACACGTGGTACGCCAAGATGTCAACCGACGTTCATGTGGCCGTGTGGCAGGCAGGTTGTAAGGGAATCATGCCGACTCAGTTCCTAGGCGAGCTTTCTGTCGAGGCGCGCTATGTCTTGCCGGAGTTCTGGCGCATGGGCATCGGCTAGCGCTTAAGCAATTCAGCGCGTCAATCACTGCACAGCGCCAGGGAGTCAATCCGCCTAAATTCACGGCGTTCAGCGCCGTTATACAATTCTCTGCCTCGCTTCGCGACCCGTACGGAATGCGTTCCCATGCTGGCTAGTCCATTTTCCGTTGAAGAGGGCGTTGTATCTGCGTCGCCCGCAGCCAGCAATTTGGCGATACCGGCAGCTGACGTGCAATGTCAGGCATTGACGCGCCTCGCGCGGGCGCATTTCGGCGTGGCAACCGCTCTGGTTACCTTATCCGACGCCCATGGGCAGCGGCTTCAGGCGCTCGACGGGTTGTCGCCTGATGTGCTGCCGCCGAATCTGTCAGGTCCGTCGTCGCATGCGGCCACGGCAACGACCAAAGTGGTCGTCGTGCCAGATACATCGGATGACGAGCGTTTTGGCCGCGCCACGCGCTGGCCGCGTTTTTACGCTACCTGCGGGCTGACGAGTGCCGACGGGCGCCACCTGGGCGCGCTGTACCTGCTGGACAAATCGCCTCGCAACCTCGATGACGCGCAGCAGAATTTCCTGCGCGAACTGGCCGGGCTGATCGCCCACGGACTCGAACGCGAGCTGGCACTCACCACGCTGCGTCACCGCGTCGAAGAACTGGAGGCCAGCGGGGAGATCATGACGCTGGCGCTTGCCGGCAGCGAAACCGGCACCTGGGACCGCGATGTCGTCACTGGCAAAATCGACTACTCGCCTGCCTGGAAATCGATGCTCGGCTACGAGGAGCACGAGGTCAGCAACCGGATCGAAGACGCCTATCTTCGTCTGCATCCCGACGACCTCGCCTACGTGCAGGCGACGATGCAAAGTCACTTCGAGAACAAAACCGACAGCTACGTGGTCGAGCACCGGATTCGCTGCAAGGACGGCAGCTACAAATGGATCTGTAGCCGCGGCAAGGTCGTCGAGCGCGGGAGCGACGGTCACGCACTGCGCATGGTCGGTACGTCGACCGATATTACTGCGCTGCGGGAGACAGCCGCGCAGCTACGGCAGTCCATCGAGATGGTCACGAATCTGACCAACGAGGTTCCGGGCATGGTCTTCCAGTACAGGCTGATGTCCGATGGGCTTGCCTTCTTCCCGTATGCAAGCGAGGGAATCCGCGACATTTACGAGCTGACGCCGCAGCAGGCCGCGACGAGTGCGCAGACGATCGACGCGCTGATCGATGCACGCGACCTGGTCGCGTATAGGAAATCGCTTGAAGAATCGGCCGCGAGCCTGTTGCCGTGGCACCTGGAATACCGGGTGCAACTGCCGGAGCAAGGTTTGCGCTGGCGGCAAGGTGATGCACAGCCGCGACGGCTGGACGACGGCAGCACGCTGTGGCACGGCTTTATCACGGACGTGACCGATCGCAAGCATATCGAAGCGGAGTTGCAGGAGTTGGCAACCATCGATTTCCTGACGCAACTGCCCAATCGCCGCCACTTCATGATCCAAAGCGAAGCGGAGTTGGCGCGCATCCGGCGCGCCGGCAGTAGCGTCGCCGCGGTACTGATGTTCGATCTGGACCATTTCAAGGCGCTCAACGACCGCTGGGGACACGCAGTGGGCGACAGAGCGCTTAGCCACTTTGCCGCACTGCTACGCGCCGAAGTGCGGGCCGGTGACATCGTAGGCCGTCTCGGCGGTGAGGAATTCGCGATGGTGCTGCCCAATACGGGTGCCGACGCGGCCATCACGCTCGCAGCACGCGTCCAGCAGCGTGCTTCGCGAACTCCTATGTTGCACGGCGATGAGCCCATTGCGCTGACCGTCAGCATCGGCATCGACATAATGCGTATAACCGACGTTGGTGTCGACCAGTCGCTGTCTCGCGGTGACAGGGCACTGTACCGTGCGAAGGAGCGGGGGCGGAACCGAATCGAGATTTATGGCGACTAGGGCCGCCAGGGATACCTAAAGAATCGCTAAAAATACGGACCGCGCGGCCGTGTGCCAGCTACCTTTCAACGAGCAACGAGCAACGAGCAACGAGCAACGAGCAACGAGCAACGAGCAACGAGCAACGAGCAACGAGCAACGAGCAACGGGTGCGAGCGAAATATGGCAAGTCAAATGGGGTTCTTAGCGGGAGAACCTTGCAATCCCCATCGGCTGATAATCGTCGAGGGCATCATAGGATCGGGCAAGTCAACGACCATGCGTTTCATTGCGAAACGCTTACAAGATGCGGGGCGAGCGGCGGTGCCTATCCATGAAAGGACCGACCCACACCCGGTTCGCGCGACCGATGAACTCGAACACTGGTTTGAGCCGTGGCGAGACGCAACGCCACAGAATCTCGCGGACCGTGCATTGGCCAGATGGAGCGCATTCGTCGACGACACGCAGACAGATACCCCGATCCGGATATTGGATGGTCAGCTTTTTCACGGAGACCTGACTCACCTGCTGCTGATGGAAGCCGACCGCGCGCTCATTTCTGGCTACATACAGAATCTGGCAAAAGTCATTGCACCGCTCAATCCGTTCGTCCTTTACCTTTGGCAGGAAGATGTCGAAGAAGCAATCCGAACGGTCTGTGCAGAACGTGGACCCGAATGGGTTGACTATCAGATCAACTGGAAACTCGCCGCCCCCTACTGCGTGCGCCGGGGTTTCGTGGGACTAGATGGACTGATCTCCCTTTATCGTGAATATCGTCGACTCACCGATGATTTATTTAGCGAACTGCCGCTAACCAAACTCGCTATTGAAAATTCGCGAAGGGACTGGCCGACATATAACACGCAAATTCTGCGTGAGTTGGGGCTGCCGACGGAATGAGGGGGCAGGCAGTGTCAGTCGGCCAGAAGCAGGCCTTTCAAATACACGTCGTCGATTGCCGACAATCCGAGAATTGGTTGGTATAACGTAAGGGCACGTTGCTAATCTGCGTTCTTGCTCCATTAAGACGGCTCAACAGAGACATAAGCGATGACTTCAAAAAGCATCCGCCGGGCAAAGGTAGAGGACGTTCCGGTTCTTACACAGATCCGGAACGATGCGCATGCTAAGAAGGTAGCCCATGGCGATTATGCGTGGGGCAAGGAAAGGAGCGGATTTTCCGAGCAGTGGGTACGAAACAACGTCGCTCAAAAAGAAGTGTACGTCGTTGAGCTGGATGGCACTTCGGTCGGAACGTTTTCGCTCGATCTAGACGATGAAAGGCACTGGGGACCTCAAGAACCGATTGCCGGTTATGTGCATGGGCTTTGTGTGCGGAAAGGTTTTAACGGATGTGGACTCGGCAGTTTCATGCTTGATTGGTGCGCTAACAAGGTGAGCACCGTGAACCGGCGTTTTGTTCGGCTCGACTGCGCCACCCACAACGCGAAACTATGTGCCTATTACGAATTGCTTGGCTTTATGCGCGTAGGACTGTACACAGAGCCGGAACCCGGCGGCTATGTCTGGTCCCTTTACGAAAAATTGGCCCACTAGCTTTTGATCAGGCGACCATGAAAATTGAAGTCACCGATGTGCGGAACGAGCTGGATGATGCTTTCGTTGCATCGCGACGACTTAATGCCGCAAAAACCGAAGCTCTCCGGCCAATCCCTCACTGTTGCCCCTTCGCGAACGGTGCCGTCACCTCCAGAGCCATCGCGGTAAATGCACGCACCGCGGCAGAACGGTAAGCGTTGCGTCGTTGGAGCAGTGCAGCGGGCCTGAGTTCGAGTTCCGGTCGGATTCTCGCTGCAGTCAAACCGGCGCCGGCGACATTTTCCGGCAGGATCGTTGCCACGCCACTCTGGCGAACAATCTCAATCAGCACTGTGATGGAGTTGGCCTCCACCACGATATCTGGACGCAGGCCCCTGCGCGCGAAGTAACGATCCACGCTTCTGCGGATCGAAAAAGACGTATCCAGTAATGCCAGCGGAGTGGCCAGAACGTCGGCGGGCGTCACGGCCGCCTTCCGCGCGGACGATCGGCCTGCTCTGGCGATCAAGGCAAGTCGTTCCTTGTGCAGGAGGGTCACGTCGATATCCTCCACCGGCATATCGCCAAAACCGATCCCCAGGTCCAACCGGTCGTCCCGAAGTGCCGGCTCGATTTCCTCCTGCTGCGACACCACGCGAATCGACAGCGAGATCCCCGGATAACTTGATCTGAAGCGCTGCACCAGCGGGCCGATCAGATAGCTTGCGACGGTCGGTGTCACGCCAAGGCGGAGCGAGCCGGTTGAAAGATCCTCGACGTCCCGCACCGCGCGAGCGGCTTCGTCGAGTTCCTCCAGGACATGGCGGGCATAACGAAGGTACACGGCCCCTTGATCCGTTGGACGGACCCGGCGTCCGCTTCTGTCCAGTAGCTGAGCGCCCAGGCGATCTTCCAGTTCCTTGATTTGCTGCGATAGCGCCGGCTGCGAAACATGCAGTACCTGTGCCGCCCGGGTAAAGCTGCCGTTGTCGACGACCGCCGTGAGATATCGGATATGGCGGAGGAGCATTGTCTATAACCTCAGCTTATAGAAAGCGTAAGAAACGAGTCTTGGACGATTATGCATCCAATCCATATTCTGTAGTCAGACGCGCAACGAAACACGTCGATGCCGCGATGGCGGAAAGTGCCCCATCGCATGACTGACGCCCGTGAATCAGACAGGGTGTCGCCCCAATTGAAGGAGAGTTGAGATGCAACAATTTGCCCGAGTCCTCGTAAATGATCGCGCCGTTCCCGTTATCATCGTTGGCGATCAGCATCTGGATCTGCGCCCGGTCGCGGCGGACATCACGCCTGAAGTCATCGCGAGCGGTGTTCTGAACGAGGTCGATACGGCCGCGCTCAATCCGCTGCGCGGCGAATACACCTATCTCGCGCCAATCAGTGGTATCCGTCAGATCGCAGCGACCGGCTTCAACTACAAAAAACACATCGAAGAGTTCAAGATGACGCCGCCCACCGAACCGGAAGTCTTTCTCAAGGCGGTGACCTCGCTTGCCGGCCCGAACGACCCGATCTCCCGTGGTCCTAACGCCGGCACGAAGCTGGATTGGGAAGTGGAGTTGGCAATCATTGTGGGGCGCGAAGCTCGCGACATCGCAGCAGCAGCCGCCGCCGACTATATCTTTGGTTATGTCTGCATCAACGACATCTCGGACCGTGCAACCCAGGTCGACGAAAAAGGCGGCCAGCACCTGGTGCGTGCCAAGTCACGCCCCGGCTATTCACCGATCGGACCGTACCTGGCAACCGGTGTCGATGGCGCGAATCTCGGACTGTGGACGAAGTTGAACGGCCAGTTCGAGCAGCAAGGCAACACGAGTGACATGCTGTTCTCGATCGGCGAGATGCTCGCCTATTTCTCGGCGCACATGACGCTGCTTCCTGGCGACATTCTCGCGACAGGAACACCGCCGGGAGTAGGGTTCGGCAAAAACCGATTCATGGAGCCCGGCGACGTGCTGGAATGTGGTATCACGCCATCTTGGCGGACAGCGGCACCTGATCCTGGCCTGAAGACGATGACACGAGGTCGGGGTGCATATTGCCGACCTCGTGCCATCAAGCGTGACATGAGTTTTTTGTGCGCTTCCTGATTCTCATCGAATCCGCGGTTTCAACTCTTACGAACGGCTGTTCACACCATGTACACGATTATCAGGCTAGGGCGGCAATACAAAGGTCTCGTAGCGTTGGTGCTTCTGATGACCCTCTTCCGCAGTGCGATTGCCGACTGGAACGTCGTACCAAGCGGTTCAATGTTGCCAACCATTCGCCCCGGCGATCACATCATCGTCGACAAGATGGCTTATGAATTGCGCGTCCCGCTGACTCACATCGGAGTTGCGCGTTTGAGTGACCCTAAACGCGGCGACATCGTGACGATCGATTCATCGGCCGCGCACGAACTTCTCGTCAAACGGGTAATTGGCGTACCTGGCGATAGCGTGGCGATGCATAACAACGTGCTATACCTTAACGGCAAGCGCGCGGACTATCAGCCGCTTGGGTTCGATCAATTGCCGGGCGATGCAAGCTCGCATGCCGAGTATCTCACCGAGCAATTCGACGGTGTTGCACACAGGGTGCGGTTGTCGCTCGGCGCTCCGAGTCCTCGCAGTTCGTTCGGGCCAGTCGTCGTGCCGGCCGGCGAGTATTTGATGCTAGGCGACAATCGCGACGACAGTGCGGACTCCCGCTATTTTGGATTTTTCCCGCGTACCGAGATCATGGGCCGGGTGCGTCGGGTCGCCTTTTCGCTGGACCCGACTCACTTCGATTTGCCACGATCCGACCGGTTTGGCAAACGTCTGGATATCCCTTACCTGCCACAGAACTCTTGATTACGCGGCACGTTGCACCCGTTTTGCGCGTCCCCGCTACAATCTGCCTGATCCATTTGACGCGGAAGAGCACGCATGAAAGTCACCCGGGAACCTGTCGCATTGTCGCGGGCCACGCAGCTACTGAATCATGGCCCAGTCACGATCATTACCAGCGCGCACGGCGGCCGCTCGAATGTGATGGCCGCATCGTGGGCGATGCCGCTCGATTTCACCCCGCCGAAGGTAGTCGTGGTGGTGGACAGCCGCACGCTCACGCGGCAACTGATTGAAGCGAGCGGTGTATTTGGATTGCAACTGCCGAGCCGCGGATTTGCTGCGCAGACGCTGGCGGTGGGAACGAACGCGGGCGCTGAGCTCGACAAGTTTGCAGCCTTTGACCTCGAGACTTTTCCCGCGCAAGAAATCGATGTGCCGATGCTGGCCGGCTGCATCACGTGGATGGAATGCAAGGTGATTCCAGACGATAGCCAGCGGCACGATCTGATCATTGGTGAAGTGGTTGCCGCGTATGCAGATAGCCGCGTGTATTCGAACAACCGTTGGCACTTTGGCGATGATCCGAATCTGCGCACGTGCCATTACGTGGCGGGCGGGACGTTCTTCGCTACGGGCGACGCGTTTGAAGTCGAGCCCGTGGCGAGCGGGGCGGCGGGGTAATCGGTTAGCGGCGGCCCGCCCACGCCGCTATTTCTGCCTTAGAAATCTGCCCGCCTTCTGTTCCAGCAGCGCGATGAGCTCGGGCTGCATGAACGCATAGTCGTCGGGGATGTCGAGGCAAATCACTTTTTTGCCGTTTAAACACGTGCGGAATTTTGCCGATAATCGCGCTCGATGCGCTTTCTCCATGACGAAGACGATGTCGGCCCAGCGAAGCTGCTCAGGCGAAAGCTGCACGTCGGCATCCGCACCAAGTCCGGCCGAATCGGTTTCTACGTTCGGCCACGCGGCGAACACCTGTTCGGCCGTCGGGCTGCGCAGGCGGTTCTTGCTGCAGATAAACAAGGCGCGTATCACTAGACTATCTAGCGATGTTTTTGTTCGAAGGCCAAGTGCGCCTCACCTATCGCCGTCGGCAAACGCCGTGAGCGCATCGCCCGCCAGCCGATAGCGAACCCATTCGCTTTGCGCGCTCGCGCCGATCGATTCATAGAAGCCGATTGCCGGCTCGTTCCAGTCGAGCACGCTCCATTCGAAGCGCCCACAGCCTGTTTCGCATGCAATCTGCGCGAGGTGGCGAAGCATCTGTTTGCCCGCGCCGCTGCCGCGCGATGTCGGCGATATGTACAGGTCTTCCAGATAGAGCCCCTGTTTGCCGAGCCACGTCGAATAGGAAAAGAAGTAAACGCAGAATCCGATCGGCTCGCCGTTCATTTCGCAGATCAAAGCCTTCGCCGTGGATGCGGCGGAGAACAGGCTCGCCTCGATGTCTTCAACAGTTGCGACAACTTCGTGCTCCGCCTTTTCATACACCGCGAGTTCGGTGATGAAGCGGAGAATCAGCGCGGCGTCGGCTGTGTGGGCGGGGCGGATGTGGATGGTCAAGGTGGGATGCTCGGTCGGTTGGATGTCGAGTCGAATTCTAACGAAGATGCATCGACTCCGGATCAGGCATCCATCGTACCGTCTATCGAGATTGCGATTGACGTGCCCTCATAAAATCGTTTACTGTCGATCCATGGACTTCCACTCGATTCCCTTCGCTGCCGTCACCACCACGACGACCACCTTCACAGGCGGGTCGTCTGGAGGTTGCGCACGCTAGAAGCAGGAAGCTGTGGCAGACCACCAAAGGCCCCGCCGGAAACGGACGGGGCCTTTGGCGTTTCTGGACCTCCGTTTGCGGCATCGATCTGCAGCATTTGCAATTTCAAACCCAATGGAGCGTCACCGTGAACGACATCGACCATCGCGTACTAGGCAACAAACTCGACCTCTTCCATCAACAGGAAGAGGGTCCCGGCATGGTTTTCTGGCACCCGCGCGGCTGGGAGCTTTACCGTGTGCTGGAAGACTACATTCGCGCCCGCATGCGGCGCGCGGGCTTTCGCGAAATCCGTACGCCGCAATTGCTGGCGCGCTCGTTGTGGGAGAAAAGCGGTCATTGGGAGAAGTTTGGCGCGGCGATGTATTCGTTTGCCGCGGCGGAACGTGTCCCTGGGGAACAAGGCGATGCGGAACAAGGGCGGGCGTTGTGCCTGAAACCGATGAGTTGTCCGTGTCACGTGCAGGTGTTCAACCAGCGCGTGCGGTCGTATCGTGAGCTACCGGTTCGGTATAGCGAGTTCGGCGCGTGTCATCGTGATGAACCGTCGGGTTCACTTGAAGGGCTCAAGCGTACGCGTGCATTCGTGCAGGACGACGCGCATGTGTTCTGCACGGAGGCGCATATCGAAGCTGAAGTCGGCCGCTTCTGTTCGCTGTTGCGTGCGGTCTATGCAGACCTCGGTTTCCCCAGTTTCAAAGTGGCATTAGCCACGCGGCCCGCTATGCGTGCGGGCAACGATCAAACGTGGGATCGCGCAGAAGAGGCGCTGGCCAATGCAGCGCGTGCAGCGGGTCTCGAATTCGACATCCTCGAAGGCGAGGGCGCATTTTACGGCCCGAAACTGGAGTTTCATCTGACGGACAGCCGCGAGCGCAGTTGGCAATGCGGCACGATCCAGCTTGATTTCGTGCTGCCGGACCGGCTCGACGCGGAGTTCGTCAACGAACGCAACGAACGCGAGCGGCCGGTGATGATTCATCACGCCGTGCTTGGCAGCATGGAGCGTTTCATTGCGATGCTGCTCGAACATCACGAAGGATGGCTGCCGGTGTGGCTCGCGCCGGAGCAGGTCGTGGTCGCCACGATCAGCGATGCGAACGCGGCCTACGCGCAGGAAGTGATGCAGGCGCTCGAAGACGCCAGCATCAGAGCGTTGCTCGACAGCCGACCCGAGCGATTGGAGAAGAAGATCGTCGACGCAAGGGAAAAGCAGGTGCCGATTTTTGTCGCGGTCGGTTCGCGTGATGAGCGCGGCAGGACGATCAGCATTCGTCTGCGCGACGGGCAGCAATCGACGCTTGCGCTCGCGGAGGGTGTCGGCCATTTACGGCTGGCTGTGCTCTCACCGCTGCTGCGAGCCACGCCATGACGGATAGTCCATCACCGGTTGACGCGTACTTGCCGCCGGTGATGGCGTCCCCCTAGATCTCCAATACCCCTGCCGCCATGAAACCGCCGTCCACTGGCACCGTCTGGCCGTTCACATACGAGGCCTGCTCGGAGCACAGGAACTGGACCACAGCGGCGATTTCCGCGGGCACGCCGTAACGCTTCGCCGGTACCGCGCGCGTGTAATTGTCGCGCGCGACTTGCGAATGCAGATCGAGCGTCATTGGCGTATCGATCGGCCCTGGTGCGACGCCGTTGGTCGTGATGCCGTATTCGGCGAGCTCAATCGCCATCTGCCGCGTCAGTCCAACTACCGCGGCCTTCGATGTGCCATAAGCGGTGCGTCCCGAACTTGCGCGCAGTCCGCTAACCGAGGCGATGTTCACGATGCGTCCCCAGCCGCCCTTGCGCATCAGCCGCGCAGCATGCTGGCCGCACAGCATGGGCCCGGTCACGTTCACGTCGAAGACTTTGCGCCAGTGTTCGACCGGATAGTCGAGAAACGGAAACGTCTTGGCGATGCCGGCGTTGTTCACGAGGATGTCGCAGCGGCCGAACTGGTTCTCGATGGCGTCGAACGCGGCGTCGATCGAGGCCGGTGCGGACACGTCGAGCTGTATCGCATACGCCTCATAACCGGAGGCACACAGCGAACCCGCGAGGTCGTTCGCGGCGTGCGCGTTGATGTCGGCGATGAAGACAATGTGTCCCGCTTCAGCAAGCTGCCGGGAGATGGCCGCACCGATGCCGTTACCGCCGCCCGTGACGAGCGCGACGCGCGGATGGTTGAGGGAAGACTGGCCACGGCAGGAAGTTTCAGTATTCAGGTTCACTGCGAACTCTCGGATGATGGGAAACAGTGGAAGAAATCGGTTTCAAAACAGAGATCAGAAAGCAGGAATCAAAAAGCAGGCGCCAAAGCGCCGCGCTTCAAAGGGCAGTCACGTCGTCAAAAAACCAATCGATAGCCACGGCACGAATGCGACCACCAGCAGTGCAATGAGCAGCGCGCCGAGATAACCCCATACGCGGCTCACGACCCGATCCGGCGACACCTTGCCGATCGCACACGCGGCATAGAAACCCACGCCCATGGGCGGCGCGAACAGGCCGAGCCCCATCGACAGGATCACGACCATCGCGTAGTGAACGTCGTGAATGCCGAGCGCCCGCGCCACCGGAAACAGCAGCGGGCCGAACAGCACGATTGCGGGAATCCCCTCGAGTACGCTGCCGAGCACCACGAACAACACGATCGACACACACAGAAACGCACGTGGGCCGCCCGGTATGTGCTCCATCGCCGCCACCAGCGATGCGGAGAAACCCGATTGCGTGAGCGCCCACGCCATCGCGGTGGCCAGACCGATGATCAGCAGAATGGCGCCGGACAGACTGGCGGTGTCGAGCAGCAGCGAATAGAAGCGGCGCCATTCGATCCGGCGTCCGCACAGATGCAGCAGCACGCCTGCGATCAGCGTGTACGCAATGCCAATGGTCGACACCTCGGTAGCGGTGGCCGCACCCTCGATCACCACCACGCGAATCAGCATCGGCAGCGCGAGCGCGGGCAGTGCGATCACAAAGGTGCGCAGAATCGTTCGCAAGGGCGCACGCGTGCTGTTGCTCGCCGGTTCATGCCGTGCACGCCGCCAGCAGACGAAGCCAATGGCGATGGTCGCGACCACGGCCGGCATGATTCCGCCGACGAACAACGCGGTGATCGACACGCCGCACACCGCGCCGATTGTGATCAGCACGAGGCTCGGCGGAATCGTTTCGGTCATCGCGCCGGTTGACGACAACAGCGCGACCAGTTCCTCGGGTTTCGCGCCGCGCCGCTGCATTTCGGGGAACAGCGCCGGCGCGATCGCCGCCATGTCGGCCGCTTTCGCGCCGGATATGCCGGAAACGAGAAACATTGCGCCGAGCAGCACGTATTGCAGCCCGCCGCGCACGTGGCCGAGCAACGCGGCCATGAAGTCGATCAGGCAACGCGCGAGCCCGCTCAATTCCAGCAACGCGCCAAGCAGCACGAACAGCGGCACCGAGAGCAGCACCAGATTCGCCATCCCTTCATCCATCCGGCTCACGACGATGCCGAGCGGCGCATGCGTCATCAGCACCAGATAGGCGAGCGTCGCGGTGCCGAAGCTGAACGCGATCGGCACGCCGCCCGCCACGCACAAGCCGACCAGCACCACGAAGAACACGATCAGATTCAGGTTGCCGAGCGCGAGCAGGTAGGGTTGCGCGATCCATAACGCGGCAGCGATCACGCCTGCGGTGAGCAAGGCGCCGGCGAACTGTCCGGGACTCACTTCACGTGCGATGCGGGCAAGCGCCGCCATCAGCATCAACGCGGCACCGACCGGCAACGCAGCGCAACGCCAGCCGTCCGGCAACTGCAGGGCGGGCGTGCTGACCGGCATCTGCAAATTCATGTGTTCGATGGCCGGGGTGATGATGAGCGCGACGAAGGTGCAGACGGTGAGCGCGCTGACCGCTTCAAGCCAGCCGCGCCATTTCTCCGGCAAACGCGTGACGATCGCGGTGAGACGCATATGCGTGCCGCGATGCAAGGCGAGCACGGCGCCGAGCATGGCCAGCCAGCTGAACAGGATCGACGCGAGTTCGTCGGACCAGATCAGCGGCTGGTCCAGCCCGTAACGAAAGATCACGCCACATAGCAGAATCACCGTCTCGGCGACCACCAGGCAGGCTGCTACCGCGCCCACGCCGTGCATCACCCAATCGACGGCGGTCGTCAGGCCGCGCGCGAGCCAGCCTTCGTTTTCCAGTTTCTTCGTCAAGGTCAGATGCATGGCGCGTCAGGCGAGTTTGCCGGTGTATTTTTCGAGGGCGGTCCACGCGTCGTCGCCGAATTTCTTGTGCCAGTCGGCGTAGAAGCCGGTTGAAGTCAACTGGCGACGGAACGCATTGATATCGACGTCGTTGAACTGCAGGCCTTTCGTTTTCAGATCCGGCATTAGCGACGCGTTCAACCTGGCGACGTCCGCGCGTTCCTGCACGGCCGCATCGTTGACGGCGTTCTGCACGATGGTCTGCAGGTCCTTCGGCAGACGCGCGAACGACTGCTTGTTCGCGAGGAACCAGAAGCCGTCCCACATGTGATTGGTCATTGAGCAATACTTCTGCACCTCGTAAAGCTTGGCCGCGGTGATGGTGGCGAGCGGATTCTCCTGGCCTTCCACGACCCGCGTTTGCAGCGACGAATACACCTCGGAGAAATTGATGCTTGCCGGCGACGCACCGAGTGCCTGGAACATCGAAGTCCAGAGCGGACTCATCGGCACGCGCAGCTTGATGCCTTTCAGGTCGCCCGGCAGATGGATCGGCTTGGTGCTGGTGGTGGTTTGACGGTAGCCGTTGTCCCAGATCTTGTCGAACGCGAACACCGAGGTCTTTGCAATCTCCTGGCGCACGCGCGCGCCGAGTGCGCCGTCGAGCGCGGCCCACACCTGGTCGTAGTCCTTGAACGCGAAGCCGACCCCGGTGATCTGCGCGGCCGGCACGAGGGTGCCGAGAATCAGCGGCGACAGCGTGAAGTAGTCGATCGCACCCGAGCGGACCTGCGAGAGCATGTCGGTATCGCTGCCCAACTGATTGTTCGAATACACCTGAAAATCGACCCGCCCTTTGCTTTCCGACGCGATGCGCGTCGCGGCTTCCTTCGCGCGGAGGTTCATCGGATGGGTGGCGGGCAGGTTGTTCGCGTACTTGAGAGTGAACTCGGCGGCGTGCGCGGAGCGGCCGTGCAGACCGGCGAACGACGCTGCGGCGGCAAGAGAAGCGCATTTGAGAAAGTCGCGCCGGGTGGTAACGCTCATCGTCTGTCTCCTGAGTTTTATGTTTGCCGCTTCGAAGGCCGGCGGCTACCTAAAAGCAAATTGAATGCCATTTGGCGCGAGCCGCGCGGGTATTGGCGCTAAGGCGGCAACCCCGGGTTATTGCCAGGCCGGGCATGCCGTGCAGGTGTCGAGCGAATGCGACACCTGTCGCATGCTTTGTGTCGCACGCGAGCGAGGAGGGGACGGCGGACTCGTGCGCGGTGCGAAAGCGGGATGGGAGGCTGTTGCTGCGCGTGGCCCGCATGGGTACGGCGCTCGCTTCGTACGGACCGTGCCTGCCAGATCGCGGTGATGAAACGAATCATCTGGCTGGCCTGGCTTTTGCATGAAGAGCCGTCATTCCCAAGCCAAGGAGTTGTTCGCAATGCAACCGACCATCATCGGATGGAGCCATATCCCGTTCGGCAAACTCGACGCGTTGGACATCGAACGCATGATTGCCGACAGTGCGCTCGGCGCGCTCGAGCATGCCGGCGTCGAAGCCGGTCAGATCGATTCGATTCACGTGGGCACCTTTAACGGCGGGTTCGTCTATCAGGACTTTCCGTCGGCGCTCGTCTTCAACGCGATTCCTGACATGCGCTTCACGTCGACCGTGCGTTGCGAGAACGCATGCTCTACCGGCTCGGCCGCGGTGTACTCCGCGCTCGATGCGGTGCGCTCGGGGCGTTCCGCCTGCGCGCTGGTGATCGGCTACGAAAAGATGACGAGCCTGCCCACTGCCGAAGTCGGCAAGGTGCTGCAGAAATGCTCGTATGCAAGCGAGGAGGCGGACGTGCCAGGTGGTTTCGCCGGCATTTTCGGTCAGCTCGCGCAAACGTATTTCGATCGCTATGGCGATCAGTCGGACGCACTGGCCGCGATTGCCGCGAAGAACCATCACAACGGCGTGTCGAATCCGTATGCGCATATGCGGCGCGATTTCGGCTATGACTTTTGCCGAACGCCATCGGAGAAAAACCCGTTCGTCGCCGGGCCGCTGAAGCGTACCGACTGCTCGATGATTTCGGACGGGGCGGCCGCCTTGATCATTGCGTCGCCGGACATTGCGCGGCGCGCGCGTCACGCGGTCGAGTTTCGCGCCACGGTGCAGGTGAGCGACTACCTGCCACTGTCGCGCCGCGATCCGATCGCCTTCGAAGGCGCGCGTCTCGCGTGGAAGCAAGGCTTGGCGCAAGCGGGTATGACGCTCGACGATCTGTCGCTGGTCGAAACGCACGACTGCTTCACGATTGCCGAGCTGATCGAGTACGAAGCGATGGGGCTGGCCGAACCGGGACAGGGCGCGCGGGTGATTCTCGACGGTGTGACCACGAAAGAAGGACGCTTGCCGGTCAATGCATCGGGCGGACTGAAGGCGAAGGGGCATCCGGTCGGCGCGACCGGCGTGTCGATGCACGTGATGGCGGCGATGCAGGTGAGCGGCCAGGCCGGCGCGATGCAGATTCCGAATGCGCGCACGGCCGGCGTCTTCAATATGGGCGGCGCGGCCGTGACCAATTATCTGAGCATTCTCGAAGCACGCCGCTGAAAGACCTTTCATAACCTGGACCCGGCATGCGCGTCTCCCCACTTCTCTTTCTTCAAAGCACTGGCTTATGCTGACCACCGTCATGAACCTCGGGAATCTGCTGACCGACGCAGCCCGACGCCACGCCGATCAACCCGGCTTCATCCACGCCGAACGCAGCGTAAGCTGGCACGACATCAACGCGCGCGTCGACGCGGTCGCGCACGGTTTGAGCCGGCTCGGCATCGGCAAGGGCGACAAGATTCTCGTGCATTCACGCAATAACCTGGCGCTGTTCGAAAGCGCGTGGATCGCGTTCAAACTCGGCGCCGTGTGGGTGCCGACCAACTGCCGGATTACCGCAGCGGAGGCGGCGTATCTCGGCGAATCGAGCGGCGCGGCGGCGATGATTTACGAGGCCGGATTCGATGCTCACGTCGATGCGGTGCGCGCGGCGTCGCCCGCCTTGCAGCATGTGATCGCGATCGGCACGCCGCGGGTGGGCGAACTCGCCTACGAGACACTCGCGCAGCAGATGGACGCGCCGCCGTTCGCCGCGGTGGATGTGGATCGCGACGATCCGCTCTGGTTCTTCTATACGTCCGGTACCACGGGCCGCCCGAAAGCGGGCGTGCTCACGCATGGGCAGATGGCTTTTGTGCTGACCAACCACATTGCCGATCTGATGCCCGGGTTGACGCACGAGTCGCGCTCGCTGGTGGTGGCGCCGCTGTCGCATGGCGCGGGCATTCATGCAATGGTCAACGTGGCGCGCGCGGCGGCCAGCGTCTTGCCGGCCTCGGAGAAGCTCGATGCGGAAGAAGCGTGGGCGCTGGTGCAGGAACATCGCGTCGACAATATGTTCACCGTGCCGACGATCGTCAAGATGCTGACCGAGCATGAATCGGTGGACCGTTACGATCACCGCTCGCTGAAGTACGTGATCTATGCCGGCGCGCCGATGTATCGCGAAGACCAGAAGCATGCGTTACGAAAACTCGGCAAGGTGCTCGTGCAGTACTACGGCCTCGGCGAAGTGACCGGCAACATCACGGTGCTGCCGCCCTCGCTGCATACCGCCGACGACCATGCTGCCGACAGTCGCGTCGGCACCTGCGGCTATGCGCGCACCGGCATCGAAATCGGCATTCTCGACGACGAGGGCCATCGCCTCGCAGCGGGCGCGAGCGGCGAGATTTGCGTGCGCGGACCGGCGGTGTTCGTCGGCTATTACAACCATGCAGAGGCGAACGAAAAGGCCTTCCGCCATGGCTGGTTTCATACCGGAGACTTAGGCCATCTCGACGAACAGGGCTTCCTGTACATCACCGGACGTTCGTCGGACATGTACATTTCCGGCGGCTCGAACGTCTATCCGCGCGAAGTTGAAGAGGCGATTCTGACCCATAAGGCCGTGCAGGAGGTCGCGGTGGTCGGCATGCCCGATCCCAAGTGGGGGGAAATCGGCGTCGCGGTGGTGGTGCGGCGCGAAGGCTGGGCACTTGAGGAGGATGTCTTGCTCGCGCATCTCGAACCGCATCTCGCGCGCTACAAATGGCCGAAACGCTGCGTGTTCTGGGACGCGCTCCCCAAGTCCGCGTACGGCAAGATCGTCAAGAAAGATATCAAGGTGTTGCTGTCCGTCCCGCAAGAAGCCGTGACGGCGGAACGCTGACGCTTCAGCTTGCCCGGCGCGGTCGCGTGCAGCATTAGCCGCGCGCAGGGCAAGGAAGTCGAACCGCTACGCGTAAAACGCCGACGGCACCACGCCGAAATGCCGCTTGAACATCGCCGCGAAAGCGCTTTGGCTCGTGTAGCCATGATCCAGCGCGACCGCGATGATCTTCTCGCCATGCGCGAGGCGTTTGAGCGCCAGCAGAAGCCGCGCCTGCTGACGCCAGCGGCCGAACGTCAGACCGGTTTCGCGCTGAAACCAGCGATGAAAGGTCTTTTCGGATACATCCAGTGTGCTGGCCCACGCGCCGATGGTGCGATTGTCGTCGGGGGCGGCGAACAGGCTGTTGCATACCTCGCGCAAACGCCGATCGGTCGGCCAGGGCAGATAGAGCGGCAGCGACGGCACCGCGTTCAGCTCCGCCAGCAGCAGGCGCATCAGATGATCGTCGCGCGAGCCGCCGGTGTAATCCGGTGGCACGTCGATCGCCGCGAGTATCAACTCGCGCAACAGCGGATGCACTTCGACCACGCAACTGCGGGTGGGAAAATGCGCGGTCGCGCCGGGTTCGACGAACACCGTGCGCATCTTTACGTCACCGCTCATTTGCACCGAATGATCGACCTCGGGTTCGAGCCACACACCACGTGTGGGCGGCACGACCCACGAACCGGTTGCAGATTCGATCAGCATCACGCCTTCGATCGCATAGAGCAATTGCGCTCGCCGATGACGGTGCGGCGCAATCACGGTGCCGTGCGGATACCACGCAGCCATCGCGGAGACGGGCATAGGCGTGCTTTCGAACGGCACGTGCGCGCCTGGTGCGGTGGGTGTCTCAGCGTGGCGTGCCGCGGAGATGGGAGATCTCGCGTTCATTCGTGGTGTTGCCCTTCATCGGATAGTTGACCGTTTCGCGACAGGTAAAGACCTTTTGGCGTGAGACGGACCTTGTGTGCGAGCGCAAAAATTCATGTCACTTCGGAGCCTCCGAATCCTATCGACAATCATCTAGAGCGCGACATGAAGAAATCGTATTTCCTGTTTCCCTTTGTGGCAATCCTGTTGTGGGCCGGCAATGTCATCGTGTCGAAGCTGTCCGCTCACACCATCGACCCGTCGGCGATCACGTTCTACCGTCTGTTGCTGGCGGTCGCGCTGATGAGCCTGTTCACGCTGAGGCCCGCCTGGCGCAATCGCGCGGCGATCGTCCCGCAACTGCCGAAGCTCGCGGTGCTCGGCTTTCTCGCGATGGCCCTGTTCCAGAGCCTCTCGTATGAAGCGGCCAAGACCACTACGGCGACCAATATGTCGATCATCACCGCGCTGGTGCCGCTGATGACGATGGTGGCGAGCACCCTGCTGCTCGGCGAAGCGCCGACCACCGGCATGGTGGGCGGCGGAATCCTCTCGCTGGCCGGCGTGGTGTATCTGATCACGCAAGGCAATCCGGCGATGTTGCTGGCCAACGGCGCGCATCTCGGCGATCTGCTGATGATTTTCGCGGCGCTTGCCTACGCGCTGTATGGCGTGCTGCTCAAGCGCTGGCACGTGGGCTTGCCGTCGTGGCAATCCACCTACCTGCAGGCCCTGTTCGCACTGGTGTTCATGCTGCCCATGCTGCTGCGGCTGCCGGCTGCCGGCTGCCGGCAGCCGAGGCCGTGCCGACGCGCGCGAGCATACCGCTGATCCTGTATGCCGGCGTGCTGGCCTCAGTGGTGCTGCCGTTTCTCTGGATGCAGGGCGTCAAGCATCTCGGTCCGAATCGTTGCGCGCTGTTCATGAACGTGTTGCCGATCGCGACTGCGCTGATCGCGATCGCAATGCTCGGCGAAACACTGCACATGTATCACGTGCTCGGCGGCGGTACTGCGCTTGTCGGGGTGATCGTCGCGCAAATGTTCAAACGACCCGCGGTGGAAACGGCCACGGCGCGGAAATAGACCATCACGAAAGACATCTGACGGGGCGCGTGCTTTTAAAAAGCACGCGCCCTGTTGATGCATGCATGCGTTCAGCCGTGATCCGCCATCAGCATATCGCTGCCCAGGTCGCGCACGTGCGGAATGCGAAACCGCCTGAGCTTGCGGTAAAGCGACGCGCGGCAAATGCCGAGTTCGCGCGATGCGGCCGAGATGTTCCAGCGGCTCGCGGAGAGCGCACGCAAAATGTTGTCGCGTTCGCTCGGCGGCGTGACGGGCAAGCGAGGCGCATCTGCGAAACGCGCGGTATGCGATGTGGCATGGCCGCTGCTGTCACGTGACGCGGCGTACGGCTGCGGCGCTGCCTGAAACACGGTGTGATACGTCGGGTTCGGACCGATACGCCCGCTCACGCCTTTACCGGGCTGCACATTGGCCGGCAGGTCACCCGTGCGAATCATGTCGCCGTTCTTCACGGCGCACGCATACTGAAGTGCCGCACGCATCTGCCGCAGATTGCCCGGCCATTTGTAGTGCAGCAGAATCTCGCATGCCTCGCTGTCGACGTTGGCCTCGAGCGTCATGCCCGGCGCTTCGCGTTCGAGGATCGATTGCAGCAGCCATGCGCGGTCCTGCCGTTCGCGCACCGGCGGCAGATGCACGATGCCCACGGCGATCCGGTAATAGAGATCTTCGCGGAATGTCCCCGCTTCGACATGCGATTCGATGTTCTGATGCGTTGCACAGATCAGTTGGAGATCGACCGCGATCGGCTCGGCCGAACCGATCGGCGTCACTTCGCGCTCAGACAGTACGCGCAGCAGGCGGGTTTGCTGCGCTGCGGGCATATCGCCGATTTCGTCGAGGAATAGGGTGCCGCGATGCGCGAGTACGACCTTGCCTTTCATACCAGTCGAAAGCGCACCGGAGAACGCGCCGCGTGTGTAGCCGAACAGTTCGCTTTCAATCAGGTTCTCGGGAATGGAGCCGCAATTCACCGACACCATCGCCGCCTGCCGGCGATTGCTGTAGTCGTGCAGCGCACGCGCGAGATACTCCTTGCCGGTGCCGGTTTCACCGAGAATCAGAATGGGAAGTTGCCGGTCGATGAGCAGGCGGGCACGCGATAACGTGGCCAGCATCGTAGGATCGTCGCCACATAGTCGGCCAAGCGGCAGCGCCGATGAGCGAGATGAGTCTGCACGGGCGCGGTCCAATGGGTCGTGGGCGGTCATGGCATCTCTCTTTATGTATCTGATTGGCAGGATCGGCTTGGCTTGTGGCCTGGCGGATCGGAAAAGCTGCCAGCGGTTTGTCTCCGAAACCAAGCATAGTGCGATTCATTAATAGTCTCCAATACATTATGATGCGACGACTGATACCGGTTAGGTATCAGTCGGATTCCTATTCGCGGACTTGGGGCAGGCATGGAGCTGAGGCAATTACGCTACTTCGTCGTACTTGCGGAGACCTTGCACTTCGGTCGGGCGGCGGCACTGCTCAATATTTCGCAGCCGCCGCTGTCGCGGCAGATCGCGCTGCTGGAGGCGGAACTGGGCGTTGTGCTGCTGGATCGCACGCGCCGCAGCGTGCGGCTCTCGGCAGCGGGGCATCGTTTCTATCGCGACGCCAAGACGGTGATGGCCACCGTCGACCAGGCGCGCGGCCATGCGCGTGCCGCCGACCTCGGCGAGGAGGGCACGCTGATGGCGGGCTTCATGTTCGCCGCCGCGTACAGCATCGTGCCGGCGCTAACGCGTGCGTATGCCTCGGCGTTTCCGCGCGTCGAGTTGAAACTCAGCGAAAGCATTCCCACCACGCTCGTGGCCGACATCCGCGCCGGTAAGGCCGATGTGGGCATCATGTATCCGTCGGATTCGGCGGTTGAACTGGAGACTCGCACGATCTTCAGCGAGCAACTGGTCGCCGTGCTGCCCGAAGGACACCGGCTCGCCACGCGGGCGGCGATTTCCATTGCCGAGTTGCGCGACGACTGGTTCATCATTTCCCCGCATGCGGCCTCGCCGTTCATCTACAACACGATCGTGGAGCATTGCCGGCGTTCGGGGTTTACACCGCGTATCCGCCTCGAAACCAATTTCCAGCAGACCATTGTGAATCTCGTCGCACAGCAACTCGGTGTTGCGCTTGTGCATAGCTCGATGCGCAGTACGCATGCGGACAATGTCAGGTTCGTGCCGCTGCAGCATGCGCCTTATGTCGACGTCGCGCTGGTGTGGAGTCCCGATACGTTGAATCCGTGCGTGGCACGGTTTGTCGACATCGCCGCGCAATTGGGGTTGGTCGGTACGCGGTCAGCCAGTTAGCGGGCACCCGGCCGCATGGCGCACGCACGACACCTGTAGCACCGCGCGCGACAGATGTTGCGTTCTTGTCGGCCTGTTGTCGGCCTCTTCATACGAGCTCACGCCCGCCGTGGCGCGTACCTTGCGCTTCGTGTCCAAATGGCATCGAAGTTGCTAAAGAGGGGTGTCGTAATCTACTTTCCCCTCCCATGACGTCAAAGACAGAAGCTTTCCGCCATCCTGGCGCAGCCGCTTACCCACGGGTGCTGGCCACGGTAGTGCGGGAGCCGCGCGAACTGCGCGTTGAAATACCCAGTGGATACAACGCCGGCAAGGTGTTGCGCGACTTGGTGATGCACCACGGTTTCTGCGGCGCGACCGGCAGGATCTGCAGCGGTTCGGCGCGTGCGTTGCAGTACCACGTGGTCATCAAGGCGGCTCAAGGCGAACGGCCTTACATCTACGGTACCCCTAACACGGAGAATGACGAAGTCGCGTTGCTGCATGGCGCGGTAACGATCGGTAAGGATCGCGCGGGCAGCGTCGCGTTGCATTGCCACGGTGCGTTCGTCGGCGGCGATGGGCGGCTGCACGGCGGCCACGTGATTCTCGATCGTCTCGAAGTGGGCCGTGAACCGCTGGTGTTGCGGCTCTGTGCGTTCGCACACGGTGGCTTCACACAGTATGTCGACGAGGAAACGCGCTACACCTTGTTCGGGCCGACGGTGGAGGGTGCAGCATGAATGCGCTATCCAACTCGTCCGAGGTCAAACTCGAAGCGGGCCGTTACGGACGCACCGTAATCGCACGCTTGAAACCGAATGAAGACATCGTCGAATCGCTCGAGCGGTTGTGCGCACAATATGGCATCGGCCGCGCGGTGGTGCGCAGCGCGGTCGGTAGTTTGATTGACGGGCGCCTGGCGAGCGGCGCGGGCGGCGCGTCGGCTACGCAGATCGTCAAGGGACCGGGCGTCGAGATCGTGGGACTGTTTGGTGAAGTCGCGTGCGCCGTGCCGGGGCGTGACGAGGCAGGCGCGACGGAACTCACCGCGATTCTGTCCGGCACGGACAGCCAGGTGTTTGCCGGCCGCGTGGTACGCGGGGTGAATCTGTCGTTCATCACGGTGGAGGTGACGTTGCAGGAGTGGCTCGCGGACGCCGACGGTCTGTCCGAACGTGCTTGACGAATAATCAAAAATAAAACAATTCATACGTCGAAACGAAGTCTGCTTCCTGTGATTCGACAGAAATTTCCAATTCAAATGTTTGGAGATTGAATCGGCCAACACCCCATAGAAAGTCACTTTCTGGGGTGTTGACAAATCTTTTCCGAAAACCACGGCTTCTCTGCGGTTCTCTTACCCAGGATCAAAATTCGCATCCCCGGTCTTTCGTAGAATCCTGCGGCATGCGCATGCTGGGTGCGTGTCCCAAGTTGCATTGGGCGCAGCGAATTTAGGCGAAAGTTCTATGAGAAGCCGGACAATATGAAGAAAAAAGAAGCCCATAAGCGGGCGTCGATACCTATCGTGGCCGCGCTGACTACCTGTCTGTCCGGGTGCGGAAATCTCGACGTACTCGACCCGAAAGGCAGCATCGGCGCCGCTGAAAAATCGCTGATTGGCACGGCGACATTCACGATGTTAATTGTCGTGGTGCCCGTCATTCTGATGACGCTGTGGTTCGCGTGGCGTTATCGCGCGAGCAACCGTCGTGCGAAGTACGCGCCGAAATGGGCGCACTCCACGGCGATCGAGGTTGTCATCTGGACGGTGCCGTCCATCATCATTCTGTGCCTCGGCATTCTGACGTGGAAGACCACGCACGAACTCGATCCCTACAAGCCCATTGAGTCGGCCGTGAAACCGATCAATGTCGAAGTAGTGGCGCTCGACTGGAAATGGCTCTTCATTTATCCGGATCTCGGCATTGCATCGGTCAATCAACTCGCTTTCCCGGTGGGCACGCCCGTTAACTTCATGATCACGTCCGACTCGGTTATGAACTCGTTCTTCATTCCGCAACTGGGCAGCCAGATCTACGCCATGGCAGGCATGCAGACGCAGCTACACCTCATCGCGGACCACACCGGCGATTACGCGGGCGTGTCGGCCAATTACAGCGGCAGAGGCTTCTCCGATATGAAGTTCCGTGCGCTCGCCACTAACCCCGAGCAGTTCAACGCGTGGGTGGAAAAGGTCAAGGCGTCGTCAGGCCGGCTCGGCATGGACGAATACAGCACCGTGGCGCAGCCGAGCGAGAAAGAGCCGGTGCGCTACTTCTCGTCGGTCGATCCGAAGCTGTTCCACAACATCATTGCAAAGTACAACAACGGCCACGTTCTCGATTTGCGGAACAGCAATTGCAGTACGACGGGGTAACACATGTTCGGAAAACTGACACTTTCGGCGATTCCGTTCGATCAGCCCATCATTATGGGCGCGGGCGCCGTGATGGCGATCGTTGTCCTGGCCACGCTCGGTGCATTGACGTGGTTCGGCAAGTGGAAATGGCTTTGGAGCGAATGGCTGACCAGCGTCGATCACAAGAAGATCGGCGTGATGTATATCGTCGTCGCGGTTTTGATGCTGCTGCGCGGTTTTGCCGACGCAGTCATGATGCGTTTGCAACTGGCGCTCGCCTTTAACTCACCGGGCTATCTGCCGCCGCATCACTACGATCAGATCTTTACGGCGCACGGCGTCATCATGATCTTCTTCATGGCGATGGCGCTCATGGTAGGTCTCTTCAACCTGATCGTGCCGCTGCAGATCGGTGCGCGCGACGTGGCGTTTCCGTTCCTGAATTCCCTCAGTTTCTGGATGACCGCGATTAGCGCGATCCTGATGAACGTGTCGCTCGTGATCGGCGAGTTTGCGCAGGTCGGCTGGCTCGCGTATCCGCCGCTCTCGGAGCTGCAGTTCAGTCCGGGTGTGGGCGTGGACTATTACATCTGGAGTCTGCAGTTGTCGGGCGTCGGCACGCTGATTACCGCGATCAACTTCTTCGTCACCATCATCCGGATGCGTGCGCCCGGCATGTCGCTGATGAAGATGCCGGTGTTCACGTGGACCGCGCTGTGCTCGAACGTGCTGATCATGGCGACGTTCCCGATCCTGACCGTTGCGCTCGCGCTGCTCGGCCTGGACCGCTACCTCGGCATGCACTTCTTTACGAATGACGGCGGCGGCAACGCCATGATGTATCTGAACCTGATCTGGGCATGGGGCCACCCCGAGGTCTACATTCTCGTTCTGCCGGCATTCGGGATTTATTCGGAAGTGATCGCGACCTTCGCGAAGAAACCGCTGTTCGGCTACAAGACGATGGTCTACGCCACGTGCGTGATCACGGTGCTGGCGTTCCTCGTGTGGTTGCATCACTTCTTCACGATGGGTTCCGGCGCGGACGTCAATGCCTTCTTCGGCATTATGACCATGGTCATTGCCATTCCGACCGGCGTGAAGATATTCAACTGGCTGTTCACGATCTATCGCGGCCGCCTTGAGTTCACCACCCCGGTGCTGTGGACGATCGGTTTCATGATCACCTTCACGATCGGCGGCATGACCGGCGTGATGATGGCGATTCCCGGCGCCGATTTTGTTCTGCATAACAGCCTGTTCCTGATCGCCCATTTCCATAACGCGATCATCGGCGGTGTGGTGTTCGGTTATCTGGCCGGCGTTCACTACTGGTTCCCGAAGGTGTTCGGCATCAAGCTGAACGAGAAGCTTGGCAAGGCCGCATTCTGGCTCTGGTTCGTCGGCTTCTATGTGTCGTTCATGCCGCTCTATGTGCTTGGCTTCATGGGCATGACGCGGCGCCTGAACCACTATGACAACCCGGCGTGGCATCCGTTGCTGGTTGTTGCGGCGTGTGGCGTGGTGTTTATCGCGCTCGGCGTGGTCTGTCAGGTTCTGCAGGTGGTGGTCAGCGTGCGTAACCGCAAGCTGCCGGCTTACCGCGATGTCACGGGCGATCCGTGGGATGGCCGCACGCTCGAATGGGCCACGTCGTCGCCGCCGCCGGTCTACAACTTTGCCACGATCCCGATGGTGCATGAACTCGACGCGTTCACCCATATGAAGGAAACGGGGCAGGGCCTCGGCAAGGACGCGGTGTACCGCGAGATTCATATGCCGTCGAATACGAGTGCGGGGTTCTTTATCGGCATCTTTAGCCTGTTGCTCGGCTTCGCCGGGGTCTGGCATATCACGTGGCTCGCGGTGGCAGCGCTTGTCGCCATCATGGCGACGGTGATTGGACGCAGCTTCGGCAACAACGATGGCTATTACATTTCGGCGGAAACGGTCCGGTTGATCGAAGAGAAAGGCGGCAGGGCAAGCGAAACGAAGCGTGAAGAGCGGCTTGCCGCTGCGGAGGTCAACTGATGTTGCAGAAAACCAATCTTGCCGCGCTGAGCGAGCTGGAAAGCGAACATGCACCGTCCCATTCGGTATTCGGGTTCTGGCTCTATCTGATGACCGATTGCGTGCTGTTCGCGTCACTATTCGCGGTGTTTGCCGTGATGTCGCACCAGTTCGCAGGCGGACCGACAGGTAAAGATCTGTTCGATATTCCGGGCGTCGCGCTGGAAACCGCCCTGCTGCTGCTGAGCAGTATCACCTACGGTTTCGCGATGCTTGGGGCGCACAGGCGCAAGTCGGGTGTTGTGCTCGGGTGGCTGGCGATCACGTTTGTGCTGGGTCTGGCGTTTCTCTGGTTCGAAGTGCAGGAGTTTTCGCACCTGATCGCGGAAGGTGCGGGTCCTGGCCGCAGCGCGTTCTTTTCGTCGTTCTTCACCTTGGTCGGCACGCACGGGTTACACGTCGCCATGGGTCTCATCTGGATGATCGTGCTTGCCGTCCAGGTTGTCCTCAAGCCGGAAATGTCCGAGCGCGAGATTACGCGTCTTACCTGCCTGAGTCTCTTCTGGCATTTTCTAGACATTGTGTGGATCTGCGTGTTTTCGTTTGTTTATCTTGGGAGCGTGCTCTAAATGGCTCATACGCGATCATTTCATGAGGAAGAGGGGCACGGAAGTTTCTCGGGCTACATCATCGGATTCGTGCTGGCCGTGGTGCTGACAGTGGCATCGTTCGGGATGGTGATGCATGGCATGCTCGAACCGCGCTCCGCGATGCTTGTGCTGGCTGCGCTCGCGCTTGTGCAGATTGTTGTTCACCTGGTGTTCTTCCTGCATCTGAACACGTCGTCCGGACAACGGTGGAATGTGATGGCGCTGTGCTATACCGTAGTCGCCGCGATCATTCTGATCGGCGGCACGGTGTGGGTGATGCACAACGTCAGTATGAACATGATGTCACGCTAACTTACGTGCGAGATGGAGGGTTAGGGCGGCGCGCGCGGAAATCAACTAGCCGCCGCGACGCCTGATTCTGCTGCGTTACGTCACGTCGGTAAAAAGCCTGCCCCAATTTGCGAGTGGCGTCGTATCCACGCCCAGCATTCTTAACGCCTTCCAAACCACCGTGGCTACCGTGTCGTACGCAGGAATATCGGTCGCCATTTCAAACGCACGCACCAGATGCGCCGCATGCAGATTCGTGCAGAACGTCGTCACCGCGTCGGGACGTGCGAATGCGGCCTCACGCATCATGATCGCCAACTGCGCATCCGGCACTTCGGCAAAACTGAAATTGTCCTGCAAGCCCAGGTGGCGTTCCGAAACACATTCGATTCCGAGCTTCTCGTAGTTGCGCACAATCCGCTGCTGAACCTCGTCGATATACGGCGACACCAAACCCAACCGCCGCACGCCCGTTTTAGCGAGGATTTCGTTGAGCGCCAGCACCGAGGTCGTGGCGGGAATGCCGGTCGCTTCGGTAATGTGGCGGCACAACGCCTGATCGCGCTCGAAGCCGAGCCAGCCGGCCGACGTGCCGCTCCAGCCGATCACATCCACACGCGCGTCGGCCAGGAGGTTCGCGGCTGCCAGAATCCGGCTCGCGTCGAACTGACCGAGCGCCTGCTCCGATAGCGCGATCTCCGTGACCGTGAAGCGCGCAAAGTGAGCACTGACGTGCGGTAGTTCGCTGAGCAACGCGGCGGTCATCGGCTCCAAGGCCGTGTTCGAGGAAGGCGTGAGAATGCCGAGCCGGATTCTTCTGTGTTGCATTGCGACGTGTTCCTTTGGTGCTTGCTGGCCCGCGTGAGCGGTTTAGTCGGCGAGAAGTTGCTTCACGCCCTCGGCGGCCTCATGACGAAGCCGTTCGAGATCGAGACCCGGAATCACGCCGTTATCCACCACAACGCGACCGTTCACCACGTTGTAGCGAACCCGGGCGGGTTCACCCGCTGTCACCGGCGCTACCGCCATATCATGGAAGCCGTTGAAGCGCAGATCGCTGACGTCATAAAGCACGAAGTCCGCCGCCTTGCCCACTTCAAGCGTGCCGACCGCACCGAGGCCGAGTACGCCTGCGCCGCCCGCGCTGCCCCAATGAATCGTCTCTTCGACGGTGGTCGCCGTCGCACCATGCGCCGCGCGATGCACTAACCACGCGAAGTGCGCTTCATTGGTCATGCTGCCGGATTCGTTCGAAGCGACCCCATCCACCGCCAGCGACATCGGCACGCCCGCCGCCGCCATCTGCGGAGCCGGCGCAATGCCGCTGCCCAGACGCGCATTGCTCACCGGACAGTGCGCGCAACCGCTGCCGGTTTCCGCAAGCATCGCGATTTCGCTCGGCTGCAGGTGCACGAGGTGAGCGAACCAGACATCCGGCCCGAGCCATTCGTGATCGGCGACGAACTCGACCGGCAGTTTGTTGAAGCGCTCTTTGCAGAAGTCGACGTAGCGCGTCGTTTCGGAAAGATGCGTGTGCAGCCTTAAACCCATGCGCCGCGCCGCGCGTGCGACTTCGGGCAGCAGTTCCGGCGGCAGCGAAAACGTCGGCGTGGTCGGTGCAACGACGACGCGACGCATCGAAGCGTCGCCCGCATCGTGATAGCGCGACTTCAGGCGTTCGATATCCGCGAGCATTTGATCGAGCGTTTCCGGCTTGAGCGCGACCTTGGAAAAACCCGGGTGATCGCCTGCCGCCTGCAATGCGCCGCCGCGGCACAGCACGAAGCGCATGCCGAACGCGGCCGCTTCGTCGAATAAGAGGTCACCGGTTTCGGTGGTGCCGTCCGCGTGATACAGGTAGTGGTGATCGGCGCAGGTCGTCACGCCGGACAACAACAACTCGGCCATGCCCAATCGCGCGGCGACCCGCGCCAGGTCTGGCGTAAAGCGCGCGAGACGCGGATACGGCACGGCGGCCAGCCATTCTTGCAAGTCAGCGTTGATGCCGGACGGCACCGCCTTCAGCAGATTCTGGAACAGATGATGATGGGTATTCACCCAGCCCGGATAGACGACGCATGAACGCGCATCGATCACGCGTTCATCGGCGCGCGGCGCCAGGTTCGGCGCAATGGCTTCGATACGGCCGTTGCGAATCCGCAGATCGACCTGGCCGAGACGCGCTACATCGCCGCTCAAGCCGCTCAAGCCGCTCATGACCGCGACAGGGTTCTTGATCAGCAACGCTTCAGTTTGCATGCTCACGATTCAATGTCCTCTCAGATACTTCGAAGCGGCCGCCTGTCCATGGAGGCATAACGGCCGCGCTCGTTCTGTTGCCTCGGTCGCCAATCGCGTACTAGGATTCGCGCACCAGGTTGCTGTGCGTTTCGACGACTTTTTCTTCTTCGTGCGCGCCGTTCAACACCGCGTTCAGCACGACCGACACCAGGCACGCCAGCACCACGCCGCTATGCAGGAAAGGCTGCGTCCAATCGGGCATATGCTTGAAAACTTGCGGCGCCATCACCGGAATCAGTGCGGTGGCAATCGTGAACCCGACGATCAGCACGTTGTAGCGATTGCCTTCGAAGTCCACCTTCGCCAATGTTTGCACGCCGGCTGCCACCACCACACCGAACATCGCGATGCCTGCACCGCCGAGCGCCGCTGCGGGCGTCGATGCGACCACCGCGCCGATCTTCGGCACCAGCGCCACCACACACATCAGCACGCCGCTGATCGCTACCACCCAGCGGCTGCGCACGCCGGTCAGGATCACGAGGCCGACGTTTTCCATGAAGGCGATGAAGGGGAACGCCGCGAACATGCCGGCAATCGCGCTGGCAAGACCATTCGCACGCATGCCGCGCACCACGTCTTCCTCACTCACGTCTTTATCGACGATGTCACCGATGGCGACAAACAGCCCCATCGATTCGACCATCTGCACCACCATCACGACGATCATCGTCAACACCGGCACCAGCGAAAACACGGGTGTGCCGAAGTGGAACGGCATCGGCAGCGTGAACCATGGCGCCGCACCCACGCTCGCAAAATTGCCCATGCCGAGGGCGCACGCCAGAATGCCGCCCGCAATCAGGCCGATCAGCACGGAGAGATTGCGCAGGAACGGGCCGGCAAAGCGGTTGATCCCGAGAATCACCAGGGCGACGAATAGCGTGACGCTCAGGAAGGGTAACGCACCAAATTGCTGCTGTGCCGCTTCGCCGCCCCCGGCCCATTGATACGCAACGGGGAACAGTTGCAAGCCGATCACGGTCACGATGCAGCCGGTCACCACAGGTGGAAAGAACCTTCGTAAGCGTCCCACCAGGGGCGCCGCGAACATCGTGAAGAGACCCGCGCCGATCACCGCGCCGCACACACCGGCGAAGCCGACGCCCGGGCTCAGGCCGATCGCGATGACCGGCCCGACGCTGCTGAACGCGACGCCTTGCAGAATCGGCAGCCGCACGCCGAACTTCCAGACGCCGACGGTCTGCAGAATCGTCGAGATGCCGGAGCAAAACAGCGCCGTGCTGATGAGCACGGTGGTATCGGCCGGTGACATCTTCAGCGCCGACGCGACAATCAATGGAACAGCAATCGCGCCGATGTAAGCCACTAGCATGTGCTGCAAGCCGAGCGTGATCATCTGGCGCTTCGGCAGAATCCGATCGACGGGGTGTATGGCGGTGTTCATGACGTGTCTCCTTTGTCACGCAAAGCTGTCGGCCGGAGTGAGTGCTTCAGGGTTTGCTCCAGTCGCAGCACAGCGATTTTCGGTTTCTGGCCGGAACGCACCGCACGGCTTCGCTGTGCAGCATCACGTCGCGCGCCGGCCGAATCTCCCGTCAGGCCATCATCGGCACGGCAAGACAGGCATGGAAGCGGTCGGTCAGCGCGGCGCGATCGAGATCGCGTCCGATGAATACAATGCGGCACGAGCGTGGTTCAGTGCCCCACACCTGCGCCGCGCGAAGTTCGATCACGTTATGCACGCCTTGCAGCACATAGCGGTGCGATTGGCCTTGCAAAGCGAGAATGCCTTTCATACGGAACAGGTTGGTGGCGTCGGACTGGCGCAACTCGGTGAGCCAGACTTGCAGCGCGTCGAGATCGATGTCCGCATCGACTTCGATGCCAACTGAGGACACGCTTTCGTCGTGCTGATGGTCGTCGTGATCGTCGTCATGATGGGCGTGTTCATGATCGTGATGTGCTTCGTGTGCTTCGTGCTCGTCGTGGTGATGCGCGTGGTCGTGCTCGACTTCTTGCAAACCATCCGTCTCCACGAGAATCTGCGAGAATTCATTCGCACCAACGCCGAGAATCCTGTCGAGATCGATCTGGGCGTAGCTCGATTCGACGATCTCGGCCGTCGCGTTCAAGCCGCGAATGCGCTGGGTCAGTGAAGCGACATCCTCCGCGTTCACCAGATCGACTTTATTGATCACGATACGGTCCGCGCAAACGATTTGATCGACTGCCTGGTTGTCGCTGCCGTCGAGCACCAGATCGTCCAGATGCGCGGCGATGTGCTTGGCGTCCACCATCGTGACGACCGCATCCAAGGTCACCTGTTTCGCGATCGGATCGTCGAGAAAGAAAGTTTGCGCGACCGGATACGGATCGGCGAGCCCACTCGTTTCGACGATGATGTGATCGAGCCGGTCCGGCCTTTCCACCAGCATGCGCACGATTCGCACCAGGTCCTCGCGCACCGCGCCGACGCAGCACACGCAGCCGTTGGTCATCTCGTAGATCTCTTCGGTCGATTCGAGCACCAGGCCACCGTCGATACCGATCTCGCCGAACTCGTTTTCGATCACCGCGATCTTGCGGCCGTGTTTCTCGCGCAGGATGTAGTTGAGCAGCGTCGTTTTGCCGGCGCCGAGAAAACCGGTCAGCACCGTGACGGGGATTTTCTCGATTTCGTTGTGGGTGGTGTGAATGTGATTCATGGCTCATCTCCGTTTCTTCGTTCGTGCTGCGGTTCGTGCGGTTCTACTCGTCAGGCGATATGCGGTGCGAGGGTTTGCGTGTCGATCTCGGTTGCGGTGTCCTGCTCTCGCCAGCGTTTGACGGTGCTCGCCTCGAGGCCGAACAGATCGAGCACGCGGCCCAGTGTGTGATCGATCATCTGGTCGAGGGAAACAGGGCGCGCGTAAAACGCCGGCACAGGCGGAGCGACGATCGCGCCCATTTCGGTGACGGCGATCATGTTGCGCAGATGCGCCAGCGTGTACGGGGTTTCGCGCGCCAGCAGCACCAGGGGGCGGCGCTCTTTCAACGTGACGTCGGCGGCGCGCGAGATCAGGCTCGACGACATGCCGCTGGCAATTTCGGCAAGCGTCTTCATCGAACAGGGCGCGACGATCATGCCCAGCGAACGGAACGAGCCGCTGGAGATCGCCGCGGCCATGTCGTCGCAACGGTAAGTGAAGCTGGCGAGCGCGCTGACTTCGGCGAACTTGTAGTCGGTTTCGTGCGTCATCGTCAGCATGGCGCTGCGCGAGACGGTCAGATGCGTTTCGATGCCGAGTTCACGCAGCAATTGCAGCAGGCGCACGCCGTACGTGAAACCGGACGCGCCGCTGATGCCGACTACCAGTCGCCGCGGGATCATGATTGGGCTCCGGCGCTGGCGCGGGCCAGGATATCGACGGCGTGTTGCATGGCGCTCTCGCTGATCTTCGCGCGAATGCCGTCGAAGTGAGAACCGCGTGTCGCATCGATACCCATGCGCGACGTGGTACCCGCGGCGGACGAAGAGGGATCGAGCGGACTGCCCGGCAAACCGTCGACGATAAACACATCCTGATGCGGCTGGAAATGCGTGGCGATGGCCCACAACACCTGCGAATCGTTGGTGATGTCGATATCGCTATCCACCGCCACCACGTTCTTCAGATACGGGTCCCAGCCGAGCAGCGCGAGCATGATCTGGCGCGCTTCGCCGTCGCGTGTCTGATTCAGTGCGACGTAGCAGTGAAAGTGGGTACCCGAGTTCGGATAGTGCAGCGCAGTGACGGAAGGAAAACGTGCCTTCAGCTTCTCGCTCATTTCCGCTTCGCGCGGCAAGCGTGCCAGCGTCAGATGCTCGGCATATGGACCGCCGACAACATCGACGAGCCACGCATCGTTGCGCCGCATCATTGTGTCGACGCGCAGCACGTTGTTGGTCGAGCGGTCCGACGAATAGCCGGTGAACTCGCCGAACGGCCCTTCTTCTGCATGAGCGTCGGGATCGATCGTGCCTTCCAGAACAAATTCGGCGGAAGCGGGTACGCCGATTCCGTATCGCGGCGTGCGCACCAACTCCAGCGGCGCACCGAACAGTCCCCCAGCAATCGCGCGTTCGTCTGTACCGAAAGGCACGCGCGCCGCGGCGGCCAGCATGAACAATGGATGCGCGCCGATCACCATCGCGACCTTCAACGTGTCGCCCCGCGCTTTGGCGGTTTGCAGCATGCGCCAGAGGTGGCCGCGCGAATGCAGGCTGGTTGCCAGCGCATTGCGGGCATGGCGCATCGAACGGTGATAGCTGAGGTTCGCGACACCCGTCACCGGATCTTCGGCGACGATCACCGCGTTGGTGATATACGGGCCCCGATCGGTATCGAAGTGGCGGATCATCGGCAGTTGCGCGAGATCGACGGCGTCGCCTTCGATAACCTGATCGAGAATGGGACCGGTCGGAACGAAAACCGGCGCGATAGGCGCATTCGCACGCTGTTGGTAAGCGTCGAATAGGCCCGACGCATCGACGTCGAACAGGCGGCCAATGCGCGTGCGTGAAGCAAAAAAATTGGTGACCAGCGGTGTTGCAATGCCATCGACCTTTTCGCAGATCAGCATCTCATGCCGTCCGCGTGCGGCCAATTCGGCCACGATAGCGGTGACGTCCTGATCCGCGGCCACGGGCTGCTTGATGGTCAATACGTCGTCGGGAAACTGCTCGCGATACGCAAGGGCAAAGCGATGAAAATCCTGCGTGGAGCGGAAGAGGTTATCCGCCATAGTGAACTCCGTCGAAAGCGATAACGAAAGCGGACTGTCGGGGCTGGCAGGCGCGGCGTTAGTCGTTAGCCGCGCCTGCCCTGCAGCAAGCGCCAAACGTTGAGCGCGTTAAGCAGGCTGCGTTACGTCATTTACGTAGGTCGCCTTCAAACGCTTTTCCGCTTCGGCGAGATCTTTCGGCGGCCTGGTCGGCTCGATACCGACCAGACGGGCGATGTTGTTGCCCATATAGTCTTCGAGACCGTCCTCGTCCAGATTCATGCCTTGCGGCGCCGGTCCGCACAACATTTCGAGTTCGCGCAGCCACATGCCCGGCTCGTTCGGCGGCGAATCGGTGCCGAACACGATCTTGTTGCGCGGCAGTTCACGCGCGAATTCGACGATGCGCGACTGATAGCACCAGCCCGATTCGCAATACACGTTCGGCGTATCCATCGCCATCCAGAACGCTTCGAACGAGTAGTTGCCGCCCGTTTGAATCCCGAAGTGGCCAATGATGAAATTCACCATCGGGAATTCGCGGATGATCGGATAGAACTGCGTCGGAATCGTGTACGGTCCGTCGCCGGTGTGAATCAGCACCACCACGCCGAGCTCCGCGCACTTCTTCATTGCGGGACGCAGCCAGTCGAGCGCGCGATCCGGCCGATAACCGTGCATGTTCGCGTGCAGCTTGAGCATCTTGAAGCCGTACTCCTTCACGTGGAATTCGAGTTCGGCTGCACCGTTTTCCGGACCCCAACGCGGGTTGTACGTGAAGTTGCCGATAAAACGATCCGGGTACTTCTGCGTCAACTCGGCGATATACGACATGTAATCGCGAATGCCTTCACGGCCGCGGCGATTGCCGTCGCGATAGCCGGTGTTGCCCGGCGGCGGCTGAATGAAGCCCATGTCGATACGGCGCGGCTTGCCGTTGATGATGTACGGACCGTCCATCATCTTCAGCAGACGTTCGCCGGTGAACGGCTCGCCGGTGTGGCGCCACGCTTCGTCGACGAGATTGGTCGGGTGCAGATGGGTATCGATGATCATCAGCGGGCTCCTGCGTAGGCTGCTTGAGATGCCTGGGCGGCGTGCTGGTGCGACGCGCCGGCATGGTGTTTCAGATAGGCTTGCGCTTCCTCGACGCTTCTCGGCGGCGCGCTCGGCTCAATGCCGATCATGCGCGCGAGGTTGTTGCCGAGGTAATCCTCGAGCGTGTCTTCGTCGAGATTCAGGCCTTGCGGCGGCTCGTGACACAACACTTCGAGCAAACGCAGCCACATGCCCGGCTCGTTCGGCGGCGTGTCGGAACCGTAGAGAATCTTGTGCGTGGGCAGCACCTTCGCGAATTCGACGATCCGCGATTGCAGGCACCAGCTCGATTCGCAGTACACGTTCGGCGTATCGAGCGCCATTTGATACGGCTCGAAGCAATACACGCCACCCGTCTGCACGCCGAAGTGCGCCATGATGAAATTCACCGACGGGAATTCGCGAATCAGCGGATACCATTCGCTCGGAATGCTGTACGGGCCGTCGCCGGTGTGCAGCTTCACGAGCAGGCCGAGGTCCGCGCATTTGCGCAAGGCAGGGCGCAGCCAGTCGAGCGCGCGGTCGGGACGATACGCATGCATGTTGGCCTGCAACTGCACCATCTTGAAGCCGTGTTCCTTCGCATAGAACTCGATCGCCTCGGCGCCGTTCTCCGGGCCGCAACGCGGGTTGTAGACGAAACAACCGATCAGACGGTCCGGGTACTTCTGCGTCATTTCGACGGTGTACGCCATGTAGTCGTCGATCGATTCGCGGCCCGAGCGGTTGCCGTCGGTCCACGTATAGATCGTGTTGCCTTGCGGCGGCTGAATGAAAGCCTTGTCGATGCGACGCGGCTTGCCGTTGATGAGGTACGGGCCGTCCATCGTTGCGATCAGACGCTCACCGGTAAAGGGCTCGCCGTCGTGGCGCCAGGCGAGGTCGACCAGATTGGTCGGATAACAGCTGGTGTCGATGATCATGTACTCGATCTCCTTGAGAGGAACTGGTGTATCCAGTTGCCGGATCGCGGGCAGGCGCATCGATGGAACGGAGCCCAGACAGGCTTGCCCATGCGGCCCTTTGCAAGGCGCCATTTTTGTGCGCCTTCCCCTCGCCGGCATCGAGTGTCACACTGATGTGCACTGCTGCTTGCGATGCAGTCTCACAAGATAAAAACGCTCTGTACAATATTTTTTAACCACGATCTTGATACGTTCCCGATATGGACATCCGGTTGTTGCGTTACTTCGCGGTACTTGCCGACGAACTGCATTTCGGCCGGGCAGCCGCGCGGCTGCACATTTCGCAGCCGCCGCTGAGTCAGCAGATTCGCATCCTTGAAGAGGAGATGGGCACCGCGTTGTTCATGCGCTCGCAGCACCGTGTCGAACTCACTGACGCAGGGAAAACACTTAAGGAGCAGGTGCCGCTGATCTTCGCGCAGTTCGAACGCGCGATCGATCTGACGCGTTGCGCGGGGCGTGGCGAAGTGGGCAGTCTCGAGATCGGCATCATCAGCTCCGCGATGGTCGAGCCGATTCCGCGCGCGCTACGGGTATTTGCGGAGAAGCATCCGCAAGTGCGATGGACGCTGCATGAGATGACACCCGCTGCGCAGATTCTCGCGCTCAAGGAGCGGCGCCTGGATGTGTGCTTCTTCCGCGTGTCGCATGAGGACCCGGAGATTCGCAGTGAGGTCGTGATGCGCGAATCGGCGGTGGTGGCGCTGCCGTTAGGACATCGGCTTGCCGCGCGTGGGGAGATCGCGTTGCGCGAGTTGGAGACGGAGCGGTTTGTGTCGTTCGGTTTGCAGCAGTCGCAGCTTGCGCGCTTTCTGCAGGATTGTTGCGTCGAGGCAGGGTTTACACCACAGATCGAACAGGAGGTGGTCGAGGTGCATACGCTGTTGTGTCTGGTGCGTGAAGGGCTGGGCGTGGCGTTATTGCCTTCGTCCGCACGACAATTGACGACCGGTGGTGTGGCGTTCGTGCCGCTGGCTGCGCCGTGTCCGGAGGTGTCGCTGCATGCACGCTATCGTGCTGAGGACGCGTCGCCGGTGCTGTCGCTGTTTCTCGATACCGTGCGGGAGGTGGCCGCTAGCTTGAACGCGGACGCTAGCGTCAACATGGACGCACAGGGTGGGGCGCGGTAACGCGGGCGGTTTTGATCGTTTGCGCGAGGCATGAGGCGTGAGAATGAGCACGAGCAACGGCGCGAAGGACGCAAAGGACGCCGCAGGCGGTAAGCGCTAACGCGCGCCGACTGTCTGCGCGACCAGTTCGCGAATCACCTCGATCAGCGGCGCCACGCGCGCCGCTTTCTCCCGCGGCCACACCGCATACAGGTTGTAATGCGTCGGAATCTCAACTTGCGTGAGTTCGACCAGACGCCCCTCGCGCCGCGCGTCCGCCGCAAGCAGCCCGCGCGCCAAACCCGCGCCCACGCCTGCGCTTGCCGCTGCAATCAACCCGGCGGCATTGTCGAACACGGCGACCGCATCCGGTTCGACGGCGGCCATGCCTGCCGCGGTGAGCCATGGAATCCACGAGCGTTTCGTATAGCCGAGCAGCGGCAAATCCAGCACCTGTTCGGGTGTGAGCGGCAGGCTCAGCCCGCGCGCTTCAAGAAGCGCGGGCGAAGCCATGACAGTCAATCGGTCGCCGCAAATCAGCGCGTTCTCGAAACCTTCCCATTCTCCATACCCGTATCGCAATGCAATATCCACGCGCTCGAACGCGCTGCGCTCATGGCGCGGCGTGGACAGCACCGTCAACGACGTGCCGGTCAACGCATCGAGTAGTGCGGGCAAGCGCGTGACCAGCCAGCTCTGCGCGAGTTCGGGATCGACATCGAGCGTGATCGACTGCTTGACCGTGCGCTCTTTCACCGACGACAACGCGCGATCGATCTGCTCGAAGCCATCCGCCAACTGATTCGCGAACAGCACGCCCGCGTCCGTCAGCACCACGCGGCCGCCTTCGCGCACGAATAACGGCTGACCGACGAATTCTTCGAGCGTGCGGATCTGCTGGCTGATTGCGCTATGCGTGAGCGACAACTGGCGGGCCGCGCTCGAAAAGCTGCCGCCGCGCGCCGCTTGCAGGAACGCTTGCATCGACTGGATGGAGGGGTAGCGCTTCAACATGGGTGTTAGCCGGACTTACGGGTGATGGAAGAAATCGTCGCTGGCGTTGTGCTTATCGGCTTTCAATAATGGCCGCAAGCACGCGGCCCTGGTGGCAGCCATTCCACTGCACTTCACGCCGCGCTGCACAACAACATTCAGGAGACACGCATGATCGAGATCGTGGTCAACGACACGCGGCACTCGCTCGACAATGTACCGGAAGACATGCCCCTGTTGTGGGTGTTGCGCGACCGGCTCAAATTGACCGGGACGAAATTCGGCTGTGGCGGCGGCTTTTGCGGCGCGTGTACGGTGCATCTGGAAGGCGAGGCCGTGCGCTCCTGTTTGTTGCCGGTTGCTGCGGTGGCGGGCAAGCGCATCACGACGATCGAAGGATTGTCGAAAGATGGTACGCATCCGCTGCAACTCGCGTGGGTGGCGGAAGACGTGCCGCAGTGCGGTTACTGTCAGTCCGGTCAGTTGATGCAGGCGGCCTCGTTTCTGAAGGACAAACCGACCGTCAACGACGAAACCATCGCGACGGCCATGTCGGGCAATATCTGCCGCTGTGGCACCTATTCGCGCATTCGCAAGGCGATCAAGCGCGCTGCTTCCGGCGACCCGGCGCATGCGTCGATCACGTGGGTCGAATCCATTCGCGCTTCCGCGTGCGCCACCACCTCCGCGAAAGAGGAGGCTTGAATGCGCCACGACAAGCAAGCGCTGAACAGCGCACACGGCGCAGCGCGTCGGCGTTTCATCAAACAGAGTTCGGCATTGTTGGCTTCGGGACTCGCAATCGGTTTTCAATTGCCCGAGGCTTTCGCGAAAGACGCCGATGTAAGCGGCAATCCGAAACCGCAGGCCGGCGAGTTCGAACCGAACGCATGGGTCCGCGTGCTGCCTGACGACACGATCAAACTCGTGGTTCATAAGCACGACTCCGGCACGGGAACGCGTACCGCATTGGCTGCGGTCGTCGCTGAAGAACTCGATGTCGATCCGTTTCGCGTGGAGGTGATTACGCCGGAGAATCCGTTTTACGGCGACTATATTCATCCGCTGTGGAAAGTATTTTCGACAGGCGGCAGTACGAGCGTCTCGCTCGAATATGAGCGCTTGCGACGCGCCGGCGCGACCGCACGTGCGATGTTGATTGCCGCTGGCGCGAAACAATGGAACGTGTCACCCTCAGCGCTCACAACAGAAAGCGGTTTCGTAATCGATAAGACCAGCGGCAAACGTGCGAACTACGGCTCGCTGGCGAGCGTAGCGGCGCAATTGCCAGCGCCGAAAGATGTCGCGTTGAAAGACCCGTCGCAGTTCAAATACATCGGCAAGCTCCAGAGAAAACGTGGCGCCGATCTGAAAGCGAGAGGCGCGTTTCCGTACAGCATCGACGTATCGTTGCCGGGGATGCTGGTGGCGGTCGTCACGCGTGCGCCGGTGATCGACGCGCGTGTGCGGAGCGTCGATGCGAAAGCCACATTGGCCGTGCCGGGTGTGCGGCAGGTATTGCAGATTCCGGGGCGTCCCGACATTCTCGGCGGCAATCAGGCGGGCGTTGCCGTGCTGGCCGATGACTATTGGTCGGCGCATCAAGGTCAGGCGGCGCTGAAGGTCGAATGGGAAGACAGTCCGCTGGAAACCTTCGACAGCAGTACGCTCGCCGCCCGTCAGGCCGCGTGGCTCGACGATCCTGTCGCGCATGTTGTGCCGACGATTCAAACCGGCGATGCGAAGACCGCATGGCCACATGGTGCGCGCGTGATCGAGGCGTCGTACTCGATGCCCTATAAGGCGCAAAACGCACTTGAGCCGATCAATGTCACTGCCTGGGCGAAAGACGGGCGCATTGAGTACTGGGGTGGTTTGCAAGTGCCGTCCACTGTGCAGGAAGCGGCTGAGGTGATCGGTGGGATTCCTGCAGAGCGCGTTGTGTTGCATGAGCTTGTCTCGGGTGGCAGCTTCGGCTCGCGCGAATCGAAGTACTGGTTATTCGAAGTGACATGGCTTGCGTTGAAAGTTGGCAAACCGGTCAAGCTGATGAACAGCCGCGAAGATGAAATGCGTGCGCTCTTCTATCACTCGGCGAGTTATCACCGCGCTAAAGCCGCATTCGACGCGCATGGCAATCTCACCACGTTGCAGTTGCGCGCGGTGATGCCTGCTTCGCCGGAACAATGGGAGCCGGGTTATTTCGATCGTCCGGACCGGATGGACTACAGCACCACCGAAGCGATTAGCAAATACGAGTTCGCTTACGATGCGCCGCACGTCGATCTTGGTTGGGTGCGTCATGAAACCGGTGTGCCGACGGGTTGGTATCGCGCGGTGAGTTATATCCCGAACGTGTTCGCGGTGGAGTCTTTCATGGATGAGGCTGCGCATGCCGCGCAGCGCGATCCGGTTGAGTTCCGGCTTGCGTATATGAAAGACGCGCGGCACAAGGCCGTGTTGCGCGAGGCGGCGGAGCGGGCGGGATGGGGTCAGCCGTTGCCTGCGGGGACGGCGTTGGGCGTGGCGACGAATCAGGCGTATAGCAGCTATGTGGCGGTTGTAGCGCGGGTCGTGAAGAAGGGCGATGCGGTTGTGATTGAGAAGCTGACCTGTGTGGCCGATTGCGGATTGGCCGTATCGCCGGGTGGCGTTGAAGAGCAATTGTATGGCGGGCTGATGTGGGGACTAGGACATGCGACGGCGGATCGCATCGATATTCGTCACGGTCAAATCGAGCAGAAGAACTTCGATACGTATCGCGTGATGCGCATGAGTGATATGCCGGAGGTTGATATCCGGATCGTGCAGGGCGATCCGGCTAAACCGGGCGGCGTAGGGGAGTTGTCGAGCCCTTCGGTCGCGCCGGCCGTGGCTAATGCGGTGTTCAGGTTGACGGGGCGGAGGTTGAGGGATACGCCGTTTGCGTTGGACGGGTTGGGGAAGAATGGAAGGGTCGGCGCGAAAGTAAAGACTTGAGCGCGTAGCGACGGCTCAATTCCTGAGCGTTGCAGCGAGAGCTTGGCGACGTTGCTGACCACGTGCAGTATGCGTTTTGTCATGTTCAAACATCCTTTCGTTGTTCCCGTGCGGACATCGCAGATGCACTGCGACGCTGACCTAGCGCGATCTTTCCGTTCGCCGACGGCTTGCCTTCCCCAGTACCTTGACATCGCCGGACGCGAGGGCGGGACTTGTCATTTCACCCCGACGCATTCGCGACAGCACTCTCTTCGCGTTGGTCGTGCAATCGATCTCGGCTGGCTTGGCTTCGATCTCCGCGATCAGCGAGACAAGATGCGTTTTGCTCTGCGCCAGTCGCGCTTCCAACGCTTCGATGTCCTGCACCTTGAGGCGCAGCGTTTCGAGCAACGTGCCGTGTTGCCACTGCGCCGGATCGGGCGGCAGCAGCATGCCAATTTCATCGAGACTGAAGCCGGCCTTCTGCGCAGTCGCAACCAGATCGAGCACCAGCAGGGCTTCGGCTGGATAGGTACGGTAACCGTTGGGTTGGCGTTGGACGGTCTTCAGCAGCCCAATGCGCTCGTAGAAGCGGATGCGTGACGGGGTCAGTCCGGTGCGCTCCGAGAGTTCCCCGATATTCATAGGATGGATACTCCACCGTTATTTCGGAATCCGCACTTGCGTGACGCTCGTTGCGGATCTCTACCGACCTGCATATAGCTTCCAGCTCAATCAAAGGCTCTCAGGCGGGCGGGCAGGTTCAGAACCACTTGCGCGTCTTTGACCACGTCGAAGCGAACAATTCTTGAGGCGCTCAGTCCATCGAGAAGCTGGCTCAACGGGCCGCCGCTACGCACCAGCTTTACGTTCCGCGGGAGAATGCGTTGAGCGAACGATAAGGTGTTGGTCTGGACCGAAGTCTGATGCCATTCACCGTCGACAACGTGCACCATTGTCGACGTTCCCATGTGAGATTGCGGCGTGACGTTGCGCGGTGCGGGCAGCGGCGCGCTCAACATCAGATCCGGCTTTCCGTCCAGAGCGGATAGGCTGGCCTTGACGCTCGTACCAAGATCAACGGTGATTCCGGCGAGCCACTTGGGGAGCTGATAGCCATACACCCCACGCACTCTCGCTATTTCGGTGCTGACCGGCAGCGCCAGGACGTGCGCGAAGAAGCTCCGGCGCCGCATTGAGTCGAGCAGTTCGATCAGATGAGACCCACGCGCGCCCGGCCGGCGGATAACGATTGCAACCGAGACCTCGTCGTAAGGATCGTTATCGCAGACGGCGTACGAAAAGAAAGTCAGCGCCACTAACCCGTAGCCAGGCAACGCATGCAAGGGCTCAAGAGGCGTCGGCAGCGCGGACCGCAATCGCTCCAACGGGGCGAGCATCAGGACCTGGACACTGCTGGTGCGGTAGTAGAAATTCGGCGCCCATATCGGACCGACTCGTGACTCGACCTGATGCTTCGGAATTCTGCGGAAAAAGTCGATGTTCCCGACAGCGGGGTCACGCGCCACTTCGTCGAGGTTCGGATTCATGCGGAAACGGTCGTAGTATCCGCCCTCGATAACTTCAACCTTGTGTGAGCCGAACTCGACCTGTGTGAACCGCCTGTCCATATCCGTTGACCTTTCTTGAGGGTTGACCTGCGGACGGTCGTCATAAACCGATCGCCCCTGCAGGACATACTCTAAGATTCAACTCAACTTTAAGGTCAAGCATTTCAGCACAACTAGTTCATCACGCCCTCGTGAAGGCCGGCAACCTTCAGGCGGTGAAACGTCGCTCCCGTCGATCAGCGCGAGTTTTTCTTCCGTTTCGGCACAACCCCGTTTTCGCGGAGACGGCCCAGAACCCACTCCTTTCTGTCTGAACAGTTCAGATCCGCGGGTCTGTTCTCGATGCTTTCAATGGCGACGAGCAACTGCACCCGGCTCTGATTCAGGCGTTCTTGCATCTCTTCGATTTCGGCCACTTTGCGCTTTAGCGCTTCGACTAATTCGTCATGCTGCCATGAGCCCTGACCCGTTGGCAGCAGATGCCGGATCTGCTCGAGAGAAAAGCCCGCATGCTGGGCGTTGGCGATGATTTCGAGTATCGTCAACGCTTCCGGCGGGTAGTCGCGATAGCCGTTCGCCGTCCGCTCGACCGCCTTGATCAGCCCGGTCGCCTCATAGAAGCGGATGCGGGATGCGGTCAGGCCGCTGAGTTCTGCCAGTTCCCCGATCTTCATGTGGCACTTTTAAAAAGTATTGACCTTGAAGTTCACTTTAATCCTACAGTTAAAAGACGGTCAAGCAAGACGTCAACGGACAATGGATGCCGCACCGTTGCGGACCGTGATAGAGGATAACGACGAGGACTGAAGGCTTTTTTGCGCAAACAGTTTCGTGTGCCGCGCCGGTGTGCCAGCCGCCGGCACCGGGACGCGATGCCTTCAATCACCGTCGCCGGCTATTCACCAGACAGAAGGAGCAGTAGGTTAGCCTGACCGGCAACGATCAGGTGCACGACACCGATTGGGTGTGAACACATCACCGGAGAAGCGAAAATGGGATTTGTCACAACGAAGGATGGCGTCGATATTTTCTATAAGGACTGGGGCCCGCGTGACGCGCAGGTCATTTTCTTCCACCACGGATGGCCGCTCAGCGCAGATGATTGGGATGCCCAGATGCTCTTCTTCCTGGCCAAGGGTTTCCGGGTCGTCGCGCATGATCGGCGCGGACATGGAAGATCGAGTCAGGTCTGGGACGGCCATGACATGGACCATTACGCCGATGATGTCGCGGCGGTCGTGAACCATCTCGGCGTGCAGAAGGCGGTACATGTAGGCCATTCCACAGGCGGCGGCGAGGTCATCCATTATGTCGCGCGTCACGGTGAAGATCGCGTTTCAAAGGCGGTACTCATCAGCGCGGTGCCGCCGATCATGGTCAAGACCGAGAGTAATCCGGGCGGTCTGCCCAAACAGGTGTTCGACGATCTTCAGGCGCAGCTCGCGGCAAACCGCGCGCAGTTCTACTACGACATTCCCGCCGGCCCGTTCTACGGTTACAACCGGCCTAACGCGAAGCCTTCTGACGGCACCATCTGGAACTGGTGGCGGCAGGGCATGATGGGCAGCGCGAAGGCGCACTATGACGGCATCGTCGCGTTCTCGCAGACGGATTTCACCGAAGACCTGAAAAGCACCACCATTCCCGTTCTGGTCATGCATGGTGACGACGATCAGATTGTCCCGTATGCGGATTCGGGGCCCCTCTCGGCGAAGCTGGCGCGGAACGGTACGCTAAAGACCTATCCGGGCTTTCCTCACGGCATGCCGACAACCAACGCTGATGCGATCAATGCCGATCTGCTTGCGTTCATCAAAGAGTCATAAAGCCGTCAACCGCATGCGATCGCGCTGCTGCTAACGCGTGCAGACCAGTCAGCGAGCCACCTGCGGGTGGCTCGTTCCGTTCAAAAAATTGCTTGACCTTCAACTTAACTTAAAACTTAGAGTTGCAACACGATCAATTGAGGTGTTCCTATGAACGTGTTCGACAAGCTCACTCTCCCTAACGGTTCGGTCATCCCCAACCGTATCGCCAAAGCCGCCATGGAAGAAAACATGGCGGATGCCAACCAGGGGCCGTCCGGGCAATTGATGCGGCTCTACGAGGCTTGGGCAAACGGCGGCGCCGGCCTGCTGATAACGGGTAATGTGATGGTCGACAGCCGCGCCATGACGGGACCGGGCGGCGTGGTCCTGGAGGACGACACGCAGCTGGCACAATTCGCGCGCTGGGCGCAGGTCGGCCGGTCCCAAGGCGCCCAGTTCTGGCTGCAGATCAATCATCCGGGCCGTCAGATGCAAGCCAATCTTGGCCAGCAGACATGGGCGCCTTCGGCAGTCCCGCTCGAGCTGGGCAAGCTGTCCAAACGCTTCAATACGCCGCTCGCCATGACGCAGGAAGTCATCGACGACGTGATCGTGCGATTTGCCCGTACCGCGCGACTTGGCGAGCAGGCGGGATTTACGGGTGTAGAAATTCACGCGGCCCATGGCTACCTGTTGAGCCAGTTTCTTTCGCCGCTCACAAACCGGAGAACGGATGAATGGGGCGGTTCGCTTGAGAACCGCGCGCGTCTGCTACTGGAGATTGTCAAAGCGGTGCGTGCCGTGGTTTCTCCGCACTTTTCCGTTGCGGTCAAGCTGAACTCAGCCGATTTCCAGCGCGGCGGCTTTACTGCGGACGACGCGAAACAAGTGGTCAAGCTGCTCAACAGTTTGAAAGTCGATCTGGTCGAACTGTCCGGTGGCAGCTACGAAGCGCCAGCCATGCAAGGCGAGGCTCGTGACGGTCGCACGTTGGCGCGCGAGGCCTATTTCGTGGAATTCGCACGCGACATCCGGAAGGTGGCAAAGATGCCGGTCATGGTCACGGGAGGGATCCGTCGCCGGCAGGTTGCCGAACAGGTAGTCAAGAGCGGGGTGGACATGGTCGGCGTGGGTACCGCTCTGGCAATCGAACCCGATTTGCCCCGGGCCTGGCAAGGCGGTAAGGATGTTGTTCCTCAACTTTCGCCGATTAGCTGGAAGAACAAGACACTGGCTTCACTGGCGAACATGGCTACCGTCAAGTTCCAGTTGCGCAAGCTAAGTCTGGGCAGGACGACCGATCCGAAGGTATCGCCACTGCGTGCGTTGATTCTGCAGCAAGCAGCGGATGCATGCCGGACTCGCAAGTACCGGCGCCGGATGGCGCAGCGGGTAATGTGACCAGGTTTGACTGGATCCATTGATCCAGTCGATTGCAGAGAGATTGCGCAGGACTGACCGTCGTCTGCGAGCTAACTCAGTGATTGTCTGCCTGACGGCTCAGCGCAGACTTCTAACCTGGCTCGGCGTGACATCTGCGGCAAATCGATTGCCGAAATGGGTTCTCGTGTAGTTGACGACAGCAGCGACCTGATCGTCATTCATCGCGTCACCAAAGGATGGCATTGCCTTTCTGCCGTGCAGTACATTGACGATCACGTACGGAGCAGCTCCGACTGCCGGGTTATCAGCGAGCGCCGGGTAGTGGCCCGCGCCCTGTGCGCCTTTTCCGTCCGGCATATGGCATCCCGCGCAGGTCGCGTTGTAAAGCGCTTCGCCGCTTTTTTCGGTGAAGCGATAGTCAGGCGAAATCGTGAAGGTGCGGGGTGCGTCCTGCGCCACGGCCTGAGCCGATACCACCGTCGCGGCTCCCGACAGCCAGGCCATCAGCATCACGCTGAGGATCAACGGTACCCTATCCATTGACGATTCTCCGATGCAACCGGGTGATCGCATCCAGTGACGACAGCACGGCGCCTTCCTGCCATGCCGGGATATGGGAAGCGTGCTCTCCGGCAAGGACGATCCTTCCGTCGATCTGGCAGAGATTCGCGTAATGCGCTTTTCTCAACGCATCCGTCCATGCAGCGAAGCAGCCATTCGTAAACGGTGACCGGCTCCAGCTCATCGCAAAGCCGTTCTGATACTCGCGTGCGTACTGTGGATGAATCTGGCTGCCCTGGCTCAACGCCATCGCGATCCGTTCCGCAGGGGGCAGCGCACCCATTTCATAGCTGGCGGGCCCCCACATGTAGGCGCCGAGCAGCACCGCGGGGCCAGTCGATCCGTAACCGGTTGCCGGATAGCCGATCGTCGAGATCGGCAGATCAGTATGCGTGATGCCGCCGTAGATCTGCTCGTCTTCCTCCCAGAATCGCCGACCGAATTGCAAGCCGATTTTCACTGATGTCTCGTAGGGCACCGCATCGATCGCGGCGCGCATGGCCGGGCCGACCGCGATGTCGATCTGACTCAGGATCGAGAGCGGAATGGTGCACACCAGCCAGTCCGCGTGTGCGTTCCGTTCGGTTCGGGTGGTCGTATCGGTGTAGCGCACCGTGACGCCTTGCTCATCTTGCAAGATGGCCGTGACTCTGGCGTTGAACACGACAGCACTCGCGACCTGTGAGTAAAGCGCATGAGCAATCCTGTCCATGCCGCCGACGGGCTGAAAAAGGGTGCTCTGGAAGTCCTGCTCGTTTCCAGACGAGAGCCATTGCCACAAACGCGATGCAAGCAACGGGTCGCGCGGGAGCAGATCCGACGGCACCGCTTTGGGCATGAGTCCACCGCCATGCGCGGTGGTGAATCCGCGGCGTTCACTGCTTCGCGGACCCGCCTCGTAGCGACCATCCCGACCGAGCGCACCCCATTGATGCAGGGATTCGAGTAGCAGATGCGCGTCTTCGGCTGACAACGCATCATCGAGTGCATTCTTGTGGATCGCTTTGGAAAGCAGTTCGGCGATATAGCCTTGATAGTCGGTCTGCACCGCGCGGAATCGTTGCGGCTTGCCATCGAAAGCTTCCGTCGAATGCAGGTACGCGTTGTAGTTGACCTGGATGAACGGCTCGAGTGGCACCTTCAGGCGTTTTGCGTAGTCGAGTACGCCTTGGTGGTGATACGGAATGCGCCACGGTCCTGGGTTCAGATAGAGTCCGTCAGCGAAATCGCAGTACTGGGTGGCGCCGCCGAGTTCTGTATAACGATCACCGCCCCTGACAGTCCAGGCCCGACCGCCCGCGCGGTTGTTGTACTCGAGCACCTGCACATGGTAGCCCGCGTTCCTCAGCTCAAAGGCCGCGACGAGGCCCGCCATGCCCGCCCCGAGCACGAGAATTCGCGTTCCTTTGGGGGCGCCACTGAGTTTGATCGGTCCGGTGTAGGTCGAGGTGGCGGCGAACCCTAACGTGCCCATGCCTTGCATCATGGCGGCCGCGCCGAGGTTCTTGCCGATCAGCGTCAGCAGGTGCCGGCGGCTCATCGCATTTGGAGTCATTCTCGGCATAAGGACGGGGTGCCCCAACTGGAGAGAAACGATGGCGAATGAAATCAGATGGCATTCCGGAGTGCAAAGGCCCGGGTCATCTGGATTTGTATGCTTGGGGACTGCGTTTGGGCGTGTTTGCAACGGACTCGTTCATTTTATGCGATCGACTTGTCGAGCGTCGTGAATCGAACGTCAGACGCGCCGATGGTGAGCGTGCGATTTGTCACTCTGGCCCCGCAGCCGGAACGCCCGGTGCGCCAGTACCCGCCTCGCTTTGCGGCCGGCGGGCGCCGCAAAGCGCAAGCGGTTCTTCACTCGTGCGGCCAGAAAAGAGCAGCCCTGTACGTCCGGTGGGCTATCATGCCTATCCTCTCCGAAGTAGCTCCTTATGATTTCCGTCCGTAATGTCACGCTGCGCCGTGGCGTCAATGTCGTACTCGACCGCGCATCCGTTACCTTCACCCCTGGCGAAAAGATTGGCCTTGTCGGCCGCAATGGCGCTGGCAAGTCGTCCTTCTTCGGCCTTCTCAACGGCACGCTGCACGAAGACGGCGGCGAGTTCTCGATTCCCGCTGCATGGAAGATGGGCCAGGTCGCGCAGGAGATGCCGGAGACCGAGCAAAGTGCGACCGACTTCGTCATCGAGGGTGACACCATCCTGCTGGCCGCGCAGGCCGAAGTAGCCGCCGCTGAGGCCAGCGACGATGGCATGCGCATGGCGCACGCCTACATGGCCCTGCACGACGCCGGCGCACATGATGCCCCCGCACGTGCCCAGGCGTTGATCCTGGGCCTTGGGTTCAGTGCTGCGCAGCTTAGCCAGCCGGTCAACAGTTTCTCCGGCGGCTGGCGCATGCGATTGCAGCTGGCGCGCGCCCTCATGTGCCCGTCCGACTTGCTGTTGCTCGACGAACCGACCAATCACCTCGACCTCGACGCGCTGGTCTGGCTGGAAGCGTGGCTCAAGCGCTATGAAGGAACCATGGTCGTGATCAGCCACGACCGTGAGTTCCTCGACGCGGTGACGCAGGTGACCGTACACGTCGACAACGCCAAGCTGGTGCGTTATGGCGGCAACTACAGCAAGTTCGAAGAGATGCGCGCCGAGCAACTCCTGTTGCAGCAGGCCGCGATGGCCAGGCAGGCGGACAAGATCGCCCACCTGCAGAAATTCATCGACCGTTTCAAGGCCAAGGCCTCGAAGGCGAAGCAGGCGCAGAGCCGGGTCAAGGCGCTCGAACGCATGGAGAAGATCGCACCGGTGCTTGCCGACGCGGAGTTCACCTTCGAGTTCAAGGAGCCGCTCAACGTCCCGAACCCGCTGTTGTCGATGCTGGACGCGAGCTTCGGCTACCCCGCGCCGACCGACGCAGCGCCGGACACGCCGCCGACGGTCATCGTGCGGGGCATCAACCGCTCCGTGCTGGCCGGACAGCGTATCGGCATTCTCGGTGCCAACGGCCAGGGCAAGTCCACGCTGGTGAAGACGGTGGCGCACGAGCTCGCGCCGATTGCCGGCGAAATCAGCGAAGGCAAAGGTCTGAACATCGGCTACTTCGCACAGCAGGAACTCGACGTGCTGCGTCCCCTCGACACTCCGCTGGAACACATGCTCCGCCTTGCGAAGGACACGCCGGCGCACCTGCGTGCCCCGGGCCAGAGCGGCACCGAACAGTCGCTTCGTACCTTCCTCGGCACCTTCAACTTTAGTGGTGACATGGTCCATCAGGCGGTCGGCACGATGAGCGGCGGCGAAAAGGCGCGGCTCGTGTTGTGCATGATCGTGTGGCAGCGTCCCAATCTGCTGTTGCTCGACGAGCCGACCAACCACCTCGACCTGGCTACACGCGAAGCGCTGGGCATGGCACTCAACGAATTCGAAGGCACAGTGATGCTGGTCAGTCACGACCGGTCGCTGCTGCGCGCGGTATGTGACGAGTTCTGGCTCGTTACCAAGGGTGGCGTCGAGCCTTTCGACGGCGATCTGGATGATTATCAGCAGTTCCTGCGCGACGAAGCCCGTCGCATGCGCGAGCAGGCTGCCGGGGAGCAGAAGGTCATCGTCTGAGCTCACCCCTTGGCCGTTACGGGTTGGACGCTGCGGTAGGGCTCGCATCGCGTCGAGGGGGAGGCTTAGGGTTGTGTGCGGGTGATCGCCGTCAGGCAGCAGCCGGCCACAAACAGTCGTTGGCGACTAGGATCACTCGTCGTTCAGACGTCGCCATGCCTCCTCACAGCGGCCAAGCGGTCTTAGGATTCGAGCCAGCGGGAGAATGAATTCTCCCTGCGATCACGCGCTACCATCCTGAAGAAAGCCGAAAAACTCCATGAAGACCCGAAGCAGGAAAAGAATTGCGGATTCGACTCAGAAAAGCGCTGTCGAACTGGCGAACCAGCTGCATATGACGCTGGCCACTGTTTTCGTGGAGTTTATTGCATGAGGACTTGCGCAAGCGCCCTACGGTGGGAGAAGGTTGCTTTGAAAGCTAGGCTTACATGAACAGTCCACGAAGAGGCCACGAAAGCTCGCTTTTTCGATTAGTAAGCGTGAGATCAAAAAACCAATACATTAATTTAAAAAATGCACATAGAACGTTTCACGATAAATTCGCACATTAGTGAGCGACTTGGCCTTGAAACAAGTCGGTTTAAACGACTTGACAGAATCATCGTACTAGCAGGCCCGAACGGATCGGGTAAAACTCGATTATTGACCGCCCTTCATTGGATGCTCACACAGATCGAGCGTGTCGGATACGAGTCTATAGAGAAATCTCTTCGTCGCGCGCAAGACGAAGAATCGATTTTGCGTGATCCAGATCAACAACCGTATACCGCCGCTGGAGTTAGGGCAAATGTCGAAGCGATTCGAAGACAATTTGAGCCCCTAACAGGTGTTGAAATCGAATTCAATGAAAATGAAGATAAGATCGAGGCTTTTCGACTATATATAGATGTCGCGCGGTTTATTTCGAGTGACTCAATTTCTGCAGAGGCTGACCTTGATGCGAAACTCTACGTCGGTGTACCACGCGCCCATGGCCGTCGTAGCAGAAACTGGCTTGCATCTTCTCCTCTTGCCTATATCGAGGATATAAGTAAAAGACACGCTAGACTGAAAAATTCCGACGAGTGGCAATTCGGAAGCCAAGATCCGGACCCAGAAATTCACGATTCGTTCGACGATCTAGCCTCGCTTCTGCACGAAATCGCCGGACTAGCTTTATCAGTCGATGATATCGGCGGTGAACCTGTCGTGAACGGCCGAACTTTGACCGAGCTATCTCTTTCGGTTGGGCAGAGACAACTCGTTCGGTGGATTGTCCTTATTCATTCTCGAATCTTGGTGGAGGCGAGCGTTCCCCTGCTTATCGACGAGCCTGAAGTCCATCTTCATCCGGCAGCGTTGAATAAGCTGTTTGATGCCTTGATTGAGCGCACGCCACGCGCACAAATCTGGGTGGCGACTCATAGCCTCTCCCTGATATCACATCTAGCGGCGAAGTTTCCCCGCTCACTGTGGTACGCGAATAATGGCTCGTTTTCATCAACGGCAGCCACCATTCCTGATGTCGTCAATGGACTTGCCGGTGGCGACGGGGGGCCACGAGAGCTGGCTGATTTTTGCGGTAACGTTAGCGAATTCGCGATCAATTCATTCGCGGCAGATTGCCTTGTCGAACCAGTGACGGTCAAATATGCGAAGGACGATCCTCAGGTAAATCAAATATTTGATCAGCTTAAAAATATTTCCGGAATGCCGATAAGCGTTCTCGATTTCGGCGCAGGCCAAGGAAGATTAATTGACGGATTAACTGAACGATGCAAACAAGAAGGGAAGGTGATTAATGATGTAATTGACTACTATGCTTTCGAACCAATGCAAGGCGTTAGGGCAATCTGCGAGCAACGCGTCGAGGCTGTCTTCGAGAAGGGCGGAAAAAGAGTTTTTGACTCAATCGAGAATGCAGCTAAAACCATTGGCGGGAAAGTCGATTTCATTGTGCTGACTAACGTTCTTCATGAGATCCCTGTTTCACTATGGTTGCCAGATATATTTTCGTCGAATTCCCTTCATGATCTTTTGTCTGACGACGGATACATGTTGATCGTAGAGGATACGATATTGCCACGCGGCGAACTCGCACACGGTTGCGGGTTTATTATATTGGAGGCAGAAGCGCTCCGAGTCATGGTAGGCGCGCCTGAAATCCCAACCGATATGTTCGTGTCTTCGACAGTGTCTAAATATCAGCAACGGCTTCAGGCGACATTAATAGCGAAGAAATTGTTATCTAACATCACCCATCAATCTATCGTCGGCGCTCTAGAAGCGCAAAGAGGATTTTCGCTTAATGCGATCCGGTCGTTGAGAAGCGAATCAAGTCGTCCGATTTATGATAGCGGCCGGCGACACTCGTTTTATGCCCAACTGATAACCAATTTAATGATGGCAATCGAGGAGATGGAGACCGGTGCCGAACAGTCGTGAGAGGACGAATCGACACAAGATTGTGAGGAGCGGTTGGCGAATGGCCGTTACAGTCTGCAAGTTGCCGTAGCGATCGCTTTGCGTTCAGAGGCAGCTGTGGGTCGACTACTGCCGGACGCGGACCGATCAACGGCGAACCAGTCTTTCGGTTCACCGTCGGACCGGGGCCGGCCACTTGCGGACGGTCACGGTGCTTCGCACAGCGGCAGAACACCCAACATTAGCGGACATCCGGGCGCGAACAGGTACGCTCAAACGTTGCATTGGTTCGGCGTCGGTGCTCAGCGCTTCGCAGAATAGCCATCCTTGATATTGCACAGCCCACTGGTATGGCCCACTATTAAATCGCGACATGCTAATGTACTCAATACTGCGTCGCGCAGAGACCAACGATAACGAAGATGTCATGTCTTAGGGGATACTATGCCAATCGAACTCAGCCGACTCGCGCTCACAGTCGAACCCGAGCGTACAGTGCTCTTTATGGGTGCCGGTGCGTGCATAAGTTCTCACGCGCCATCAGTCGGAAAACTGCTTGAGCTTTTAGAAGCGCGCTTCGATCTCGACCACAACGGCTATTCGCTGCGCGAGTACAGCGGAATCATCGAGGAGCAGTTTGGCAGAAAGGAGCTTATTGAGACCATCCGGAGAGCTTTTCGGGGGCTGAGCCCAACAGGAAGTCTACTTAACCTTCCATTGTATAAATGGAAATCCATTTATACGACAAATTATGACACACTTGTCGAGCAGTGCTACAAGAGGAAGAATATTCCGCTATTAGTGTATGAGTCAAATTTCGACTTTAGAATTCATGAACAATCAGATTCCGTCAAGCTTTTCAAACTACACGGATCTATAGACAAGGATCTCTGCGACGGACATACCAGTCGCATCATCCTGACCGATAGCGATTACGATCATACTCAGAACTTTCGCGAAGGGCTGTACGATCGGTTCAAAGCCGATCTATTTGGCGCAAACCTAATAATCATTGGTCACTCCCTCGCCGACGAAGACATTAAAGAAATTGCGAATCGGGCGGCCGAAATCGCAAGCAAAACCGGGGGTGTTAGCAAGATCACGTTGCTCATGTATTCCAACGATATCAACCGTGCTGCCCTCTGGGAAAAGCGTGGTTTTCAGGTCTGCTTTGGTGGACTCGATGACTTTTTTCACGCGATTGCGGCCAAATTGCCGTTCAGTACGCCAGTCTATAGCGAGACCGGTCACCCTTTTGACCAGACACCGACGCTGCGGCCAATAACTGTAGACGTAGAACATGCCGCGAGCGGGTCGTCTGACGCCACCAGAATGTTTAATGGATGGCCAGCTAGCTATGCAGACATCGTCGGAAACCTTACGTTTGATCGTGCAGTCACGGCGGAGATTGAAACCTATCTTGAAGCGGACGACCACGTATGCGCAACGATCCTCGGCGCGAGTGGGCTTGGCAAGACCACAGCTGCGCGACAAGCTCTGCTGTCCTTGCAAAGCAAAGGCTACACTTGCTGGGAACACAAGGGCGATTTCGAACTGCCGTCGCGCGATTGGCTTGCCATCGCTAAATCGCTAGCGAAGTACGGTGCCAAAGGGGTTCTGTTTGTAGACGAGGCTCACTCGCATCTCCACCAGATAAACGCCCTTCTTGACTCACTTTATTCGGAACGTATACATGAACTAAAGGTGGTTTTGGTCAGCACTCGGAACCATTGGAATCCTCGTATAAAAACACCCGCGTTTTATAAAATTGGAAGAGAGTTCGGTTTAGGTCGCCTAAAATCTGAGGAGATCGATAAACTACTCAATTTGATTGATTCAAATGCAAAAATTCGCGATCTAGTCGGAGACGCATTCAGCGGGTTCTCTCGTCATGAAAAGCGGCGGCGGCTAGTCGATAGGTGCGAGTCGGAGACATTCGTTTGTCTAAAAAATATTTTTTCATCGGAAAAGTTCGACGACATTATATTGAGGGAATATGCGAGCCTAAACCCGGAGCATCAAGATATTTACCGAATTGTTGCGGCGATGGAAAGCTCGGGGATCCGCGTTCATCGTCAACTGGTGATACGTCTGCTCGGCATTCCGGCTTTAACGATTTCGGCGGCTTTGAGCAACCTCACAGACATCATCCATGAGTACGCCATCAATGAGAGAGAGGGGTTGTACGGTTGGCGGGGCAGGCATGCTGTGATAGTCAGTATTCTCACAAAATATAAATTCCATGATACGGAACAAATCATCTCTCTTTTCGAAAAAGTCATCGATTCCATTTCTCCGACATTCGACATCGAGATTCGTACAATTCGCGAGCTTTGTAACATCGAGAGTGGCCTGCCACGTATACCGGACAAGAACGTTCAAAATAGATTGCTACGTAAGATGATGTCTGTCGCACCCGGCGAGCGAGTGCCAAGGCACAGGCTTATTCGCAATCTCATTCAACTTGGTGAATTCGAAAAGGCCGATGCCGAAATCCGCATATTCGAAAAGGATTTCGGACGTGATGCACCTGTCACCCGGTATAGGATTAACATCCTAGTGGGTCGTGCGCTGGAAACCGAAGGGATCCTTTTAGAAGATCGGCTGGCGATTCTAAACCAAGCGCGTGACGCGGCTCTAGCGGCAATCGGACGGTTTCGGGACCACAAACTATTACTCGGCGCCTATTGTGACGTTGGCATCGAAATTTATAGAAAAACAGCGGATTTTTCTGTATACGACGATGCTATGCAGCGGCTAAAACGCGCCGAAGTTGATCTGGGCGATCCCGAGATTAGTAAGCTAGTACGGTATTATGAGCGTCGACTGGCCGGTCAATCTGACACGGAAGCAGATGTTGTCGACCATTCTTGACGCTCATCTAGCGGGCCGCTTTGGACTTAGTTAGAGACGTTTGCCGCCCTCAACCGAAGGGCGGCAAGGGGTCGGTTACGGAAGCTTGCCGCTCAGGACGATGCGCTGCGCATACTCCTTCGACGGATTTCCGTGTTCGGTCACGAGGCGTCGCTCGCTCTAGGCGCAAGTCCGACATTCGAATGCCAGTTCATGATTAGTTAACGGTCTTTCATTTGGATCAGTAACGCCTTACTCTGCGGGAATACTGGCGACTTCGCGCAAGACGTTCTTACTCAGTTGGACGATTGCTTCGAGCAAGACAATAGCTGGGGCAAGTAGTTGGGCTTGTCGCGGGGCAAATTCTTTTTCACCGTGAAAAATATTGCAGCGGATCTGGTAAAGACATTCGAGAACCGCCAAGATACGATGCCTATGCAGCTCCTCGGCAAGTCTTTCATCCCTTGCATGGTCGGGTTTGCCTGTACCACGGATGCTATGCAAGAAAAACTGGCGATTCAGCAGCAGTTCTGAGATCGATTTGCAGGAATCGGCTATGACGGAATTTCCCTGCACGATACTTAAGAATCGAGGCTGCTGAATAAGCTGAGCCATTATGGTAGTAGCCTCTCTACGGTCTCCCTGAAGCATTGGCACCTTTCGCGGATCAAGGGTCGCGCGGTATAGCTCAGCCAATGCGGAGTAAAGGCGATTGTAGGCTACAAATAGCGTAAAGAATCGATCGAATAAATCTTCCAAACTGTCGGATCGATAGATGTCCGCCTTTGATATCCAGCGGTCACAAAATATTTCGATTTGGTAGATATCCATAGAGCGTTTTTTATTAAAACAACCCGAAATTTTGTTAAATAAATTAATTCAAATTGTGCATTGTGTGGCTAAAATTATGACCACAGCACAGGCTCCAAGATAATGGCCGCCACCACACGTGAAAAGCGGCCTATGGGAGACAACTATACCAATGTGGGTTTCTTGCGGTATATAGAACCCACGTGCTCGCTGCGGCGCCGAGGTGAAGGGCCTGCTTCATCTCGGAAGCGGCCGTCGGGGTCGAGCCGGCTTGACCGGCTGTTCTGTGTCGAAAGTACGCATTCGCCGATGCCCAGCGTCCTTTCGCGATCGCCGTTGTCGAACGACCGCTGTGATGCAGAGAGTGTGCATGTCTGCGTCGACACGCGAACAGCGGCGTGAGCCGGCAACGTAACGGTCCCATACGCGAAGTGACAGACAGTTTGTCCTTAACCCACCCAATCAAACCGGAGTTCCCCACGGCGTCGTTGCAATGCGTGGCGATGCTGCATGCGGCCAGATTTTTGCAAGGGCGGCCGAGCCCACATAACGCGTGTCAATATACACACCGTTTTTTATTGAGTCGTCGTACGTGCTGACAAGCCGAGCCGCCGTAGCCTCGTCAAGTTCGTGCTGGCTCATCGTGATTTCAAAAACTCTGTGATGGTGGGTATTAAACTTGTCTTTGTAATCGACAGCAGCGAAATAGAGAACATACGTATTGAGCCTGCGACCGTCCGAATTCGCGAACGCCATTACGTCGTCATCAAATTTGCGTTCGTCCATCGTAAAGGTCTCGTACAAGCGCCCCTTGTATTCTGCGGGAAAGACTTCGAATTCCTCATAGGCTCCAACAATCGGAACATAAACGGCGCGAAGCGGACTATCACTTGCCGCTTGAGGAGTACCGGCCATGTGCAGTTCACCGATGTAGAGAAACGTCAGAGGACGAACTGATAATTCAGTTAGATCTCCGCCCGTGTTGTCGACACTAAGCATTGCGCGGTTGGCCTGGACAGACGGACGGGACAACTTAAAACCCCAATGATCTATGGCCCATCGGGATTATCGGCTGGCTGCACCGAAACTTTATGATTAAGACGGATATTCGCGGTCGCGACGGTTCAAATTCGATGGCTACAATCTCGGCCGTGTTCCGCAAAGCCGCATTACGGCGCGCCACGCCGCGAACCTGCCAGCCTCAGACCGGGGGCAGGACTCATTCAAGGTCGTTCCAAAAATCGAAATTAATCTTTGCGAACAATGCGCTTAATTATCAGCTGCCACTTTCCTAGACTTCTCATTACGTGCGTTTGCATGAGAATTCCAATCCAATCTGGAGGAGCAGGTCATGAACAAGGCAACCAGCACATTAATCGCGGCTGTCGCCGCACTCGCGCTGTCGGGCGGGGCCTATGCACAAAACAACACGCTGGCGACGCCGAGCGTAGTGTCGCCCGCAGCCGCGCAGACCAACGCAACGAGCGGTTACGGCACGCCTGGCGCCGCCAACTCGGACAGCGGCATGAGCGGCGGCGCGGTGAACTCGGGCCTGCAGCAGACCACGAACACCAACTCGACGCCCAGTGCTAGCGCTTACGGGGTCAACAACACGCTGGCAACCCCAAGCACAGCGTCGCCGGCTGGCAAATAACAGCAATTAATAACCCGCCAGGCGCAAGCGCAAAGCGAGCAAGCGCCTTCATTCGCCGCCGTTGCAAGGAAAGCCGCTGCCCTCACGGACAGCGGCTTTTTGTTTCGTCCGAGCCACTTCCTGACGGCGGCTTGCGGCACATCGAGGGGTTGCATGCCCGGACCGCAATGGAACCGTTCATCTTGTGCGGCGCTCCTTAGCGAAGCGCCACCGCCACCGCCTCATCAATCTGCAACGCAAAGCGCGCTTCAGCATCGGGCACCGTGAAGCCAATTGACAGCTCCAGATACGCATCGCCCAGCACCAACTGAACGAATGTCGCTGCCCGCAATGCGGCAGTCGATTCATCAAATCGCTTTCGCAGAATTTTTGCGGCGAAGGCACGCACGACCTTGGCGCCATTTTCGTAAAACACCTGGCCGAGTTCCGGAAGACGCTCGGCCTCAGCAACGACGGCCCGGTAAAGCCGCAGATTATCCGGCGTGATGAGATTTTGTACCAACACTTCTCCCAACCCGCGCAACTCGACTTCGGGTGAGCCATCGGATTGCTCGTCCTCAGCGCTGGCAAGAAATCCACCCACCTGAGCGCACATCGAGCTCACCAGACCAACGAAGAGCGCCTCCTTCGACTTGAAGTGGCGGTAGACCGTCTGTTTGCCGACGCCGGCGGCCGCGGCGACATCGTCCATCGTTGCCAGGCCGAACCCCTGGCTTAAAAAAACGGTTTTTGCGCCGTCGAGGATGGCGGACCGCTTACGGCGTTGCAGCGGGCTCAGGTCGGGGAGTGAGGAGGGGTTCATCCCAGATAAATAACAGATCGTCGAATAGTTGACAAGACTGGTCAGTCTCGTTTAGATTTGCCAAAACGAGACCGACTAGTCTCGTTTGTATGACTATTCAACGTCACAGCCAATCATTGGAGAACGCTTTGAAACTGTTCATGACAGGTGGTACTGGCTTTATCGGGCAAGCGGTCGCGCGCAAGGCAATCAGCCTTGGCCATCAGGTGACGGCACTGGTGCGCAAGGACAGTTCGGTGGCCGCCGGCGCGCTGGCGCGTCTCGGTGTGACACTGCATTCCGGCGACCTGCGCGAGCCGCGGTCTTTCGCTGCGACTGCCGGTGCCGCGGATGGCGTGGTGCATATGGCGTCGACCAACGATGCTTCCGCCGCTGCTGTTGACGAGGCCGCGGCCATAGCGATGCTTTCGCATTTGCATCCGGGCGCGGCGTTTGTCTATACGTCGGGCATCTGGGTCTACGGCAATACGGAGGGGGAGCCCGCGACTGAAGCATCGGCGCTGAACCCGACGCCACTCATCGCCTGGCGGCCCGCAGTGGAGCAACAGGTGTTGGCGCTGGCAGCAAGCCGCTCGATTGCCGCAGTGATCCTCCGGCCGGCGATGGTGCACGGCTACGGCGGCGGTGTCTTCGGCATGCTCGCCGGCATGGCCCGTCAGAGCGGCAGTGTGAGGGTGGTCGGCGATGGTCGCAACCACTGGCCTGCCGTTCACGTCGACGATCTCGCCACGGCCTACCTGAGCGCGGTAGAGCGGGCGGCAAATGGGGACGGCCGAGTCGCGGGACAGATCTTCAACGTGGTCGCGGAAGATGCCGTTGCGGTTGCCGGCATGGGCGAAGCGATTCGGGCCTCGGTCGGCGCCGATCGCGTCGAAACCTGGCCGCTCGACGATGCTCGTAAATCGCTTGGACCGTTCGCTGACGCACTGGCGCTAGATCAGAGAGTCAGCGGCCAGCATGCCCGGCGAGTTCTTGCGTGGCAGCCCCATGGGCCTGGCCTGATTGCGGACCTATCCGCACCAAAGCACTTTCAGCAAAACAATGGAGCATGACCATGGCGTGGAATGGTGCATCTTTCGAATCGATTCTTGCGATGATCGTAGCGGTTCTGTTCACGATTGCTGGGGTGGTCAATCTCGCAGGACCAGGCGCGGTGAAGCGCGACTTCGCGCGCTGGGGTTACCCGGTATGGTTTCGTTTGCTCTGTGGCGCGCTTGAACTGTTGTGTGCGGCACTTCTTTTTGGACAGCAAACCAGAGTCCTGGGCTTGACGCTGGCCGGTGCAATCATGATTGGCGCGCTCTTCACGTTGCTACGAAACCGGGAGCCGTTCCAGCATCTCGCCCCGGCGCTGGTATTTTCGGCCCTCGTTGTGGCGACTGTGGCGCTCCGTGGTTGAGGTTTGCGCGCCACTCAGGCAACGCTCACGACCGGTTGTTTGCCAAGCACGAAGCGATCGACGACCGAGCTCAGGCGGATTGCCTGCTGGTGGAGACTTTCCGCGGCCGCGGCGCTTTGTTCGACCTGCGCCGCATTTTGCTGGGTGACGGCGTCCAGCTGTGTCACCGCGTCGCTGACCTGGCCAATGCCGACGGTCTGCTGTGTCGACGCGCCCGATATTTCACTAATCAAGGCGCTGACGTTTCGTACCTGACTAACGATGCTGTCCATCGTGTTTCCCGCCGCGTTGACGAGACTCATCCCGGTACTGACCTTCTCAACGCTATCGCCTGTGAGCGTCTTGATTTCGCTGGCGGCAGTTGCCGAGCGCTGGGCCAACTGGCGTACTTCGGAGGCAACGACGGCAAAGCCCCGGCCATGTTCTCCTGCGCGAGCCGCCTCGACCGCCGCGTTCAGGGCGAGCAGGTTGGTCTGAAAGGCGATGCTGTCGATCAGCCCGGTTATATCGGCGATGCGCCTCGCGGACTGAGAAATCTCCGTCATCGTGGCCGTGATCCTGGCGACGGCTTCATTGCCATCACCTGCTGCGAGGGCGGCTGCGCCTGCCAGTCCTGTGGCCTGCCCGGCGGTGCCCGCCGTGTTCTTCACGGTCCCTGTCAACTGCTCCATCGACGCCGCGGTTTGCTGAAGACTGGCCGCCTGCTGCTCCGTACGCCGGCTCAGATCCAGATTGCCGGTCGCGATTTCCGAGGCAGCTGTTCCAATGGAGGCGGCAACCCCGCTGACGTCGGCCATCGCTGCCGCCATTCTGGCAATCGCTTCCTTGAGTATTACGGCGGAGGGCGCGCTCGCGGCTAGCGGGGTGACGTCAAGACAGAGCTGATCGCCCCGATCCACGTGGTGGACGATCGCCGACAGTTCCGATGCTTCTATCGCCGCCTCGCGCAGACGGACTGCAAGAACGATTTCGACACCGGTCTGCACGACGACGTAAGCGGCATGAAGCAGCATTTTCGGGAAATTCGCCTGTGCTGTGCAGTACACCGCAAAATGCAACGCCTGCAAACGATCGAAGGCGATATGGTGTAGCGCAAACAGGCCTGCAGCCACGACGAGGATGCGCCAGTCCCTGTAGACCAGCAACAATCCAAGCAGTACGAAAATCCCGAAGTGAAATTCGACGGTTCCGAAGCCCAACTGGATATGCAGGATTACGGCCGCGACATTGCAGAGGGTGAGGGCAAGCCTCGCCGCCCATCTGCCACGCGCGGCGAAGAACGCCACGCTCCCGACGGTCAGCAGAACCGCGCCGCATGTCAAGGCGAAAGCCAGGTCGCCGAAGTACTGGCCAATCGCGAGCGCCGCGGCGACTGATCCGAGCAAGGTCAGGTACATCACCAGATCACCCGAACGGGCAACGGGCAAAAGCGCGGTTGCCTTGACAGTTTCAGATGCCGACAGTGTTGACATTTTCAACCTCTGTTGAGTTTCTGCTTGCGCGTCATGGATGCGTTCGCGTCCAGTAGCGGACACGGTCGCATCTATGGCAGGTCTCTCATAAGCTTTGTCACAGACGACGGGGCGGTAACGGTCGCGGCGATTGCCTCTTCCGTCTTCTCGCAAAACATGGCTTTCCCGTTACTTGCCGCTTGGCAAATAGCTGGGTTGCCATTGGTAGCAATGGCATGCAATGTTCCCGTAGCCTTCCAACAAGGTTTACGGCCGTATGCAGCATCAGTGAAGGTCGGTTTTACCCTGACTGTCGACATGGATGCCGGGATCATTGACAATCTGGAAAGGTATTTGGGGCGAAACTCAGGCGCGGGTGAATGCTGGTAGTGAAACAGAAATACGCGGATTTATAACAAGATATTATCTGCTCGAATTTCCAGGCATCTACCTGGTACCGGTTGCGCCGAGCGATATCGCTTTCTTCGATGACTGGTACTGAGCGCACAAAGTTACGACGCGTTACGGCATAGGCAGCGTTAGCCTTCGTCGGCGTGCTTTCGGACGGTACACTCGATTGTCGGGATCCCGGAGCGTTCAAACGTTGTCCCGCTATTTTGTTGAAGTGCGGAAGACAGGTTATGAAAAAGCAACTTCGGCTGGCTCGCGTGTCGAGGTGGATCGCGGTATTGAGTGGCGTAGTGTTCGCCAGCACGGTCCATGCGCAAGAACTGTCCGTGTTCGGCGGATGGCTGCGTGCGGATCGGCCTGGGGAATCGGCTTATACCTGGGGTTTCACTTATTTGCAGGCGCTCGATGCATACAACGCGCTCAGCTACTCCTGGCTTAACGAGGGCCACGTTCAGGATAGTCATCGCGATGGTTTCGCCTTGCAATACTGGCGGCGCGCTGCCTTCTTTGACCGGCGGCTCTCGCTCGCTGCAGGCGTAGGCGTCTACAGCTATTTCGACACGGAGTTCTCCGTCGACAACAAGCCCTACGTCGACAGTCACGGCTTGGGGACGATCTTCAGTCTGTCGGCAACCTGGTTTACCAACGAGCGACTGTTCTATCAGTTGCGCGTCAACGAGATTCTCGCGCCACGCAGCTATAACACGTTCAACGTCATGTTCGGCATTGGCTACGAGCTCGACGCGCCGAAGACGGGCGGCTCGCTCGCCGGCGGTACCAGCGACAGCGTGTCGAGCGGCGACCAGATTACCGCAATGGCCGGCGCGACAGAAGTCAACAGCCTCAGGTCACCGGGTGCCTTCGCATATGGCTTCGAATACCGGCATGGTTTTGGACGATATTTCGACGGAACGATCAGCTGGATCAATGAAGGACATACACCGCTCGATACCCGCTCGGGTGCAGCAGCACAGGTTTGGTTGCGCCGCAGTTTCTTCGGCGACAAGCTGAGTTTGGGCGTGGGCGTAGGGCCCTACTATGCAACCGATACGCATCGTGTCAAGGATGGCACGGATACGGGTGGCAACGTCTCGCTCCTGCTGACGATGTCGGCTGCGTATAACCTCACCCGACATTGGTACGTGCGCGCGTCGTGGAATCGTGTGATGACGAGCTACGATAAGGATAGTGACATCTATCTTGGTGGCATCGGCTATCGCTTCTAGAGTGCCTGCCTTAATCGGGGCACAGGGGCCTTTGAGCGCAGCGGCCTGACGAGTTGATGCTGTTTATGCGGACGGCATGAGGCGGAACTCAGTCATGGACGGTCGTTCGACACGGGACTTCAAATCGCCGACAATCTCTCCGGCAACAAGAATTCGTATTCCCATCTGATTGGGGAGCAAGCCCGAGGGAGGCAGACATTAATGCAACACTATCGCGGATCTTGCCATTGCGGCGCAGTGAAATTCACCGTCGACGCAGATGTGTGCGAACTCACTACATGCGATTGCTCGCTGTGTTCCATGAAAAACGCACTGATGACAAAGGTGAGGGAGGACCAATTACATGTCATCGAGGGCGAGGAATTCCTGACGCTTTATGAATGGAACACTGGACGCGCGAAGCATTACTTTTGCTCCCGTTGCGGGATTTATACCTTCCACAGAAAGAGAGCATCGCCAGACCATTTCGGTGTGAACGTGCATTGTCTGAGTGGATTCGATCCTTCGTTGGTTCCCACACGCAGGACCTCTGGCGCTTCCATGTCAGTGACGTGTGCGCAACCGCGTGAAGAATGGCCGGGGCCGCGTGAACGCTGACGATCGATGTTGTCGGCACCCCTACCTCTCCTTATCCGTTCGGCCAAATCAAACATTTAGCCTGTAAGGTTGAAGTCAACCTCGATGGGCTGCTTTATAATTGTCAAGTCGTCGGGAAACACTTGGCGACCAGGTTTGACAGCCTGATTGTTCTAACCGCACACCCGCTCAGGCGGGAGTGCGTCTGCTGCTGCACGTCTATTCAATGGGCGGGCCGTGGTGGGGGAGCCGCAAGGCTCGCCGGCTCGTTAGAACACCGGTCTGTCAACCCGACTACGTGCCCGCTCACCCCTTCAAGCGAGTGTCGGGCGATCCAGGAAGTAACAGGGAGATCGCACCATGAGCAAGTCCAACAAAAATCAATCCGCTTCACGTCCGCCTGTCGACGCACTCCAGTACGAAAAGCTTGCCCTGTCGGCCTTCGATTTATGCAACCGGCACTTGGGTCAACTGGATACCTTGATCACACTTGCATCCTCGATATGTAGGAATCCTTCAATCACGCTTGAGGAAAGACGGCATCGTCAGACGCTTCTTGAATTGCTGGTGGACACGGCGCAGCAATATCAGCAGGAACTCGAATGCGATCGCGAGTTGTACAAGGTGATTGCGCTCGATGCGAAAGGCGTTCCGCAAAGCCGCATCACGGCACGCCATGCAGCAAACCTGCTTGCAGAAGAAGTGGCGCAGCGAGCCGGAGAACCGATAGCCGCCTCAAACGTGTCACAACGCCAAAGCTCCTCAGAGAAAAGTGCTGCAACGTCAAGAGCCGACGCGGGGCAGCAACCAGTTGTCGCGTCACACTAGGCGATCAAGACGGACCGACCGGTAGGAGGGCGGTGCAACCGGACCCGTGCGGAGACTGCCCGCCCTGAGACGATTGTCGTCCGTCTCAGGGCAGGCATATGACCTAGATCGTCGGCAATGCGTGTCTCAGGCAGAGCGGCCCCGCCGTGCAATATCGCCCGCTTTGCCGGCTGCGTACCTTGCTGGCTCGATATAACGTTTGGCACAACGTCACCGGCCTGCCCGCACGGCTACATAAATATGTCATACCAATCTGCCAGCAGGGCGCTCAAAGTAGGAGAAAACTTCTCACTGCCGGTTGTCGGTCTGAGTTGAGCCGATTACTATGCGGGTTAGCTTTTGCATCAGCTTTTCGGGACCGCATGTCGCAGAACGTGAAAAGATAGGGCGGCGCCGGGAAGTCGTCTACCACCCTGACACGCAAAGGAGTCTTGAATGTCGATCGAAAAAGTCTTGTACCGCGCTCATGCGCACGTCACCGGCGGTCGCGACGGACGCGCGACGGTTCCCGAAAGCAATCTCGATCTCAAGCTGACCACGCCGAAGGAGCTCGGCGGCGGAGGCGGCGACGGAACGAACCCCGAGCAACTCTTCGCGGCGGGATATAGCGCATGCTTCATCGGGGCGTTGAAGTTCGTTGGCGCGCGCGACAAGATCGCCTTGCCGAAGGACGTCGCGGTTGATGGCAGCGTCGGTATCGGACAGATTCCCAATGGCTTCGGTATCGAAGTCGAACTGAAAATCTCGCTGCCGGGCCTGGACCGCGCAGAGGCGCAAGCTTTGATCGACAAGGCGCACATCGTCTGTCCTTATTCGAACGCGACACGCAACAACATCGACGTCAAGTTGACGCTAGTCTAGGCCGCGCGTCATCACGCGTTTTTTCGGGTGCAAGCAGCGGATGCCATATCGCGCAAAGCGGCGCATATCTGCGAGGTTCATGACATGGACAATGCCGCCGAAGATGCTGTTCGCACCCGAATCCAGCCGCATCACGCAGTTGCCGAGTTTGCCAGGGTTCTCTGGCATCTGCGCGCGATTCTGGTGATGCTGCTGATACTTTTCCTCATTTTGTCGGTCGCCATGTATTACGTTGGGGGCGCCGTCGATGCAGCCACGCGCACGCAATCATCGCTAGGCCGCACCTTCTATTTTTGCGCGGTCACGGCGCTGACGATTGGCTACGGCGACGTGGTGCCGACCACCACACCGGGTCTGATCATCGCGGTTTTGCTTGGACTGCTCGGCGTGTTGATCACGGGTGTGGTCACCGCGTCCGCTGTTTATGCCATCCAGATAGCCGCACATCGGGGCGGGCGACGCGAAGCGCGGTAGCCGCCAACGACGAATATGTCATACCAGATGGCCGCTATGTCTCCTAATATGTGTAATCAGCGTTCTGAAATGCTTTTTACCGTGCTCCGGCGTGTGAATTCGACGCCGGTACCTCTGGTAGTCGGTATCCACTCAAGAGGGTAGAGATCATCATGACCAGTCAGTCGAATTTGCGGGGTGTGATCGGCGTCATCACGTTGCTTTTTACGGTGCTGACCGCGCTCTATCTGTTGATTGGTGGTGCATGGCTGCTCGCGGTTGGCGGCTCGGCGTACTACGTCGTCACAGGCATCGTGCTGTTGGGCGTGGCCTGGCTGCTTTGGCGGCGCAGTCCCGCCGCACTCGTGCTGTATGCCCTTGTGCTGATCGGCACGGCGATCTGGGCGCTCTTCGAGTCGGGGCCCGACTTCTGGGCACTCGCGCCGCGTTCCGGTGTACTCGTCATCTTCGGCGTGTGGTTGCTGCTGCTCGTGAGCTGGCGGCTTGAGGGCGACCGCAAGCTGGGCGTCGCGTCGCTCGTCGTCGCGCTCGTGGCATGGGCGGGCGTGCTCGTGTACGCGGACTTCAATGATGCGCAGCAGGTCAACGGCACGCTGAATGCTGCCGTGCCCGCAAACGTCGCCAGCACCGGCATCGACGCCTCCGACTGGCCCGCCTATGGGCGCAATCAGGAAGGCACGCGCTACTCGCCATTGCAGCAGATCACGCCTGAGAATGTGAAGAATCTCCAGGTGGCCTGGACCTTCCGCACCGGCGACATGAAGGGACCCAATGATCCTGTCGAGATTACCAACGAAGTCACGCCGATCAAGATCGGCGATCTGCTTTACCTATGCTCGCCGCATCAGATCCTGTTCGCGCTCGACGCGAAGACCGGCACGCTCAAGTGGAAGTTCGATCCTGAACTGAAGGCCGATCCGTCGTTCCAGCACGTGACTTGCCGCGGTGTGTCGTATGTCGATCTATCGACGAGTGCCCCGGCGGCCGCACCCGCTGCGACGCCGGCGAGCGATGCCGCTGCATCTACGGAGGCATCGGGTGCTGCTGCCAGCGCCGCTTCAGGTGCCGTGGTCGCGGATGCTTCGGGCGCGGCCGTCACCGCCGCCTCAGGCGCTGCCGCCACCGCCGCCTCAGGCGTCGCAGTCGCAGACGCCTCCAGCTCCGCATCCACAGCCGCCTGTACGCGCCGCATCTACCTGCCGGTCAACGACGGCCACCTTTACGCACTCGACGCACTGACGGGCCAACGTTGCGCGGGCTTCGGCAACAACGGCGCCCTCGACCTTCAACACGCCCAGCCGGTCACGACGCCGGGCATGTACGAGCCGACCTCGCCGTCAATCATCACCAGCAAGGTGATCATCGTGGCGGGCGCTGTGGAGGACAATTTCTCGAACCGCGAGCCGTCGGGTGTGATCCGCGGCTTCGACGTGCGCACGGGCGAATTGCTCTGGGCGTTCGATCCGGGCGCGAAGGACCCGAATCACATTCCGGGCCCGGGCGAGCATTACACATGGAATTCGCCCAACTCGTGGGCGCCCGCCGCCTACGACGCGAAGCTCGACATGGTCTATCTGCCGATGGGGGTGAAGACGCCGGATATCTGGGGCGGCGATCGCACGCCGGAGCAGGAGCAATTCGCCAGCGGGCTGCTCGCACTCAACGCCTCGACCGGCAAGCTCGCCTGGTTCTACCAGACCGCGCACCACGATCTGTGGGACATGGACCAGCCGTCGCAGCCCACGGTCGCCGACATTACCGACAAGGATGGCAAGACCGTGCCGGTCGTGTACGCGCCGGCCAAAACCGGCAACCTGTTCGTGCTCGACCGCCGCACCGGTGTGCCGGTCGTGCCGGCGCCCGAAACGCCCGTGCCGCAGGGCGCAGCCCCCGGCGACCACGTTGCGCCGACACAGCCGTTCTCACAGCTCACGTATCGTCCGTCGAAGAACCTGACCGACGCCGACATGTGGGGCGCGACGATGTTCGACCAGCTCGTGTGCCGCGTGATGTTCCACCAGTTGCGTTACGAAGGCACGTTCACGCCGCCGTCGCTGCAGGGCACGCTCGTGTTCCCGGGCAACCTCGGCATGTTCGAGTGGGGCGGTATTGCGGTCGACACCGACCGCCAGATTGCCGTTGCGAACCCGATCGCGTTGCCGTTCGTCTCGCGCCTGATTCCGCGTGGCCCGGGCAACCCGCAGGAACCGGAGCCGGGCGCCAAGGGCAGCGGCACGGAGTCCGGCATCCAGCCGCAGTACGGCATACCGTACGGCGTGACGATCAATCCGTTCCTTTCGCCACTGGGCCTGCCGTGCAAGCAGCCGGCTTGGGGCTACATCTCAGCGATCGATCTCAAGACCAATGAGATTGTGTGGAAGAAGCGCATCGGCACCGTGCGCGACAGTTCGCCGATTCCGCTGCCGTTCAAGATGGGCATGCCGATGCTGGGTGGTCCGATCGTCACTGCGGGCGGTGTCGCGTTCATTGGCGCGACGGCGGACAATTACATCCGCGCGTTCAACGTGAATAACGGCGAGCAGGTCTGGGAGGCCCGCTTGCCGGCAGGCGGTCAGGCCACGCCGATGAGCTATTCGATCGACGGCCGTCAGTACGTCGTGATCGCGGCGGGCGGCCATGGCTCGTTCGGCACAAAGCTCGGCGACTATGTGATTGCCTACGCGTTGCCCCAGCAGTAAGGGGCAATTACAAAGCGGATGTGCGAAACGCGGATTGACGGATCGCCGATGAAACGTGGCGATCCGCCACTCGCGCCCCGGAAGCTCGTATCAAACGCGACAACGACGAAGCCTTCCTTGGCGAGCGTTGCGGTGTAGATGTCGCCCGAAGTCTGTTCCTCTCGAAGGTCGCCGAGCGGGCGTAATCTGACTTAGCGGCCGCCGCGTTTGCCGAGGCTAATGTTCATCAGAACAGCAATAACGATGATGAATCCGCGCACAATCTGTTGGAAGAACGGATTCACACCCATCAGCACGAGCCCATTGCCGATCAGCGTGATCACGAGTACGCCGAGCAACGTCCCCGTCATCGAACCACGGCCGCCTGAGAGCGAGGTGCCACCTACCACGACCGCTGCGATCACGTCGAATTCCAGACCGGATGCCGCGCCCGCGTTGCCCGAGCCGAGCCGCGCGGTCAACAGGATCCCCGAGACGCCGGCAAGCACGCCGGCGACCGCGAAGAGGGCCATGCGGATGCGCTTCACGTCGATGCCGCACAAGGCGGCGGCATGGGCGTTGCCGCCGATCGCGAACGTCGAGCGCCCGTAAGCTGTCTTGCGGCTCACGAAGAGGAAGACGAAGAATAGCGCCAGCATGACGAGCGCCGAGCAAGGCACGCCGAATACATTGTCGCCGAGCCGGTCGAGGAAATCGCTTTCTTCAAAAGTCACGGGCAGCGCATTGCTCATGAAGAGCGCGAGTCCGCGCAGCGCGCTCCATAGCCCGAGCGTTGCAATGAACGAAGGCACGTTGAAAAGTGCGCGCAGCAAGCCGGCAACTGAACCGAGCGCTGCACCGAGAATCAGCGCGAGGCCGGTCGCCGCCGCAAGCGGTATCTGAAAGCGGAGTAGATACGCGAAGATCACGGAGATGAACGCGACCATCGGACCGACGCTGACATCGATCTCGCCGGCAATGATGATCATCGTCGCGCCCCACGCGGCAATGCCGATGGCGGAAGCATCGCGTAGGATGTTCATCTGGTTTTCGAACGAGCAAAAGCCGTTCGCCGCCACGCCGAAGATGATGTAGAGCAGCACGATCACACCTAGCAGGCCGATCTCGTTCAAATGCTGGCTCAAGCGAAAGTTCGGGCGGGTTTGCGTCGTGCTTATCGCGGACAGGTTCATCGTCAATCTCCTACTTATGTTTCGAACAGGCAGGCGACCATCAACGCCTGCGTGGTGATGGCGGGGGCGGTAAGCTCCTCGGCGATGCGTCCGTCCCGGATTACGGCGACGCGGTCGCATACGAGCGGCAACTCTTCGAGCTCGCTCGACACGAAAATCACGCTGTTGCCCTCGGCCGCGAGCGCGCGCATGATCGTGTAGATCTGCTGTTTTGCGTCGACGTCTACTCCGCGTGTGGGTTCGTCAAGCAACAGGATCTGTGCTTGCGCGTGAACCCAGCGGCCAATCACCGCCTTTTGCTGATTGCCACCGGAAAGGGTGCTGATCGGTATCGCGGGCGTGCCGGCCTTGATACCCATGCTGCGGATCACAGCGGCGGCTGCGTCGTGGACGCGCGCTGCCGATAGCATGCCGTAGCGCGAAACCTTGCATGGAGCTGTCAGCACGATGTTCTCGTCCACTCCCAGTTGCGGAAAGATGCCTTGTTCTTTGCGGCTTTCCGGCGTGAAGCCGAGGCCGCGCGCGAGCAACTGGCGATAGTTCCACCTCGTGTGCCGTTTGCCGCGGAAAACGAGTTCGCCGTTGCTCACCGGGTCGAGCCCCGCGATCGCGCGCACGAGTTCGCTTCGGCCCGAGCCAAGAAGTCCCGCAATACCGAGCACTTCACCGCGCTTGAGCGTCAGCTCGACATCGACGAGCTTCGGCGGTGCGCAAAGACGGGTGACGGATAACGCGATCTCGTCGCGTACATACGAGCGCAGCGTCTCCTGCGCAGCGGTCTGCCCATGGCCCAGCATCAACTCGACAATATCGGCGTCGGTCATCTCGGCAAGGCGGTGCGTGGGCGAGGCGCGGCCATCGCGCATCACCGTCGCTGTCTGGGCGATTTCGCGAATCTCCTTCATGCGGTGACTTACGTAGATCACGGCAATGCCATTGGCGCTCATCTGCCTGACCGCATCGAGCACACGGCGCGACTCCCGGTCCGTCAGCGAGCTCGTCGGTTCGTCGAGAATGACGAGGCGCGGCTGCCCCATCAGCGCTCGTGCAATTTCGACGAGCTGGCGCTCGGCTGCCGTCAGCGTGGCGACCCATTGGCGCGGATCGAGGTTATCGAGGCCGACGCGCGCAAGGGCAGCCGACGCGCCTTTACGCATGGCGTCATAGTCGAGTACACCGGCCTTGCGCGGCCACGCCCCAAGGTAAAGGTTCTCCTCGATGCTCATGTCGGGCACGAGACTCAGTTCCTGGTAGACGACTCTCACGCCAACGCCCGCGGCGTGCCGCGCGAGCGTATCGGGGTTGTCCGGCACGCGACTGCCGCCAAGATGGATTTCGCCCGCATCGGGACGCTCCGCGCCGGTTAGCAGGCGGATCAGCGTCGATTTACCGGCGCCATTCTTGCCGAGCAGGGCGCGGACTTCGCCCGCATGAATCGCGAAGTCGACGTGGTCCAGCGCCAGCACGCCGCCATATCGCTTGACGGCGCCGCGAATCTCGGCAACGGCACTCGCGTCGGTGGATATTGTGTTCACGAAAACATCTCCGGTCTCGATCGAAACGATGGGCGCGGCATCGCGGAATCAGGGCAGGCCATCTGCGTGCGCCAGGCGCCATGTATTCGCGGCGGCGGGGCTCGTGTAGGCGGTGATTGCAGCCGGCACGATCTTCGAAGCGGGCTTCTTGCCCTGCGCCGCGTCCATCGCCTGGGCGAAGGCAAGACGCCCGACTTCGACGCCGGACACGTCAACGATGCCCTTGAGCACCGTGCCCGACGCCAATTCGTTCGCGATGTCCGTCGTCATGTCGCAGCCGAATACGGCGATCGAGCCCGTACGCCCGGACTTCTCGACGGCCTTCGTGGCGCCAAGCGTCGCACCACCGGATTCGCCGACCAGCACGTTGATGCCGGGCTGCGCCGACAACATGGCTTGCGCGGTCGAAATCGCCTTGTCGAGAATGGTCCCTTCCTGGTTTGCGACGATCTGCGCATCGGGGATGCGGCGCTTCAGCGCGTCTTCGAAGCCCTTGCGCCGCTGCACACAGACCTCCAGGAACTCACAGTTCAGCACGCCGATACGCGGATGGACGACACCGGCCTTGAGCAGATAATCGGCCGCGGCGTCGCCGAGCTTCTGACCGAAGGCGTAGGCGTCGCCCACGACGTACGCATAGACATACTGATCGACGCCGCGCTGGTTGATGCAGGTGTTGTAACAGACGACCGGAATGCCGGCGCGCGACGCCGCCCGTATGGCACGCACGGAACCGTCGACCGACGTGGCGGAGACGACGATGGCCGAGACCTTGCTCGCGATCATCGAGTCGATAAACGAGCTTTCCTTGGAGAGATCGCCGCCGGAGTTGCTGTCGAGAACCCGCGCGCTCACGCCACTCTGGGCCGCAGCCTTCTGGATGCCGCTACGCACGCCGGCGTAGTAACCCTGCGAGTCGAGATACAGCACACCGATTGAAACATCCTTTGCCTCGGCATGCGAAATGCCGGCTAGCGCGCCCCATAGCGCGAGGCCGAGGGACAGGCTTGTCCGTCCGATCCGGGCTAAGGTCAACCAGGTTCCTGAATTCACTTTCGTCTCCATTTAATATGTAATACTTATCAATGTGAAAAGAGCGGGATCGTTTCAATACCGCCCGCTTGCGCGCATCGAGGTTTCAATGCGCGGGTATCGCAAATCAGGAAAAAGTGGGCGCCTTTTGCCGGGGCTGCGCGCCACCGGTTTCGCCGAAACGCATGTCGATGTGCTCCCGGAAGAGATCGAGGTGCTCGCCCATGGCTTCGCGGGCTGCCTTTGGATTACGCCGCTCGATGGCGCGCAAAATCTTGACGTGGCCCTCCAGCGAGCGCTCGGGAGCGCCCAGTAGCTCCGTCGTCAGCATGTAGCCGTCGCGCACGACCCGGTGGATCGGGGCGAGCATGTTGCGAAGCAGATCGTTGGATGCAGCCCGGGCAATGGCTTCATGAAACTCGAGGTCGAGCGCGGTATAGCGCGCGTGGTCATCGAGAGACATTTTCATCTGCTCGACGAGCTCCGTCATTTTCGCGAGGCTTGGCTCAGTGCGCCGTTTTGCTGCGAGAGCGGCAAGCTCGGCTTCCGCAAAGTGCTGTACCTCCAGAATCTCGCTCAACATCTTTTGGCTGCGCGGCGAATTGACATGAGCGAACAGCACGAGCGGATCGAGGTACTGCCAGTTTTCCGCGGGCTGAACCGTCATGCCCGAGCCGTGACGCACCTTCACGAGTCCGCAGTTCGCGAGCAGCTTGACCGCATCGCGGATCGTGATGCGGCTCACGCCGAACTGTTTTTCGAGCATAGGCTCGGTCGGCAACGAGGTGCCCGGCGCATGCACGCCGTCGACGATCAACTGCCCGAGCTTCGCAGCAACGCGCTCGCTAAGTGTCGTGCGCTGGATGGAGTTGTCGATTGGTGAAGAGGTTGTGTCCGTGTCCGTACTCATCTACGCGCTCCAGCAAAATTCGATACCGCAAGACGCATTGTCAGCGCCATGTCCGCGCCGGTGGCCAGCGTGACGAGGCCGCGCGGCTTCGGCGATGCGTGGCTGTCGGCCGCGTGCGTCATGGGTTCGAAGCAGAAATAGTCGTGATGATAGTTCGGATCGAACTGCGTGTCGCTCACGAACAAGAAGTAGTAGCCCGCCCCGGGCGCCTCGATCGACAGTTCGAGCCCGCGGCCCGGCCAGGCGATGCGCGCAGCACCGTTCCAGCCGGCGAAACCGTTGTTGACCCAGCGGCGCGGCAAGGGAGCCGCCGTGCGGAAGTCGAGCGCATCGGGAACCGGCGCTTCGTCGCCGGGTAAATACTGCTCGCATTCGGTCCAGTACGACGTGGCCGGTGCTTGCAGCAGCGTATCCGGTTCAAGCACGAAATAGGGGTGCCAGCCTAGGCCGAACGGCAGCGCCGCGCCAAGATTCGTGACCGAAAGCGTCATGGTTAGCACATTGCCGTTCAGCGCGAAGCGTTGCGTGGCGCGATAAGCATATGGCGTCGCCGCGTTTTCGGCATGTTCGTACACGAGCGTCGCCGCGTCTGCAGTGCTTTGTGCGACGGTCCATTCACCCAGCCAACCATCACCATGCAGGTAATGTTCGTCCCAGGGCTGGTTGGGCGCGAGTGTGTACTGCCGGCCCGCGCATTCGAAACGGTTGCCGCGTACTCGGTTGCCGAACGGGACGAGTGGAAAGCATGCCGAATGCAGCGCGCGAATCGTCCCACCGGACGGAGCGGTCCGCAGGATCGGAAGGCGTTCCCCGTCGCGGCGCGCATCGAGGCTTAGCAAGGTGCCGCCATGCGCCGACACCGTAGCATGCAGGTCTTCCGTGCGCAGTTCGATCGGGCTCATGGGCGGTGTCCTTGCGGATTCATGTGGCGCGCCTGCCGTCACGCGTCGAAAGTGATGACGACCTTGCCACACCGGCCGCTGGCCATCAGTGAGTAGGCTTCGCCCGCGCGCTCAAGAGGGAAGCGGTGTGAAATCATCGTATGCGGTTTCAGTTTCCAGTCCTCGAGGTCATGGCAGCACTTTTCCATGTTCGCGAGGCTTGTCACCCAGGAGCCGAAAATGCGACGTTGCCGGTGCATCAGATCGGCGCTGACCTCGAACTGGACATGACCGGTTTCGCCGAGATAGACGACGCGGCCCCAGTCGCCCGAGCCTTGCAGCGCGAGCAGCCGGCCGGCCGCGTTGCCCGAGCAGTCGAGCGCCACGTCGGCGCCGTTCCGGGTGAGTTCGCGGATCTGCCCGAGTGCGTCCGGTCCCGCCGGGATCAGATGGTCGACGAGACTTAGCCCTCGCATCGCGTCGAGCCGCTCCTGCTGCGTATCCACGCCGATGATGCGCTTGGCTCCCCGTCCCTTCGCGATCATGGCCGCGGCCATCCCGATAGGCCCGAGGCCGACCACCAGCACCGAATCGCTGCCCGATACGTCCGCGCGGGTGATGCCCTCGTAGCCGGTGCCGATGCCGCAGGAGATGAAGGCGCCGTCCTCGTAAGTGAGGCTGTCGGGCAGCGCGATCAGGTCGCGTTCCTCCGCCACCAGAAACTCGGCGTGGCCGCCGTCGCGCTGCCAGCCATAGGCCGCCTTGTGCCGCCCTGTACACGAGATCTGATAGCCGCGGCGGCAGTTCGCGCAGAAGCCGCAGCCGGAGATGTGATAGACGAGCACGCGGTTGCCTGGCCGGAAATGACGGCACCCGTTGCCGGTGGCGACGATCTGCCCGCATGGTTCGTGGCCGTTGACCACGCCCTGGTAGAGCGGTGCGGGATGCGATGCCGTGCCTCGATGCCGGTGATAGATGTAGTGGACATCGCTGCCGCAAATGCCCGACGCGCGCATCCTGATCAGCACCTGGCCAATGCCGGGCGTGGGCACGGGTATCTCGCGCATTTCAACCGTGTCATTTCCCGGCAGATAGGCGGCCAACATCGTCTGCATTTCGCGTCTTCTCCTGTCTCGTTCTCGTGGGGCGGTGCGAGGTTTTCCGCACTCGCCACCGTCGCTTGTTGTCTTTCGCGCGAGCCGCCAATGCATGGTTGCGGCCACGCATCCGAACGGCCTTCGCTCATATGACGGCCAGTTTAATTCATAAAGTCAAAAAGTCATATGATGTTTTATTTGTGGTTTACCCGGGACTGGATTTGTCTGGTTCCAGGGCGGGAAAGGGGTGGACGGACATGTGCATCGAACCGTATTCGCATGGGTCACGGCAATTGCCATCCGATACGTGAAGGGAACCAATACGCGGGACGAGCGGCAACTTTTTTGGATTTTGGAGAGGTTGTGCGACCCGGTTGCGTCGCTGAGAATTCACACATTGCCGGCGCTACACGACTATCGCGCCGGGATGCGTTTCCAACATTTGAGGACACAGGACATGTTGAGCCAGGAAAAGAACAGGCTACTCACTGAGGTCGGTCCGGGTACCCCGATGGGTAGCTATTTGCGCCGCTACTGGCATCCGGTTGCGGGTGTCAGCGAATTCGACCAGAAATCCGTACGGCCGATCCGGCTGTTCGGCGAGGACCTCGTGCTTTTCAAGGATCTGGGCGGCAACTTTGGGCTCGTGCAACGGCGGTGTCCGCATCGCAACGCGGACCTGGCATTTGGCTTCGTCGAGCAATGCGGCTTGCGTTGCGCGTATCACGGCTGGGAATTCGACGCGACCGGCCAATGCACACACCAGCCGTATGAGGAAATCGTCGATGTCGAAGCACGGCTTCGTCAGAAAACGAAAATTACGGCATACGAAGTTCGTGCGAAGGCAGGAATGATCTGGGCGTATATGGGTCCCGCACCGGCCCCGGAATTGCCGGACTGGGAGCCGTTCAACTACACGAATGGTTTCGCACAGGTCGTGATGGCGGAGATTCCGTGCAACTGGTTTCAGTGCCAGGAGAATTCGATCGATCCGATCCATTTCGAATGGACGCACAACAACTGGACCGAGCGGCAACAGGACAAAAACTCCGAGCATGTGCCGACACACTTGGACGCGAAGTACGAAGAGTTCGACTACGGTTTCGTCTACAAGCGTCTTCGCGCACACGAAAACGAGCAGAACCCGATGTGGACCACTGGCCGCGTGACACTGTGGCCGAATGCGTTCTATCTGGGCCATCATTTCGAATGGCGCATTCCTATCGACGATGAAAACACGCTGAGCCTGCTTTGGGTGTTCAACAAGGTGCCGAAGGAACAGGAGCCCTATGTTCAGCATCAGATTCCCGCGTGGTACGGACCCGTACGCGACGAAAACGGCAACTGGATCACGAGTCACGTCGCGAACCAGGATTTCGCTGCATGGGTCGGCCAGGGTGCGATCACGGACCGCACCAAAGAGACGCTCGGCGCGAGCGATCGCGGCATCGTGATGCTGCGCCGGCGGTTTTTCGAAGAGCTCGAGGCGGTGGCCGCGGGCAAGACACCGAAGGGCTTGATCACGGATAGCGCCGCGAATCACAACGTCTATCTGCCCTCGGCGTGCCGCGACGAAATGCTGAACGGCATGACACGCGAGACGCTGTCGGCGCATCCGCTACTCGGCGCGTATCTGCACGACTTCATCGGACAGTACGGACAGCCCGACGAAGTTCGCGACGCGTATGAAGCCGCGATTGGACAGAAGGTCAAGCGTGCGCGCTTTTTCTCCGTGCACGGTGGACATCAGAAAGACGAGCGTCAAGCAGAGTTATCCTGAGTTTGTCGCGAAGGTGGCGGCGCGCGCATAAAACGGTGGTCTCCCGATCAAAATGCCGCCCGCAGATTATCGACAACATCATGGAGCTAGAGGTGGATCTCGACACAGGGGCGGTACGTTGAATGTATCGCGGCTGCGTGTCGCAGCAATCTATCCGGAGTCTGAATATATGGATGAGCAAACAGTCGGCAGCGGCGTGACCGCGCGCCTCGGCGCACGGGTTCGCACAATCCGTCATGAAGCGGAGCGGGTTCTGAGCATCGAACTCGTGCCCGTGGAGGGCGCGGCGTTCCCGTCTTTCACGCCCGGCGCGCATATCGATCTGCATCTTCCGAACGGAATTACGCGTAGCTATTCGCTCATCAATTCGCCAGATGAAAACGGTCGTTATGTGATTGGTGTCCTGGCGGACGAAAAAAGCCGGGGCGGTTCGCGATACGTGCATGAGCATCTCCTGTGCGGTTCGACGCTGTCGATCGGAAAGCCGCGCAATAACTTCGCGCTCGACGAGCAGGCCGCGTCTACCGTATTGATCGCGGGGGGAATTGGCGTCACGCCGATGCTATGCATGTACCGCCGCTTGCGTCAAAAAGGCCGCGACGTGCGGTTCGTATATTGCTCGCGTAGTCGCGCCCAGGCGGCGTTTCTCGAAGAACTGGATGCGCTCGGCGGCGACGTCCGACTGCATTTCGACGACGAGCACGACGGCCGTCCGTTCGATCTCGTCGGCTTCCTCGCGCAACAGAACGAGGGTGTCCACGCATACTGCTGCGGACCGAACGCAATGCTGACCGCCTTCGAAGCAGCCTGTGCCGCCGTTGGTATCGGCAACGTGCATATCGAACGTTTCGCTGCCAATGTTCCCGTCGACGATACCCCGCATACCGGCTATACCGTTGAACTTGCCAGAAGCGGCAGGACGCTCAACGTGCCAGTTGGCAAGGCGCTGCTGGACGTGTTGCTCGAAGCGGACGTCGACGTCGAATACAGCTGTCGTGAAGGACTGTGTGGGGCATGTGAGACACGTGTACTGGGCGGCTGCCCGGACCACCGCGATTCAGTGCTGACGCAATCCGAGAGAGCCGCCGGCAAGACGATGATGATTTGCGTATCCGGCGCGAAGAGCGGAACGCTGGTCCTTGATCTCGCATGAACCTCATCTGAAGCCACGCGCTTCCCCGCAGGATCGCGACGCCAACGAGGCGTTATCAACGTAAGTTCTCCCTGACGCCGCCCGCGCCAACTCCTATCCGCGCGGACATTGCGACTATCGTTACGCCCGCATCTGTTATGTAGCAATGTTTCTGCGCTTGTCTGCATGCCGACTCGGTCAGGCATCGCATCTCTGCTTGCGCAAAAACGTCACGTGCTAGACGCGCAGCAACTCTTTTGGATTTTGGAGCGGTTGTGCACTGAATCAGCCTGGAGAAGAATTCGTTCACCCAGTACCTAACTGGATATCCAGATTTCTTCCGTTCCCCTCACCCTGCGGTCGCCAGACTGCTCACCTGAAAGAAACCAGATGAAGACAACATGTGTAAAGCTTGCCGGGTTAAGCATGGCGTTGAGTTTGAGCGCCAGTGCTAACGCTACAGACCTGAAAGTCGGTCTCATTACCTCCCTCTCCGGGCCCGGCGCTTCGCAAGGCATTCCCTATGCGAAAGGCGTGCAGGCCGGCGTTGTCTTCAAGGCCGAGGTAGCGGGTCACAAGATCCAGGTTATCCAGTTGGACGACGGTTCCGATCCTTCAACCGCTGCGCGAGACGCACGAAAATTGATCGACGAAGATAAAGTCGACGTGTTGATTGGCACGGCGGGCGTGCCTGGCTCGATGGCCATTGCGGCCGTTGCGCGCGACGGCAAGACGCCGCTGGTGTCGGTCACGCCGCTAACACTGGCGGGCGAAGATAGCGCCTGGGCCGTGACGACGGCACAACCGGCCCCCTTGATGATTTCGGGCGTGGTCGACGCCATGAAGCGCGCAGGCGTCAGGACCGTGGGCTACATCGGTTTTTCCGATTCCTGGGGCGATCTGGCCTATGACACCCTGGTGAAGTTAGCCGGACCCGCTGGTATGAAAGTCGTGTCTAACGAGCGCTACGCCCGAAACGACACGTCCGTCGCAGGACAAGTGCTCAGGGTCATGTCAAGCAACCCTGACGCAGTTCTAACGGGTACCGCTGGAACCGCCGGCGCGCTGCCCTATCTGGCGCTGGCAGAGCGCGGCTACCGCGGCGGCATCTACGGCACGCATGGGCTGATCAACCCCGACTTTGTCCGCGTCGGCGGGAACGCTTTGCAAGGCCTGGTGGCAACGACCGGCCCCGCCATCATGGTGGACCAGTTGCCCGACAGTAACTCCAGCAAGAAAACCATCCTGGCGTTTCGCACTGCATATCAACACGCGAACCACGCCGCCTCTACCGACGCTTTCTCAGCGTACGCCTTTGACGCCTGGCTGGTGGTGACCAATGCGGCGGCCCATCTGCCCGCTACCGACGAACCCGGCACGGCCGCTTACCGCGCTGCACTGCGCGATGCGATTTTCTCCACACGGGAATTGGCCGTCACGCAGGGTGTACTTAACTTCAAGCCCGGCAGCCCCTACGGGGCCGACCAGCGTGCCCTTGTCATCGTCAAGCTCGACAAAGGCCAATGGAAGTTGGTGCCCTGAGCGTTGGCTGACCAGCCTCAGTTTTCGAATCAACAAAAGGAACTTCAGCATGACGTGGGACGTAGCGCAGATCCTGTCGATCGACGGAGCGGCCAACGGCGCCGTTTATTTGCTGGCCGGCTTGGGGTTGGTACTGGTTTTTTCAGTCACGCGGGTGGTGTTCGTGCCTTTTGGCGACATCGCCGCCTTTGCCGGGCTCAGTCTGGCGGCATTTGAAGCCGGCAAGGTGCCCGCCACCGTGGGTTTGGTACTGAGCCTGGCCGCACTGGCGGTTCTGGCGGAAGTGAGTGTGCTGATACGCCGGCGCGAGTTCGCGCGTATCCCGATGGTCGTGGCCGCTTGGGGATTGATTCCTGCGGCCGTTTGCCTGTTGGCGTGGCTGGCAGTTGCACAAAGTTGGCCGCCTGCGTTGTCGATCATTGTCTCCATTTTGCTGGTTACACCGATTGCCCCACTGGTAGCGCGAGTCGCTCTGCAGCCGATTGCCGATGCCTCAGTGCTGGTGTTGTTGATGGCCTCTCTGGTGTTGCATTTCCTCCTGTCCGGCTTGGGGCTGTTGTTTTTCGGGCCTGAGGGTTCTCGCACGGATCCCCTGATAAGTGGCTCGGTGACACTCGGTCATGGTTTTCCGATCAGCGGGCAGGTGATCTTGATGATTGGCTGCGCCATCGCGCTCAGCGCCCTGTTTTATCTCGGCTTTGAGCGCACCGTTGCCGGCAAGGCACTGCGCGCGACGGCCGTGAACCGGGTGGGCGCTCGCCTGGTGGGCATTCGCCCCGCGCGCACCGCACTCCTCGCCTATGGCTGCGCCTCACTGCTGGCCGGCTTGATCGGCGTTTTGATCGCGCCGGTCATGACTCTGTACTACGACTCGGGCCTGCTGATTGCCCTCAAAGCCTTTGTGGCGGCCATCATCGGCGGCCTATCGAGCTACCCCGTCACGGCGCTGGGTGCCATCGCGGTAGGTCTGGTAGAGAGTTTTGCGTCTTTCTGGAGTGGCGCATTCAAGGACGTGATCGTCTTCAGCCTGCTCATTCCGGTGCTGATGCTGCGTTCGTACTGGGCCACTCACTCCGAAGAAGACACCGAGGAGATTGACCAATGAAGGGGCTACGTTCACACCGCCTGGTGTTGGGCGTGATGATGGTGGCGCTGGCGCCTTGCGTGTTGGGCGATTTTGCCATCTCGCTGCTCAACGACATCGGCATTGCTTCCATGGTAGTACTGGGGCTGATACTTCTCACCGGCGTGGGCGGGGCCATCTCCTTTGGTCAGGCCGCCTTTGTCGGCATTGCCGCCTACGCCAGCGCCTGGCTGACCACTGCGCATTCGGTCTCACCGTGGCTCGGGTTGCTATTTGCACTGATACTCACAGGAGCCTGTGCGCTGGGCATTGGCGCGCTCACGTTGCGCCTTCGAGGCCACTTCCTGCCGTTGAGCACCATCGCTTGGGGTTTATCCATTCCCATGCTGTTTGGCAACCTCGAAGCGCTGGGAAACCATTCGGGCTTGTCTAACATTCCCGCACTGCAGCTAGGGTACTGGAAGCTGGATACGGCGCGCTCGATCTACTACCTGATCTGGTTCGCCGCGTGCCTGCTGGCACTGTTTTCCTACAACCTGCTGTACTCGCGTAGCGGGCGCGCCATGCGAGCCTTGCGCGGCGGCTCCACGCTGCTGGCCAGCGTGGGAGCTGATGCCTATCAGGTGCGGCTGAGCCTGTTTCTCATTGCGGCGCTCTACGCAGGGCTGGCGGGGTGGCTGTATGCACATGCGAATCGCTTTGTCAGTCCCACGCCATTTGATTTGAGCGCGAGCATTGAGTACTTGCTCATGGCTGTAGGGGGTGGTTTGGGCAAGCTCGCCGGCGCTTTGGTGGGTTCCGCACTGGTGCTCGCCCTCAAGAACGGTTTGCAGGATGTGCTGCCGTTGCTGTCCGCACGCGGCGCCCAGCTGCAGGCAGTGGCCTTTGCGACACTGTTCATTTTGCTGCTGCACTATGCGCGCGGTGGACTGATGGGCTTTGTCGCGCGCAGGTGGCATCGCCGCGCCGGCACCCTTGCAACCCATGCGCCTGTCACCGCGCCCCGGATACCGCTGGCGCGACGCGCCATGCCTGCGCGCGGCGCGGCGCTGCTGGGCGTGCATGCCGCACTCAAACGCTTTGGCGGCCTCGTAGCCGTCAACCAGGTGAGCTTCGACGTCAAGGCGGGCGAGATCGTCGGCCTGATCGGCCCTAATGGAGCGGGTAAATCTACGCTGTTCAATTTGCTCACGGGAACGCTGCGCATGAGCGCAGGCAGCATCAATTTCCTGGGCCACGAGGTCAGTGAGATGACGCAGCGTGAGCTTGCCCGGTTGGGCCTGGCGCGAACCTTCCAGCACGTCAAGCTGCGTCCGCATATGAGTCTGCTCGACAACGTGGCGCTGGGGGCGCATGGGCGCACCCGCTGCGGGGTGCTGCGTGGCGGGCTGGGACTGGACCGGGCCGAAGAGCATCAGATTTTTGCAGAAGCATACGCTCAGCTCGAGCGCATCGGGCTGGCGGAGCGCGCTCACGAGCTAGCGGGGAGTTTGCCGCTGGGCACGCAACGCATTCTTGAGATTGCGCGCGCCTTGGCTGGCGACCCCGTTCTGCTGGTGCTCGATGAGCCCGCTGCCGGGCTGCGCCGCCAGGAGAAGCTCGCGCTGGGCGACTTGCTGCGACGGCTACGCAATGAGGGCATGACGATCCTGATCGTCGAGCATGACATGGATTTCGTGATGAAACTGGTGGACCGGCTGGTGGTGATGAATTTCGGCTCGAAACTGCTTGCGGGCACTCCGGCCCAGGTGCGGGCTGATGAACAGGTGCAGGCTGCCTACCTGGGTGGGTCCATAAGCCGTTCTGAGGACACAGAGGCGAACCTGCAAGCGGGAGGCCGTCCATGAGTTCAATGCTGGAAATAGGCGACCTGCATATCTCCTACGGTCAGGTCGATGCCGTGCGCGGTATCTCTCTGTCACTCGAGCGCGGCCAGATCATTTCTGTCATCGGCCCCAACGGCGCGGGCAAGACCACGCTATTGGCGGCAGCCATGGGGTTGCTGCCTTGCAGTGGCACGCTGCGCTTCGAGGACCAAAGCCTGGCTGCGCTGGATGTGGAGTCGCGTGTGGAGCGCGGCATCTGTCTGGTACCCGAGCGCCGTGAACTGTTTGGTGAACTCTCGGTGCTGGACAACTTGCAGTTAGGCGCCTATTCCAGGCGTTTGTCGCGGAGTGCCTTCAAGGCCCGGCTGGAGTCCGTGTTTGCACGCTTCAAGCGGCTGGCCGAGCGGCGAACACAGCGCGCCGAGACGCTCTCCGGAGGCGAGCGCCAGATGCTGGCGCTGGGACGCGCATTGATGTCCGCGCCGCGCCTGCTCATGCTGGATGAGCCTAGTCTGGGTTTGGCGCCGCTGGTCGTGCGCGAAATCCTGAACATCGTAAGCGACTTGCGCGATGAGGGTATCTCCATCTTGCTGGTCGAGCAAAACGCCTTGGCCGCCCTGGAGATCTCGGACTACGGCTATGTGCTGGAAACGGGCGAGGTTGCGTTGCACGGCAAGTCGGACTCGCTGGTCCGCGATCCGCGTGTTCGGGCAACTTATCTCGGCGGCGCTACAGACGACGATTGAAGGGATATACGGAAACCACGAATGAGGAAAATTCAGCGGGCCGCGCAATCCGGGACGATCAGCAACTACTTTGATGTTACGGGAGGTTGCGGGCCGATTATAGGCGACAAAAAATTCGGGTAACTGTCCATCAGCGTGCGAATCGATGTGGGCAGCCGTCATTTTCGTATCGACAGTGTCTCGCTTTGGGAGGCGGGATGCGCAGCGGTGTGCCGTTTGACCATGACAGGAAGGCAAGGATGTTGCGTTGCGCTGGGAATCACTGAGCGAACACGATCTCGATGATCGGGAAAATCTGCAAAACAATATGTAGACCTTATCAAATTAATCATATAGAGGACCATGGTAAAACGATGAAAACGACGCCGAAACTGATGGTAGCCGCCGTACTCGCCAGCCTGAGCGCAGTTGGCCACGCGCAAAGCTCTGTGAATTTGTACGGCTTGATCGATGAAGGCGCGACCTACGTCAGCAACGAAGCGGGCCACCGCTTTGTCGGCCTGATCGGCGGGGAAAATTTTGGAGACCGCTGGGGCCTGAGGGGAACGGAGGATTTCGGTAACGGGTATCAGGCGATCTTCGATCTCGAGGCCGATTTCAACGTCAACACCGGCGGTACAGTGGAGGCGATTGGACCCGCGCTGTTCGGCCGTGGTGCCTATGTCGGCATTGCAAGTCCGTACGGCACGGTCACGATGGGCCGTCAATATGACTTCGCCTGGGATTACATGACGCTCGGCTATTTCAGCCCGGCCGGGTATGCGCTGGCGACGGGCGGCCACATTGGCGACGTCGATCGTCAGGGCGGAGATCGTCTCAACAATTCGATCAAGTACACCAGCCCCTGGTACAACGGACTGCAAGTCGGCGCCATGTACTCGTTTGGCGGCGTGCCCGGCAGCTTGTCTACGGATAGCGCCTACAGCGCAGGTATTCGCTACGATGGCGGCAATCTGCAGTTGGCGGCAATCTATACGAGCGTCAATAACCCGTCGTTCTTCGATCCGTATGGTCAGCTCGGCGTGTCGACCTTTCTGGGGCAAGCAACAACCTCGAAGGGGCAGGATGCTTACCCGGACGGAAATTTTGGGGTGAATCGTCAATCATCCGCTGAATTCGGTGCTTCGTACAAATTCGGCAAGCTCACGGTAGCCGGCAACATTACGGAAACCACTTTCAAGGGTTACGGCCAGTCTCAAACGGTGTCGATCTATGAAGGAGGCGCGATGTATTTATTCACACCGCAGCTGCAAGGCATTGCGGCCTACGAGTATGAGCGAACCAACAACGTGCATTGGAACCAGCCGACCATCGGCGCCTACTATTTCCTGAGCAAACGCACGAGCTTCTACGCAGCGGCTTCGTATCAGGTGGCTTCGGGTCCTGTCGTTGCACAGCAGGGTCAGGACTTCTATTGGTTCACGCCTTCGTCGAACCACGATCAGAGTTCGGTGCGTATAGCGATGATCCATAAGTTTTAAATAAAACGCGACGTCGCGGTTGCGGACCGGGTCTGCAACCGCGAGGGAGGGCGGTGCGACGTCAACGCTGCTGGCCGGTGTGATCGGTGGGATCCATACAAGCTCCGCGAGCGAGCCGACACCCGCGAATAGCTAGATCACCCGCACAACTGGCGCGGAACGACCGTAAGTCTTTGGTGGCATGCCAGACCAGCGCCGGAAGGCGCGTGTGAAGGCCTTGTCTGACGAGTACCCGACGCTTTGTGCCACCTCAGCCAGGTTCGCATTCCCAAGCGTCAATTTCCCCGCGGCGAGAAACATCCGGTACGCAGTCAGATGCGCAATCGGCGTCTCGCCGACAAGTTCAAGGAACCGGGCGCTGAATCTCGAGCGAGACATGCCTGAAGCGGTCGCAAGATCGTCTACGGTCCATGCTTTACTCGGCTCGCGATGTATGAGTGCCATTGCCTTGACCAGGTGAACATCTTTCATCGCCCGGAGCCATCCAAAATTGGCTTGATGGGCACTCGAGATATAGGCACGCAGTAAGTGCACGAAGAGGACGTCCGCTAAGCGGGCTGCGGCAATCGCCCAACCGAGTTCGCAATTCATGGACTCCTGAATGAATGCTTGCATCGTGGCCGTCAGCCATGGGGGTACCGCCGGGTTGTTTGCGTGAATGTGGATGACGGGCGGCAGTACCGAGAGGAACGGATTGCGTCGCGCTTCCCGGAATCCGATGATCGCGGTGTACATCTCTGTCACGGGTCCATCGCCACCACCCGTAAAGGTTAGCGGCGTATTCATCTGTGGCTGGACACCGTCCTTGCTCATAATCGCGGCCATAGAAACGGGGCGCACGTCAGGCGACGAACACAGAACATGTTCATTGCCACCAGGGATCAGCACGAAGTCGCCCGGTTGCACAAAGACAGGATCCATACCTGCGATCACGACATAGAAGGGATAGCCTGTGCACATCCGAAATGGCACGCCCGATACGGCCGGCTTTGTGAATGACCACGGTGCCGAGAGATGGAACCGTCCAGGCACAACGGTATCGGCGCGAAGATCTGAAAGAACCTTGCTTAATTCGTCCACGATATCGATCTCAGCTGTTCGTTTCACAATAAGGGCGCTTCATGCCAGGCCGGGTGCCGGAGATTGGCTATTCAACGCATTGTTGCCAGGTGGCTGCCCAATCGCTGTCCGGTCACGCAAACAAGGCGATCCTTAAGCGCAATCGTATGAAAACCGATAGGTGGACAGTCCGGGAATTCGCGATTCTGTTCCAAATATAAAACATGCGACTCGCATATGGTCATTATAGTGACGCTGATTCCGGAAGGAACCTTGTTTATTGGATTAAGAGGGAAACCCCTGATGTGCTTTGGCAGCGAACTCTCCGCACGTCCAGAACGGGTTGCCGATCGTCTCACGCCGAAGGCCGTCGGCATTCGTTTTTGAGATGTTGCGGAAAAAATGCACGACCGGCAACCAGACAGATACATGAAATTCCGCTGTATGGAGAATGATCTGGAGGTATTCGCGGCATTTCGCGGCCAGCAGGTTTACGGATCGTTCCCCACATGGGGCATGCGGTCCCATGTTGAGTATCGCGACTCCTGCGCGGCGGCATTGAGAAGTTCTACGAACGATATGATGAACAGAAGGAAAGCTAGGTGGAACGGGACACTCGGGACCTGGAAAATAGCGCGGTCGACTGTGAAGATGTTAAGAGCCTAGTCCCAGGACTTGTGCGTGGGCTCAGGCTTCTCGCTGAATTTTCCCTGACGGAACCCGTTATCACGGCATCTGAAATAGGCCGGCGTTTTGCCATTCCGCGCAGCACTGTCTATCGACTTTTAAAAACGCTTGAATCGTCGGGTTTTCTCGAGCGTGCAAGCCGCGGGCACGATTATCGTCTCGGCATTGCAGCACAGCATCTAGGCTTTACATACTTAAAGTCGCTCCCGCTTACGAACCTCGGCTCGCCGCTCATCGAGCGTCTGCGAGACAGAACGGGGTCGACAACCCATCTTGTGATGCGCGATACAAGAGAGATTGTGTATGTCGCGCGTGCGGACGGGCAGTCTCCGATGCTCGGCGAGTGGCGGGTAAATCTCGGTACCCGTCTGCCGGCCCATTTGACCACACAAGGTCATATTCTACTGGGCGACCTCAGTTTCGATGAGTTGTCAGCGCTATACGACGGCATGACGCTGCAGCGTTTTCCTGACTACACGCCGTTCAGTGTGGATGAGTTGTACCACCAGGTGATGATGATAGCTCGCCGCGGGTACGGAGTCGACAAGTCGTTTTTTGATCACGGCGTTTTATCCATATCGGCTCCGGTTACATGCTCGGGGCGGCGGATCATCGCCGTTATTTCAGCGACGATCGCACATGCGCAGTTTGATGACGAACCGATGGACAACGGGTTTGTCGAGGATGTTGTGGCAACGGCAAACGAACTGTCCAGGCAACTCGGCTCTGACTTGACGATTGCGAGAGAGAATGCGCCGCAAAGCGCTCGCGGGACGGTCTGTGGTTTTTAAGGGCGCGGTGGGGGGAGGTTGCAATCCCAATAAGCTTTCGCGTGTGTTCGTGAGGTACTCCCGTCGATGTGTCACTTGCTACCTGGCTTGCGATGTTCCGCTTTAATACGGTATGCGAAACGTTGCTAAATTGATCGCGCTAGCATCCGACATGTCTCGTATGTCGCGGCTACATCAAAGTTATTCTTCGTCGCCTCCTGGAGCCGGCCCCTCCGGCTTCATTCGGTGCGACGAGCGACGCCCAGTACTTCAGCCGGGGTCGATTGATGAGGCGTAGTGTCGAGGTGCGCGTAGGGTTAACCAGCTATTCAAATATGGAATCAAGTTTCCGTTTCTTTCGATTGGATAGATATCGCCGAAGACCTTAAAGTCCGCTCACTCCTGCAGAACAACAGAGCGAACCAAGAGGGGATTTCATGAAGCTGCTGCGCTACGGCCCTGCCGGAGGCGAACGCCCCGGAATGATCGATATCCATGGGCAATTGCGCGATCTGTCCGCGCACATTCAGGATCTGAACGGTAGCGTGCTGGCGCCCGCTTCGCTGGCTGCACTCGCCGCTCTCGATCCGGCCAGCCTGCCGGTAGTCGACGGCTCGCCGCGCCTTGGCGCTTGCGTGGGCCAGGTCGGCAAGATGATCTGCGTCGGGCTGAACTACTCCGACCACGCTGCCGAATCCGGTATGGCCGTTCCGAACGAACCGGTGTTGTTCTTCAAGGCGACCAGCGCCATTTGCGGGCCGAATGACGCGGTGGAGATTCCGCCCGGCGCTCAGAAGGTGGACTGGGAGGTCGAGCTCGGCGTGGTCATTGGCACTGCCGCTCGCTATGTGTCCAAGGCCGATGCGCTGAACCATGTGGCCGGCTACTGCGTCGTCAACGATGTCTCCGAGCGCGCCTACCAATTGGAGCGCGGCGGCCAATGGGACAAGGGCAAGGGTTGCGACACCTTCGGCCCGCTGGGCCCCTGGTTGGTGACACGCGATGAAGTGCCCGACGCGCAGGCGCTGGACATGTGGCTGGAAGTGGACGGTGTGCGGCGCCAAAACGGCTCCACGAAAACAATGATCTTTGATGTGCCCACGCTGGTGTCCTACATCAGCCAGTTCATGAGCTTGCAGCCGGGTGACGTGATCTCCACCGGCACGCCGCCGGGCGTGGGAATGGGCCAGAAGCCAGCCCCGATCTATCTGCGTGAGGGTCAGGTGATGCGCCTAGGCATCAGCGGCCTGGGCGAGCAGCGCCAGGTCACCATCGCAGCCGACACCGGAGTCACGGCATGAACCAGCTTGACATGAAGGGGCGCGCTGTTGTCATCACTGGAGGGGCTCAGGGTATCGGTTATGCCGTCGCACGTCGGATGCTGGAGTCCGGCGCCGCAGTGGCGTTGTGGGACATTAACCAGCCCCAGCTTGCCAGTGCTTTGCAATCCTTATCAGCGTACGGAACAGTCGTGACGCAGGCTGTGGATCTGACCGATGAAACCTCGGTGGACGCCGCCACGCGAGCCACGCTTGAAAAACTCGGTGCTATTGACGCGCTCGTCAACAGCGCCGGCATCACCGGCGGCAATGGTACGACATGGGAACTGCCGGTCGACGTCTGGCGCCGGGTGATTGAGGTAAATCTGATCGGGAGCTACCTGACCTGTCGCAGTGTGGTGCCGCACATGATTGCCGCTGGCTACGGCCGCATCGTCAACATCGCGTCTGTGGCCGGCAAGGAAGGCAACCCCAACGCCTCCCACTACAGTGCTTCAAAGGCCGGCTTGATCGGCCTCACCAAGTCGCTGGCCAAGGAACTCGCCAGGAACGGTGTGCTGGTCAACGCCGTGACACCGGCGGCCGCGCGCACGCCGATCTTCGACTCAATGAAGCAGGAGCACATCGACTTCATGCTCTCGAAGATTCCGATGGGGCGCTTCTTGGAAGTGGCCGAGGCCGCTTCGATGATTAGCTGGCTGTGCACCGAGGACTGCGCCTTCAGCACCGGCGCGGTGTTCGATCTCTCCGGCGGCCGTGCCACTTACTGAACACTTCCATCATGTCCATGCCCACCATCAAGTATGTCCGCGCCTTCACGCTGCGCGGGGCCGGTGCCGACTATCACGACCAGGGCGAGGGCCACTGGATCGATGACCAGGTTTCCACGCCGATGTCCAAGTATCCCGAGTACCGCGGGAGCCGCCGCAGCTTCGGACTGAACGTGCTGGGCACGCTGGTGGTGGAAATCGAGGCCAGTGACGGCACGGTCGGCTTCTCGGTCACCACCGGCGGCGAGATCGGCTGCTGGATCGTCGAGAAGCACCTGGTCCGTTTTCTCGAAGGCCAGCCGGTCACGGCAATCGAAAAAATCTGGGATCAGATGTTCAACTCGAGCCTGTTTTACGGCCGGCGCGGCATCGTGCTCAACGTCATTTCCGGCGTGGATCTGGCCTTGTGGGATCTGCTGGGCAAGGTGCGCCAGGAGCCGGTGCATGCGCTGCTGGGCGGCCCGGTGCGCGACGAGCTGACTTTCTACGCTACTGGCGCGCGCCCTGATCTGGCTAGGCAGATGGGCTTCGTGGGCGGCAAGATGCCCTTGCAGCATGGGCCGGTCGAACGCGAGGAAGGTCTGGCGCGGAACCTCGAGAAATTGGCCGACATGCGCGCCAAGGTGGGTGCTGATTTCTGGCTCATGCTGGACGGCTGGATGAGCCTGGATGTGGACTACGCCACGCGGCTGGCCACTGCTGCCCGCCACGAATGCGGCATCAAATGGTTGGAGGAAGCCCTGCCCCCGGACGACTACTGGGGCTACGCTGAACTTCGCCGTAACGTGCCGCGCGGCATGCTTATCACCACTGGCGAACATGAGGCCACGCGCTGGGGATTCCGCATGCTGCTGGAGATGGGCTGCTGCGACATCCTGCAGCCAGATGTGGGCTGGTGCGGCGGCATCACCGAGCTGATCAAGATCTCGGCGCTGGCCGATGCGCACGGCAAGCTGGTCGTGCCGCACGGGTCCTCGGTCTATAGCTACCACTTCGTTATCACCCGGCAGAACAGCCCCTTCGCCGAGTTCCTGATGATGGCGCCCAAAGCCGACCAGGTCGTGCCGATGTTTCATCCGCAGTTGCTGGATGAGCCGGTGCCGGTCAACGGCCGGATGAAAGCCTCCGTGCTGGACAAACCCGGCTTTGGCGTGCGCCTGAACCCGGATTGCGCTCTGGTTCGCCCGTACTCGCATTGAGTTCCTATTCCACCCGAGCTGACGCCCCGATGACGCGGCGTGATCGAAAGAATATGGAAATGACTCGCCTGTAGATGTTTGTGAAACGACGCCAGAAAAAGATCAAACCATTCCAACAACCGGAGACACACGTGAAAACTGTCCAGTGGTTCGCCATTGCGATGAGCGCTCTTGCGCTCGTCGCCTGCAGCAAAACCGAAGCCAAGCCGCTGACCATCGGCGCCATCTATCTCGATGCCCAAGGCTTCTATGCCGGCGTGAGAGCCGGTGTCACCGATGGAATCGGCAGCAACGCCAAGCTTCTGGACACCAATGCGCAAGGCGACGTGGCCAAGGAAAGCCAGTTCGTCAGCACGCTGATCTCGACGCCGGTCAATGCCCTCATCATGTCGGCTGTCTCGCCAGCCGGTTCCCTGCGTGCCGTCGAGCAGGCGCACAAGGCGAACATTCCGGTCATTTGCTACAACACCTGTCTAAGCGCCGAAAAGACGAAGGAACTGGTCTATGCCTACGTCGTCGGCGACCCGTTCACTTCGGGTGAGAAGCTGGGCGAAGCCGCCGCGGCGTACTTCACGAGAGCTGGCGTCAAGGCACCCAGGATCGGTGTATTGAATTGCGAGTTCGTGGACGTCTGCGTGCAGCGCCGCAAGGGCTTCGAAGCCGCGTTGATCAAGCAGTTGCCGGGCGCGAAAGTCGTCGCCAACCAGGAAGGCACCACCGTCGACAAGGCCGTGACTACCGGCGAGAAGATGCTGATCGCAAACCCCGGGCTGGACGCCTTCCTGGGCGAATCGGGCGGCGCGACACTGGGTGCGGTCAAGGCGGTGAAGAACCAGAACAAGGTCGGCAAGACCGCCGTCTTCGGCTGGGACATGAGTGCCGAAGCTGCTAATGATCTGATCGACGGCACGGTGCTCAAGGGCGTGGCCGACATCTCCGGCAAGGCGCTGGGCAAGTTGGCCGCGCAGCAGGCGCTGGCCGCTACCCGCGGCGAAAAGCGCGCCGACGTGATAGTGCCCGCCAGCATCGACATGTACCTGAATGCTGACAGTGCCAAGGGCTGGCTGGGAACACATAAAGACGGTCTTCCTTAAGGATGCCGAACTGAATTGAGGCTGCGGAATGCCGCTGGGCAGGTTGCCAGAGAGCTTCCTGCCGACGCCACCGATTCGCGAACCGCACACCTTACCCAACCACCATGGCCGGCACAGTAAACCACATTCCCGGCTCGATCCCGCCCGCATCAAGCGATGTGGCGGAGATCGTGGCCGAGCTGACGAACGTCAGCAAGCGCTACGGCGCCCATGTCCTCGCGCTGAGCGGGGTGGATTTCTCGATCCGCAGCGGCGAGGTGCACGCGCTGCTAGGCAAGAACGGCGCAGGAAAATCCACACTGATCCGCCTGCTGGCGGGCGCCGAGCTGCCATCCGAAGGCACAGTCAAGCTGGCGGGAAAGCTGCTCACCAGTCAGGGCGCGGCCCGCGCGCAGGAGGGGGCACAGCGGGGCGTACGGGTGGTTCACCAGGAGCTGAGCCTGGTGCCGAACATGAGCGTGGCCGAGAACATGTTCCTGGGCGAATGGCCGCTGCAGTCGCTGGGCGCCCGTCCCGTTGCAGGCCTGATCGATCATCGGTACATGCGCCAGGCAGCCACGGATGCCCTCGTGCAGCTGGGGCTGGATATCCAGGCCGATGAACTCGTCAGCCGCCTGTCGCCCGCGCAATGCCAACTGGTCGAGATTGCCCGCGCCATGATGGGGCAGCCCCGGCTGGTGATCCTGGACGAACCGACCAGTTCGCTGGCCGCACATGAGGTGGAGCTGGTTTTCGAGGCTGTGCGTCGTGTCGCAGCGCAGGGCACAGCGGTGATCTATGTCAGCCACCGTATGAAGGAGATCCGCCAGATCGCTCAAAGCGCCACCGTCATCCGCGATGGTCGCATCGTTCGTTCAGTGGCTCTCGCCGGCGCCGATACGCAAGACATCATTCGCCACATGCTAGGCCATGACGAGCAGCAAGCGGCGGCGCTGAACTACAAGCCGGATCCCCGTGTGGTGCTGTCCGCGCGCAATGTAGCGGCTGCGCCCAAGCTTAGCCAGGTCAGCCTGGACCTGCACCATGGCGAGGTACTCGGCATCGCCGGCCTGCTCGGCTCCGGTCGCACCGAGCTGCTCAAGGTGCTGGCCGGCCTTACGCCGAGTCCGGCGGCGGAGATCATGGTCAACCGCCGGCGAGTCGCGCGCCCGAACTTCGCGCGCATGCTGGCGCTGGGCGTAGCGCTCACGCCCGAGAACCGCAAGGCCGATGGCATCTTTCCGCTGCTGGGTGTCGATGAAAACACGGTGCTGACCGACACCGCCTCGGTCTCGAACCGTGGCGTGCTCTCCGCCACCAGGATCCGCGCCGCTACGCAAAGCATCATCGATCAGATGAGAGTGAAGACCAGCCACACCGGCACGCCGATCGGCACGCTCTCCGGCGGCAATCAGCAGAAGGTGGTGATCGGCCGCTGGATCCATGCCGGCAGCCAGATCTTGCTGCTGGACGAACCCACGCGCGGTGTGGACGTGGAGGCCAAGGAGCAGATCTACGCCATCGTTCGCCGGTTAGCAGCGCAGGGTAAAAGCGTGGTCTTCGTCTCCAGCGAGGTGGAGGAACTGCCCTTGGTCTGCGATCGCGTACTGATCCTGCGTGACGGCACGATCGCCCGCGAATTCACCGCCCCCCATCTGGACGCCGACGAGCTGATGGCCGCCTGCATTGGTTGAGGCAACACAGAAAAGCAACGAGCCCATGAAAATCATCAAACTCAATCTCAACGAGGTCGGCCTGTTCGGCATTATCTTGCTGCTGGTCGTCGGCCTCTCATTCTTCGCACCCGGCTTCACCTCAATCAACAACGCGGTCTCGATCCTGCGGGATGCCGCCAGCATCGGCATCGCCGCCTGGGGCATGACTTTGATCATCATCGCCGGCGAGATCGACGTGAGCGTGGGGCCGATGGTGGCCTTCGTGTCGACCGTGCTGGCCTTCATGCTCAAGGCGCACCTGCCGATGCCTCTGGCGCTCGCCCTGTCCGTGCTGCTGGGCGGTTTGCTTGGGGCGCTCGCGGGCGTGCTGCGCGCCTGGTTCGAGGTTCCGTCATTCATCGCTACCCTGGGCTTGTGGAGCGCCCTGCGTGGCCTGGGGCTGTACATGACCGACGCCCTGCCGATCTCCTACGGCAGCAGCAGCTTCATGGATTCGCTGGCCGATGAGATCGGTGTCGTCCCGACGGCCGCGGTAGTCATGTTCGTGCTGTTCGCGCTGTTCTGCTTCATCGCGAACAAGACCACCTTCGGCCGCAACGTCTTCGCCATCGGCGGCAACATCAACGCGGCCAAACTGTGCGGCATCAATGTAAAAGCCGCGCAGGTGAAGCTCTTCGTGATCGGCGGCATGCTCGCTGCGGTGACCGGCATTCTGCTGACCGCGCGCCTGGGTACAGGTAATGCGGGCGCGGCGCAGGGTCTTGAGTTCGACGTAATCGCCGCAGTCGTTGTCGGGGGCACCGCGCTGGCCGGGGGTAAGGGCTCGATGCTGGGCACGCTGCAGGGTGTTCTGGTCATCACGCTGATCGGCAATGGCCTGGTGCTGCTGGGCATCGACCCTTTCCTGCAGTACGTGGTGCGTGGCGTCATCATCGTGCTGGCCGTGCTCATCAACATCATGGCGCAGAAGAAAAAATGAACGGCTTCGCTAACGTCGCGAGCCAACTCGCAGGAGCGCGCACGTTTGCCGCCAACCCGCCCCGCAATTCGACCGTCGAACCGCGCGAGACTCCAGTCTCGCACCGGGCATCGTGGTGTTCCCGCGCCCGGACACGCTTGCAGTAACCGGGTTTATTTTTTGACAAAGGTATGGAGGAGAAAATGAAGAAAACTTTGCTAGCGGCTTCGTTGTTGTCGATCGGCGTAACGGCGTACGCACAGAGCAGCGTGACGTTATATGGGCGTCTCGACGCCGGCCTGGAATACGTCAGCGGACTTCCCAATAGTAGCTACACAGCATCAGCCAGTCGTTTCAGAGCCGAGAGCGGCGACTGGGGTACGAGCCTGTGGGGCTTGAAGGGCGTTGAAGACCTCGGTGGTGGCAACAAGGCACTGTTCCAGTTGGAAGGTGGCTTCAACGCGATGAACGGCCAGGGCCCGGGCAACAATGGCTTGTTCAATCGCTGGGCGACGGTGGGCCTGTCGAACGACCAGTTCGGCACGCTGCTCCTCGGCCGCGAGCTATTCATCTCGAACAACCTGTGGGACTTCGATCCGTTCGGCCAGTCGAACTGGTCGTCGGCGTCGTTGGCACGTGGCCGCAACTGGACGGTGTCGAGCAACAACATTTCGTATCAGTCGCCGAAGTTTGGTGGTTTTGACGTGGCCGGTCAGTATTCCTTATCGAACGCGACCGGTTGGAACGGTAACGGTACGACGCCACAAGGTCGCGAGGCCGGTCTGCAGCTGACGTACACCAACTCGCTGTTCCAGTTGCGTGGCATCTACGACGAAATCCGCAACCCGACGACCGGCAGCCTCGGCGACGTGACCAAAGGTAGCCCGGCCGGCCCGTTCGGCTACGGGCGTGAGTATTTCGCCGGCGCCAACGTCTTCCTCGGCCAGTTCAAGCTGCAGGCCGCCTACCAGGGCGTCCGTACTTCTGGCGAGGCAAATGTCCCGCTTGGCACGCCGACGACAACGGATCAGGAATGGGGTGGTATCACTTGGCAGGTGACGCCGGCGGCTGCGCTGATCGCGGCCGTGTATCACATCAACGCGAACAACGGTGCTGGCAACGCGACCAATTACACGGTTGGCGGTTCGTACAACCTGTCCAAACGCACGTTGCTCGACATCCAGGTCGCGTCGGTACGTAACAGCAAGACCGCTAACTTCGGTCTTGATGCCAACAACCCCGGACCTGGCGGCAATACCTCGGCCGGCTATAACGAAAACCCGCTGCCGGGCAAGAGCCAGACCGGCGTGTACGCAGGAATCCAGCACTCGTTCTAATCAAACGGTGCTGACCCGCAGCGCCGCATCGTCAGCTCATGGATCACCAGCACCGTGCAGGTGGAGAAATGCTGCCGTGACCTCGCCGAGGCGAGTGCACCGGTGGTCGCCACCCGGTGCGGTGAGCTGGTGATCCAGTTTCCGGATTGATTCAAGAAAAGAAATAGAGACCCCAATGAACGCGAAAGACCTGACCGCCAATTTGTCCGCCGACGTGCTCGTGATCGGCTCCGGCCCTTCCGGCGCCGTGTTCGCCAAGCGCGCGCACGAGGCGGGCTTGTCCGTTGTCTGCCTCGAGCAGGGTGAATGGGTGGACTACAACCTGGCCAACGCGGACAGGCCCGAATTCGAGCTGACCGCCTCGCGCGATTGGAACTACGTGCCGACGGTACGCAGGAATGTTGGCGACTATCCGATGTCTGTGGCCGACTCCGAGATCGTTCCGCTTTTCTGGAACGGCGTCGGCGGCTCGTCCATCTCCTGGGCCGCGAACTGGATGCGCAATCTGCCCAGCGATTTCCGTGTGCGTACACTCGATGGCGTGGCCGACGATTGGCCGATCAGCTACCAGGACCTGCTGCCGCATTACGAGCGGGTTGAACAGGAATTCTACGTATCTGGTGTCGGCGGAGACCCGATGTACCCAGGCCCCTTCGAACCGCCTTTGCCGCCGGCCGATCTGACCCGTGCCGGCCGCATCGTAGCCGAGACCCACAACAAGATGGGCTGGCACTGGTGGCCGGGCAGCAATGCCATTGCCACCGTGGCGCGCGGGAACATGAAACCCTGCCAGCAGCGCACCGCCTGCATGTGGGGCTGCATTGAATCGGCCAAGGCTTCGACCGATCGCACGCACTGGAAATCGCTGATCCAGGCCGGCGTGCAACTGGTGAGCGGCGCCCGCGTCACCCGGATCGAACTGAATGACAAGGGCGAGGCGCGCGGGGCGGTATTCGTCGATGTCAACCAGGTGGAGCGCTTCGCGAGCGCAAAGATCGTCGTGCTGGCGGCCAATGCGATCGGTACCGCGCGGATCCTCTTGTCCAGCCATGCGCCGGGTCATGAAAACGGGCTCGCCAACAGTTCGGGCCTGGTCGGCAAGCGCCTGATGTTGCACCCGACTGCGGCGGTGGTCGGTCTCTTCGATCAGCCGCTGGATACCTACCGCGGTGTCTGGGGCCAGCTGGCCTACTGCCTGCAATTCTACGAAACCAGCCAGGAGCGCGACTTCGTGCGCGGCTCCAAATGGAGCTTGCAGCCGACCGGCGGCCCGCTCTCCGCAGCCCGCCGTTGGCCGTGGGGCGATGCGCCGCTGTTCGGCGAGAATTTCCACGAGGAGTTCGGCCGGCGTTTCGGCCGCTCACTCTCCTGGGGCATCATCTGCGAAGACTTGCCGGACGAGCGCAACCACGTCTCGCTCGACCCGGAGAATCCCGACAGCAGCGGCATGGCCGGCGTCAAGATTCATTACGAAACCGGTGAGAACGCGAAACGCATGCTGAAGTTCATGACCGCCCGGGCGCAGGAGTCGCTGCAGGCGGCCGGCGCGTATCGCACCGTGGTCGCGCCGCAAAGCCGAGAGTCGGGTTGGCACATCCTCGGCACGGCCAAGATGGGCGCCGACTCCTCAAACAGCGTAGTCGACGCTTATGGTCGCTGCCACGACATCCCCAATCTGCGCATCGTCGACGGCAGCGTCTGGCCCACTTCGGCTGGCGTGAACCCGACCGCCACGATCGCTGCTTTTTCATCATGGAGCGCCCATCAGCTGGTGCGCTCGCTCTAAGCCGCCCGGAGAACTGGACATGATCCCGATTGTTTTGCAACCCGAAGAGGTCAAGCGCCTGACCGAACTGGCGGACCTGCTCATCCCCGCCGCGCAGGGGCACTTCTCCGCCAGCCAGGCCGGCATCGCCGGCCCGTTGCTGCGTAAGATCTACGAGTTGGCGCCCGAGCGTGTGCCCTTGCTACGCCAGGTGGTCGGCGCTTCGACGGGCGTGGATGCCCAGGCCGCACTCGATCGGCTCAAGGCCGCCAGCAGCCTCGAGTATGACGTGTTCTGCCAGACCGTTGCCGGCGCCTATTTCATGTCGCCCGAGGTGCGGCAGCAGATCAAGTACCCGGGCCGCGAGCCGGTGCCGGCGCGGGCGGATATCGCCGACATGGAAGACCTGCTGATGCCGGTGTTGGAAGCGGGCTTCGCACCTCGCGAGATCTGACGCCGCGTCGACGACAAGACCACGAAATCAGGAGACCCGAACCATGTTGCTTCAAGGCAAGTCCGTCATCGTTACCGGTGGCTCGCGCGGCATCGGCCGGGCGATTGCATTGGCTGTCTCCCGTCATGGCGCTGACGTAACCGTCGCCTACCGGCGCGACAGCGATGTCGGCTACACCTGTGCGGATGCCGGGCTTGAAGTCGTCGCAGAAATCCACGCGATGGGCCGGCGTGCCGTGGCAGTGGAGGGCAATATTGCCGATCCGGCCTATTCGCAGGCCGTGGTGGCCGCGGCCGTAGACAGCTTCGGCGGCGTCGACGTGGTGGCCAGCAATGCAGGCATCTGCCCCTTCCATGCCTTTCTGGATCTGCCGCCGGCGCTGTTGCAGCAGACTGTGGACATCAACCTCAATGGCGCCTTCTACATTACGCAAGCGGCAGCGAACCAGATGAAACAGCAAGGCCGCGGCGGTGCGATCGTCGCGACCAGTTCGATCTCGGCCTTGGTCGGCGGCAGCATGCAGACGCACTACACGCCGACCAAGGCCGGTGTGCATTCGCTCATGCAATCCTGCGCGATCGCGTTAGGACCACTGGGCATCCGCTGCAATTCGGTGATGCCCGGCGCGATCCTGACGGACATGAACCGCGACGATCTTTCTGCCCCGACCAAGCTCACCTACTTCAAGCAGCGCATCCCGCTGGGCCGCATCGGCCAGCCGGAAGACGTGGCCGACTGCGTGGTCTTCCTCGCTTCGGACATGGCCCGTTATGTTACTGGTGCCTCGTTGCTGGTCGACGGGGGCATGTTCGTCAATCTCCAATAAGGCTTTGAATCTCATGCCTACCACTGCGTTCCGCATGATCTTGAATCCTGGTATGCAGGCCGAGTACCAGCGTCGCCATGATGCGATTTGGCCCGAGCTGGTCGAGGCCCTGAAGGCCGCCGGTGCATGCGACTACTCGATCTTCCTCGACCCCGAGACCCACCATCTGTTTGCTGTGCTCAAACATCCCGAGCAACACGGCATGAACGCGTTGCCCGCGCTCGACGTGGTGCGCCGCTGGTGGGATCACATGGCTGACATCATGGCCACTGAGAGTGACCACACGCCGTGCATGACGCCGCTCACCCTGGTCTTCCATCTTCCATGACACGCGTGAAGATCATCGATCCCCATGTGCATGTGTTGGACCTCGCCAAACCACCGCTATTCGTGGATGGAAATCACGGGCGACGGCTTTGTCGGTGACAACCCGGCGATCAAAAAACCGCACGTTGTCGAAGGCGCTTCGGCCGATGAGGCTGAAGCGCCGTTTCCAATGGAGTAGCTGGGCCGACTCAGCCAAGCTCGCTAACGAGTTCCGGCACGACCGTGAACAGATCGCCCACCAGACCGTAATCGGCGACGCTGAAGATCGGCGCTTCCGCATCCTTGTTGATCACCACGATGACCTTCGAGTCTTTCATCCCGGCCAGATGCTGGATAGCACCCGAGATGCCGACCGCGACGTACAGTTGCGGTGCGACGATCTTGCCGGTCTGGCCGACCTGATAGTCGTTCGGCACAAAGCCTGCATCGACGGCTGCGCGCGATGCGCCCAGCGCGGCGTTCAGCTTGTCGGCCAGCGGTTCGAGAACCTTGGTGTAGTTCTCGCCGTTGCCCAGACCGCGGCCACCCGAGACGATAATCTTCGCCGACGTCAATTCCGGACGGTCCAGCTTCGTCACTTCACGGCTGACGAACTGCGACAGGCCAGTGTCGGCTGCGGCTTCGATCTTCTCGACTGAAGCGCTACCACCTTCTGCTGCGACTGCATCGAAACCGGTCGTGCGGACCGTGATGACCTTGATCGGGTCTTGAGATTGAACGGTAGCGATCGCGTTACCGGCGTAGATCGGACGCTCGAATGTATCCGGGCTATCGACTGCGGTGATGTCGCTGATCTGCGCGACATCCAGCTTCGCGGCGATGCGCGGGGCGATGTTCTTGCCGTAGGCCGTCGCCGGCGCGAAGATGTGTGTGTAGTCCTTCGCAATATTCAGCACCGTCGCTTCGACGTTTTCTGCCAGACCTGCTGCGAGTTGCGGCGCGTCAGCGAGCAGGACCTTCGAAACACCTGCGATCTTCGCTGCTGCATCCGCTGCGGCCTGCGCGTTGTGACCTGCGACCAGCACATGGATATCGCCACCAACCTTCTGCGCGGCTGCAATCGTGTTCAGCGTCGCGGCCTTGATCGACGCGTTATCGTGTTCTGCTATTACAAGACTCGTCATTTTTTTATCTCTCAGGTTCCAACTACAACACTTTAGCTTCGGTCTTCAACTTCTCGACCAGCGTCTTCACGTCCGGCACCTTCACACCGGCGGAGCGCTTGGGCGGCTCGACAACCTTCAGCGTCTTCAGGCGCGGCGTCACATCCACGCCGAGGTCTTCCGGCTTGATGACTTCCAGCGGCTTCTTCTTCGCCTTCATGATGTTCGGCAGCGTCACGTAGCGCGGCTCGTTAAGACGCAGGTCGGTGGTGACCACAGCCGGCAGCGACAGCGACAGCGTTTCAGCGCCGCCGTCCACTTCGCGTGAAACGGTGGCCTTACCGTCCGCCACGACAACCTTCGAGGCAAACGTGGCTTGCGGCAGATTCGCCAGCGCAGCCAGCATCTGACCGGTCTGGTTCGAATCGTCATCGATAGCCTGCTTGCCGAGGATGACCAGCCCAGGCTGTTCCTTGTCGACCAGCGCTTTGAGCAGCTTGGCCACCGCCAGCGGCTGCAGTTCTTCATTCGACTCGATCAGGATCGCGCGGTCCGCGCCGATCGCCAGCGCCGTGCGCAGCGTTTCCTGCGCCTGCGTCACACCCGCCGACACGGCGATCACTTCCGTCGCCACGCCCGCTTCACGCAGACGCACCGCTTCTTCAACCGCGATTTCATCGAACGGATTCATCGACATCTTCACGTTCGCGATGTCGACACCCGTGCCATCGGATTTCACGCCGACTTTCACATTCGCGTCGGCCACCCGCTTGACTGTCACAAGAATTTTCAAAACCACGCTCCTAAAAAGACAAGAATGAAGTTTGCTGTTTATCAGGCAGCATCTGTCACGAATGACCCTATCCGGTTAACGGTTGTGGCGAGAGGCATATGGCGCATGAGTCATCCGTCCGGCAAGTTCGTATAGCAATTGGGCGTCGATATTCCGAAGCGTTCGCTCCGGCGAGGACGTGGCGCAGCCGCTTCATGAAATCTTCTCGCAGTTCGCTGTGTTGTTCAGCAGGAGTGAGCGCACTTTAGGGTCTTCAGCGATATCTATCCAATCGAAAGAAACGGAAACTTGATTCCATATTTGAATAACTGGTTAGCGCTATGCCTTTGACACCACGCCTGATCAATCGGCTTCGGCTGAAGCACTGGGCCTTGCTCGTCGCGCTGAGTGAAACCGCCTCGCTGAACAAGGCAGCGGTGCAGATCAATGTGACTCAGCCCTCGGCCACGAAGATGCTGGCGGACATTGAAGACAGTTTCGGTTTCCCGCTGTTCGAGCGCCACGCGCGCGGCATGCATGTAACCGACATGGGCGCGGAGGTGGTGGCCTATGCACGCCAGACGCACGCCAGCCTGACACGTTTTCTTGAAGGCCTCGAAATCAAGCGTCAAGGAGGGTATGGACACCTCGTGTTTGGCGCCATCATGGGCGCCGCGCCGGACCTCGTGGCCCGTGCCGTTGCCGACATCAAACGCGAGCGACCTCGTTTGCATGTGCGCATCGTGGGCGAGACCAGCGACCAGATCGGCATACTCCTGGAGCGCCAGGAGATCGAACTAGCTGTCGGACGTTTCAGTGATCCGCAACAGCACAACAGGTTCAACTTCGAGGAACTGGCGGACGAGCCCATGCGGGCTGTTGTTCGGTGCGCGCATCCGCTACTGCGCCGGCGCGGTAAATTGGACTGGCAGGAACTGACGCGATGGCCCTGGGTGATGCAGCCCATCACCAGCCCGGTGCGGGTGCTTATGGAGGATGAATTCCGGCGGGCCGGCGTGTCGAGCCCGGGCGACATCATCGAGTGCACCTCGATCTTTGCGATCTTGCAGTTGGTGCAGTCGAGCGATGCGGTGGTGGTGCTGCCGGAATCGGTAGTACGCGACCACGTCAAGGCGAAGCTGCTCGTGACTCTACCGCTGGTTGTGGGCAGCGAGTTGAAGGCTTTCGGCTTGCTCACGCGCAAGGATGATCCGCTGTCGGAGGTGGGTGAGGCGTTCGTGAAATGCCTCAAGCGCAACGTCGAGCGCTAAGGTTTGAGGACTCCCGGGCCGGAACCTGAACGCCGAACGTTGCTGAACCGATTTTGTCAGCATGGGCACGACCGGGCATGCCACAGTAGAAAGGTATTCGTAATAATCAAGTGGGCACCGCATTGCTCAACAGCAAAAAGCGCTATTGTGGCGACTTGCTTCAGTAACACGAGGCGCGATAGAATCGCGCCTGCTCATTGGGGAGTAGCCGCCTCGAACGTCATGTTCGAGGGCGCACGTCAACATACTTGGCGAGTCGAGAGACCCGCTATGGCGTGCGCAGCCAAGTGCCTGGCCAGACCGATGACACGCATTCCGACCTAACCGGGTCGCCGGAATGCGCGTCATCGCGTTCTTTCGGCGCGGCCCGGGTATAACGTCCCATGCAATCCTTCCTTGTCTCGACCAGTGTGGTCGGCCTCGCCGAAATCGGTGATAAGACCCAACTGCTGTCCCTGGTATTGGCCGCGCGATATCGCAAGCCTATTCCCATCGTCCTTGGTGTGCTCGTTGCAACACTCATCAACCATGCAGCTTCTGGCGCACTCGGCGCGTGGCTCGCGAGCGTTCTGAGCCCTGGCATCCTGAATTGGGCCGTCGTCGCCTCATTTGCGGTGATGGCGGTGTGGATCCTCATTCCGGACAAGCTGGACGACGCCGACGCTGTATTGACGAAAAACTCGATGGGTGTGTTCGGCACAACCGCGCTGACCTTCTTTCTTGCCGAGATGGGCGATAAAACCCAGATCGTCACGATTGCCCTGGCTGCGCGCTTTCACGAGTTCTTCGGCGTCGTCGCGGGCACGACGCTCGGCATGATGCTGGCAAATGTGCCCGTCATTTACCTGGGACACAAATTCGCCGACCGCCTGCCAACCAAGGCAGTTCATATTCTGGCCGCCGTCATCTTCGTTGTTCTCGGTGGCCTCGCCCTCAGGACCGCGCTGTACCCGCAAGCGCATCCGTTGTTCTAGTTCGAGAAGGTTGCTTGATGTGTGCTTGGGGTGGCGCACCTCAAGCGCATAGACATCTCATGCTGGTGATCGGCGCGAACACGGTCGTGATTCGCTGCGGCACGTCGCGTCTTTTCGAGTGAGTGTTCTACGGATTTGTCCCGCCGTCCGTGTCCCGGATCTAATCCGCGCGACTACTATTCACGCTTCTATTCCGCGCACGGCGCGCTCCTATCACCGGGCTTTCGCATGAGTCTATTAATTCGTTTGCTGCTTTTGTTACTCGGCAGTCGCCGCCGGAGTCGGCTGCATGTGCTCGACACGTGTGTCACGCCTTTTCGCGTCTGGTTAAATGATCTCGACGTGTTGCTCCATATGAACAACGGTCGCTATTTCACGATCCTCGATCTGGCGCGCGTCGATCTGATGATGCGTAGCGGCCTATGGCGGCAATTGAAGGCACAGGGCTGGTATCCCGTCGTCACACTGGAAACCATGCGTTTTCACCGGTCGCTGGAGCTTGGCGATCGCTATAACGTCCAGACTCGCGTTATCGGTTGGGATGAAAAGCACATCTTCATCGAACAAGGGTTCGTGCGCGATGATGTGCAAGTCGCATTGGGCGTTGTGCGAGCGCGGTTCCTGAAGCGAAGCGGCGGCGTGGTGACGACTGCCGAGTTGCTGCAGATGTCGGGGATTACGCAGCCGTCGCCGGAGCTGCCTGGATGGGTGGCGAGGTGGAGTGAGGCTGAAGGAGGGATGGCGTTTTCGTAGTTTGCTTTTGGAATCAACCCCTGCTGAGTCGCGGCCGCTTGCGATTTTATGCATCGGAACGCGCTTTCGGTCACCACGCTTAGCCTCGTGATCGATGCAAGGTTTCACTTGGCAGCTCGCCGAATGCGTTGCGATACCGGTCAGAAAATCTGGAGAGGTGGCGAAATCCCCACCGGGACGCGACTTCCGTAACCGAACAACGGGATCCAGGTGTGAGCAGATCGCGCAAGGCGCCATTGAGTCGCACGTTCATGAACCACCTGCCCGGTGTCATGCCGACACTGCGTCGAAAAATCAGTTCGAGAGACCGGAGGCTATAACCATTACGCTGCGCAATTTCGGCGAGCGCGATATCGGTGTCTTCGCCTGCAATCAGAAGCTTTTCGCAAGCGAGTATCAGATGGTGATGCCGCTCTGCAGCAGCCGACCGTTCATATGCGGCACTTGCATCGACCAGCGCATCCACGTAACCAGCCAGCAGGGCTTGGGATATACCGCGCGCGAGCTCTGGCGCGATGCCGCCAGCCGGTTCTAGCAATCGAGCCAGAACCATGGCGTCATCGGAAAGGCGAGTCAGCGACGTCCGGCCGCCGCGCAGAAGCCTCACTGAGCCGGCTGATGCGCGGGGTAGTATGAGAGGACGCCCTGCACGGGCGACAGCGGCCATTTGAAGGCGCTCTTCCGAGACGGTGAAATTCACCCACCGGGACGCACCCACGGCGTGATAGAGGAGTTCTACGCCCGGCGGATAGACCTGAATCTCGTCCTCACCGATTGACGCAGTGTTATAGCGGGTTACTTCACTGCCTTGCGCCACGAACCCAATACAGACCGCATCGCGCGGCAGGCTGCCTTTTGCAATGACGGGGAAGTCATAGCAGCCCGTGTCAAGGCGAATGTCGCCAAGCGTCAGGCGTTGATGTTCCATGTTGGCTCGCTTCGAAGAGAGCAAGCGATGCTCGAAGCGCGCTCCATACACGACATCGAATGCCTGCGACGGCTCGAAGCCCGAGTACACATGCCGCAGATAAGTCGAGGAAAACTCCACACCAAAATCCTCCGCAAGGATTTCGCTTTTTGGATAGCGCCGCTTTCGTGCCACACCTATTCTAGGTCCAACGCGACGAAACCAGAACCGGGCGCACGGTTGAAAATTACCGTCCGGTCGAAGCGCAAATCCGCGCCTGCGGCACTGGCGCAATGCAAATACCAGCCCAAGGCGCGACTGCGGCGGAGTAGCTGGACGCTTCAGCCGGCCCAGAAGACAGAGTGAAGGATTTCGCGGAGGATATATGTCGAAAAGATATCAGCGTCGCGCGAACCTTATCGCAGTGCTCGTGGCTGCGATGCTCACATGCAACGCTCAAGCGCAAATGAGTCGCTACGATGCACTGGCTAACAGTGCAATGATCGAAAGCCGGCCGACGGCCGGAACTGCGAAGACGCTGAAGGATGAATTGCTCTTCCAGCGCGCGACACAGACGTATCTCTGGGCACTGCCGCTCATTAACACGCTTGGGATGAAGTACGGATCGGAAAACGCATTTGGCGCGGGCTACAACGTCTTGCCCGTATGGAAGAAGCGGCTGGATGCGAGGACGCTGGTGACCACGCCGAATTCCGACGTTATCTATGCGATGAACTACCTTGATCTCGGCAAGGATGGTCCGATGGTGTTCGAGGCGCCTGCTGGCCTGCAGGGCATCCTGCTCGACTTCTGGCAGCGTCCGATTGCCGGCCCGACGATCGACGGCAAGGCCTTCCAGGGCGACGTCGGTTTTGCCGGCCCGGATGACGGCAAGGGCGGCAAGTTTCTCATCTTGCCGCCCGGATATGACAAGCCGGTCCCGGATGGCTATTTCGTGTTCCACTCGGAGACCAACAACGTGTTCGTGTTTTTGCGTTCCTTCTATCAGGACCCGCACAATCTCGTGCCCGCAGTTGATCTGATCGAGCATGCAAAGATCTATCCGCTTGAAGCGAACGCGGCAGTCAAACCCATGCAGTTTCCCGATGCTTCGGGCGTTCCCGTCAATATGCTGCCCGTGACCGATGCTCGCGCGTTCGATCAACTCAAGACACTGGTCGACAGCGAAGGCAGTAACCTGGCAGATGCCGATTGGCTCGGCATGCTCGCGTCGATCGGCATCGTCAAGGGTCAACCGTTCAAACCCGACGCGCATACCCGCACGATCCTCGATCGAGCAGCGAAGACCGGCTACAAGACGAGCCGGGTGATCGGATTCGAGGATGCGGTCGGCGGTCGTTCATTTCTCGTGTATCCCGACCGCCGCTGGATCAATCCGATCGCGGACGGCACGCCGTCCAACCCGGGCGGAGCACTCGACCTCGCCTGGAACAGGGTGGCCGGACACTACCTCGATCTCGACGCCCGAATCTGGTTCTTCACGAACTACTATTCCATCAGCCCCGGCATGGTTTCGCAGACACCGGGCAAAGGCGCGAAGTATATGATCGCCTTCACCGACAGCAGCGGCACCCCGCTTTCCGGCTCAGCGACCTATACGCTGCATTTGCCACCCGATATTCCAGCGGCAAACTTCTGGTCGATCACGCTCTATGAAGCCTCGAACGGCTCCGGGCTCGCCAATGGTCAAGCATTCCCCTCGCTCGGGTTGCGCGACAAACCCATGCAGAACAGTGACGGCTCGACCGACCTTTATCTGGGACCCAGACCGCCCGAAGGGAAAAAAGGCAACTGGCTTGCGACGCCACCTGGCAAGGGCTATTTCGCGGTCCTCCGTCTCTATAGTCCTACCGAGGCGGCGATCGACAAAAGCTGGAAGCCCGGAAACCTGGAAAAGCTGCACTAACCCCCCAGACGGAGACCGGCCATGCGCGCCAACATCAAGCCTATCCGGGCGGCCTCGCTCGCTCTCATCGTCGCCATGGCGGTGGCTTCGCCCACCCTGACGGCCCAGCAGGTGCCATTGCCAACGACAGCTGCCGACGTCCCGGGCCCGGCGCCCGGGACCGCGCTGTCCGATGCCTACGTTCGCACAGTGGCGCGCATGGCCTACATATGGGGTTGGCCGCTGGTGAACTCGTTCAATCGCCGTGCGTCTTTCGCCAAGGCGCCTGAACCGGGGCTGAACGGCGGCGTGCTGCCTGTCGCGCCGACCGGACGCATCGCCATGCTGTCGGACTACATCAAGCCCGACCAGACCTTCGTCACCTGCACCAACCAGGATGTCGTCTACGGTGCCGGCTACCTCGCGCTCGACAAGCAACCGGTCGTGTTCCAGGTGCCTGATTTCGGCGACCGTTTCTGGGTCTACGCCCTTTACGATGCCCGTACCGACGAGTTCTCCAATATCGGCAAGGCCTATGGGACCAAGCCAGGTTTCTATCTGCTGGTGGGGCCGAACTGGAAGGGGGAGACACCGGCGGGCATCGCAGGAGTGATCCGTTCACCGACCGAATTCGCTTTCGCCGCTCCGCGCGTGTTCCGCGACGACACATCGGAAGACCTGAAGGCTGTACAGGTGGTGCTCAATCAGATCGATTTCTATCCGCTCGCCGAATTCGACGGAAAGACAAAGATCCGGGACTGGAGCAAGATTCCCAGCTTTCCGGTGCCCAAGCCGACAGGCAAGGGCGAGATGGCATGGGTGAACCCGAATACGTTCTTCGACCAGCTACCCGAGGTGATGAAGCTGGTTCCCCCGATGCCGGGCGAAGAGGCGCTCTACAAATGGATCAGCAGCGTGCTGGAGGCCTCGGCGCAGAATCCTCACATCAAGACACTCCTGCGGGAAAGCGCAGTGGCCGCAGATAAGGAAATGATCTCGCCGCTCTTTCAGTGGCGCTACAACGGTGCGCCGGCCGGCAACGGTTGGAATTCGCCGGTCAATAACGCGCAGTGGGGCACGGACTACCTGAATCGCGCGGCTACGGCGAAATCGAACATGTACGAGAACAAGCCGACCGAGACCAAGTACATCTACACGGACAACGATAGCGCTGGCCGGCCACTGCAGGGTAAGGACCTGTACACGATCACCTTCCCTAAGGGACAGGTGCCGCCGGTCAAGGGATTCTGGTCCGTCACGCTGTATGACGAGCACCATTTCTTCCATGCCAATCCGCTGCAACGGTACTCGCTCGGCACCAAGAGCAATGGACTGAAGACGAATGCCGACGGATCGTTGACGCTGTACGCCGGCGTGAAATCGCCTGGGAAGGACAAGGAGAGCAACTGGCTGCCCGCGCCGGCCGGGACGTTTTCGCTTTACATTCGCGCATACTGGCCGGAGCAGCCGATCCTCGATGGATCGTGGAAGCCGCCCATCGTGAGCCGCGTCCCGTAGCGCATGGTTCCTTTTGCGCCCAGCTCAACTCTGCGCTCGAAAACTGTCGTTATCGGAGCCTCGAGCGTAAAGCGAATCCCTCGTATGCATTGTCGAACTCAATGCAATGATCCGTTCGAAATCGCGTAGTCCGGTCGCCCCCGTTTTTCTCAGAATGGTGCGAATCTGGCTGCGTACCGTGTCGAGCGCTACGCGCCGTGTACGCGCGACATTTTCTGCTGTGATGCCGCCTGCCAGGGCGACCGCGACTTCCGCCTCAGAGCGCGTGAGTCCGAACAGATCGATAAGCAACCCGACGGGCGGCGACGATGGCCGGAGCAGGTGGCGCGTGAGCACGGTCGCCGCGCCGTGGACGACACTTGTGCCCATATTCGGCTGCGTTGATGGAGACAGGTGGCGCAGCGCGGGGCATACCAAAGCCGAAAGCATGTCGGAATCGCCCCGCAACGCGCCTGGACGCGTGTGGATCTGCATGCCGCCACCGGCGCCGCCGCGAGAGGCTGCACCCACCAGGCGGCAAAGCTGCGCGTTGTCGTCTGGATGATGCGCGAAAAGTCTGTATGCACCTGTGACGGGTCCGGGCCGGGACCGTGCCGAGGACAGCCCAGACTGCGAATCGCTTAATAACGCTGCGGCTTCCGCGTTGTTGTAGAGAATCCGCATTTCCCTGTCGACGACAATGACGCCAACCGGAAGGGCATCGAGTGCGCCGGCGCCAAGGCTGGATGTTGTGGGCGCGAGCCGGGCGCGCATCTGGAGCCCGCGCTGCAAATGCGGAAGCAATTGGGAGAGCGTTAGCTTGTCCTCCTCACCAAATGGCCGCGATGCCGCGTCCCGATGCAGTCCAAGCGGAATCACCTTCGACACGCTGATCAGGCCGCCGATCATGTAGCGTCGCGAGCTTCTGCGACCGAAGTCGTCGTAAAACTCGCTTTTCACATAGCTTGCGTCGGGAATAATCTCGTGACCGAGCCGGACGTCCCCCTGCCGACGCACGGTTTCCTCGACGGTCACCTCGCGCGCCGCTGCGCGATAGGGGTCGAGAAGAACGTATTTGGATGCGTATTCTTCGTCATACGAATCGTGACGCATCAGAAGGTTGCCTGGCGTGCCAACGCCATCCGCCAACCATAGCGTTGCACGTTGTGCCTCCATCAGCGTCATCAGTTTGCCACCAAGATCCTGCCAGCTCGCACCTTCGTCGAGTGCGGCAGCATAGATCAGATCGACAGCTTCCAGGAGTTCGTTGCGTCGCAAGGGAGGCTCCGTGTGTGGAGGCCATTCAGCGTGACCGTCACCACTTCTGGTGATGGCAAAGCACGCTCAATATTACACACTTCATTTGATTCCCACCCAGTTAAGACCATGCCTCGAATTACAGGTTGGAAGTAACCGCTATGCGGCGCAACGTCTGGTGTTTGGCATCGTGCGGGTTGGGACGAACAGGGTTTCCGAAGTGTGCGGCAGCGAACAGATCGGCGAATAAAAACCCACAGTGAAGTTCGTCGGTTAGTCATCCCCAACAAAGCAAACAGCGCGTGAAGGAGAGACACCATGTCCCAGGATGCGGCACAACTTCGCAAACCGGCAACAAGGTCTCGATCGGGCATGATCGCGCTGACGGTTGTTGCGTTGTCGTCGATCCTTTTAGCGCATGGTTGCCATACCGACATTGATACCGGTCCCATTCTCGTGCAGCAGACGAAACTGGACGGAAATTGCTTTACGAAGTTCGCGGTCAGCCTGCCGGTATTCGGACCGGCAGGTTCAATACCGCGCGTGGATGCGGCAGCTCACCCCAACCTTACCGTCACCATGACGGAGACCGATCAGCAGGTGCTGCCACCAGGGTCCTACGCTCAATGCGGCTCGGGTGTCACGTTGGGTCAGACCCGCGTGTGGGCCTACCAGACTGCGGATTCCAGCACAGGCGCAGTGCTTGGTCCGGCCCACTGGCCAGCGGTCACCATCGTGGCCCAACGCGGCGTCGCCACTCAGGCCACCTACGTTAACAAGCTGCCGAGCTTCGATCCGGCGCATCCCAATGGTCCTGGATTGGTGCAAGGAGAACTGCCATTCGATCAGACCGTGCACTGGGCCGATCCGTTGAAGAGCGGCTGCGCGATGGAGATGCAGAAATCGAGCGCTACGCCGTCATGTAACGAAAATTACATCGGTCCCGTTCCCGCCACCGTCCACTTGCATGGCGCTGAAATTCCTGCCGCCTACGACGGCGATCCGGAATCGTGGTTCACGCCAAACGGGTTGAAAGGCGCGGATTTCCACACGATCGGCAACCCCGCTCCCGGCACGGCAGTCTATGAATATCCAAATTCGCAGGAACCCGGCACGCTATGGTTCCATGATCATGCTCTGGGTGTCACGCGTCTGAATGTCTATGCGGGGCTTGCGGGTTTCTATTTTCTCAAGGACCCCAACACAGAGCCGCAAGGATATCCCAGCGGTCCCGACGAAATCGAAATGGCAGTACAGGATCGCATGTTCGACACACATGGCCAGCTCTACCTGCCCATTCAACAGCCTTCCCTTAATCATCCATTCTGGAGTCCAATTTTCGAGGGCGATGTCGCAGTCGTGAATGGAGCGGCCTTCCCTTATTTGAACGTCGAGCCGCGACGCTACCGCCTGCATATCCTGAACGGCAGCCTGAATCGCGGGTTTACATTTGTCTTCGGCAACGCGCCCGTTTATCTGGTCGGGGCAGACGACAATTACTTCGACAAACCTGTTCCTCTTGCGGCTTCTTCGGGCGGTACTTCCGGGGGCCTGCCAGTGTCGCCGGGTGAGCGGGCCGACATCATCGTCGACTTCTCGAACTTTGCCGGTCAGACTATCGAGCTGACCAATTCGCAACCCGGCCAGGATGTTCAACTGCCCGATATCATGCAATTCCGGGTGGCGGCGTCGACATCGACGCCTGATACCAGTTGCGATCCCGCAAACCCGAACGCGGCGTCTGGGCTCTGCGCCCGGAAAAACCCGTTGGTTCACCTGACCGATGGAAATGGCAATGTGCTATCCGGAGTGAAAATCGATCGGGTCAGGCAGATGGTTCTTTACGATCACGTCGAGAAGTCCGGCGGCCCCGTTCCAACGGATATCAAGGAGTATGTCAATAACACCACGTGGAATGGCCTGGAGTCGCCGGCCATTGCTCGCGATTTTCCGAGCGATGGCATCAGCGAATTGCCACGCGTGGGGTCGACAGAAATGTGGGAAATCCTTTATCTGTCGACGATGGCCGGGGCCAGCCATCCGGTTCACCTCCATCTGACGCAGTTCCAGGTTCTCAATCGTCAGGCCGTCAACACCGCTCAATATCTGGCGGACTGGAATAAAGCCTTCGGTGCGGCAGGCAGTAACTCCGCGCCCCTTCCCGATGGATGCACTGCGGGTACGTATTGCGCCGATTATGGCCCTCCACTGGACTACTCAACGCCCAATAAAGACGGTGCGCTTGGCGGCAATCTTCCCTTCAGTGGCTATCTGCAAGGCGCCACCATAGCGCCAACGTCTGGAGAATCGGGTTGGAAGGACACCGCGGATGCGCATGCGGGGCAGGTCCTTAGAATTCTCGTGCGATGGACACCTTCGAGCGTTCCTGTCACCGCCAACCAATCCGACGCGGGACGCAACCTGTACGAATTCGACCCGACGCTGGGCTACTACGTCTGGCACTGTCACGTTCTCACTCACGAAGACAATGAGATGATGCGGCCGTATCGCGTGACGAATTGAAAGTGGATTGATCGGTACTCCGTTTTATCGGCACGTTTGAAGTTGCGCTCTTATCAGGTTCATGGTCCTGGAGGGGCAGCAAGCATTGTTGCCGAACATTCTGCTGGAGGTCCCGCGAACATGAATCGTCTAACGGGTTATCTGCCAGTCGCGGCGGTATTGTGCTTCCTTCCCGTCGCGGCATCCATTTGCACTCCGCTCAAAAACGAAGTGACGGTCTACATGTTGTCTTGCGATGGCGAACAGATCAACGGCGTCTGCCATGGCAAGGAGAAAACACACCTGCCTTTCACATACGAGGTGTCGGTCGATCAACATTCCGTGTCGTACTGGACGACGGCCGATCCGGGTATGCGACGTGAGCTTCCGTTCTGCGCAGTTCATGACACAAACAGCTGGCTGTGCCAATGGAGCAGCGAAGAGGTTCCGAAGATAAGGTTTGGGATGGTGTCCGGCAAATACGCGGAGATTGCAACCTGTATGACTGATGCAACCCACCGGCCTTTCTTTCAGGTATCCATGTGGCGTTGGTGGCTTGTACGGTTGAAGGAGGCGCTTTCCTGAAGGCGTCGTAGTAAAGCTGCCGTTGTGCGCACACGCTGGGTCAACTCCGAGCGGCAGTCGCGACGAATGACGCCCCTTGGCCGCGCGTTGTCCGTATGCTTACGTCCCGAGAGCGGGATCGTCACGCTCGGGGACAATCTGCATGCGCTCGATGGCGGCGTCGACGAGCTGTTCCGCGTCGTGGATTCCTTCTGTCGACCCGGCGAGCCACGCGAGACGTCCATCGATCAGCAATAGCGCCAGTCCGTGAACGTAAGCCCACGCCGCCGTCATCGCAACGGTCTGTGCTGCGTCGGGCCGGACCGGCACCTCGGCCTCGCCTGACGTTTGCGCTGGATCCTCGTCGAAGACACCGGCGAGGCTGCGCATCGACAGCTCTCTTGCCGCGATCAGCGAGGGCCGCGCCTGATCGAGCAACTCGTTGCGCGACATCAAGCGGAACAGGTCGGGGTAATCGACCGCGAAGCGCACGTAGCCGCGCGCGATCGCCTTGCGCCGTGTCTTGCCCGGCCCGATGCCGATCGCATCCCGGGCCATGGTCGCGGCCAGTCGCCGGTGACCGGTTGCCGCCAGCTCGCTCAGTACGCCGGCGGTGTCGCCGAAATGGTGTTGCGGCGCTGTATGAGACACCCCGGCTTCGCGCGCAATCGCCCTCAGCGTCAGGCCGCGCAGTCCGTCCCGTTGCAGCACCGACTCCGCGGCCTGCAACAGCGCTTCCGGCAACGCGCCGTGGTGATAGGGCTTATCCCGCGGCGGACTTGCCGCAGGGTCTTTCGCGTTTGCCTGTGCCGAAGTTTTGCGACGTGCTGACACTTCACTCATAACGATGGACTGGTCCCGATAGATTTTTACAATGGAAAGATATGTTGACCGAATCGGCCAAGGAAGTCAAAATCTTTCCACTGGAAACATTAAGGAATGACGACGTGGATCTGCTTGCCCAGCCGCTCTCGTACCGCTCGAATCATCCGCCGATCGACTTTGAGTCGGATTGCGGAACGTTGCCCGTACAAGGCATCTTGCCGACAGGGTTGCAGGGGATGCTGGTGCGTAACGGGCCGAATCCGCTACATCCCGATCCCACGCAGCACTGGTTTGCGGGCCATGGAATGGTGCACCGCTTCGAGTTCGCCAACGGCGGCGTGACGTACGGGAACCGCTGGGTTCGCACGCAGCGTTGGTATTCGGAGCGCGAAGGTGGTGCGGCCGAATTGCGTGGGCTGGGCACGGCGGCCCCGGAAGGTCTCGCATTCGACGACGGCGTCGCCAATACGAACGTGTTGATGCACGGCCGACGTCTGCTGGCGCTAGAGGAAGCGCATCTGCCTATCGAACTCGACGCGGCGACGCTCGGTACGCGCGGCCAGGTCGATTTCGATGGCGCATTGGAGGGCGCTTTCACTGCACATCCGAAACTTGATCCGCGTACCGGCGAGCTGCTTTTCTTTAGCTACGGCGGCCCCGATGGACTGGGCAGGCAGATGACGACCGGCAGCATTGATGCGACCGGGCGCGTGACGGGCGTGAGCGAGTTCGACGCGCCTTACGCGAGTATGGTCCACGACTTCGCGTTCACGTCGCGTCACCTGCTGTTTCCGGTGATGCCGCTGACCGCGAGTGCCGCCCGTGTGCAGGCGGGTGGCCCTGCACACGCGTGGGAGCCGGAGTTCGGCGCGTTCGTCGGTCTGTTGCGTCGCGATGGAAGCGGTGAGATGGAATGGTGGAAGGCTCCCGTATGTTTTGTTTTCCACGTGATGAACGCATGGGAGTCTGACGACCGTATTCACATGGACGTGATGCAATTCGATGCACCGCCGAACTTTCCGTGGCCGGATGGCCGCGCGATCACGAATGCCGGTCACGCGCGTCTGTGCCGCTGGACATTCGATCTGCGTGGTCTGGAGCGCGTCGCAACCAGCGAGGTGATAGGCAACGCGACAGGCGAGTTTCCCCGCATCGATGAGCGTTTTGCCGGCGAACCGTATCGCCACGGCTGGCTCGCTGGCCACACGCCTGAAGACGACAGCGGGCTCTTTACGCGGATCGTGCACGTCGACCATGGCTCCGGACGACAGACGGACGTCTATGCGCTCGCCGATGGCGACGCGACATCGGAGCCGGTGTTCGTGCCGCGGGCTGCGGACTCGGAAGAGGGCGACGGCTGGATTCTCTCCGTGGTGTTTCGTGGTGCACAGACACGCAGCGATCTGCTGGTGTTCGACGCAATGCATGTTTCGGCTGGACCTGTTGCAACGGTGGCGATTCCTCACCGCGTGCCGAATGGTTTTCATGGCAACTGGATCGCGGCGTGCGAACTTGCGCTGTCGCGTGAATAACTGGATATATTGGAGTTCGAAATGAATATGCTTCTGGCGTTTGCCCCTTTCATTGCGTTCGTGGTAATCGAGCGCGTCGTTGGCGTACCGGCGGGACTTGCTGCCGGTGCAATCGTCGCCACCGTCCTGCTGGTCCGCGATCTGGCGACACCGGGCCGTCATGTCAAGCTGCTGGAGGTGGGCACGGTCCTGCTGTTCGGCGCGCTCACGCTGTATGCGCTTACGAACGATGTGCAATGGTCGATCGCCGCGGTGCGGCTGCGCGTCGATGCGGGGTTGATGCTGATTGTGCTGGCGTCGATCGCGTTGCGGCAGCCGTTCACGCTGCAGTACGCGCGCGAGACTGTCGACCGCGAACACTGGGATAGCCCGCACTTCGTGCACACCAACTATGTTATCAGCGCAGCATGGGCTGTTGCGTTTGGCATCCTGGTGCTCGCCGATATCGTGATGGTTTACATCCCGTCACTGCCGCATTCGACGGGCGTCATCGCGACTGTGGCGGCGCTGTACGCGACGGCGAAGTTTACGTCGTGGTATCCGGAACAGCAGGCAGCAAAGCGGAGCTGAATCGATGAGATGGGCTGTCACGTCTGCCGCTGACAAGCCTTTTCGCCTGAACTATGGCCATCTTCCAACGGTCGGCTCGTTTTTTCCGCCTAGAATGTGTTTTGTCGTTCATGCTCATATCTCGTCTTGCCGACACTAGATCGCCCTTGCTCAGCCATGAAAAAATCCAGTCCCGTCGCCAGAGTCGTCGATTCGCATCTTCACTTCTACGACCACGAACGAAACCGGCACACGTTTCTGGATGAGGTCGACCCTGGTTACGAAGCGTTTGTCGGCAATTACGATGCTCTGCCCCGACGTTACCTGCTGGACGACTATCTTGCCGACAGCGATGGTTATAACGTCGAGGCTGTCGTGTGGCACGAATTCCTTTCGTCCGACCCGTTTAAAGAGGCAGCTTGGGCGCAACAGGCGGCAGCCAGAAGCGAGATGCGCCATGCGTTAGTCGCGTCCGTTGACTTCCTTGATCCCGATCTGGAAAGCAAGCTGGAACAATACAGCGTGCTTCCCAATCTCACATCGGTTCGGGAACATCTTGTTTGGGACGAAGAGAATCCTTTGAAGCGATTCGCCAAACGGCCAGATTTGCTGACGGATCCAGCATGGAGCAAATCGCTGACTTTACTGGAGAAACATGATTTCAAGTGCGGGCTCGAAGTATTCGCCCATCAACTGCCTGACCTGACTCGCGTCATACAGAATCATCCGAATATCGGCTTCACTATCGCATTGATGGGCTGGCCACTCGACCTGAGCAAAGCGAGCTTTGACCGGTGGAAACGGGATATTACGCAGCTTGGCGGTTGTGACAATATTTGTGTCGACATCTCTGCTTTGGAATGCATCTTTGGCATGCAATGGTCGGTTAGCGAGGCATCGCCTTGGGTATCGGCTGCAATCGACATATTTGGCGTATCGCGATGTATGTTCGGTAGCCACATGCCTGTTGCGAAGCTCTCAACAGGATTTGCTGGCCTTTACGATAGATACGCACAATTGGTCGCTGGCTTCTCGCCGACCGAGACAGACGAGATATTCTTTGGTGTTGCTGACCGCTGGTTCAATCCAAAGTGATCAACGCTTTTCGCCTTGGGCCGTCCCTCGCAGCAACCGTAAAATCCGCACAAAATTCAGCACAGTAGGCGACTTTTCGCGCTGCCGATGGACTAGCGCGATGCCCGTCGAAAGCGGGCTACCCTTCAGTTCGTGATAAGACACGCCTTCGACCTGAACCTGCCGGATCGATGCCGGAACCACTGCGACGCCGAATCCGGCCGCTACCAGGTTCGCCGCCGACGAGATCTGGGGCGATTCCATGCCGATCGAGGGTGCGAAGCCGGCTTGGCGACAGGCGGCGATGATCGAATCATGCAGATCCGGGCCGATCGGTCGCGGAAAGAGGATGAACGGATCGTCGGCAAGATCTGCCAGATCGATGCGCCGTCGCCGGCTCAGGCGATGGTTTGCCGGTAGCACCGCCAGCATGCTTTCGTCGACCAGCGGCTCGACGACCAGATCCCTGCAATTCAGCGGCATGCGCACCAGCGCGGCATCGAGCTGGCGCTCCGCGACCTTGTCGAGCAGCGCCGAACTGTTGCTCTCCTCGCAGCTGATCGACACGCGCTCATACGCATGCCGGTACTGCTGCATCGTCGTCGCGACCCTCGGATGAAACACCGTCGAACCTGCGAAACCCAGCGAAAGCCGGCCTGTCTCTCCCCGTCCCGCGTTCTGTACTTCGACGAAAGCCTGTTGCGCGTCCTCGACGATGCGTCGCGCGCTCTCGCGAAAGAGCCGTCCTGCTTCGGTTAATTCGACTCGGCGCGGATGCCGGACGAACAAAGGCGTGCCGATTTCCCGCTCGAGCTTGAGGATCTGCTGGCTTAAGGGCGGCTGGGCGATGCCCAGGTGCGTCGCAGCATCCGTGAAATGCAGATGCTCGGCCACGGCGAGGAAGTAGCGTAACTGACGAAATTCCATATCTTTTTCGTCTCCAAAAAGTGACTTCGAGATATTGGACTAATGGGTTGCCTGATTTTAACCTTGTGTCAACCCGATGCGCTCAAAGGTCACACCCGACCGGTTGTTTGAAACCGATGCGCGTCAAAACTCAACGTTTCTTCAGGAGAATTCGATGTCAGTGACGCGCGCACCGTCGGCAGAAGGGCTGGACAGCAAGGCTTCCACGTTGATTGCAGACCTACGCAACATCGTGGGCAACAAGCACACCATGACCGACGATGGCGCGACCCGCCGCTATCGCACCGGCTTCCGGTTTGGCGCCGGCAAGGCGCTCGCGGTGGTTCGCCCCGGCACGATCGTCGAACAATGGAAAGTGCTGCAGGCGTGCATTGCAGCGAATGTGATTGTCATCACGCAGGCATCGAACACCGGCCTCACCGGCGGATCGACACCGGACGGTAACGACTACGATCGCGACATTGTGATCGTCAGCACGAGCCGCATGAAGAAGGTCTACGTGATCGACGGCGGCAAGCAGGTCGTTTGCCTTCCGGGCGCGACACTCGATCAGCTGGAAAAGACGTTGAAGCCGCTTGGCCGCGAGCCGCATTCGGTGATCGGCTCGAGTTGCATCGGCGCGTCGGTATTCGGCGGGGTGTGCAACAACTCGGGCGGTGCGCTGGTGCAGCGCGGCCCGGCCTATACGGAAATGGCGGTATTCGGGCAGGTGGATGCAGCGGGACAACTTAATCTCGTCAACCACTTGGGAATCGAACTCGGCGACTCGCCCGAGGATATCCTCGGCCGGTTGGAGCGCCGCGAGTTCAGCGACGCCGATATTCGCCTCGATGCGGGTGCCGGATCCGATCACGGTTACGCGACGCATGTTCGTGAGATCGATGCCGATACGCCCGCACGTTTCAACGCAGACCCACAGCGCTTGCACGAAGCGTCAGGTTCGGCTGGCAAGGTAATGGTGTTCGCGGTACGGCTCGACACGTTTCCGATCGAGCAGAATGCAAAGGTGTTCTATATCGGCACGAACCGCTCCGACGAACTCACTGAAATCCGCCGTCACGCGCTGCATGACTTTAAACATCTGCCGATCTCCGGCGAGTATCTGCATCGCGACGCTTTCGACATTGCTGAGGAGTACGGCAAGGACACCTTCCTTGCAATCAACTATCTTGGCACTTCCCGGCTGCCGGCGCTGTTCGGACTAAAGAGCCGTTTCGACGCGCTGTTCGATCGTTTCGGTTTTCTCCCTTCGCATCTCACCGACCGTGTCATGCAAGCGGCGAGCCGGCTGTTCCCGAGCCATCTGCCGGCGCGAATGAAAGAGTATCGTGATAAGTACGAGCATCATTTGATGCTGAAGGTGTCGGCCGAAAGCGTGGAAGAAACGCGTGCGTTCCTTTCAGGCTATTTCGACCATGCGAGCGGCGGTTATTTTGAATGCACGGACGAAGAAGGCAGGAAAGCATTCCTGCATCGTTTCGCTGCCGCCGGCGCGGCTGTCCGCTATCGCGCGGTGCATACTCAGGACGTGGAGAATATCGTCGCGCTGGACATCGCATTGCGACGCAATGACCGCGACTGGATCGAGACGCTGCCGCCCGACATCGAAGAAACCATCGCTATCAAGTTGTACTACGGCCACTTCCTCTGCCACGTGTTCCACCAGGATTACATCGTCAAGAAGGGTAACGACTGCCTGGAAGTCGAACATAAGATGTGGAAGCTGCTGGATCGCCGCGGCGCCGAATATCCGGCGGAACACAACGTCGGCCATCTGTACCATGCGAAGCCCCAGCTCGCCGCGTTCTATCAGCAGCTCGATCCTTGCAACTGCTTTAACCCGGGGATTGGACAGACGTCGAAGTTTGCGAAGTACCGGGAAGCTGCGGTTTAGTTGATGTTGATTGCCTGCAGGTAAGGCTCTTTGCGGCCCGCTTCTGAGTTCTGGTCCGCAGCGGCGAAAACGGGAAAGTGTTGCTTTGGTGAATCGGAACGTCGGCGGATTAGCGCGGTTTTTTGCTGGCTTGCACAACAGCGATCCAGCAAAGCACGGCTCCCGCGGCCCAGCCACACGCGAAAAACAGATCGAGGTCCAACAGGCCATCGAAATTCGTCGCGTTTTCAAAGCTGCATCGTTGATGATTACCGAGTTGAATGCAGCCTGTCTGAACATGCTGGATGTAGCTGAATGCACGGTAGATTGCAACGGCCGAGATAATCAATGCGACCTGAAGGCGGATTTTTTTATTCATCGATTATCGAAGCCGATTGGAGGATATAGCGATCTTACCTGCCGCGGCAATACGCTAGCAATCGATATGACGTTGAGATTTTTGGCGACGTTGTCGCCGCTTTGCGAATGACCGCTTTTGGAAAACGTGGCAATCCTTTCAGCGGTCGAGCCGACACGGCCCGGTCGATGAACCCCTTGAATCAACCCGCATTCACCGGCCGCGTTTCCCAAAACAATACCGCCTCGACCGCGAAAAATGCGACGAGCGGCACAATAGCGCCCACCGTCCCCGCGATTTCACGCCCAAACTGGCTCGTCACATACAGCAGCACGATCATGCTGATTGCCATGCCCGGCGCCCCAAGCCCGCGCATCGCTGCGCTGCGATGGTAGCCGAGCCAGAACGCGGCCCGCGCGACGATCCAGACCACGGTAGTCGCCACAACCGCGCGCATGGACGAGCCATCCGGGCAGTAAGCGGCCAGGCCGAACAGCGCCGCCGCAAACACGATGATCTGCTCCACCGTGTTCTGCAGGTATCGCTGATTGATGCGCAACCTGCGTGTCTCGAAACCCGCCAGCGGATCGAACGCGGGAGAGGTCAATCGTTCGTGCGCCAAAGCTTCGACGCCCGTCACCAGGCAGAACAGCACCGCGGCACAGCAGCATTTGAGCGTCAGAAGCATCCGCGCACCGAGGCTGTCCATGCCCGGCAGGGGTGACATCAAAAGATCGATGCCGAGCCAGAGCCCCGCGGCAAACAGCGAGGCGATCGCAATACCGGCAATGCCGACGCTGCGCTGCTGGCGAAAGTCGGCAGCGTGATAGGTCGGGTCGGTCATGGATTTTTCCTCCGGGCGCTTCGTAGGGTCACTGGCACACGTGTACGGGCAAACCCACGCATTTAGACGAGTGCAATCTTACCGGTGGCGATGTCATACATGCCGCCGACAATGTCGATCTTCTTGCTCTCGTAAAGTTTCTGAACGATCGGCGGTGAGCGCTTCAGTCGGGCCATTTGCCGCCGCACGTTCTCGGCGGCCGCGTTGTCCAGCAAGTTGCCGGTCCTCGTCTTCTCGGCGATGATGACGGCCGGCTTGATCGCGGATATGAGTCCCGGCAAGTGGCCCGGAAGGACCGCCTTGCTCTTCAGCACTTTGATTGCGGCGTCGACCGCGCCGCATCCAGTATGGCCGAGCACCACGATGAGCGGGACCCCCAGGAACTGGGCGCCGTATTCGAGAGATGCCAGCAGATCCGGGTTCACGATGTTGCCCGCAACTCGTAAAACGAAGAGATCACCCGGCCCCTGATCGAACGCAAACTCCGGCGCTACGCGCGAATCGGCGCAACTCAGGACCGTGGCAATCGGATACTGCCCCTGCACACGGGCGGCGCGACCCGATGAAAAGTCGCGCTCGTTCGGCGTGTTGGCGGCGTAGCGCGCGTTGCCATCCATGAGTCGCTTCAGCGCGTCCGCGGGCGCGATCGAGTTCGGTGGCGGCAATGTGTCTGAGGCTGGCGGGTCGGCCGCGATGGCGGCGCCTACGCTCCACGGTAGGAGCGCTGCGAGTGCGCCCGCTTTCAGGAAATCCCGGCGCGATACTTGAGGCTCGTGCTGCGCATCACCACACAGATCACACATTTGAGTGCCTCCGTCATTGCTTGGCGCATCCGGCCGCAAACAGGTGCCGTGCCGCATTGCAACGCAAATGGCACAGCGATCACCAGCTATGTGCACCTGGTGGTGTTCAACGCTACGCGGTGGATTAACCAATTTGCATAGATTTGAGTCTATACCGCCGCCAGACGCCGTGGCCGGAAATCCCGCAACGGCGAAGAGCAGGCCCTAGTCCGATCCGGCGTCGTCGGGTTGCTCAACCAGAAAATCGTTGTAGCTTCGATTCCTGATCCAGGACGGCGCGCGTCCACGGCCGCTCCAGGTCGCACCGGTGACGGGGTCCTGATACTTCATCTGAAGCGGTCTGGTGTTGTATGTGCCTCGCCGGTCGACGCGTAACTGGTTAGGCACAAGGTTGAAGAAGTTCATGACCTGGCGAACGTGTTCGATAGCTGCTTTCTGCTCCTGCTGCCAGGCGACTAGTATCCGCTCGTCGAGTTGCGCGAGTTGCTGCTTCAACATTTTTACCCTGCTGCTCATGCTCTCTTTCCGTAGTACATGACCCAGTTGTTGCATTGCGTTTCCGATTTTTGCGGTCGACTCCCGCGCTAACTTCGCAGGCACGCCTTCATCCTGTTCCGTCAAGAACGCTCAGGGCACAACCCACGTCTCATGCTTTCGCATATCAATTGATATGTGAAATGAAATCGTAATAATATCCAGTTGAATTTTAAATATCAACTGATATCCTTCCGCGATGAAAACGGCGACCAAACCCCCGCGGCCAAGCCGCGAAGAAAGTCGATTGCAGACCCGGGCCCATTTGCTTGATGCGGCGAAGCGGCTGTTTGTCGAGAGAGGTTTCGGCGCTACATCTCTGCGGGATATTGCGGCCGAGGCAGGTTATACGCAGGGTGCTTTCTATTCGAATTTCGCGAGCAAAGAAGATCTGTTTGTAGAGTTGATGCGAGAGCGCTCCAAGACGCAAGTGACCGATATTGCCCGGACGCTAAGTGACCCTTCTGCGTCTGCGGACGACATATTGAGCGCGTTGGAAGTCTGGGTGTTGACGCTTGATGCCGAGCCTGAGTGGTCTGTGCTGGGCGTTGAATTCAAGCTTCAGGGGCGCCGCAACCCCGATTTTGCATCAGCTTCACAGGCGTTGCTGGACGCCCATCGTGATGGTCTCGCATACTGCATCGGGCAGATTTTCGCCAGACTGGAACGAGTGCCGCCCGAATCGCCGACCGTATTGGCCGCATCCTTCATGGGACTCTCACAAGGCCTCGCACTGCAGCGGTCGATGCTGTCCGAGGTGCCCATCGGACATATGATCATGGTGTTCCTGCGCAGCTTGTTAGCTGCCGCGCCGCGTGTGCGCTGATCTGCGGTGGTGCGGACGTTCCCTTAATCAGCGAAGGGCCGATACTTATTCCGCTACGGTCATTCGCTGCACGCGTCGTTCATCGCGACCCCTCCAAATCGGAGTAAGAATTCCTGGGCAGCAAAGAATTTATAAATCGCGTATGATTTTGCAAGAAATCATTATCGAAGATGGGCCCAGAGCCGGCTGCCCATCTCATACTCACCATTTGAAATGAAACCCATCAGCCGAAACCCCGTCGCGTCACGTACCACGCGCGTTCCGCATGCTGCGGACGACGGCGAGCGTACACTCTCCGACCAGGCATACCGGCTCCTGCACCGGGATATTCTGTCCGGCGCGCTGGAGCCGGACTCGAAGCTCCGTTTGCAAGGACTTCAGGACCGCTATGGTCTCGGGATGAGTCCGATCCGGGAAGCCCTGATGCTGCTGAGCCGCGAAGGGCTGGTGTCGAATGAAGGGCAGCGTGGGTTCCGGGTCGCCCCAGTTTCGGCCGACGATCTGCGAGACATTGTCTCCGCGCGTATTCATATCGAAACCAATCTGCTCACCGAGTCGATCCTTCATGGTGACGCCGACTGGGGCGCGGAAATATCCGCGGCGTTTTACAAGCTGACTCACGAGCCCGTGCCTGCGTCGCTGGATGACGTGGAAGGTCTGGATGCATGGGAAGCCGCGCATAGGCGTTTTCACCGGGCGCTCCTCGCTGCCGCAAGTTCGCCGTGGCTGCATCGTATCAACGGTCAGCTTATCGACCATGCCGAACGTTACCGGCGTCTCCGTCTGGCGCGGCTCGGCTTTAGCGCCAAGACCGACAGTATCTTCAACGAGCATCAGGCGCTCATGGAAGCGACCTTGTCGCGCGACGTCAAGCGAGCCTGTTCGGTCTTGAGCGATCATCTGAATGCGACGCTAGCGGTGATCGACTATCTGGACGAGCCGGTCGCCGAAGCAGCGCAGACGGTTCCCGGGACAACGGCGCCGAAGGGGCGCCGCTCTCCTGCGGCGGCGCGTGTGCAGACCACGCGCGACGCGTCGCCAGAGCCAAAACGTGTGGCGGCAGGGCGCTCGCGAAAACCGGCCGAACAGGTCAAGGCATAAGCGCCCGGCAAACCGCGCGCGCTGGTGAAGGCGGCGGCGCGCTGCAAGGAACTACGTAGCGCGCCCCGACTGGCACGGCGGCGCGCAGCCGGCTGAATGCCGCCGCAAGACAGGATCAGAAGCGGTGCCGCAGTCCCAGACCCACCACGAGTTGGCTCGGCGACGACGATTGCGAATAGCCGCAGATAATCGCATTGGCAAACGGCGTATTGGCGCCGCCGCTTACGTGCTGATACACGGCATCCACGTAGACGTCCGTGCGCTTCGACAGGAAATAGTCGGCCTGCGCGTTCAACTGGTTCCATTTCGGATTCGCGCTGACCTGCGAGTTCGTGAAGCGCGACATCGTGTATGTATAGGTGCCGAGCAGAGCGAAGGCAGGCGTGACGTAGTACGTCACGTTCACGTCGAAGTTGTCGAGACTCATGCTGGCATTCCCCAGCGGCTTGTAGCCGCCAAGATTTACCGAGGTCCCGTTGTCGATCCGGGTGTGGGTCCACGTCGCGCCGTAGGTGCCGCGTCCATACGTGTAGTTCGCTGCGGTCCCCCATACCATCTGACGGCTGCCGATGAACGTCGCGTCGCCCGTCGTGCTGCCGTCCACCGCGCCGCCCGCATTGCCGCCGACGTTGTCGATCACGATGAATGACGCGCCGAGGTTGAGGCCGCCCTGGCTGTAGCCGGCGCCGGCGCTGTACGCGCGGTTGTTTTTCGCGCCGCCGGCCTGATTCGAGAAGGCATACATGCCGCGCATCGAAAAGCCGCCCCACGTCGGGCTCGTGTACTCGACCGCATTGTCGAGCCGGAACGAGTTGCCCATGTTGTCGTTGTCGAAGGGATGCGCGAACGCCGTTCCGCCGTTAAAGCCGCCGGTATAGATCGCCAGATACCAGATGGTCGGGTCGTACTGCCGCCCGAACGTCACCGTGCCGAACGTGTTGTCCTTGAGGCCGACCCATGCCTGACGGCCGAACATCCGTCCGCCTTGACCCAGCTTCCCATTGAAGATGTTGAAGCCGTTCTCCAGCTGGAACACCGCGCTGGTGCCGCCGCCGAGGTCTTCCGCGCCTTTCAGCCCCCAGCGGCTGCCGTTGATCATGCCGTTTTGCGCCTGCACCGCGTGATGCCCGCCTTCGTTCGAGACGTAGTCGATGCTGGCGTCGATGATGCCGTACAGCGTGACGTTTGACTGTGCATGGGCAGTGACGGCGGACAACGCCAGAATTGCGCCAGCGACGGGGGATGCTTTAAATGCAGCTTTGCTCATTTCAACGGCTCCAGTGGATGGGAATTCAGAATTCGCGTGCTACTCGGCGCTTCTTCGCGCGAGCGCGGCAAGCCGCGCATACCAGGGGTGCGCGGCGTTATCGAGAAGGGTGTGAGTCTGGAAATGGTCGGCGTGAGGTTCGACCTCGCACGACATCGGTGCCGGCTGCAACGCGAGCAGACTGGCCATGCGGCGGTTCGAAAGAATGACGCGCTCGCTGTCGTGCTCGCCGTAGGTCAGCGCCATCGGAACGGTGTTGCCTCGTGCCCAGCAGAGCGGACTCACACGCGCGTCGTCGGTGTCGTCACCCAGCACCATGTCGTAGACGCGCGCCTCCAGAGAACCGGGTGCGGGGCATGGATGATGCAGGTCGAAGATGCCGCTCACCGGCATGCAGCCGGCGATGCTGCGCGGATTCAACCCGGCCCGTTGCAGCGCGTCGGGACGCAGCGCCAGCAATGCCGCAAGGTGGCCGCCCGCCGAATGGCCCGCGAGAATCACGCGTTTTGCGTTGCCGGCCCAGGACGGCCGGGTACTCGCGAGCGCGCCGAGGAGCGCGACGCCGTCATTGAATGCGGCGGGCAGCGGATGCTCGGGCGCCAGCCGATAGGCCGGCGTCACCAGCACGCAGTTCGCGGCCACCACATGGGGCGCCATGAACGCCGCGTACTCCTTGTAGCCATTGGTCCAGCCGCCGCCGTGAAAGAACACGACGATCGGCGCGTCCGCGGTGTGATCGGCGCCGTAGACGTCGTAGCGCTGCTCGGGGTGATCGCCGTAGGCAATGTCCTTCACTATCCGCAGTTGCGGATAGTCGCGCGACGCCCAGCCCAGCACGCATTCCTCATACGCCTGGGCTTGCGGCGTGGGGAGCGCCATCTGGGGTTTCAACGGGGTCTTCAGGTTAGACAAGAGCTTCCTCCTTGTGCGTGATGCGCTGGGTGAGTCGTGATGGGTTCGTATAATTAGTGTAGAAATTTATAAAATCAACATAAATTTGTGTTGACTCAGATAATTTGCGCTCGTATCGTTGCTTCCAGTCGGCAAGGGAAGGGACGCGGCAGGTCTGCCGGGCGTCGGCTTAGAGGAGAAGGAACATGACTGTTTTGATTACCGGCGCAGGGATGATCGGCCGGCTGAGCGCGGCGCAATTGCGGGCGCAGGGCGAAAATGTGGTGCTGGTTGACGTGAGCCCGCGCCCGCCTGAGGAGTTGGCCGGCGTCAGCCTCGAACTGTGCGACGTCACCGATTTCGCCCGCCTCGACGACCTCGTTGCACGGCACCAGGTCACGTCGATCGTGCACACGGCAGCGCTGCTGTCGACCGCGATTCGTCACGATCCACTGGCCGGCATACGGGTCAATACGATGGGGACTGCGAATGTCCTCGAGATCGCGCGTCGGCGCGGGTTGGCGCGAGTCGTGATTGCAAGCTCGACGACCGTGATGTATTCCGCGTTCGGATCACTGCCGGCCACGCCGATTCCTGAAGATTTTGCGTATCGAATCGTCAGTGAGCGGCCCGCGAGCATCTACGCGGCCACCAAGGTGGCGAGCGAGCATCTGGCGCTCGCCTACGCGTCGCTCTACGACCTGAGTGTTGTCGTTCTCCGCTATGGGGCGGTGCTTGGCGCAGGGGCCGAGGCGGCGACGAGCGTACCTGGGAAGTTGCTGAGCTGTCTGCTTGAGGCCGGACGAAGCGGGTCGGCGGCGCGGCTCGACGATCCCATCCTGCTGTGGAATGGACGTGAAGAATTCATCGATGCCCGCGATTGTGCGACCGCGAACGTGGCAGCGCTACGCGCGCCCGCACCCACGCAACGCGTCTACAACATCGCCACAGGTCAATGGTTTTCTCTCGACGAGTTCATCGAGGTTGTGCGGCAGCGCTATCCATTGTTGAGCATCGCGGAACTCCGATTGCCAGAAGGCGGATTCGCGGCGTTTCCCCATGTGCGCCCAGCGCCCTCGGATGTGAGTGCCGCGCGGCGTGAACTCGGATTCTCAGCCGCCCATTCGCTGGCCGATACGGTGGCGCATTTCGCGGAATCGCTGTAGCCCGCGCGGCGGCGTTTGCCGCGGCGACCCCATTGGAATTTACCCCTCTCCTCATGACTGAAATTATCGAAACACATCTGCCGGAACTCGGACAGCCGTTTTCCTGGGCGACCCGTGCCGCCGGCGTGATCTACACCGCGCACGGACCGGTGCGCCTGGATGGTTCGATCGAGACAGGTTCGATCAAAGACCAGGCGCACCTCACCTTCAGGAATCTCGAAGTGACGCTGAACGCTGCCGGCGCGTCGTTGCGTGAGGTGGCTCAGGTGCTGATCTATCTGGTCGATGCCGCTGACGTTCGCGTCGTGGACGAGATCTATCGACTGTACTTTCAGAAGCCCTATCCCAATCGCTCGACGGTGATTGTGAGCGGACTGGTCGTGAGCGGAATGAAGATCGAAATCGTCGCTTATGCGGCTGACCCGAAAGGCGCAGCGGCATAGCGGCGCGGCCACACAAGGTCGCGGCGACGAACAGATTCGATGTCTGCCTTTCCATTTCAAAGTTAGAGGACCATTGTGAAAGAAACGGATGCCACTTTACCCCCGCTCGGGGCGGCTTATAGGGACGATATGCAGCAATGGAACGCGCCGGACGCCGCGTTGGACGACGCGGCGGAAAAGAAGCTCATCAGCAAGGTGACGTGGCGGCTCGTGCCACTGATCTTTATTGCGTGGTTCATCAACTACCTGGATCGTGCGAACATTGGCTTCGCCGCTTTGCAGATGAATCAGGAACTCGGCATGGGACCGGAAATGTTCGGTTTTGCCGCCGGTATCTTCTATCTCGGCTACATCGTGTTTGAAGTACCGAGCAACCTGATGATGCACCGGTTCGGCGCCAGCACCTGGCTCGCCCGCATCATGTTCACGTGGGGCCTGGTGTCGGTTGGTATGGCGTTCGTGCAAACGCCGCAGCAATTGTATGTAGCGCGCCTTCTTCTCGGCATCGTCGAGGCTGGTTTTTTCCCCTCGGTGCTGTATTACCTCGCGCTGTGGTTTCCGGCCAGGCATCTCGGCAAAGCCATCAGCCAGGTTTACTCGGCCAACATCGTTTCCCTCATCATCGGGTCGCCGATTTCCGCGCTGATCATTTCGCACTTTCACGAGAAGGGCGGTTTTTCGGGCTGGCGCTGGATGATGATAATCGAAGGTGCTCCTGCGACGGTGCTAGGCGTGGTGGCTTTCTTCTATATGGTCAACAAGCCTTCCGAAGCCCGCTGGCTTAGTCCGACGGAGCGAAACTGGCTGGTCTGCACGATGGCGCGCGAGCAGGTCGCCGCGGCGAGCAAGGGCAGCGCCACCTTTAAAAACGCGCTTGCCGCGCCGATGGTTTGGCTGATGGGATGTCTGTACTGCTGCATTGGCATTGGTTTTTTCGGCATTTCGACATGGCTGCCTCAGGTCATCAAGCAACTCACCGACCTGTCGATCATCGAAATCGGCCTGGTGAGTGCGATTCCGTTCATTCTTGGCGCGGTGGCCATGATCGCCAACGCAAAGCATTCCGACCGCACCATGGAGCGACGATGGCACCTGACGGGCGCATTGATCGTCGGCACAGTTGGGCTCGCGGGAAGCGGCCTGACTTCTTCCATGCCGCTCGTCTCGTTCATGTTCATTTGCGTCGCTGCGGCAGGCATTGTCGGTTCGCTGAGCGTCTTCTGGACGATACCGCCGACCTTTCTCGCCGGCACAGGCGCGGCGGGCGGCATGGCGCTGATCAATGCAATCAGCGGACTGGCCGGCTTTTTCGCGCCGTGGCTGGTGGGCGTTGTGCGCGCCAGAACGCCTGACTTCACGTTGGCGCTGTATTGCCTTGCCCTCAGTGTCGCGTTCGCTGTGTTCCTTGCCGCGCTCCTGCCTTACTCAAAGCCCGGGCGGGTGCACTCGTAGCAAGAAAAGCAGCGATAGCGCGGTGAATGGGTACGTCAATCGATTTTCCCTCCGAACGAAGGCAGTTGAACATGCAATCCACACACATCAGTCTCCCCGAAACGCAAACAGCATTCGTCACCGGTGGCGCATCCGGCATTGGCCTCGCCACGGTGGAAGTTCTCGCACGCTCTGGCTTCCATGTCGTAGCGATTGACCGGAATGCGGAATCCGTGCATCAAATGGTTGAACGTCTTACGGCACAACAGCTTTCCGTCGAGGGGGCGGTTGCCGACGTCTGCGATCGGCCGGCAATCAACAGAATTCTGGATGCGCAGCGCCGGGTGGACGTGATGATCTGCGCTGCAGGGATCTATTCCGCCCGCTCTTTCGACGAAATCACCGACGAAGACTTCCAGCGGACACTGGAGGTTAACCTTCTCGGCGTATTCATCGCTGCGCAGGAAGCGTCACGCCGGATGAGCGCCGGTGGCCGAATCGTGACTATTTCCTCGCGTGGAGCTTTGGGAGGCAAAGGGTTTGCGGACTACGTCGCCTCCAAGGCAGGCGTGATCGGACTGACCCGCGCGATGGCGATGGAACTCCGCGCGCGTCAGATCGTGGTCAATTCGATTGCGCCAGGCTTTACCGATACGCCTATGACCCGCACCATGCCGGCCGATCAATACGCTGCGGCTGTTGCGTTGGAACCAGGCGGAGCGCCGGCATCGCCTTATGACATTGCGCATGCCATCGCTTTCTTCGCGTCGCCAACCAGCCGCTTTATCACTGGCCAGACTTTATTCGTCGATGGCGGGAAGTCGCTGGGCGGGCTGGGTATCTAGTGTCGTGCCGTTCAGCTCGCCGCCAGGTTTTTCTCGATTGCCTGCAAAGCCGCCAACGCTCCCGTGTCAATGCCGATACCTAACGTGGGCGGAATGGCGCATTCCTTCGGATTAATGCGGACGATGCGAGGACCATGGCGCTCGCTGAAGCGGCGTACTGTGGGGAGCGCGCGCCCCGCGCCCAGTTCGAGGACAACGAGGCGATTCACGCCGCGCAGCCAGTTGACAAGAAGTGAGGCCTGCCGCTCCGCATAACAATCGACCCAGTTCCAGTCGCCAAACATCAGGATGTTCGGGCGCGCGAGCGCTCCGCAATGCGGACAGCGGGGTAGCGCATTTTGCAGGCGGCAGGTAGTTTCGTCGACGACGGGATCGAAGTCGTCCGCTGCCCATGCGTCGTTCGTGCGCGCGTCGACGCATTGCAACGCGTGAATGGTTCCATGGCATTCCTCGATTCGCTCGCCGGAGAAGCCTGCTTGCTGGAATTGGCCATCGACATTGCTTGTGAACACGAACGCGCCTTGCTCCATGCGTGACGCCCAATCGAGCAGAATGCGAAAACCCGCATGTGGCTGCGTCGCGCGATAGAGCTTGAGGCGATGTCCGTAGAAACCCCATGCAAGTTGCGGATCACTCGAGAAGACAGCGGGATTGGCGATGTCTTCGAACGAAAACCCGTGGTGTCTCAGCGCGGGATATGCGCGCCAGAAACCATCGTCGCCGCGGAAATCAGGCAGTCCCGAATCGACGCCCATCCCGGCCCCCGCGGTGACGAGCAGGCCGTCGGCTTCGCGTATCCATGTCGCTGCCTGCGCGAGTTTCGCTTTGTCGTTCACTCCAGTTCCCGCTTATGCATGGTTAGGGGCATTTTGCGACTTCCCGCGCTGCGAGCCGGGAGGATGCGTGGCGCGCCGGTACGGCGCGTGTCAGTCGCCTTGGATGATGGCATCGAGGTACGGCCGGATGTTGACTTTTCCGGAACCGTCGACGTGCAACGTTTCGCGGTTCAGACGCCAGTATTTAGCCGCGGTCGGCGCATTCTCGCAAGCTTTGAAGACCTCGATGCATTGCAGAACGGCCGCGAGCCGACTGGTGTAGCCGGCTCTCCTTCCGGTTTCCTTCCAGAATGCTGTGCCCAAGCCATTTGGCACATTTCCGGCGGGCACGCCGTCAACGCTGTTCGCGAGTGGAAACGGCGAATCGCCAAAGTCTCTGAGCAGCGCCTGAAGCGTCTGGTTGAGTTCTGCGTCGCTGAAGCGGAGTAGCGTGTTCTCACCTACATCGCGGGTATGGATGCCGTCCGCTGCAGGGCGCAACCGATACTCGAACGGCCTCCCGCGGGCTGTTGTCTTGCAAAGAGCCCAACCGTCCTCGGTGGGCGATCCTTGATCGTGCGACGGTCCATCAGAAATGACTGCTGTGAACGAGGCAGCCTCGGCACCCTGGCCGCGATCTGGCCGATTCACCAGGTCATAGCCGAACATGAACAACGCTGCTTCCATTGCACGCAGCCGCAGCGCTGTCGAGTCCAGGCGCGCGAACGCGCTATCCTGGGTATTGCGGTGCGACTCGATCGCACCCAGCAGCCAGCTTACCTTCGTATTCCAGACGACGTAAGGACGCCCGCGCACCAGCCGCCGGAACTTATATTCGTCTTGGGCTGCATTACGCAGCGGCGGATTGATGGCATTCGGAGAAGTTTTCGCGGCCGCCCACGGGAAATTCAGTTCGGCCGGAACGCAATCACGTCCCGTCTCCCGGCAGAACAGCACGACCGCACGGCAGAGGGCTGCGGCCACGCGGCTGTCGTAGATCGCGAAACCGTCGCAAACGAGCGAATACACTTTGCTCATACCCGACGTGAAGCGTAGTTCGCTCCTTGCAAACGGCGGTTGATCCGTGTCGCCCGCGTTGATCGCGTCGCGTGTACCGCCAATGATGTGGCAAAGATCATCGCGCCATGTGTTCAGCCAAGGCACATTCCCGTTCACGACGCCGCCCCATTTCATCACTGCGGTGGCCGCCATCAGCACGCGGTCGTTGTCGCCCGCCATCAGCCCCGCGCGCAACTCCTTTTGCAAGGTATCCAGAACCAGAAGGTTTGAAGCGAAGCTGCTACCGGCCGCCAGCCCGTATTCCGGGAGAGCAACGTGGGGCCACCGATATTTCTCGTAGGCGTCGAACAGGCTGGCGCATGTCCACGATTCATTTCCAGTGCGCAAAGTGTAGGCGTGGGCAAAGGTGGCATCGTCGAGATGCGTGCTCATCCATGCGACGAACGCGTTAACCTCTTTTGTCGCGAGGTATTGGCTCTTGTTCATTCTTCTGGTCCCGTTGTTTGATGTGTGCCATCGCCGCGTCCGGATTCACATGCGCAGACGACCCAATCGACAATAACGGCGGGAGATCGGACTTCTTGAACTCGTCCCGGCGCTGTGCCGTTCGCATCCGCAGGCAGCGAACGCGGATTATCAAGGGGCATTAGGACACGGCGCGCCCCAATTAAACGGCTGTGGTCTTGTCGCGACGGCGGTCGCCATAAGGACGTCTTCCGTCTCAATAGGCGGGGAATCTTCACTCCTTTCACAAGGAGTCAGGACAATGGACCTCATCGATTCAAACATCGCGCGAGCCGCGCAATGGATCGCCGGCGCGGACGCGATGGTCATCGCCGCAGGCGCAGGCATGAGCGTGGATTCCGGTCTTCCCGACTTCCGCGGTTCGAATGGGATCTGGACCACGCTACTCCCCGCGGGTATGCACGAACGGGACGTGAGCGCATTGACGCAGGGGCGCGTTTTTGCCGACAATCCGCGCGAGGCCTGGCGCTTCTTTGGACGCGCGCTCGACGTGTGTCGGGAAACAGCTCCTCATGCCGGTTATACGCTGCTACGCGATTGGGCGGCCGCGAAACGCCACGGCGCCTTCGTCTATACGAGCAATGTCGACGGCCAGTTCCAGGCGGCGGGTTTCGACGAGACGCGAATCGTCGAATGTCACGGATCCATTCACCACTTTCAGTGCGCGCGCCCTTGTTCACCGGCCACCTGGGCTGCGCCGCCCGCGATCGTGCCCGCGAGGCCGCCGCGCTGCATCCACTGTGGCGGCCCGGCGCGTCCGAATTTTTTGCTGTTCTCTGATCCTTCGTGGGTCGTCACGCGTACCAACGCGCAGCGCCTTCGCATGGAGGTGTGGCGCGGCGTGCCCGCCCACGCGGTTGTCATTGAGATCGGTGCCGGGCTCGCGCTGCCGGCTGTGCGTATGTTCGCGGAAAGCCTGCGCTTGCCGCTAGTGCGCATCAACGCTCACGAAGCACAGGCCGACAGCAAGCGTGTCCTCTCGCTGCAGGGGATGGCGCTCGACATCCTGCAGCGCATCGAGCGCTCGCTCGCCACCGGCTCCGGGGTGGCGCGAACAGTGTGAGGCGGTGTCCGCTACACTTCCGACCGCAACCACAGAAAACGAGCTCATGATCATCCAGGAAGCCCTGCTCAATATTCTTCCGTACGTCGCGGATCCGGAGGACACCGCGGCCGCGGCGGCGAAGGGAATGCGCTTCGGCGACGTATACAGGCAACTGGGGGCGCGCGTGGATGGTCTGCCCACGCGACGCAGCGTCCGGCGGATCATGGATGCTATGTCGGACTATATCGATCATGTGGGAAATACGAACGCTGCGCGCTGGTTCAAGGTGCGGGATACGGTGATGCTCGGCAGCGAGTGGCGCATGAACGTCAATACCGCGATCGCATTGACCACGCTCGAGCGCATGGCGAGCCCCCACTTACCGGGTGCTGTATTCGCAGGACTGGCGCCCCGCTTTGCAGAGGCCCGGGCGACACTTGAGCTGAACGGATCCGAGCATGCCCAGAAGGGAAAGACGTGGGACGCGAAGATAATGCGGATCGCCAGCGCGAGACCGCTCATTCCCCCGCCCATCGACGAGGCCATCTACAACAGCGTGACCGACGCGCTGATGCGCGACAGGCTGATTGATCTCCGCTACGAGCCCAAAAAACCCGATGGAAAGGTCTCGACCTATCCGAAACTGTCCCCACTGGGCCTGCTCGACGATGCCGGCGTCTTCTATCTCGTCGCTCAGACAAAGGACGGCATACGCCTGTTCCGTCTCGATAGAATGAACGCCGTGAAAGTGCGGAACGATTCAAGCGCCGCGATTCCCGGTTTCGATCTCAAGGCTTTTGTTGCTAGCAGCGGCCTCGCGGGTTTTAAGCCGGAGCCCGAGGTGCTGCTCAAATTGCGCGTGCACGCGCGCGAGGGCCAGTATGGACGTACGGCGGCCGAGCATGCACTCACCCAGTTCAGCCTCCACGAAAGCCAACGCATCGGTGAGTGGGCCGACGATGGAAAATCCTTCGTGGTCACCGCCACCGTCCGACCATCGGTCTCGCTGCGCAACTTCCTTCACAGCCAGAGCGACACGATCGAGATACTGGCTCCCGCCAGCATGCGCGCGGAATTCGCGGAGCGCGTCCGGCGTATGGCCGTGCGCTACGCGCAGGAACACGACGATTGAGGTAGCGATTCTGTCCTGCTTTGGTCTCTCTCGCCTCGCGGTGCGAAGGTGGGGTGAGCGGACGTTCCGTGATCGCGTAACGCCGCTGCCGAAGACGTCAACGTCGGCAGTGCGGCGGATCACTTACTGCCGGGCCGCGTTCCCATACCCCTGAAACGCGCTCAAATCAGGGTACATGCGGTGAATCTTCTGCCACTCGGTGGCGTCGAAGAATTCGCACGCGTCGCTCGTAAAGCGCTTTGCGACTTCAATCGAGAAACGCACTGCCTCCGCAATGTCGACTTCGTGGCTGGCACTTGAGTCGCTGCCGCCCACGACCGACCGCGCGGTTATCGCGACGCCAACCACGGGCTTGTCTGTGGCGACATGCGGCTGCATGATACTGTTGAAATGGGACAACCCATTGTCATAGGGCGTAATGTCCTGCAGCGAAATCGGGAATGTCACGGCCGGCTGACCAGTGGTCGATTCCATGATCGCGACGAGATCGGGCGCCATGCGCAGGATGTAGCCCTGCATCGCCGTCGGCGAGAGCGCGAAGCCACGCTGCTTGATGATGCGGTTGCCCTTGGACGCATCAAGCGACAGGATCGCGTCCATCTCGGCCGCCACCTCATACTGATTCATCGTAGCCGATGAGACAGGCATTCCCATGAACGGTACGCCGTTGTTCTCGCTCATTGGCGCGTCGGTCGACAGGTGGGTTGTCACGATCACGTCGCCAGGCAGGGCGTCGCCGTTCGCCTTCATCTGCGCGAGTTTCAGCGCCGCGGCAAGCGCACCGATCGGGCCGTCCGCGTCCGATACCATGCCGAGCTTCGCCGGGCGCGCACCGATCGCGCCGTTTCGGCCGATGATGCCGAGTGTGCGCGCCTGGCCACCAGCCTTTCTACCCTGCGTACCCTCGATCACGATGGTGATGAAGTCGGTGCTTTTCGACGGGTCGCCAGGCGGTTCGTTATTGACTGGGGTCACCTCAACCGTTACACCGTGCCCGGTGTACGGTTCGAACATCGCGGCGATGGTGTGGCCGGTAACGGTAGCGCTGTCGAGCGCGTCGAAAATGACAAGTGTCTGTTTCAATGCCATGTGGAATTCCTCGATAAATGAACCGACGCGGCGCACAACGGGCCGCATCGATCGTTTGTATGGATGTCAGAACAAGTGACGCAGGCCCAGCATCACGGAGAGTTGCTCGTTCCGACCGTTGAGTGCGGTGCCCTTGGCGGCCGCCGCATTCGTGGTGGAGTTGCCGAACAGGCCCGACCATCCGCCGCTTGTCCACTCGTAGGCGGTCGCCAGATAGACGTCAGTGCGCTTGCTCAAGCTGTAGTCCGCAACGCCGTAGGCGGTGCTCCGGGTGCCGTTAAAGCCGTCGGCGTTGGTGCGGTCCTGCATCCCGGCAATAGTGACGAGCCAGCTTGGTGTCGCCCGGTAATTCGCGCCGAGCGTGAAGAAATCGTCGCTGCGCCGCTGGTTGAATACGGAATTGATAGCCACGGCTGCGGTCGGCGAGCCGGACGACATGCTGGTAATCGACGCCGTATCAGTGCCTCCGTTCGATGAATCGAAGCCCGCGTCGCGGTTGCTATGCAGGTAGTTCGCGAACAGGTTCGCATTGCCGATCGTCGCCTTGATGCCGCCGAGATAGATTCGCGCGCGACGGCTCTGCGAGTCGTTCGTCTGCTGCACATCGCCGATCAGCGTGACCGGCCCGGACGCATACTTGACGCCGAGCGACATGGATGAACGCGCACGCGTGTCGCCAGCGATACCGCCCGCCGCATATTCGGCGATCACTTGCATCGCTCCCCAGGTACCGGTATAGCTGACAGCGTTGTCGTAGCGCTGGCCGACCAGAAACACCTGCCACGAGTTGCTCGGTGCGGCGCCCACACCGAGCGGGTCGACGTAGTACAGCATGGTATTGGCGGTTGTGTACTGACGGCCGAGCGCGAGTTCGCCCCAGCGGTCGTGGCCAAGTTTGACGAATGCCTGGCGCCCAAACAGTTGACCTTGCTGATCCAGCTTTCCGTTATTGGCTAAAAAGCCGTTTTCGAGTGTGAAACCGGCCTTCCAGCCGTCGCCAAGTGTTTCGTTACCCTTTAGTCCGAAGCGGCTGCCAGACAGAAAACCCTCATTGCCCTGCTGCAACGCGAAGGTTGAATCGCCAGAGGGGTTGGTGTGCGTCTGATAGCTCAATGCAACGTCCATGACCCCATACAGGGTCACGCTTGATTCGGCGTGAGCGCCTGCCGCGAAGCCAGCAAGCAGGGCGGTCGCGACAAATTCCTTCTTCATTTTAGTTATCCTGATCGTATGTAACAAAAAAAGCCGGCTTTGAGAGGAGAGGCTCCGCACGGCTAGCGCTGGAATGTCGGCCACTGATCGATATGTGACGGCCCCGTGATGGAGGACAACGGGAACGTCGCATGCTCGCCTAGCGTCTCGATCTGGCTTTTGCTGACAAAGTGCAGTGCACCGCGTTCTCCGAGCACCGTCCCTCTGACGCCGTCGGACAGCAGCGCGGAGCCTTCAGGCAGCGCGAACACCTGTTCTGGCGCGTTGATGTCGAGAAACTCTGCGAGCCGCTCCTCGCGGCTCTCACCGTTGTGGCCAGCCGGCTTGCCGCTGATGAAATGTGGATTGATCTGGAACGGCACGAGTCCGAGCGCACGCAGCGTCGGCGGTTGCACGATCGGCATGTCGTTCGTGGTGCGGATCGTCGGACACGCAACGTTGCTCCCCGCGCTCCAGCCCACGTAAGGCGTGCCGGCCGCGACTTTTGCGCGGATCGCATCGACGATGCCTGCTTCGTACATGCGTTTGAGCAGCGCGAAGGTATTGCCGCCGCCAACGGCAATGGCTTCTGCCTGCTCGATCGCGGCGAGCGGATCTGCGCTACGGTGGATCGATTCGAGCGCGTAGCCGAGGCGCTCGAACACGGGCTTGACGATGTCCTCGTAGCTATCGAAGCTGAACGTCACGCCGGCGAAAGGGACGAAGAGCACTTTGCGGGGTTCGTGCTTGAGAAGCGTATGGATCTGCTCAGTGGCATGTTCGAGATAGCCGAGCTGGTCCTTGCGGGAGCTGCTCATCAGAAGGATGCGTTGGGTCATGGCGTATTCCAAAGTTGAATCAGTTGTCAGCGCTCAGGCGAGCGTCTCGCGAATGATGCGCACGACGCGGTCGATCTCGTCGCGCGTATTGAAGTAATGCAACGACACGCGCGCCATCGTGCTCACGCCGTATCGTGCGAGGATCGCGTCAGCCATGAAGCCGCCGGCCTCGATGATGCAGTGCTGCGCTTCGAGTGCCGACACGAGCATGGCGGGATCGACGCCGCGCAGGTTGAACGGGACGATTCCAATGCGCTGTGCGACGTGCGTCGGGCCGTAAAGCTCGAAGCCGGGTAGCGTCGAGAACTGCTCGACCGCGTAAGCGGTCAGTTCGCGCACGCGCTCGGCGATCGCTTCGATGCCGATTTCCTCGGCGTAGCGCACGGCCGCACCGAGTGCGAGAATCGCGGGCACGATCGGGCATCCCGCTTCGAAGCGGCGGGCACCGGCCACAAACGAGAGAGCCCCTGTCGCACGGTCGAATGTGCCGTTCCACCAGCCCGCGAGCACCGGTTCCAACGCTTCGATATGCGCTTCACGCACGTAAAGGAAGCCCGAGCCTTCCGTTGCCCGCAGCGCCTTGCGCCCGCATCCCGCAAGGAAGTCGCAGTCGAGTTGCGCGACGCTGACCGGCAACATGCCGACACTCTGCGATGCATTCACGAGTGACATGACACCACGCTCGCGCGCCACCTTGCAGATGCTTGCCGCAGGCTGAACCGCGCCCGTGGAGTTCGGTACGTGTGAGAACGTCACGAGCCGCGTGCGTGGCGTAATGGCATCGGCGAACGATCCCGGTGCGAGCATGCCGGCCGCGTCGGCCGCAATCATCTTCACTACCACGCCGTGCGTCTGCTCCAGGCGGCGCCAAGGCAGCAGGTTGCTAAGCATTTCAGTATCGGCGACCAGAATTTCGTCGCCCGGCTGCCAGTCGATACCGCGCGCCACGAGCGAGATCGCTTCCGTCGCGTTCTTGGTAAAAGCGATTTCGTGCGGGCCCGCGCTGAGAAACCTGGCAAGTTGTGCGCGCACGGCTTCCACGCGCGCGTAGGTTTCCTTGCGGAACGAGGGCAGGTAGATGCCCACGTGTCCTGTGTCGAGCAGATAGCGGCGCGCTTCGTCGAGCACCGTGTCGGGCGGCAGGGACGCGGCGGCCGTGTCCATGTAGACGGTGGTTGCGGTCAGCGGCGTGGCTGCGCGGATGGCTTCGATATTCATACTGCGTTCCGGGTCCAAAAGAAGAGTGGCGGGTTACTTGTGCAGTCCGGTCATGGAACGGCCGAAACTGAAGAGTGCGTCGCCGGCGATCACGCCGCCCGCGAATGCGCTCATTTCGGCCGAGTGGCGTTCACCGCGAAGGCGTGTAACGGCGAAGCGGATCGCGAGTCCGGCAAGCACGGCCCAGCCAGCGAGCGGGGAAGCGATCAGCATGCCGGTGGACAGCAGAATGCCGAGTTGCCGCTTCGCGCCACCAAGCAATTGCAAGATCGCGCCGGGAATCGCCCAGAGGGCCAGGTTGCGGGCAATCTCCATCGACGAGCCCGCCCGGATTGACGCCGCATAAACGCGATCGACCGGCGGCATCATGTTGCGTGAGAAGAAGTGGTCGTGAAAGATGATCACGACGATGGCGGCGACGACGAAGCCTGCCATTGCCGCGATGAGTTGCTGCCGGCGGCCTGCCAGTTCAGCGTCCATGTCGCGGCCCTCGCCGCGCAGCAGGTAGCCGGTCTTGAGGTCGTAACCCATGTCCGCGAATGCGGGGCCCGTCGCGGCCGAGAAGCCGGCCAGCACAGCCAGCGCAGAGGGTGGGAAGCCGATCACGATGCCGATCGTCAGTGTGATGAGCGCGACGGCAAAGGCCGGGAACCAGCCCGAATGCATCGCCGCGATCCCGACGATCAATTCGTGCGCGTACGCGGCGAATGCGGCGTAGATGACGAAGGCGATCAGCATCCCCGGCGACAACTCCGTGACGTGACCCGCAAGCACCGAAATCAGCAGCGCGACGAGCATGTACGCGAAGAATCCGCCAGACAGCACGCGCCTTGCACGCGTGCCTGACATTTCCAGATTGCGCGGATCGGCGTCTTCCTTTGCGCGCGAGCGGTGAATTTCGCGCGCCACCTGGAACAGCGCGACGATGCCCGCGCCGATCATGAGGCCGTGCGGAATGTAGGCGGCCGCGATGTCGATATGCAGGAGCGGAGCCGAATAGCCGCGAATCAGAAGACCCAGGCCGAACATGGTTAGCGCTGCGAGATTACCAAGAAAGGCCGCGCCAAACGCGGACATCGGCACGCCGAAAATCGCGCCGGCGACGCCGGCTGCAACGCCAAGTCCGAGGAAGGCTGCTTTGCGTCCACCCTGGTCGCCTGCCCAGATGGCTTCGGCTGTCGCGACGCCCGCTGGCCACGTACCGGTAGCCGGAAAGATCTTGCTGCCGAAGAGGTGGTAGAGCATCGCGCCGTCGACGAGCATCGCCGCGATCGAGCCGATAAGCATCGGCGTGACGAGTTCGGGCATGCCCATCGCGAACGGCACGCCAAGCGGAATCATCAGCGAATTGGCGGCGCCGAAGGTTGCCGACGAAATGGCGGTCTGCACGAGGTTTTGGCGTTCGAGCACCCGGAAGCGGCGCGTTACCTGCAGTGGAATGCGCGAGAAAACGATGGCGATTAACGCGCCGATGATCGACGTGTTCGCCGAGATGCCGAGCGAGACGATTAGCTGCATGCCGATGATCGCACCGAGCACCGACAGGCCAATGGACACGAGCAGCAGTAGAGGCTCAAAGAAGGAAACGCGCGCACGCGGCGCGGCTGCCGGGATTGGCGTTTCGAGTGCAGCAGGCATGTCGATCGATCCTTTCGTAGTGTCGGGTATCTGCCGGCGCGGGTCGCGCGGCTAATGGGAGGGCGGGCTCTGATGAGTCGTCGGAAGGGTCAACTGGTCAGCCCGATGACCGGCTCGATGGTTTCACGCGTTTTCTTCAATGCTTCAATGAGTCGCGGAATGGCGTCGCCTTCCAGTCGCTGGACCGGCCCGGCAATGCCCAACGATCCGATGACGTTGCGGCGGTCGCGAGACCACAGCGGCACCGCAAGACCGGCGACCGTCGCGGCCGCTTCCTCCCGGGTGTGGCACCACCCGTCCGCCCGCACGATGGCGAGCTGTTCTTCGATCTTCGCGCGGCTCACCGTCTGGGTGTGTTGATAGATCGTGGCGCGGAACTCATCCGACTGGAAAGCGAGGATTGCTTTTGCGTGAGCGCCGGCGATAAGCGCAAACCGCTGCCCCAACTCGATTGAGAACCGCAACTGCTGCTGACTTTGCGCCATATCGGTGCAGACAGCGTCGGTGCCGTCGAGGAGCGAAAGGAAGACAGTTTCACCGCTCGTCTGGGCGAGGGCGTCGAGTGCGGGTTGCACGACGTCCGAAGGAGCGAAGGTACGGTGTGCGACCTGACCGAGCTCGAACAGCCGCAAGCTCAATGAATAGCGGCCGGCGCTGTCCTGCCTCAGAAAACCATTTTCAGCGAAGGAAGAAAGCACGCGGTGAACGACGGCGTAATGAACGCCTGTTGCTTTCGCGAGCTCCCGTACGCCCCAGGAGGGTTCCTGCAGCGTGAATCGGGTAAGCAGCGCCAATGCGCTATCAAGTGTCTTTAACATTTGTCTGTCTCTCTATCAGAGACACTGTCTCTGTATGAGAAAAATAGTAATGTCGCAGACTAGGTTAGTCAATCAAGGGTTAACGCGACAAAGAATGGATTCGAACGGTGCAGCGTACGAATCCTCACGATAAGAGGCGGTGTCGGGAGTCGTTCGTCCTTGTCACCGAGCGAAGCTCGAAGTCGCTGCACCCCGGTTCCTGAGCGTAGCCGACGACACTTCTGGTCACTGCATGCGATTCAATGGCCGTTGCGATCATTGATCGAGCTTGAGATGCAGTTGACAATCGTTAGGCATCCTTGGCATAAAATAGAAGCCGGCAATCAACCGAATGCTTGCCGGCCACTACAGCCACTACATCCAGGTTATTTCCGCCAACGCTTTCTGCGGAGCCAAAACCTCTCATCTATCAGAAGAGAGATTTCATTCGCTCGCCTACTTGGTCGTATAACCGCCGTTGATCAGAATGGTCTGCCCGGTAATCCACCACCCGTCACTGACCAGATGGCGGATGAAGGGCACTACATCCTGGATGTCGGTCAAACCAGTCGTGGAGAACGGCGAGAGTGCGGCTGCGGTCTTGTGGTAAGCCACCGCGTCCGCGCCTTCGGCGGGATAGAAGAACGGCGTGTCCATGGGACCCGGGCCGACGGCCGTCACCGAGATGCCGCGCGCGCCGAATTCCTTGGCCGCCGCGCGCGTGAAATGCTCGACCGGTGCTTTAGTGCCCGCATAGGCAGCGTAAAACGGTGTGAATGCGCCGAGCAGCGATGTGACAAGCGTGACGATCTTGCCATTGTCGTTGACGTGCTTGCCTGCCTCTCTGAGAAAGAAAAACGCAGACTTGGAATTCACCGCCGTCATTTCGTCGTATTCGGCCTCGGTGATGTCGACGAACGGTTTTTTCAACACCTTGCCGACCGTATTGATTGCAATATCCGGGCGGCCGACGGCGGCGACGACATCCGAAAACAGCTTCTCGACCGCGCCGGCTGAGGTCAGATCGGCCTGGAAAGCGACTGCCGTGGCACCTGCCGATTCGATCGCGGCGAGTGTCTCGTCCGCGGCGGCTTTCGAACCCGCGCTGTTGTAGTGGATCGCCACTGCCTTGGCACCCTGTGCGGCCAGATCCCGTGCAATCAATCCACCGAGATTTTTCGCCCCGCCCGCAATGACGACAGTTTTGCCTTTGATGCTGTGGTTTGCCATGGTTCATCCCCAGTGTCGAAGCCGCCCTATGCAGCCTCTCATCCTGCTGGATGATATATTCCAGGAAAATCATTTAAATCTACTGTTTCTGACATCACTGGTCAGAAAAGTCGAACAGTGGAAAGGCGGGTCTGGACATGACAGGGAGCGAGAGCAGCGGCGCGCGTGCGTGCCGGACCGATGCAGTGCGCCGCGCGCGGAAAGCCCGATGCGATGGCGAGCTGAACGCTCGCGAAGGTGGGAGCGAACATGGATCGTATTGACCTCTTTCGCGTCTTCGCGCGCGTTGTCGAATGCGCGAACTTCACGCGCGCGGCGGACACGCTCGGCTTGCCCCGTTCGTCGGTATCCGCGGCTATTCAGGAGTTGGAAGGGCGGATCGGCGCCCGGTTGCTGCATCGGACAACGCGTAAAGTCTCGCCGACGCAGGATGGCGCCGCGCTCTATGAGCGCTGCCTGCGCCTGATCGCCGATGTCGAGGAGACCGAGAACCTGTTCCGGCAGACATCGGTAGGACCGAGCGGCGTACTGCGCATCGACGTGCCTGGCCGTATAGGCCGGCTGATCATCGCCCCCGCACTGCCGGAATTCCTCGCCGCGTATCCGAAAATCGACATCACGCTCAGCCTGACCGATCGCACGATCGATCTTGTCGAAGAACGCGTCGACTGCGTGCTGCGGGTAGGCAAGCCGCACGACTCCGGCATGATTGCGCGTCCCATTGGCGATCTGCCACTGATCAATGTGGCAAGCCCCCTCTATTTGTCTCATCACGGTACGCCTCGCACGCCCGGCGACATGACAACCCACCAGGTCGTTCAGTATGCGTCGCCGTCGAGCGGGCGTATCGCACCTTGGGAATGGCTCGACGGCGAGACCGTCAGGGCGTTGACAACGCAAGGCCGCGTGACCGTGAACAGCGCGGAGGCGTATATCGCATGCTGCCTTGCAGGACTCGGCTTGATCCAGATTCCTGCCTATGACGTGCAGCAGCATCTGCGTGCGGGCGAACTGATCGAGGTGATGCCTGAATACCGGGCTGCGCCAATGCCGATGAACTTGCTCTATCCGCATCGGCAACATCTATCGCGCAGGGTTCAGGTGTTTGCCGACTGGCTCGATGCGTTGTTGAAGGGGCAACTCGTTTGCGAATCGCACACCGCCTCGCTTCCTACGCGAACGCGGCTCGACGCGGCGCCGAAGCCGGCGCAAACGGTACATCGCCGCTAGCGCCGGCTTCGCCCACCTGGAAGGCCGCCGCGGCGCGTTGCAGACTCATCGCCTGCTCCTTCAGCGATTGCGCCGCAGCCGCTGCCTGCTCGACGAGCGCCGCGTTCTGTTGCGTCATGCTGTCCATTTGCGTGACCGCGAGATTCACCTGGTCGATGCCCGCGCTTTGCTCCGTTGCTGCCGCGGCGATCTCCTGCACGACACCGGTTACACGCATGATCGCGTCGCGCGCTTCGTCGATCGTCGAGCCGGTGTTTTCGACCAGCGTCGCGCCGCTGCCGACGCTGTCCACCGCATGACTGATCAGCTCGCGAATTTCCTTCGCCGCGGTCGCGCTGCGCTGCGCGAGGCTGCGCACCTCGCTCGCGACGACCGCGAAGCCGCGGCCCTGTTCGCCTGCGCGTGCCGCTTCGACCGCCGCATTCAGCGCGAGAATGTTGGTCTGAAACGCGATGCCCTCGATCGTCGCGATGATCTCGACCATGCGGCCCGATTCGCTCGAGATGCCCTTCATTGCCGCGACGGCCTGCGTGATCATGTCGCCGCCGCGGTTCGCGATCTTCGCGGCGCCGGCCGCCAGCTCGCTCGCGGTGCGCGCGTTGTCGGCGGTCTGGCGGACCATCGCCGTCATCTGCTCCAGGCTCGATGCCGTTTCCTGTAACGACGCCGCCTGGCTCTCGGTGCGCGCCGACAGATCCGCGTTGCCGTTCGCGATCTCGTTCGCGCCGCACGCGACGTTGTCGGACGCGTGCTTGATCTGGCAGATGGTGCTCGTCAGCGCGTCGCGCATCCGCTGCATCACGTGCAGCAGGCTGGACGTATCGCCGTCGCGCGTGCGGATCGCCGCCGTCAGGTCGCCCGATGCGATCGCATCCGCCACGTTCGCCGCGTAGACCGGATCGCCGCCGACCGTGCGCGCGATGCTGCGGTTCGTCACCGCCACGAGCGTCACCAGCACCGCCGACACCGCCATGAAGATCGCGCCGATCAGCCACAGCGAGGCCATGAACGCAGCGTCGATGTCGTCGACATAGGCGCCGGTCGCGATGATCCAGTCCCACGGCGCATAACGCACCACGTAGCCGATCTTGCCGACCGCCTGCGCCGACGCCGCGCCCGGATGCGGGAAGACGTAGTCGACAAAACCGCCCTCCGGCGCCTGGGCGACCGACGCGAACGTCACGTAATGGTGACGGCCGTCGGCATCGGCGCTGCCCGTAAGATCCTTGCCTTCGAGTGCCGGCTTGATCGGATGCATCACCATCTGCGGCGTCGAGTTGATCACGAGGAAGTAGCCGTCTTCGCCGTAGCGGATGCTGCGCAGGCGCTCCAGTGCCTGTTTGCGCGCATCCGCCTCCGGCAGTGCGCCGCTTTGCGCCAGCGCCGCGTACTCCGTGACGATGCTGAGCCCGACGCGTGCGACGTTCGAAAGGTCGTGCTTGCGTTCCTCGATACGCGTCTCGCGCGACTGCCATGCCGCCGATACCGAAACGGCGAGCAGGGCGACGAGGCTGATGATCAGCGGCAGCCACAGCTTTTGCGTAAAACTGAGCTTATGCATCCTGAATCCTCATGGAAGCGAATGGCGATCGTGCAGGGCTGCCGTGCGACGTGGCATGTGATGGGCGCGCCAGGTGGCGCCGATGGGCGCCCGGCAATCCGAGTGGTTCCTGTCTGAGTTATCGGCGGATACGGGCGAAAGCTTCGTCCAGTGAAACCCTCGGTTATCAGCTTTCCGCCGTTTCCACCCCGGCTTCGCGCAGAAAATGCGTGATCGTCTCCTCGATCACCGACCTCGCGAGACCCTGCACAATGAACACGAGCCGTGTCGTGTGATCGTCGTCAGGCCACGCTTCAAGCCGCAACGGTTCATGCAATAACTGCTGCACGCCATGGAACACAACAGGCCGCGATTCGCCAATGAAATTGCCGATCCCCTTAACCCGCAGGATGCGTTCGCCGTGATAGCCGAGCAGGACGGTCAGCGCGGTTTCGAATGCCTGCATCGGCAATGCCTGCGAGTAAGTCAGGCAGAAGCTGTCGATATCCGGATGGGCCGCACGTGACGCCGTCGCGCCACGCATCAGCAACTTGCGTGGTACAGGCTCGGCGCGCAACCAGGGCCGCAAGGCACGCGGCGTCAGGATGTCCAGCAGTTGTTGCGCGTCAATCTCGCCATTGCGCACCGGGATGCGTGTCGCCCCCGGATTCAGCGCTTCGAGCGCCGCTTCGAGGTCGGCCAACGCAGGCGCATCGACCAGTTCAGCCTTGGTCAGCAACAGCCGGTCCGCAACGGCCACCTGCTGACGTGATTCCTCATGCCGGGCAAGTTGCGCGGCGCCGTGTTTCGCATCGACGGTCGTTACGATGCCGTCGAGTTGCAAACGACCTTCAAGCGCAGGGTCACCCAGCAGCAACGAGATCACCGGACCGGGCCGCGCCAGCCCCGTGGTCTCGATCAAGATCCGCTCGAAGGCGGGAATCTCGCCGCGCGCGCGGCGCTCCAGCAGATCGGCCACGGTTGCAGCCAGTTCGTCGCGCACGCCGCAGCATAGGCAGCCGTTTTCCAGCAGCGCGATGGTGTCGTCGCGTGAGGTGCTGACGAACAGATGATCGAGACCGATCGCGCCCAGTTCGTTGATCACCACGGCACAATGGCCCAGCGCCGGTTGCGGCAGCAGGCGATTGAGCAACGTGGTCTTACCCGAACCGAGAAAGCCAGTCAGCAACGTTATAGGCGTCGCGGCAGATTGCATGGCGGCTCGTCCTGACACTCAGATAACCTGCAGATCTTTGCCGACGATGATCTGTCCGTTGAAATGCTTGCGCGCGTCGGCGGCCCACATCTCGTCGGTAATCGCGGGATCGCCGCCCGGCACGAAATGGCTCAGCACCAGCGTCTTGACGCCCGCCGCTGCGGCGATCCTGCCGACCTGCTCCGTGCTGGTGTGGCTCTTCATGAGGTGATCGAGCAACGTTGGGGCGTTGTCGACGGTCTTCATCAGCTTTTCGAGCGCAGGCAGGTACATCACTTCGTGCACCAGCACGTCAGCGCCTTTCGCAAACTCGGCAAGCGCCGGGTAGTAGGTCGTGTCGCCGGAGAACACGACGGTGCGGTCTCGAGTCTCGAAGCGGTAAGCGAATGCCGGTTTGATCGTGTAGTGGTCGACCAGCGTCGAGGTGACGCGCACGCGGTCGTCTTCCATAACAAGGCGGGGGCCGTCGAATTCGTGGATGTTGATCAGTGGCTGGAACGGCGGCCGGCCTTCTTCGCGCATGCGCACGTCGAGGTCGATTGCGTTCATGTCGACAAAGTCGTCGATCATCTTCGTCATGCGCGGCGGTCCGTACAGGTTGACGGGCGTGCGCAGGCCGGTGGCCCAGGCGAGGAACACGAGGTTGCCGAGGTCGGCGTTGTGATCCGAATGATGATGGGTCAGGAAGACGTCGCGGATGGCCGGCAGTTTGATGCCCGCTTTGGTCAACTGCAGCGCGACGCCGTTGCCGCAATCGACCACATAGGGCTGGCCGTCGACCACCAGCACGTTCGCCGGCGCCGCGCGCAGGTCGGATGGCGTTGGGCCGCCCTTGGTGCCGAGCAGGATCAGTTGCGTGCCTTTGGCCGAAGGTCCCGCGGCGGGTGCTGGGGTCGTGGAGTTGGCCGGCGACTGCGCGTGGGCGTCCTGCATCCATGGCAGCGCTGCGGTGGTGCCCGCTGTTACGGCAATACGCATGAAATCACGACGGGAGCGTCCGAACGGCTGATCACTCATGGGGCTGTATCTCCTGAGGTTCTGGATGGGCGGTGCTCGATTTTCCTGTGTAACCGGGCTCGAAAGCGATTGAATTCTAGCGATTTCGTCAACAATCAGGGGTTTCGGCCGTTCGACAGTAACTGACCCGGATCGAGCGTTCAGAGCTGCAAAGCTCGCATCAACTCCCTCACACTTCCGCGCGGAATTGGCGTGAAACCGTCTCGCTGAGGCTGCCAGACAGGTCTGAGACTTGTCGTCTCCCCGCGTTGGCGCGAGCGTGACGAACGGCGCGTGATCCCGCATCTGCCTTCCTTTCTCCATGTAACAGACAGTAATGCGCACGCCGGCCCCCACCGGAATAAACCCGCACTCCGCACCGTTTGTCCGGAGCGAGCGGCTACAGAGGGGCGAAATATCGGATGAATTCACGAGATGAAATAGTAATGATTTTCATTCAAAAAATATTCGTCTGACGAGTTGATCGTTTTGGCCGCCGATATCTGACGCCAAAGACCGGAATGCAAAGCGTAGCCAGACAACCGCGGGACAGGAGAATCAAAAGTGAAGAAGAGCGACGGCGGAAGGTTCAGGAAAAAAGCGAGCGTGGGACTGACTAGCTCGCTTGTTGCGTTGACGTTTGCCCACTCGGCGGTGGCCCAGGAATCGCCGCCGCCAGGCAGAGAACAGGGCGGTGCAGTTGACGCCCCGACGCTGCCACCCGTGCAGGTGCGCGCGGCCGCGCCAGGCGCGGGTTCTCGCGACGACAACGTCAATGACCCTGGCCAGGTGGCGGACGTGAGCAAGACAGGAACTGCGCTCAAGGATTTGCCCGCAAGCGTGCAGGTGATTCCGCGCGCCTTGTTGACCGAACAGGGCGCGACGATGCTCCGGCAAGGCGTCAGCAACGCCAGTGGAGTGAACGTCGGCGGTCAGGATACCAAGGGCTATTACGATCACTTTCTGATCCGCGGCCTGAATGCGCAGATCTACAACGATGGTTTCTCCGACGGCGATCTTCTGGGCGGCATCTCGCATTCGCTGAATGGCGTCGAACACATTGAAGTACTGGAAGGGCCAGGCTCGGCACTCTTCGGCAGCGGGCCGCCGGGAGGCACGATCAATATCGTCCACTACACGCCGTCGTCCGACTTTCATTTCGGCGGCAACATCCAGTCGGGTTCGTTCGGCATGGTCTCCGGCAGCGCGTACGTGACCGGCCCAACGGGAATCTCGGGGTTGAACTATCGCGTCGATGCGACCGTGTCGCGTTCCGACGGATTCCGCGATCTGGCGAGCCGTGACGAAGAAATCAGGCCGTCGTTCGAATGGAAGCTGGACAACCATAAGATCGATTTTTCAATCGACGCACGCGACATTCACGAGACTCCCGACTCCTACGGCCTGATCTATTTCCACGGCTCGCCCATCAGCAATGTGCCGATCGACTCGAAATACTCGACGCCCTTTGCGTTTGCGCGCGGCAACTACGTTCGCCCGACACTCACCGACGAATGGAAGGTCAACGACTTTCTGACCGTCAACAACCGTTTTTCATATCTGCACCGCAATCTCGATGTGCTCGGCAACGGCGACAGCACGAGTACGAAGGTGAGCGGCAACGAAGTGGTGGGCAGGCAGCTTCGACAGCAGGACGACTCGGATAACAGCTTCGACTATCAGTTGGAGCCTGTATGGCGGTTCGGCACAGGTAGCGTCAAACACACGCTGCTGACGGGTTTCGAATATCAGCATCAGACCATCGATACCGAACGCACCACGGCAGATCTGCCGAACATCCCGAACGCCTTTGCTCCGGTGCCGCCCGAAACGTCGCTCGCGGGGCTCACGTTTCTGTGCGACGCAAAGCATTCGTGCGATAACGATCATCTGCTCGCAAATTACTACAGCGTGTACGCGACCGATCAGATCGACGTCACCGACAAACTGAAGGTGCGTGCCGGTGTGCGCAAGGACTGGTGGGACACTTCGCTCACGCCGAATATCACGGTGCCGGGCCGCTTCAACACAGCGGGACAACCGCTCGTTGCCGGCGTGACCGACTCACGCAACGACGCGCCGGTGAGCTGGAATGTCGGTGTGCTGTACAAGGTGCTTCCGTGGATGTCGCCGTACTTCGGCGTGTCGAAGAGTCACCTTGCAAACTTCAACTCCGAGAATACGCAGAACGGTATCGGCGCGCCAGAATCCGCGTTGCAATACGAAGTAGGCGTCAAGTTTTCGTTTCTCGACGATAGCTACGTACTCAATACGGCACTCTTCGACGTAAAGCGCGACAACGTGGCCGCGCTGACGACGATCAACAACGTCGAAAGCGTGGTTTTCGACAGCCAGAAGACCAAAGGTGCGGAGGCGTCCCTCGACGCGAGCATTACTTCGCAGTGGCACGTTGTCGCCAACTTCACGGCGCAGGAGGCGAAGATCACCGACAACCCTCAAGGCGTGACGTCAGTGGGCAATCACCCGCAAGGCGCGCCTGCCTACATCGCCAACCTGTGGACGACTTACGACTTTTCTATCGCGGGCGTGCCGGGATTTCATGTCGGTGCGGGTGTCAACTATGTCAGCAGAACCTATAGCGACATCACGAACGTGAACTCGATTCCGTCGTACGTAATAGCGAATGCTGCATTGGGTTATGGCACATCGCAATGGGGCGTCGATCTGAATATTCACAATCTGACGGACCGGCGTTACTTCATTGCAGCGAATGCTGCGGGAGCCTATGTCGGCGAGTCGTTGAGCGCGTTCGTCAACCTTCACGCCAGTTTTTGAGGGTAGAGGTTTTCGCCAGATGAAGTCGCCGGAGGGGCGGGGCCTCTGGTTTGTCTGAATACCCTTTGCTCTTTTTGCCCCTTTGCTGCGTCGGCTTAGTGCCGGTTTGTTCGAGCCGACGCAGCAACTCAGGGGTTCCTGATCAAGACATCGATACTTACTCTTCGCAGTGCACGTCCTGCCGTCGCACGACGATAATCACCGGGTAGGTTCCGTGCTCGAGTTCCACGCGCGCGACAACGGCCATTGTCTCGTTGTCGATATCGTCATATACGCTGACTTTTTCATGCCGAAGGCTCGTGACGCCGGTACAACCCGACGCGCGGCCTTCGTCGGAGACCTTGCATTGAATCGGGTTGTCCGCAAGGTAGCGATATCTGTCCCTGTCGGGGGTCGCAAGGTATTCACGAAAGCTCTGCGCCGCTCCGCCGATGCCGGTGACATACCCAATGGCGCATTGCTGTCTGGGTGTATCGCTACCCCCGGATGTCTGGGCTGTCGCGGCCGTGCTCGTGGCAGCCATGACTGCGGCGAACATCAACGAAAAGAGGTATCTCATGGCGCAAATCACCGTTGTCGGATCGAAGTGCTGGATTGTAATGGCAGTCGCAAACAACAACGAGTGGCGTGCTACCTGTACGTGCTCTTGAAGTGCGTCACCCAGGGATCACGGCTGCTTGCGTGACTTTCCTTTGCCTGTTGTTTGCGCGGCGGGTGGGGGTTCTTCATCACGTTCCCGGTTCCATTGTTCAAGTAGCGTGCGCGTCTGTCGGCGGATGGTCGACTTGAGCTGCTGGGCTTTCTCGGCATCGATGCTTTTCCAGCCGAGCATCGACAGCGTCGCCCGATGCGCGATGTGAAAAATCATCAGTTGACCATGCAGGCTGAAGGTGCGGATCAGCGTCGTCGGATCATCGGCGGGGCGCCCTGAGATTCGTGCCACGAGCGCCGCGCTCGCATTGTTTATCGGCTCGCGGAGCCGGCAGGTGAGAATCCGCGTCGCGCTCTCGGGTTCGTGTCCCGCCTGCTCGCGCGCGAAGAAAAGCCGCCGCTCGGCATTGTTCGCTTTCGCGAAGGCGGTGTCCGCGATCGCTTCCTGAATGCGGATGAAGGCGTCGATCAACGTTGCGGTGTCGGCGTTTTCACGCAGCGCATTCTGCGCATGTTCGACCACCGGCTCGAATGTCTTCCATGCTTCGTCGGCGAGCGCCTCGATGCAGGCGCGATACACCCCTTCCTTATTCTCGAAGTAGTACTGCAGCGCAGGCGCGTTGACGCCGGCGCGGGCCGCGATGTCGCGTGTCGACGCGCCCTCGAAACCGTGTTCGCCAAACAGTTCGATCGCCGCCTCGATGATCCTGTGGCGCGTTTCGTCGCCGCGTGCGTAGCCGCCCTCGGGCGAGCGGCGCAGCTTCTTTGCGGTGCTCATGCATCTGTCTCCAATACGACCATTGCGGAAATTCGTAAGAAATATATCACTTGACACAATTCTACCGACTGGAATAATTGTGCCACCTGGAAACAATTGGACCCATACGATGTCAGCGACCGCAGGCTCTCCCTCCCGCCCGATACCCGCCGAAGATTCGCCCGCAGCGGGCGCGAGGCGTCCCACCCGGCGAACGGTGCTGATCGCGCTCGGCGTCGTCGCGCTGATCGTCGGCGCCGTCTGGCTCGCCCGCTGGTGGACCGTCGGCCGCTTCATCGAAAGCACCGACGATGCTTATCTGCAGGCTGACAGCGTCACGGTTGCGCCCAAGATCGCCGGTTACATCACGGAAGTTTACGTCGCGGACAATCAGGTCGTGAAGCCGGGCGATCCGCTTGTCCATCTCGACGCTCGCCAGTATCAGGTCGCGCTGGACCAGGCGCGGGCCACGATCGATGCGCGCAAGGCCGACATAGAACGCGCGCAGGCCGACATCAAACAGCAGCAGTCCAACATTGCGCAGACCCAGGCGCAGCAGCAGGTGGCGCGCGTGAGCGCGCAGCATGCGAGCGACGAAGTACGGCGTTACGCGCCGCTCGTCGCCACCGGTGCTGAAAGCAGTGAACGGCTGGCGGAATTGACCAGTAGCCGCGATCAGGCGAATGCCACGCTCGCCGCGAACTCTGCGGCGGTCGAGGCAGCACGCTCGCAGATCGGTTCGGCGACCGCGCAACTCGCGCAGGCACGCGCACAACTCGAAGCAGCCCAGGCCAGCGCACAGCAGTCGCAACTCGATCTCGACAATACCGTGGTGCGCAGCGTCCTCGGCGGCAAGGTGGGCGATCGCACCGTGCGGGTTGGTCAGTACGTGCAGCCCGGCACGCGGATGTTGACGGTCGTGTCGGTCCAAAGTACCTATTTGCTGGCGAATTTCAAGGAAACGCAGGTGGGCCGGATGCGGATCGGTCAGCCGGTGGAAATGCACGTCGACGCGTTGCCCGGCCATGCGTTGCACGGCGTGATCGATAGTTTCTCGCCCGGCACGGGCTCGCAATTCGCGCTGCTGCCGCCGGAAAACGCAACCGGCAACTTCACGAAGATCGTGCAGCGGGTGCCTGTGCGGATTCGTATCGACACGGGCGCGGAGACGCGCAGCGTGCTCTTGCCGGGGCTCTCGGTCACCGTGGATGTCGACACCCGTTCCGCGCGCGATCGTGACGCGCGCATCGATAGCGAGAACCATCGTGGCTGAGCCGGGAACCGGAGCGCCGGCCGCCGCGGCGCCTGCCGCACCGCATGCCGAGGAGCGTGCCAGCGTCGGCGACTGGATCGCCGTCGCCGCAGGCGCGCTCGGCGCCTTGATGGCGACGCTCGACATCTCGATCACGAACTCCGCGCTGCCGCAGATTCAGGGCGAAATCGGCGCCACCGGCACCGAAGGCACCTGGATTTCGACCGGCTATCTGATGTCGGAAATCGTGATGATTCCGTTGGCGGCATGGCTCACGCGCGTGTTCGGCCTGCGCAATTTCCTGCTGACGAATTCCGCGCTTTTCATTGCGTTCTCGATGATGTGCGGCTGGTCGCACACGTTACCCATGATGATCGCCGGCCGCATCGGGCAGGGCTTCACGAGCGGCGCGCTGATTCCGACGGCGCAGACCATTATCCGCACACGCCTGCCGTTATCGCAGCTGCCGGTCGGCATGACCATGTTCGGCTTGATCGTGTTGCTCGGGCCGCTGCTCGGACCGGTTGTCGGCGGCTGGCTCGCGGAGAACATCAGCTGGAGCTGGTGCTTCTTCATGAATCTGCCGATCTGTCTCGCGCTGATGACGCTGCTGATCGTTGGCCTGCCGTCGGACCGGCCGCACTGGGAGGCGTTTTTCAAGGCGGACTGGCTCGGCATCGTAGGTCTCGCGATCGGACTCAGTTCGCTTACGGTGGTGCTCGAGGAGGGTCAGCGCGAACGCTGGTTCGAATCGTCGATGATCGTCGCGCTCACCTGCGTGTCGGTCTTCGGCATGATTCTCATTGCCGCCTCGCAAATGACCGCGAAGAAACCGATCGTGCGCCTCGGCCTCATGCGCAACCCGAATTACGCCAGCGTGATCGTGATCGTGTCCGCGGTCGGCGCAGCGCTTTATGGCGTGTCGTATCTGCTGCCGCAGTTTCTCGGCGTGGTAGCGGGCTACAACGCGGAACAGTCCGGCGCGATCATGCTGCTTTCGGGGTTGCCCGCTTTCATGATCATGCCGATTCTGCCGCGGCTGCTTGGCAAGTTCGACTTCCGCGTGCTGGTGATCACCGGGCTGGTGTTGTACGCGATCAGTTGCATGATCGACATCGACCTGACGGCGCAGAGCGTCGGGCACGATTTCGTCTGGTCGCAACTGATACGCGGGACCGCGCAGATGCTGGCGATGATGCCGCTCAATCAGGCGTCCATGGCGGCCGTGTCACGTGAAGATTCCGGCGACGCCGCCGGTCTCTACAACATGGCGCGCAACCTCGGCGGGTCGATCGGGCTTGCGATTATCGGTACCGTGATCGACCGGCGCACGACCTTTCATGCCGCGATGATCCGCGAATCGGTCAGCGCCAATTCGCTGATCGGGCAGGAGAGCCTCGCGGCGAACGCGGCGAACTGGTTCGCCCATACAGGGGACATGGCGTACGCGCAGATGCGCGCGCTTGGCCAGCTCGGCGCACAGATCCAGCAGCAGGCCATCGTCATGACCTATTCGGAAACCTTCTATCTGCTCGGTATCGCGCTGCTCGCCTGCATTCCGCTTGCGCTGTTTCTGAAAACGCCGAGCAGGAATGCGCCGCGGCCTTCTTCCGCCGGACACTAATGTATCTTCATCTCACCATGATGTTCAATCGTCCTTCGTGTTTCGCATTGGCCGCCGCCGCGCTTCTGTCCGTTTTGTCGGGCTGCACGGTTGGCCCGGATTATCACGGCGCGCCACCGGTTGCGCAGGACGCCCGCAGCAGCGCGACTTTCGTGCGTGCGCCAGCCGCCGGTACGACTGCGACGCCCGCGCCGAACCAGTGGTGGCTCGCATTCAACGACCCGCAACTGAACGACCTCATCGCCGCCGCGCTTGCACATAGTCCCGACGTGCATATCGCCCAGGCGCGGTTGCGGGAATCGCGTTCGCAATTGCAGCAGCAACGTGCGAACGCTTTGCCCAAAGTCTCTGGCGATGCTGCCGCGCTGCGCATGCGCTCGCCTGATCTGAGTTCGCTCAGTTCGGGAAGCGACTCAGGTTCATCGGGCAGCAATGCAGCGTCGTCGGGGCGCGGCCCGCTGCAGCTCTATACGGCGGGCTTCGACGCTACGTGGGAAATCGATCTGTTTGGCGGCACGCGGCGCGCTATTGAGGCAGCGTCGGCGGATGCGGAAGCCGTCGACGCCGATCTCGCGGACACCCAGGTATCGCTCGCGGCCGAGGTTGCGCAGGCCTACATCGAGTTGCGCGACCAGCAGACGCGGCTTGAACTCGCGCAGCATCAGGCGGAGATCGAACAGAAAATGCTGACGCTCACGCAGCAGCGCCGGGAACGCGGCACGGCGGCGGACATCGATGTCGAACGCCTGACCACCCAGGTTGAGAACACGCGCGCGACGCTGATTCCGCTCGACGCGCAACTGACCGATTCGCTCGACCGCCTCGCCGTGCTGACCGGTCGTGAACCTGGCGCGCTGGACCAACAGCTCGCCCGCACGCGGCCGCTGCCGGCGTTGCCCGGGACGGTGGCGATCGGCGATCCGTCCGCGATGTTGCAGCAGCGTCCCGACATTCGTGCAGCGGAGCGGCGGCTCGCGTCGAGCAATGCGCAGATTGGCGAACACATCGCGGATTTTTTCCCGAAGGTGACGCTGCTCGGTGATATCGGCTTTAGCGCAAGCGATCCGGGTCACCTCGTGCGCAAGAGCAATTTCAGCTGGATCGGCGCGCCGTATCTGCAATGGAATGCGTTCGATTTCGGTCGCACGCTGGGCAGCGTGCATGCGGCCGAGGCATCGCGTGACGAAGCCGAGGCGCGTTATACGAAGGCCGTGCTCGGCGCGCTGCAGGACGCGAACTCGTCGCTGTCGCGCTATGGGCATCAGCGCGAGCATGTCGTCACGTTGCAGAAGGTGGAAGCATCCGCGGTCCACTCGGCCACGCTGATGCGGCAGCGCTATTCCGCAGGGGTCGCCACGCTGATCGATCTGCTCGATACGCAGCGCGAAGAATTCACCGCGCAGCAGAGCGTCGTCGCGGGACAGGCCGAGTTGCTGAAGGATTTTGTGTCGCTACAGAAGAGCCTCGGCATCGGCTGGCAAGCGCAGCAAGGCTAGCGGTAGCGGGCGGACGCCGGCCATTCTCGTATCACTGCCCCAAAACGGTAGCGGCGCCCGGACGATTCGCACGGCGCGCCGCTTTTGCCGCAGCCGCGATACTCGCGGCGAGACGCTGCGTGGCCGTTTCGATTTCGGCGTCGCTGAAGCCCCCGAGACCCAGTATCAATCCCATCGGACCTTTGCCCTCGGAATACATGGGGGACACCGCTCGCACAGCGACGCCACTTTCGGCTGCTAACGACGCCACCCTCCTGTCGTCGACGTCGCCGCCGAGCCAGAGCACGAGGTGCATGCCCTGATCACTCGGCTGCAGCCAGGCGACCTCTTTCGGCAGCAGTCGCTCGATCGTCTCGATGATGCACGCGCGGCGGTCCGCATAGACGCCACGAATACGCCGGATGTGGCGATCCAGGTGACCTTCCGCGATAAAGGCCGCCAGGACGTGCTGATCCGCGTTTGGCGGATTGCGATCCATGAGCACGCGCGCGCCGCAGAAGGCCTCCACGAGGTTCTCCGGGACAACGGCATAGCCGAGCCGCAATGACGGGAACAGGATCTTGCTAAAGGTGCCGAGATAGACCACCCGGTTAGGGTCGAGTCCCTGGAGCGAAGGAAACGGATGCCCCGCATAACGCAGTTCGCTGTCGTAGTCGTCTTCGACCACCCAGGCATTGTTTGAGCGGGCCCATTCCAGCAATGCGTTGCGCCTCGCCATGCTCAATGGCATTCCGAGCGGATACTGATGCGACGAGGTCACGAAGGCCGCCCGTGCGTGCGGGGCCAGCTTGATACCCTCATCGACGTTGAGGCCCTCCGCATCGACGGGCACCCGGATCATGCGCTCCGGGCGGCCGCTGCTTTCCAGAATGGCGGTAATGCCCCGATACGCCGGGTCTTCCACCCACGCCGGCGCGTCGTCATCGAGCAGCACCTGGCATGACAGGTAAAGACCCTGCTGGGTGCCGCTCGTGATGATCACCTGGTCAGCTTCGCAGCGGACCGAGCGCGATTTCCTGACGTAGTCGGCCACCGCTTCGCGCAGCGCCCGTGCCCCTTGCGGCTCGCCATATCCAGCCGGAGCGCCGGGTCCGCGGGCGCGCAGCCGGTTGCCGAGCCGGCGCCAGACGTCGTCCGGAGCGGCGGGTCCAATGGGCACCGAAACAGCGAAAGGCGCCTGCGGGACGGCAGCAAACTGCCGTGCAACCTGGGCGAACAGGCGGGCGCGTTCTGGAAGCGGGGCGGCTGCCACTGACGAGGAACGCCCGCGGGCGTCGGCGGGCGGCGTCAACGATTGCGCCACGCGCGTGTCGGCACCAGGATGCGATTGCAGAAAGCCCTCGGCGATCAGTTGCTCGAATGCCTCGACGACGGTGCCACGGGCCACATGCAACGACGCAGCCAAGGTGCGCGTGGAGGGGAGCGCTTCGCCGGGTTTGAGGTCGCCGCGACGGACGGCGTCGCGGAGTGCCTGCGCGAGCTGCAGACCCAGATGGCCCGCGGCTCGATCCAGCATGCCGATCGACGGCACCTCCACCGCTTTCGGTTTGCGAGCCATGGCTTTCTGGTCCAAAGAAAATCATCCAAACTGGTTCTACAATATAAACCAGTTTGCAGCCACAATTCTTCACAGGCGTGGACCCTGCCATGCGCAGGGGGCCGCACCGGCGTTGCCTGCACCTGCAATGAGGGCTAGCGCATCGCTGCACTCATCACGGAGCTCATATGTACGTACCCACGCATTTTGATGAACCACGCACCGAGGTGCTGCACACGCTGATCACGGAGAATCCGCTTGGCATTCTGTTCACGCATGGCAAAAGCGGTCTGGACGCCAATCACATTCCGTTTGATCTGAAAGCCGACGAAGGCGCATGTGGCGTCCTTCATGCCCACGTGGCGCGTGCAAATCCGGTGTGGCAGGACGTGGCCAACGGGGACGAGGTCCTGGTCGTGTTTCGCGCGGGCGACGCCTACATCTCGCCCACCTGGTATCCGAGCAAGCACGAGTTTCACAAGCAGGTGCCGACATGGAACTACAGGGTGGTCCATGCCCACGGCCGGGTAACCATCCGCGATGACGAACGCTATGTTCGAGGGCTGGTTGCCCGTCTTACCCGGACTCATGAAGCATCCCAGCCCCAACCGTGGAAAATGACGGACAGCGCCAGCGACTACATCGATACGCTGCTCAAGGCGATTGTGGGCGTCGAGATCGAAATCACGCGCCTCGTCGGGAAGGTCAAGCTCAGCCAGAACAAGGAAGTGCGGGATATACAGGGCGCCGGCACTGCGCTTAACGAACGGGGCGAAAACGTGATCGGCGAGGCGATGCTTGAGTGCGCCGCGATAAAAGGTGCCGCAAAGGCCAACGATTCCCCCGTCTGACGCTTATAAAAATCGCGTCCAGCGTGGCACAGCGGTGAGTGTCGGTAAAGCTCCATACACACCGCCGAACTACCCGTTGGGTTACCGCCGGCGCGAGCGTCCGCTTGCCTGAATTTCAGGCTGCGTCTCCACCGCGGCGAGGAGATGCTGGCGACTCTCGTCGAGAATTTCATCCGAGAGCGCCGGATCAACGTTTGCAACAGCGCGCGACAGCAGCAGCGCACCGACCATCTGGCTGAACAACGTGATCGCCTTGCTGCGGCTGCCTTCGCTGATTCCCTCGGTTTCTTCGATGACCTTGGTGAATCGTTCGAGGTTCACCGCGAGCCCTTCTGCGTAAGAGTCGCGCGCGGCGTCGTCGAACCGGCGGGCGTCGCCGACAAAAACCGACCAGGGGCAACCCGCCTCGATATTCGCGCGATGCTCGGGCGACAGGTACCACTCAATGTTGTACTTGAGCGGGTCGGCGCCGGACGACTTCGCGTTTTCGATCAGCGCGGCATAAGCCTCTCCCCCTTCTTCCATCGCCTTTTCCACTACCGCGGCGACCAGCGCGTCTTTCGATTTGAAGTGGTTGTAGAAACCGCCCTGCGTAAAACCCGCCGCCTTCATCAGCTCGGCGAGCCCGACCGCATCGACCCCGCGCTCACGGAACAGCTTCTCGGCCGCTGTCACGATCGCGAGCCGGTTTTCAACCGCCTGTTGCCTGGAAACACCCACTTTCCCTCCCTCCGGTCGATAGCGACCCAATAAGATCCATCAAAAAATACAATGTCGATCACCATTGACATTGCCGAGGCGGCCGCCCACAATGCATCTCAATGACAATGTCATTCACCATTGTCTTGAGTATAGCCTTCTTTACCTGAATGTCCAGGCAGCGGGAGGCACAACGGTTATCCGACGCCTGAACGCGTCGTCACTTCACTCTTCAAAGAGGATCTCAACATGACGAAGACAACGCCTGAACAGAACAAGGCGCTCGTACTGGAAGCATTCGACACCCTGTTCAACAAGCGCGACTACGCAGCCGCCGAGCGCTTCTGGTCTGACCGCTACATTCAACACAGCGCCCATATCGCGCCGGGACGTGACGGCCTGTTCGACCTGATTCGCACGCTGCCCGATACCTTGCGCTACGAGAACCAGCTGATCCTCGCCGAGGGCGACTATGTCATTGCACACGGACGCTTCTCGGGGAACGGCAGGCCCGCTGCATGGATTGCAGCAGACGTCGTCCGCTTCGAAGACGGCAAACTCGCCGAGCACTGGGACGTGCTTCAGGACGAAGCGACCCGGGCCGACTCCGTGAGCGGCTTGCCGATGTTCGGCGACCGGTTCCCTGCCTAAACACGCCAACTCCACCTACAGCATCAGCAACTTCAACAGGAACATCATCATGAAACTCACCGGAAACACGATCTTCATCACGGGCGGCGGTTCGGGCATTGGCCGCGGGCTTGCCGAGGCACTCCACAAGCGCGGCAACAAGGTCATCATCAGCGGCCGGCGGCGCGGCCATCTCGACGAGGTGGTGGCGGCAAATCCCGGCATGGCGGCAATCGAACTCGACATTACCGACCCGGCCAGCATCGAGAAGGTGGCGGCGCAACTGATCGCGGAGCATCCCGATCTCAATGTGCTGATCAACAACGCCGGGATCATGCAGCCCGACCAGGCCGGCGGTCATATCGACGACGCGCTGATGGTGTCCACCATCACGACCAACCTCATGGGGCCGATCCGCATGACGTCGGCGCTGCTCGATCACCTCAAGACCCGGAACGATGCTGTCGTTGCCTATACGAGCTCGGTCCTTGCTTTCGTTCCGTTGGCCGTGACGTCGGTGTATTCATCGACCAAAGCGGCGCTGCATTCGTACATCCTCTCGCAACGCTTCATGCTGCGAAACACGAAAGTTCGCGTACTCGAGATCGCACCGCCGTGGGTGCGCACGGACCTCATGAACAGCCGCGAGGCCGAACAGGCGATGCCGCTTGACGCCTTCATCGACGAAACGATCGCCGTCCTTGGGAATGACGTGGATGAGGTTCTGGTCGAAGGGGCGAAGGCGTTCCGCGCGAATCCGGGGCCGGGTGAGCACGCGTTCGTCAATGACCTGAACGCGCAGATGACGGAATTGCTCGGCGGGTGAGGGGCTGCTCCGTTAATTGTGTTGACGTTGCGAGGCAGATGCCGCGCGCGAGACTCAAGCTTCGGCCCCTGCGCGCCGTTATACGGGTAACAACCGTAAAAGCTCAGGCAGGGGACCGGAGATGAACAACGATGAGCGTCTTAGGCGTGAATTCTATGTGAACCCGGCTTCCTATTGCCGGGTGATGGGCGTTGTTTCGGCCGTCACGTTCGGTCTCTACCGGGTGGAAGGCGGCGGAACGGTCGGGATGCTTTCCGTTCGCTGGGAGAAACTGGGCAATGAGATCGTGCCGCAACTGCATGCTTACTATGACAGTTGGCGCGTCCTGGCCTCGTTCTCCGATGTTCTCGCCCGGCTGAGCGAAGTGGCGGGGCCGTCCTGCTCGCCTGACACCTTGTGTCAAATCCTGCTGGATTGCGGATTCGTCGATCGGATCGAGTCGAGCCGGGATTGATTGCCCGCACCGACTTACCTCCAAATGGCGCTCATCGCCATGCACCGCCAATTAATTCCCAGACCAACCATGTCACGCCACGCCACATCGAATCTCCGACGTGTTTTCGCCGGCATCGCACTCGCTGCGATTTCCAGTCTGGTAGCCGGCTGTAGCGACGGGATATCGGAGAGCGATGTCGCATTCGTTACTACGGGTACGCCGCCCCAATTCGAATCACTACGGATGTACGGCGCGGCTCCGGATAACGTCGCTCCGGGCAGCGGCAAAACGCATGCCCCGGGTGGGCTTCACCAGGGATGCATGGCGATCATTCGCGCCGAGGGCCGCCATGTGCGCGAGACGGTCATTCTCGAGGAAGAGCCGGGCCCTGCTTTCGATCTTGACGTCGCCCGCACGTCCGACGGATGGAACGTGACTTCGGATGGGCTCACGCCGCCGAGCATCGATTCCGTCGGTTTCCGCACGCGCTTCACCCACTGCGTGAACGCGATCCGGGACAAGTACGCCGCTGAACCGGAAAAGGCTCCGTTCAATAAATAAGCATCGGTCGAGCTGCGCGCGTGGCCGACGATTCGCTATCAGCCGACAATACCGCTACATGCTGGCGTTTTCGACGACGCGGCCTTCCGCGCGCCAGCGGAGCATGCCGCCGGGCAGGTTGGCAACCTGTTCGAATCCGGCCTGTCGCAGCATGATCGTGGCTTGTGCCGACCGTCCGCCGGCGCGGCAGACAGTCACGATCGGACGTTCCTTCGCGAGTTCGGCGATGCGTCCGGCCAGGTCGCCCAATGGAATGAGCGTGGCGCTGGGAATGCGCCCCAGCGGCCCATTGAACTCGTCCGGCTCGCGCACGTCGACGATCTCGACCGCATGCAGATTTTCTTCGAGCCATTGGGCATTGATTTCCCAGATGCCTGCAAAGCTGCATGTGAGCGGCGCCCAATCGGGCTCCGCCATTTGCGCGGGGTAGCTCGCCGGCAGGCCGCATTTCAGGTTCGCCGGCACGGCCACATCGATCTGCTTTGGATGCGGCAGGCGCAGATTCGTCATGTACCCAGCGAAATCCTCTTCACATAGTTCGCCGCCAAGACGTGGATTGAAGCGCCGCTCCTCGTTCACACTGGTGACCGTCAAACCGCGATAGTCGTGGGCGGGGTAAAGCAGGCACGCGGCAGGTAGCGTAAAAATCTGGTTGTGGACCGCGCGAAACATCGCATGCGCATCACCGCGCTGGAAATCCGTGCGGCCCGTGCCTCTGATCAACAGGCAGTCGCCGGTGAACGCCATGGTCTCGTTGTCGAGTACGAGTGTGATGCAGCCATCGGTATGGCCCGGTGTGGCGCGTATGGCCAGATACCGCGCGCCGAACTCGACCTTGTCTCCATGGTTCAGATAGCGGTCCGCGCCGTCCGCGCCGCTCGCCGCCGAAATCGCAATCCGGCTACCTGTGCGGCGATTCAGCATCCATGCACCGGTCACGTGGTCGGCGTGGACGTGGGTGTCGATTGTGTAAACCAGATGCAATCCCAGCTCTTCGATCAGGGCCGCATCCCGGCGCACCTGTTCAAATACCGGATCGACCAGCACGGCCTCTCGCGTCGTGCTATCGGCAAGAAGATACGTGTAGGTCGACGATTGCTGATCGAATAGCTGCCGGAAGATCAACACGATTTCACTCCGCGGCCCGCTTTTGCGAGCGGTTAAGGATCGCGGCCCGTAGGGTGTCGCCAGACGGTCTTTCTTGCAGGCAGCAGATCGGGCCCCCGTTCAGCGAGCCGGGCACGTGAATGCACCCGGACTCACATTGGCCGCCTGACTTCGCTTTGTCTGGCGCTCGCAGCGCCAATCAATGAGTGCTTTACTTCGGTTGCGTAACGTATCGCAGGTACGGTTTCACCGTTTTGAATCCCTGCGGATATTTTTGTGTCGCTGCGTCGTTGGAAACGGAGGTGGGAATGATGACGTCTTCACCTGGTTTCCAGTTCACCGGCGTCGCCACCGTATGCTTCGCGTTGAGTTGCAGCGCGTCGAGCAGCCTCAACACTTCGTCGAAATTGCGGCCTGCGCTCATCGGATAGACGAGCATGGCTTTGACCTTCTTGTCCGGTCCGATGAGAAACACCGAGCGGACGGTCGCGTTGTCCACCGCGGTGCGCGGGCCGCCGCCGCTCGCCTCGGGATGAATCATGTCGTAGAGCTTCGCGACCTTCAGGTCCTGGTCGCCGATCAGCGGGTAGCCGACCTCGTGACCTTGCGTCTCGGCGATATCCTTGACCCACTCCTTGTGATCACTAACAGGATCGATGCTGAGGCCGATAATTTTCGTGTTGCGCTTATCGAATTCTGGCTTGAGACCCGCCAGGTAGCCGAGTTCCGTCGTGCAAACGGGGGTGAAATCCTTCGGATGCGAAAACAGGATCACCCAATGGTCGCCGATCCATTCGTGAAAATGGATCGTCCCTTCGGTGGTTTCAGCGGTGAAATCGGGAGCGTCTTCTCCTAGTCGAATCGACATCATCAATCTCCATAGGGCGGGTGCACCAAGTGCCCACGCTGAGGCCGGAGCGACGTCCTCCGGGCGGCATGGGTGTGTTGTGGCGACGGGTCCGACTCCAGATTACCCTCCGGCCGGGCGCACCGTATCGCGCTGGAGGACCATCCGCGGGCGCAGCAGACTCCGCGGCCCCCTCAAATAGCCATGATGCGGGACGGACACCGGGTCGCGCTGCGGTCGCCCCTATAGCGTAGAACAAAAAAGCGCTTCTCTGTAGGCCGGTTGCGGGGCGAAACCGCCCGTTGCAGCTGCGAGTTCGCTTGCGCGCCGGCGAGGTGGGAGTCGCACGTTGATCCGGTCAGATTGCCGCCTCGACCGGGCCGTTCGCTGCACTGCAACTAACATGGAACTATTCTGATGTCTGATCAATGCGCCGCCGCTGACACATCGTTCCAGTATCGGCGATGAGCCAGCCCGCGCATTTCATTTCCCTTGCCGCGAAGCACGCTTGGCCAGACACTCGATCAGAGCACGATGCTGCCAACAGTCGGCTTCTCAGTGGTCGGCAACTCGAAACAGAAAGCCGTTCCCATTTCCGCGCGCTCGAGCAGGCGTATCTGGCTGTGATGCAATTGCAGCATCCGCTGCACGATCAGCAGTCCGAGTCCGCCACCGCGATGCGCGCCACCTGAATTGAATGGACGCTCGAACAGCCCTTCGCGTTGCTCCGCTGGAATGCCCGGACCCGTGTCGCTCACCGTGACCGATACCTTGCCATCCTTGTGCGTGAGATCGACGTCGATCGAACCGCCGGCGGGCGTGTGGCGAATCGCGTTGTCGAGCAGGTTCGTCAGCACGCGCTCGATCATCCCCAGGTCGGCGTAAACCGTCGGCAGACGAGGCGGAAAGCCGGCGCGCAACTGGATGTGCCGCGCTTCCGCAGGCAACTCGAATTTCTGGAACACGTCCTGGACCAGATCGACCAGAGAGAATGGCTCGAGTGCAGGTTGCACGTTGCCGTGTTCGAGCCGGGCGAGTTCGAATAACGCCTGTGCGAGCCGCCCAACCTTGACGCTCTGTGCAAGCGCAATCGCCAGATAGCGTTTGCGCTCGGTTTCGCCGAGCGTCTCGGCCTTGAGCGACAGCGTCTCGAGATAGCCGTGCAGCGAAGTCAACGGCGTGCGCAAGTCGTGCGAAATATTGGCGATCAACTCGCGCCGCTGCTGATCCTGGCGCGTCAGCGCACGCCACTGGTCGCCGATGCGGTTGGCCATCTGCGCGAACGTCGCTTCGAGTACGCCGATTTCGTCGCGCCGCCCGGCGGGGGACGAGCGCGGCACGGCCGGCTGGGTGTCCGGCTCGCCATCGGCATCGAAACGGCGCATGGCGTCGGTCAGGCGGCGTAGCGGCCGTGTGATCAGACCGAACGCCGTCAAGCCTGCCAGCAACCCCAGCAGCGCGACCAGCGCCATCGACCAGAGGGTTGTACGCAACACCGAGCTGGCGGCCACGCGCGCGGCGAGCGCGTCGTGCTCCTCGCCGAGCAGGACCACGTAGATATAGCCGGACGGCGGCTGCCCGTTCAATTGCAGCGGCGCGGCGCTAAACACTTTCTTCCCGTCGACGCTGCGCGGGTCGTCGCCGAGGATCGGCAGCGCCTCCCCCGCGATGAATTGCCGGATCGGCGCGAGATCCACCTGCGTGCGCTTGACGTGGCCCGCGGGGGCGTCGTCGCCCTCGATGCGGCCCTGGTTGTCAAGCAGGTACACCTCGACGCTCGGGTTCACCATCATCAACTGGCCGAACAGTTGGCGCACCGCGTCGGGCCGCAAACCGTTCGCGTCCATCAGCGTGGTGCGATGCGCGATATGGTTGGCGAGATCCTTCGACAGGCGCTGCACCACCTCCTTTTCGTGCAGGTCGCTCGAACGGATCTGCAGCCACGCCGACGCGCCGCAGCACGCCAGCAGCAGCGCGGAGAAGACGAGCGAGAGCCGCTGGGTCAGTGTCAGATTCACGGCGTGTCCTGATGGGCGCCGGCGGGCGCGGGTCCGTCGCCTGGACTGCCGGGCATAGCCAGCTTGTAGCCGCGTCCCCAGACGGTCAGGATGCGCTCGGGCTGGGCGGGATCGGTTTCGATCTTCGCGCGCAGGCGATTGATGTGGGTGTTGACGGTGTGTTCGTAGCCCTCGTGCTGATAGCCCCACACAGCATTGAGCAGGTCCATCCGCGAGAACACTTTGCCGGGATGTTGCGCGAAGAAGTACAGCAGGTCGAATTCACGCGGCGTCAGTTCGATCGGCTTGCCGTCGACGGCGGCCTCGCGCGTCAGCGGATCGATCGTCAGCCCGGCGATCTGCAGACTGCCCGCGTCGATACGCGAGTCTTTCGCCATGGCTTCGACGCGCCGCAACAAGGCTTTGACGCGCGCAACCAGTTCGAGCACCGAGAACGGCTTGGCCAGATAGTCGTCGGCGCCGAGTTCGAGGCCGAGGATCCGGTGCACTTCGCTCGAACGCGCGCTGGTGATGATGATCGGCGTATAGCGCGTCATGGCGCGCGCCCGCCGGCAGATTTCCAGGCCGTCGACGCCGGGCAGCATCAGGTCGAGGATCAGCGCGTCCCAGCCGCCTTGCTCCAGCAGACGCAGCCCTTCGCTGCCGTCGGCGCTATGCACGACTTCGTAACGCTCGTCGCGCAGATGAAGGCTCAGCACGTTGGCGATGTCGACGTCGTCTTCAACGATCAGGATGCGCTTCGGTTGGTCCATGGAGGGCTTTAGCCGCGGGTAGGGGCGTGGTTTGGTGCGGTGGAAAGAAAAGGCGCCCGCAAAAATGCGGCCGTTGCGCCATTGTGCAAAATTTCCGGGCGGCGAGTTATCACATTTAATTTAACTTTTCGTGAGGACTTTGACACTCCCCGCGCACTAGGATGTGGGCACTTTCCGCTGCGCCTTTTGCTGATTAGCACCGTACCCAACCGCATTCCCATCCTAACCGACTCACAACAACGCCCGGAACCGACATGCTACTCATCGTTCTTGCCTATCTTGGCGGCGCTCTGACGATCCTCAGTCCCTGCATCCTGCCGGTGCTGCCGTTTGTGTTCGCGCGCGCCGATCAGCCTTTCGTGCGCAGCGGGCTGCCATTGCTGGCCGGCATGGCGCTGACATTCGCCGTCGTCGCGACCCTCGCCGCCGTGGGCGGCGGCTGGGTCACGCAGGCTAACCAGTATGGCCGCTGGCTCGCGATCGCCTTGCTCGCCGTATTCGGGCTGACGCTGCTGCTGCCGCGTTTCGCGGATCATCTGATGCGCCCGCTGGTGAGCGCCGGCAATCGCCTGTCGAATTTCGCGCAGAGTGACGGTCAACAGGTTCGCGCGGGATCGTCTTTTCTGCTGGGCATCGCCACGGGCTTGCTGTGGGCGCCGTGCGCCGGTCCGATTCTCGGCCTGGTGCTGACCGGCGCGGCGTTGCGGGGCGCAAGCGTCGGCACCACGCTGTTGCTGGTTGCCTATGCGGCCGGTGCGGCGACTTCGCTCGCGGTGGCGCTGCTGATCGGCGGCCGGGTGTTCACGGCGATGAAGCGCTCGCTGGGCGCGGGCGAATGGATCCGCCGCGGGATCGGCGCGGCGATGCTGGGTGGCGTGGTGGCGATTGCGCTCGGGCTCGACACCGGCGTGCTGGCGCGTGTATCGACCATTGCTACCGGCGGTATCGAGCAGAAACTGGTCGACACGCTGTCGCCCGGTGCGACGCCGGCTAATCCGGTGGCGGCGGATAGCAAGACCAACGTCTCGGCCAACGCATCGGCCAGCGATGCCGTGATGACAACCACCGCTGCCGCCGATGCAAGCAACGGCGGCGCGATGATGCGCGCCTCGCAAGGCGCGTCGGGCGGTGCGGCTGCGTTGCCCGTCGAAGGCGTACTCCCGACCTTGAACGGCGCCGTTCAGTGGCTGAACTCACCGCCGCTGACGGTTCAGGACCTGCGCGGCAAAGTCGTGCTGGTCGATTTCTGGACGTACTCATGCATCAACTGCCTGCGTTCGCTGCCGTACGTGAAAGCGTGGGCGCAGAAATACAAGGACCAGGGGCTCGTCGTGATCGGTGTGCATGCACCGGAATTCGCGTTCGAACGCAATATCGACAACGTGAAGAAAGCCGTCCACGACCTCGGCGTCGACTATCCCGTCGCGATCGACAACAACTACGCGATCTGGCGCGCGCTGAACAATCAGTACTGGCCGGCCCATTATTTCGTCGATGGCAAAGGGCAGATTCGCTATCACCATTTCGGCGAAGGCGACTATGCGGAATCGGAAAAGGTGATTCAGGAATTGCTCGTTGAGGCAGGACATGCGAATGCGTCGAAGGTTGCAATCGGCATCACCGGCACGAGCGCGCAAGGCGTGCAGGCCGCGGCCGACAGCGCCGACATGCAGTCGCCGGAAACCTACATCGGATACGAGCGCGCCGAGAATTTCACGTCGCCCGGCGGCGCAGCGGAAGACAAGGTCCACACCTATACGGCGCCGTCACAGCCTGCCGTCAACGATTGGGGGCTGGCCGGCGCGTGGAACGTGGGCGCCGAACACGCAACGCTCGCGGCGGCGTCCGGACGCATCGTCTATCGCTTCCATGCGCGTGATCTGCATCTGGTGCTCGGTCCGGGCAAGGACGGCAAGCCGGTTCGCTTCCGCGTGAGCGTGGATGGCGCGGCACCGGGCGCCGCGCATGGAACAGACGTCGCCGCCGATGGCAGCGGCACCGTCACCGAGCAGCGTCTTTACCAACTCGTGCGGCAAACCGGCGATGTTGCCGATCACACGTTCTCGATTGAGTTTCTGGATCCGGGTGTGCAGGCGTATGCATTTACGTTTGGCTAACCCGAGCCTGACGGCGTGAATCAACACTCCTTGGAAGACTGAAAATCATGAGCACAACCTCTACCAGCAAGACTTCCCAGCGCAAGCGTTCGTCCTTTGCACGGCTTGCGGGTTGCGTCGCCATCGCGGCGGGCGTCTTCGCCGCGCAGCGCATCGCGAATTCAGCCGAAGCAATGACGAAGATTCCACCTCCTGCGCATGACGAGAACGTCGGCACGCAGCACAGCGAGACCGCCGTGTTCGCGGGCGGCTGCTTCTGGGGCGTGCAGGGCGTGTTCGAACACGTGCGCGGTGTGAAGCAGGTGGCCTCGGGATACACGGGCGGCGCGGCCGGGACCGCACAATATGAAACCGTCAGCGAGGGCGATACGGGGCACGCGGAGTCGGTGCAGGTCACCTATGACCCGACGCAGATAACGTACGGGCGTTTGCTGCAGATTTTCTTCTCAGTCGCGCACGACCCCACCGAGTTGAACTACCAGGGCCCCGACCACGGCACGCAATACCGCTCTGCGATCTTTCCCGCCAATGCTGAGCAGCGTAGCGTCGCGCAGGCGTATATTGCGCAACTCGACAAAGCGCACGTGTTTTCAGGGCCGATTGTCACGCGCGTGGAGGATTTCAAGGGTTTCTATCCGGCAGAAAGCTACCACCAGAATTTCCTCGCGCTCCATCCCGACTACCCGTACATCGTGATTAACGATCTGCCGAAGGTGAGTGGATTGAAGCGCATGTTTCCCGATCTGTATCGCAACGATCCAGTGTTGCTCAAGGTGAGCGGCTAGTTTCGCGAGCGAGTAGCGGACGCCATACGCCATGTTGCCGGCTTAGCCCGGCACGTCGCAGACGTATCCACTGCAGTTCAGTAGTTTTCCGTTGCCGCCGTATTACTGGCGCCATGCGACTGCGCTGCCGCGGGTTCGCCGTGATCGTGTGCATTCGCGTGGTGTGCATCAGCGCTGCTAGGCCGCCCCGGACGCAGCAGCACACCGCCCAGCACACCCGCCGCTGCCGCGAAAATCGCACCGAACAGAAATGCCACGTGATAGCCGCTATTGAGCGCCGTCACCGCATTTTCAGAGGCTTGCAGCGCGTCACTGCGCGCGGCAGCGAGACTTGCGAGCACGGCGAGACCGAGTGCGCCACCCATCATGAACGACGTATTGACGATCCCGGACGCGAGGCCCGAATCGCTCGGATCGACGTCGCTCATGGCGGCCAGCAGCATGGGATTGAACGCGATGCCCGCGCCGAAGCCGAGCAGGATCATGCCGGGCAGCACGTCGAGCACGAAGCTGCCGTTGACGGGCGCGCGTGCAAACAGTGCGAGACCAATTGCCGCGACCAGCAGCCCGGCGGCAAGCGGAAGGCGCAGACCGAAGCGCATCACCACGCGCGCCGACAGACCCAACGAAAAGAACGCCATGATCAGATTGGCCGGCAAAAACGCGAGCCCGACCTGCAAGGGCCGGTAGCCGAGCACGCGCTGCAGATACAACGCGGAAATGAAGAACCACGCGAACATCGCCGCCGCCCACAGCACGCCGACCACATTGGCAGTCGCGACATTGCGCAAGCGGAACAGACCGAGCGGCATCAACGGATGCTGTACGCGCGCTTCGATCACGAGAAACACGGCCAGGAGCGTGAGCGCGGCGAACAGCAGGCCGAGCGTCTGCGCCGAGGTCCAGCCCGCTTCGTTGCCGTTCACGACCGCGTACACGGCCAGCATCAACGAAGCGGTGACCGTGACGGCGCCGGCCACGTCGAGCCGTTCGCCGTGAGCATGACCGCGTGCCGACGGCAGGAGCGCGACGCACAGCGCGTAGACGGCGATGCCGATCGGCAAGTTGACGAGAAAGATCCAGTGCCAGCTCAGCAGGTTGGTCAGCAGACCCCCGAGCAATACGCCGATGCTGCCGCCCCCCGCGCAGACGAAACCATATACCCCCATCGCTTTCGCCCGTTCGCCGGTCTCGGTGAACAGATTCATGATCAACGACAGCGAAACAGCGGAGACGACTGCGCCGCCCAAACCCTGCACGGCACGCGCGCACACCAGCAGGATTTGCGAATTCGCCATGCCGCATGCGAGCGACGCCAGCGTGAACAGCGTAATGCCGCCAAGGAACAGCTTGCGGTGGCCGTAGAGATCACCCAGCCGCCCGCCAAGCAGCAGGCAGCCGCCGAAGGTGAGCATGTACGCATTGACCACCCACACCAGCGAGGTCTCGGTAAAGCCGAGGTCTGCGGCGATCGACGGCAAGGCAACGTTCACAATCGTCGTATCGAGCACGATCATGAGCACGCCGAGGCACAGAACGATCAGCGCCAGCCAGCGTTTGTTGCCGTGGATGGAATGGGTCATGCAGGGGACTCCTTTGCCGTGGTCGGGTGAGTGCGAGCGGTTGCAAGTGAGTGCAAGCGGGCGCAATCAGATGCAATCAGCTGCAAGCGGATGCCGGACGTGCCGCCGCGCGGCACGAAGTCGGAAACCCGGTCGGCAACCCGTTGACGGCAATGGGAGTTTTTAGTCTAGCACTCGCGACTTTTGACTCACAACTACGAATTCCTGGGCGGCATGGGACGTCAATCGCCACCGAGCAGTTCGTACTTGCCGCCGCGCTCCAGCGCCCGCTGATAGGCCGGCCGCGCGTGAATGCGCTTCAGGAAATCGACGACGGCGGGAATCTGCCCTTCCATGCCGCCGCGCGCGGTGGCGGCTTCGAGCGGAAAGCTCATCTGAACATCGACCGCCGTGAAATCGCTGCCGACGAACCAGCCGGTCGCGCTCAGTTCCTTGTTGATGTAGCCGAGGTGCAGCTTCAACTGAGGATCGATGAAACTCGCTTGCAGCGTCGCCGCGATCTTGCGGGCGATCGGTTTGGCGAAGAACGGCATGGGTGCGCCGGCGATGCGCAGGGCCACCAGTTTCAGCAACAGCGGCGGCATGGCCGAGCCTTCCGCATAGTGCATCCAGTAGGTGTAACGCAGCCGCTCGGGCGTACCCGCTGCGGGCGCGAAACGGCCTTGACCGTACTTGTCGACCAGATACTCGATGATCGCACCGGATTCGGCGAGGGTCTGGCCGTCGTCGGTAATGACGGGCGACTTGCCGAGCGGATGCACCGCGCGCAATTCGGGCGGCGCCAGCATCGTGGCCGGGTCGCGCTCGTAGCGCTTGATCTCGTACGGAACGCCGAGTTCTTCGAGCAGCCACAACACGCGTTGCGAGCGGGAGTTGTTCAGATGATGGACGATCAGCATGGGTCGAGGGAGGTTGGCCTGTGGAGTGTCACATCATAGGGGTGTTGTGCCGAGGTGGGGCTCTAGGAACGAGGCGTTACATGTGCGGCTACCCGAGCGTACGCAATTCAAAGCGTTTGATCTTGCCTGTTTCCGTGCGCGGCAGCGAGTCGATGAAAGCGATGACGCGTGGGTATTTGTAAGGCGCCACGCTACTTTTCACGAAATCCTGCAGTTGCGCGACCAGTTTGTCGTCCCGTGCATAGCCTGGATTCAGCACCACGAAGGCTTTGACGATCTGTCCGCGCGTCTCGTCGGCCACGCCGATCACGGCGCATTCGGCCACCGCGTCGTGTTGCATCAGCACGCTTTCCACTTCAGGGCCGGAGATGTTATAGCCGGCGGAGACGATCATGTCGTCGGCGCGGGCCTGATAAAACACGTAGCCGTCTTCGTCGAGATAGACCGAGTCGCCGGGAAGGTTCCAGCCGTCGCGAACGAACTTCGCCTGCCGCTCGTCGGCGAGATAGCGGCAGCCCGTCGGCCCGCGCACCGCGAGTTTGCCGATCGTGCCGGGCGGGACGGGTTGCATGGCGTCATCCACGGCTTGCACGACATAGCCCGGCACCGCGCTGCCGATGGCATGCGGACGAATCGCGTCGCCTTGCGCCGAGATGAAAATATGGATCAGTTCCGTGCCGCCGATCCCGTCGATCATCTCGATGCCACTTGCGTCGCGCCATAGACGGCGCGTCGAATCCGGCAACGCTTCTCCCGCCGATACCGTCTTCTTCAAGCTTGATATGTCGTGATGCGCGACGAGCGGCGCCATTTGCCGATAGAACGTCGGTGCGGTGAACATGATCGTCGCGTGAAAGCGCTCGACGGTTTGCAGCAAGGTCTCGGGCGTGAGCTTCTCGATCAGCACCGTCGATGCGCCGACGCGCAGCGGAAAACACAGCAAACCGCCCAAGCCGAATGTGAAGGCGAGCGGCGGCGTACCGCAAAACACATCGCTCGATGAAGGTTTCAGAACATGCCGCGGAAACAGATCGCACATTGCCAGCACGTCGCGATGAAAATGCATGCAGCCCTTCGGCGCACCCGTCGTGCCGCTGGTGAAGGCGATCAGGCAGACGTCGTCAGCAGCGGTGTCGCACGCGGTGAACTGGTCCGGTTTGTTGATCGCAAGAGTGTCGAGCGAATCGCTGGAATCGTCATGAAACAGGCACGTCTGTTTCAGGCCTGCGCAGTAGAACTCGTCCTGAGGATCGCTGCAGCGCGCGAGTTCGGCGGTCAGGCGCGCGTCGCATAGCGCGGCGCTGACCTGCGCCTTCTCGATGATCTGCTTCAGTTCTTTCGCCCGCAGCAGCGGCATGGTGGGCACCACGACGAGGCCGGCTTTCAGCGCGGCGAGCGCCGTCACCGCCATGTGCAAGGTGTTCGGCCCGCGCAACAGCACACGGTTGCCCGGCTGCAAACCCATTTCATCGACCAGTACATGCGCACTGCGATTCACCTGGGCAAGCAACTCACCATACGTGGTCGCCTGCGGCTTCCCATCCACATCCGACCAGATCGCCGGATGGTCGCGGTGTCCCGCTTCGATCGTTCTGTCGAGCAATTCCGTCGCGCAATTGAAGCGCGCCGGGTAAGCGACGTCCGGGTTGTCGAGCAGAAAGACAGGCCATTGATCCTGCGGCGGCAGATTGTCGCGCGCGAAGGTATCGACGTGTGCTGACGGTTCCATCATGGTCTCCCGGGGGTGAGCCGGCTGAATGCGCTTCGGTTGACGGGGTGGCTAGGTGACGCGTGTTTCGTACGTTTACTGGGGGATCACGGCCGTCGCTTCGATTTCGACCTTGGCTTCGTCTTCGATCAAGGCGACGACCTGTACCGCGCTCATCGCGATGTCGTAGTCGCCGATCAGTTCGCGAAACGCGCGGCCGATATCTTTCAGCGAGGCGAGGTACTCGCGCTTGTCCGTCACGTACCACGTCAGGCGAACCAGATGCTCGGGCTTGCCGCCTGCTTCATGCAGGACGGCGAGCACGTTCCTGAGCGCCTGAATCGCTTGTTGCGCGAAGTCGGCGGTCTGAAAACGCGCCTGTTCGTCCCAGCCGATCTGGCCGGCGATAAACACTTGCGTACCGGTTGCGGCAACGCCGTTCGCGTAGCCGCGCGGCTTGACCCAACCGGCGGGAAGGAGAGCTTTTTTCATGAGCGATGCGCCTCGATGGATTCAGGCTGTGGGGCGAACGTCGCGAGTGCGTTCGCGATGTCGGCGGGAATGTCGATGGATGTGCCGCTGTCGAGCGATGTCGTCACGAGCACCTGTTTCGCGCGAAAACGGATTTCGTCGCCGTGCCGGCCGACGATCTCGATGCTGATTGAGCGGCGTCCAATTGCGACGACGTCGAGTGCCAGCGTGATCGTTTCGCCCATCTGGCTCGGCCTCGAAAACTCGCAATCGAGTTTGACGATCGGCAAGCCGATTCGGCGCTGCGCGATCATCTGCGTATAGTCGATCCGCAGGCCTTCGTTGAACCAGTCTTCGACCAAGGCGTTGGTCATTACCAGATATTGCGGAAAGAACACGATGCCGGCGGGATCGCAGTGCTGGAAACGGATGCGCACCGGTCTTTCGAAGGTCGTGTTCATTTCGCTGCGTCCCGGCTGACTTGACTGACTTTGGCCGCATGCACCTTCAGGAGGTCGCGACCGACGATCAACTGCTGTACTTCAGTCGCGCCCTCATAGATCCGCAACGCACGAATTTCGCGGTACAGCATCTCGACGGCTGTGCCACTTTGCACGCCCATGCCGCCATAGAGCTGCACGGCGGCGTCGATCACTTGCTGCGCCCCTTCGCTTGCGTGCCACTTGGCCATGGCCGCTTCACGCGTGATGTTTTCGCCTTGATCGCGCAGCCAGGCTGCGCGATAGACCAGTAACGCGCTGCTGTCGATCGTCAATGCCATTTGTGCGAGCTTGGCTTGCGTCAGCTGAAAATCGCCGAGCGTCTGTCCGAACATCTTGCGCGACGACGCACGCGAAAGACCTTCCGCCATCGCATGACGCGCGAAGCCTAACGACGCAGCCGCTACCGACGTACGGAAAATATCCAGCGTACGCATCGCGAGTTTGAAACCTTCGCCGGGTGCGCCGAGCATCTGGCTGCGCGGGACACGTGCGCCGGCAAAGTGCAAACGCGCCAAGGGATGCGGTGCGATCACGTCGATGCGCTCGGCGATTTCCAGGCCCGGTGTGTCGGCATCGACGATGAAGGCCGTAATGCCTCGTGCACCTGGCGCTTCGCCGGTTCTGGCGAACACCACGTAGAAATCCGCGATGCCGCCGTTCGAGATCCACGTCTTGTCGCCATCGAGTACGTAGAAGTCGCCGTCTTCGCGCGCAGAGAGAGACATCGCGGCGACGTCCGATCCCGCTTCCGGTTCCGACAAAGCGAAGGCGGCGATAGCCGTGCCGTTTGCCACGCGTGGCAAATAACGGGTCTTTTGCTCATGGGTGCCGCCGAGCGAGATCGCGCCTGAGCCGAGTCCTTGCATTGCCAGCGCGAAATCCGCGAGACCGGAATGTTTGGCGAGCGTTTCGCGCAGCAGGCACACGGCGCGTGTGTCGATGGTGTCGCCATTTCCGCCGTAGGCAACGCCGCCGACACCGTATTTCAGCCAGCCTGCCGAACCGAGTTCGCGGACCAGGCGGCGGCAGCTCGCATCGACGTCGTGATGTTCTACCTGTGAGAGATTCGCGCGGCACCATGCTTCGATACCCGCAGCCAGTTCGCGGTGGCGCGGTTCGAAAAACGGCCAGGCCAGTGCGCTGTGCAGATCCATATCGCTGTGGGTGCTCAATTCAATCTCCCTCGAAGACCGGGCGAGACTTCGCGGCAAACGCGCTATACGCACGTTCGAAGTCGCGCGTGCTCATGCAGATTGCCTGGGCTTGCGCTTCGGATTCGATCGCTTCGTCGATGCTCATGCTCCATTCCTGGTGCAGCATCTTCTTCGTGATGCCGTGCGCGAAGGTCGGACCGGCGACGAGATCGGCGGCGAGCTTTTGCGCGTCCGCGAGGAGCGCTGCCGGTTCGCACAGGCGGTTATAGAAGCCCCATGCGTGGCCTTCGTCGCCACTTGCCGAGCGGCCCGTGAACAGCAATTCGGCGGCGCGCCCCTGGCCGATGATGCGCGGCAGGATCGCGCAAGCGCCCATATCGCACCCCGCCAGGCCGACGCGGGAGAACAGGAACGCGAGTTTGCTGCGCGCCGTGCCGAGCCGCATGTCGGACGACATCGCCAGGATCGCGCCGGCGCCCGCGCAGACGCCGTCGACCGCGGCAATGATGGGTTGTGGGCAATGGCGCATTGCTTTGACCAGATCGCCGGTCATGCGCGTGAACAGCAGCAGTTCCGGCATTGGCAGATCGATCAGCGGCGCGATGATGTCGTGCACGTCGCCGCCGGAGCAGAAGTTCTCGCCTGCGCCGTGAATGACGACTGCCTTGACGTCGGTCGCGTAGGTGAGTTGCCGGAACAGATCGCGCAATTCCGCATACGATTCGAACGTCAGCGGGTTTTTGCGTTCGGGGCGGTTCAGTGTGATCGTCGCGACTTTGTCGGCGACCGACCAGCCGAAGTGCTGCGCCTCGTAACCCGCGAGCGTCAGGCGGTTGCCGGCCAGTAGCGCGTCGGCGTTGGATCGTGTCATGTGTGTCTCCCTTAGTCGGGTCCCGTGCAAAGTGGTTGCCCGAATCCGTGCGGATCAGTCTTTCAGACTGTCGAGCAAATGTTTCTTGAGTTTGCCGAGGCGCTGATGCGTGCGTGATTTCTCATCGAGACTCAAGCCGCCGAACAATTCGACGACCCATTGCTCATGCGCGCCGGCCATCTTGTCGAACGCCTTACGACCCGTGGGCGTGAGGCACACGCTGATCGAACGACGATCATTGGGATCGGTGTCGCGCGAAACCAGGCCTTCTTTTTCGAGCTGATCCGTGATGCCGGTCACGTTGCCACCTGTCACCATCAAACGGCGGGACAGTTCCGTCATCTTCAGCCCTTCCGGATGACGTTCGAGTTGCGCCATCAAATCGAAACGCGGCAACGTGGTGTCGAATTCGTTACGCAGGCGCTTACGCAGTTCGGCTTGCACGAGATTGGTCGTGGTCAGCATGCGCAGCCACAAACGCAGCCCCATGTGACTATCGGCGCCGGTACTCATTTCCAGATCCACGACGTTCTCCGCGGGTTTGGCCACGCCTTTGCGCGGCGGTTTCGCTTCGGCCGGCGAGGGCGTTTTGATGTTCGATGACTTGGTCACATTACTTCTCCACCGGAGATGGAAATGGATTGCCCCGTGATCGCGTCCGAGCCGGGCTGGCAGAGCCAAAGCACGGCGTTGGCAACCTGCTCCGGGCTCACGAAACGATGTTGCGGATTCGAGCGAAGCAGGGTTTCGCGCGCCTGCTGTTCGGTGCGCGAGGTCTTGCTGGTGATCTGTTCAAGCGATGCGTGTAGCAGTTCGGTCTCCGTGTAACCAGGGCACACCGCATTAACGGTGACGCCTTTCGTCGCGACTTCCAGCGCGAGGGAACGCGTCAGGCCGATCACGCCATGTTTCGCGGCGCAGTAAGCGGCGACGTACGCATAGCCGATCTGTCCCGCTGTGCTCGCGACGTTCACGATGCGGCCGTGACCGCGTTCGAGCATGCCAGGTAACACGGCGCGTGTGCCGAGAAACACGCCCGTGAGGTTCACGTCAAGCATGCGTTGCCAGAGCGCCATGTCGGTGTGGACGAAGGGCGCCGCTTGCGCCTGGCCGGCGTTATTGACGAGGATGTCGATTGCGCCTGCTTGGGCAAATGCTTTCTCGACCGATTCTTCGCTCGTGACGTCGACGCGAATGCAGACGACCTCGCCGAGCCCGGTGAAATTTTCCCGCTGTGCATCGAGGCGTTGCGCGTTGCGTCCCATTAAGGTGACGCGTGCACCGGCGCGCAGCAGCGCTTCGGCCACGGCCGCGCCGATGCCGCTGCCACCACCTGTGACGACAGCGTGTTGTCCGGCGAGCGTTCTGGTGGACGTATTCACGTGGTTCCTTCAGCGCGTTGCGCGCGTTCTTGCGGCGACAACCCAGCGTTCGCGGCAGCTTGTGCACGTTCGCGTTCGAGATTGCGTTCGAGTTGCGACTTCGCGGCCGTGTAAGGCTTCGGCCACATGACGTCGAAATAGCTGATTTTTGCAGCTTCATTCAGCGTCCACGACGGATTGGCCAGGTGCGGCCGTGCGATCGCGCAAAGATCGGCGCGTCCCGCCGCGATGATGCTGTTCACGTGATCCGCTTCCGAGATCGCGCCGACGGCGATCGTTGCGATGCCGGCTTCGTTGCGCACGCGGTCGGCGAACGGCGTCTGGAACATGCGGCCGAACACGGGCTTTTCCTGCTTGCTGACCTGGCCCGACGAGACATCGATCATGTCGGCGCCTGCCGCCTTGAAGGCGCGGGCGATCTGCACGGCGTCGTCGGGCGTGGTGCCTCCTTCGACCCAATCGTTAGCGGAAATACGCACGGAAATCGGTTTGTCTTGTGGCCAGACAGCGCGGATCGCCTTGAAAACCTGCAACGGGTAGCGCAGACGGTTTTCGAGCGAGCCGCCGTATTCGTCGGTGCGTTGGTTGGTCAGCGGTGACAGGAAGCTCGAAAGGAAATATCCGTGTGCACAGTGCAGTTCGAGCCAATCGAAGCCTGCCTCGGCGGACATTTGCGTGGCGCGGACGAATTGCGCCTCGATTTCTTTAAGTTCTTCGAGTGTGGCTGCGTGCGAGGTCTGGCTTACGCCGCTTAAATATTGCTGCGGCGAAGCGGACACGAGCGGCCAATTCCCTTCGTCAAGCGGCTGGTCGATGCCTTCCCACGCAACGCGTGTCGAGCCTTTTGCGCCGGAGTGCCCCAATTGAATGCCGATCTTCGCATCCGACTGAGCATGCACGAGGTCCACAATGCGCTTCCATGCCGTGAGATGTTCCGGCGCGTACATGCCGGGACAAGCGGGCGTGATGCGCGCTTCGGGCGACACGCAGGTCATTTCCGTCATGACCAACCCGGCGCCGCCCATGGCGCGGGCACCGAGGTGCATCAGATGATAGTCACCGGCGATGCCGTCGACGGCGGAGTATTGCGCCATCGGTGAGACGACTACGCGGTTTTTCAGCGTCACGCCACGCAATGTGAAGGGCGTGAACATCGGCGGAACGGAGTGTTTTTCCGGCGTGCGGTCAATGCCTGAGCGGTGTGCGAGCCAGTCTTCGAACGCCGAGAGATAAGTTGCGTCACGCTCCCGCAAATTCTCGTGCGAAATGCGCTGCGAACGCGTCAGCAGCGAATACGCGAACTGTTCCGGTTCGAACGACGTATAGCGATCGACATGCTCAAACCACTCCGTCGAATTGCGCGCAGCGTTCTGAATGCGCAATACGTCAATGCTGCGGACATCCGTGTAGTGCTTCAATGCAGCCGGCAAATCACCTGGATGCGCGCCCAGGCTGTTGGCGAGTTCGATCGAATCTTCGAGCGCGAGCTTCGTGCCCGAACCGATCGAGAAATGCGCGGTGTGTGCCGCGTCGCCCATCAGCACGATCGGCGTTTGCGTGCCATCGGCATTGCTGCGCCAATGCACCCATTCCTCGTTGACGACGCGCGGGAAGCGAATCCATTGCGACGACCCGCGCAAATGCGCAGCGTTCGACAGTAACGGATTGCCGTCCAGATACTTGGCGAACAGCTTCTCACAGAACGCAATGCTGTCTTCCTTGCTCATTTCGTCGAGACCGGCCGCGCGCCACACGCGCTCCGGTGTTTCCACAATGAAGGTGGAGGTCTGATCGTCGAAACGATAGGCGTGCGCCTGGAACCAGCCGAACTCGGTTTCTTCGAACGCGAATGTGAAGGCGTCGAAAAGTTTTTTGGTGCCGAGCCAGACGAAGCGGCAATCGCGCATGTCGATCGCGGGCTTGTAGGTGGCGGCGTGCTTCTGGCGGATGGCGCTGTTGGCGCCATCACAGGCGACGATCAGGTCGGCTTCGTAGCGTGTGTCGTCCGTGACCTGGGTTTCGAAAACCAGCTTGACGCCCAGCTCTTCGCAGCGCGCCTGGAGGATATTCAACAGACGTTTGCGGCCGATGCCGCAACAGCCATGGCCCGACGAGCGAATCTGCCTGCCGCGGAAATTGATCTCGATGTCGTCCCAGTGGTTGAAGGCGTCGAGAATCGCGTCCGCGCTGGGGGCGTCGGCGGCGCGCAGGTTGCCGAGCGTCTGGTCGGAGAAGACCACGCCCCAGCCGAAGGTGTCATAGGGCCGATTGCGCTCGATCACCGTGACGTCATACGCCGGGTTCCGGCCCTTCATTAACAGGCCGAAATACAACCCGGCCGGGCCGCCGCCGATACAGACGATGCGCATGCTGACTCTCCATGTGAACCTTGCTCTGGAGGATAATTTAGGCGTCGATAGTTTAGATGTCAAGTAAATTGTGGGTGAGCTTGGCGTGCGGGTGGGTGGCTGGGATCGGAAGAAATGAAGCCGGGCGGGGTGAAATACCGACGGTCGGAGTAGTCCGAGAGAGTAAAGTTAGTCATGGCAGCTTCGCTGCCCGTAACAAACGAGAGCGTCATCGGCAGTTGTTAATCGAGATACCCTTGGTAATTCGCGGGCGCCGACAACATGGCTTGAAATCGTAAGGTTTAACTGGTTAGCCCAGAGTTTGCTTAGTGCTCTGAAAGCCAGGTTAGCTGGGCGTAAACACTGGGACGAATGACAAAAATGCCAGGTTTGTGAGACCTATTGGGAATGTTAAAAAATCTTTTCGTGAAAATCTCTCGCCACGGCGTCGGAGGACTATCCATCTTCGTGATGGCTTCAGCTATCTTCGGTTGTTCCGGGCGGATAATGAAAACAGAGCTGCCTAAACAGGCCGAAATTGCGAGCGAGGAGTCTATTCCGGTCGACGAACTGCTTACGAATTTGCGTTCTCTCGCATTGGGTGGTCGCATCGACGACGTTACGTTGCTGAAAAAATATCTCAGGCTAGAGGTCGTGCCCGCTGCTGATGGTGACGGACAACCGTTCGACAGCGGCTCGGGGAAAAATATCGACTGGTACCGTCTTTCCTCATTTCCGCGGGAAATAGAAAATGAGAATTTTTTCTATTTTGTTGTTCATCTGCCTCAAGGTTCAGTTCGCGCATCAATGCGCATCCAGTTAGCTGCGGACTACTCATGTGTTTCGCCGGAGATGGTCATCGCGATATTCGGTCAAGGTAGGCAGTGGAAAGCATTCACCGGAAGTTTTACGAGCACATACGATTTTTCAGGTACGCAACCAGTTGAGTTGATTTTTCAGTTTAGTCCCAATGGTTGCGCTGTTTTGGTAACGTTTTATCAAAATAGATTGGGGTAGTAAAAATGCCCCAGATTACCGGAAACGAGCCCATGTTCACCAACATGAAGCAGCAGAGGTCGGCGTCCGAATTCAACAAGATGATCGCGTTAATAAATGGCAGCCCGACCATGACTCAAGAAGTGCTTGACTACCAGAAAGCGATCCCGACCGGTCCTTTGTAAAGCTACTGGGAAATCGACTCCAGCGATCGCCCGCGTGTCATTGGCCCCAGCACACCGATAACCAGCGCGTCGATGCCCATGCAGGCGGCGATCAGCAGGAGCGCAGCCGAGACACCGCCGCCGCGCAGCGCAAAAGCGACCAGAAAGCCACTGAAGATGCCGGATAGCCGGCTCCACGAATAGACGAAGCCGATCGCGCGCGCCCGCACTCGCGTTGGATAGAGTTCCGACTGATAGGCGTGGAAGTTGTACGACAGCGTTGTCGCACCGAGTGTCACCAGTGCGCCGGTCAGCGCGGCAATGTCCGCTATCGCGGCGTTCGGTAGGCGCATCGATATCGAATCGACGACGAGTTCAACAAACCGGCGCCGATGCTCTTCGGCCGCTGCGCGCAAGTCCGCCGCTCGGCGTGAACGCATGACGGATGCGGTGAATGACAGATAGCCCAGCGACAGGTAAGTGTTTATCGCAACCTTTCGATCTTCGCTTGAGGACCGCGCAACGCTCAAAATTGACAGACGGCCGTCCTTGTAATGACGGCGCGTGAGGCACCATTTGTATGCAGGTTGTCCGGCGCTACCGGTCAAAGGGACGTGTTCATATTCCGGAACCGTTTGATGCTCCGGAGTATGCATGAACCCTCCTGCGCATTGGACTCGTAACCTGCGTAAGTTATTGCTTCACCTCCTGCCAAATCCGAGGCGATTCACTGTGATCCCGCAGAGCAACTATCATCAAATTCGAGCAAGAAGCGGCAATCGTCTATACCCAGTCGAAGTTATAGTTCGCGTGTCCGTGACGACAATGCTTGATGAGACAGATTTCGACAAGCGGTGGTGATTTCGTCCAATACCGCATCGTCCGTAGCGTTCACATTTAAAGTATTGGTTCAACTGCTCTGGCGAATCAGGAACGCCCGCCGATTGAACTCGCTCGGTGGAATCCGTGAGTCAGATCACCTCCGTGGAGTCGACCATGAATAAGAAATGGATCCTGTTTCCTGCGCTGGCCTGCTTTGCAGCAGGGGTGTTAGCAAGTCGTTTTGCTTCAGCCACGCCCGGAGATGGCACCGCCGATCCGGTTCATCCACATCGGCTTTTGACCGTCAGAACCACGAGCCGGATGCCTTGGAACGCTGTCGCGTTAGACGACAAAGGCAGGGTGATCGTCAGTTCGCCCCTCTGGGCCGGCAACAAGGGACCGGCCGTTGCCGTCGCGGAGTCCGACGGGCGCCTCGTTCCTTATCCATCCGAGCAATGGAACAGTTGGAAAGCCGGCGGCGACGCCGCCAATGCGTTTGTGAGCGTGAATGCAATCCATGCCGAGTCCGATGGAACGATCTGGGTCGTCGATACAGGCGCTCCGACATTCGGCGAAGCCTCGGTTCCCGGTGGTCCCAAGATTGTTCATATAGACACGCGTACCGACCGCGTTCTCCGCGTCTACAGCTTCTCAGGAGAAGCGCTGCGACCTAATACGTACATCGACGACATCCGGATCAATGGTAAGCGCGCGTACCTGACGGACGCGGGTGCGGGGGCGATTATGGTGCTGAACCTGGAGGACGGAAGCGTGCGACGCCTGCTCGACGATTCGCCTTTCACGAAGGCCCGCCCCGACGACAGAATTGTCGTGAACGGCAAGGTACTCATGGCGCCGGACGGTACGCCTCTCAGGGTGAATGCAGACGATCTCGAACTGAGCCCGGACGGCAAATATTTCTATTTTGCACCGTTGTCCGGGCCGATGTATTGCATCGAGACTCGCTACCTCGACGACGCCAGTCTTGGCGACGAAGAAATTTCCCGGCACGTGACTAAATGGTTCGATTTGCCGGCAGTTGGGGGGACGGCGATGGCACCCGACGGAAGTTTATATTTCACGCCGCTTGCCGAGAATGCATTGAAGCGCCGCAACCCCGACGGTTCCGTGACGGTGATCGTGCGCGATAAACGGCTCAGATGGGTCGATGCGCCGTTCCTCGACGGCAAGGGCAACATCTATTTGCCTGTGCCGCAACTGGATGGCGTCGCCGTATTCAACCACGGAACTTCGACAATGACGACACCCATTTACCTCTACAAGGTTGCGATTTGACTTTTCCTGCAAACAGGACGCTACATATTTCGGCATACTGTACGAGCCTTATTGCATCTGGGACGTGTCGGACTATGTCCCAGAGCAAACGGTCGCTTCTGTGGAGGACTTATCCGGTGGGGATTGAGTAGAGCCGATGAGCGGCGAGGATTGTCATTGCTATGAGTTCCTTATTTCTTCCGGCTGACCAAACACATGCAGATGAGCTACGACCTGTATAAGCTCATCTACGCATTTACCCAACACCGACGCATCGGGATCAAATCTCAAACCACGGACCGCCAGTCGATCGGGGTCTCGAAGCGCGACAGAGAGTGATCGTAGCGCCCGAACCTCCCCGTCAATGGAGGGGGGGGAAGGCGAGCACACAATTGCTTGCAACGCATTTTCAAGGCATGCGGCCACTTCCTGCCAATGTTTGGCACGCAAGCGAGGTCCCTGTGGTTCGCTCGACGCGGTGGTGGCTCGCAGTCGAAGCTCCGCAATACCGTGGGCTATCGCGAGGCGTCGATCTGAAAGTGCAACGGCGGCGTCGCCGTCGAAGTCTAGAGGGATAGACAGAGCCAGATCCGCTAGTTGATCACATAAACGCGCGATTTCTGGTCGAGCTGACGGGCGCCAGGTGTCTGGCCAAAATGCGTAAGCAAGTACAAGCACCAGCACGCACGCCGTTTCTGTATGTATCACTCGCTGTACCAGTACATTTAGACCGACGGTCCCACCAAGGTCCAGCAAAATGAGAACCACCGGCGTGATAAGCACGGAGAACCATGCGTAGTTTCGACACACAGAGTAGGGGATCCCGGCACATAGCAACCCAACAATAAGAATGGCCGCGTAGCCTGGCGCCAGTAGAGTCACGAAGCTCGCTACCACCACACCAATCGCGGTGCCTATGCCTCGTTGCAACGAGCGCGAAAATACCGATGTGATATCTGGCTTCAGGATCAACGCAACGGTTAGGAGAATCCAATATCCATGTCCGAATGGCGTAATCTGTCGGATAATTTCGGCCGCAACCATGCAAAGACTCAGCCGGACAATGAACAGCCGGTTATGCCGGCTTGACCAAGGTCGAGTCACGGTCTTGCCAATAGGCTCAGGCAGTCTGCCCGGATGGTCAGTTAACCATGAAGGCAGTTCGGCGTAATTCCCACTACGCAAAGTCTGAGCAGCGCTTTGTAATGCGTCCGGGTCCGGCGGTGAAGCGAAGGCGAATGATTTGGCAGTCGCCAAAGATACGCCATCTCGTACAGATCGAAGCATCTGCAAAAATCGCTTACGCCTCTGGCCAATTGCACGTGCGGTCAGCACCAGGCTACTCGCCGATGCAAGGTTCCCGTCGATGTTTCTCTGTGCGAGACGGTCTTCTTCAGAAGGTTGATGCGTCGCTAAGGATCGTTCTCTCAGCATCAAGGCTTCCAGGACCTCTGCCAGTTGGGCGCCGTAAAGTCTGTGGGTGCGCTGCCGGGCGCTCACGAGCCACGCGCCTGCCAAGGCAATAAGACCTCCCAACGAATAAGCGATCAATTTATGTTCCAGAGGCAGGTCCACTTTCAGGCCCCCGGCAATCGCCATTTGTACGAGAAGCTGCATGCCGGCAAAGGAAAGGGCCGCGCCATAGGCGCTCAAAATGCCTGAAATAACCGCAAAGGCGAGCACGATAAGTATGGGTGTTACGCCAGTGCCCGCAGTGAGCGGCCCCGCTGCCATTGCCAGTAGACCAGCGAGTAACCCGCTTCCAGCTTTATAGAGCCGCTGTCCCGTAGTGCCAGGCCGCTCACCCAATACGACAAGAAGTGCCCCGAGCGACGCGAACAACGCGATCTTGGGGTCAAAAAAGTGGTAGGAAAATGCCAGGACGATCGGTACGGTCAACGCGGCGCGAATCGTTTCTGCTAGCGGTGCTGGTGCGGAACCGATGGCGAGACTTCCCATGAACCAATGATGCGTCGCAGTCCTGATGCCAGCCTTCGTGGCACCACATGTTGCTTCGTTATCAACCTTGGCTGGGTCGGTCTGCATGGTTGTTTGCAAAGGCGCTTGAATACGCCGGAGCGTAAGGTTGATGCGCCTGGTAGCGGTACCCGGGTGATGATCTTTCACCATGGCTCCAGACGCCATGCGCGTCACCAGGGCCGGATGTCAGTAGCAAACTGGATTGGGTCGGTGGTATGGTCCTGACGGCTAAGGTCATGCGTTAGTTTCGTAAGCCTTATAGGAGGGGCAGAACTGTTGACCGCTACTCACAAGCATAAATCTTAAGAAATTTCCAGAGAGAGGGATTGAAGAATGTTGCTGTATTAAGAATGATATTGCGCGAAGAGATTGATGGCGTGGGGCAAAGAAGCATAACGACACATGGGGCCAGCTAACTGCTGGCCCTCGCGTCGGGAGTGTTCGATCTTGGCGCCGATCGATTAAGTCATGTGAATTTTAGGGGCCGACTTGGCACAGACTCCTATACTGTGAGAAATTGCGGCTCATGGGTGAAGGTGGTGCGCCGCACTTCGATAAATAAGAGGCACGGAGTGAAACGAATAGTCCGAAGAGGACGTATCTCGCGATCGCTACCGATGCGATAAAAATGCGCCCGATTACCGTCGGACGATAATCGCCATATCCGGTTACCGTGAACGGTATGGCGCTGAAATAAAAAGCGCTCGTCCAGTCGAGATTGATATTGAAGGTAACGTATCCCGAAACACTGCAGAGGAGGCGGAGTTAATTGACGCAGCCAACCCCGGCCTGCTACGGCTTCGCGTTTGCAAAAAGTGGCTCGACAGCGTCGAAGCGGCTACGCAGGCACGCCTCGAAACGTCGTTCGCTCCAACCTGCATGCGAAACGAGCGATAGGCCCAGCGCCCAGATCGACAGCATGTGTGCGAAGAAGTCCGCATTGCCCAATGGGAATTCCTTCGCATCAGCTGCATGGAGGTAATAGACACCGCGCATCAAACGCGTTTGCCAGGCCATGTCGGCGAGTCGCTCGTCATAAGCGGATGCCACCAGCGCCTCCAGCGAGCCGAGCACTGCCGGCACGCCGCCATGCCGCGTGCCGAGCATGGCGGCCAGCACCGCCTGGAACGGCCCCATCGCGGGGCCTCGTGCGGGCATCGCCACGCGCGCGAAGCCGTCGTGAATGTGCCGGTAGGCAGCATGCAGCAAGCCGTCGATGCCGCGGAAGTGATAACTTGCCAGTGAAGCGCTGATGCCGGCTTGCTTCGCGACCGCGCGATGCGTCAACTCGCCCAGGCCGCCACGCGCCAGCACGACGGCGGTGGCATTGAGAATCTCGCGACGAACGTCTGCGGACTTGTCGCCGGCCGGTTTCGCGTGCCGCTCCGCCCGTCGCTGCAGCAGCACCGTCACATTCGCGCGAAAGGCGTCGGGGCAGACAGGCGTGTTGCGTCCGAGCGCAGCCTCGACGGCGTAGTGCAGCAGCTCGTCGTTGAGCAGCGGGACGAGCGAGCGCTGCCGGCAGCCGAGCGAAACGACCTCGACCCCGATCATCAGTTCGACCAGATAGCGCGCGGCGCTTCTCGGCGATGGTGCGACACCGTCCAGCAATCTGGCGAAAAATCGATGGTGCAAGCTCAGCCAGCGTCGTGCTGCTGGGCGTGCGGCGCTGTCGCGCGTGGCGGCCATCAATGCGGACAACCGCGCGCGGGTACGGCCGGCGTTCGCACCGCAGGCGTCCGCAACGAGGCTGCGCACCATCGCGTGCACAGCTTCGACCTCGGCGGGTGCGGTCATGGGCAGCGCCTCCGCGAGCCCGCGAAGGCGCTCGGCATCGTCGCTCAGCGCGATCTCCTGGAGCAACAGCAGCAGTTGTTCCTTGCTCCCGAAGTGGTGCTGGACCGTCGCGACCGACACCTGTGCGACCTCCGCCACCGAGCGGAACGTCACCCCTACCGGGCCAAGATCGCGCATGAGCCTCGTTGCGGCGTCGACCAGCAGTTGTGCCGTAGGCGCGGGCTGGCTTGGCTCGCTCATGGCTTCGAGCGCGGCGCTGCGCGTCGCCCTGAATCACCGCCAGGTGCATTTAAATATTTGTACATCCGTACTACGATCATATTTTTTCACCGTTGATACCTGACTGTGGCGAGATTTGTCCGGGCGAAGTCATTTTTAAAATTGAACATCTGTAATATTAAGGTAACACTTCCCCCGGACAATGCGCTTCGTCATGCGATTGGACCTCCTGTGCCTGTGGAGGCAAACACAAAGACGCATGACAGCATCGCCGAAGCAGAATTCTAGTCGAATGCCCATCGACTCCGGAATGACGGCTCCTTGCCGCCCGCCCGCTTTGCGAACGGATTGAATACAACGCGCCCTGCGCGAGGTATGAACTTGCTCGCTTATAAATAAGCATTACTAATAGTCAATCAGAATAAGCCAATTCCAACAGGAGAATCAAAGTGGTTATGGACAGGCGGCAATTCCTCAAACTGAGTGGATTCATCACCCTATCGACCGTCGGCGCCTCGCTCGCGGCTTGCGGTGGCGACCCTGTCGGCGCGCCCGTTGCGCCCGCGGGAACCTACACATTCCCGCAGGGTATAGCGTCAGGCGATCCGCGATCGGACAGCGTCGTGCTCTGGACCCGCGTCATGGGGCCAGCCACGACGGCCAACGTACCCGTGCGCGTGCAGTTGTCTGCCACGCAGGACTTTTCGCAGCCGTTGATCGATGAGATGCTTTCCGCGACGGCGCAGTTCGGCTATACAGTGCGCAACAAGGTACAGGGATTACAACCGTACCAGCACTACTATTACCGTTTCATCGCCGGCAGTGACATCAGCCCGATCGGCCGCACGAAAACCGCGCCGCTGGCCGGCATGGCGGGCGAGCCTTCGCAGGTCCGCTTCGCGTACATCAATTGCCAGTCGTGGACGGCCAATCACTGGGAAGCACTGAACCTCGCCGCCGCCGAAGACGATCTCGACTTCGTCGTCAATCTCGGCGACTACATCTACGAACTGACGATCCCGAGCGGCAAGACCGAGGCCGCGCACGGTCCACTCACGCTGCCCAACGGCGGTAGTTTCCCGATTCCCGGCACGACCACGCAGGTGCCGTATGCGGTGACGCTCGCCGACTATCGCTACCTGTACCAGACGTATCGCAGCGATCCGCGCCTGATGAATCTGCACGCGCAGTTTCCGATGATCTCGGTCTGGGACGATCACGAGTTCTCCGATGACTGCTGGCTTGATCACGAAACCTACGACGAGGCCCAGACCGCTGAACCGCAGCGCCGCACGGATGCGACACAAGCGTGGTTTGAATACATGCCTGTCGACATGGACGACGTGCAATACGACCCGACGAGCACAGGCTTTCAGAATATTTCCATCTATCGTGACTTTTCGTTCGGTTCGCTGGTCGATCTGATCATCACAGATCAACGGCTGTTCCGGGAGGCGCATCCGATTCCCCCTTCGGCTGTACCGCCTCCGACCAATTTTCTCGCCAAAGGCTCCCGCTATCTGATGGAAAAGTCGACGCTCGACAGCTACGACGCGCAACTGACGACGCAAAACGGCAGGCCGCCGAGCGTGCTCGGCACGACGCAGACCGCGTGGCTCAAGCAGCGGCTTTCGACATCGACGGCAACGTGGAAGATCTGGGGCAGCGAGGTTACCTTCCTGAAGATCAACGTGCCGCAGCCGGATCCGTCGACCCCGGGCGCGACCACCGAATACGTGGTGTACGGCGATTCGTGGGAAGGCTATCCCGGCAGCAAGAAAGACATCACGACGTATATCGGCGCAAACAGGATCAGCAATGTCGTGTCGATTTCCGGCGACATTCATGCATTTCTCGCCGGCACAGTGATGGACGACCAGGACGCACCGAACCCGCAGCCTGTTATGACCGATTTTGTGAGCGCGGGCATCAGTTCGAGCAGCTTCTACAGTTCGCTGCTATCGCTGTTTTTGCCGGTAGCGCCCGCGCTCGCGCCGCTCGTCGTACAGAAGCAGGCAGACGGATCGCTCAAGAATGTGTGGGACGCCTCGGTGCAGTCCTATAACCCGGAAATTGCGTACGCGGATTGCGATTCGATCGGCTATGTCAGCGTCACTGTAACGAAGGACCAGTTCTCGGCCGTATTCAACAAGGTCAATCCGGTCGTCACGCAGGGCTCGTTGCCGTCGCCAATCCTGAACTCTCGCACGCAGTTGACGCTTAATAGCGGAAGCTTCTCGATCGCAATCAACCCGCTTGCGGCGTAGGCGTGCTGCGCCATCGCGGTGGCTCTGATAATCATGTAGTGGGCCTGGGCCTGGGCCTGGGCCTCGCGGCGAGAGGCCCAGGAGTCGTGGCAGGGTGAAGCAAACCCTTTGACCTGACAGAGACCAACATGAAGTTCTGTGGAATAGACCTGCGCTTGAACAGCAGTGCGATCATGGTCAGTGATGCCGTAGACCGGAGTGCACTGCAACGTCGCCTGCCGAATGAGTCCGGCGTAATCCTCGCGGCGTTTCCATGGTATCCAGAGCCTTTGCTACCATGCTCACCTAAAGAATCAATCGATTGCGAGATGGTATGTGTAGAACATCTCGTCACGTTCCCAGCCAAGTGACTCGTACAGTGCCTGTGCCTTCAGATTGTCCTTTGCGGTTAGTAGATCCATGCGAACCTTTCCGTCACTTTTCGCGCGAGTAGCCGCAACCTGCAATAACTGCGTTGCTACACCGGACCGCCTCTTCGCAGGTGAGACAAACAAATCATATAAGACGTAGATGGGTGCAGCGGCGACAGAGCAGAGCGACGGATAGAGCTGGCAGAAACCATTCAATACGCCGTTACCCGTATCGGCCACAAATATTACCGAGTCGTTGTTTTCTGCCCGTTCGGAAATAAACCGCTTCGCCAATTCAACGTCTGATTTTTGTTCATAAAACACACGGTAATTGTTGAAGAGCGATGCCATCTCGGCAAGATCGCGCGGTTCGTATTTTCTAATTTCCATGGAAACTGTCTCCGTTTGAGTTTTATCTTGGATCAAGAGGTCTTAGGCTATACAGAAAAATTCTATTTCGCAGGCAAGTTGAATTTCGTCCGGACTTAGCGGATTGAACAGATGAACAGGGGTGTGAGCGATTTTTTCGTGGCATTCCTGTTCATCGGATTTCCATAAGGAAGTGGCTCTGCCGCACGGCTTGCTCTCGGTCCGTGCGATGGGTGGCGCACACTGAGTCGATGGCAAATGGTAGGAACCCAATATAATTTATGCGCTTGCCTATCACGCCAATTAAACGATAAGGTGCGCCAGAGCGTTTCAAAAGATGGGCCCGTCACTCCGACATGACTACGCGGTCAGCACTCCAATTTTCCGCCAGCGCCCACTCGAACAGTTCACGCTTCGTGCGGACACCGAGTTTCGCAAAGGCCCGCTTCACATAAGACTCGGCGGTGGAGAGCTTGATCTCCAGTTGTTCCGCGGCATCAGGAATCGTCCTTCCGTTTAACAACAGCTTGCAGATTTCATACTCGCGACGCGACAGTTGCACGTCTTGGGCCGAAAGCCGCTCATCGAACCCCATGTTTGGCGTCACATTGAACGGGACCGCAGCCGTTCTGCAGACGGCGGAAGTCCGGGCGTGCAATTCGAACAACGGAAACAACATCTCCGCCATCTGGCGAAAATAGAAGAGCTCGTTCGTTGTGAACGCGGATTGTTTTTTGTTTCGTGCAAGTGCGAACGCGTACTGAACACGCGCAGTTCCATGCACTAATGCACATTCATGGGCGATCTGCGGTTCGTCGAAAATCTTCCTGCGAAATTCGCCATCGGCAATACTGCCCACATTTCGCAGAACCAGCATCGTTCCGGCTTTGCCCCGTACCGGCTCGAACAATGGATCGATGTGACAGTAGTGCTGATAGTACGTGTCCATCAGTCTGCAAAGTTCCGCGTACTCAGTACCGCCGCTGCCAAGCCATTCGACCAGATAGCCCGAGGCGCTACTCGCATCGGAGCGCCAGCGCTCGAGATGAACCGCATCCGCGGCAATGCTTTCGTTCACGAACGCCGCGACGGTGCTGACGAACTCGGACGTCCCAACTGAATGGATCGCCGCGCCAAGCGTCTTGGGCCGAACGCCAATCAGGAAGTTGCCCCTGCCAAGGGGATCGGGATGAAGTAAGCGCATGAGCAGGCAAATACGATCGTGTTCAGACGAAGTTGCGTGAATCCGGCGTGGGCGTCTCCCGGGACTTACCCTAAGCGGTGCGCCTCCCGGCAAGGCACCCAGTCTATGTCATTTGTCGTTCTGAAAAATATTAGCGGATCCATTCGAGCACGTGATGGGTCGCCAGATTGTTCGCCGCCGGCGGTGAGTAAATTGCGCTGCCCCGGTTGCGGGGGGGCAGACCCGTCAGTTTGGCCTATCTATAGTGGGCGTGGCTCGATAACGAACACGATAGAGGGAATGAGATGAGTACTCGACAGACAGGCGCCGCTGTAACGCAGGCGGATTTCGTCCTGACGAACGCCAAGGTCTATACCGTCGATCAGAATAAGCCGTGGGCGCAGGCGCTTGCTGTGCGGGGCGAGCGCATCGTCTTTGTCGGCGACGAGCGGGCGGTGCAGGCCTTCGTGGGCGCAGAGACGAAAATAGTCGACGTGGGCGGCCGTCTGGTTCTGCCGGGCTTTGTTGAATCGCATTGGCACTTTGAGTCGACGTCCGTCGCGTTTCAGGCTTTCGTCAATTATCCAGACCCGCAAGACGTGCTTGGCGCGCTGCGTGAGTATGTTGAAAGCCATCCGGAAGAAAAAGCGATTACGGGCATGGGATGGATTCAGGCCACGATTCCGCCTGAGCTGCTGCGCAAGGAAACACTCGACGCAGTATGCGCGGACCGCCCGGTCTGTCTCTTGTCCACAGACTTTCATACGATGTGGACCAATTCCCGGGCGCTTGAAATTGGTGGCATCGATGCGACGACGCCGCCCGTTCAGGAGGGCGCGAGCTGGTTCGAGAAAGATCCGGTTACCGGTGAGCCGACCGGAGTGATCGTCGACGGCGCGGCGTATTCGCTGCTTCTCAAGCGGATCGCCGAGGCGGGCTACCTGCCGAGCGGAATCGATCTCTATCTGCGCTCCATCTCCGTCTGGCAGGAGAAGCTGGCGGCCGCGGGCATCACGACGGTTTTCGATGCGGGGTTTCTGGATCCCAGCGGCGATCAATCCCTGCTGTACGAAACTCTCCAGACAATGGAGCGCGCGGACAACCTGAAGCTGCGGGTGGTGGGCAGCGTTGCTGTGATCGGCGCGATAGAAGATCCAGTGGGAACGTTGATCGAGTATCGGGAGAAATACAACTCACCGCTGGTAAAAGCCCGTGCGTTGAAGCTGTTTCTCGATGGCACCGAGACGAATCACACGGCCTATCTGCTGGCGCCGTACGCCGATCGGCCGGATACGTGCGGCACCCCAACCATGCCCGTTGCGGACTTCAATCAATACCTGCTCGCCGCCGACGAAGCCGGCATCAATGTAATGGTGCACTGCGTCGGCGATGCCGCGGTGCGCACAGCGCTGGACGGATTTGAACGGGTCAACCGCGCGAATCCGCCGCGCGATCGTCGCCATGTCATCACACATGCCTTTCTCACGCATCCTGACGATATTCCGCGTTTCAGGACGCTCGGCGTCATGGCCAATACCCAGTTGCAATGGGGCGTGGTTGATCTATATACGGAGCGGATTCGTGACTGCTACGGAACGGAGCGCTGGAGCAACATGTACAAGTTCCGCACGTTTATCGAAGAGGGCGTGACCGTCTCGATCGGCATGGACGGCCTGGCGTGCCAATGTCGTTGCCAGCATCGGCCACTGGAGCATATCGAGTCGGGACATACGCGGCAGTTGGCCGGTGAGCCGGATGCGCCTGTTTTTCCCGATATCAACGAGCGCCTGAGCATCCCGCAGCTGATTAGTGCGTACACCATTCACGGGGCTTATCAGCTCGGCCTGGAGGCGGAGATCGGCTCGCTGACGGAAGGCAAACGTGCCGATCTTGTGGTTCTCGAGGACAACCTGTTCGAAGTGGGCAAATACCGGATCGGCAACATCAATGTCGCCATGACGATGATGAACGGCAACGTGACCCACATTCAGGATGGTTTCCGCGAGCAGTCGGGCGTGAACGAGTAAGTCAACGAAGAGACAGCACATGACTACGATAATGACAAAACACTTGAGGACGATTTGTACGGCGCTGGCGCTCGGCGGAGCCGCATGTCTGGGGATACCGTTTGCGCATGCGGAAGACCAGGTCGTCAATGTTTATAACTGGGGCAATTCGATCGGCAAGGATACGGTTGCCAACTTCGAGAAAGCGACTGGCATCAAGGTCGTTTATCAGGAGTTCGATTCGAACGAGACGCTGCAGGCGAAGCTGCTGTCGGGGACGTCCGGCTACGACATTGTCGTGCCGTCCGACATCTTCTGGGCGCGTCAGTTGCAGGCCGGTATTTTCCAGAAGATCGATCCCGCCAAGGTGCCGAATTTTGCGAAGCTGGATCCGCAAATCCTGAAGCTTCTCACGGCTGACGATCCCGGCAATCATTATGGCGTCCCCTGGTCATGGGGAACAGACGGCTTGGGCATCAACGTGGAAAAGGTCAAGGCTGCGCTGGGTAATGATGCGCCGCTCAATAGCTGGTCGCTGCTATTCGACCCGCGTAACGCGGAAAAGCTCAAGCATTGCGGTATTTCGATGATCGATTCGCCCGTCGACGCGTTTGGCCTCGCGCTTCTCTATCTGAAGAAAGACCCGAACAGTAACAATCCGGCGGACTATCAACAGGCGTATGAGCTGCTCAAGACCATCAGACCATACATCACGCAGTTCAATTCGAACAGCTACATCAACGATCTGGCGGGTGGCGACATCTGTCTTGCGTTCGGTTGGTCTGGAGACGTCAATTCGGCCCGTCTTGCCGCTGAAGAAGCCCACAAGCCCTATCACATCAAGTACGTGATTCCCGAGGGCGGCACGGCAATCTGGTTCGACATGATGGCGATTCCCAAGGACGCGCCGCACCCGGAAGCGGCGCTGAAGTGGATCAACTTTGTGCTGTCCGAAAAGGAAGCCGCCAATCTGACTAACGACACATCCTATCCGTCCGCGATCCCTGCCTCGCAGCATCTGATTCGCGCCAACGTGCTCGCCGATCCTGCGGTCTTTCCGCCGCCGGACGTGTATCGCAATCTGATCGTGGGAAAGCCTTTGCCCGCGGAACTTCTGCGCCTCCAGAACCGGCTCTGGGCCAAGTTCAAAGCCGACTGATACCCGGCTGACTCCCGTTCGTGCCGTCTGATTTGAGACCCCGCCCGGTGTGGCGGGCTGGATACACGCGTCCTTATCGACCCTTCCTATGAAACGCAAGAATATTGTCGCACTGTGTCTGCTGTCGTTCGAGGCTGCCGCGGTGTTTGCGCAGGACCCGCAGAAATCGGTTGCCGACGCCAATCGCCTTCAGTCCTTGCAGGCGCAAGTGAACGCATTGCAGGCACAGGTTGATGCACTGCGTGCAAGCATCGGCGTGCAGGCGGCACCGGTGGCAAACGCTAAATCAACGTCACTGGTCGCATTGCCGGGCAACGCTGTGTCTGCTCCTGACGCATCCGTCGCGCTTTCGAATGATGAAGTGCAACAGATGCGTGAGCAAGTCTCGAACATGTCGCTCAAGGTCGATTGGCTCGAAGATGCTGCGACCACCGGGCCGCTCGCGGGCCTGAGCATTACCGGTTATATCGATCCCGTGTATCTGTACAACCGGGCTCAACGTTCGTCCAGTTTCATGTTTCTGAATCACGACCCGGGCGTATACGACTACTACAACAGTACCATCGGCGATATCTATCTCGACATCAAGAAAACGTTCGGTGTTGGTCCCCTGGCGCCTGCAGCAGAGATTGTCATCCAGCCCAATCGCGGGTTCGGGTCACAACTGAGCAACGAACATGGCGTGATCGGCGGCAATATCGTCACCCAGGCCGAGGTCACGGTCCCGTTCAGTGTCACGAAGACATTCGAGGTGGGGCTGATGACAAGTCTGGCCGGCTACGAAGTGCAACCGTCAAATCAGATGCTCGCGCTCACTCACGGCCTGCTTTATGACTTCAGCGAGCCGGGCAATATGGTCGGCGTGGGGCTCAAGGGCTCGGACGCGACCGCTACGCGTTTCTGGCAAGTGATGCTTGGCAATGAGCAATTGCGCACTTCTGGCGCGATCGTCAACGCGGCGAACAATACGACAAAGAGCAACTGGACGCCCACCTTGACGGCCCGCTTCGACAACGCCACGTCGACTGCACTGGATGTCGGGGTGTCAGGCACGATCGGCAAGCAGACGCTTTTTTCGCCCTGCGCGGCGGCAGGCGGCTACGGCTATCAGTGCAATGCTTCATCGCCGTTTGGCATGTATCGGTATGTGGAGACCGACCTGACGTACACGAAAGACAAATTACAACTGAACGCCCAACTCGACTATGGCGAACTGCAGAAAGGCGCCTGGAACGGCGGCACAGCGCGGTGGTATGGCCTGTCTTTGCTGGGGCATCAAAAGTGGACATCGGCATGGTTTGGGCACATGGGTGCGACTCTGCGGGCTGAATACCTGAACAACACGGCGAACGGAGGCGGCGGCAGCAACATTCTCTACGGCCTTGCAGGAGGCAATCCCGCCGTCAACGGGACCAGCGGCTTCGGTGTCGATCCGGGCTGTCTGCAGCAATCCTCCAGCAATGGAAGCGAGTGCAAGGGCGCGGCCCATTACGACATCACGGCCGATCTGCTTTTCTATCCGACGGCCCAGATCATCGTGAAACTTGAATACCGTCATGACGCCGCGAATCACCCGGTGTTTCTGACGAGTAACGGCAGCTATTCGCGTAACAACGACACCGCAGCATTGCAGTTCGTCTACACGTTCTAGTCATAGCGCACTGACGCGTGGTGCCGGTTTATACGAGCAAGGAGTTCCAGAAGTGATCATTCATACCTGTGTCACCGATACCCAGGATCCGCAGCGCCGCGGGCGGCAGATTGGCGAAAGATGGGCAGAAGAGATCGGACACACAGTCTCCCTCTATCTCGACTTTTTCCCACGGGTCGGGATCGACGCTCAACGGGTGCGGGCGCTTGGCGAGGCAGCGCTGAGCGCACTCGAGTCCTGGTGCCCGGACATGGCGAGCGAAGTGGCAGCGATGGCCGCCGGTGCGCGGCTTCCAGTCTGGCAACTTGGGAGTCTCAATGCACGCACGGAAATTCTCGCGACGATGCCACCCTCAGCCGAAGGCGAGTGCTCGACTGCAGTGCATGCACCGCCCGGTGCGCGCATACCGGGAACGATCCAAACCTGGGACTGGCATGACAGCCTCGCTCCCCACGGCCTCATGCTGCAACTGACCACGCGCGCCGACCGCGTGGTCAAGCTGTTCACCGAGTTCGGCATGCTCGGGAAGATTGGGGTCAACAGTGCAGGCTTGGGTCTTCACTTCAACATTCTTCATCACGAAAGCGATCATGATGAAGCGGGGGTTCCCGTGCATGCAATTGCCCGGCGCGTGCTGGAAGAGGCCACAACGGTGGAGGAAGCGATTGCGCTTGCACGCTCGGCGCGAGTCAGTGCATCCACGGTCCTGACGGTCGTCTCGAGGCGGGCGTCGAGTCCGCGGGCAGCGAGTATCGAACTCAGTCCAGCCGCTACGGCCGTTGTTGTACCGCGAGAAGACGGTTGGCTTCTGCATACCAACCATTTCCTCGATCGAGAACTCGGTAAGGGCGAGTGCATGCCGGAGAGTTCGACGACGCGCCTTCGCTTCGAGCATCTGCAGCGGGTCGCCTCGCAGATGGTCTGCGAGGACTTAATAAGCCGGGCGGGCGCCATGTGCGGTCTGGATGGCGACACGGCTCCGGTTTGCTTTTATCCTGACATGACGCAGGCTGACACAGAGCGTTGGGAAACGTTGTTGACCGTCGGCATCGACGCTGAACACTGCGCCCTCGAGTACGCGGCTGGTAATCCGGACGCTTTGGCCAGAAACGGTTTCGTACGTTTCTAGCCGCCGCTGGATCAGGCAAGCAGTCTTTCCACCGTGGCGAAAATGAGTTCTGTCACCAACGCGCTTTGCCCAAACCACTGCAAGGGCCAGGCGCGCGTTTGGCGCACCGGAACGATATTGCGGCGCTCGCCTCATCACTCTGCCGGCGGGCACCGTTTGAACGCAGCACTCAGCGAACGCAATCCGATTCTTAAGACGCCTCGCCGAGCATAGCGGGTTGTTGAAATGGCAACGCGAAACCGGCATCCGAACCCGTTGCGATAAAGTTTGCCACGCCGTCCCGCAGCGCGACGGGCGGAAGCCACGGATAAGGCAAGGCCCCCTGCAGCGCGCTTAACATTGCCGCGTCCGGATCGGGGACGGCATCCATGCGTTCGATATGAATGTGCAGTCTGACGATCGCATCTGCGCCTTCTACCCCGGTTCCGAAGCGCCATTGATAGACACCTTTTCCAATTCGCAGTGACCCGCTGTCCTTCTGCCGCATGACTACAAGCCACGGCATGACGCAGGCCCGGTTTTCGTCCACCTCTGGTTCAGCGCAAATATAGTAGGTCCGGCATCGGTCGAAGCGTTCTCCGAAGTCGGCAACCAGCGTTCTGGCGATCGCGGGCGCGCCGACAACGAGCCGGGGAAAATCGATATCGTCGGTTGCAATCGAGAAGGTCAACTCGGCATCGGGCGAGAAGCACTCGGATATCAACTCCGGATGGTTCAGATCCTTGGCGCGAAGGTAGCCTTCGAGAAGGGAGCGGGCGGACGATGATGAAGGAGCGGTGTTCATGTATTAGCGTCGGGTCGAAGTGAGTACGGTGGCGGGTGCGGGGCCTGCACGGCGCTCACTCACCTTTAAAGTATAATTACCTTTCAAAGGTAAAGGTGCGTGCGGCACCTGGAGTGGAGATGTCATGGCCAAGCATCAAGAGGAGGTTGTTCTGACCGTAACAAACCCGGCCTGTCTGGTTGACGGCTCGGACGCGGAGTTTCGGCATCTGGTCAACGGATTGCTGCCGTTCGCGGCCCGGTTACTGTCGGTTCGGGATGGTTTCGGCACGCTAATCGGCCTCACGGGAATCCAGTATTCGTTGCTTATCGCAATCGCCCAGCTCTCGCACGACGATATCGTTACAGTCAATCAGTTGGCGGACCATCTGCATTTGAGCGGAGCGTTCATTACCATCGAAACCGGGAAACTCAAAAAGCTCGGATTGATCGACAAACGATCCCTCCCCGAGGACAAGCGGAAGATGCGGCTTACAGTGACCTCCGCGGGATCGAAGCTGCTCAAGGAGCTGGCCGCGAAGCAGCAGCACATCAACGACGTGCTGTTTGAAGGGGTGACCAAAACGGAGTTCAAGGTACTCTGTTCGGTGGTGGACCGACTGGTCGCCAACGGCGATCGCGCCACGCTCGATCTTTCGCACCTGATCGCGCGGCAGGAAAAACGCTAACGGTTCTCCTGCCGCTGCCCGGCGTGAAGATACGGATTGGCGAGCCCCTTCACATGTCCCGGTCAGTGCGCGGCCCATTGAATCGTGCCGATGTCGATGCCTTCAAGGTGCATATCCCACAGTGGACTCAGCGCGCGTAGTTTCGCCACGGTGCTTTGCACTTGCAGAATCACCGCGTCCACTTCTTCTTCCGTGGTGAACCGTCCCAGCGTGAATCGAATCGAGCTATGCGCCAGCTCATCGCTACGACCAAGCGCTCGCAAGACATATGACGGTTCGAGCGAGGCCGACGTGCATGCCGATCCCGAGGACACCGCGACCCCCTTGATGCCCATGATCAAGGATTCACCTTCCACAAAATTGAAGCTGACGTTCAGGTTGTGCGGAATGCGCTGCGTCATGTCGCCGTTGACGTAGACCTCCTGCATCTGTGTCAGGCCTTCCAGCAGTCGATTGCGCAAAGCCTCGACGCGGCGGCTCTCGGACGCCATTTCTTCCTTCGCGATTCGAAACGCTTCCCCCATGCCGACGATCTGATGGGTGGGCAGTGTGCCGGAGCGCATCCCCCGCTCGTGGCCGCCCCCATGCATCTGCGCTTCGATCCGGACGCGCGGCTTGCGCCGTACATACAGGGCGCCAATGCCTTTCGGGCCATACACCTTATGGGCCGTCACGGTCAGAAGGTCCACGTTCAGTATGTTCACATCAATGGCGATCTTGCCGGCCGCCTGCACGGCATCGCAATGAAAGATGATGCCTTTGGCGCGGCACATGGCGCCAATTTCGGCAATGGGTTGTACGACACCGGTCTCGTTGTTGACCATCATGATCGACACGAGAATCGTGTCGGGACGCAACGCTTCCTGCAGCGCACCCAGGTCTAGCAGGCCGTCCTGCTGGACATCCAGGTAAGTCACGTCGAAACCCTGCCGTTCCAGCTCGCGACACGTATCAAGTACCGCTTTGTGTTCGGTTTTCACCGTCACGATATGCCGGCCTTTTCCCTTATAGAAATTGGCCGCGCCCTTGATTGCCAGATTGTTGCCTTCGGTCGCACCGGAGGTCCAGACGATCTCTCGCGGATCTGCCCCAAGAAGCCCGGCAACGTGTGCGCGAGCCGTTTCCACGGCGTCGTCTGCTTCCCACCCGTAGCTGTGGCTCCGGGACGCGGGGTTGCCGAAGCTCTCGTTCAGGAACGGAAGCATGGTTACAACAACCCTCGGATCAACCGGTGTCGTTGCACTGTAGTCCATATAAATCGGACGGGATGACTGTTTGGTTTGCATGGTTCTTACTCCAGAGGGCCCGGGCTTTTCACGTCGAGCGAATGCCGGCAGATGCAGCGGACGCAGTTTAGCTTGGAGTCAACCGCATTCTCGTCAACATCCATCCAGCGAGTAGGGTCGTCACTTCCCTGCTGACCTCAAATCGGGGTTTACGATAGCTTGCTTAGCTTTATTGAAAGACATTTAATAAAAGCTAAGTAACAAAGCTAATAAACAACGCTTTGTGTGATGAATTGTAGCATCGCCGGGCCGGCGGTGCGCTGGAAGGAGAGCGAGATGGGAGAAAGCACCGTGACGTCGAGCGACAACCCGGACGCGCAGCGTCAGTTCCGGACGGCGTTGTCGATGTTTGCGACAGGGGTGGCCGTGATTACGGCGCCGAGGAAGAGCGGGCCGCCGATCGGCATCACCGTTGCGTCATTCAATTCCGTTTCGCTCGACCCGCCTTTGATCCTGTTCTCCGTCGATCGGCGCAACCAGAGCTTGCCCGACCTGAGCACCGTTGGCAGCTACGCGGTCAATGTGCTCGACGAAGCTCAGCAGGATGTGTCGAATCGATTCGCAAAGGCGAATAGCGACAAATGGGGCGGCATGCCCGGTGTCTCGAGCGGATGCGCCGACGTCGTGCTGCTTCCCAACGCGCTAGCCACTTTCGAATGCGAACCGTATGCGCAATACGACGGGGGAGACCACGTCATCTTCATCGGTCGCGTCAAGAAACATCAATCTCGCTCGGAAGGACGCCCACTCGTCTTTTTTGGCGGCCGATACCACACGCTCAACGGCGCTCACCAGCCGTCTGCCTGAACACTCATCTGACCCAATTTCCGGAGAACATCATGATCAAGAACGGGACCCAACATATCGCGTCGCTGCGCGACGGACGGCAGGTTTATATCAACGGTCAAGCGGTCGGCGATGTGACATCGCATCCCGCGTTCCGCAATTCCATTCGCAGCTACGCCAATCTGTACGACTTTCAGGCGCGTCCGGAGAACGTTGAGAAAATGACCTTCGCGTCGCCCGACACGGGGCGACGTATCAGCAAGATCTGGCAACTGCCCACCTCTTATGCCGAGCTGGTGGAGCGGCGAAGCGCGCTTGAGGCATGGACGGAGCTTCACTACGGCTTCATGGGTCGCTCGCCGGACCATGTCGCTTCCTGCATCTCGGGCATGTACATGGGCATCGACGTGTTCGAGCAATACGATCCGGCGCGCGCCGGCGCCTTGCGCGATTACTACAAGTACGCACGTGACAACGACCTCTTCCTCACCTATGTGATTGTCAATCCGCAGGCCAATCAGGCCAAAGCGGCGCACGAGCAGGAGGACAAATACCTTGCTGTCGGTATCGTCGATCAGGACGCGGAAGGGATTACGGTGCGCGGCGCGAAGATGCTTGCCACCAGCGGGATCATGGCGAACGAGGTGTTCTGCAGTTGCATCCAGCCGTTGCGTCAGGGCGACGAGATGTATGCACTGTCGTTTGCGGTGCCCATGAATGCGCCGGGCATGAAGGTGATGTCACGCAAATCGTACGAGGAAAACTCGCCTTCGGTGTTCGATAACCCTTTGTCGAGCCGGTACGACGAAAACGACGCAGTGCTTTATTTCGACGACGTCAAGGTGCCGTGGGAGCGCATCTTCGTGGCCGGCGACGTCGCGATGTGCGCGAAGCAATTCCACGCAACGCCGGCGCACAGCTATCAGAACTACCAATGCCAGGTGCGATTGATGGTCAAGTTGCGCTTCCTCGTCGGTCTCGCCCTGAAGATCACGGAAGTGAACGGCACCAACAGCTTCCCGCAAGTCCGCGAAACGCTGGGTCAACTCGCCTCTGAAGCAGCGATGGTGGAAGCCTGGGTATACGGCATGGAGGCGAAAGGTCGCGTCGAAAACGGCTACTACGTGCCAGACCGCAACATGCTGTATGGCTCACAGGTGGTGACCCAGCAACTGTATTCCAAGGTGCTCAATACCCTGCGTGAACTGGCAGGGGGCGGAATGATCATGCTGCCGTCAAGCATTCGCGATTTCGAAAATCCGGATCTCCTGCGAATCATCGAGAAAACCCAGAAATCGCCTGTCTGCAGCCCGGAGGAACGCGTCAAGTTCTTCAAGCTCGCATGGGATGCCGTGGGCTCCGAGTTCGCTTCGCGTCACAACCAATACGAACTGTTCTATGCGGGCGCGTCGTTCGTGACGAAGGGCCACGCGTTCCGCACCTACGACTGGCCACGCGCAACGGGCCTCGTCGACGATCTGTTGTCGACCTATTCGCTCGGGGCCGAGCTCGCGACGCTGCAGGCTGCCTGATCCCGACTTTCACCCGATGCCAATTTACACAGGAGAACTGTATGGCAATCAACAAACTTCACGACGAGTTTCACACGCTGGATATGGAGCGGGGCTGGCAGTTGCCCGAAGGCTACGATCCGGCTTCCGGCGCACAGGAATTGATCCTCGCCGGCTCGCTCGATACCGTCAACAAGAAGGGCAGCCGTACGCGTCTGCTGCGCCTGCCGGGCGGCCTGTTCACAAAGAAACCGTTTGTCCACGATTACTGGGAAGAGGTGTTTCTCGTGGAGGGCGACCTGACGGTCGGCAACGACGAGAACGGTCACGGCGGCACGCCGTTCAAGGGCTACACCTACGCGGTGCGGCCGCCTGGCGCCTATCACGGTCCGTTCAAGTCGGAGAAAGGCTGCGTCCTGCTCGAGACTCATTACTTCGATCCGGCCTGATCATGCTGCCTCCAATCGACGCCCTGCGCGTTCAGCTTGCCAATCGTCACCTCGACGCACAGACGCTTCTCGCCTCGTGTGTCGGGAACATCGAGGCCGACGCGGGAGAGGGCCGAAGAGTCTTCCCGTATGGAGTCAGTCCAGCGGCCGCGACGCAGGCGATGACAAGCGATGCGTTGCGTCGACATGGAGTCGCAGGGCCGCTCTCCGGCATTCCTGTCTCGGTCAAGGATCTCTTCGACGTACAAGGGGAGATTACCCGTTCCGGAGGGCGTGTTCTGCCGGAGCAGCCGGCAATCCGCGATGCCGTGGCGATTGGCCGGCTGCGTGCCGCCGGCGCGGTGTTCGTGGGCCGGACCCACATGACAGAGTTTGCGTATTCGGGACTGGGCATCAATCCGCACCACGGTACACCGGCGAATCCGTTTGATCGCGAGGCGGCGCGCATTCCTGGCGGTTCGTCGTCCGGCGCCGCGGTATCGGTGGCGGATGGCATGGCGGCTGCCGCGATCGGCTCCGACACGGGCGGATCGTGCCGGATTCCCGCAGCCTTATGCGGTGTTACCGGCTTCAAGCCCACCGCGTCACGCATCCCACTGGACGGCACGGTGCCTTTGTCTTCCAGTTACGACTCGGTCGGATCGATAGCGCCGAGCGTCGCGTGTTGTGCCGTGATCGATTCGATTATGGCCGGCGAACCGGACGTACCGCTGCCACCGTTTTCGGTCCATGGCTTGCGGCTGGCCGTGCCGACGAAACTGGTGCTGGACGAGATGGACGCCCATGTGGCCACTACCTTTGAGCGCGCTATTTCAAAGCTGGCCGAGGCGGGTGCGATTCTGAAAGAAGTGGAATTCGAGAGCTGGAACGCGCTCGCCGAGTTGGGGCAGCACGGCGGCCTGGTGGCAGCAGAAGCGTGGGCGTGGCACGTCAATATGATCGGCAGCCACGCGAATCAGTACGACCCGCGCGTTCTGTCTCGCATCCGTTTCGGCAGCCAGCAAAGCACTGCCGAATATCTCCGCACCAAAGCGCGCCGGTCGCTGCTATGCGGTCAGGCTGACCTTGAATTGCAGCCGTTCGATGCGGTGATATGTCCGACCGTACCCATCATCGCGCCGCAGATCGCGGAGCTTGCCGAGGAGCGTGCCTATACGTCGACAAATCGACTGCTGCTGCGCAATCCGGCGATCGCCAACATGCTCGATCTGTGCGCGTTGTCTGTTCCTTGTCACGAAGAGGGGCACGCGCCGGTTGGCCTGATGTTGATGGGGCGGCACATGAGCGACCGGCATCTGCTTGCGATCGGTGCCGGTGTCGAAGCGATTTTGAGTTTGCGTCAAACCGGCTGACCTCGCGTGCTTGCCGTGCGTCCGGATCATGTCCGCTATTTATAACAAGGAGGAGTCCATGTTCAAACGTCTTGCGCTTACTGCCGCCCCAGTCGCGGCCATGCTGTTCGCCGCGTTATCCCATGCTGCCGAGCCGGTCATGACCAACGGCGGCGTGGTGAAAATCGGTGTGCTCACCGATATGTCTTCCATCTTCTCCGACATTGGAGGTAAGGGTTCCGTGGTGGCCGCGCAGATGGCCGTGGACGACTTCGGCGGCAAGGTCAATGGCGTACCCATCAAGGTAATCAGCGCCGATCACCAGAACAAGACCGACGTGGCCGCCACTGTCGCGCGTGACTGGTTCGACAACCAGCACGTGGATATGGTCGAGGACTTGCTGCCGTCCTCCGTGGCGCTGGCGGTGTCGAACGTGGCGAAGGAAAAGCATCGCATCGCCATTGCAAGCGGCGCTGGAACCACACGGCTTAGCAACGAAGACTGCTCGCCATACACGATTCAGTATTCGTACGACACGTATGCGTTCACGACGAGTCTCGTGAAATCGATGGCGCGCAGCGGCGATAACACCTGGTTCTTTCTGACCGTCGATTATGCACTCGGCGCGTCGCTGGAAAAGGACGCCACTGCCGCGCTGCTGGCAGCGGGTGGCAAGGTGGTGGGCAAGGCGAAGCATCCGATCAACTCGTCGGATCTGTCGTCCTATCTGCTGCAGGCTCAGGCATCGAAGGCAAAGGTGATCGGCCTCGCCAACGCCGGCAGCGATACCGTGAACGCGATCAAGACGGCGCGCGAATTCGGCATCATCGGGCCGGGCAAGCAAAAAGTCGCGGGCCTGCAACTGTTTATCAGCGACATCAACAGCCTCGGCCTGCAAGCCGCGCAGGGGATGATGCTGACAACGCCCTTCTATTGGGATCGCGATGACGCAAGCCGCGCATGGTCGCAACGTTTCTTCGCCAAAACGGGACGTATGCCGACATTGGTCCAGGCAGGAGTCTATTCGTCGACGCTCCATTATCTGAAAGCAGTTCAGGCAAGCAGAACCGATGCAGCCGATGCGGTCATGGCGCAAATGAAGAAAACCCCGGTCGACGATTTCTTCGCGAAGAACGGGACGATTCGCGCCGACGGGCTGATGGTTCATGACATGTATCTGGCTGAGGTCAAGAGCCCTCAGCAGTCCCATAAGCCGTGGGACTACTACACGATCAAGCAGGTCATTCCCGCGCAGGACGCGTTTGCACCGCTTAGCGCGAGCCGCTGCCCGCTCGTTACCGGCAAACCCAATTGAATCGAATCGCGGGTGGCTGCGCGTCTGGCCCTGTCACCCGCTACAAGGAGCATTTAATGAAAGCAATCTCGTTTGAAGTCGAGGATAGTCACGGTTTGTTTGAACGCACGATCTCGATTGACACGCTGGTGATCGCCGGCTGGACCGGACGCGATACGGTCGCCATGGAGAAGCACATTCGCGAGCTGGAAGAGCTGGGCGTGAAGCGCCCGGCCTATACGCCCGTTTTTTATCGCGTGGCTGTCGAACGGCTCGAACCGGCGCCGAAGATTCAGGTGACGGGGTTGCAGAGCAGCGGCGAGGTGGAATTCGTTCTGTTGAAAGACGATGGCGAAACGTTCGTCGGTATCGCGTCCGACCACACCGATCGCGAAGTGGAAACCTACGGCATCACCGTATCGAAGCAGATGTGCGGCAAGCCGTGTTCACGCAAGCTCTGGCGATTGAGCGAGGTCGCCGGTCATTGGGACGAACTCGTCCTGCGTTCCCACGCGACGATCGACGGCGAGCGCGTCCTTTACCAGGAGGGCAAGGTGACCGCCATGCGCACGCCCCACGATCTGCTCGCTGAATTTGCCCGCCGGGATGGCCAGTTTGTGGACGGCACGGCCATGTTGTGCGGCACGCTCGCCGCGTTGGGCGGCATCCGGCCCGCGGCGCGTTTCGAGATCGAACTCGAAGATCCGATCCTGCGGCGCTCGCTGACTCACAGCTATGCGGTCGAGACGCTCCCGGTAGCCGGCTAAAGCCGCTTCTTTCACCGCACGCGTCCAACAGCGAGGAGAGCGGGCATGGCGCATAGCGACCTGATTCTTGAAACGAACGGCCTCACCAAGTCGTTCAATGGCTTTACCGCAGTCAACGGTGTCGATTTGCGGGTCCGGCGCGGCACGATACACGCATTGATCGGGCCGAACGGCGCTGGCAAGACCACCTGCTTCAATCTGCTGACGAAGTTCCTGACGCCGACGTCCGGACAGATCTTCTTCGACGGCAAGGAGATCACCCGCTCGGCGCCGGCGTCGATTGCTCGCCGAGGCGTGATTCGTTCGTTCCAGATATCCGCGGTATTTCCGCATCTGAGTCCGGTGGAAAACGTATGTATCGGACTGCAACGCTCGCTCGGCGTGTCGTTTCGTTTCTGGATGAGTAGCGCGGTGCTCGGCCGGCTCAGACAACGTGCACTGGCGTTGCTCGATGAAGTGGGGCTAGCCGAATTTGCCGACATAAAGACCGCTGAGCTTTCATACGGTCACAAGCGCGCGCTCGAAATCGCGACGACGCTCGCGATGGATCCGGTGCTGATGTTGCTCGACGAACCGACGCAAGGCATGGGGCACGAGGACGTCGATCGAGTTACGGCGCTCATCAAGAAAGTATCGGCCGGCCGGACGATCCTGATGGTGGAGCACAACATGAAAATTATTTCCAGCATCTCGGACACGATCACGGTACTGCAGCGCGGGGAGATTCTCGCGGAAGGCGCGTACGCAGTCGTCGCAGCCGATCCGCGCGTGCGGGAAGCCTACATGGGGACCGAAAGTGGATCGCTTGAACATTGAACGTCTGAGGAGTCCGGCTTCGGCCGGCAAGCGGGCAGCGCAACCGGATGTCCTGAATATCAAGGGACTGCATGCCTGGTACGGCGAATCGCACATTCTGCATGGTGTCGAGGTTCGTGCGGCACGCGGCGAGGTGATCACGCTGCTGGGACGCAATGGTTCCGGCCGCAGTACGACGCTCAAATCCATTATGGGGTTGACCGACACCCGGCGAGGTTCGATCTGCGTGAACGGCCGGGAAACCATTGGGATGCCACCGCAAGGTATCGCGCGGTTAGGGGTGGGCTACTGCCCGGAGGAGCGGGGAATCTTCGCGGGTTTGTCGTGCGAAGAGAACCTGCTGTTGCTGCCGCGGTTGCCGGTAGCGGATTCGGTGGGCATGTCGCTTGAAGAGATCTACGAGATCTTTCCGAATCTTGCCGAACGGAGGGCAAGTCAGGGCACGCGCCTGTCCGGCGGCGAACAACAGATGCTGGCGATTGCGCGGATTCTGCGCACGGGAGCGAGTCTGTTGCTGCTCGATGAAATTTCAGAGGGGCTGGCGCCCGTGATTGTGCAGACACTGGCGCGCGTCATTACGCTCCTCAAGTCGCGCGGCTTTACGGTGTTGCTGGTCGAACAGAACTTCCGCTTTGCCGCGCCGCTCGCCGATCGCTTTTACGTCATGGAGCACGGCAAGATTGTCGAGAGTTTTGCCGCAGCGCGTCTCGGCGAAAAGACCGGCGTGCTTCAGGAACTGCTCAACGTTTGAACGGGAAGGTCATTGTGGAACTCTTTGGTATTCCGCTTGCTGCGTTCTCCAGCCAGTTGGTCCTCGGCCTCATGAACGGCTGCTTCTATGCCGTTCTGAGCCTGGGCTTGTCCGTCATTTTCGGGCTGCTGAACGTCATCAACTTCACACACGGCGCGTTCTTCATGCTCGGCGCGCTGTTTGCGTGGATGGGGACGAACTATCTGGGTCTTGGTTATTGGCCGATGTTGATCGTTGCTCCCTTCGCGGCAGCCGCGCTAGGGATGGTCATCGAGCGGACCATGCTGCGCCGGATATACAGGCTCGACCATCTTTATGGCCTGCTGCTCACATTGGGCCTGACACTGATCATAGAAGGACTGTGCCGCTCTTTCTATGGTGCCTCGGGTATGTCTTACCCGGCGCCCGAAGGATTGATGCAAGGCGTCCAGCTGGGTTTCATGGTGCTGCCCGCGTATCGGGGGTGGGTCGTAGTGGCGTCGCTGCTCGTGTGTGCCGGAGCTTGGTGGACGATCGAGCGCACGAATCTGGGCGCGTTGCTTCGTGCGGCGACTGAGAACCCGAGGCTGGTTGCGGCATTCGGCGTCAATGTGCCGGCCATGGTCACGTTGACCTACGGCATCGGCGTGGCGATTGCCGCGCTGGCCGGTGTTCTCGCCGCACCGGTCATGCAAGTGTCGCCGCTGATGGGTCAGAGCGTGATCATCACCGTATTCGCGATCGTCGTGATCGGCGGCATGGGATCGATCGCGGGATCGGTCGTCACCAGTCTGTGCCTCGGCTTGGTCGAAGGTCTGACCAAGATGTTCTATCCGGAAGGGTCCGCCACGGTCGTATTCGTAATCATGGCGCTTGTACTGCTCGTGCGCCCAAGCGGGCTTTTTGGACATTCGAAGTGAGACACATCATGCGAAATTGGATCGTAGGGGCTGTCGGGTTGGGTTGCTTGGCCGCTGCTCCGTGGCTAGGTGCATATCCGGTGTTTTTGATGAAGTTGATGTGTTTCGCCCTGTTCGCGTGCTCGCTGGATTTACTGCTCGGCTATGTCGGTTTGCTATCGTTCGGCCACGCGGCATTTTTCGGCGGAGCCGCCTTCATCGCGGGGAGTGCCATGCGGGATCACGGCTGCGCTCCCGAAGTGGCGCTGCTTCTCGGCACGGGCGTTGGTGCAGCACTCGGGTTGATATTCGGACTCTTTGCCATTCGGCGGAAGGGAATCTATTTTGCAATGGTGACGCTGGCCTTTGCCCAGATGCTCTTCTTTTTCTGCGTCCAGGCGCCCTTCACGGGCGGCGAAGACGGCTTGCAAGGTGTGCCGCGCGGGCGCCTGTTCGGCGTGGTTCCGCTTGAGAACGATCTAACGCTGTATTTCGTCATCCTGTCGATTACGACGATCGTGTTTCTGTTTCTTGGCCGCGTCATTCATTCTCCGTTCGGAAAAATTCTGACGGCGTTGAAAGAGAACGAAGCGCGGACGATTTCCCTTGGTTACGATGTGGATCGGTTCAAGCTGCTTGCATTTGTCCTGTCGTCGGCAGTGGCGGGGCTTGCCGGCGCGATGAAGACTTTGGTGCTGGGTTTCGCAACGCTCTCGGACGTGCATTGGACGCTATCCGGCACGGTCATTCTGATGACGTTGATCGGCGGCCTCGGAACGCGATTTGGCCCGGTGGTCGGCGCGGTGATTGTCGTCGTGCTGGAGTCCAAACTGGCGGCGTTTGGCGGCTGGCTTGCCGACATGACGCACATCGCGTGGTTTCAGGGATTGGGGGAGTCGGTCAGCCTGCTGACCGGTGTGATGTTCGTTGCCTGTGTGTTGCTGTTCAGGCGCGGCATCGTCGGAGAATGCGCGCAATGGATGGAGCGGCGCGACTCGTTGCGGACCCGAAGTGTCGCGCGCTCCGTGCAGCATGAAAGTGTGCGAACCGGGCTGACGGAGGGATAGGACGGTAGTCCAGACTCCGTCGTCCCAATCTGCATTTCAAGCGTCGAAACCTGGGTCGCGGTGAACTTCCTGCCCTCCCAGAAGGGTGAGCAATACCTGGGTTTCGCCGATCTCATACGGAGAAATATTGAACAGATTGCGGTCGAGCACGATCAGGTCGGCGTACTTGCCCACGCTCAGACTACCCGTGCAATCATCGCGCCATGCGGCATGAGCCGCGTTGATGGTGTATCCGCGCAACGCCTCTTCGACGCCAATGCGATGTTGCGGCGTGAGAACGGGATCACTGGGGCTCGCCTTGGCGTTTTGCCGGGTGACGGCCGTCTGCATGATCTGAAAGGGATCGTAGGTACTGACACCCCAGTCGCTGCTCAGCATACACGTCACACCCTCACGGATGAAGGCGCCGACGGGAAAGATCCATTGACTGCGTTCGGGGCCGAGCATGGCCTCCGCGATCGCATCTGCTGCGGAGTTGGGTTGTGCCCACAAGGTCTGGTAATTGGCGAGGATGCCAAGCTCCCTGAAGCGAGAGATATCGGCCGGATTCACCACCTGCAGGTGCGCTAATTGATGACGAGCGTCCCACTTGCCATTTTGATGCAGCGCATATTCGATCCCGTCCACCGCAGCGCGCACAGCACCGTCGCCAATGGTGTGTACATGCAGTTGGAACTTCTCCCGGTCGAACGCCGCGAAATATTCATTGATCTGCGCCTGGCTGAACATCAGTTCCGCATTTCCGCCAGTATCGGTGCGCGGCTCGAGCAGAACGGCAGTACCGTTTTCGAGCACGCCGTCCAGAAAGAACTTGGCCGAGTGAAGAGAAACCCTGTCGCCCTGATAAACCTCACGCAGGTCCTTCAACTCCTGGAGTTGCTCGGCCAACGGTTTGTGCGCGAAGATCTTCGAGGTTGCACGCACCCGGACAGTCAGGTCTCCGCGCTCATAGGACGCCTGGTAGTTCTTCATATAGTTACGGCTTACCATGGCATCCAGAACGCCAGTAATGCCGCGGCGATTGAACGCTTTGCTGTAATGCTTCATGGCTTGCAGGTATTCGTCGTCTGTATAACCAGGCGCGATGCGGTTCATCGCCCAGATTGCGTCCTCCAGCAGCCACCCCTTGGGACTGCCGTCGGCCAGCCGCACGTAGTTGCCGTTCTCCGGCTCCGGGCTGCCGGGTTTCACGCCGGCAATCTCGAAGGCTGCGCTGTTGGCCCAACCGTTGTGGTGGTCGCTCGCCAGCATCAGCGCCGGACGTCCTCCGGTTACGCTATCCAGCTTTTCCTTCGTGAGCGTTTCCGGACTGAACAGGCTGGACGAAAAGCCCACGCCGCGAATCCATGGTTTGTCCGGGTTCCGACCGGCGAAGTCCCGGATGATGTCCAGCAACTCGTCAACAGTGGTCGCGTCGTATAGGGCCGCGTTGTGGTGCAGATCGGCGCTGCTCAACTGGAAGTGCACGTGGGTGTCCTGCAGACCGGGCAACATCATGCGCCCTTGTGCGTGGATTCGGCGCGTGCGCGTATCCGTCATGCGCTCGATTTCCTCGTTCGTTCCAACGGCTACGATGCGGCCGTCGTGCACGGCGATGGCTTGCGCCTTGGGCAGGGTCTCATCCATGGTGTGGATGTCTGCATGGGTAATGATCAGGTCGGCTGGCTGATGCACGGTATCTCCGGATAGAACTCATGACGCTATTCGGGTGGGTCAGGGCGCTTGTGGTTCTGGCCGCGTCGCAATCCACCGAACAGGACGGCGACACGCCGGTCGCCGGTTATCAAAATGAAGCGGGTTGTGAAGCGGGTTGCCGGTCAGAACGTATAGACGAACTGCAGCGCCGCGATATCGTTACTACGCGAGTAGCTGCCGTCGCTCTTCTGGAAGACCGGGTGGTTTGCGCCGTCGTGGCGGTACTCGAACTTAACGATGATCTGGTCAGTCGGGTAAAACAGAAGATCGGCGGTAAGGGCGTAGTGCTGCGCGCCCTTGCACTCCATGCCTTTGTTGGCGGAATTCTGGAAGCAGGACGGATCGAGTCCGAAGCCGCTCGTGCCATTGACCGACGGATCGCCACCGGACAGGCCGTAGAGAATGTTGCTGCCGCCACCGCCGTTGGCTGTGTCGTTCAGGTAGTCGAGGCGCAGCGTCGCGCCCATGCGGCCGATTCCCGCCGTCGTCCACTTCGTATGGCCGAGCAGCGATGTGCCGAACCAGCGGGCGGTGCCTCCGTTCCACGCACCTTTCTGCAATTGACCGTAGTCGAGCTGCGCGTTGAACTGCGTTTTATCGTGCGTGTACGTCACATCGCTTTCGACATACGTATACAGGCCAAACGGTGATGACGCGTTGCACTGGTAGCCATATTCACCCGCCGCCGCGCACGGCGAGAACAGTGTCTGCCGGCCGATCGTGCCCGAGATGCCGACATCGAGTCCTGTCGTCGTCGCGCTGTCGAAGCGGGCTGTGAGCGTCGGTGTCCAGTTGCTCTTCGTCGTATTGTTGGCGGCGTTGACGATCGCGCCCGCAGTGCGTAGCTGTTCGTTGCCAAGCAACACTTGCCAGAAATGCGTGTACGTCGCGTCCGAACCCTTCAAGCCAATGCCGACCATGTTGCCCGGCTCGCTGAAGTCATACAGCAAGCCGTGCGTGAGCGTGAGCATCTGGTTGGACGGCTGAATCTCATAGCCGGCGAGACTCGTCATGAGGCCGGTCTCGAAGGTCTTCGTCGTGCTGAGCGGCACCGACACCTGGGCCTGCGTGAGGATGTTATTGCCGACGCCGCCGCGCTCGTTGCTCAGCACGCTGCCGAAGCCACGGTTCGGCTGGATCACGATCTCGGCGGACGGGGCCATTGGACCGACGCCGAAGGTCTTCTTGATGTCGAGATAGAGGTCGCCGAGCGTGCTGTTGTAGTAGTCGTAAATGCCCGGATCGTGGTTCAGGAACTGGAAGCCGGCCGTGTGCTGCGCGCGGTTGTACAGGTACACGGGATCGATGTAGCCGGTGATGCTCAGCCCGGCGAGCGGGCCGCTTGTCGCTGCTTCCTGCAAGGTGTCGACCTTGAGCGATGCGTTGGCGATCTGTTCGCGCATCTGCTGCACGTCGTCGTTTGTGAACGCAGGCGCCGTGCTGGATGCGGGCGCGACGGCCGTTGCGGTGTTCACTGGGCCGATGTTCGCCGCTCCGGCGTTCGCGGCTGCCGCCGGCGCGGCGTTTGCCGCGATGGTCTTGCGCAGCGAGTCGAGGTTGGCCTGCAGTGCGTTGACCTGCGCCTGCAGCGCCTTCAGGCGGTTTGCGTCCGACGTGGACTGCGGTTCGGCCGCGAAGGCCGCGACCGCTTCAAAGGCCAGCAGGCACAGCACGGTGATGTGTTTGACTTTCATGTCGATGATCCATAGGGACGAGCACGCCCCCGCCCGCTGTTGGCAGCGGGGCGCGCAGGGTAAGCCTGGAAGGGGTTACTCGGTCTTGAGCTTTGCCCAGAGCCGGTTCATGAGCCGCATCAGATCCGGCGGAATCGGCTTGCTGAGGCTCAGTTTATGGATCACTTCGGGCGACGGAAACACGGCCGGATCGGCGGTCACCTCGGCACGCACGAGCGGCTTCGACGACGGTACGGCTGACGGATAAGACGTGTCGTTGGTCAGGTTCGCACTTTCCTTCTCTGACAGAACGAAGTTGGCGAACTTGAGCGCGGCGTCCGGATGCGGGGCATCTTTGGGAATGGCCATCATGTCGAACCACAGCGCGCTACCCTCCTCGGGGATCACGTATTTGATGTGATACGACTTTTTGGCGCTCGCAGCGGCGATGCGGGCGGAGTTGATATCGCCAGACCAGCCGAGCGCGAGGCAGATATCGCTGCCGGCGAGATCGTTGATATAGCTGCTCGAATTGAACTGGGTGATATACGGCCGGACCCCTTTGAGTAACTCATACGCCGCCTGATAGTCGGCCGGGTTGTTCGTGTTCGGGTCTTTCTTCAAATAGATGAGGGCCATGCCGAATGTGTCGACGGCCGAGTCGAGCACCGAGATGCCGCAGCCCTTCAGCTTCTGCGCGTACTTCGGGTCGAACAGCAGCGACCAGCTGTTCAGGGGCGCATCGTTGCCGAGTGCTGCCTTGACCTTTTCGACGTTGATGCCGAGGCCGTCCGTGCCCCACGTCCAGGGGATGCCGTACTGGTTGCCCGGATCGTCCTTTGCAAGAACCCTCATGATGTCAGGGTCGAGCAGGCCGTAATTCGGCAGCTTCGTCTTGTCGATCTTCTGGAAGATACCGGCCTGCAACTGGCGCGCCCAGAAGATGTCGGACGGCACGACGATGTCGTAGCCGGATGTGCCCGACAGCAGCTTCGCCTGCAGGGTCTCGTTCGAATCGAATTCCTGGTAGACGACCTTGATGCCGGTCGCCTTCTCGAAGTTCGCGATCGTGTCCTTGCCGATCGAGTTGCCCCAGTTATAGACATTCACGACCTGGTCGGCTGCTTGTGCCGACGGTATCCCGTGCCAGGCGACCCCGGCGAATGCCAGCGCCGCGCACACCGTCTTCAAACGGTTTATCCAATTCTTCGACATCACTCTCTCCTCCATCATTTTCTTGTAAGCGAAACTCCGGCCGCGAATGAGCGTGACGCCGCAGGAGTGAAAACAAGTATGCTGTTCGTCAATAATTTTAATAATCACGTCGAGTAGCTAACCCCAAAGAGGGAGACGCATAGGCGTGACTCGACAAACCTTTCGGCGGCTTACGGAATCAGCAGTTCGCGCCGTCCGTCGGGATACTGGTTCACCTCGCCGGGGAACGGCTGGCGCTGGTCTGCACGGTAGTCGTAGAGCGCGCGCGCGGCCGCGATCGCCGCGAAATCGAGTTCGACAACATGGCGGCATTCTTCTTTGCCGGCTTCGAACAGCATGCGTCCGAAGGGGTCTATTGCTGCGCTGCCGCCCGCGAAGATCAAATCGTCCGCGCCTTCGCCAACCCGATTTGCCATGACGGCAAATACCTGGTTTTCCTGAGCTCTTGCCGTGAGCGCGGTTCGGTGAACATAACCGTAAGGTTCCATGTTGCCGTTTGTCGCGAGGAGCAGTTCAGCGCCGAGCGTGGTCAGGGCTTGGGCGGTTTCGGCAAATTCCATGTCGTAGCAGATCAAAAGGCCGATGCGCACGCCTCGCCACTCCACCGTGGCATATCGATCGCCGGGCAACACCAGGCCAGGCTCCGACACCCATAAGTGGGTCTTTCGATAACTGAGCGATATACCTTGGGGTGTGACGAACAGGGTCGTGTTATAGAAGCGTCCGTTGTCGTTTTCGATCAGACCAGTGACCACGGCGAGGTCACGCTCGCGTGCGGCCTTTTCGATCGCTTGAACGCTTGGCCCGTTCAAGGGCTCGGCCAGAGACGAAATGTTCTCCGCGTCGAGGAATCCAGTGATTTGGGCTTCAGGAAACAGTACTATGTCGGTATCCGGCGCGCATGCGGCAATGGCTTTCAGCGTGCGGTTCAAGTTGTATGCCGTGTCGCCGTCGCGACCGGCCAATTGTACGATTTCAATCTTCATCGGTGAACCTGTCCTTTATAAGCGAAACCCTGGCGACAAGAGTGAATGCTGCTTGCAAGGGCGCGTGGAAGTATGGCGCTCATCGATGATTTCAATAATCACGTCGAGTAGCTAGTACCTACGGGGGATGCGCATGAGTCTGAGCTTGCAGGATGTGGCGTGGCACCGCTCAGTCGGCCAGTTGATCGACGCCCTGGATCGCCCGGGATTCTGGCTGGCGCTGATCCGATTGCTGGATGAGTACGTCCCCACGGATAGCTGGGTAGTGCTGCTATTCAGCGATGACCGTCCGCACGTGCTTGCCGTGAACCCCTTCGAGGGAGAAGGCCCCGATCCGCTCTACACGGACTACGTCAAGGGCCTCTATCTGCTGGACCCCTTCTACATCGCCAATCGCGAAAGCCCGAAGACCGGTCTGTTTCGCCTATCCGACGTTGCGCCCGAGTGCTTTAACCAGACCGACTATTACAAGCTCTATTTCACGCACTACGTCGTGGAAGACGAAGTTCAATACACGGTTGTGCTCGACGACGTACGGACCGTATGCGTGGCGCTCGGTAGCAAGAAGCGCTTTACCCCGGCACAAATCGCAATGTTCGACCTGATGAGGCCATGGGTTGCCGGACTGATGCGTCAACGTATGTTCTTTGAAGGCGTGCTTGCCACGAAGGCGGGGTCTACTCAAACACCTCACCGGCAGAGCGGTCTGGAAGACGCGATGGAGCGGCTCGGAACCCCGCTCACCGCCAGGGAAATGGATATTGGCAGGCTAATACTGAGCGGCCACTCCAACAAGGGGATAGCCAGCAAGCTGGATATCTCTATCGAAACCGTGAAATCTCATCGAAGAAATATGTATGGGAAATTGGAAATAAAATCGCAATCCGAACTTTTCGCGCTGTTCCTGAAAGCGCAGAGTGATTCATAGCGATTTCCTTTCGCAGATTGTGGATCTTTTCCCTGGCCGCCCCGATTTCTGTGGCACGTCAGCCTGCGAGATTCTATTGGCGTGCGACTGGCGTGAACCCATAGCGTGTGAGTACGTCCTGTGCCGCCGGGCTCATCAGGTATAAGGCAAGCCGGTAAGCGGCGTTGCGGGTGGCCGCGGTCTGCGGCAGTTCCACGACCGTCATTCCATAATCGGCGGAGAGGCTGAGATTGGCCGGGAGTTCGACCTGCACAAGGGTCGAATCGGGCTTGGTTTCGTGAGAACTGCAATAGCCGATGAAGACGTCGACACGCCGCGTCATCATAAAGTATTTCACGGGGTTCTGACCCGTTGGAACTTGAGGTGCGGCTGGACCACCAACCAGTTGCTGTGCTTTCGCCTCCAGAATCTGCTTGGCTCCAGGGCGGACCGAGTCAGCCTTCGCGAACAGCTCCCACGCATAGTCGCCGCCCGGGTCCGCCTTCGGTGTCGACGTGCCGATCTTCACATTCGGATCAAGTAGTGTGTCGAGCAGATTGTCCGTTGTGAGGCCGACATCCGGGCGGGCCTGAACACAAAGCCGATTCCTCGCGAAGACAACAGTGGGCGCAGCCTTTCCTTCCGCCGTCAGGCGCTGCGGATGCGCCATATTGGCTGAAACGAAAATATCCGCCTTGGCGGAATCCTCGATCCTGTTCAGTAGAAGACCGGCCGGTCCTGTAACGAGATCAACTTTCTGGCCGGACTCCATTGTGTATTGCTGCGTGATAGCGGCGAGTGCGCCGCTCATGCTTCCAGCCGCGTAGATCGTGACAACCGCGGTGGTGGGCGCTTGCTGCGCCCACGCGATACCCATGGTGCTGCCGAGAACGATGGCAACGAGAGTGCGAAGTGGCATAGGTCGGTCCTTGATCAGAGATTGATTTGTAGCGACGCACGGACGGTACGAAGGGCGCCGAGTGTGCCTGTGCCATTGTCGGAGCCGCTGTAGCCATTTTGTCCGCTTGGGGTGATGTTGGCCCAGTACTGGCGGTTGGTGATATTGTCGACCGCAATGCGCAGCGTCACTGATTTGCCGGCAATTTTCGTTCTGTAGCGCGCGCCCAGATCAAAGACGGTATAACCGTTGACATAGTCGGTGTTCGTATAGTTGCCGGGTCGACGACTTGCGTAGTTCATGTTGATGTTGAACCCGAGGCCGGCGACGGCCGGCACGGAGTAGTCAAGCAGCGCATTGAATACGACGCGCGACAGCCCGAGAATCTGTTTATCACTGGTAGACGCGGAGCCGGTGTCGAACAGGCGGGGATCGAGTAGCGAGATCCCCGTGAAGATGTTGAGATCTCTTGTCACCGCGCCGGTCGCGGTCAATTCAAGTCCACGATTGACTTGTTGACCTTGTTCGGCAAACACGTTGTTCGCGCCTACATAGGCGTACGGTCGCTCGATGCGGTAAAGGGCTGCGCCGAGCGTAACCTGGCTCACATCGACTTTGTAGCCCAGTTCCCATTCTTTGCTTCGGTACGGAGCGAGGCTATCGCCCGCATTGGCTGATCCAGCTGGGGCATTGTCGCCTTGTTGAAGACTGTCAGCGTACGTCAGATACGCCGTCATATTGTCTTGCGGCTTAAACATCAGACTGGCCGTCGGGCTGATGCCGTCCGCGTTGTATTTACTGGTCGTCGCTCCCTGCTTGTTGTAGTTCTCAGTGTGTATCCAGCTCTGACTCGCAGCCAGTAACGTTGACCAGTATTTGCCGAATCCAATCGTGTCCCCAACGCTAATCGACTGCTGGACCGTGTTGACGGATCGATATCGATTTGAGAAATCGGGCAGCGGGGGTTTTGCAAAAGACAGAGGATCGTTGATGCTTGCACTGCCGAGCGTAATCGCCCCCGTCTGGAACGGCGTATATCGATTCCAGTAGAAGCCCGTATTTGACACGAAGATGTCGTGTGACAGGCCTGCGAGTTCAGTATGGCCATTCAGCGCGAGCGTATTGCTGACGATCGTGTCCAGGCTGTACGTGGTCGTCGCGGTGGTCGTCGTATAGGCGCCTGTTTTGCTGGTGATGGTATTGGTCGGCACGGTCGACGCACGGTCGTTCGTCTCTCTCAACACGCCCGCGCTTAAGTGCCAGTCCTTGTTGAAGTCGTGCTTCAAAGTGGCGCTGAACATGTTGGTCACGTTGTCGTCACCCGCCCACGATTGGCCGTAGCCCGGGCGTGTAGGATCAGGCGCACTGGGAAAGGGTACGTTACGCGCTAAAGCAAACGTTCCTGGGAATCCAGTCGACAGGTAGTGGTACGTGCTGAAATTGGTTTCGAGCCTTGTGTCCGGGGAGAAACGAACGTCGAACGCGAGGCTTGCCAGTTGTCTGCGCAGGCGGCTGCCTTCCACATATCCCTCACCGTTCTGGTTGAGCAAATTCAGCCGATACCCGAAGCGGTCGTCGTTGCCGAAGTGTCCGCCGAGATCCAGGTGCTCAGTCAACGACTGGCGTGAGGCATAGCCGAACGTGAACTCGCGCAACGGCTCGGCGGTGGGCCGTTTGAGCACGTAGTTGAACGTACCGGCAGGACTGGCGGGCCCGTACAGGGCACCGGCGAGGCCATTCAGAACCTCGATCTGCTCGAATTGCTCGATGGGATAGTCTGTTGTCGCCGCGATATTCAGGCCATCGACCCGCGTGTTCTGGACGACACCGGCTTGCAGCCCCCGAGTCTGAGGGCGGATATTTTCGCCCTGAACCGTGGGGACAAAGCGAAACGCTTCCCGCACACTCTGGAGTTGCTGATTCTCCGCGAGCGATGAGGGAACGACGCTAATCGAGTACGGCGTATCAAGAAGCACCTTCTCGCCTAGTGGCCCAACTTTCGTTCGGTCGATCTGATATGACGGGTAGGGAGAGGGTGATAGCCCGGTGATGACGACAGGGGTGAGCTGGATTCCGTCGTCTTGAGCATGGACTGAGAATGTTGCTCCCATCCCTGCGGATACGAGCGTGAGCGCCTGAAAGGCATTGATTGAGCGAGTCATGGATCTTGAGGTATCTATTTTTTGTGTCGTTGTATCGGGCTATATATAACGCAATGCGTGAGCCTTCAACAGTAGCGGCCCGTAATAGATGGAATCAGGCCAAAGCTTCGTCCATGCAGATCAACGCGCCTGGTCGATCAAACGCGTTCTGAGACTGGACCGTCTGCGACAGCGGGAATTGACGTCGGGAACCTGCAGGAAGGACTTCAAGCAGCAACCGGCAGCCAAGAAATAAACCTAAAAATCCGAACAATACAGTAACAAAAACTGGTTATGGCTCGATACGATAGTGGAAAAATCTGCCCGTAGACCATAATGCTGGTCTTTAACAACGGGCATCCATTCCCTTTCCTAACTAGCCCTCAACGCCTCCTATGCCACGCCCGATCGTTGCACAGATTCATCCCGCCGCAGTCAGTCACAACCTCTCCATCGTCAAGCAGCGGGCACCTCGATCACGGGCTTGGGCCGTGGTCAAAGCCAACGCATACGGACACGGAATCGATCGCGTTTTCCCGGCACTCGCGAATGCGGACGGCATTGCATTGCTCGACCTCGACGAAGCAGTCCGCGTGCGTGAGTTGGGTTGGACCAAGCCGATCCTTCTTCTGGAAGGTGTGTTCAGGCCAGGCGACGTGCAAATCGCCCAACAGTTCGATCTTTCCATGGCCGTGCATTGCCGTGAGCAACTCGATCTGTTGCGCCTGTCGCCGTCACGTGAGCGCGTCAATGTGCATCTGAAGATGAACTCCGGGATGAACCGCCTCGGATTCCGGCCCGATGCGTACCGCGCCGCGTGGGAGCAGGCCAGATCGATTCCGGGCATCGCAGACATCACGTTGATGAGCCATTTCGCGAATGCTGACGATGGCGACGTGGCATGGCAGATGGATCGTTTCGATGCGGTGACTCAAGACATACCGGGTCAACGAAGCCTCGCGAATTCAGCGGCCGTTTTGTGGCATCCCCAGGCGCATCGCGACTGGGTGCGGCCAGGTGTCGTGTTGTACGGCGGTTCGCCCACCGGTCAGTCGCGTCACATTGACGATGTAGGATTGCGCGCTTCAATGACGCTCAAAAGTGAAGTGATCGGTGTGCAATCGTTGTCGGCGGAGGAAACGGTGGGGTACGGCCGCGCCTTTGCCGCGAATCGCGAGATGCGCATCGGGGTGGTCGCATGCGGATATGCGGACGGATACCCGCGGCACGCATCGACGGGTACGCCGATCGCTATCGACGGCGTCATGACGCAGGTGGTGGGCCGTGTGTCGATGGACATGCTCACTGTCGACTTGGCACCGTGCCTGCATGCGCAGATCGGTTCAAAGGTCGAACTATGGGGCGAACAGGTCAAGATCGACGACGTCGCTCACGCTTCCGGGACGATCGGGTATGAACTGATGTGCGCTTTGGCAAAACGGGTGCCCGTAGAAATAGCCTGAATGACCGCCTCTTTCGCCGGAGCGTGAAGCAATCCGCAAGGGATGCTCACGTCTTCGGACGGGAGGCGACGCAGCGTTGCCCACTGTATGGGCGTTATGGTGTCTAATAATGCAGCGCAATTGCGTTGTAACGGACATTGGTGTTTACGTAATAATTGCGAGGCGCGTCCGATTCGACCCACTAACCATTAAAAATGCGTAGGTCATGGCTTTCAGCGAACCAAGGTCTCCATTTTTCAAATGGGTGGTGTCCTCCGCTCAAGAGCTGAGCGCCGACAATCGGCAAATATTGCTTGCCAATCTGTTCACGCGAACCGCATCGATTGTCTTTGCGTCGATTTGCGAAATCAGTGTCTGCGCAACCGCCTACTATCTGATTCCAAGGCCGCTGTACGCGTGGTGGGGCAGCGCCGTGGTCGCGCTGCTGATCACGCGTCTCGTGTTGATCCGGCTGTGCTGCCAGCGTAGCGCGCGTAATCTGCCGACCCCTACCTCGGCCTTTCTCTTTGCAAGCCTTCTCTGGGCGGCCCTGTTCGGCTTTGGCACTTTCCTGTGCAATACCAGCGGAAATCAAACGCTTTTTCTGCTCGGCAACGTTTGCGCGGTGGGTGTAATCGGCGGATTGGCCGGGCGCAATGCAGGCACCCCCCGGCTGGCGCTTCTCCAGATTTCGTTTATTCTCGGGTTGCTGGGTTGGGGCGCGGCGCTTTCTCCCGGCTCCGGCAAGCTCGTGCTGCTGTTTCAGGCGCCGTTTTGTGCGGCGGGGTTCTTTACCGTGGCATTGCGCAGTAATCGCGACACCGTTGCATTGTTGCTGGCGCGCGAAAGCAGCCATCGGCTCGCTCATCAGGACAGCCTGACCGGCCTGCCCAACCGCGCTCGCATTACCGAGCTTCTGCTGGAGCGCACCGCGGCAGGCTCGTTGCGGCAGAATCATCGGTTCGCGGTTCTACTGATTGACCTCGACGGCTTCAAGGCGATCAATGACAGCCTGGGGCATGCCGCCGGCGATCAGATCCTTCAGGAGGCCGCGATCCGATTGCGTGAAGTACTGCCGGCCGGGGATCAGGTCGGACGCCTCGCCGGCGACGAGTTCGTCGCCATTACCGACGGCACGGCGTTGACCCGCGACGTCCATTTGCTGGCGGACCGTATCGTCAAAACGCTGGCGCGTCCTTTCACCCTCAGCGACGCATTGGTGCATATCGGTGCAAGCGTGGGCGTCTCGCTCTATCCGGAGCACGCAAAAACAGGCCCGCAATTGCTGATCTGCGCGGACCGTGCGTTGTACGCCGTCAAACGCAATGGCAAAAGTGCCTTCTCTGTCTTCGACGCCGTCAGGCACGCATCCGACGAAAGTTTGAGCCTCCTGCGAAGCGATCTGGAAGGCGCGATGCAGACTTACAGCGATTTGCGCATGGAGTACCAGCCGATCGTCGATCTCGCCGACGACACAATTTCCGGCCGCGAGGCGCTGCTTCGCTGGACGCATCCGACGCGCGGCGAGCTTTCTCCCTCCTCATTCATTCCCACCGCCGAACGTACGGGCCTTATCCTTGCACTCGGCGAGTGGGCGCTGCTGCAATCCTGCACGGAAGCGGTCACATGGCGTGACGCAGTGAGCGTCGCTGTGAATGTGTCGCCCGTGCAATTGCGGGAGGCGTCATTTGCGTCGACGGTTGCGGCGATTCTCGGGAAGACGGGGTTGCCGCCGGCGCGTCTGAATATCGAAGTCACGGAAACGGTGTTGTTGAGTGACGATACCGTCACCCGGCACAACGTCGAGAAGCTCCGCGCGTTGGGAATTGGGCTCGCACTCGACGACTTCGGCACCGGGTTCTCAACCATGTCGACGCTCGTGCGTTTCTCATTCGACAAGCTCAAGATCGACAGTTCGTTCGTGAAGGAGTCTGTGCATCGGCGTGAATCCGCGGCCGTGGTGCGCGGGATTGTGGCTTTGGCACGGGAAATCGGCATGCCGACCACAGCGGAAGGTATCGAGACGCAGGAACAGCTGAATTTCGTGCGTGTCTGCGGATGCACGCATGCTCAGGGTTTTCTTCTGGGCAAACCGGCCCGGGGTGAGGATATTCCACACCTCGAAACAAGGCTTGCTGCGCATTCCGCAGATAAGGCTTGAGCGTTTTTCTCAGCTCAGTTCGGCTCAATTCATGTGGCAGCGTGGCGTGACCCTCGACGCGTGCTACGCGTGCCGCCCGTAGCGGGGTTGCCGCGCCCAAGATAGGCGTCGCGCAACACATCCAGTTCCTGCAACGCGTCCGCCTTCCCATGCGCAACCACGCGGCCGCCTTCGAGCACGTAGCCAGATTGCGCATACTGCAGCGCGATCGCCGCATTCTGCTCCGCCAGCAGGAAGCTGACGCCATCGTCACGATTGAGTGCGGCGACCGTCTCAAAGATTTCTTCAACGACTTGCGGGGCGAGTCCCATCGACGGTTCGTCGAGCAATACCAACGAGGGCCGCGCCATCAATGCGCGGCCGATCGCCACCATCTGCTGTTCTCCGCCCGATGTATAACCTGCCAGCGCCTTACGACGCTCCTTGAGTCGCGGGAAGGTGCTGTAGATACGTTCGAGATCCGCTTCGAGATCAGCACGGGCAGGTCGACGCACAAAAGCGCCAAGCCGCAGATTTTCTTCGACGGACAAATGCGCAAAGCAACGCCGGCCCTCCAGCACCTGGACGAGGCCACGTTCGGCGAGCGTCCACGGATCCGCGTCGGTAATCGCGTCGCCGCGATACGCGATACGGCCCGACGTAAGCTCGCCCCGTTCCGCACGAATCAGACTCGAAATTGCCTTGAGCGTGGTCGTCTTTCCGGCGCCGTTGCCGCCCAGCAGGGCGACGATGGCGCCGGACGGCACCGTCAATGAAACGCCGCGCAATGCCGGAATGAGCTGGCTATACGTCACGGCAATGTCTTCGACCTGCAGGATCGGGGCGACGCTCATGCTCAGAGATCCTTGCTGCAATCGCGTGGCGTAATCCCCTTTTCTTTGGCATACGCGTTCGCCGATTTCTCGATGATCGGGCGCAACAGCGCGCGATCCGCCTGAACCCAGCCGCTGATGACCTTCCATTGCTGGCCGTCCCATTGTTGAAAGCGCACGGCGCCGCCGCCCTCGTGATCGGAGCATGACAGTTTCAGCGGTTGAACCAGACCGTACGCGCCCAACTGCTTCAGACGCGCGTCGTCGAGATTCAAATGTTCGAAACCCCAGCGTACCTGTTCGCCCGTAAGCGGTTTGTTGCCGTATTTAGCCTGTGCCACGCGCAACGCTTCGACATTGAGAATGCCATTGACGACACCCAGGTTGTAGTACACGGTACCGAAGCGCGCCGGGTCCTTCAGGTTGCCGTTACCGGGTTTGATCACATACTGATTGATCGCCTGAAGTACCGGAAAGTCGGTTCCCGACGGATGCGTGGTGATGGAAATGAAGCCCTTTGCGGCATCGCCTGCCGGACGCGCATCTTCTTCCGAATTGCTCCAGATGTTCCCGATGATGTGATTCGCCGGAAAGCCGACCTTTTGCGCCGACTTCAACGCGACCGGATTCATCACGCCCCAGCCCCGCAGAATCACCCAGTCCGGATTGATTCGATGGATGGTGAGCCACTGCGAGCCCTGTTCGTTACCCGGATGGGGGACTTCGATCTGCGTGAGTTCGAAGCCGTACTTTTTGGCGAGCGCCTCGAGCACGGGAATCGTCTCGCGGCCGTAAGGCGACCCGTGGTACAGCACGACGATCTTCTTACCCTTGAGCTGATTCAGTCCACCAGACTGCTGGCCGATGTAATTGACGATCGCCGAGACTTCGCTATACGGATTGAGTTGAAGCGGAAACACATACGGAAACACGGCGCCGTCTGTGGAATCCGTACGGCCGTGATTGATCGTGACGAGCGGGATCTTATCGGCGGTCGACCGGTCGAGCGTCGCATAGGCGATTCCGACCGAGAGCGGATTGGTTGCTGCAGCCGGCGCGCCATTCAGACCGCCTTTGAGCCGCTCGTAGCATTCCACGCCTTTTTCCACGACGTATTCGGTTTCGCATTCGCTCCACGTCAGCTTGACCCCGTTGACGCCGCCATCGCGTTTATTGATGAGGTTCATATAGTCGATAAAGCCGCCGAAGAAACCACTGCCGCCCGCCGCATAGGGCCCGACACGGTAGCTTTGCAGCGGGAAGTATTCTTCGCCTGCGGCTTGCGCGGTGGACGCAAACGCGGTGCTGAGGGCAAGCACCAGGCTCGCGGCAGCGGCGACGCGCGAGACCGTCCCGCGCCTTTTGAAGGAGTCGATGAAATTCATGCTGGCTATACCTTGAATGGATGGATAAGCAATGGTTTAAAGAGCGATGGATAAAAGCGAAGTCATGCGGACAGCGGCCAGTCGCGCAGACGATTCCGCGCGGTCTGAACCAGTCTTGCGAGCCCGTCCGGTTCCTTGATGAGAAAAACAATGATCAGCGTGCCGAAGAGGATCTTCTGCAGGTTCTGCAACTGGCCGGCTTCGATGCCGACGCTGGCTAGCGCACCGGCCGCATTCGAGAGAAGAATGGGCAGCAGCACGATGAACGCCGCCCCCAGAAAATTCCCGCCGATGCTCCCCATGCCGCCAATGATGATGATGAACAACACCTGAAACGACAGATTGAGATCGAAGCCGTGCGGCTCGACCGTGCCCAGATACGCAAATGCCCACAGCGCGCCCGCAATGCCGATGACGAATGAACTCAGCGCGAACGCGAGCAGCTTGGTGCGGCCAGTCGGGATGCCGATTACGCGCGCGGCGGTGTCCATGTCGCGCACGGCCATCCAGCGTCGGCCGAGTTCGCTGCGGACGAGGCGAGTCGCAACAATGAACAGGACGGTCGTGACGCCGAGTACGAGCAGATAGCGTGCGGCCGGGGTGTCGATTTTCCAGCCGAACGCGGTGAGGCGCGGTGCGCTGAGCACACCCGAGGTGTCGTCGTTGGAAAACCAGCTGACTCGGGTAAAGATCCATTCGACAAAGAATTGCGCGGCCAGCGTCGAGACGATCAGATAGAAGCCTTTGATACGCAGGCTCGGCAAACCGAATACCGCGCCCACCGCGGCAGTGATCAACCCGCCGAGCAGGAGATCGATAACCAGCGGCAACCCTGGCACGCGCACCATGAGGTTGTAGGTGGCGTAGGCGCCGACTGACATGAACGCTGCGGAACCCAGCGAGAGTTGACCCGCGTAACCTGTGACGAGGTTCAGCCCGAGTCCCGCGAGCGATAATACGAGGAACGGAATCAGAATGGCATTGAGCCAGTAGTCGTTGCCGAGGAGCGGGACGGCGATGAACGCAATCAGCGCGAGAATTCCGGCGAACCATAACTTTAGCCGCGGCGATTGCAACGGATACGGTTTGAATTTGCGCGGTGCGTTCAGGGTGGCGCGAGTAGATGACATAGCGGGCCTCACACGCGTTCAACGGCGGGTTCGCCGAACAGACCGACAGGCCGCGCGAGCAGGAACAGCATTGCGAGCAGATAGGGAAACCAGTTTTCGATCCCGCCGCCGAGCAGGCTGCCGACATAGACTTCCGCAAGCTTCTCCGATGCGCCGATTAGCAGGCCACCGACAATCGCCCCGCCGATCGACGAAAACCCGCCAATGATCAGCACCGGCAGCGCCTTCAGCACCACCAGCGATAGCGAGAACTGCACACCGAGCCGCGCACCCCACAGGAGGCCTGCCACGAGGCTGACAAAGCCGGCCAGCGCCCATACGATCGCCCACACGCGCGGCAGCCTTATGCCGATGGCGAGCGCCGCGAGCGGATCGTCCGCGACTGCGCGCAGCGACAGCCCGAGCCGCGTGCGCTGGGTCAGAAGCGACAAGCCGATCACCAGCACGCCGGCGGTTGCCGCCGCAAAAATGTCAAACTGGCTGATCATGACGCCGCCTACGTTCAGCGGTTTGTCGTCGATGCCGAGATCCAGGCCGTGCACCTGGGCGCCCCAGAATAACTGCGCCGCGCCTTCGAGAATGAAGCTCAAGCCGAGCGTCGCCATGAACAGCACAATGGGCGGCCGATTTACCAGCGGCCGCAAGACGAGCCGGCCGATCAGCAACGCAATCAGCACCAGCGCCACCAGCGTGATACCGAATGCAAGCACGGGGTTCACCTGCCGCTCGACGAGGCTCACGTACGTGAGCGCGCCAAACAGCACCATCGAACCCTGCGCGAAATTGAACACGCCGGACGCCTTGTAGATCAGCACGAAGCCGATCGCGACCATCGAATACATCACGCCCGCCAGCAGGCCGCCGACGAGTACTTCGAGGAAAAAGCCCATGTTGTTCAATCTCTCAGTGACGGGTGCCGAGATAAGCGGCCAGTACGTCCGGGTTGGTGCGCACGTCGGCGGGGGCGCCGTCGGCGATCTTTTTGCCGTAATCGAGCACCACCACGTGATCCGACAGATCCATCACCACGCCAATGTCGTGCTCGATGAGGACGACGGTCACGCCGAATTGCGTGTTGGCGTCGAGCACATAGCCGGCCATGGCATGCTTTTCGTCCGCATTCATCCCTGCCATGGGTTCGTCGAGCAGCAGGAGACGCGGCTCGGCGGCGAGGGCGCGGGCCAGTTCGACGCGCTTTTGTACGCCGTACGGCAGGGTGCCGACGGTGGTGTGGCGATAGCGCGGCAAGTCGAGCGCTTCGATCACGACTTCGGCATAGCGGCGTTGCACCGTCTCATCGTTGCGCGCGCGGCCAATGCCCAAAGTCTGTTCAAGCCACGTGCTGCGCCGATGCAGATTGCGGCCGGTGAGCACGTTGTCCAGCACGCTCATCCGGCGAAACAGTGCGATGTTCTGAAATGTGCGCGCAATGCCGCTGTGCGCGGCGTGATACGGATTCATGCGCCGATGGCCCTGACCGTCGAAATGCACGCTGCCTTGCTGCGGCTGATAAACACCGTTGATCACATTGAGCAGCGAGCTTTTGCCCGCACCGTTCGGGCCGATCAGCGCGCAGATCTCGCCCGCATGCACGGCGAAGCTGATATCGGTGATCGCTTTCACGCCTTTGAACGACAGCGAGATATGGTCGAGCGAGAGCAAAGCGCTTGAGGACGAAGTCATGGAACGTTGGGTCATGCATCAATAGGCCGGTTGTTCCGACGCGCCGTCTGCCGGATAGTGCTGCGGCGCAGCCGTTTGACGTTTAGGGTCGACACGTCGCCAGTCGCCGGCATCGGGCCACGCGCGCACATCGACGCGCAATGCTTCGAATAGCGCGGCGGTTTTGTCATCGAGCGGCGGTCCGATGACGAGCGCGGCATGGGTGCGCGAAAAGCCGATCACTTCGCGCAACGGACGGGTGATGAGCCACCAGGTCAATGCACGAGCAAGCGGGGCGCCCTGTTTGCGCTGCGCACGGTTGATCAGACGGCGTCGCCATGAACGCGCACCAGGCAAACGATCATCGACGAGTTGTGCCACCCGGGCGTACGTTTCACGCGTGCCTGCTACGAGTGTGGGCGCGAGTTCGCGGCGATCGTTGTCGCGGGTCGCGAGCGATTCCGGAAAATTCAGGCGAAAGCCGCTCAATACCCACGACGCAATCAGATAACGCGCCTGGGATGCAGCGGCGAATGCGCGTGCGGCAAACGCTTCGTCGTCGGCGTTCAGTTTTTCGGTCGCAACGAGTTGCTGGGCTTCATGCACTAGTGTCGCGTGCGGGAAACGCTGTTCGACGAGTTGCCCGTCAGTATCGAAACGCACGAACGCGAATGCGTCGTCATGGGGGTGAGCGGTGGATGCAATGCCGCCCGCGCCGTGAGCCGACAAAGCGCGATAGTCGATCACGGCGGAATGCGGATGCGGCGTCAGATTGCGCGGATTGGCGTCGATCACGCGAAATCCTTCATGCGTCAGCAGGCGATCTATCTGGCTGTCGTCTTCGGCGAACACGAAGCGCGGGACGAGATGCGTGAGCACCGAGTGCAACGCATCATCGGTAAGTTGCGGGTCGAGGGGTATCGCGACGCCACCGTTCCATTGCGCCGCGAGCGACAGGAGCAACGCCTCCTCGCGCGGATGACTGACGAGCAGCAGCACGTCGCCCGTCGCAAAGCCCTGTTGTGCGAGACCGGCGGCCAACTGCCCGACCGTCGTGACCACGTCTTGCCACGACAACGCGCGCCATGCGCCCAGCCGCTTGTGCCGCAAGGCGATGGCGTGGGGTCTGTGCTGCGCCTGATGGCGCAGCCAGTCCGGCAGCGTCGACGGCTGTGCGTTGGTCATGATCAGGCCGCCTTGGCCTGCTGCTTGAGTTCGAGTTCACGCACCAGCGGCAGAACCCGTTTGCCGAAATACTCCACCTCTTCGATGAAATGGAGAAAGCCCGTCAGGACGAGATCCACACCAACCGATTTCAGTTCGACGATGCGCTCGGCAATCTGCTGCGGTGTCCCGATGAGATTGGTACGGAAACCGTCGTTGTATTGCACGAGGTCTTCGAAGCTCGACTTGGCCCAGTTGCCTTCCCCTTCGGGTGAAGCCTTGCCGGCCTGTTTGACAGCGTCACCGAAGGCATGCACCGCTTCGACGTGTGCATGCTTGATGATGTCGGCGAGCACCGCCTTGGCTTCTTCTTCGGTATCGCGGGCGATCACGAAGGCGTTCACGCCAATGCGCACCTTGTGATTGTTTTTTGCCGCCTTGGCCTGAATATCGTCGATTTGCGCTTTCAGGTTCTCCGGCGTATTGCCGTTGGTGAAGTACCAGTCGGAGACGCTGGCTGCGTTGTCGCGTGCGGCGCGTGAGCTGCCGCCCTGGAAAATCTCAGGATGCGGTTTTTGTACCGGCTTGGGACTCAGCGTGTAATCGTTGAAGCGGTAGAAGTCGCCTTTGAACGTGAAGTTGTCCTGTGTCCAGATCCCTTTGAGCGCCTGAATGAATTCGTTCGAACGGCGATAGCGTTCGTCGTGTTCGAGCCACGGCTCGCCGATCGCGGTGAATTCTCCTTTGAACCAGCCGCTCACCACGTTGATCGCAATACGGCCGTTCGAAATATGGTCGATCGTAGCCAGTTGTTTGGCGACAACGGCGGGGTGCCACGGACCTGGCAGAATTGCCGCCAGCACTTTGAGTTTAGTGGTCGCGTGTAACAGGGCCTGGCTGAATGAAACCGATTCGTGCTGATATTCCGCGCCGTATCCGGCAGTGAAGCGAATCTGGCTCAGCGCGTATTCGAAGCCGGCCTGCTCCGCGGTCTGTGCGAGCTTCTGGTTGTACTCGAGACTCCAGTCCGTGCGCTGCTCGATCGTGCTGACGACCAGGCCGCCGCTGACGTTGGGCACCCAGTAGGCGAACTTGACGGCGTCGTCGTGAGAAGAATTCTGGCTCATGATGTTCCTGATGATGGGGTAAAGAGTCTATGCAGCCAGCGTTGCGGCTTGCGGGGAAGAAGCAGGGAGGCGGCCGGCATGCAGCCAGGGAAGCGCGCGCGTCACCGCCAGTGCGATGCGTTCTTCCAGGGCAGGGTTCGAGATTGCATAGCCGCTGAAATCCGCTTCAGAGGCATACACGCCGACCGGTAGCGTACGAGCCTGAAAAAAGCTGAACAGCGGACGTAGTTGATGATCGATGACGAGCGCGTGACGATCGCTGCCACCCGTTGCGGCGAGCAGAACCGGTACGTCGAACAGCGCTTCGTGATGCACGAGATCGAACAGATGCTTGAAAAGTCCCGTGTACGACGCGCGATAAACCGGGCTCGCGACGACCAGCAGGTCCGCCGCTTCAATGGCCTCGATGTGTGCCGCCAGGTCAGCGGGGACCTGCGAGCGATGAACCGCGCCAGCGAGTCTGGACGCGATCTGTCCCAACTCGATGAGATGCGTGTCGATCGGCAGCGCGTCGCCAAGTACGGCGAGCAGGCGTTCGACCACCACAAGGGTGCGCGATGGCCGTTGCAACCCACCGGAGACGGCGACCACTTTCAAACTGTTGCTCATTCGGACGATCCTTTCAGGCGAAAGCGGATTAATCGGGAGTGCAGCTTATTTAGCGAATACCGTGCCATCCAGTTTTGCGCGGACCAGGCGGGTTGGTGATGAAGGTGCGGAACCACGTCGATCGCGTGCCAAGTCAAATGGCATAACCGTTTGCGGCTTTTTCTCCCGCGCATATCGCGGTGGCATGGAACCATTGCAGGCTGACGTATGACGCTGACGAAGCAATATGGCCTCGGTGCTGCTGCTGGAGAAGCAGCGCCGGGTGTCGGCGAGGGGCGCGCAGGCTTGCAGAATTCCAGCGGACTTGCTGTTTGGGAGGCAACGAGCGACGGCGATGCTGGCGCAGAGGCAGCATCTATACCGATGCTGCTGCGTAATCAGCAATTCGACTTTGGATACCACAACAAAATGCATCGGAAGTCGGGATAGATGGTCAGAATACGTTTCTGAGGAAGCAACGCCGATCGACGCCATTCAATACCCGTCAGTCGATAGATGACGGTCCACACCCGCACGTAGCGGAGCGAGTGTCTTTGCCCATATGAATTCGACCTACGTACTGCCGGACGCGCCGGCTTCTTTGGTGCCGGATGTGGAGACTGCACCGGTTGCTGAAACGCCTCTGCAGATCGCGCAGCGGCTCGCGGCCACCTTTGCGCTCACCGCTGCCGAACGCGATGCGCGCGGCGGCACGCCGAAAGCGGAGCGGGACGCATTGCGCGCCAGCGGCCTGCTTGCGATGAGCATTCCCGAGGCGCATGGCGGGCTCGGGGCCAGCTGGCGGCAAACGCTGGATGTGGTGCGCACACTCGGTCGCGCCGACAGTTCGCTTGGACATGTATTCGGTTTTCACCATCTGATGCTCGCGACGGTGCGGCTGTTCGGCTCGTCGACGCAATGGCGCGCCTGGTTCGAGCAGACTGCTCGCCGCCAATGGTTCTGGGGCAATGCGCTCAACCCGCTCGACGAGCGGGCCGTGAGCCACTCGCACGCGGATTGGCGGGAGTTCAGCGGGCAGAAGAGTTTCTGTTCGGGCGCGCTCGATTCCGAAATGTTGATCGCGTCCGCGCGTGACGCCGATACCGGAACGTTGCTGATCGCGGCAGTACCGACCGGTCGTACGGGCATCTCCGTCGCGGAGGATTGGAATAACATCGGCCAGCGGCAAACAGATAGCGGCACGGTGACGCTGGAAAAGGTGCGCGTGGAGAATCACGAGATTCTGACCGACCCGGGGCCGCTGTCGACGCCTTTTGCGTGTCTGCGCCCCTTACTCGCTCAGCTGATCCTGACGAATGTCTATCTCAGCATCGGCGAAAGCGCGTTTAACGACGCGCGCCATTACACGCTTCATGAAGCGCGTCCGTGGCATACCTCAGGCGTGCAAACCACCGCGGCGGATCCTTATATCCTCGGTCAGTACGGCGAGTTCTGGGCAGGCCTCGAGGCGGCGCGGCTGCTGACTGATCGCGCGGCCGATGGTTTCGATGCGGCCTGGGCCCGGGCCGATGCGTTGACCGACGCCGAGCGCGGCGAGGTGGCGTTGGCGATTGCCACGGCCAAAGTTGCCGCCACGGAAATCGGACTCACCATCTGTACCCGTATGTTCGACGTGGCCGGGGCGCGCGCAACGCATGGCGCGCTAAGGCTGGACCGTCACTGGCGAAATTTGCGTACCCATACGCTTCATGATCCGCTTGCCTATAAGCTTCGAGAAATCGGCGAATGGGCCCTGACGCAACGATATCCGACGCCGAGCTTTTATTCATGAACTATTCACTCAACCACGTGTTACCCGAGCGGTCAGCCATCGCGCGAACGGAAGCGCCGCCTTTGTTGACGATGCCCGACAAGCGCACGCTAACCACCTCGATTCGCGCGACCGCCCAGATCTTCTCGGACCCGCAATCGCTGGCGTTGCTCGAACGTATTCGCATGGTGGCGCCGAGCGACGCCAATGTGCTCGTGATCGGCGAAACAGGGACGGGTAAGGAACTGGTCGCGCGGCATGTGCATAACCTGAGTGCTCGCAAGGACGGTCCGTTTGTCGCAGTCAATTGCGGGGCGTTCTCCGAATCGCTGGTGGAGAGCGAACTGTTCGGTCACGAGAAAGGCGCGTTCACCGGCGCGTTCTGCGCCAAACCCGGCTGGTTCGAAGCAGCCAATGGCGGGACATTGTTTCTCGACGAGATAGGCGATCTGCCGTTGTCGATGCAGGTCAAGCTGCTGCGTGTACTGCAGGAACGCGAGATCGTGAGGCTCGGCTCGCGGAGAAGTATTCCCATCGACGTGCGCGTGCTGGCGGCCACCAATGTGCATCTGCAGGACGCAGTGGCGGCAGGCCATTTCCGCGAGGACCTGTTTTATCGCCTGAACGTCGTGCATCTGGCGGTGCCGACGCTGCGCGATCGGCCTGGCGATATATTGCCGCTGGCCCGCTACTTCATCGAAGAGTACCGGAACCGGCTGGGCTACGGCCCCGTCGACATCGAACCGCGCGCGGAGCGAAAGCTGCTGGAGCATAGCTGGCCCGGCAATATCCGTGAACTTGAGAACGTCATCCACTACGCGTTGCTGGTGTGCCGCAGCGATTCGCTGGGCGAGGGCGATCTGCAGATGTCGTCGTTTGGGATTCACGCTGCGCGGCGAGCGGCTAGCGAACCGGTTGCATCGACACCGTTGGAAGGGCTGGAGGGAGCCTTGCGTCATCTGTTCGATCACGCGGAAGGCAATCTGTTCGAACAGATCGAAGACACGGTGATGCGCGTGGCGTTCGACTTCTGCTACCGGAATCAGATTCAGGCGGCGAGGCTGCTAGGCATTAGCCGCAATGTGTTGCGGGCACGGTTGATCCGGGCGAAGCAGATTTCCGCACAGAAGTAGGCGCAACTGGCCGCCGGCGAATCGGGCGGCAGTACTTTTTTGCGTGCCTTTGACGCGCCTTTGCAAGTCGAAGCGGACCGACCGCGAGACCGGTCCGCCTGTCATAGTGCGCCGCAGTGGTAGCGGGCTATGCGGTAGTTCGGCTGTTGCCAATCTGCCAGACGAAGGGCGGCTCTTTGCCGTTGATTTCCCAGTCACCCACGATTCGCTCCTTGTAGATCAGCGGGTTGTGCGACGCGGCGGTACGCGCATTTCGCCAGTGCCGATCCAATGATTTATTTTCACTCGTGCCCGAAGCACCGAGGGAATTGAACAGGTCAGTGGTCGCCTGCAAAATCAAACCGGCTACGGCGACCTGAGCTTTTGCCGATTCGATTTCGGCCGCCACATTCGCCGCGTGTTCAGCATCGCGGTCCGCGCCGAAGCGCGTTTCGTACGCGCTTTGTGATGGCTCCGCGGCTCGCACAGCGGTGGCCTCTGCCGCATACACGCGGGCCGCTATCTGCCCCACCACCTGCTGCACCTGCGCGTCCTCGCTGACGCGCGGCGCATTGCCGTGACTGTAAACCCGGGTGCGTTGACGCACTTCGTGCGAGATGTCACGCAAGGCTGCGCGCCCTGTACCTGCAATCACGGCGATCAGCACGAGTTGATAGAACGCGGTCTGGTATTTGAAACGCGTCGAGAAGTCGATGATGTTCTCTTCGTCGACCACGGCGTCTTCGAATACAGACGTCCCGCTTCCGGTCGTGCGTTGACCGAAGCCATCCCAGTCGTCGCTTTGCTTGACGCCTGACTGGTGCGTGCTCACCGCTGCGATGACGTCGGCGCCATTGTCGTCGCGCTGTGCGTACACGTCGATCCAGTCGGCGAAGATGCTGCCTGTGCTGTAGTACTTCGTTCCGTTGACGACCCACTGGTTGTCGTTGCGCGAGACACGCGTGATCACGTCGCCAATCTTGACTGCGCCGACCTCGGTCCAGGCATTGCCGACGATTTCGCCTGCCACGAAACGTTGCAGCCACTTTTCCCGTGTTGCGCCGGGTGCCGCATTGATCCTGTCTTCGACGAAGGCGAAGTGGCCGCGCAACGCTTGCGGCAGACTCGAATCGGCCTCGGCCAGTTCGATCAGCAACTGTACGAGTTGCGGAAGTGACGCGCCGGCGCCGCCGTATTCGCGCGGCACTCTGACGGCGCCGAACCCGGCTTCCTTCAACCAGACAATCTGCTCGAACGGCAGCGCGCGCGTGCGTTCGCGCTCGAGCGCGCCTTCCGCAATCCGGGTGAAGATGGGTCTGAATCTGGCGGCCAGCTGTTCATAGTCGGTGCCGTATGAAAGTGGCAATTTTTCACGCTGGTGTTGTGATGTCATGCGCCTGCTCTTGAGTCGATAGGTGGAGTAAGGCAGAGCGGTTTTAGCTCTTGACCGTATGGACTACAAAGCACGAGCTATGCCATCGGGCGAGCGTATCGCTGCGCTGTGCGGCAGGTTGGGGGTGGAATTTCCTGCTGCTGGATTGAGAGCAATGTGCTGATGGACTGCTTGCCTGACAGCAGTTTAAAGTCAATGCGTTGCTAACTGATGCGAGGGGCGGGGCGAGAATTAGCGCTTCGTTTCGAAGCGCCGATGGATCGTAGCCATGCTACCTTCTTGGATGTCCACGAGCGCGCGCTCATGATTCGATACCGAGGTCGACATGGAACTCACATGGCAATTCCAGCTGAGAATCACCGTCTCACCCGAACTTGCAAACGATCTGCGCACAGATCCGGAAGGCGCTTCGCATGCTGCGCTCCGCAATGTGCTGAGCAAGCACAACGCGACTTTGAAATGTCAGTTCGACGCTTTCGCCGACTACGTGAGTGAGGCGGAAAAGCAAGGCCCGGAAAACTATCCGCTTTATCAATGGACCCGGCAGACAATCGAGAACCCGGAGAAGAAAGCGAAGTACTTGCAATCATTCACGGTCTACGTGGATGGCAACGAGATTTACGGTAAGGAAATCGCGAACGTGATGGAAGCTGAACTGCAGGCACTCGCCGATGACAATGGCATTAAAAGTGTCGCGAGGTTTGATACCAATCCTGCGAATAACCCGCAGCCGCCCAAGCGCTAGCGATTGCACGCAGCTCGTCCGCTTACCGCCACCACACGCGATGCTTCCAGATCCAACTCGACCACGCCTTCGCTGCCGGGTACGCAACCCCACATTTCTTTCATTGTCATTTCGGGGTGGGAGCAAACTGGTAAGTCTATTTTACATTTGGCGACAAGGCGCCAAGTTCGTGAGAGGATGGCATTTCACTTTTTCTCGCGGAGGGCGAAATGGGACTCTTGGACGAAGTAGGCAAGATCGCTGGTGCAGTAGCGGCTGTTGAAGCAGCAGAAAAAGTCGATCCGGACGCGGGTTTGCTAACGAAAGGCGTTGCAGCGATTGCCGGCTTTGAAGGCGCCGGTGCATTGGAGGGGTTGGTCGAGAAGAAAGACGGCGAGAAGCAGGACGACGCCGACAATGCTCAGGCTGCAGACGGTACGAATCCTCAGACGTGATTTTTGCGCTGTGAGCGGGCCAGTTCTACTTAGGACTGGCCCGTTTTTTATGGTGAGTCGGGACGTGATGTGCCTGATCGTTGCCGTCCGTCGCGTGCTTCTCGTGAGTGAATTGATTTGAGGACGATTCGTTGACTCTCTCTGCAACACGCAGGACCCTGACGCTCGGGCTGCCGCTGCTCCTGAGCCTTCGCATGACTTCCACACTAGCCGCAAACCCATCCCCATTAGCCGACATCGAACGCCGCCATGGCGGACGCCTGGGCGTATTCGCTATCGATACCGGTTCGGGCCGAACCTTGGCTCATCGCGCTGACGAACGCTTTCTGATGTGCAGCACGTTTAAGGGACTGCTTGCCGCGCAGGTGCTGTCGCGCGTGGATGCCGGCAAGGAGGATCTTGCCCGTCTTGTGAAGTACACCGGGAAGGATCTGATCTTTACGTCGCCCGTGACGAAGGCACACGTTGCAGAAGGCGCGATGTCGGTCGGCGCACTGTGCCAGGCGATTGTCGAAGTGAGCGACAACACGGCGGCCGTGTTGTTGATGCGAAGCGCCGGTGGTCCCGCTGCTTTGACTCAATTCGTTCGCGGTCTCGGCGATACCGTGACGCGTTCCGATCGGTACGAACCCGAGTCGAACAAATATAGCGGTGTGTTCGATACCACTACGCCTCGTTCGATCGCTAACCTGGCGAGAAAAATCCTCTTCGGAAATGTTCTGAGCCCCCAATCGCGTGCGCAGCTGGAAAACTGGATGATTGCCTGTAAGCCGGGTTTGAACCGGCTCCGCGCTGCGTTACCGCCGGACTGGGTTGCGGGTGACCGGCCCGGAACCAGCGTGGAAGAAGAAACCAACGACTATGCGATCGTTCGCCCACCCGGACGCGCACCGCTTTTGATCGCAGCCTATTACGATGCGCCTGCGCTTGACATGCCCGCACGGGAGGCTGTCTTGCGGGAGGTCGGTGCAGCGTTCGTGAAATGGACAGTGGATCGGGCATGACCTGCATCGACCCGCGCAACCTGCGGATAGATGTGATCCGCGACCTCAATTCTTCCCGTCCTGCTTCACCACTTCAACATTGCGTGCCGTTGGAACACGCCAACCGCTCGCTCATGCCCAGCTCGGCGAAAACCTTCGACATCATCCCGGCGCGTCGCCACTCCAGCCATTTGATGTAGCAGGTTTGCGATGGCGGAAAGCTTGCGGGGAGACGCTGCCACTTTTCGTTATTGCGAACGATCCACAGTATGGCGTTCACGATCTCGCGTGGATCTCGCCGTGGCCGGCCGACTCTCGGTGTGGTGTCGTGGAGGAACAGGTGGGCAATGCGTTGCCAATCTTCATCAGACAGCGGGGATTCGAACATTTTTCAGATTTTAACCAACCAGTACAATCTGATTATCCCGGGTAGAATCCGTTTTCTAAATCGCGATATCGGACGTGAAAACGGTGCAGACCGGAGGATTGTTTCTGGCCGGATTGTGATGGTGCGGGAGCTGAGCTGGCCTCGCGCTAGCGCGATTTGCCTTTGGTATTTTTTCTGGCGCTCGCGGTGCGAGGCGCATCTTTAGCCGGCAGGGCGGCGTCGCCGTTTATCTGCTCCATCCACGACAAGGCGTCGACGTACGACAGGAACTGCTGGAGATATCCCGGCGACAGCTCGCGCATCAGCGAAAGCGATCGATGCACGAGGCTGCTCGAATTGAGCGGACCGGCATTGCCCGGCGCTTTTTTCAGCGACTGCCGTAGCTGTTTCTCGGATCGGACCTTGGACCAGGTTTCTCTGAAGTAATCGAGCGCCTCCAGTTCTGGATAGGACGATGGGCGAGGCGTGACGCTGCCCGCTGTGAAGCCGTCATCGTCTGCGGGCGCAGGATTGGCGATGTAGGCGATCAGTCCGGCCAGCGTTCCCCGAGCGGATTCGGCGGATGATGCTGAGTTGCCATTGCCATTGCCATTGCCATTACGGGCACCAGTGCCAGCATCAACCGCCCTGGCTGCAGCATGCTCGAGATCGACCGCATACGCCTCGATCAGCGTGAGGAGCCTCTCATCCAGCAGACGCCGCGCCTCACCGCTGTAACCGGCTGCCCGCCGATCCAGCGCTTCAAGGAAACGAAAGCGGATCGGATCCAGGCGATCGGCGCCGCGCTCGCGCCATGCGTCGAGCGTCGCCCGGGCGTCGCCTGTCACGCTGCTGATGCCACTGCCCGTACTACTCACACTACTCACGAGACTTCACCGTTGCGGTCGAAGGCCTCGGGACCGGTGCTATTTCCACGCGCCGGTTTTTCGCTCGGCCCTGGTCGTCGGCATTCGAGCTGACAGGTTGCTGCGAGCCGAACGCGGCCGCGAATACGGACGCGGCGGGAACGCCTGCATCGATCAACGCACGGGTCACCGTCAACGCGCGCTGGGCCGACAGCTCCCAGTTGTCGGCAAAGCGGCGGTTAGCCTCCCGCACCTGCCGGTCATCGGTAAAGCCGCTCACCATCAGGATCTCGTCATTGGTCCGGAGGTAAGCGGACAGCGGCCCCGCCAGGCTCTTCAGGACGTCCCGTCCTTCGGGCTGCAATTGATCGGAATTCAATGCGAACAACACGCTGCCGTTGATGCCGATGCGCCCGTTGACCAGCGTCACCCGCCCCGCTGCCAGCGGTCCTGCCAATGCCTGCTCCAGAGTCTTGCGGCGCTGCGTCTCCATTTGACGCTGCTTGACCTCCTGTTCCAGCCGGGTCGAGAGTTCCAGTTGCACGCCGATGACGCCCACCAGAATCAGCACGAACGCGCCCAGCAGCACCGACATCAGGTCGCCGAAGACAGGCCAGATGGGCGCCGTGGTCTCCACGCCGCCGTCGATTTCCTCGCTCATGCCGCTTCAGCTCCGACGGACGCGCGCTTGCCCGCGAGTTGCTGCAGGTCTTCGAGGATCTGCTTCTGCGACATCACGCTCAAGTCGATGACTTCTCGCGCCTGGGCGACGTAATACGCAAGCTGTTCGTCGCTGCGTGCGAGGGATTTGTCCAGTGCGGCTTCGATACGCTGCAGATGCGCGACCAGCGTGGTATTCGACTCGCCGAACAACTGGACGGCCGCGCCGAATGCTTCGCCGAGGCTCGCCACTTCGACGGCGCTTCCGGTGACTTGCGCGGCCACCGCGCCCAGCTTGCCGGTTTCGAGTTCGACATTGTCGGTGAAACGGGTGCCGACGCGATCCAGCAGATCGGCCGACGTGGCGACGAGCGCGTCGACGGCCGTGCGCTGTTCGGTGGACGCGTGGTTGACGGCGTCGAGCAGGGTTTCCAGCGTCGCCAGCAGGCGGCTGCGCTCGTCCAGCATCGCCGTGTCGCGGACCATGCTGTCGGAGAGCTTCTGACGCAATTCGGCGACGACTTCGGCCGCTGCCTTGGGCGCTTCGGATGCGGCTTGCACGAGCTGGCCGATCTCGGCGATCGTGCTGCTCGCGTGGGCCTGTGTCTGGGCGGAGATGTCGCGTGCGGTTTGCGCCAGCGTGTCGCAGATCTCCTGCTGCCGGCTCGCGGTGCGTGTGCCGGCTTGCTCCCATTCCTTGTTCAACGTAGCGGCCATCGAACTGAGTGCAGCGGTCCAGGCCTCCAGCCGCTGCTGGTCTCGCGCGGCGAGTTCCGCCTGCAAGTCCGCTGCGGCCTTGGGCGCTTCAGCCGCCGCTTGCACCAGCCGGTCGATCTCGGCGATCGTGCTGCTCGCGTGGGCCTGAGTTTGAGCGGAGATGTCGCGCGCGGTTTGCGCCAACACGTCGCAGATTTCCTGCTGCCGGCTCGCGCTGAGCGTGCCGGCCTGTTCCCATTCCTTGTTCAGCGTAACGGCCATCGAACCGAGTGCAGCGGTCCAGGCCTCCAGCCGCTGCTGGTCTCGCGCGGCCAGTTCCGCCTGCAAGCCCGCTGCGGCCTTGGGCGCTTCAGCCGCCGCTTGCACCAGCCGGTCGATCTCGGCGATCGTGCTGCTCGCGTGTGCCTGAGTTTGAGCGGAGATGTCGCTCGCGGTTTGCGCCAACACGTCGCAGATTTCCTGCTGCCGGCTCGCGCTAAGCGTGCCGGCCTGCTCCCATTCCTTGTTCAGCGTAGCGGCGATCGAACCGAGTGCCTCGGTCCAGGTCGCCAATCGCTGCTGGTCTCGTGAGGCCAATTCCGTCTGCAAGTCCGTATGCGATTGGTCCACTGCGCGCAGCAGCGACGCCGAGTGTTGCTCGAAGGTCGCAGCGGCCGTCGCCAACGCCTGCTGGTTGTGTCCCGCCAGTTTCTCGCCGACCTGTTCCTGCCGTGACAGCGCCTCGTTCCAGGCTGCCGACACACCGTCCGCTGTCGCTTCCAGCCGCGCGGCGACGCCATCCAGCAGACCCGCCGAACGTTTTTCGAAGGTCTCGGTGAATCGATCCAGCGACGTGCCCAGGTGTTGGGTGAGCGCCTCGTTCGATCGCTGCTGCCCCTCAAGTGCCTTATTCCAGATGTCCGCGACGGTAGTGGTGGTGGCCTCGAATCCGCTCGAGAGTCCATCCAGCTGCCGCTGCACGGCGTGCGTGACGGTGTCGTGCATCGCCGCCGTCTCGCGCGCGAGACCGGCCAATGTGGCTGCCATGACTGGCTGCAGCGCCGCACTGGCGGCGCGGGTGCTTTCGGCGACGCTCTCCTTCAACGACTGTTCCACGGAGGCCGCCAAGCGCGTATAGCTGGCCTCGGCCCTGCCGTGGAAAGCGTCCTGGCTGGCGATCTGCCGCTCGTTCAAGGCGAGGCTCTGTTGTTCGATGGCCGACATCATCGCCTGCAGACGGTCGACCAGCGTCGGCATCACCTCGGCTTGCTGCTGCAGCAGCTTGAAGCTTTCCTCCCGCTGATGGGTCTGCGAGTAGATGCGCAAGGTCGTTGCGATCTTCACGTCGAGCATCTGCGCGGCATCGATCCGTTCGCGCCGGCACAACGCCGAAAGCAGTCCCAGCATCGCGGAGGTGGCCACGCCGGCAATCGACGTACCGAACGCGAACCCCAGTCCCTTAACCGGCGCGCCGAGCGAATCGCGGATAGCCTGCAGGTCCGTCGCGCTTTCCAGCGCCATGCCGGTGCCGCGCAGGGTCGCCACCATGCCGAGGAGCGTGCCGAGCATGCCCAGCAACACGAGCAAGCCGACCAGATATGGCGTCAGCGCCGGGCCCGGCAAGGCCACGCGCTCGCCCTCGACGCGCAGACGCACTGCATTGCGCAGGTTGGGATGCAACGGCTCAAGCCAGGCGCCCAGGCTGGGCGGCGGCGCGGACAGCCCCGCAACCGCACGCGCCAGCGTGGACGTGGCCTGGCTGTAACGCCGCAGTTCGAGCGCGCCTGCCACGTAGCAGGCGCCAATCAACAGCGTGACCGCCAAGGCCAGCGCATTCGAGCCGACGTAGCCGCCACCGATCCAGCACACCGCGGCCAGACCGACCAGAAAAACAACGAGATTGAGATATCTGGACATAGTGTCCCAGTTAGCGGGTGCGAAGGGCCGCGAGCAGTCCCTCGACCGGTTGTAAACGAACATCCAGTTCGGCCAGCAACACGCTCTGCATATCCTTGCGGAACGTGTCCAGCCATGCGCCGGGTGTGGCGGGCGGGACGGTTGCGATGTCCCCCGAGGCTTCGGCGTCGGCCAGCGTCTGTTGCTCCGCCTGGCGCAAGCGCTCGAAATGCCCCTTGAGCAAGCCGGGCACGGCGGCCAGCAGATTCCGCTCACGCTCGCCGAGCGCGCGCTCCATCACGGCGTCCACCACCGCGAGCCGGGCCATGGCGGGCGTTCTGGCGGCCAGCATGGCCCGCAGGCGAGCGCGCAGGGTGCCGATGCCGGTTTCCATCGACTGCTGCATGGAGACATAGCGCTGACGAAAAACCGCGTAATCGACCGGCGTATCCACGGGAGCGCCTTGCGGGAACGCCTGCCCCGCCGACCCGCGACGTCTCGGCGCAGCAAACACGCTATCGCCGGCGATGGCGTCCGCCAGCGACGCGCGCACGCGGGCGCACTCGCGCTCTTCGGCGTCGCCGAAGGCGCGCGCGCCGGCGGCGACGGCAGGCGGATTGTTGTTCAGCGCCGAGGACAACGCGATCGCGTCGGTCCAGCCGAGCCACTGGCTTAACCGGTCCGAGAGCGACTGGCTGGATTCGGGAACTTCGACGTCCGTCAGGCGAGCAAGTAAACGAATGAGCGCCGGGCCACTGAAAGCTGTGCGCTGTGGGGCTTGCACCATACCACCAGAGTCAAAAAAGTCAGCAGTTTACACGCCGACGGGGCCGGGGATGCAGCCCCTTATTGAATCGGGCTGCCTGGCGCGGTATTTAAGTGTGTTTGACGGGCTACGCGCGATGCCTGGATTATGTGGTTGCCGTACCGGTTTTTCTACGCCGTGTGCGCGGTTTTTACCTACCGGCCGATGGAGCGATCGAGGTGGCCGGGCGCTGTGGCATGGCGCGTCGCCCGGCCGCACCGCCGTGGAGCGGCCTCGACCCTAGGGGCTGGATGGCATCTCCCACGTCCAGCCATTTCATCTCGCTGTCATAGCTTCACGACTAGGATGCCCTGTCACTTCTGTTGCGCTCTGGTCCGCGCCTTGGTCCGAAATGGCGCACCTGGCCCACGTAACGCCGTGTGCCCGCCGTCCGCGTTGGCGACCTTCCACCCCCCATAAAAAACACCGGACATGTCGAACAAGAAAATCGTCAAGGATTCGCTGACCGATCAGGGTGCCACCATCGTCTCGCGCCGCGGGTTTCTGAAGTTTGCCGGCGCATCCAGCCTCGCGACGGCCGCAGGCACGCTCGCATCGGCGGCGCGGGCCGCGAACGGCGCGCCCGACGGCACGCCGGAGCAGATCCACCTGACCTGGGGCAACGATCCGACGAGCGAGGTCACCGTGTCGTGGGCGTCGCCGGCGCCGGCGGTCAATCCGCAGGTGCGTTTCAGTAGCGCGGGCGACGCGAAAGCGACCGTGCATGGCGTCCAGAGCACCTATACCGATGGCATCAACGGCGAGGTCGTGTTCACTTATCACGCGCGTCTGCACGGCCTGAAGGCCGACACGCGCTACGAGTACGAGGTGAGCGCCGACAACGACAGCAACGCGGCTCAGCCCTTTAGCGCGAGTTTCCGCACGGCGCCCCGCGGCCGCGCGCCATTCCGCTGGACGAGCTACGGCGATCTCGCGACGCCCAACACCGGCTGGGTCCTCTCGTCGCCGCAGAGCCGTTTTGCGGTTCAGGCCGTCGAGCGATTTCAGCCGTTGTTCCATCTGCTCAACGGCGATCTCTGCTACGCCAATCTGAACCCGGCCCACCAGCCGGACGTGTGGCGCGATTTCGGCAACAACTGCCAGACCTCGGCGTCGAACCGGCCGTGGATGCCGTGTCCGGGCAATCACGAGATCGAATTCCACAACGGCGAACAAGGTCTTGCATCGTATCTCGCACGCTACACGCTGCCGGACAATCACACGCGCTTCCAGGGACGCTGGTACAGCTTCCGCGTGAGCTCGGTGCTTTTCATCTCGCTCGATGCGGACGACGTCGTCTATCAGGATGCGGCGGCGTTCGTGGCCGGCCCGAGTCCCCTGGTGCCGGTGGCGAGCACCGGCAATCCGCCGATTCAGCCAGGTACGTCGCTCTATGTGCGTGGATATAGCGAAGGTGAGCAGACCCGTTGGCTCGAGAAAACATTGCGCCGAGCCGCGGAAGACGGCGAAGTCGACTGGATCGTCGTGCAGATGCATCAGGACGCGCTGAGTTCATCGAAAACCGGCAACGGTTCCGACAAGGGCATCCGCGAAGCCTGGCTGCCTCTGTTCGACCGCTACGGTGTCGATCTGGTGCTGTGCGGGCACGATCACGATTACGAACGCAGCTACCCCGTGCGCGGTTGTAATCACAACAAGGGCGCCGATATCGCCACGGGGCGCGTGGTCGATACGTTGCAGCCGCGGCCGGTGATGTCGGCGGTATCGCCGGGAGCATCGACGTTCGATACGAGCCACGGCACCATTCACCTGATTCTCGGCGGTGGCGGAACGAGTGCGCCACTCGATGTGTATGGCGTGGATACCGGTACCGGCTTGCCGCAGGCGCGTATTTTCACGCGCCCTAATCGCCCGGTTGCCGGAACGGCCGCGGGTACGTTCGTGCGTGCCAGCGCGGATGCCGTCGAAGACGCGGTCTGGTCGGCGCAACGGGATACCGGCACGGGCTACGGTATCGCGGTGTTCGATCATGATCCGGGACAACCGGGTGGCGAGACCACGATTACGATGAACTACTATCACGCGCCCGGTGCGGATCAAACCCCGACGCAGAACTATGTGTTGTTCGAAACGATCGAGTTGAAGAAGAAACGGCGTGGGGTCCCGGGTCGATCACACGCATCGAGCGCACCTTGACGATCTGGGCGATCGTTATGAGGCGTAGCGCACAACCTGAGGATATCGGTTAGTCGATCCCTCTGCTTCGGCACGATCCAGGCTGGACTCGCCCAGGCAGAAACGGTAGGCTGTCCGTGCTGGTGACTCTGTTTGGCTATGCTGGTCTTAATCGACAACGTGGAGCCTGCACATGGACGTGAGCACGGAAACGCTAGTGGAACTGCTGCGGGAAGTAGAAGCCGACGACCCGATCGACTACGCGGACCTTCCATTTGGAGAGCAGGAACTCAGGCGCCTTGTCATGAGTTCGCTTGTCGAGCGTCATCACCAGGTCGAAGCAGGCAACATGTCGATCTCCGACATTCACGCGCTGTATCTGCTGAGCACCGCCAAGCTTGTTCTTGAGAACATGGTGCTCCATGCGAGGCTGCTCCTGCTCCAGGGGCAACAGGTCGATGTACGGTCGCTGCTGGCGCCGTTTACCCTCAAGGGCAAACCTTAAAGGCCGGTCGGCGGGTCTGTCACCGCCGGTGCGTTAGCGCATCGGCGCCGGCCTGGGCAACCTGCGATCGCGAAGCGAGCTAGTTCGTCGCCGACAAAAATCTGACCGCACCGGACGAGAAAATGACCTCTCCTCCACCGGATGTTTCATAGCATCAATCTGCCGTCCCGCGTGGCCGCGGGCGCGGAGAATGTCCGCAGGTTTCGCACGATTCCGCCCGTGCCTCACGACCGTTCAGCACAGATTCTTTTTTCGCATTAGCATACGAGAGATGTCTCGTGCCGTCCGGTAGCGTGAATCACCGGACCCTTGCCGCCGGACAATCAACGTGTGCGGGTCGCGCAAATCATCCCCACATCAACCCATCGCGGGCTCATGCCGCGAACTCGCCGTTTGACGTGCTCTTCGAGCGGACGGCCATCATCAATCCAATCGCATCGATTGAACGAATCGTTGGTTAATATGAGGAATGTACGTACATCATTGATAGTCGGAGTGCTTCTCCTCGAACTGGTATTCGGCGTTTTTTTGCTGTTACATAAAAGCCATCGCTCGACGGTCGACACCGACGTCGCGGCAAACAGTTCGGCGGAATTGGCCGCGACCTCTCTCCAAATGAGTGACACCCATGTGGCCGCGGGAACTGTGGTCGGCGCGGCGCCTCTCTCGGGCAACATGGCTGCTGCCCCTAAACAGTCCACGAGCGGGGCAGGCGTGACTGGGTCCGGCTCCCTGACTAACGGCATCGTGCAAGTGCCGCGTCCGGACACACGGCCACGCGAATCGGCTGCCGTTCGTGGTGACGTCGAGTCGAAGACCGCCCTCGCAGCGCGAAGCGAAGGCAGGCGTGACAGTTTGCATCGTCATGGCGCGAATCCGGTCGGCTCTGCAATTACGGATGAACTGGTCAAAGAGTCCGCCAAACTTGATCCGGCTTTGCCGCCGCCGGCCCAACCCAGCCGTGACGACCCGTATCGTCCCGGTTCGAATCCGGTTGCGGCTGCAATGACCGATCAGTTGGTGAGAGAGTCCGCGAAACTCGATCCGGCACTCCCACCGCCGAACCAGCCCGACATGAAGTAAGCGCCGCGCAGCTATTGATTCCGCGCTAAGCGGGCAATCCGGTCCCGAACTACGCCGATTGCCTGCTTGAGCGCATACACGTCCTGGAAGTAACGCTGGGGCATCCGGATCTGATTGGCATAGGCGTCAATGTGCTCGATCTCATCCCGCCATTGCGCAATCTGGTCCGGCGTTGGATGGTTGTTTTTCCATATTTCATCTTCAAGCGCTTTGATCTCGCGATACCAGACAACCAGGCGTTTTTTTATCCGGGCCGCAGCCATGCGCGGCAGTGCCTGTAACAGACCCAGCAGCAAAGCCATGAAGGGAAGCAGAATCAGCAGACGTCTTTCGACAAAGCTGGCCAGCCAGAATGGCAGGTAGCGCTGCAGGAAGGGGCGCCCCGTTTTGAAGTAACGCTCACTCTCTTCGGAAATAGGAAATTCCTCGGTGTTCAGATTGGGAAACACGCCACGCGGCGTGAAGTAATCTTCGCCGCCGTGCACGGTTTTGGCCGCGTCCAGCAACAGATAAGCGAGCGCGGGGTGCAGCGTGTCTTTGGAAACGAGCAAAGCGGTGGCGGCGAGCAGCGTGACGTCGGATTGCGGCAGATCGTTGACGATGCTGGTCGCGGCCCGCGGAAAAATTACCTTGGATAGCGACGGGAATTTCTGCACCAATGCATCGGCCTGCGCAAAACTCATCAGTTTGAGATCGCTGTTCAGCAGCGTTGACTGCATGGGTGCATCGGGTCTGCCGATAAAGAAAGCCGCATCCAGCTGACCGCTTTCAAGCGCTTGATAGGATTTGGCCGCGTCCATTTCGAGCAGCGTCGTGTTGTCCCGTGTAATGCCGCTGTACCCGAGCAATACCTGGGAAACATTCAGCAGGCCGCTGCCGGGAACACCGATTGAAACCCGCTTGCCGCGGAGTTGTACCAGCCGGTTGATGGTCGGCTCGCCACGGTAGAACACCCAGATCGGTTCGTAGGAGACGGCGGCGATTGTTTGCAGGTGGTCGGTTTCTTTGGGGCTGGTGGTGCCGGACTGGATAAAGCCTACTTCGTATGGACTGTCCGGATCCTTCAACCGTTGATAGTTTTCACTCGAACCCGACGAACTGCGGATATCAAGCTTGATGCCGTCACGCTTCAGGATAGGCGCATAGCGATCTGCAAAGCCGCGATAGATCCCGTTGTCTGCGCCGGTTGTGATGACGATGGTGTGCCGGAAGGCGGGCTCGAGTATGACCCACAGCCCCCACCCTAGCGCGGCGATCAGCAGGATCACGCCGGCGATGAGAAGCCGCCGGCGACCCGGTGTCATGGGGCGTTTTTCATTGCGATGAAGCGCTGGGTTGTGCCTGGGCATTGTTCGCCTCTTTCGTTCGGCGCTGTTCATCTGCGCATTCGGTTTGGTTAGGTTTGAAACGATACCAATTCTCATTCGTAGCGTCGACCGGACCATGCACTATGCTGCCCTAACGGGCCTCATACACATGAGCCGCGTGATGCTGCGCACCAAACAGCCTCATGCGAAGTGGAGTGCCTGAGAGACGTCTGTGCCTCATTCGAGGCGTGACGTGGCGAATAGGGGAGGCGATATGCAAGGAGATGCCAAGGTTCTCGAATACCTGAACGCGCAATTGAAGAATGAACTGACCGCGATCAACCAGTATTTTCTGCACGCGCGAATGTATGGTCACTGGGGCCTGAAAAGTCTCGGCAAGCACGAGTATGACGAATCGATCGGCGAGATGAAGCACGCCGATCTGCTGATCGAGCGCATTTTCGTGTTGGACGGTTTACCGAATTTGCAAGACTTGCACAAACTGCTTATCGGCGAGGAAACGCAGGAAATCCTCGAGTGCGATCTCAAGCTCGAGCGGATGTCGCAGGCAACGTGCAAGGAAGCCATTGCCTACTGCGAGACGGTGAGCGATTTCGTCTCACGCGCGATCCTTACCCATATCCTTGAGGATACCGAGGAACATATCGACTGGCTCGAGACCAACCTGGCGTTGATCGACAAGGTGGGGATTCAGAACTATCAGCAATCGGGAATGGATTCGCTGGAATGAATCGGCTGGGGCACCGCGTGACGAAGTGAACCCAACCCGCCATCGGCCATACGCCGTAACCCTATCGCGCCAGTCAATACATCGAAATCTTTGGACACGCTCATTGCCTGGTTGGGCTTTGAGTCGTGTTCCAGTCTGATTGGCGTGCGAGTTCCACGAACGCTTTCAAATAATCGATCGCCGTGTCGGTTTCACGCACGCCGAGAAAAATCTGCTTGGCGATGCCTCGCTTGCCCAATCTGACGGGACTGATGGCGACCTTGCCGGCGTACTCTTCCACCAACCAGCGAGGCAGCGCGGCGACGCCCCGCCCACTGGCCACCATTTGCAACATGATGTCGGTTGTTTCAATGACCTTATGGCGCTTCGGCATGACATTCGCCGGCATCAGAAACTGGTTATAGATATCCAGCCGATCGATTTCCACCGGATACGTAATGAGGACTTCGTCCGCAAGTTCCTCCGGGGGAATAAAGGGCAACTGCGCCAGTCGATGCGCGAGGCCGACCACCAGCACCTGCTCGTAGTCGAACACCGGCTCGAAGCGCAAACCGGGTTTTCTCAACGGGTCCGGCGTGACCAGAATGTCGATGTCGTAACCAAACAGCGCACCAATGCCGCCAAACTGGAATTTCTGTTTGACGTCGACATCCACGTCCGGCCACCGCGCAAGGTAGGGCGAGACCACCTTGAGCAGCCACTGATAGCAGGGGTGGCACTCCATGCCGATACGCAGCGTGCCGCGTTGCCCTTGCGCATACTGCTTCATCCGTTCTTCCGCATGCTCCATTTGCGGCAGCACCCGGTTGGCAAGCGCCAGCAGATATTGACCCGCCTGGGTCAGACGCAGATTGCGGCCTTCCCGATCCCACACGGCGGTGCCCAACTGTTGTTCCATCTTCTTGACGGTATGACTCAGCGCCGATTGCGTCAGGCACAGCACGTTGGCGGCCGCGGTCAGGGACCCTTGCCGGTCCACTTCCCGAATGATCGTCAGATGGGTTCGTTCGAGCATGGCGAGTCCATGAAGAAAACTAATTGATCAATGAAATAATGCCATTATATTTCATGAGCCATCCACCCTATGATCGAGCCGTTCATTTCTGGAGCAGCTCATCATCATGGTTACGACACACAATCTGGGTTTCCCTCGCATCGGCGCAAAGCGTGAGCTGAAGTTCGCCCAGGAGCATTATTGGAAGGGGCAGTCGTCGCGTGACGAACTGACAGGCCTGGGCGCGCAATTGCGTCAGCGTCACTGGGAGAACCAGTCCGGCCTCGATCAGGTTCCGGTTGGCGACTTCTCGTTCTATGACCAGGTGCTCGACACGAGCTTCATGCTGGGCAATATTCCGGAACGGGTCCGGGGCTTTGACGGCGACGCGCTCGACAATTACTTTCGCGTTGCACGCGGCCGTTCCGCGCATGATTCCGCCTGCAGTTGCGGCGTGCAAGCCGGCGAGATGACCAAATGGTTCGATACGAACTATCACTACATCGTGCCGGAATTCAGCGCGTCGACCGAATTTTCGCTCGACGCGTCACGCCTCCTCGAGCAACTCGCCGAGGCTCGCGCGCTTGGCGTCAAAGCCAAGCCGGTCATCATCGGACCGGTGACATATCTATGGCTCGGCAAGGCGAAGGACGATTCGGACAAGCTCGCGCTGCTGCCGCGCCTGCTGCCTGTTTACGCGGCACTGCTCGCGCAACTGGCGGCGCAAGGAGTGGAATGGGTGCAGATCGATGAGCCGGCGCTGGTCACCGAGCTTGACCCGGTATGGCAACACGCCTTCGTCACGGCATACGACGCATTGAAGGCCACTGGCGTGAAGCTGCTGCTGGCGACCTATTTCGGCGAGCTGCGCGATAACCTCGCGCTCGCCTGCGGATTGCCGGTTCAAGGTTTGCATGTCGACGCGATCAACGGCCGTAACGAAGTCGAGCAGGTCGTCGCGCAATTGCCCGCAGACAAGATTCTGTCGCTTGGCGTGATCAATGGCCGCAACATCTGGAAGACCGATCTGAGCGCGGTGCTGGAATGGCTGACGCCGATTCATCGGACGTTGCAGGCTCGGCTGTGGATCGCGCCGTCCTGTTCATTGCTGCATGTTCCGGTCGACCTGAACAGCGAACAGAAGCTCGATCACGAGATCCGCTCGTGGCTCGCGTTTGCCCTGCAAAAACTCGATGAACTGAAGATCATCGCAAAGGCGCTGAACGACGGGCGCGAATCCGTGCAAGCCGCGTTGGCCGACAATCAGGCCGCCATCCAAAGCCGCCGGACGTCGCCGCGCGTGCACAACCCGGCGGTCAAGGCCGCGATCGCGAAGATCGACGCCACGTTGGGACGTCGCGCCAGCGCCTATTCGCAACGTGCCGCGCGGCAGTCGGCCCTGTTGAACCTGCCGGCTTACCCGACCACCACCATTGGATCATTCCCGCAAACCGCCGAAATTCGCCAGGCGCGCAGCCAGTTCAAGAGCGGTGAACTGGACGAAGCCAGCTACAAGACGGTGATGCAGCGTGAAATTGCGCGCAGCGTGCAGGAGCAGGAAGCGTTAGGTCTCGACGTGCTCGTGCATGGCGAAGCCGAGCGTAACGACATGGTCGAATACTTCGGCGAGCAGCTCGACGGTTACACGTTCAGCCAGTTCGGCTGGGTGCAGTCTTATGGCTCCCGTTGCGTGAAGCCGCCCATCCTGTTCGGCGACATCAGCCGTCCGAAGGCGATGACGGTCGAGTGGATCAGGTACGCGCAATCGCAGACCGCCAAGCCGATGAAGGGCATGTTGACCGGCCCGGTCACGATCCTGAACTGGTCGTTCGTGCGTGACGACCAGCCGCGTTCGGTTTCCTGCTATCAGTTGGCGCTGGCGATCCGCCAGGAAGTGCTGGATCTGGAGAAAGCCGGTGTACGGGTGATCCAGATTGACGAAGCGGCGCTGCGTGAAGGCTTGCCGCTGCGCAAGTCGCAATGGAACGACTATTTGCAATGGGCGGTGGAATCCTTCCGCATCACGGCGAACGGCGTGCAGGACGAGACGCAGATCCACACGCACATGTGCTATTCCGAGTTCAACGACATCATCGCTTCAATCGCTGATATGGACGCCGACGTCATCACGATCGAGACCTCGCGTTCGGACATGGAATTGCTGGACGCCTTCGACAATTTCAATTATCCGAACGAAATCGGGCCGGGCGTCTACGACATCCACTCGCCGAATATCCCGAGCCAGGAGCACATCGTGAATCTGATGCGCAAGGCGGCCGAGCGGATTCCGGCTGAGCGGTTGTGGGTGAACCCCGACTGCGGCCTGAAGACGCGTGCGTGGGAAGAAGTCATCCCCGCATTGAAGAACATGGTTGCGGCAGCCAGAACGTTGCGCGCGGGCATCTGATCAGGATAGTCAAGGATCCGCTATGGCTCGTACTCACATACATGGTTTTCCGCGCATCGGCGCCCATCGTGAACTCAAGTTTGCCCAGGAATCATTCTGGCGCGGCGAGTCCGACGATGCAGGTCTGCGCGGCGTCGCGCAGGCGTTACGCGAGCGTCACTGGGAACAGCAGCGTGCGGCTGGCCTCGACTTCGTCACGGTGGGCGATTTCGCCTACTACGATCAGATGCTGAGCTTGACTGCGCTGCTCGGTGCGCTGCCCGAGCGGTTCGCATTCGAGCCCACGTCGCTCTCACTGGCTCAGTACTATGAACTGGCGCGCGGCAACACGGCGCAGCCGGCGATGGAAATGACGAAGTGGTTCGACACCAACTACCACTATCTGGTCCCGGAACTTGGACCGCAGACGACATTCAATGGCGGAGTGAACTGGTTCTTCGAAGAGATCGACGAGGCGCTCGCATTGAATCTGACGGTCAAGCCCGTCCTGATCGGTCCGATCACGTATCTGTGGCTGTCCAAGCGTCAAGTGACCGGTTTTGACAAGCTGTCGTTGCTGCCCAAACTCGTGATCCGTTACATGCGTATCCTCGACGAGTTGAAGCAGCGCGGGATTGAGTGGGTGCAACTCGAGGAACCGGCGCTCTGTCTCGACCTCGACGGCGAATGGCTCGAAGCATTTTCTGCCGCGTACGAGGTGCTCGGCGTGTCGGGCGTCAAGGTACTGCTGGCGACGTATTTCGGCACGGCAGCCGATCATGCGCCGCGTGTTGCCGAGCTGCCGGTTCACGGTGTGCATATCGATCTGGTCAGGGCGCCGGAGCAACTTGACGCGTGGCATAGCGCATTGCCGGCTGACAGCGTGCTGTCGGCCGGTGTCATCGACGGACGCAATATCTGGCGTGCCGACCTCGGCGAAATCGTCGAATCGTTGCAGCAGCTTCATGCAGAACGCGGCGACAAACTCTGGATTGCGCCGTCATGCTCGCTGCTGCACGTCCCGGTCACGCTGGCCCCGGAAACGAGACTGGATGCCGAGCTGAAGTCCTGGCTAGCGTTCGCGACTGAGAAGCTCGATGAACTCGGCGCCATTGCGCTTGCACTGCATGATCCGGCGGCGGCAGAACCTCAGCTGGCTGCTGCGGACAAGGCGCTCGATGCGCGGCGCAGTTCAAGTGCGGTGATGAATGTGCTTGTGCAGAGAAAAGTCGCAACCATTACCGACGAGATGGCGAGCCGCAAGAGCCAGTTTGCCGATCGGGCCCGTGTGCAGCGGCATTCGTTGAAACTGCCGCTTCTGCCTACCACGACCATCGGTTCGTTTCCGCAAACGCCGGCGATCCGCAAGGCACGCGCGGCTTACAAGCGCGGCGAATTGCGCGCACTCGACTACCTCGAACGCATGCGCGCGGAAACGGCCTCCGTGTTGAGAAAGCAGGAGGAACTCGGACTCGACGTGCTCGTGCACGGTGAGGTCGAGCGCAACGACATGGTCGAATTCTTTGCCGAAAGACTGTGGGGGTATGCGTTCACGGAGTGCGGCTGGGTACAGAACTATGGCGCGCAGTGCGTCAAGCCGCCGATCCTCTACGGCGATATTTACCGGCCCGAGCCCATGATGGTGGACGCGGCCTGTCACGCGCAGTCCTTGACGGACCGGTTGGTGAAAGGCGTGCTGACGGGACCGGTAACGATGCTCGAGTGGTCGTTTGTGCGTGACGATCAACCTCGATCGATCACTGCCCTGCAATTGGCGCTCGTCATTCGAGAAGAAGTGATCGACCTGGAAAAGGCGGGTATCCGCATCATCCAGATCGACGAGCCTGCGTTTCGTGAAGGTCTGCCACTGCGCAAGGCTGACTGGTCGTCTTATCTGGAATGGGCGACGCGGACCTTCAGAATTTCGGCAGGCGGCGTTTCCGATGCCACGCAGATTCACACGCACATGTGCTATTCGGAGTTCAACGACATTCTTCCTGCGATCGCGGCGCTGGACGCGGACGTTATCACCATCGAGACGTCGCGATCGTCCATGGAATTGCTTGATGGGTTCGGCGCGTTTGCCTATCCGAACGGAATCGGGCCTGGCGTGTACGACACCCATTCACCGCGGGTGCCGGGTGTCGAAGCGATGCAGCGATTGTTGGAGCGTGCCTGCGAGGTCATCCCCGCCGACCGTCTGTGGGTCAACCCCGATTGCGGGCTAAAGACGCGCAGTTGGCCGGAGGCGGAAGCCGCGTTGACCAACATGGTCCTCGCGGCCAGGACTTTGCGGCAGCGGCTGGAAACGGTGCGCACGAACGCGGAGCCCGTTGCCCACGCCGGCTGAGAACACACTGCGCGCGGGCGTTGACCTCACGAATTGGCTTGCCGGGTAGGGCGGCACGAGAACCAGCGTCGTTGCGTCACCGGTTCTTGCGCTGTCTCGGCGACCTCGCGCCACCACTTCTCGCCGCGGTGCGGCGCGCCCAGATCCAGTCGCTCGCCCATGCGAGGCGTCGCAAGCGAAATGCCGCGCACGGCGGTGAGTCCGACCACACGCTCGTACGGTTCCTGCCAGCGATGCATCGCCAGATCGAACGTGCCGTTGTGAACGGGCACCAGCCAGCGGCCGCGCAGATCGACGTGGGCCTGGACGGTCTCGTCGGGTTGCATGTGGACGTACGGCCATTGGGCATCGTAGGCGCCGGTTTCGAGCAGCGTCACGTCGAAGGGACCCAAGCGCTCGCCAATGGCCTTGAATCCGTCGAAGTAGCCCGTGTCGCCGCTGAAGAACACGCGCAGCGCGTCATCGACGATCACCCATGAGGCCCACAAGGTGCTGTTGCCGTCGAACAGACTGCGGCCGGAGAAGTGCTGCGCCGGGGTCGCCGTGAACGCCAGGCCGTCGATCTCGACGCTCTGCCACCAGTCGAACTGACGGACCTTCGACGCCTCGATACCCCACTCGATCAGGCGGTCGCCGACACCCAGCGGCGTCAGAAATACACCTGTCTTCGCCGCGAGCGCCAGCACGGTTTCGCGGTCCAGATGGTCGTAGTGGTCGTGCGACAGAATCACGCCGCGCAACGGCGGCAAGTCTTCGAGCGCAATGGGCGGTGCATGAAAACGCTTCGGGCCAAAGTGCCGGAACGGCGATGCACGTTCGGCGAAGACCGGGTCGGTCAACCAGAACTGACCCCGCAGCTTGAGCAGCATGGTCGAATGCCCGAGGCGATACAGGCTCCGGTCCGGCGCGGCCTGGAGTTGTTCGCGCGATAGCGCGTCCACAGGCAGGGCGCCCGCCGGCACCGTGCCGTCCGGCTTGTTGAGCAACACATTCCACACGATGCTCAAGGTTTTGCCGATTCCTTCGACAGGGCGCGGTTTGACGTTACGAAAGCGCTCGCCGTCGTGCTGGGCCGATGTATCGAACAATTCACGCCCGCGTCGCGCGGCCGTCAGGCCCAAGGCGCGGCGAATAGAACCGGTGAACGATGTCATGCGAGCAGCCTCGAAACAGAAAGTAGACTGGTCAGTGTAGTTTATTTTCGAGAAAAGTAAACTGCCCGGTGTAAAATTTAGCGATGAACACCCGTGACACCCCCCTCCGCCTGACCGACCGCAAGCGCGCCGCCGTGATTGAGGCGGCAATCGAAGAATTTCTCGCGGCCGGTTTCGACGCAACCAGCATGGACCGTATCGCGGCGCGCGCGAGCGTCTCGAAGCGGACGGTCTACAACCATTTTCCCAGCAAGGAAGCGCTGTTCGCTGCGATCCTGCGTCAGTTGTGGGAGTCGAGCGACACGGGCGAGGCGCCGGTCTATTCCGCCGCGATTCCGTTGCGAGTGCAGTTGCTCCAGCTTCTGTCAAAAAAGCTGAGCCTGTTGAATGACGAGGCGTTTCTGTCCCTCGCGCGCGTGGCGATTGCTGCGGGCATTCATTCGCCGGAGCGCGCGCGCGACATGGTGGCGCGCATGGGCGAGCGTGAAGAAGACCTGACGGTGTGGATTCGCGCAGCCGCTGCCGATGGCCGTCTCAAGACGTCTGATCCGATATTCGCCTCACTGCAGTTGCAGGGCCTGGTGAAAGCATTCGCGTTCTGGCCGCAGGTGACGATGGGCCAGCCGTCCCTCAGCGCGGATGAACAACGGCAAGTCGCGGAATCTGCCGCCGATATGTTTCTGGCGCGCTACGCATGACGCTTACGCGCCTGCGGACGCTTCCAGTTCCGCAAGTCGCTTGCGTAGCAGGCGATCCTCCTGGAAGCGGCTGGTTTCGTCGCGGATGACGGCGACGATGCCGGTGAGCTCGTGCTGCGGCGAATGCAGCAACGCGACTGTGAAGGCAATCGATAGTGACCGTCCGTCCTTATGCACGGCGGGGACACGCAGCACGTCATTGCCATAACGGGTTTCGCCCGTTGCCATGGTCTTGTGATAGCCGTCCCAATGGCGGCCGCGCAAACGTTCCGGGATGATCAGATCCAGCGACTTTCCCAGCGCCTCGCTTTGCGTAAAGCCGAACATGCGCTCGGCGGCCGGGTTCCACAGTGTGATGCTGCCGCTCGCATCGGAAATGATGATCGCGTCGCCGATCGCGTTGACGAGTTGCTCGAAATCGATAGCGCTTTGCATGGCGTTCCCCGAAACGTAAAAGCGTAGATCCTTGAATTGGATACGGCGTCCGCAGAGGGACGCCGTATCCGCAGACCCGAATCTGAAAATGGGCCTGTGGCGTAGCTCGATTAAACCGCTTTGATTTCGCGCAGGTTGAAGATGTCCTGCCGGCTGTAGCCGAGGCTCGCCAGCACTTCCTCCGTGTGTTCACCGAGCAGCGGCGACGCGGTCACTTCCGGCTTCATGTCCGAGAACTTGATCGGACTGCCGACCGTCAGATACGAGCCGCGTTTCTTGTGCGGCACTTCGACGATCGTGCCGCTCGCGCGCAATGACGGATCGTTGGCCAGCTCCTTCATTGTCAGCACCGGCGCGCAGGGAATGTCGAACTTGCGCAAAATGTCAACCGCTTCGAATTTGGTCTTGTCGGCGAGCCATGCTTCGATGGTGCCGAAGATCTCGAAGATATGCGGTTGACGTGCTTCGGCGGTCTTGTAGGCTGCATCATCGATCCACTCGGGTTTGCCGAGCGCCTTGCAGATCGGTTCCCACGCATGGCCCTGGATCGTGAAGTAGATGTATGCGTTCGGATCCGTTTCCCAGCCCTTGCATTTGAGCACCCAACCCGGCTGACCGCCGCCGCCCGCGTTGCCGCCGCGTGGCACCACGTCGCTGAATTCGCCGTGCGGATATTGCGGATATTCCTCGAGATAGCCCACGCGTTCCAGCCGCTGCTGGTCGCGCAGCTTCACGCGGCACAGGTTCAGCACGCTGTCCTGCATCGACACGGCGACCTTCTGGCCTTTGCCGGTTTTGTCGCGGCCCAGCAGGGCGGTCAGAATGCCGATCGCCAGATGCATGCCGGTGTTGCTGTCGCCGAGCGCCGCGGCGCTGATGGTCGGCGGCCCGTCCCAGAAGCCGGTGGTGGATGCCGCGCCGCCTGCGCACTGTGCGACGTTTTCGTAGACCTTCAAGTCATCATAGTGATGGCCGTCGCTGAAGCCCTTCACCGAAGCGACGATCATCTTCGGATTGAGTTCGTTCAGGCGTTCCCATGAAAAACCCATCCGGTCCAGCGCGCCCGGACCAAAATTTTCGACCAGCACGTCGGATTCGCGAATCAGTCTTTCGAGGACTTCCTTGCCTTCGGGCTTTTTCGTGTCCAACGTCAGCGACTTCTTGTTGCTGTTGAGCATCGTGAAGTAAAGCGCGTCGGCGTCGGGAATGTCGCGCAACTGGTTGCGCGTCACGTCGCCAGAACCCGGTCTTTCAACCTTGATCACGTCGGCGCCGAACCAGGCGAGCAACTGCGTGCACGCGGGGCCGGCTTGAACGTGGGTGAAGTCGATGATCTTGATGCCTTCGAGAGGTTTGGTCACTTTGCTATCTCCGTGGTTACGCTGGATCACTTTTTCATTGCCGCGCTTTGCGGATTCAGATTGGTCAGGCGGCCGCTTTCGGTGCCCGCCGCTTCGTCGATGACGGCATTGATCAAGGTCGGCTTGCCGGACGCGATCGCTTCAAGCAGCGCCTTCGTCAGTTCTTCCGGGGTGGTCGCGTTATAGCCGACACCGCCGAATGCCTCGATCATCTTGTCGTAGCGCGCGCCCTTCACGAACACGGTCGGCGCCACGTCCTTGCCACCCGTCGGATTCACGTCGGTGCCGCGATACACGCCGTTGTTGTTGAAGACGATCGTGCATACCGGTAAGTCGTAACGGCAGATGGTTTCGAGTTCCATGCCGCTGAAGCCGAACGCGCTGTCACCTTCAATCGCGACAACCGGCTTGCCGCTCGTCACGGCCGCACCGATCGCGAAGCCCATGCCGATGCCCATGATTCCCCACGTGCCCGAATCGAAGCGTTTGCGCGGCTCGTACATATCGATGATGCTGCGCGCGTAGTCGAGCGTGTTCGCGCCTTCGTTGACGATGTTGATGTCCGGGCGCGTCTTCAGCACGTCGCGAATTGCCCGCAACGCACTGTGGAAATTCATCGGCGACGGGTTCTTGTCGAGCGTGGCCGCCATCTTGGCGAGGTTCTTGCTCTTGCGCTCGGCGATCGCGCCGGTCCATTCAGCGCTCGGCTTCGCGAATCCCGCATCGAGGCCGGCACGTAATGCCGCCACGCACGAGCCGATATCGCCGATCACCGGCGCGGCAATCGCGACGTTGCTGTCGATCTCGGTCGGTGAAATATCGACCTGGACGAACTTCTTCGGCTCCGCGCCCCACGTTTTGCCCTTGCCATGCGAGAGCAGCCAGTTCAGGCGCGCGCCGATCAGCACGACAACGTCGGCTTCCTGCAGCACAAACGAGCGTGCCGCCGACGCCGATTGCTCGTGCGTATCGGGCAATAGGCCCTTGGCCATCGACATCGGCAGATACGGAATGCCGCTTTGCTCGACGAACGCGCGGATCTCCGCATCGGCTTGCGCGTATGCCGCGCCCTTACCGAGCAGAATCAGCGGACGCCTGGCGCTCTTCAATACATCGATTGCACGCTTGACCGATTCCGGCGCCGGCAACTGACGCGGCGCGGCATCGACCACTTTGACGAGCGACTGTTGCGCCTTCACGGCGTCCAACGTTTGCGCGAGCAGCTTGGCCGGCAAGTCCAGATACACACCGCCAGGACGTCCCGACACCGCGGCACGGATTGCACGCGCCACGCCGATGCCGATGTCTTCCGCATGCAGCACGCGATACGCGGCTTTTGCATACGGTTTGGCCGCATTCAACTGATCCATTTCTTCGTAATCGCCCTGCTGCAGATCGACGATTTCACGCTCGCTCGAACCGCTGATCAGGATCATCGGGAAGCAATTGGTGGTCGCGTTGGCGAGCGCGGTCAGGCCGTTCAGAAAGCCCGGCGCCGACACCGTCAGGCAGATGCCCGGCTTCTGCGTCATGAAGCCGCTAATGGCCGCTGCATTGCCCGCGTGCTGCTCGTGACGAAAACCGATGAAACGCATCCCTTCCGCTTGTGCGAGCCGCGCGAGGTCGGTGATCGGGATGCCGACAAGACCAAAGATGGTGCTGATGTCGTTCAGTTTCAGCGCGTCGATGACGAGATGAAACCCGTCGGTCGTCTCGGCCGCTTGTTGTGTCGAAGTCTCTTCTACTGTTTGACGGTCGGCTTCTGCCATGATGTTGCTCCTTGGTCGCGGGACGTTATGGATTTGCCGTGAGTGGCGAGCTCACGTTGTTGTTCATTCAGACGAGGCGCCGGACGACGGCTGCAGGCGCGCTTCAGCGATAACTACGCCGGCCGGCGCGCCCGAGTTTTCGATCCAGCGTTTTCTCATTGGGGCGAGGATGAATTTCGCGGATACGGCTGCCGCGATCGACACCACCGCCGCCGAGATGAACACGGTGCTCCACCCGCCGTTGGCCGACAGCACGGACGCGATCGGCACCAGCATCGAGGCCGTACCCTTCGCGGTATAAAGCGTGCCGGCATTGGCCGCGGCGTATTTGCTGCCGAACGTGTCCGCGCAAGTTGCCGGGAAGATCGAGAAGATCTCGCCCCAGCACAGGAACACGGCGGCGGCGAAGAACATGAAGGCGTACGGGTTGTGGCCGAACTGCATGAGCCCCAGCAGCGCGACGCCTTCACCGAGAAAGATCATGAACATCGTGTTTTCGCGGCCGATGCGGTCCGACAGAAAGCCGCACAACGGACGCGTGAAACCGTTGCACAGATTGTCGATCGACAGCGTCATCGTGAGCAGCGGCAGCGTGATGCCCAGCAGATTCACGGGCAGCTTGGCAAAGCCGAATTCCTTCGCGATCGGCCCGAGCTGCGCGGTGGCGATAATGCCGCCGGCCGCGACGAACACGAACATCAGATACAGCACCCAGAAGAGCGGTGAGCGGATCATCTCGCCGGGCGTGTAGTCGATCTTGCTGGCCACCACGCGTTTGGCCGCGACCGCGAATGCGGGCGGTTTCGGCCGTACCAGCAGGGTGGCGAGCAGCAGAATGCAGACACCCTGGAAAATGCCGAAGAACATGAATGTGTGCTCGTAACCCGAGCGCTGGATCATGTTGGCGATGGGAATCACGGTGACGGCCGCGCCGGCGCCGAAACCCGCCGCGGTCAAACCGGCTGCGAGACCGCGCTTATCCGGAAACCATTTGAGCGCCGTGCCGACGCAGGTGCCATACACGCAACCCGCGCCGATACCGGCGATCACGGCTGCGGCGTATAGCTCGACGAGACTGCTCGCATGCGCGTCGATGATCCAGCCAAGCGCTGCGCACACCGAACCGCCGATGACAACCGGGCGAGGCCCGAACTTGTCGACGAGCCATCCTTCGACAGGCACGAGCCAGGTTTCAGTGACGATGAAGACCGTGAAGGCGGTCTGAATGGCCGCTTGGCCCCAGTGGTGGGCGTTGTCCATCGGAACGACGAACAGCGTCCACGCATATTGCAGATTCGCGACGAGCCCCATGCATACGATGCCGATCGCTAGCTGCACCCAGCGGTTTTGCCGGAACGGCGTGGCGCCTGTTCCGGATACGTTGGAATGTCCCATGTCCTTCGTCTCCTGTATATTCCGTCGCGCTCGAGCGGCGCGTTGGACCTACGTGATCGAATCGCTTCATCGCCGGTTTGTCTGTGGGCAATCAAGCGCCAGTGGTCGGCCAGAAGGAATTGCACTGACGAAAACCCTTGCCCGTCGATCTCACAACAACTGGGTGGAAGGTGTTTCGCGTGGAGCGCGTCTGAAGGATGCTGCGCGCGAACAGCGATAAGTAAAAGTTAAAACATTTTATGGTTTGCATTAGGCATACCTAATGGATGGGTTTGCCGGCTCTGATGACGGGGCTATGGTGATGCTGGCAGGGGAAGGGGCGGTGTTGAGGACGACTGTTCAGGCATTCTGACTTTGTCGATCTCGTCGGCGGAGGAACGGATATATAAGTAAATGGCTATGGTTTTTAGAAAAAACTTTAACTGTTGTTTATCTATTCGCGCTCCTATTCTTGGTCATGCCAATTTGCCTGAAGGAGACGACCATGAATCCGTCCCGGTTCGACACCCGCGACAGCGCGCACGATGCGGAAGTAGAGGCGCAACTGTGCGCCTATAACAGCGCTTTCGATGAACTCGGCCTGCGCTTCCGCTGGGATGCGCACACGCTCGCGTTGCTCGCCACGATTGACGATGAGGAGGCGCAGATTGCTGCGTACATCGAAGCGCACCACGCGCACTTGCTGAACGCGTATAGCGCCGGATTTCTAAGCCGGGCTATTCTCGAGAGGAAAAATGCGCGCTGTCCAGGGCGCGTATCGATGCGGGTCGAAAACGCGCCGCATCCAGCTCGCGTGGTTCAGCAGCCGCAGATGAGCAGCTGGCGCGAGCGCGTGTCCTACGAGATGGAGCTGCCGGCTCTGGTGGGTGTTTAGGGATCGACAACATTGCTGCTCGCTGTGTCGATCCGGGCGTTGCGCCAGGCGACATTCGGCACGTTGTCGCGCCGGAGAGGTGGGATGGGTGTTTAGGCGTCGTGGCTCGCGTGAGTCAGGTGCTCGCAGACGCGGCGGGGACTTCGGTGTCTCGTCCGGGTCGGCGTACGGCTCGCACTTTCCCGCTGTTTCCGCCGCCGCAGAAGAACTGATCGCCGCCGTCGGCTTCCAGTCCCGACACGGTCAGGCCGGGCGGCATTTCGAGGCTCTCCAGCACTTCTCCCGTATGAGGATCGACTCGCCGCAACTCGCTGGCATCATCTTCCCAGGTGCCGTGCCAGAGCTCTCCATTGCTCCAGGTGACACCGGTGACGAAGCGGTTGGACTCGATAGTGCGAAGAATCGCGCCGGTTTGGGGATCGATCTGATGGATTTTCCGGTCCCGATACTGGCCTACCCAGAGCGTCCCTTCGGCCCACGCAAGCCCTGAGTTACCGCCATCGCTGGGTGCGGGAATCGTGGCGAGTACGCGGCCGGTATCCGGATCGATCTTCTGGATGCGATCGTCGGCGATCTGAAACAGGTGCTGACCGTCGAAGGCCGTGCCTGCCCGCGCGTCGACATCGAGCGAACGTTGTGTTTCGCCGCTCGCCGGATCGAAGGCATTCAGCTTGTCGCCGGCGGCAATCCAGACAAGCCGGCCGTCATACGTGACGCCGCCCACCTGCTCGACACCCGGAAAGGGCCCATATTCACGGACGATTTTGGCAGTTGATTTGTTCATGTCCTCATCCTAATCATTCGGCCAGGGAAGCGGGGAGTAACAAAGTCGTCGTGAGTCCGGGCGTGGGCGGCGTCATCCAGCGTCGCGCGCGTCCGCGGCCGAACGACTGCACTTTGCCGGCTTGCGCCAGAGATTCGAGTGTCCGCTGCATGGTGCGCTGACTGGCATCCAGTGCAATGGCGAGCGCCGAGCTCGACCACGACTCACCGTCGGCGAGGAAGGCGAGCACCATCGCATGCGGTTCTTCGACTGGCCGCGCGAGCACGACGACTTCGCGCGCGCCGTGCGGCACCAGTGCAAAACCGCGCTTCGTCGCGCTCACACCAGCTAGCGGCCCGAGCAGCGTGCGAAGCCGCCCGACTTCGACGCGCAGCCGCGCGCGATGCGATTCATCGGCGTGTTTCGCCCGGAATGCGCGCGCGATGAGTGCGTCCCTCGATACGTCTTCGGGCCAGGCTTCGGCCAATGCGCGTGCGAGCGCGAACAACACCGGACGGGTCGCGAGCGGGACCACGATGTTTGCTTCACGCACGGCATAACGGCACGCGTCCACCACGAGCGCCTTCGACGCCAGCAACGCCTCAACCTCTTCGAGCACGAGCAGCCGCTCTTCGCCATGCGCAATCAGACGAGCCGCGGGCGTGTCCAGCAGAAGGCGCGCGCTGTCGACTTCCGCCATCAGCGACGGGATACCGGCGTGACGCGCAGCGCGCTCAGCGCTCGCCAGGGCGGCATGCGCTGTTCTGGTCTGGAGACGGCGCATCGCGATTCCCGCCACGACCAGTTCGTGGGCAGCGCGCAGCGCGGGCGGGAAGGGCGTGGGATCGAGTTGGACGAGCAGGCGCTCGGCCTCATCAAGGCGTCCGATCAGGACGAGGCGCCGGACCTCGAGATACCGCGCATGCGCGGCGTTTAGCCGGTCGCCGTGGGCTTCGAGCGTCGCCCGCGCGGCGTCCAGCGCCTTCGTGGGCCAGTTCAGATCGCGTGAGGCGAGCGCGATTTCGGCTTCGGCGACCACGCATCTCGCGCGGGCCACCGGCGCTTTCGGACCGAAGGCGCGCGCCGCACTTCGCACCAGCGTTTTTGCCCGGACGAGATCGCCGAGCTGCGCCATTGCGATGCCTCGCAGCGCGAGCGCAGGTGCGTCGTCACGCAAGGCGACCCGATTCAGTGCGCCTAGCGGATCGCCAGCCGCGAGCGCACGCGCCGCGGCCGTCACTAGCGAGTCCATGGTTTATTCGAATCCCGCCACACTTGTCACTCCCATCGTCCGGGTGCCCGTGACTAATCTAGCACGACCACCAACCCGTACGTCGTATCGACAACCGAGCGAACGACGCAGGACTCCCAAGGAGGGAAGCATGACTACGACACATACGACCGGCACGCGTGAACAGTGGCTGGCGGCGCGCCTCGAACTGCTCAAGGCGGAGAAGGCGCTCACGCGGCAGAGCGACGAACTCGTGCAACAACGGCAGGCGCTGCCCTGGGTGCGAATCGACAAGACGTACCGATTCGAAACCGCGGCGGGAAGCGCTTCGCTGGCCGACCTGTTCAAAGGACGCTCGCAGCTTCTGGTGTACCACTTCATGTTCGGGCCCGACTACAAGGCGGGATGCCCGTCGTGCTCGTCGATCGCGGATGGGTTCGACGGCCTTGTCATTCATCTCGCGAATCACGACGTCACGCTGTCGGCGGTGTCGCGGGCGCCGTTCGAGAAACTGCAGACGTATCAGCGCCGGATGGGGTGGACATTCCCCTGGGCGTCCTCGGCTGGCAGCGACTTCAACTTCGACTTCAACATCGCGTTCACCGAGGCGCAGCAGCGTGAAGGACGCATCGAATACAACTACGCGCGCGGCGGCCACGCGATGGACGAGACCCAGGTCGTCCCGGAACCCGTCGCCCAGTTCGCGGCCACCTGCGGGACCGACGCGGCGACGTACACGCGCGACCGGCCGGGCTTAAGCGCGTTCGTACTCGAGGACGGCGTTGTCTATCACACGTATTCCACCTATGCGCGAGGCGTGGATGGCATCTGGGGCATGTACCAGTGGCTGGATCGCGCGCCCAAGGGGCGCAACGAGACGGGCGTGTGGTGGAAGCGTCATGACGAGTACGAGGCACGCTGAACCAGGTGATGGAACACGTTAGCGCAACCGGAGGCGGGAAGATGTCGGGACGCTCGAACGAAGCACGCGTTTCGCAGCGAGCTTTCCTCGGCGTCTCGGGGCTCCTCTTCGCTGTCAGCGCGGCGCTGACGATCGCCGGCGCCGCGTCCATGACGACGATGGGCGAGATGCCGATGCCCGGCGGGTGGACGATATCGTCGATGTGGATGCGGATGTGCGGACAGACGTGGGCTGGCGTTGCTGCATCGTTCCTCGGCATGTGGGTGGTGATGATGGTCGCGATGATGCTGCCATCTCTCGTTCCCATGCTGTGGCGCTATCGCGAGGCCGTCAGCAGGACCGGCGGGACGCGCGTCGGCGGCCTGACGCTGCTGGCAGGCGCGGGGTACTTCTTCGTGTGGACCGCGTGGGGCATGGCCGTATTTCCGCTAGGCATTGCGCTGGCGTTACTCGAGATGGAACTGCCGGCGCTGGCGCGCGCCGTTCCGCTCGCAGTCGGTGTGATCGTGCTGCTCGCCGGGGCGCTGCAGTTCACTGCGTGGAAGGCCCGCCGCCTTGCCTGCTGCCGCGCGACTCCGGGGCGCTGCCTCATGTTGTCCGCATTGCCCGTGGACGCTGCCACGGCATGGCGGCACGGCCTGCGCCTCGGCCTCGACTGCAGCTACTGCTGTGCAGGCATGACGATGGTCCTGCTCGTTGCCGGTGTCATGGATTTGCGCGTGATGGCTGCTGTGACGGTGGCTATCAACGTTGAACGGCTGGCGCCGCGTGGTGAACGCGTGGCGCGCATCATGGGGGCCGGCATCATCGGTGCAGGAGTTTTGTTGATCGCGCGAGCGGTGGGATCTGGATGAGGTGTCCGCCTTCACACCTCGCGCGTTTTTGCTGGATGCCCGTGGCCGTAGCAGAGGGGAAAGTGAAAAGGCGCGGCTGAAAACAGCACGCGCCCTTGATTGGATAACCGCTGCCTGGTGCCTCTACTCGCGGACACTTTCAATCGAAATCGAACATGTCGAACAGCGAGCGCTTCTTCTTGTATCCCCGATGGTCCGTTCGGTGATTGTCATACGTGCGGTGATTGTCGTACGCAGGGTCGCGATGGCGATCCCTCTCCCGATCCGAATGGCTGTCCCGGCTCGGGCGCGTGGCAGCGTCAACCTGCGCGTCATTGCTTCCCGCGTCCTGCGCGATCAGCTTGTCGAGTTCACCGCGATCGAGCCATACGCCCCGGCAGATCGGGCAATAGTCGACTTCGATCGAGCGTCGCTCGGTCATCAGCAAATCAGTGGTCTTGCAAACAGGGCATTTCATTTCGCTGCTCCTTAAGGGTAAAAAACATCGAACGTTCGACATGACACCTCGCGCTATCGCGGGAAACTATTCAGCTGACTTCGTACAAGCATGTCGAACCGCTCCTTTCATGCGCGGCGCCTGACACCTACGCTCATTGCTCCGCGCTAACCACCCGCTTCGAATTCGCCCGGCGCACGAGCATATTCAGTGCCTCGACAAACGCGGAGAACGCCATGGCCGCGTAGATGTAAGCCTTCGGCACGTGTGAACCAAAACCTTCCGCGATGAGCGTCATGCCGATCACCAACAGGAAACCGAGCGCGAGCATGACAATGGTCGGATTGCGATCAATGAAGCGCGACAGCGGGTTGGCGGCGAACAGCATCACCGTGACCGCGGCAATGACGGCAATGAACATGATCGGCAGGTGGTCGGTCATCCCGACCGCCGTGATGATGCTGTCGACCGAAAACACGATATCGAGCACCAGGATCTGTCCGATTGCAGCCATTGCAGTCAACTGCACGGTCGTGCCCGCTTTGTCGCGTACCTCTTCTGCATGGACGACGTGGTGGCGAATTTCGCTGGTCGCCTTCCAGACGAGGAACAGGCCGCCGCCCAGCAGGATCAGATCGCGCCATGAAAACGTGTGGCCGAACAGCGCCACGGCGGGCGTGGTCAATTGTGCAATCCACGCGACGGTGCCGAGCAGGGCCAGCCGCAGCACGAGTGCAAGCATGATGCCCATGCGCTGCACGCGCGCACGCTGCGCTTCCGGCAGCTTGTTGCTGAGGATCGAGATGAAGATCAGGTTGTCGATGCCGAGCACGATTTCCATCACGACGAGCGTGAGAAGCGCAGCCCATACGGCGGGGTCGGCAGCGAGTAAGAGGAGAGAGTCCATTGGGTTCTCAGGAAAAGGATGTTGGGCAACGCCGGTATGTCCTTATCATCGCCGTCTTTAGGGTTCGGACAAATCAGTGATAATCTGAGCGATATATCGGTTTTTTCGAAGTGTCTCTGCCATGCTCAACTACCGCCATCTCTACTATTTCTGGATCGTCGTGAAGGAGGGCGGCTTTGCGCGCGCGGCCGAGCGTCTCGACATGGCCGTTCAGACAATCAGCACGCAGGTGCGCGAGCTGGAAAAATCGATCGGACGCCAATTGCTGAAACCGGCCGGGCGTGGCGTCACGATGACCGAAGCGGGCGAAACGGCATTCAATCGTGCGGAGCAGATTTTTCATCTCGGCGAGGCGCTCCTCGACGAGATGCGCGAGGCGGGCGGCGAACGGGTTGCGCGGCTCGCGGTGGGACTCTCCGACGGTATTTCAAAGCTCGCCGCGCACGCGCTGCTCGCGCCGGTGCTCGATACACCGTCGCTCAGGCTGCTCTGCCACGAGGGCGAACATGCGCAGCTGCTGTCGGAGCTCGCGCTCCATCGGCTCGATCTCGTTCTGGCCTGCCAGCCCGCGCCGCACAATGCCGATCTGCGCGTCGTGAGCCAGCGTCTCGTCGGTTCGCCAGTCGACTGGTACGGCCCCACGGAGATCGTCCGCAAGTCCGCCCGTGCCGGCTTTCCGCAGTGCCTGGCCGAACTGCCCGTGCTGCTGCCTACCGGGCACGGTGCATTGCGCGCGCGGCTCGACCGCTGGTTCGAAACCGAAGGCATCCGGCCGCGGATCGTCGGGGAATTCGAAGACAGCGCGCTGATGGCGGTGTTCGCCGCGCGCGGTCTCGGCGTGTTTCCGCTCGCGGAACTGGGCGCCGGGGACGTGGCGCTGCTGCGAGGACTGCGCTGGCTCGGTCGAGCGGAAGGCGTGGTCGAAGAGATTCACGCAATCCGCTCGCGGCGCGGGCAACATCATGCGCTCGCTTCTCAGGTGGTGGATGCCGGGCGTGCGTGACCGTGCACCGCCTCCTGCAGCGTGATGCGCCGCCTCGCCGCCAGGCTTGGCTTAAGTGCCCACGCATTAAACACGGCAGCGAGCAACGCGATTTCGCCGTCCGCCAGATAGTCGTCCGCGATCGCTACGGCGAGGCACAGGCGAATCACCTTGCGGCGCAGGGCGGGCTCGTCGATCTCGTTGACTAACGTGGTGAGCAGGGCCGTATCGAGTTGGCCGACCGGCGGCGCGAACGGCGTGTGCGCGACCGACTGATCCTCACACAGCGCCTGCACGATCTGCGCGAATTGTTCCGGTGCGAGACCGAGTTCGCCTGCTATATCCAGATTTTCGAGTACGCGCTCTTCCGAGCTGCAGACGTGACCGTCGGAGGTGAGGGCCAGCGCGACGATACGTGCTGCGGCTTGGGGACTGTTGCGCGGATAGGTTCGCATGTTTGGGCTCGTGAAGCGGACGATGTCCGCAGTGGTGATGAGCCTCAGTCTGCGTCAGATTGCGGAGTGGATAAATCTGCTAATACGGGAGCGAAAGTTCGAAAAAACCGAAACGTCCGTGGCGCACTGTGCAGTGGACGTTTCGTTCGGCACGATGCAAAACACCCTATCGGATAAGATACGGTTCGCCGTATTTTTCCGACTAGAAGGAGTATTTTCAGTGATTCAACCGAGCAACGTGTTCAAGGACAACCTCGCCCAACTGCCTGCCATTGACGGCATCGAGCGGATCGATCTGCTCGACGGCAAGGGCGCCGTGGTGGCCAGCATCGAAAATAAGCCGGGCAAGCAGGGCTCGCTGGCGGTGTACCACTATCTGCAGCAGGCTTTCGGCACGCTGGACGTCAAGGCGGCCGAACACGGCCTCGCCGTGTTCGCCGAGCATACGGCCGACGCGCGCAACCGTCCGGGTGCGCACCCGAACGTCGACCATTTGCTCGGGATTGCGGCCGGTGGGGAACCGTTGCGCATCGAAATCGTGGCAGCGGGCTAAGCGCGTGGCGGCTGCATGACACGGCTGCCCGATATCGGCACACGCCTGTCCGATCTACATGCCGTCAAGCGGGAAAGTCGGTCGATGCCGACAGCGCCCTCCAGGTTTCGGTTTCCTGCGAGACATAGGCATCCTTCTCAGCGATGGCCTTCAGCGTGTCGGTGCCGAGCGGCAGCCGTAGCGGAGGCGTTTGTGCGTCGACCAGATCGACCATCGCCGCCGCGAGTTTCTCCGGGTTGCCCGGCTGATTGTGGTTCAGGCTGACAGCGACCCGGCGAACCTGTCCCGACGTTTCGTCGTAGTCCGCGATCACGTTGCCGGCCACCATAAGCGATGACGCGTCCAGGAAGTCCGTGCGGAAGTATCCAGGCTCCACGACCGTTGCGTGAATGCCGAGTGGTTTCAGCTCGGCGTGCAAGGCCTCGGTCAAGCCTTCCACTGCGAACTTGGTCGAACAATAAGCGCCGAATCCGGCAACCGATCGATAGCCGCCGATCGACGACATATTGATGACGTGGCCGGCCCGCTGCGCGCGCATGACCGGCAGAACGGCGCGCGTGATATTCAGCAAGCCGAATACGTTGGTGTCGTACATGCGGCGCACGTCGGCGTCGCTCGACTCCTCGATGGCGCCAAGCAAACCGAAACCCGCGTTGTTGACCAGCACGTCGATCCGGCCGAACCGTTCAACCGCGTCCTGGACCGCGGCTTTCGCCTGGGCTTCGTCGGTCACGTCCAGCGCCACGGGAAGGAGTGCCGGCGAGTGACCGAAGCGCTCGACGATCGCTGCGACATTGCGGCCCGTGGCGACGACCGCGTTGCCGTCGGCCATGGCCGCCTGAGCGATCAGGGCGCCGAGGCCGCGCGCCGCGCCGGTGATGAACCAGACGCGCTTGAAGCCGTTGCTGGTGGTATTAGCCATGATGTTTCCCTTACGGTTCGAGTGAAAGTGAACGAATAATAGGAGGGACGATTGGCACAAACTAGACGCCGATTGGTAGACTGATAATCAACTTTTATTTGCTAATTCGAGCGGCCATGAACGAAGTTCGCGCGATCACGATATTCGTCCGGGCTGCGGCGCTGGGAAGCCTGCGTAAGGCGGCCGTGGATCAGGGCATCTCGCCGCAGGCCGCGAGCCACGCGGTCATGCAACTGGAAAAGGAGTTGGGGGTTCGGCTTTTCCACCGAACCACACGCAAGTTGAGCCTGACCGAGGAGGGGCAAGGGCTTCTCGACAGCGTGAGACCGGCGCTGGCCATCCTGTCGTCGGCACTCGACGACGCGCGGCGATCGAAAGACGCGATTGCCGGGCCGCTGCGAGTGAGCGCGCCAAGCGCATTCTGGCGCACCGTGCTATGGCCGTATTTTCTGGAATTCGCCGAACTGCACCCGAATGTGCAACTGGACGTGCAGTTCGATGACCACTTCACCGACCTCGTCAGCGATCGCGCCGACGTCGGTTTTCGTGGCGGTTCTCCGCCGTCGGGCGGCACGATCGCGCGCCGGCTGTTGCCGATTCAGCTGATTGTCTGCGCATCGCCCGCCTATATCGAACGTCATGGCGCGCCGCGAACTATCGACGAACTCGACGCACACCGTTGCACGGGCTATCGGCGGGCGAATACGGGCAAGCAGGCGCCGTGGGAATTCCTGATTGGTGACGAGATCGTCTATCGCGACGTCGCAGCGACCTTATGCGTCAATGACACGGACGCGGAGACCCAAGCCGTGCTGGCGGGACTCGCCATCGGTCAACTCGGCAGCTTTTCGGCGACCTTGCCTATCAAGCGTGGCGAACTCATTCCGCTGCTCGTCAGGCATGTCACGCAGCGCGAGGCCATCTACATCTACTATCGCCACCGAACCGAGCAGCCGCTGCGCGTGAGGACGTTCATCGACTTTATGGTCGAACGTCTTGCGGGGAACAGGAATTTCTATCTTGAGCCGGCTGAGCTTCGTGCTGCACGTTGAGCGCCTTGGGTTCGATGAGTCTCTGAACGCGGGTAACGTACTGCGGCGTTAGTGCCTGGATGTCATCTGGCGAGGCGGCTGATAACAATGCCTTATGTCTTCGGCAACGTGGATTTACCGCCCCGTTTGCGCGGCTTCGGCTCGACACCCACGCGCGGATCGCGCGCGAGTACGAGCGCCGTCATTCTTTCGGCGGTGGGTTCAAATGCCGGATCGTCTTGCGGCACATAAAGCCATTTTCCCAGCACCGGATGCGGCCGCAAGGCGGGCAGTTCTTCAATGAGCGCGGCATGGCGCTCCTGCGAGGTACACACCAGCAGGCCATTCCACGGCTTGTCGCGATCGGCGGCAATCAGGCACAGCAGGCCGTCGATGTAGGCGGCATCGCTGCCGAACATCCGTTTGCGAATATAGGTTGAATCGCGCTCGAATGCGTCGAAAATCCAGACGAGCGAGTTGCGAATGGAAGAGGGCATTGGTGTGAAATCCCAAGGGCAATGAGCGATGGTAACCAATGTCTGCTTTCGCTGCTTGTGAGTGGTGGTGGAGCGTCTATCTCGACGTATTTCAGCAGCACCGCCTCCGTTGGCCATTGCGTTTCATAAGCGTTTCCTATCGCGCAAGAACGAACCCGTCTTGGCGTGATTTGCAGGGGAGAGATACCGTTATATCCGTGCTACAGCGGTGTCGTGCTTACTCTCGTTCGTGATCTGCATGAGCCGCTCCCCTTACATCCGGAAGCGAAGATCGACCATGTACAAAGCCATCAGGAAGAACCCGTCGGCGGCTCAGGCTGCCGATACCATCCTTAGCGCGTTGCGCGACATTCCCGTCTCTGCGCTCAGCGACAACATGCATCGCAACATCGGCAGCGTGGGGCTCCAGCCGTATCAACGGCCGGGCAAGAAGACGATGGCCGGCACTGCGGTCACGGTGCGCTCGCGTGGCGGGGATAATCTGACTTATCTGCGCGCGCTGGAGTTTTGCCGTCCCGGCGACGTTCTGGTCGTGGACGCGGGCGGTGATCTCAACAACGCCGTGGTCGGCGGCATTCTGTCTTTCTACGCCGCAAACATCGGCGTTGTCGGTTTGGTTGTGGACGGCGCGATCCGTGATGTCGCGGAAATTCGCGATCGGGATTTTCCGGTTTACGCCCGTGGGGTTACGCACCGGGGGCCGTATAAAGACGGTCCGGGTGAAATCAATGTGCCGGTGTCGGTTGGCGGAATGGTGGTCAATCCGGGGGATATCGTTGTCGGTGATCAGGACGGCTTGCTGGCCATTCCGCAGGGCGATGCCGAGCATGTCATCGAAAAAGCGCGAGCCGTTCTTGAAGCGGAGGCTGAGACCATGCGGGCGATGAAGGAAGGTCGCTGGAACCGCGCGTTCATCGATGCACTCGAAGCACGATGCAATAACTGAGCACTGCACGGGGGGAAGGAAAAAAGCCGACGTCTGCATCGCGACGTCGGCTTTTTTACGGCCATTTTGTGTTTATAGCCTGTACTCATTCGCTGAGTGAGCGTATGACGACGAACCGACGGACGCGGCTTGCCGCGTCATCGTCGCCCTATGTGCACGATCAATCGAAGCTCACCAGCACCTTCATCGATTTTGAACGGTCGCCCGCCGTCTGAAACGCCTTGACCGAATCCTGATACGGGAAAACCCCGGAAATCAGGGGCTTCACGTCGATCAATCCCTTGTTCAGCAACTCGACGGCAACGGCGAACTCTTCATGAAAGCGGAATGCGCCGCGCAGATCGAACTCCTTGGCGACGATCACATTGATCGGCAACGCGATGTCGCCGCCGAGGCCGACCTGGACGATCACGCCGCGTGGTTTGAGTACGTCGAACGCACCGCGCAATGCCGCTGCGTTGCCGCTTGCCTCGAACAGAACGTCGAAACTGCCCTTGTCGACGGCGAACGGCTGGAGCGCATCCGGCGTCTCCGCGATATTGAGCGCAAGGTCGGCGCCGACCTTCTTCGCGCTCTCGAGCGGCAACGTGTTCACGTCAGTTGCCACGATCATCGCCGCACCGGCTCTGCGCGCAGCCGCCACGATCAGCGCGCCGATCGGCCCGCATCCGGTGACGAGCACCCGCTTGCCGAGCAACGGACCCGCGCGCCGGACGGCGTGAAGCGCGACGGAGAGCGGTTCGGCCATCGCGGCTTCTGCATCGCTCAGCGAGTCTGCCACGACGTGTGCCTGTGAACGGTCGATCACGATCTCTTGCCGGAATGCGCCTTGCACGTGCGGCGTGCGCATCGCGCTGCCGTAGTAGCGCATATCCAGGCAGTGGTTCTGCAACCCTTGCTGACAGTATTGGCACAGGCCGCACGGCCGGCTCGGGCTGATGGAGATCCGCGTGCCGGCAGGCATATCCGTCACGCCAGGTCCCACCCGCGAGACCGCGCCCGAGACTTCATGGCCGAGCACCATGGGCTCCTTGATACGAATGGTGCCGAAGCCGCCATGATTGAAGTAATGGAGATCCGAGCCGCAGATACCGCCGGCCCGAACCCGTACGAGCAACTGGTTGGCTTCCGGCTCAGGCGTGGGAACGTCCTCGATGCGCAGATCGAGGGGTGCGTGAATGACAAGTGCATGCATGGTGAGGGCCTATAACGGTGAATGCGGGATCAGCACGCTATACGGTAGCGTTTCGAGACCCGCTCGACAAAGACCAAAGTTGTCTGGGCCGATAGTCGTCGCTTATGGATGCTCATTCGAGCGCCTTGGTCATGTTCTCGATGACTTTCTTGGCGTCCGAGAACACCATCATCGTTTTGTCCATATAGAACAGATCATTGTCGAGACCGGCATAGCCGGATGCCATCGACCGTTTGTTGACGATCACGGTGCGCGCCTTATAAGCCTCCAGAATCGGCATGCCGGCGATCGGCGACGACGGGTCCGTCTTTGCGGCGGGATTGACGACGTCGTTGGCGCCGAGCACGAGCACGACGTCGGTCTGGCCGAATTCCGCGTTGATGTCGTCCATTTCGTAGACCTGGTCGTACGGTACTTCCGCTTCGGCGAGGAGCACGTTCATATGGCCCGGCATCCGTCCGGCTACGGGATGGATCGCATATCGAACATCGATGCCCTTGCCGGTGAGCTTGTCGGTCAATTCCTTCAGCGCATGCTGGGCGCGCGCAACCGCCAGGCCATACCCCGGAACGATCACCACGGATTCGGCATTGCCGAGCAGGAACGCGGCGTCGTCGGCGGAACCGGATTTGACCGGCCGTTGTTCCCGCTTCGCGCCGCTTTCAGCGGCGGTTTCAGCGCCGAAGCCGCCGAGCAGCACGCTGAAGAACGATCGGTTCATCGCCCGGCACATGATGTACGAAAGAATCGCGCCGGAAGAGCCGACCAACGATCCGGCAATGATCAGCATGGGGTTGTTCAGCGAGAAGCCGATGCCCGCCGCAGCCCAGCCCGAATACGAGTTGAGCATAGAGACGACGACCGGCATGTCGGCGCCGCCGATCGGGATGATGATCAGCACGCCGAGCGCGAACGCGATCGCCGTCATGACGATGAAGGGCAACCATGACTGGGTCAGAAAGAACGCGATCCCGAAGCCGACCATCGCAATGGCGAGTGCGAGATTGAGCGCATGCTGTCCGGGATAGACAACCGGCGCCCCTTGGAACAGACGGAATTTGTACTTGCCCGACAGCTTGCCGAATGCGATCACGGACCCGGAGAACGTGATCGCGCCGATGAAGGTGCCGATGAATAACTCGACGCGATTGCCATAAGGAAGCTCGCCGCCGGTTGCGGCCAATCCGAATGCGGAGGGCTCGGAGACCACCGCGTAAGCAATGCAAACGGCGGCCAGACCGATCAACGAGTGCATGGCCGCGATCAACTCGGGCATTTTGGTCATCTCGACGCGCGCGGCAACAACCGTGCCGATCGCACCACCGACGATCAGCGCGACAACGAGTACCGTCAATCCAAGCATCAGGTTCGAGCCGAGCGAAGACGCCTGTTTCGCGATCAACGCGAGCGTCGTCAGAATGGCGAGCGCCATGCCGACCATGCCGAAGGCATTGCCCAACCGGGCGCTTTTCGGATTCGACAGTCCTTTGAGTGCCTGAATGAAGCAGACGGAGGCGACCAGGTACAACAAGGTGACGACATTCATGCTCATCGCGAGACTCCGTGGGCTTCGTTTCCGGCCGGTTTTCTAGTGTCTTTTTTCCTGAACATCTCGAGCATGCGGCGGGTCACGAGGAAACCGCCGAATACGTTGACGGCGGCGAGCGCGACGGCGAATGCGCCGAATGCCTTGCCGGTGCCTCCCACGGTCAGTCCTGCCGCCAGCATGGCGCCGACAATGACAATGGCGGATATCGCGTTAGTGACGGCCATCAGCGGCGTATGCAAGGCAGGCGTCACGTTCCACACAACGTGGTACCCGACGTAAATCGCCAGAACAAAAATGATGAGATTGGTGGTGGTATGAGTGATGAGTTCCATTGCGTCTCCTTATGCCGTTTTCAGCATCGAGGCGTCGTGACCCAGCAAGGTGGCCGCCACGATATCGTCGCTGGTATCGATTCTGGGATTGCCGTCGGTATCGATGATCAGTTTCAGAAAGTCGAATACGTTGCGCGCGTAGAGCGAAGACGCATCCGTTGCGACCATCGCCGGCAGATTCGTATAGCCGGCGATGTGGACGCCGTGGCGCAGCACCACCGCATCCGCTTCTGTCAGCGGGCAATTGCCGCCGCGCCGCTCGCCTACGCTTGCACCCTTGCCTGCGGCCAGATCGATGATTACCGAGCCCGGTTTCATTTCACGTACCGTCTCTTCGCTGAGCAGCGTGGGGGCGGTACGCCCCGGAATCAGCGCGGTCGTGATCACGATATCCGCCAGTTTGGCTCGCTCATGGACTAACGCGCCCTGGCGTGCGATCCACGAGGCCGGCATCGGGCGCGCATAGCCGCCCACGCCCTGGGCGGCTTCACGCTCTTCGTCGGTTTCGCAAGGGACGTCGAGAAACTTTGCACCCAGCGATTCGATCTGTTCCTTGACGGCGGGGCGCACGTCCGACGCTTCGATCACCGCTCCCAGACGCTTTGCCGTGGCAATCGCCTGCAGGCCCGCGACGCCCGCACCGAGAATGAGTACACGCGCGGCTTTGACGGTGCCCGCAGCGGTCATCAGCATGGGCAGGAACCGCTGGTACAGACTTGCCGCCAGCAGCACGGCCTTGTAGCCAGCGATATTGGCTTGCGACGACAGCACGTCCATGCTTTGCGCGCGAGTGGTACGCGGAATCGATTCGAGCGCGAACGCGGACAGGCCTGCGGCGCGAATTCGGGCGACCTGGTCGAGGTCGAATGGATTGAGCATGCCGACGAGCATCGCGTCACGCTGCATGGGCTGCAGTTCGGTTTCAGTCGGAGTCTGTACTTTGAGGACGAGGTCGGCGGCGAAGGCTTCGGCTGATTCGACCAATGTCGCGCCAGCCTGTGCGTAGGCGCTGTCGGGGAAATGGGCACGCTCGCCAGCCGCGCGTTGCACCAGAACGGTATGCCCTTGCGCCGTGAGTTTTTTGACGGTTTCCGGTGTGCCGGCGACACGCGTTTCGCCGGCGCGGCTTTCGGCAGGGATGCCGATTCTCATGAGTGTTCCTCCTGGGATGGATGGACGGAATGGGCGGATCGTGGCCCGCTTTCTGATGCTGGGGCCGTGCATGGACGATCGGGACGATTGCGCGTCCCGATGCTGTTTGGCCTTCGGAGCGGTCTGTTCGGCGTCAGGCGACGCCGAACAGACCGTCAATACCGCTGACTAGAACTTGTGACGCAGGCCGATCGTGGCTTCGAACAGCGAGTTGAAGCCATAGAACGGCTGGTTCGAGCCGGAGGCGGCGGCGAGGGTCGTCCATGCGCCGGTGAGGTGGTTGTAGTCCACGCCGACATAGACGTCGGTGCGCTTGCTCAGGAAATAGTCGAACGTCGGACCGGTGGTGATGCGCGTGCCGCTCTGGCCTGCGTGATGGACGAAGTCGATGTAGAACGGCAGGTCGAGCACGAGTGCCGGCGTGATGAAATACTGGACCGCGGCGGAGAAGGAGTCGTTGCGATAGTCGGCCGGATAGACGTGGCTGTAGATATATGAGCCGAACACCTTCGCCGCGCCGAAGTTATACGTTGCACCCGCAGTGAAAATCTTTTGCGAACTGTCCGGGATCGTCACGCCGAAGTACGTGCTGCCGTAGGTGCTGGTCGCCGGCGTCAGGCCGCCGATATCGTTCACGATCTGGTAGGCGGCGCCCACGCTCAACGGGCCATGGTCATAGGAAAGACTGACGGCCGGCGACGAGTTCTGGTGAACGCTGCCCGCTACACCACCAAACGTATACGAGCCCTTGAGGGTGAACCCGGCAAGCGTCGGCGAGGTATATCGCACGGAATTGTCCAGACGGCCGCCGCCGGTCAGCCCGGCGCCCTGAAAGCCGACGGTGGCGGTGTAGTTGGCGAACGCGTAGATATCGTGCGTCCAGCCCATTTCATGCACCAGCGTGTATTGCCGGCCCATCGTCACCGTACCGTAGGCCGTACTGCTCAGGCCCACCATCGCGGTGCGGCCGAACAGCCGGGCAGTGCCGGACGGCGTGGATTGCTGTGTCACGCCGGTATTCGGCGTAAAGCCGCCTTCGAGCTGGAAGATGGCGGACAAGCCGCCGCCGAGATCTTCGTTTCCCTGCAAGCCCCAGCGGCTACCCTGAATCTCGCCGCCACTACCCATCGTGAAAAGCTTCCCGCCGGATTTGTTCTGGTGGGTGTCGTAGCGCACTGCTTCGTCGATGATGCCGTACAGGGTGACGCTCGACTGCGCGTGCGCGATCCCGGAAATTGCCAGTCCAAATCCAGTTAGTATGCCTAAAGTATGTTTTTTCACGAGTAGATCCCCTTGCAGATTGACGAAAAATGGAAAACTCCAAACCGACTGCCGCGTCCTCTCGGCGCGGCATGTCTTTTTTGCTCAGCGACGACGCCACGTATTCACGTCGTCGCCGTACTCTCAGGTCAGTGCCGCGACCGCGGCGGCAATCTTCCTGCAGCCCTCGTCGATGGTGTCGATGCTCGTGGCGATCGACATCCTGAAGAAAGGTGAAACGCCATAAGCCGAGCCGGCAACCAGCGCGACGCCGGCGTGCTCGAGCAGATACAGAACGACGTCTGCGTCGCCCTCGAGACGTTTGCCTTGCGGTGTGGTGCGGCCGATCATGCCGCCGCAATTGACATACAGATAGAAAGCGCCGCCCGGGGTTTTGCAGCTGATGCCGGGAATCGCGTTAAGGGCTTCGAGTGCGTGGTCGCGGCGTTCCTTGTAGGTCCGCACCGATTGCTGCACGAATGTCTGGTCGCCGGTCAGCGCCGCAAGCGCCGCGGCCTGGCTGACCGAACTGGCGTTACTGGTGGATTGGGACTGGAGCGTGTCCATGGCCGCGATCAGATCAGCGGGGCCGGCGGCGTAGCCGATGCGCCAGCCGGTCATCGCGTAGGTCTTGGAGACGCCATTGACGACTAGGGTGCGCGAGCTGAGTTCGGGTTCAATCGACAGGAGGTGCTGTGATGCTTCGCCCTCGAACCGGATGTGTTCGTAGATGTCGTCCATCATCACCAGCACTCGCGGATAACGCAGCAGCACATCCGCCAATGCGCGCAGTTCGTCGGCGCTATACGTTGCGCCCGTGGGATTGGTCGGCGAATTGACGATCAGCCAGCGCGTGCGGGGCGTGATCGCCGCTTCGAGGGTGGCGGGGGTGAGCTTGAAGCTGTCTTCCTCGGTGCAGGGCACGACGACCGGCGCACCGTCGCAGGCGAGCACCATGTCCGGGTAGGACACCCAGTAAGGCGCGGGAATCAGGACTTCGTCGCCGGCTTCAACGGTGATGGCGAGCGCATTGAAGATCGCGTGTTTGGCGCCGCACGTCACGATGATGTGTTTAGGATCGTACGAAAGACCGTTCTCGCGTTGCAGTTTCGCTGCGATGGCGGCGCGCAGCGCCGGCGTGCCGGCTGTTTGCGTATAGCGTGTTTCGCCACGCTCCATCGCTTCGAAAGCGGCCTGCCGAATATGCGCCGGCGTGTCGAAATCGGGTTCCCCAACGACGAGGTTGACGATGGTTTTTCCCTGCCGCCGCAGTTCCGCGGCCCGGTCGGCCGCGGCGCTGCTCGGCGAAGGTTTGATTCGCTGGACGCGGGCGGCAATTCGCGATGCACTCACACTTGACTCCTCAACGGCATTTGACGAGCCTTCACATTAAGCGTGCGAAAAAGTTCAAGCCAAGACGTCTTTCCGCTGGCGCAATAACATCCACTTATGACGTGATGTGCTGCGTGCGCGCTCAGCCTGACTGGCTGAGGCTCATGCGGGAATACGCTGATACAGCGGCGTTTTCGCGTTGTCGCGATGAGAGGACAGTTTTTTTAAGCACTGTGCGCGGGACGGCGCTTGCCCTATCATTATTGCCATCCCTTAACGTTGAGACGCGACTACCGTGAACCTGCGGCGTTTGAAGTACTTCGTGAAGATCGTCGATATCGGCAGCCTGACGCAGGCTGCCGAAGTGCTTCATATCGCGCAACCGGCATTGAGCCAGCAGTTGATCACGCTCGAAGACGAGTTCCAGCAACAACTGCTTGTGCGCACCAAGCGGGGTGTCACGGCCACCGAAGCGGGCGCGACGCTGTATCGCCACGCCCAGCTGATCCTGCGTCAGTACGAACAGGCTCAGGCCGACGTGAAGAGCGCCGGTCAGACGCTGTCGGGGCAGGTCTCGGTGGGGCTCGCGCCCGGCACCGGCGCGTCGGCGCTTTCGTTGCCGCTGTTGCGTACCGTGCGGGCCCGGCATCCGGACATCCTGCTCTACATCAACGAGAATTTCGGCACGACGTTGAGCGAACTGATCATGAACGGGCGTATGGACATGGCCGTGCTGTACGGCGACAAGCCCGTCCACGGCCTGTCGTTCCAGCTTCTGATGAACGAGGAACTGTTTCTCGTGGCGCCGCGCAGCATGGGGATCACGCAGGAGCAGATCGCCGTGACGGATTTGCGCGACGTGCCTTTGCTGCTGCCGCGCCCGTACAACTATCTGCGCAAGTACGTCGACGAGGGTTTCGCACGCGTGCAGATGATCCCCAAGGTCGTGGCCGAGATCGAATCGGCCTCGACCTTGTCGGCCGCGGTGAGCGCGGGGATCGGTGCGACCATCCTGCCCGATTCCACCGCACGGGTCGTGGCGGCGGCGGGCGACGTCGTGCAATGCCGGATCGTGTCACCCGTCATCAAGATTCCGCTTTCGGTCTGTCTATCCGACCATTTGCCGCTTTCCGAACCCGCCGCGGCCGTCAAGGACATCCTGCTGGAACTGGCCGGCGACCTGGCCCTTGACGTGCGCTTCGAGTCCGGCGCCGATACATAAGCGCGCCTTATCGCTACAAAGCCAAACCGTCTTGGCGTAATTTTTATGCGCCGGATACATTGAGTCCATCGTCGATCGCCCCGGTTCGCAGTGAGCCGGCGCGACGAGGCTAGCCGTCACACGGGCGAGGCAACCGGAGATCGAATCGGGTTGCCGTCCAGCCCGAACGGCGCTTCGCGCTCGCCAATCGACCGGCGCGCGTCCAACCGGCTATGGACTCAAAGATGGATCTCCAGAAGATTAAGGCGCTGATCGACCTGTTGGCGGACTCTCCGCTAGCCAAGCTCGAAGTCATCGAAGGCGAGGAGCGGGTCAAGCTTGTGAAGGCGAAACGGCGCGGCAAGCGGGCCAAGGTGCCTTCGGGCGATGAACATGTGGCTGTGACGTCCACCCGAGGCAATCAGGGCAGCCAAGGGGCTCAATCGCCGCTCGCCGAGCCTGCGCAATCCGTCGACACCCCTCAGGCAGCCCCCGCAACCGCCAGTGAGCCGCAACTCGTTCGCGCGCCCATGTTCGGCGTCGTTCATCTGACGCCGGCGCCCGGCGAGGCGCCCTTCGTGAATCCCGGCGACACGATCAAGGAAGGGCAAGTGCTCTGCACGATCGAGGCAATGAAGATGTTCAACGCGATCGAGTCCGAACTCAGCGGCGCCGTTCTGGAGATTCTTGTGGCTCCGGGCAGCGAAGTGGAGTCTGGGCAGCCGTTGTTCCGGATCGGCTGATCGGCCATGTTCAACAAAGTACTGATTGCCAACCGTGGCGAGATCGCGCTTCGAATCCAGCGCGCCTGCCGTGAACTCGGCCTTAAAACTGTCGCGATCCATTCCGAGGCCGACGCCGATGCGCGGTATGTACGGCTCGCCGACGAGGCGCTCTGCATCGGTCCCGCCACACCGGGGCAGAGTTACCTGAACCGGGCCGCGATCCTGTTTGCGGCGCACGCGAGCGGCGCGCAGGCGATTCATCCCGGTTACGGCTTCCTGTCGGAGAACGCGGATTTTGCGGCGCAGGTCGAGGCCGCGGGCATGGCCTTCATCGGCCCCGAGCCCGACTCCATTCGAACGATGGGCGACAAGGTCGCCGCCAAACGCGCCATGCGTGCGGCCGGCGTGCCGTGTGTGCCGGGCCCTGACGGTGGTCTGCCGGATGACCCCGCTGAGATCCTGCGCGTCGCGCAGGAAATCGGCTATCCGGTGATCGTCAAGGCGGCGGGTGGCGGAGGCGGACGAGGCATGCGCGTCGTGCCGGGCCCCGAGCAGTTACTCGAGGCGGTGTCGGTGACGCGCGAGGAAGCACGCCGCGCCTTCGGCAAGCCTGAGCTCTATGTCGAGAAGTTTCTCGAGCATCCGCGTCACGTCGAGATCCAGGTCTTGTGCGATACGCACGGCAATGCCCTGTGGCTCGGTTCGCGCGACTGTTCGCTGCAACGGCGTCACCAGAAGGTGCTGGAAGAAGCGCCCGCACCCGGCATCGATCCGGAACTGATCCGGCAAGTGGGTGAGCGCTGCGTCGAGGCTTGCCGGCAGACGCATTATCGCGGCGCGGGCACCTTCGAATTCCTGTTCGAGAACGGCCAGTTCTATTTCATCGAAATGAATACGCGGCTGCAGGTCGAGCATCCCGTGACGGAAATGACGTCGGGCATCGACGTCGTGCGGGAACAGATCCGGATCGCGCAGGGACACGCGTTGACGATTCGTCAGTCGGACATTCGCCCGCTGGGTCATTCGCTGGAATGCCGGATCAACGCCGAGGACCCGTTCACCTTCGTCCCTTGTCCGGGGAAGATTTCCGTTTGGGAACTGCCGGGCGGCAACGGCGTGCGGGTGGACTCGCATATGAGTGGTGGCGCGGTCGTGCCGCCGTATTACGACTCGCTGATCGCCAAGCTCATCACCCACGGCGCAACGCGCGAAGAGGCGCTGGCGCGCATGCGCATCGCGCTCTCGGAGATGCGCATTGAAGGCATTCGCACCAACGTGCCATTGCATCAGGCCATGCTCGAAGACGAAGGGTTCTGCGAGGGCGGGGTGGATATTCATCATCTCGAGCGTTGGCTCGCCAAGAGGAAACAGACATGACGCTGACTGTCGAGCATGCGTCGATTGCGCACGGGGACGTAGCCGAACGGTTGCGTCCGGATTCACAGAGGACTGTCCTTGCAATGAAACAGGATGAATCGGAGCAGGCGCTTTGCGTCAGCATGCTGGGTACAACGGCCATGCTGTTCGAAGCACCGGGCGTGCTCGATCTGCATGCGCAGCGCCGCATCTGGACGCTCGCGCGCGAGGTCGAATCATGGCCGGGCGTGCGTGAAGCGGTGCCCGGCGTGACCAATCTGATGCTGACGTTTTCCAGGCCGCCCGCAGATCCGGACTCGCTCGGCGCCGCACTGCGCGATGCATGGGCTGCGGCGGGCGAGTTGCAGATCGAAGGGCGGGTGGTGGATTTGCCGGTGGAATATGGCGGCGAGTTCGGGCCGCATCTGCAGGACGTGGTGAATCACACGGGCCTGTCTGTCGACGAGGTCGTGCAATTGCACTGCGCGCCGCTCTACACCGTCTATGCGCTCGGCAGCCATCCGGGGTACTGCTATCTGGGCGGCATGGACCCGCGTATCGCCACGCCGCGGCGCAAGGTGCCGGTGCTGGGTTTGCCTGGTGGCGCGGTGTCGATCGGCGGGGTGCAGACCGGTGTCTCGGCATCGACGGGACCGAGCGGCTGGAACACCATCGGTCATACGTCGATGTCGTTCTTCGACCCCACGCGCGATAACCCGGCCACGCTCGCCCCCGGTGACATGATCCGTTTTCGCGTCGAGAGGATTGTTCCATGATTGAGATCTTGTCTTCATCCGCACTCGCGACGGTGCAGGACCAAGGGCGTGAAGGCTATCTGCGTTACGGCGTCGGAACAGCAGGCGCGATGGACCGGTTGGCGCTCGCGGTCGGCAATCTGCTGCTCGGCAATCCGGACGACGCGGCTGGCATCGAAATTCCGATGTTTCCCTTCCGCGTCCGCTTTCTTGAGGATCTTTCGTTCGCCATCACCGGTGCGGATTGCTCGGCGCGATTGGGCGACCGGCCCGTGTTGCCGTGGTGGACCGTGCATGCAAAACACGGCGACGTGCTGACGATCGGTGTGCCGGCCAGCGGCACGCGCTGTTACCTGTCTCTTGCCGGTGGCGTGGATGTACCAGTGGTGCTTGGCTCGCGCAGTACGCAATTGCGCGGCCAGTTCGGCGGCTTCAACGGTCGTCAGTTGCAGAAGGGTGATGTGGTGAAAGCAGTCGGTCTCGCCGAGCGCATCGCGCCGCACGATACCGTGCTCGCAGCGGGTTTCGGCACGGTGCCGCCTGAGTATTCGTTACCGGCACCGTTGCCCCTGCCCGCAGCCGCCGCAGGCGAAACCGTGGTGCGCGTGCTGCCCGCCGCGGAATACGATTGCTACGCGCCGGAATCGCTCGAAGCATTCTGGCGAGAGGGGTGGAAAGTGACGCCGCAGAGCGACCGCTACGGATATCGCCTCGCCGGTCCGACTTTGGTTGCGACGCATTCGGTCGAAAAGCGCTCGCATGGAATCGTGCCGGGCGTGATCCAGGTCCCGCATAGCGGCCAGCCGATCATTCAGCTTCGGGACGCACAGCCGTCGGGTGGCTATCCAAAGATCGGCACCGTGATCGAAGCGGATTTGTGGCGGCTCGCGCAGGCGCGCATTGGTACGAAGATTCGCTTTGTTCAGACGACGTATGCGGAAGCCGTCGCCGCGCTGGAAGAACTGGACAGCTATCTCGTCAAGGTGCGCAATCTGGTTGAGTTATTTCGTCCTTCCCGGCATTGAAAGATGACACAAAAAATCGAAGTGGATATCGACGAGCTTCGGCAGATCACGTCGTGGCTGGCGGAAGTCGATATCGAGTTCATCGAAATCAGCAAGCCCGGGGCGACGGTTCGGTTGACGATGGAGCAGGCGCTTTGCGCTCCCGGTGCAGAGGCGCCGAAGCCGACGCCTGTGGTTTCGTCTCAGGTTCCAGAGGATCTCGCGCGCGCGGAGGAAACTGCGCAGACGCAATCCGTCAGCATCACCGCCAAGTCGGCCGGCATCTTTCTGTCGACGCATCCGGCGCGCTCCACGCCATTAGTCAGCGCGGGCGATCACGTCGAACAGGGCGACATTGTCGGCTTGCTACAGATCGCGCAATTGTGCGTACCCGTGGTCGCGTCGGCAGATGGCATGGTTATGCGGATGTGCGTTGCGCATGGCACAACGGTCGGGTACGGCACGCCCTTGCTCGAACTTTCGCCGTCGGCATAGACGCATATCGATAGATAGACACTGAGCCGGTATGGTCCGTTGCGGATAGCCCGGCACAGACTGCTTAAAGCATGGAGACTGAGCGTGGAAATCGACCTCAACGCGGACCTGGGCGAAGGCTTTGGACCCTATCAAATGGGCGAAGACGAAGCGATGCTCGATATCGTCTCGTCCGCCAACGTCGCATGCGGCTATCACGCGGGCGACCCGGTCATCATGGACAAGACGGTGCGGATGGCACTGTCGCGCCAGATCGACGTCGGCGCGCATGTCGGCTTTCCCGACCTGATGGGTTTCGGCCGCCGGCAGATTCAGGCGGACCCGCTTGAACTGGCGAATTACGTGGTGTATCAGATGGGCGCGCTTGCGGGCATCGCGAAGCGCGCCGGACATCGCGTCACGCACATGAGCTTTCACGGCGCGTTGGGCAACATGGCTGCGGCATCGTATGAACTGGCCGAACCGCTGGTGCGAGCGCTCGCCGAATTCGATCGCGATCTGATCATCAGCGTGTCGACGAACACGGAAATCGAACGGGCGGCCGATCACGTCGGGTTGCGCACGGCCAACACGTTTCTTGCCGACCGTGCCTACGACGATCAGGGCGCGCTCGTGTCGCGCAAGCTGGAAGGCGCGGTCATCAAGGATCGCGCGGCTGTTCTGGCACGCGTCAAGGCGTTGCTCGAAGACGGCGCGATCACGACGATCACGGGCAACAAGCTCAAGATGGCGGTCCAATCGATCCTGCTGCACGGCGATACGCCAGGCGCCGTCGAACTCGCGCGCACGGTGCGCGGCGTGATCGAGTCGGCGGGCGGACGAGTCGTGCCGGTGTCGAAGCTCTTACGCTAGGCGCGCCGGCCAACCTGCGTCGATTAACCAGCGTCGGTCAACTTGCGTCGATCAACCATAAGCCAGTCTTATCGCCACAAAGCCAATCCGTCTTTGTCCCGCGTTTTCACGGCGTATACATTGGTAACAGGCTTATCGCACGCCTCGAAGGGCGACAGTTCAGAATTACAGATAGAGGTCATTCATGCCGTTTTCAGACTATAAGACCGCGTTGGTGACGGGCGCGTCGACCGGAATGGGCGCTGCGATCGTCGAGCGCTTCCGCCGTGAAGGACTCGAAGTGCATGCGCTCGCCCGCAACGCCGATCGTCTGAATGAGCTGGCGGAGCGAACCGGTTGCATCCCGCACGCGATCGACGTGTGCGACCTCCCGGCCATCACGAAGCTGACGCAGGACGTGCAGTTCGATATCGTCGTGAACAACGCCGGCGTATCGACCAAAGGCTCGATTCTGGATGCCGCCGCGGCGGACATCGACCTTCAGGTGGAAGTCAACCTGCAAGCCGTTCTGCATATTGTGCGGCTCACCATGCCGGGTATGGTGGCCCGCGATCGCGGTCATATCGTCAACATCAGCTCGATCGCCGGGATCTACAACTTCAACGGCAATTCCATTTACTCCGCGACGAAGGCCGGCATCCATGCGTTGTCGCGCCAGTTGCGAGTGGATGCCACCGGCAGACGCGTACGCGTGACGGAGATCTGTCCGGGCCGCGTCGCCACCGATATTTTTGGCCACGTGCATGGCGACATCGAGGCGGCGCGCAAGCAGTTCATCGACGGCTTCGAGCTGCCGCTGCCGTCCGATATTGCCGATGCCATTGCCTTTGCAATCGCCGCGCCGCTCGCGGTCAACATCAGCAATATGGAAATCCTGCCCACGCTGCAGGTGCCGGGCGGGCTGACGACGATCAAGCGCGATCCGGCTGATCACAACGAGTAAGTGCAATCCAGAGTCCAACAAGGAGGTTTTCCATGCGTGCTTCGGTACTGGTTACCCGTGCGTCATTTCCGGACATCGTCGACCGCCTGCGCGTGAACTTCGACGTGACCGACAACCCGGACGACACGATCTGGACGCAACCCGAGCTGATTGCCAGGCTGCAAGGCAAGGTGGGTGCCATGACGGCCGGCAGCGACCGGATCGACGCGACCTTGCTCGACGCTTGCCCGCTGTTGAAGGCGGTATGCAACATCGGCGTGGGTTACAACAACGTGGACGTGGAAGCCTGTACCGCGCGTGGCGTGTTGGTGACGAATACGCCGGACGTCCTGACGGATACCACCGCCGACTTCGGTTTCGCGCTGATGATGGCAACGGCACGGCGCATTACCGAGTCGGAACACTTTCTGCGCGCCGGTGAATGGACCAAAACCGGGCGTTACGACATGTTCGTCGGCAACGACGTGCATGGGGCGACGCTTGGCATTCTCGGCATGGGACGCATCGGCCAGGCCATTGCGCGGCGTGGCGCATTCGGCTTCGGTATGCGCGTGATCTATCACAATCGCTCGCCACTGGCGCCGGATGTCGAAGAGAGCTGCCGGGCACGCTATGTCGACAAGGAAACGTTGTTGCGCGAGTCGGACCACCTGATCGTCGTGGTGCCTTACTCGGCCAGCTCGCACCACGCGATTGGCGCGGCGGAACTCAAGCAGATGAAATCGTCCGCCACGTTGACCAACATCGCACGCGGTGGCGTGGTGGACGACGCAGCTTTGGCGGTGGCGTTGAACGAAGGCAGCATCGCGGCGGCCGGTCTGGATGTATTCGAAGGCGAGCCGGTTGTATGCCCGGCGCTTCTCGCGCAAAAGAATGTGGTGCTCACTCCGCATATCGGCAGCGCCTCTGTCAGCACGCGGCGTGCGATGGCCGCGCTGTGCGCTGACAATTTGATCGCCGCCTTGGGACACGGCACAGCGGCCGGCAATCCGCCGACACCGGTGAATCCGCAGGTGTTGACGCGCCCAACAGCCGCAGCCTGAACGATGACCGGCGCAGCATGCTGCGCCGGCGTAATTCCCCCGTTGTTTATCAAGCGTGAGCGCTCCGCTAGGGGAGCGCGCCACTGATGATGAGGCGCCCGCAGAGGCGCCGCATACTGGAGACAAACACCATGCAGAACCACGCCTGTTCCGTTGCCGGAAGCCGTTCCGATTCATCATTCCCGAAACTTATTGCACCAGAAGAAAGGCCTCTGCAACGGCCTTTTTTCGCGAGCTAGTATCAATTCAACACGGAAGTCAATGTCGGCTTCCGGGGGAATGACGATGGTGCCGCAGGTCGACTCAGACCGGGATCATCGCTTCGATCCGAATCATTGGGACGTGCAACATGAAACTTCACTTTGACCTGGCGACGGTGCTGCGAGGCGACTATGGGGCGCTGTTTCTCCATGGGATCGAGCTCACCCTTGCGATGGCCGCGCTGGCGTGGATGCTCTCGCTGGTCGTGGGCATTCTTCTCACGCTGATCCGCCTGACCAACAATCGCCTCGCGACGGCCTTCGTCGCGTCGTTTGTGGCCTACCATCGCAATGTGCCGATGCTGGTCCAGATCCTGTTCTGGTATTTCGGCATTTCGAACATCCTGCCGGAATCGTTGCAGACGCTGCTGAACCACTACAACGGTCAGTTCATTTTTGCCGTCGTGGCGATCGGCTTGTGCAGTGCAGCCTATCTCTCCGAAGATATCCGCAGCGGATTGCGTGCGATTCCCTATGGCCAGTACGAAGCTTCGCGTGCGCTGGGCCTGAACTTCCTGAACGTCATGCGTTTCGTCGTGCTTCCGCAAGCGCTGCGCAATGCAATTCCGCCGATGGTCAATCACACGGTCCTGCTGTTCAAGAACACGAGTCTTGCGATGGCGATCGGTGCGGCGGAGTTGACTTACGTTACCCGGCAGATCGAAAACGAAACCTTCCTGTCTTTCGAGTCGTATTTCGTCGCCACGGCAGTGTATCTCGGCCTCTCCCTCGTCATCATGCTGTGCGGCGCCAGAATCGCGATGCACTACCGCATTCCGGGAGTGAAGTGACATGTTCGATATTCTGCGCGACAACTGGACACTGCTGCTCATCGGACAGTATCCGCATGGCCCGCTGGGCGGCATCGTACTGACGATCCTGCTGTCGCTTTCAGCGCTCGTCATCGCCTTTCCGTTGGGTATCCTGGTCGCTTTCGCACGCATCAGCCCTTTCCGGTTTCTGCGGGCGCCGGCCACCGGTCTCGTCTACATGGTGCGGGGCATTCCGCTTCTGATGGTGATTTTCTGGGTGTACTTTCTCGTGCCTGTTCTGACCGGCTATCCGGTGACAGGGTTTGTCACGATGCTGTGCGCGCTCGTCATCTATGACTCGGCCTATCTCGGGGAAATCATCCGTGCGGGCATCGAAGGGCTGCCGAAAGGACAGGCCGAAGCCTCGCGAGCGCTCGGCATGAGCTACATGAAGACCATGCGTGCGGTCATCCTGCCGCAGGCGCTGTACAACGTGGTGCCGAGCATGGTCACGCAGTTCGTATCGACGATCAAGGAAACTTCGCTCGGTTACATCATCAACGTCCAGGAAATCTCCTTCGCGGCAGATCAGATCAACAACCGCCTGCTGACGAAGCCCTTTCCCGTGTACCTGATTCTCGCCTTGAGCTACTTCGCGCTGTGCTACGCGCTAACGCAGCTTGCGCAGTATCTGGAGCGGCGCGTAACGCGCAAGCGGGCCGGTGTTGCGTCGAAGACGCAGAAGGCGGCCAACGTTGCGTTGACCGATCCGCTGCCCACCGAGAACTAGGCGCTCAATCACTTCGAGGTATTTCGCATGATCAAGTTTTCCAGCGTCAACAAATGGTACGGCGAATATCACGCTCTCGTGGACGTGAACGCCGAAGTTCGCAAAGGCGAAGTCGTGGTGGTTTGCGGGCCATCGGGATCGGGTAAGTCGACGTTGATTCGCACCGTCAACCGGCTCGAGGAGATCAACCGTGGGCAGATCTTTTTCGACGGTCAAAACATTCACGACAAGAAGCTGGGTTTGAATGCTTACCGCAGCCGTGTCGGCTTCGTGTTTCAGCAATTCAACCTGTTTCCGCACCTCTCTGTGCTGGACAACATCACGCTTTCGCCGATGCGCGTGCACGGCCTCAAGCGCGCGGAAGCGGAACGTAAAGCGGTGGATTTGCTCGCACGCGTCGGGTTATCGAACAAGGCCAGCGCGTTTCCGCCGCAATTGTCCGGTGGTCAGCAGCAGCGTGTCGCGATTGCGAGAGCGCTGGCGATGGATCCGCCGGCGATGTTGTTCGACGAGCCCACCAGTGCGCTCGATCCGGAGATGGTCGGCGAAGTGCTGAACGTGATGAAGAGCCTCGCGCAGGAAGGCATGACGATGATGTGCGTCACGCATGAAATGGGGTTTGCACGTGAGGTTGCCGACCGCGTCTGGTTCATGGACGCAGGGAAGATCCTCGAAACGGCGGAGCCGGAAGAATTCTTTTTGCGCCCGAAACACGAGCGTGCGCGGAGATTCCTGTCCGATCTTCGCTCGCATTGAGGCAGGCAAAGCGATATCGCTTGCGCGGGACAGATACGTAAATAGATTCAGATTGCCCACCTTTGATCAGCAGTCGATTGCTTTACACATAAACTTCAGGAGCATCACGATGCAGGTAAAGAAGATTTTTTCGGGGATGTTGGTCGTTGGCGGCGCGGCTCTATCGATTGCCCCGGCCCATGCTGATCAATTGGCCGATATCAAGGGCCGTGGCGAATTGAGCTGCGGTGTGTATTCGAATGTCGAGCCCTTCTCGTATCCCAACGCGCAGACGCGCCAGCTCGAAGGCATGGACGTGGACCTGTGCAACGCGGTGGCGAAACAGTTGGGCGTGAAGGCGAAGCTCGAACCGTTGGCTGTCGAGGCGCGGATTCCGCAATTGAAGCTGGGGCGTGTCGACATGGTGGTAGCCAATCTGGCCTACACCAAAACCCGTGCTACGCAGATTGCCTTTAGCGACTCGTACTACTCCACCAAGGAAGTCCTTGTCGTGAAGAAAGCCGACGCGAGCAAGAAACTGACCGATTTCGCGGGCCAGAAAATCAGCGCGGCCGACGGCTCGACCTCCGCACAGTCGATTCCCATTTCGATCAAAGATGGCCAAGCGGTGACGTTTCACGACACCAGCTCGGCGTTTCTGGCGCTCGAGCAGAACAAGGTCAAAGGTTTCGTCACCAATCAGATGACGGCCACAAAGATCGCCAAGCAGGTGGACGGCACGGACGGCGCGGTGGCGATTGCGTCGGAGCCCATGCTGATCGAGCCGATTGCGGTGGGCTTGCGGCAGAACGAGCCGGCCATGCTGAGCGCGGTCAATAAGGCCTTGGCGGCAATGGAGCAGAGTGGCGAGATGAGCAGTATCTTCAACAAGTGGCTCGGACCGAAAACGCCCTATGGTCTGACCCGAACCGACAAGGTCACGCCGATCGACCAGCTCAAGTTCACGCCGGTGTCCTGAGGCGGAAAGCGTGTAATGCGGCGGCGCGCTTTCATCCGCGCACCGCTGCCGGTTGAATGGCCGCCGCGATTCCGTGGAACGCGGGCCGGGACAACGTGGCAGGATTGTGCAACGTGATACATAAGATAGTGGTGATGGGCGTGTCGGGCTCGGGCAAATCGACACTTGCACGCGAGTTGGCCGTGATGCTGGAGGGCGTTTTCATCGAAGGAGACGAGCATCACTCGGCGGAAAGCCGTGACAAGATGTGCCGCGGAATCGCGTTGTGCGACAGTGATCGCGAACCATGGCTGGACCGGCTCGCCGAGCAGGTGGATGATACGCAGGGGACGGCTGTGCTGTCCTGTTCCGCGTTGAGACGCCGTTATCGGGAGCGCATGCGCGCGCGTGTCGCCGGGCTGAGATTCGTGTTTCTCGACATCAGCTTGTCCGCAGCGGTTGCACGGGTTTCCGCGCGGCTGGATCATGAGTTTCCGGCAACCTTGGTCGCGGATCAATTCGCAACGCTCGAGTCACCTGTAGGTGAAGAGGGTGTGCTCCACCTTTCTGCTGCGCAGGACAGCGCATGCAGTCTGAGGGAGGTCATGCAATGGCTGGGTGTGCCGGACGGTGCTGGACGGTAGTCGGACGAATGAGAGTCAAAAAGGAGTTGAGTTGAACAACAATCTGAAGATGTTTGATCTGTCGGGGCGTCGTGCTCTGGTGACCGGCTCAAGCACGGGTATTGGGTATGCGTTGGCCAAAGGATTGGCAGGCGCCGGCGCCGAGGTAATCCTGAATGGCCGCAACGCGGCCAGGCTGGCAGAGGCTGTCAGCCGGTTGCGCGATGAGGGCGCGACCGTTCACGCCGCGAGTTTCGACGCGACGTCGGCCACTGAGGTCGACAAGGCGATCGCCGATATCGAACGCGAAATCGGTGCGATCGACATTCTCGTCAACAACGCCGGCATGCAACGCCGTGCACCGCTCGAACAGTTTTCCCATGCCCAATGGGAAGAACTGATGAAGACCAATGTCGACAGCGTGTTCCTGGTCGGCCAGGCGGTAGCGCGGCACATGATTGCTCGCAAGCGCGGGAAGATCGTCAATATCTGTTCGGTGCAAAGCGAACTGGGCCGTCCCAACATTGCGGCCTATACCGCGAGCAAAGGCGCGGTGAAGATGCTGACGAAAGGCATGGCAATCGACTGGGGGCAACATGGCATCCAGGTCAATGGACTTGGGCCGGGGTACTTCAAGACCGAACTGACCGAGGCGCTCGTCAAGGATGAAACGTTCAGCAACTGGCTGATCGGACGCACGCCATCGCGACGTTGGGGCGACGTGGAAGATCTCGTCGGCGCTGCGGTGTTTCTGGCGAGCGACGCCTCGAACTTCGTGAACGGCCATATTCTTTATGTCGATGGCGGGGTGACGGCCACGCTGTAGGGCGTGGTTTGTATTGGCCGGCGTCGCCAGGCTTTAACCGGTGTGGTGCGGGTAAGGAAAAACAGAGACTCGTAGCGGCTGATACATGATTACATTCCCGGCGTTCTGAAAAACCTGCAATGTCGTGTCGTGCGTTTGTCGATTTCTCCTACGATCATTCGTCGTAGTCACAGGAGGCGCTTTTGCCTCCGTACACTATCGTCATCAAGGAGAAACCCAAATGCGTGTAATGGTCATTGTCAAGGCAACCCCGGAATCCGAAGCCGGGCAAATGCCCAGCATGGAACTCATCGCGGCGATGGGCAAATATAACGAGGAACTGGTGAAGGCAGGAATCATGCAAGCCGGTGACGGGCTGAAGCCGAGCTCGGCAGGCGTGCGCGTGAGGTTTTCAGGGAAGGATCGAACCGTCATTGACGGCCCGTTTGCGGAGGTCAAGGAATTGATTGCCGGGTACTGGCTCTGGCAAGTTCAATCGATGGACGAAGCGATTGAATGGGTCAAGCGCTGCCCGAACCCGATGGTGAGTGATTCAGACATCGAGATTCGGCCTTTCTTTGAGCCCGAGGATTTTGGTGAGGCCTTTACTCCCGAGCTTCAGGCCGAGGAAAAGCGTCTACGGCAGCAGATTGACGGGCAGACGCGCTGACAATTTTCAGCGCATCCGTCCGCGGGGCGCGCGAAAGCCGCCCCGCCTCGGCTGTCCGGGGCTTGAGGCACCGGCCTCAACGTTACCGCCCGGCCTTAAGCTGCGTCCACAGCCTGTTTTCAAGGCGCAGAATTTCGGCCGGCAAAGGTAATGACAGCGTGAGCGATTTCATCTTTTCTCCGCGAGGGTAAACCGCTTCGTTATCGAGAATGGCCGGTTTCACATAAGCCCGAGCCGCCGCGTTAGCGTTCGGATAGAAAACCTGATTGGTGATTGCCGCGCTAACCTTCGGCTGAAGGATGTAATTGATCCATTGCATTGCAGCTTCAGGGTGAGGCGCATCTTTAGGAACGCCCATCAGATCGAACCATAGCACCCCGTCGCCCTTGGGAATGACGTAGCGAATTTCATAGGCGCGATGAGCCTCTTCTGCACGCCGCTTCGCGATGCCGACGTCGCCCGACCACGCCAGCGCGATGCAGACATCGTTATTGGCCAGGTCGTTGATGTAGCCGGAAGAATTGAACTGGGTGATGTATGGGCGAATCGTTTTGAGTAGCTTGAACACTTCCTGATAGTCAGCGGGGTTCTTGCTGTTGGGATCCTTATGCAGGTAGATCAACCCCACCGAGAATGCGTCCTCCGCGGAGTCGAGCATGGAAACACCGCAGGTTTTCAGCTTCGATACGTATTGCGGATCGAACAGCAGGTCCCAGCTATCGTAGGGCGCGTCCTTGCCTAGTATCTGCGTCACCTTCGTCACGTTGTAGCCGATGCCGTCCGTTCCCCACGACCATGGCACGGTGTACTGATTGCCCGGATCGGCTGACGCAAGCATCTTCATGAGCACGGGATCCAGATTAGCCAGGTTCGGAATCTTGCTCTTATCGAGCTTCCGGTAGACGCCCGCTTCAATCTGCTTGCCGGCATAGCTCGATGACGGCACGACAATGTCATAGCCCGATGAACCGCTTAGCAACTTTGCCTGCAAGGTGTCGTCGCCGTCATAGACGTCGTATCGCGTGTGAATCCCGGTTTCCTTTTCGAACCCCGACACGGTATCGTCAGCGATATTGTCCGACCAGTTGTAGACATTCAGCTCGTCGGCTTGAGCATGGTTTGCGGTCACGGCCAGCATCCCCGCAACGGCGAGGAGTCCAGTGACGACAGTGATGAGAGGGCGGGGTGTCATAGCGGCCTTTCGGTTTTAATGAAGAAACTCAGGTAAGGAGAAGAAGCGTTACTCAACTGGCGGGCGGTCCGCGTGATTGACGTCGCGGCGCCAGCCAACCTGCTCCAGTGCTTTCAGCAGCCGGTCGGCGCCGAGCGCGGGGACGTGAACGCCTTGGCCGACCATTTCGTCAGCAGCAACGAGGGCGTTGAGAATGGCTTCTTCGACTGCTTCCGCAGCCGCGACAAATAGCGGAGAAATGAAATCGTGAATGACGCTGCGCACGTTGACGACAGGTTCGACCGCCTTGCCGTAGTCCGCCGGCGGTATACCGCGATTGCCCACCGAGAAGGCGATGAAGATGTCGCCACTCGAGTATTCGGTGCCGCCGCCCACACGGGCTAATCCGATGCTTGCGCGTCGAGCGAGCTGCTCGCACTGATGCGGAAGAAGCGGCGCGTCGGTCGCGAGCGTCACCACGATCGACCCCATACCGGGCACGCCAGCCCGCCGCCTGTCGAATGGCGACGGCAGATCGCGCAGCACCTCGCCAACCGGATAGCCGGCCACACGCAGCGCGTCGCGGCGACCGTAGTTCGCCTGGACCAGCGCACCGATGGTCCAGCCGCCGTCTTCGTGTACGAGCTTGCGCGAGGCTGTTCCGATGCCGCCTTTGAATTCATGGCAAATCATGCCGGTGCCCCCGCCGACCGAGCCCTCGGCCACCGGTCCACTGCGGGCCTCAGCTTGCGCCTCGTGGACATGCGCCGCGGTGACATGCTGCCCCCAGATGTCGTTTAGCACGCCATCGAAGGTTTCCAGCACCACCGGCATGCACCAGTACTGGCTATCGCCGACCCATGCACGTTCAGCGGCGACCAGTGCGTCGCGAACCACGCCGACGCTGTGCGTGTTGGTGTAGGCAATGGGCGTGGTCAGCAAGCCGGACTCGCGTATCCATTCCAGACCGGTGGCATCGCCGTTTCCGTTGAGCACGTGACAGCCGGCAAAACACGGATCGAGCCGCGCCATGCCGGCGCGTGGCTCGATGATCGTCACGCCGGTTCGAATCGAACCTTCTGCCCGATTTTCGACCAGGGTACGATGGCCGACTCTTACGCCTTGCACGTCGGTGATGCTGTTAAACGGACCGGGCGTGCCGTGGCCAACTCGAACACCGATGTCTCTGATACCCATGCTTTTCTCCTGTATTGCTCGCTGCGAGCGAGCCTGCCGGCGCGCATGCGCCGCGGTACAGAGATGGTAGGGTGGAGGGCAGCGGGTGAAAATCAGGCCGAAGGGCTAGAACGATGGGACGACCTACCCTTTAAGGGGTAGTGGGGGAAACTGACATGCAGCTTGACGTATCGGACGTTGCATTTCATCAGCGGCTTGGACGTCTGGTCGAAAAGCTCGACGACAAACAGTTCTGGCACGCGCTGATCGACCTGCTGCGCAAAGTGGTCCACTTCGACAACTGGGTGGTGGTGATCTTCTGGCCCAATGGGAAACCCCAGCTGATTGCTGAGATCAAGGCGCGCACGCCGCACGACGAACTATTCAAGGGGTATTTGAACAGCGTCTATTTGCTGGACCCTTTCTATCAATTCAGCCTGGGCGAGATCAGCCCGGGGGTGTATTGTCTCGACGAAGTGGCTCCCGATCACTTCCGGGAAACCGAATATTTTCGGCGGTATTTCTCGGTGAACGTGCTGGAAGATGAAGTGCAATTGTTGGCCCCGTTACCCGCGGGCGGAACGCTGTCTGTATCGATGGGGAGTGAACACCGCTTTAGCTCGACTGAAATCGGAACCCTTTATCTTTACGGCGCATGGTTGCTTCCGTTGATGTGCCATGCTTTGGCCGCGCAGACAGCGGGGCTGCCGCCGCCCGTGAGTTCACCCGCGGGAGGCGACCGGCGCCTTCAATTCGAACAGGCGTTGCGCAAGCGATCCAATGCGCCACTGACCAATCGGGAAATCGAAGTCGCGCTGATGATTCTCGCCGGTCATTCGACGAAGAATATGGCGAGGTTACTCGGCGTGTCGCCCGCCACCGCCAAGGTTCATCGGCGCAATCTTTACAAGAAGCTGGATATCTCGTCCCAGTCGACGCTGTTTCTGCTCATCATGGATGAAGAACCGGAGGCAGGGTGAAGTGAACGGGTTCTGATCGAAAGCGCTTTGCCCCCGGCCCGTCGGCCGCCCGAATAGCTCGCTGTACTCACCACTGAATTGCGAGGCGCTGTCCTAGCCAACCATGAGCAAGCAATCTTCCGGCCCTGCATCCGGGCAAGCAGACAATGTCTCGGCCTGGAGCCTGATCAGACCATACTGGGTCTCGGAGGAACGCAGAACGGCGTGGGGGCTGCTGATCGCGATCATCGTCATGGACCTGATTCTGGTCGGCATCAACGCCCGCCTGAACACGTGGAACCGGGATTTCTATAACGCACTGGAAGGCAGGAAGGTACATGAATTCCCGCAGCTGATGCTATTTTTCAGCGCGCTCGCGTTCGCGTTCGTCGCGATTTCCGTTTATAACCGCTATCTGCGCCAGATGCTTGGTTTCCGCTGGCGCCAGTGGCTGACTACGCGCTATATGCAGGAATGGCTGGGCGACAGCACCTTCTATCGCATCGAGCGCGACCGCCTCGCTGATAACCCTGACCAGCGGATTGCCGTCGACCTCGAGTCATTCGCGAACACCACACTTTCGCTCACACTCGACCTGCTCTCGACGCTCGAAACTCTCGTCTGGTTCTCGATCGTCCTATGGAGCACGGCGGGCGCGCTGTCTGTCATGATTGGCGGCACGCCCATTCAGATTCCTGGCTACATGCTCTGGGCCGCCGTCGGCTATGCGATTGCCGGTTCGCTTCTGACGAACAAGGTCGGTCATCCGCTTGTGTCGATCAACTACCAGTTGCAGCGCGTCGAGGCGGATTTCCGGTTCGGCCTGATCCGTCTGCGCGAAAACGCCGAGCAGATTGCGTTCTACGACGGCATGCGGACCGAGGAATCGACCGCCCGAGACCTGTTCAGCAGGATTCGCGAAAACTGGTGGCGCGTGATGAAGTACACGCGGCGCTACAGCTTCGTGGTCAATTTCTACGGTCAGATTGCCGAAATCTTTCCGATCGTCGTGGCGTCGCCGCGTTATTTCGCGGGTTTGCTCAGTTTCGGCACATTGATGCAAATCGGCGATGCATTCGGTTCGGTTAGCGAATCGCTTTCGTGGTTCATCAATAGTTACGACACGCTTGTCCAATGGCGCGCAACGTGCAATCGCTTGCGTGAGTTCAGGCGCGTTATGCAGTTCCCTCATCTGAAGGAGTCTGTGTTGCCCGCAACCGCGCAGGGCGGCATCAACCTGCACTATGTCGACGAGAACCAGCTCGCCACGCAGAACCTCACGCTTTCGCTGCCCAACGGCGAGACGCTTGCGAGCGTGCGTGACATTGTCGTCAAGCCTGGTTCGCGCTGGCTTGTGCGCGGACCGTCCGGCTCGGGCAAAAGCACGCTGTTGCGTGCGCTGGCGGGTCTTTGGCCATTTGGAAACGGCTCGATCGGCGCACCTGTGAACGCGCGCATGATGTTCATTCCGCAGCAGAGCTACCTGCCGGTTGGCACGTTGAAGGCCGGGCTCACTTACCCTTCAGCGGCCGCGACCTTCAGCGACGAGGAATGTTGCGAGGCACTGCGCTTGTGCCGGCTTGAGGGCTACGTGGATAGATTGCACGAATCTCACCATTGGTGGCGCATTCTTTCTCCCGGCGAGCAGCAGCGGCTGGCGGTTGCCCGCGTGCTGATGCACAAGCCTGACTACGTGTTTCTCGACGAGGCAATGAGTGCGCTCGATACTGAGAACGAAGCGCGTCTGTACAGCCTGTTGGCCGAACGATTGCCGAAAGCGGCGATTGTCAGTGTCACGCACCGTGAGTCGCTTGCGGCGTTTTACGAGGAGACGCTTGATATTACGCGTGCGCGTGAGGTCTTGAACGCCACGCCCGCGCATCTGTGAGGGAGCGTCGAGCACAATCAGGGTGGCAGGCATCATCCGTCATAATATCGATCGTCGATAGCCAGGCCTGTTATTGACCTCCAGATCGGGCGCACAGTGCAGGCTTGCGATCCTTTCATCGGGTATGTCGCCGGATGGAGTAACGTAGTTGGGACTCAATTTTTCGCCAGATCAAAATGAGCTTCGAGGCGCTTATGTCCACGGACACAGACACAATCACGGAAGATCTCGTCGCGGGAATCGCGGATCGCATGGTCGAGGAGGGCCGGAAAGTTTCTCCAGTGACCGTTTGGCAGGAGATTCCGGGCAGCTCGATGGTTGCCATTGCAGCGGCTTTGGAACGCTGGCGCGAAGCGCGCCAGCCTGTCACGCCTCGCGCGCAGGTCCAGGCCGGATTGCCGGAGCACATTGCCGAAACCATGATGAGCGCCGCGGAGCGGCTTTGGATGGCCGCCCAAGGCGACGCCGACCGGGCGGTCAGTCAGCATCTGAGCGCGCTGAACCAGCACCTCGACGCGGCGCGCGCGGAGCGGGACGAGGTTCTTGTCGAGTATCAGAAGAGCACGGAAGAAGTCGCTGCCGGGCGTGAGCGGCATATTGCCCTGACGAATGCGCTGAGCGCCTCGGAGGAGGCGTCCGCACGCCTCACGGCGGAGCTTACAAGAGCGGTTGGCCGCGCCGAAGCTGCCGAGGCTCGCGTGGACGAACTGGCGCAGCAGGTGTCGGTGGAAGAGGCCGCGCTGGAGCACACGAAGGCGGAACTCGACGAGGAACGTCACGCGCGTGGCGAACTGGCCGCTGCGGTTTCCAGCCAGAACGACCAGATCGCGCAGATGAAGCAGGCGCTCGACGAGGCGCAGCAGGAGATCACCTCGTTGGGCTACGACTGTCAGGCGAAGTCGGCCGAAGCGGATAAGGCGTTGCAGGAGGCCAGTGAGGCGTCAGCGCGGGCAGACGCCGCCACGGCGCAGGCGAACGAGAGTGTCGCGCGAGTCGCCGCGTTGGAAGCCGAGCGGGATGAGGCGCGCTTTGCGCTCGACGCAGAACGCCAGACAAGCGCGGCGCGCAGCGAGGAAGCGGCGATTCAGTTCGACGAATTGCAGCGCGTTGGCCGGGAACTGGCGGCGGCGCGGGAGGAGGTCAGCGCCATAACGGAGGCGAAGGCGGCTGTGAGCGCTGAGCTGGCCCAGGTTTCGCAGGACGCCTCTGTCGCGAGCGCTGAACTGGCGAAGGTTTCGCAAGAGGCGTCTGCCGCGAAAGCGCGGGCGGAGGCCGCCGAGCAGCAGGCGGCGACGTTGCAGCAGCACCTCGCAGAAGTCGAGCAGGCGAAGGCGGCCGACGCTGAGCGATGGGCGCAGGAATCTAGCGCGGCTTCGTCGCGTGCAGAAGCTGCCGCGGCGCAAATGAGCGAGAGTCTCGCGCGAATCGCCGCGCTGGAGGCTGAACGGGATGAGGCGCAAGCGGCGCTGGCCGCAGAGCGTGAGGCGGGCGCCGCGCGGAGTGAGGAAGCGGCGGCTCAGCTCAACGAACTGCAACGCATAGGCCGGGAACTCCAGGAGGCGCGAATCGCGCTCGATGCAGAGCGCCGGACGAGCGCTGAGCGGAGCAGCGAGGTGTCGGCTCAGCGCGACGAACTGCAACGCGTCGGCCAGGAACTCGAGGCGGCGCGGCAGCAGGTCAGCGCCATGAATGAGGCTAACGCGGCCGCGACCGCTGAACTGGTCCAGATTTCGCAGGACGCATCTGCCGCAAGGGAGCGGGCAGAGCTCGCCGAGCAGCATGGGGCGACGTTGCAGCAGCGTCTCGCGGAAGTCGAGCAGGCGAAGTCCGCCGACGCTGAGCGATGGGCGCAGGAATCCAGTGCGGCTTCGTTGCGCACAGAGGCCGCCACGGCACAGGTGAGCGAGAGTCTCGCGCGGATCGCTGCGATCGAGGCGGCACTCGATGAGGCTCGCACGGCGCTGGCTGCGGAGCGCCAGACAAGCGCGGTACGGAGCGAGGAAGCGTCGGCCCAGCTCAACAAATTGAAGCGCGTCGCCCGGGAGCTTGAGGAGGCACGAGTCGCGCTCGACGCAGAGCGCCGGACAAGCGCGGAGCGAAGCGAGGAAGCGTCGATTCAGCACGGCGAATTGCAAAGCGTCAGCCGGGAACTCGAGGCGGCGCGCGAACAGGTCAGCGTCATGACCAGGGCGAAAGGGGCCGCGAGTGCTGAACTGGCCCAGGTTTCGCAGGATGCGTCTGCGGCGAAGGAGCGCGCAGTGGCCGCGGAACAGCGTGCGGCGACGCTGGCGCAGCGCCTCGGAGAAGTCGAGAAGGCTCGTGCGGAAGAGGCGCGACGCAGCCATCAACTTGCCATTCAAGCGGGCGAATCTGCGAAGGCGGAAGAGGTCGCCGAGTTACAACGGCAGATAGCGGTTCAGGCCAAAGCGCATGAGAAGGCCTTTCATGAACTGCGCACGATTGCCGAGCAGTGGGTGGAACATGCCAAAGACCTGAAGGAGCGACTTGCTTCGGCAAACGAGAAGCTTTTGTTTATCGACTCGCGCAGTACGGGGGAAGTGGCGCTTATCCGGAAACTCTCGTCGGAACTTGAGCGGCTTAAGCCGGATAGTGAGCTGGTGTCCCGGGACACGCAGCAGAAGCTTATCGGGGCGACGATGGCGGAGAGGCTTTCGCAGAAGGGTTATCGGTATGATCCGACGACGGCGGTTATGTCGAAGGTGGAGCGATGATTGATGTGTGCCTCGGAGCGAGGAGCGGCGTTGCGGTTGTGCTGCGCGGAGGCGGTGCGTTGATCTGGCCTGCCGCCACACAGCCACCCAGGCTAGCTACCCTGATAGATATCGCACGACAGACCCACTACGCACGGTTGCCCGTCGCGGGTTCTGCCGTAACCATTGCGTCCGCCCGGTTGGGCTCCATAGTCCCATGTACTGTCGCCGTCCATCGGCATCGCTCGTTGCGATGCATTTATTGACTGCTGACTGGATGCGTGACTAGCGGCGTCTGACGGTTGCATTTCCTGAGAGTCGGCGGCGCCGGCCGCGGTGAGCAGGAATAGCACGACGATTACAGCCGAGGGTTGTACTTTCATTTCTTCACCTTCTCGTCATCAACGGATTGCGTTAGCGACGCCGAGCTTGCAACTGGCTCAGTTATGTCGAACTCAAACTTTGCGACCGCCCAATGCTCGTTGTGACGCCCATTCCGCTTGCTCTTGAAGCCGTCGCGCCTCTCTCTCGCCTGTTAGCTCCCGCCGAAAAAAACGTTGCATTGTGGATCCACCCGGCAAGGTCTGGCATATTTCGCACCGCTCTGTACCCGTGTGTCGGGTGTACCGCCGTATGCCTCCATCCCCGCACTCGGGTCAGAGGCTTGTGCTGCGGCGTTTTCTTGCGGGGCGGATTGAGAGGCTTGCGGTGTGTCTTGCGAATGCGCAACACCGGCCATGACAAACAGCACGACAGTGGATGCGACGATCAGTGGTGATTTCATGTTGGTTCCTTTATCAACGTTGAGTTTTCCATTCATGCGATTCGTTATTCGCGCTTCGCACGAGCCAAGACCGGTTCAACTCATTACGACGACCAACGCTTCGGGTGCACTCGACGAATGCCCCATCAGCGTTGCGGTCATATTCATTCTTGGTCAGGCGAAACGCCGTCGCAACACACATGCGTAGGCGGTGGAAAGCACGAGTCGGCGAAAGATGTATGTACTGTCGTTGTCCGATTCCCGGCGACATGTCGGATACGTGCTTCCCGATGGCGCGCCGTGGTGAACTATCCAGATGTGGGACGAGCGCGTGTCACGTCGCCGATACATTGGCGTATCGAATGCGACCGATCGAAAGCACGCTGGTTGAAGTCAGTCGGTTGGATGCCCGTCAGCTGGCGGCAGGCTTCGGTCAAGCGCCGGATCCGTGACCGGCGGGACGCCGAGCTTGATCCCGCTATCCGCCAGCATGACGATGAGTTCCGCACGGCGCCGCAGATTGAAATGCGCAAGCAGATGACTGATGTATTTCCGGACCGTAATGTCCTCGAGCCCCATTCTCAGGGCAATCGTCTTGGACGGAAGTCCGCGCACTAGCCACGCCAACGTTTCGAACTCTCTCGGCGTGAGTCCCAGTTCGGATGCATTGCTCGTTTCCGATTTGACGCGCGGCTGTCTATCCCCAGGTCCATTTGCCTGAGCCTTGTCAGTGCCCGTATCACGACTGAGGCTGGCGATGCTGGAGGCGGGCAGGAACACCCCCCCGGCAAGCACCGCGCTTATCGCCGCACGAAGCGCTTCAGGCGGCGACGATTTGGGCACGTATCCCATGGCGCGAAGCTGTATGCATCGACTGATGGTTTCCACGCGCTCGTCGGCCGATATCACAATCACCGGTAACGACGGTCGCGACTCCTTCAATTCGGCAAGCGCGTTGCAGCCGTTGCCGTCGGGCAGGTCGAGATCGAGAAAAACGATGTTCAGGAGCTCGCAAAGCGCATGATCCACCCCTCGCGACAATGTGCTGGCGTGCAGCAACTCGATGTCCGGAAAGAGCTCCGTCAGTAGAAGCGCCAATCCGGCTCTGAACAGTTCATGGTCGTCGACGATCAGTACGCGCATTCCATCGTCTCCTGGAACGGTCTTCGAGCCGAGCTGCGATTACCCATCGGACGATGGCCAAATCGGCAGTGATTGTCCGATATCTTCAGATCAGATAGTACACAGTGGCGGCTGATCTATAGGGCGTCGCCCGAAAAGTGGCGGTTTTCGCCCATCATTAGACGAATCAGGCGTACCCAAAGAACCGCCGCGCTCGGGATGTTTGCAGTCACTGATCGTTCGCGAGATCGGGTTTCTTCTTCCGCTGGGCGGTCACGTACCTGCTGATCTCCGCCAGCAGGTCTTTGGGGGCGGAGGATTTGCGCAATAGCACGAATGGTTCGGGAAAGTCGCGAAGGACGTGATCGGACAGCAGTTCGCCGGTGATAAATGCGACTGGAATAACGCCCGCCCACGCGAAATGACGCCTGATCCGATTAGCAACGTCCTTGCCGGTGGCTCCTTCGCGCAGACGGATATCGGCGACGATGAGATCGGGAATGCGACTGTCATCGGCAAGGATGGTTTCGAATCCCGCCATCGACTCGGCGGCGTACACGAGCGCGCCCGCGCTTGAGAAAAGACGCCTCAGGCCTTCGAGGACGGTAGGCTCATCGTCGCACAGGAGCATGAACGTGCCAGTGAGGTCGGGCGTGCAGGCGTCGCCATTCTGAGCATTTTCCCCGGCGGTCGGGGTTGATGCCGAAACCGTCGCGTAAAGGGAAAAGCGCGATCCGCGCCCTTCCACGGAGGCGAAACTCATGCTGTGTCCCGGCAGAATATGGATCGCACGATGCACAATCGAGAGCCCCAGTCCCAGCCCTTTCGAACGGTCGCGCTCCGGATTGTTGATCTGATAGTACTCGGAGAAGATCGCGTCCCGATGGGCGGGCGCAATGCCGATGCCGGTATCCCATACATCGACGCGCAGCCGTTCATTCAGTTGCACCCAGCCGAGCACAACGCCGCCCGATGACGTGTTCTTGATCGCGTTCGATACGAGATTTGATATGGACCGCTTGAAGAGCGACCGGTCGGTTTCGATGGACGGCGGGTATCTTCGCCGCCCGGCGATTCTTAGATCGATGCCACGCAATCGAGCCGTCTCCCGGTACTGCTCGAAGACCTCGGTCAATAGGCCGTGGGTGTCGACCGGTACGACGTGAGGAACATATGAGCCTAGCTCGCTGTAGTCCTGAATGTCCTTGAACATGTCGAGGATGTCGGACGCGGTCTCCTCGATGACATCGAGCTCGCGATCCACGGCGTATCCGTCTCTGATCCTCGTCCGGGCGCTTCGGATAAAAAGGTTGATTGCGGCGAGCGGCTGCTGGATGTCGTGGTACGCCGACGAAAAGAATCGTTCTTTCTCCTTGACGAGCTCTTGCATGCGTCTGTTCTGCTCGTTGACCGCGCGCGACGCCGCTTCGACCCGAGCCTTGGCTGCGCGCAAGGTGCGCCGGTACATGAATTCGCGCCTCGCGGCACGTTCCAGCGGGATGCTGAGCAGCACGCCGACGACAGCCATCAGCGGTAGCATGGTGGCGTGCGCAGCGACCGACTCCACGCGCAGTTCGACACTCCCGCCGACCGGTTTGAAATAAAGCATGATCAGATAACTGACGACGCATATTCCGAGTAGCCAGGTTGCCGTGATCACCCGAAGCCGAAAGGCCATGAATATCAGGAAAAGGGAAAACATCAGCACCGGATAGACTTCCCGCCAGCCAAGGTCGCCCGGATAGAACTGCAGCATTCTCAAGGTGGTGAACCAGCAACTGATCGTCCAGACACTGAGCAGCGCGACGGCCCAACGTTCATCGAGTGCGCGCGGGGTCCAGAGCAGCACGGGAATCGTCATGCCGATCGCGCCGGCGACTCGCAGGAGAATCAGCTCGTTGTGGTGCAGATGGGCGGGATCGAGTACGTTGAACCGGGAGAAGTCGCGGATGGAAAATACGATCCACAACGCGGTGAAGATGGTGATGGCGAGTCTGCGCTGTCCGGAGAAACGCCGCGCGTAGTCCCACCGGAACGCGCGCTCCTGAGCCGCCGAGCTGAACCTGCGCACCCTGAGGCCTGACGATCTCATGACGACGCTCGATCAGGAAGTTCGCCGCCTGCGGATGGGGCGGCGTGGAATTTAAACAGGATAGCAGGGTGTGGTTCGAAGTTATATATACAAATGTGGTGGGCGGGATGGGGTTGATGGAGCAGGAGTGGCTACATTTTTCCGGAGTCGATCGATGGTGGATGGTTGGAAGTGTTTTGGTTTATACGGCGCCTGCCCACGTTTGCTTGTGGCGCTCGTCGGTGCTCTTAAGCGTAGAACGAATAGGCACACTTAACGCTTGAATGAAAAACCCCGTCGAGGCGGGGCATGATGACATGTCCGAGCGTCAACGCTATTTGAGTGCCTTGCTGTTAGGCGTCACGCGAGGATCGTTGCAAAGACGCTCGCATCCGCCTTCGCATATCGGAACAAGAGTCACTGATATCTGATCGAGCGTCGCGTTGCCTTTGTCATCAACATCGGGTTCCTTGATGATTCTTGTATCAACCCAAACATTTTTTTCTTTTACGCCAAGTTGAACCAGATAGCTTTTAAGGATTGCTGCGCGCTCGGCCGCTATGGCCTTCGGGTTTCGCTCCTTGACGTACCCACCCGCGTAGACAATGCCTCTAATTTCGACGTTCGGCCATTGTTTCGCGGCAAGCATCATGTTCGCAATGTTGACGCGATCTGAATTTGAAATATCCGTTGAATTGAGAGGCAAGCTGCTTGTTATATCCTCTGAAATAGTACAGGCGCTTGCGCTACCTACGCTCGCAATAAAGCAAAGCGCCAAGAGACAGCGGATCGCTCGGGAGGGAAAATTCCTTTGTAGCATAGAAATATCCTTAGTCATTCAATCCAATGTAACAAGCCAAACTGTCCGTATTTCGGATTGCCTTGGCGGGGTTATCTTGCGCCCAGAACGAAAGCCCAATAGTGATGCCGTACATATCATCGGTTGAATCGAATACGTCCGTAAAATGGGTGCATTCGTGAATCAGCGTCAAGACCTGGCAACCGTGCCACAATTGCGATCGTGGTGAAGTGCAAAAATGTCCATATATCGCAATGATGCGCTTTGCGGTATCAGGTTTGCAGACCGCCGCATCAGTTGCTCCGTTATCTGGAAAGACGGTGCAAGTGATGTTGCGACTGAAGTCGCTCACCGTCTAGATGGTGAGTGCTGCGTGGGGGGGCGGCTGTTGGGTAGCGTCTGCTTCTTCGTTTGTCGCGGATTTAGCTTTTTGTTTGGCCGGGCTCGGCTTCGTGCCTGCCGGTGTTTTCGTCGTCGCTATTTGCGTTGCCTCTGCGAGAAGGCGCGCTGCACGGCTCGCGGTGATGCGGCTCTGTGGGATGCCCTTCGCATCGAGCGCGATCACCTGATACAACTCACGATCACACTCGAGTTCGCGTTGATACTGCTCTGCTTTGTCAACAAGCAATTCAAGCATGGTCTGCTGACGTCGTCTTTCGTCACTCGTGATGGCAGGATTCCTACATATTGAGGACGCGAGTGTGATCAGTGTGTTGAGTTGGCTCAACTGCCGGTTGCATAAGTCGAAAGTGGAGAGCGCAAGCTTTTCGTACTGGAGCGCGTCGACTGGCGGGCGTGAAACGGTTTGGGATTGTTTTGTAGGTTTGCTGCTCATGGTGCGACCTCCCTGGTACATCTCGGATCGCCCGACACTCGCTTGGGGAAGTGGGTGAGCGGGCACGAAGCGGGATTGGAAGACCGGCGCTAAACCAAACCGGCGAGCCTTGCGGCTCCCCCACCACGACCCGCCCATTGGAATATAGACGTGCAGAGGTAGACGCACGACCCGCGTGAGCGGGTGTGCGGATTTAGCTAGCAGGCTTCCAAACCTGACCGCCGGGTGTTTCCCGACGGCTTGATGATTATAAATCAGGACGAGCGGGTAGTGTTCAAGTCAGGCGCTAAATGGTCTGGTTTGGCCGATTGGACAAGGCGTGGATTGTCTTCGTAGACTTGCTACAGGACGGCATCGTTGCTGCGACAGGTGCCGCCTGGGGGCAACGATGATTCGAACGGTACGCTAGCTCTCGTTGGTTGTCTTCAATACCATGGTGCGGATTCCATATAAATTTGCCAGCGCCAGCGTAATTCGCGGGACTAAGCGCGCACCCCGTCAATGTTGATGCACATCAACCGCTTTAATGGTTTCTGACTTATCTCGTATCCGACTCTACAAACAAAGCTAGGATTTCACCGCCGATGCAAGCGGCCAATATTCGATGCGTCGGAGTGGTGACGCGTTAGCATCATTCCGGTCCACGACTGCAGTTCAATGATCATTGACGAAACGGACGGCGTTAGCAATTGGGTTGCCACTGCGGCATCCCGTCAATCTTCGGGTGCATCGAAGGACTTCGACGAACGGGTGCGATCCGTCGTTCGTGGGCGCAGTCCTGGCAGGTTATCCGTACTTCATCAAAACGGCGAACGGCCACACGTCACACGGTCAAACCGATGTCGACGGAAACCTGCCCTGCATCGAGACACAGGAACCGAGGGACTGCACGGTCGATTGGGGTGATGACGCCCGCGCGAAACAACAGGGAAACTGACAATGCCGAACAAACCGACTGTGGTTCGAACCAACTCAACACCGGGCTCCATCAAGGTAGTGGAACTGAAGGTGCTAACCTTCCAAGAACTGTGGGACAACTATCCATCGGGAGACCCATATGACGATCCAACTGGGGACTACAAGAATCAATGCGCAATCCGTATGAGCGTGATGTTTCATCGCGTCGGCGTCGAGATGAAATCGTTCTCGCAGAAACTCGTGAAGCCAATGCCTGGGAAGGACCCCCTCGGGCGACTCATGCTGGACGGCAAGCCAGCAGCGACGCGTGCCTACGAACTGGCCGAATGGCTAAAGCTTCGCCCAATCGCCGGTCTCGCTGTACCGCAAGACATAACAGGTCCTCGATGGCGGGATAAAGTAATGAGACGCACGGGAATCATATTTTTCTTCGGATACTGGCAACAAGATGGCGATTCCCACGACAATCTAAGCGGCGGTCATATTGATTTGTGGAATGGAGCTAGACTGACTAATAACGGGATTCTTGGTGCCGCAGAAAATTTTCTTCGCTTCACGCTAAACCGACCCACCGGCCCTGGCTTTTCGGACTTAAGCAAATCAAAACAGATTCTGTTCTGGGAAATGAAATGAAGAGGCTGTGGGGCACGTTGCTTGGCGGGGCAATCGGGTTTGCCGTGGCATTGCTCCTAGGTGATTTGGGCAGCTTGAATCACTGGCCGGAAAAGCCATATCACGGATGTTACGAAATTGATGCTTGTAACGTCCCTTGGTGGATTTTGACAATCTTCGTTTTATGGATTTTGGGCCCATCCATGATCTATGGATATGTCGGTTACGTCGGTCTCGGCCGCAAATGGTCAACTGTCCGATGGCTTGTCACCGGATCAATTCTGTTTTTTGGAACGATTGCCTTCTACCTATCTTGGTATGCCTACAGAGCGTTCATTTAAGTGCAAGGGAATTGTCGCAATGACGAACTTAGCAATCACGTTTACGACCTTCGCCTTTGCAATCGCACTTGGCGATGACGCAGGTGTTACGCATTGCGCATCCGGGTAAGCGATCTCGTAAGCGGGGCAGTCTTGTCGCTTATCATTATTGGCGTAGTCCCTGCCCGCTATCGCTAGTTATCGCGTCGACGATCCTGAAGGAGTGCCCTCAACTCTGGGATATACGGTTGGAAAGCGTTTTCAAGCCTTCGCACGTTGTCGACCAGCCAAGTCACCATGGTTGCCCAATTTGCCTTCGCATATCCGTCGAATTGCGATGAGGCGCCTATGCTGCCGTTCGCGTCCTTGCGAGGTAAGGCTGTGCATGCCGGTTGCATGTGGCAGGACCTGGCTATGAAGAGACTGCCGCCCGAAATGTCCCTCGGGCATTCAGAAGGCAACATTAACCGGCAAACGGTCATTCGTCCGCCAGAAGCCAGTGGTGCGTCATTGATTGAAGCGGCCCCTCGCTACCGCATCGACTATAGACACATAGATCGTCACTGTGACTTGTCACGGAGCCCAACTGTCATATTTCTTGACCGAAGATATTTCGCCAAGAATGTCTTCAAGTTTAAATGTCTTCAAAAGCACCTCGCGATATCGATCGGTCGCTTGCTGTAGCTCTGACAATCGAGCAATAGGGTCTTCATCCCGCAGGTACCGTTTCAGTTCGACAAAAAAAGCATCGACGTCGCCAATATTGATTTCGACTACATCCTCATCAATGAAAGGAGCGCTTTCGGAGCGATCCGTAGAGATTGCCGAAGCCTCATTTTCCCCGATGTCGTTGAACGAAAGCGCCCGTCGCTTGCCGTCCACGCCAGCGGGGAATGCTCCTGGCCCCGTTTCGGCGAGAGGAAAACGGCCGTCGGCAAGAATCATTTCAGCGTGAAAAAGTATGCTGCCTTTTCCCGGAATAACTGCTCGATATGCGTCGGCAAAATTGTTATCGACTATTCGCAACTCATCCAGCAGATCGCACGTCATTTTTTCCATAACGGCAAGATTGGATGATTGGCGTTGGAGGAGCGAAATGACACGATGACGATTCAGCGAAAAACTATGATTTTCGAGACCGTTATCATACGTTTCCAATGCGGCGCGCAATTCGTTGAGCAGCACCTCATACAGTTCAATAATTTCGTACGAAAGCACTAAGATTAAATGGAGCTGTGCGGCGGTTCGTCGATTGTTACGCTTACGTGCCGCTTCTGCGATAGACAGCACGTCCAGTTTTTGAAGCAGAAATTTTAGCAACCCTAACACTGAATTTCTCCAGAATAAATTTTCGTTAAGTTTAAGCGACGGTTTCAAGAATGAAATCAATATTCTTGTTTGTTAGTGCCATTTGCTGAGCGACTTATAACAGATTCTGGTAGAAACGGTGGGTTCATGCTTTTGGTTGCTGGGCGTTCGGGACGACTTTGATGCCTGCCCGGCCAACGACCCTTTCCGTAGAGACACCGCGCGCTCAAATCCCTCCAAGCGGGCGTCGCGGTCGGGTACCACAATCGAACTCCCATCATCTCTGTGGGAGGCTGCGATGAAAGCGAACAATCCCGTGAGGCATGGAACAAGGGCAAGCTGGTCGGTCAGAAGCCGCCTTTGCGGCCGAAAGACGTCTGGGCCATCCGGATCCACCTTCAGAACGCCCATGCTGTCAGCGATCTCGCCCTGTTCAACCTTGCGATCGACAGCAAACTGCGTGGTTGTGATCTTGTCAATCTACGAGTCCGCGACGTCACGAGCGGCAATCAGGTCCTGCCGCGGGCGCAAGTCATCCAGCGAAAGACGCAGCGCCCTGTCCAGTCTGAATTGACCGAGTCGACCCGGAAGGCGGTCGGCGCATGGCTTGAGAAGGCTGCCCTGAGGTCGGAGCAGTACCTTTTCCCAAGCCGGCTATTGGCGTCCCCGCATCTTTCAACCCGGCAATATGCGCGGATGATACGTCGATGGGCGGGAGCAGCGGGCCTCGATCCGACAGCGTACGGCACGCATTCGATGCGTCGTACGAAGGCAACGCTGATTTACAAACGCATGAAGAACCTCAGGGCAGTGCAGTTGCTGCTCGGCCATAGCAAGATTGAAAGCACAATCCGCTACCTTGACATCGAAGTCGACGACGCGCTTGAGATCTCGGAGCAGACTGAAATCTAACGTAGTTGGTTGCGGCCGCGCGAATCGCTGTTACGTCGGGATTCGTGCGGTCGCTCTCTAGCGCGATCCTCTTGGGACAAAAACGGTGGACTTGTGCCAGCGTCGCTGTCGCAGGGCAATCATCCTCGAGCCGCTTCGGCCCGGAAAGCTGCTGGACAGCCTATGCGTTCGACTCGGCCATTGCGGGCGCTCGATGTTCGGATGCCGCACGGCTGTTGCGGGCTACTTTGCCGTCGTTGGCCACTAAAAGGTTAGACAAGATCAGCGCTGCCTTCCGCAGCGGGGGCAATCCGTAGTGAGTTCTGGGATCGTTTGGTCTTTTTGGGGTGGCCTCAGCGCATGAGAAATGCACGCCAGCCCCTACTTCGTCCCTTCGCCGAGCAGGAAATTGCAAGGTGTCTCACCGAACCTGCCGGCAAGAATCGGTTGGATCGGCTCGATTTGTGTGATCGACCGAATTGGCTTGATATGCCGGATCGATTTGATCGGCTCGATTTGCGTTATAGAAGTCATGACCTGAGAAGTGGCACATGACGCCGTCCCGTCGTGTCCGTAGATTGCCCCCTTCACGAACCATCCAAGGTGCTTGCCGTTGAACCCGTAGACGTTATACCCATCAGGGCCTTTTTCGAGGTATGCAGCAGGCGTGCCGCTCCAAGTGTAGATGGTCATTTCATCGTCCAGCGCAATATACGCTTGAGCCCTGCCGCTTGCGTCGAAGAGCGACACCTCGTCATCTGCGTGCGCGACGACACCATACGCCACGACAACCAACGGAAAAATCCAACGAATGAATCGCTGGATGGTCTGACGAGTCTGCATGATGTTCCCCGGTTTTATTATTTCAGCGTGCCGGTCTAGCGCCCGCCCGGCCACCATTCTAATCCGAAGGTTGAAAGTAAGGCCATTGGGTTCAGCATCGACGACCTCGAGCTTACTCACCTGTCAGTTCGTTCAGAGGTTTGGCTTCTGCGTCGGTTCGCATCTGCTGCCACGACCTGTTGCGCTTGCTCATCGCCTGGACAGACGGTCTAAGGCTTGCTGTGACAGCTATAGTCGGTTGGCGGCCGCCTTGCGGCTCAATGTAGTCACCCCACTGCATTCCGCCATATTGCCGACGTACAACCCAAGGCGCCCGAATGGCAGCAATGGCCGACGACCTGTCGAATCAAGTTCCGGCTAATGCAGATGAGACGCTCGCGGTGGACCGAGACCCCGCGCCCATCCCTACTTCACCGCCCCCAACGCCAACCCCTTCACCAAGAACCGCTGCAACCAGGCAAACACAATCGAAACCGGCAACGTCGCACAAAGAGTAGCAGCCATCACCAAATGCCACTCAACAACATACTTCCCAGCCACCATATCGGTCACTTGCACGGTCAAAGTCTTATTCTCCGGCGACCGAATCAACGTATAAACCACCGCAAACTCATTCCAGGCATTGATAAAAGTAAAGATCGCCGTAACAACAATCGCAGGCACGGCAAGCGGTAGAAAAACCTTAAAAACAGCCCTCGTCCTCCCACACCCCTCTAACCAAGCCGCTTCCTCCAGATCCCTCGGCACCGTCTGAAAGTAAGAAGACAACATCCAAACCGCAAACGCGATATTGAAAGCCGCATAAGAAACGATAACCCCAATCTTGGAGTCAACCAGATTCCCATCCCCATAAGGAATCATCGCAGCCAGCCGGAACAACCCCACAACCAGCAAGATCGGCGACAACATCTGCGTCACCAGCAGAAACTGCGAATACAGCCCTTTCCCACGAAACGGAAACCTGGCCAACGCATAAGCCGCCGGCAAGCTCACCGCCAACGCCAGCGCAGTCGACAAAAAGCTAATCACACAGCTATTCCTCAGCGCGACACCAAAGTTAGCCGCAACCCACATATCCGAAAAATTGCTCCACTGCCAATGCACTGGCAACCACCGCGCCGGATAAACAAAAATCTCCGTAGCCGGTTTCAACGCAGTAAACAACATCACAGCAAACGGAAACAGCACCGCCACTATGAGAGGCGAAAGCGCCAACCAGCACCACAACGACCGCTTCATCTTGACGCTGAGACTCATGAGGTCTCTCCTTCTTTCGCGGGTTGCAAGCGCAGATAAGCGATCGAGAAAACGAACAACATAACGAGCATGATCAGCGACACCGCAGCCGCTTCACCAGGACGTCCCAGCCGGAACCCAAGCTCATAAAGATACGTAACGAGAATATGCGTCCCGTTATCCGGCCCACCTTGCGTCATCACCCAGATAATCGGAAAAGAATTGAACACATAAATCACGTTCAACAGAATCGTCATGTTGATGAACGGCCGCAAGAGCGGCATCGTCAGCTTGCGAAACTGTTGCCACGCACTGGCGCCATCCATCCGCGCCGCTTCATAAATATCCCCCGGCACCGACGACAACCCGCCCAGCAGAATCGTTACCGTAAAGGGAATCGACACCAGAATACCAACCGCGATCTCCACCGGAAACGCGAGTTCCGGCGTCGCGAGCCAATGTATCGGACCGCTGATCAACCCAAGCCGCTGCAACGTGACGTTGACCATGCCGTAGTCATCGTTGAAGGCCCAGCGCCACACCACGGCGGTCATCGTCAGCGAGACGGACCACGGCAGCATCACAATCGTGCGCGCCACGCCGCGTCCATAGAAATCCTGATTCAGCACCAGCGCAACCGGCACCGAAATCAGCACCGTGCCGCCCACCACGCACACGGTCCAGACAATCGTCCGCTTAGCGGCAGCAAGAAACGCAGGGTCCGCGAAAATCGTAGCGAAGTTCTGCAGACCGGTGAAATCGCGGATCGCGCCGAAGCGCGAGACCTCGTGCAGCGATTGCCACACGATGTTGAAAATGGGGTAACTGATGATGAAAAGCGCCAACACCAGACTCGGCGCAATCAGCAACCAGGGCGCCTGGGGGCGCGAAGAAGCGGAACGGCTCATGCGTGCTCGATCGTAAGACGCGTCCACATTTAAAAAGCGGGCGCGACGGGATGGGCCGGATAGTGCATTACGGACATGACAACCGAAACGCGCGCAGCCTTCGCAACGGCGGCGCGCGTTCCGTGTTCAGCAAATTTCAGCAAATCACCACGAGACTACGCGCTTCACTTACCGAGCGACTTGTTCGCTTGCGCAGCCGCGGCATTCAATGCGTCAGCGGGCTTCGCTTTGCCCAGGTAGATCGATTGCATCGAATCGGTCACAGCCTTCGCGGTGTCTTCCCAACCGGTCACAGTCGGCGCAAAGTGAGCCGTCGGCAACAGCGCGACGAAAGCTTTGGTATCCGGATCGTTGAACGCCGGATCGGTCGCCTCAGCCTTGGTGGTCGGCAGGAAGCCTTCGGTCGTCGTGAACTCGACGCGCGGTTCCTTCGTGAACAGATAGTCGAGGAACTTCCAGGCCGACTTCTTCACCTTCGAGTTCTTGAACATCACGATCGAATCGGTCACGGCATACGTGGCGTGCGTGGTGCCCATCGGGATCGGATCGATGCCGTACTTCAGGTTCGGCGCTTCCTTCTTGATCTGCTTGGCGAGGAACGGTGCGGAGATCATCATTGCCACGCGGCCTTGCTTGAACAGATTCTGTACGTCTTCGCGGCTGTAGCCGGTCACGCCAGGCTGCGTCAGGCCGTCGTCGATCAGCGTCTTGTACAGCGTGGCCGCCTTGACGCCGGCCGGCGAATTGAACGCTGCCTTGCCGTCCTTGCCGACCACATCGCCGCCGTTGGTCCACAGGGCGTAGTAATAGTAGACGTCCGTTTCGATTTCCTTGCCTTGCAGACCGAAGCCGGCAACGCCCTGCGCCTTCAGTTTCTTCGACGCATCGATCACGTCATTCCACGTTTTCGGGCCGTCGGGATAGCCGACCTTCGCGAGCAGATCCTTGTTGTAGTAGAGCGCGCGTGCGGACGCGGCGATCGGCAGGCCATACACCTTGCCGTTGATTTCGCCGGGTGCGAGGAACGGGCCGATGAAGCGGCCCTTGAAGCTGGCGTCCATGTAGCCGTCGAGCGGCTCGGCGACGTCGTCCTTCACGAAGTCGAGCAGCCAGCGCGTGCCGACAATCGCGAGATCGGCGTTGGCGCCGCCGGAGATGTCCGTTTGCAGTTTCTGTTGCAGCGTGTCCCAGTTCACATCTTCGATCTTGATCGTGGTGCCGGGATTGGCCTTCTCGAAGTTGCGGGCCATTTTTTCGAAGTACGGCGCGGTCGCATCGCTGTAATGCGCGACCGTCACGCGAACCGTGTCGGCGTGAGCCGCGACAGCAATACCTGCAAACGCGAGCGCCACGGCAACTTTGCCTAGCGCGAGGGAAGCACGGGCATGCAACGACATTTCTCTCTCCTGTGTCGATCGGAGTTAGTGCACCGCACTTGCTCCGGTCCCATCCAACGATGGTGGGGGTGGTTTGCTGCCGTCGCCGGCCGCTTTGGGTTAAATTGTTTGAAAAAATCCTACATGACGCAAAATAGCTTGTCACGTAGGGTCTGCCATATTTTTTCTCAGCCAGTTTTGTGCATAAGATGCTGTAAAGCAGGGGTATTCTGCATAACGCGAAGTCACGGATACCCAATCTTCGGGATGACTAGACAACTGTTCGACACCGGGTTTGTAGGAAATTTACACGCTAAACCGGCGCTGCAACGGGGTTGAAGGGCGAGGGCGGACATGAATCGTGTGGTGTTGGTGACGGGCGCTTGCGGCGGGATCGGCAGCGTGTTGTGCAAGCGTTTCGTGGAGCAGGGCGACACCGTGTTGGCGCTCGATGTCGACGCGGTCGCGCTGCACGGATTGGTTGCGCAACTCGGCGACGCGCATGTCACGCCGATCGCGGTCGACCTGGGTGACGCTGCCGCAGTGCAGCAAGCGGTTGCCGAAGCGGTGAAAACGCGCGGCCCGGTGGACGTGCTGGTCGCCAACGCGGGTGCCGCGAAAGGGTTGACGCTCGCCACGACGGACGCTGCCAGTTGGCAGCGCGACATCCATCTGAATCTGAACGGCACGTATCACTCGGTGGAAGCGGTGCGCGCGTCGATGATCGAACGGCAGAAGGGCGTGCTGGTGCTGATCGGCTCGGTGAACGGCATGGCCGCGCTCGGGCATCCGGCGTATAGCGCGGCGAAAGCGGGGCTCATCAGCTACACGAAAGCGCTGGCGATCGAACTCGGCCGCTATGGCATCCGCGCGAACATCGTTTGTCCGGGCACGGTGAAGACGCAGGCGTGGCAGGCGCGCGTCGACAAGAACCCGCAGGTCTTCGAGGATCTGAAAAAGTGGTACCCGTTGCGCGACTTCGCGACACCGGACGATATCGCCGATGCGGTGCTGTTCCTTTCATCGCCGATGGCGCGCGTGATTACCGGCGTCGCGTTGCCGGTCGACGGTGGACTGATGGCCGGCAACCGTTTGATGGCGGAAGAGCTGACGCTCGAATCGCTTTGAATGAACTGGATTCGTTTTGAACTGCTTTGACCCGGTAGCGCGGCGTGTTCTTTGCTCGATGAAGCAACGCAACACGTCCGCATGACAGCACGACGATGAGGACAGCATGGCAGCAGTGCAACTGAGCGGCATCTTCAAACGCTATGGCGACACGCAAGTGGTGCACGGCATCGATCTCGACATCGACGACGGCGAGTTCGTCGTGCTGGTCGGCCCGTCGGGTTGCGGCAAGAGCACGCTGATGCGCATGGTGGCCGGACTCGAAGAAATCAGCGGTGGCGATCTGATGATCGGCGGCACGCGCGCGAATACGCTCGCGCCGCAGCAGCGCAATATCTCGATGGTGTTCCAGAGCTACGCGCTTTATCCGCATCTGTCAGTCTACGAAAACATTGCGTTCGGGCCGCGGATTCGCAAGGAATCGTCGGCGAGTTTCAAGCCGCGGATCGAAGCTGCCGCGAAGATGCTGAACCTTGGCAGTTATCTGGATCGCTTGCCGCGCGCGCTCTCGGGTGGTCAACGTCAGCGGGTGGCGATGGGCCGCGCGGTGGTGCGCGAGCCGTCGCTGTTTCTGTTCGACGAACCGCTGTCCAATCTCGACGCCAAATTGCGCGTGCAGATGCGCACGGAAATCAAGGCGCTTCATCAGCGTCTGAAGAATACGGTGATCTACGTCACGCACGATCAGATCGAAGCGATGACGATGGCCGACCGCATCGTCGTGATGAACGCGGGGCGGATCGAGCAGGTTGGCCGTCCGCTCGATCTGTACGACCGTCCGGCGAATCTGTTCGTCGCGAGTTTCCTCGGTTCGCCGTCGATGAATTTCGCCGAAGGCGTGTTGGTCAATCGGACGGAAGGGCAGGGTTTCGCGTTAAAACTCACGGACGGTGGCGAGATCGTGCTGGAAGGCACGCCGGCCTCAGCGGTAGTGGGCGCAAAAGTCACACTCGGCGTACGCCCCGAACACATTGAAACGCTGGCTGACAGGCCGGATGCCACCATGGAAGTCGAAGTGGTCGAGCCGACTGGCGCCGAGACCCATTTGTACGGGAAAATAGGCGGCAGCACGTGGTGCGTGACGACTCGCCAGCGCTCGAAAATCGAGCCCGGTCAGCGTGTCACGCTGCGTCTGCCGGCCGAGCATATTCATCTGTTCGATACGGAGAGTGGACGCAGGCTGGTCTGAACCGCGTGTTGTCGCTTGAGGCTGATTCAAGCTGATTGAAGCTGCGGCGCGACGCGGATTCATTTAACCCTTAAGGAACACCGGGTGTCCGCACCGAACTTGATTCCCCACATCCGCGGCGCGCTGGCCAATCTGCGGCCCGCCGAGCGCAAGGTCGCCGAGATGGTGCTGAGCGACGTCGACTTTGCGATGCGCGCGAGCATCACCGAACTCGCGCAGCGCGCGGAGGTGTCCGAGCCTTCCGTCACGCGCTTTTGCCGCGCGATCGGCGCGCATGGTCTGCGCGACTTCAAGATGCAGTTGGCGCAGAGCGTGGCGGGCGGGGTGCCGTATGCGTCGACGGCGGTGGCGCGTGACGATGACGTTCAGACGTTGATGGATAAGGTGGGTGAGGCTGCTGTCGATGGGATCACGCATGCGTGTAGTGCGTTGGATCCGGCGGTGGTTGAGAGTGCGATTGCGGCGTTGTCGAGCGCGGGGCGGGTTTTCTTTTTTGGCGTTGGGTCGGGGTCGGGACTTGTTGCGCAAGATGCGGCTTTAAGATTTTTGCGGCTGGATATTGCGGCGACTGCGTTTACCGATGGTCATTTGCAACGGCTTTACGCGGGGCTGATGGAACCGGGTGATGTGGCGTTTGCGATTTCGCATTCGGGACGCAGCGTCGAAGTGAATGAAAGCATTCAGATCGCCAAGGAGCGTGGCGCGACGACGATTGCGTTGACTAATGTGGGCTCGCGGTTGGCGTGGCTGGTCGATATTCCGCTGCTGCTGCGCGTGCCGAGTCCGATTGATCCAAATACGCCGGGCGTGTCCCGGCTCGTGCATCTGTGCATCATGGATGCGCTGGCGATCGGCGTCGCGTTGAAGGCGCGGCCCAAGACGCTTGAAAAGATGCGGCACGCAAAGGCGCGGTTATCGTCGCATGAGCCGGAAGCGGCGGGGGATTGAGCAGGCGCGCGAGAAGCTTCGTCCTTCAGGGTGCGAAGGATGTTCAACAGTCCGGTTCGCATCAACAATCTCCCGCGACCCATGCGTAAACGGTCACGCTGCTTGAGGACGCCAGGCGATCATGCCGGCAGTCCGCGCCCGAACCTCCGGCGTAGCCAAACAGGTCGCAACGGCTTCATATCCCGGTGTGCCCGGATAGGGCACCACGAGCGTAGGCGGGCTGTGATTGGCGGGGCAGAGAATAATTGATTCATCCGGGCCGATTGCCGCCAGATCCAGAATCGCTGAAGAGCGCGTCATTAGAAACAGCGGGCGCGTACTCACTTTGGCGCGTTGGCGGAGATGGATGATCAATGCTTCCTGCGTGGCTTGATCTAGCCCTTGCTCCACCATGTCGACAACCAACGTGGCTGGCCCTTCAGCCTCCAAATCGACGAGCAACGTGGTGAGGGCTTCCGATTCTGTCGCGCCTTCTCCGGTGAGCCAGGCAAGCGTCTCATCCACGCGTGAGTTGAGCGCTGCATCCGCTTGCAGGCGCGCGATGGTATTGGCATGTCCATCGTTTAGCCGTTCGAGACCGAGGAAAACGGCATTCGGTAGATGCTCAGCCAGGCATTTCGCCAGCCGTGTCTTACCGCTTCCCAAAGGGCCGATGATGTAGTTCAGCGGTCGGATGTCGTGAAGTTCGAACCGTTCGCCACCCCAAGGCCAAGGCAGATCGAAGGCCGTGGTGAATCCGACGGACGGGTTGAGCAGGCGCGCCAGTTCTCCGTCGGCCGGTGCCTGACCTCGGGCGAGATCCGACCGAAGCCCCCTGACCTTGGCTATTCTGTCCACGAGCTGGCGAATCTCCGCTTCAAGCGTCGCCTCGTGAGCAGCCAACGCGGGCTCCAGACTCTGCGGGTCGCCTTTCAACACCTGCGCTACCTGAGCGAGACTGAGGCCAAGTGCGCGCAGGGCCACGATCTCTGCCGCACGATTCATCTCCTCGGGACCATAGGTGCGGTACCCGGAGACCGTGCGTGTTGGCGTCACCAAGCCTCGTTGTTCGTAGAGTCGCAGCGCCTTGGTCGAGACGCCGAGTTGTCTCGCCGCTTCGGAAGCACTCAAAAATGGAGTGGAACAACGCATGAGTCACCTCTTCGTTTGTAGACCACGCACATCATGGAGTTGGCCCTTGGGGCCGAGTCAACAAGATATTGAGCGGTGCAGCACCGCTTTCGCGTTTGTTTCGTGTCACCCGTGTGCCGGCAATGACTAGCGGTTGTTCTCGTCTGAAAATGCTTCGGTGATCGCCTGCACGATTTGCGCGCTCAATTCTGGCCGCTCGTCAAACAGCGGATAGCGCTTGCGCAGGGTGTTCGACACGCTGTTGCCGTTCTGGCGGACGCTTCGAATGATGCCGTCCAGATCGTTGTCTGGCGCTTCGAGAAATTCTTTGATGGCGCGCCGCGCTGAGTCGTTGGCGTGCAGAAAGCGCGCTTCGGTGCGCATTTCATGCGTGAGTGTCATGTCGATCACGTCGGCAAGATAAGTGACGTGTGCGGTCAGATCTGGATAGCGCCAGGCGGGCAATGCGTCGTCATAGGCGCGGAAGTGCAGGTTGTATTCGACACCGTCATCCGCGCTCTCGGTCTTGCCGAACGTGTACTGGTCGGCATAGTGATTCATCAACGGGCGCGAAAAGCGTTCGAGCACTTTGTCGTAAGCGGCACGATCGCGCGTGCTGTGGGTGATCGTGGCGGACACCGGCAAGATGATGGGCGCAGGCACTGCGCCGTCGCGACGCAGGATGTCGTTGATCAGGAAGCGCGAAATGCGGCCGTTACCGTCAGCCATAGGGTGCACGTAGACGAAGCCGAACGATGCCGCGGCAGCACGCACGATCGACGCACCCCCTTCGGTCCGTTCCAGAAAGCGGCTAAGCCCTGCGAGCATCGTTTCGATGTGTTCCCAATGCGGCGCGATGTAGTCGACCACCGGTTGATAGCGTGCGGTGTGTCCCACATACACCGGGGAGCGGCGGATGCCGTAACGCAGGGCCGACTGTCCCAGGATGCCGCGCTGCAAGACGTCGAGCGTTTCAGCGTCGAACGGATTCGCATGCTGTCCGCATTCGCTTTCCATGACCGCGGCAAAGCGGCGGATCCGATCCTCTTTGTCCTGCTCGTGTTCGATCAGAAAGCTCGCGCGGCTTTCTTTGACAGTCAGCCAGACGGCGCTGCGCATGATCAGATCGATGCCGTAGTCCGCTTCCAGCGCGGCGAGCGGTGCGGCAAGATCGTACGCTTCGGCGTGCCGAACGGCTTCGACGCGTCGAATCACCGGGCAAAAATCCCGACTGCCCGGCAGGTTGTCGCGTACACGCCAACGCGCGTTGTTGACAGGGGTACCTACGATGAAGTCCTCGGGATTTAGTGCATCGACATAGTTTCCCCGGGAGACGCCCGATGCGTTTAACGGCTCCGGCATCAACCACTCATAAAAGAAGCAGGCGCGGCGGGCATACGCGCCTGTGGGTTCGCGTGCGATCCATGCCTCCAGTTCGTGGCGCACCGGCTGCAGCGCATAGAGTCGCGCGAGAAATTCCAGGTGAATGCCCTCGTGGCGGAAGGCGAAAGTCAGGTTGTCGATCAGGCTGGCGGCCGGACGATAACGTTCGGGGTAAACCTCACGGCGGATGTCACCGTCGGTGGACGTCGAGCGAATCCGGCCGATTTCACTTTGAACGGCGAACGGGTGGACCGGTACGACGCCGTACGTGTTGGATAGCCATTGATAACCGATCTGCGGCATGACTTTTCGATCCGGGGCGGGGGCGCGCGAGGGCACGTTGTTTCGCTGAGTTTTGCGTAGTTTCGATTACTCGGCTCGCAAAACGATTACAAAACACCTATTTTCTGGAAAAACGATTATACGACGTCTGCACGGTATTTCGATTACTGGGCGTGTAAAACGATTACAAAGTGCCATTTTTCTGGAAAAACGATTACTTAACCCTTGTTAAGGCCGCTTTTTCAAGTCTCGTCCGCCGTCGCCATCCACCCAAACCGCCGCGACAACCTTAGCGTCGCCGCGCGCAAAGTCTGCGCGGGGCCGCCCGCAAGCTCGCTGTCGAAGCTGCCGCTCGGTCCCATCAGCGCGAGCACCAGACAGATGCTGCCGGTATGGTCCAGCACCGGCGCGGCCAAGGTGTTGATGCCTGGCACCGGCCGGCTCAACGCAGTATCGATACCGTCCGCGCGGATTTGCGCGAGCCGTTGTGCGTAAGCCTTCGTCTCCTCCGCGCCAGCCCCTGCCAACCGCAAATGATCCTGCGCGAGCAGGCCATGACGCACGTCGTCCGCGACATACGCAGCAAACACCCGCCCGATCGCCGTATTCACCAGCGACATCACCGTGCCGACCCGCAAGCTCACATGCAGCGGCCGCGCCGATTCCTCCAGCCGCACGACGGTCGGCCCGAGCGGGCCGAGCACCGCCATCGCGACGCTCATGCCCGTCGACGCAGCCAGCTCGACCACTTCCGGCTCAGCCTCCCGCGTCGGCGATAAACGCTGCAAGCCGATCAACCCGAGTTCGAGCGCTAAAGGCCCGGCTTCGAAGCAGCCGGCGGCGTCGCGGTTCAGCAAACCGATCTTGAGCAGACTCACCAGATGCGGAAACGCTTTGGCCGGTGGCATGCCCGCGGCGGCTGCAAGATCGCGCAGGCTCAACGGCCGCGCAGCCGCAACCAGCGCGCCGAGCAACTCGCCCGTGCTATCGAGCGACTGGATACCGCGCTGGGGTTTCGCATCGGCAGAAGCGGCGGAATTGCCGGCAGCGCCGGACGCAGCGTAAGAAGGGTCGAGAGAGTCGGTCACGATGCGGAAGAAGCTAACAAGGAAGGCGCCGCTGCAAGCTCGGCGCCAATGTCGTGAACCGCGGCAAGCAGGGCGCGCGCCGTCGGACCATCGGCGGCGACGTCGATCGCGCCCGTCGAGCCGATCACGGTCAGCGCGAGGCACAAGCGGCCGTCCGCATCGAGCACCGGCGCGCTCAAACTGCTGATGCCCGGGCTCGGCGCATCGACGCTGCATTCCAGCCTGCGTGCGCGGATCGCATCCAAAGCGGCTTCGAACGCGGCACGTTCATCAGGCGGCGTCATCGCGCTGCCCGCAGCACCCGACTGATTCGCCCACATCCCCGCCAATACCTCGCGCGCCAGATAAGCGCAAAACACGCGACCCGTCGACGTAGCCGGCAGCGACATTACCGTGCCCACATGCAGATTCACATGCAACGGAAAGCCCGCATGTTCATAGCGGACGATGGTCGGCCCCTGCGGCCCGGCAATACAGATCGCGACGCTGAACCCGATCGCTTCTGCCAGCGCCGCGACGCGCGGTACGGCGGCGCGAAACGCCGGCTGGGTCTCCAGATGCATCAAACCCAGCCGCAACGACAGCGGACCGGGTTCATAACGGCCCGACAACTCGTCACGTTTGATCAGACCTAAGCGGCTCAGGCTCACCAGATAAGCATGCGCCTGCCCCGGCGCGATCTGCGCGGCGGTGGCGAGATCGGACAAAGCCAGCGGACTGCGTGCCTGCGCGAGCGCCAGCAACACGCGGCCGCCCACTTCGACGCTCTGAATCCCGCGCTGCGTCTTGCCGCCTTCCGCCGACTCGCTGCCGCCCGCGCCTTTGCCGGTGGCCGATTTCGCTGCTTTGCTCACACCCGCGCTCGTCCGTAAAAAGGGTCCATGTTAGCCGAAGCTCCGCCCACCAGCCGCGCCTTCCTGTCCTTATCTTAGGCGCTCTTGGATTTGCGTATAGCGATACATTTCGCTATTGACAAATAAACTGGCCTGGCCATAAGATGCATTCACCCCGACATACCGGTGCAGTCACAGAGTCAAAACGGGGCGAGACAACCCCCAATACCGCCAGCACGCGCATCTGCATCTGAACGCGCAGCCGGCCGTCTCGCCTCACGTCCAACTTTTGAGGGAGACAAGCATGGCAAAGGCATTCGCATCCCAGGCCGATCTGGAAGTCAAGAAAGTCACGTGGACCAAGCTGTCCGAGAACGCTTACGCGTACACGGCGGAAGGCGATCCGAACTCGGGCGTGATCATTGGTGACGACGGTGTGTTGATCGTCGACACCACCGCCACGCCGGCCATGGCGCAAGACCTCATCGCGAAGATTCACAGCGTCACTGATAAACCGATCAAATACGTCGTGCTGTCGCATTACCACGCCGTGCGCGTGCTCGGCGCGTCGGCGTATTTCGAAGAAGGCGCGCAGGAAGTGATCGCGAGCCGCGGCACGTACGAAATGATCGTCGAGCGCGGCGAAGCGGACATGAAGTCGGAAATCGAACGCTTTCCGCGTCTCTTCGCCGGTGTCGAAACGGTGCCGGGCCTGACGTGGCCCACGCTCGTGTTCGAAAAAGAAATGACGCTGTTCCTCGGCAAGCTCGAAGTGCGCATCGCGCATCTGGGCGCGGGTCACACGAAGGGCGATACGGTGGTGTGGCTGCCGTCGCAGAAGGTGCTGTTCTCCGGCGACCTGGTCGAATACGACGCGGCCTGCTATTGCGGCGACGCCCAACTCGAACAATGGCCCGCTACGCTCGAAGCACTGCGCGCGTTGAAGGCCGAGAAGCTGGTGCCGGGCCGCGGCCCCGCATTGACCACGCCGGACGACGTCAACAAGGGTCTCGATTACACGAAAGACTTCGTCACCACGCTGCTGCAACAAGGCCGCGAGGCCGTCGAACAGAAGCTCGACCTGAAGGCCGCGATGGCGCACACGCGCAAGGCGATGGACCCGAAATTCGGCCACGTGTTCATCTACGAGCACTGCTTGCCGTTCGACGTCTCGCGTGCTTTTGACGAAGCGAGCGGCATCACGCATCCGCGCATCTGGACCGCGCAACGCGACAAGGAAATGTGGGACGCATTGCAAGCCTGATAACAGCAGGGAAACGCGGGAAAGCATCAAGCAAAGCAGAGTAGAGATGGACGGAGACACAAGATGAGCATCAACTACCAGACGCTGTCATTCGACTATCAGCCGTGCCGGGAGCAAGCCGCACAGGGCGGCGCGGAACAGGCGGCCTATCCCGTGATCGTGGTCGGCGCGGGGCCGGTGGGCCTCGCTACCGCGATCGATATCGCGCAGCAGGGCGTGCCGGTCGTGCTGGTGGACGACGACTGTTCGTTGTCGACCGGTTCGCGGGCGATCTGCTTCTCGAAGCGCTCGCTCGATATTTTCGACCGGCTCGGCTGCGGGCAGCGCATGGTGGACAAGGGCATCAGCTGGAATGTCGGCAAGGTGTTCCTGAAAGATGAGCTGGTGTACACGTTCAATCTGCAACCGGAAGCGGGCCACAACCGGCCCGCATTCATCAACCTGCAGCAGTACTACGTCGAAGGCTTTCTGCTCGAACGCGCGCAGGAGATGCCGAATCTCGAGATTCGCTGGAAGAGCAAAGTGGTCGGCGTGCAGCAGGGTGGCACGCCCGGCACGGATCAAGCCAGTGTGACGCTGACGATCGATACGCCCAACGGTCAGTACCCGCTACGCGGCCGCTACGTGGTGGCCGCCGACGGCTCGCGCAGTCCGATGCGCAATCTGATGGGACTTGACAGTAAGGGCGTCACGTTCAAAGACCGCTTTCTGATCGCCGACGTCAAGATGGAAGCGGAGTTTCCAACCGAGCGCTGGTTCTGGTTCGATCCGCCGTTCCATCCGAATCAATCCGTGCTGTTGCATCGTCAGCCGGATAACGTGTGGCGGATCGATTTCCAGTTGGGCTGGGACGCCGATCCGGTGCTGGAAAAAACGCCGGAACGTGTGATCCCACGCGTGCGCGCATTGCTCGGGCCGGATGCGAAGTTTGAGCTGGAATGGGTCAGCGTCTATACGTTTTCGTGTTTGCGCATGGACCGTTTCCGGCACGGCAACGTGTTGTTCGCGGGCGACTCCGCGCATGGCGTGTCGCCGTTCGGCGCACGCGGTGCGAATAGCGGCGTGCAGGACGCGGAGAACCTCGCCTGGAAACTGGCGATGGTGCTGGAAGGCAAAGCCTCCGACGCGTTGCTCGACACGTATGCAAGCGAACGCGAATTCGCCGCTGACGAAAACATCCGCAATTCCACTCGCTCGACCGATTTCATCACGCCGAAGAGCCCGGTTAGCCGTGTGTTCCGCGATGCCGTGCTGAAGCTCGCGCGTCATCACCCGTTTGCGCGGCAGTTGACGAATAGCGGCCGCTTGTCGGTGCCTGCGGTGTTGCGTGATTCCCCGCTGAATACTGCGGATAGCGACAGCTTTGAAGGTCTGATGGTGCCGGGGGCCTCGTGCGTCGATGCGCCGGTTCATGTTGCCGGGCAACCGGCGTGGCTGTTACAGCAACTCGGTCAGCAATTCACGGGCGTATTGTTCTGCGGCTCGCAAGGCATCGATCAGGCGACGCAAGCTGCGCTGGATGCATTGCGTAGCGGGCCGATTCCGTTGAAGCTCGTCGTGGTGACGAATGGCAATGTGCAAATTTACGCAGTTGCAGATGCGACGGTGGTGCACGACGTCGACGGTCTTGCCGCAGCGCGTTACGACGGCAAACCCGGCACGTTCTATTTGATCCGGCCGGATCAGCATGTGTGCGCGCGTCGTCGGCAACTCGATGCGCGCTTTGTGGAAGATGCGCTGAAGCGGGCGTTGTGCGTGGAAGGCACGGCCTGAGGGCGGGACAACTGCAGCGAAGGCGGCACAGGCTGAAAACGCGGCACACGCAGCTTGGCCAACACACACAGCACATCGGCAAAAGAAAATAGCAGGAGACAGTTATGGCATTGAATACGCAACCCAACCTCGCGCGCCCCGATGATTTCTACGAGGCGCTGATCGACATGCATCGCGATCTGGACGACGCGCAAAGTCAGTCAGCCAACGCGCAACTGATCCTGTTGCTCGCCAACCATATCGGCGATCACGCGACGTTGCTCGAAGCGATGCGGCACGCGCGTGAAGGTGTGACCGATGTTTCGGCGCAAGGTGTGCAGACGCATTCATTGGCCGCCTGAACGCGCATCCCGACGCGCTGATCTGCGCGCCTTACGGCAGCTTATGCAATGCGCTGCGTTATGCCGCCGTCGATTAACGATTAAACGCTGCACGCGCATGGCCATTCGAGCTACGCGCAATCCACCACGGCGCGCGGCGTACCCATACCGCCGCATGCTGTTCCAGTAGAAAACCGAAAAGCGGCGCATCAAGACGCCGGACCTAGCGGGTCCGCTGGACCCTCACGTTTGGAGATAACCGATGAGCCAATCCCTCGCCCCCGCGCTGGGCGCATCCGCTGTTGCGCACGACGATCTGTTATATCGCAAGGTCTCGAAGCGGATCATTCCATTTCTATTCCTGTGTTACGTGGTGTCGTTTCTCGACCGCATTAATATCGGCTTCGCGCAATTGCAGATGAAGCACGACCTCGGCTTCAGCGACGCTATGTACGGTTTGGGTGCAGCGGTCTTCTATATCGGCTACGTGTTGTGTGAAGTGCCGAGCAATATGCTGCTGGCCCGCTTCGGCGCGCGTCGCACGTTCACGCGGATCATGCTGCTGTGGGGCATTGCATCGGTCGGCATGATGCTGGTGTCGAAACCTATGCACTTTTACGTGCTGCGTTTCATGCTCGGGGTATTCGAGGCGGGATTCTTTCCCGGCATTGTGTTGTATCTGACCTACTGGTATCCGGCGCGGCGGCGCGCAGCGGTGCTGTCGATTTTCTTCGCGGGCGTTGCGGTGGCGGGGGTGCTTGGCGGACTCGTATCCGGCTGGATCATGCGCGATATGGGCGGCGTGATGGGGCTGTTCGGCTGGCAGTGGATGTTCGTGATAGAAGGTGCGCCGGCCATCGTACTCGGCCTGCTGGCCGCGTTTTATCTGGTCGACGGTCCGCAACATGCAACGTGGCTCAACGCCGCTGAGAAGGCGCAGCTGATCGCACAGCGCGATGAAGACCGCCGGGTTTCATCGGACGCGCATTCATCGCGTTCTGTCATGCAGGCGCTGCGCAATCCGCGGGTCTATCTGTTCGCGTTCATCTATTTTTCGCTGACCTGCGCCTCGTTGACGCTGAACTTCTGGATGCCGCTAATGATTCGCGACTTCGGTGTGCACGATGTGCTGGCCATTAGCCTGTACACCGTGATTCCGAATGCGATCGGCGCGGTAGGGCTGATTCTGATTGCACGCAACTCGGATCGCCGTGGCGAACGACGCCGGCACTTTGCGGTGTGCACGATCGGCGGCGGCATCGCGCTGTCTCTGCTGACGCTGCATTTGAGCAGCTTCCCCGCGATGCTCGCGATTCTCTCGCTTGCGGCCGTGCTGATCTTCGCTGCGTTGCCGATTTTCTGGACCGTGCCGTCAGGCTATCTGTCCGGTACTGCGGCGGCGGCCGGCATTGCGTTGATCAGCAGCATCGGAATTACGAGCGGGATTGTCAGCCCATGGGTGATCGGTCTGATCAAGACACACACCGGCAGCATGGACAATGCGTTGTATCTTTTGACTGCGTTGCTGTTCGTTAGCGGTGTGGCGTTGCTGGTTGGCGTGCCGAAAGAAACTAAGCGTATCTAAAGGTTTGTATAGGCCACCTGCGCTCTTTCGGATTGGTCTTATCGCTGGCGCCCGTTTGCCGCCCATACAGTGATTGCGGCGTTCCGGCACCTCAGCCGGGACGGCCCCTCCACAATCTGTGTTCGCTTCATCGGCAACGCATGGTTGCTTCCGCCCGCCTCGCTGCGGGCTTTTTTTTGCCAGCTCTGGCTGTGCGATGTCCCGGCGATGTTCTGTAGGAAAAGTACGATTTGATAGAGATGTTGGCGTACTGAAAATTTTGCAAATTGTCGACAGATAATTAGCCTGAATTCCGCTAGTTTACGGCCAGTTAATAGTCCGTAATACGAAGCAGAAGAATGAACGGGAAAACATACAGGCTGGTGTACAGCCGACTGAGAGGAATGCTTGTCGCCGTCGAGGAAATCGCCACGGCAACCGGCAAGCAGGCAGGAGAGGCCACGGTAAGCAGCAGAAAATCACGGAGTGTGATTTTTTCGTTGCGGCAGATTGCGTTCGCTACGCTCGCGCTCTTTGGTGCGCTGCCGTCGTTGTCGGGCGCGCAGATTGTGCCGGGTGGTGCGCACGCGCCGTCCGTCATCCAGACACAGAACGGCCTCGATCAGGTGAACATCAACCGGCCATCCGGTGCGGGTGTTTCGATGAACACCTATGGGCGCTTCGACGTGCAGCAGAAAGGTGCGGTGCTGAACAACTCCCCGGTGATCGTGCAGACGCAGCAGGCGGGCATGATTAACGGCAATCCGAATTTCGCGCCCGGTCAGTCGGCGCGGGTCATTGTTAATCAGGTCAGCAGCAGCGCCGCGAGCCAGATCAACGGGCATCTGGAAGTGGCGGGGCAGCGCGCCGAAGTGGTCATCGCGAACGGATCGGGTATTTCGGTCAATGGGGGTGGCTTCGTCAACACGTCGCGCGTGATCCTGACCACGGGCGCGCCGAACTTTGCGCCGGATGGTTCGCTCTCGGGTTTTAACGTGACGGGTGGCGCCATCAGTATTCAGGGCGCGGGGCTGAACGCAGGTGACACCGACCAGGTTGACCTGTTGTCGCGTGCGGTGCAGGCCAACGCCGCAATTTATGCGAAGAACCTGAATGTCGTGGCCGGTGCGAACAGCATCGAACATGACACGCTCCGTGCAACGCCGATCGCGGGTGATGGTCCTGCGCCCGGTGTCTCCATCGACGTGAGCCAGTTCGGCGGGATGTACGCGAACAGGATCGTCCTGGTGGGCACGGAGAATGGCGTTGGTGTCTCAAATAAAGGGGTTCTTGCGGCACAGGCAGGTGACCTGGTACTGAGCACCAATGGATTGCTGACGCTTGCCGGACAGACCAATGCGAGCGGCACTATCAGCCTCTCTGCGCGGGACGGTATCGACAACAGCGGGACTACTTACGCACGGCAGAATGTCACGGCGAACACATCCGGCGCGCTCACGAATAGCGGTGTGCTGGCAGCGCAGCAGAACACGAACGTCAGTGCGGGTAGCGTGGCCTCGACGGGCACACTCGGCGCAGGCGTGAACGGCGACGGCACGCTTTCGCAGTCCGGTGACCTGTCGGTGACAGCGGGCGGCACGCTGAGCGCGACCGGGCGTAATGCGGCGGGCGGCAATGCGGCGCTCAATGGTGCAGCGCTCAACCTTGCCGGAAGCAGTACATCGGCCAATCGAGCGTTGGGGCTTACCGCCCGCAGCGGCGACCTGAGCCTGTCGGGCGCAACAGCCACCGCAGGCGGAGCGCTGGACATGCACGCGGCCGGGTCATTCGACAACAGCCACGGCGACCTCAGTGCCGACCAGCTCGCGCTGCACGCGACGAACCTTGTCAACCACGGCGGCAGTATCACGCAGACCGGCACGGGCGCGATGACTGTCGATGTCACCGGCACGCTCGACAACCGGGGTGGCACGCTCCAGACCAACAGCGACGGCCTGGCAGTTGGCGCTGCCGCGCTCGTCAACGACAACGGCACGATTGCCAGCTCCGGAACCGGTACGCTGTCGGTTAATGCCGGCTCGCTCTCGAACAACGGTGGCACGATTGCGACGAATGGGATGCTTGATGTTCGTGCGGGCGCGACGTCGAATCGCGGCGGCACTATTGCCGCGCAGACGGGTGCAACGCTCAATGTCGCCTCGCTCGATAACAGCGTGGGCGGCTATGTGGGTGCGCACACTGTCTCGCTGACAGACATGGGCGCGCTGGACAACGCAGGCGGCACGATCCAGGCGGATGGCACGCTGTTGGTTTCCGCGCAGTCAGTCGCCAACGACGGAGGCTCCATCGCGAACGGTGGCACCGGTGCGACTACGGTCGCCGCCCGCGGCGCGGTGACGAACATGGCCAACGGCCTGATTGGCGGCAACGGCGACGTGTCGCTCTCGGGCGGCAGCATCGGTAACGCGGGCGGTACGGTCACAGCGGCCGGCGCCGCGACTGTGCAGTCCGGCAGCATGCTCGACAACCGGGCTGGCCTGATTCAGGGTAGCGGGAATGTCTCAGTGTCTGCGCACGGCACAATCGACAACACAGGCGGCCAGATCGAGGCGGATGCAACGGTAGACAATCCAACGGCCACGCTGGCTGTCACGGGCGCATCCCTCGACAACACGAACGGACGTATCGCGAACACTGGATCAGGCGCGACAACGGTTAGCGCAGCCATTGTCACGAACAGCAATACGGGCGGCGTCGCGGGCGCAGGCACCATTGGCGGGAATGGCGACGTGGCTGTGAGTGCAGGCACATTGTCGAACACGAACGGCGCGCAGCTCGTGTCGGGCCATGACCTTGCACTGAACATCGCCCGGCTTGCGGACAATACCAATGCAACGCTGTCAGGCGCAAACAATGTCACGCTCAACGGCCCGAATGCAGGCGTCATCAATGCAGGTGGGTCGATCCACGGGAACGGTGCGATTGCGCTGAACGCGGCCTCGCTTGACAACACGTCGGGCCGGATCGGCAACGATCCGCTTGGGGGATTTCCTTCGGGGCGCACGGGCAGCGGCGGCTCGGTGTCCGTCACCGTCGGTACGCTGGCGAACCAGAACGGCGCGATTGGCAGCGACCAGAATCTGAGCGTTACGACGAACCAGCTTACGGGGGACGGCAGGATTATTGCGGGGAACGACGGCGCAGTGACGGTCAATAGCGATTACACGCTCACTGGCGCCAATCACATTCAGGCAAACCACGATCTGACCTTCACGACAGCGGGCACCTTCACGAATCAGGGCACGCTCGGCGCGGTGAACGCATTGACGGTGAACGCCGCGAACGTCGATAACCAGGCGGGCGCGGATATCAATTCGACCAGCACAACGGTCAATGCCGCGAATGCCATCAGCAACGAGGGACGCATCGAAGGCGACTCGGTGACGATGCACAGTGCGTCGCTGATTAATACCGCAACGATCATCGGTAACATGGTGACGCTGAATGCCGGTTCCATTGCGAACACGGGCGCGGCTGCTGTAATGGCTGCTGCTTCACAACTGAATCTGTATTCGCCCGGCAACATTTCGAACACGGGCGGCGCGAACATTTTCAGCCTGGGTGACATCAACATCGCAGCCGACGACACGCGCGATGCGAACGGCCTGCTCACCAACCGCAGCCACTCCGTCACCAACGACCAGTCCACCATCGAGGCGCAGGGCAACATCGAGGTCGCCACGCAGACGCTGACCAACACGCGTCCTGCACCTACCGTCGAGACGGTGACGACCGATGTCGATACGGTCCACCAGACCAAGCGTGACGCATATATGGCCTGCACGACGGCGGGCAGCGACAAGGGCTACTGCACGCAGGACATGTGGAACAACGGCTATCTTGCGCCGCTCAACACGACCTTCTCCGTTGCAGATGTTGTGTCGCAGAAGTCCGGCCCGAATGCGGCCGACAAAGTGCTGGTGGTGAACGTCAACGGCCAGCCGCAGACGATCTGGTACAACACGCTGACGACCAACACCGACGGCACGATCTCGGTCAGCTACTGGGACGGCTACGATCCGAACGTCAACTACGACCCTGCAACCGAATATGCATCGCGCAACGATGCCCATAAGGGTTACCAGCGCGTCGAGATAGCACGCGACACGACGACTACCACGCAGCAGGACCAGGTAACCGGCCCGCAGGCGCAGCAGGCGCAACTCATGGCGGGCGGCAACATGGTGCTCGCCAACGTTGGCGCGCTGAACAATGAATATAGCGCCATTGGCGCGGGCGGCTCGATCCAGATCGGCAGCGCCGACGCGACCGGCGATGTAGCGAGCGGCAACTATGGCGGCACGCTCCTCAACAACATCGGCCAGACGCTCTACCAGTACCAGAAGCAGGACATCGTTTCGACCTACGCGTGGAACGAAAATATTTCACGCGATGTCGGCACCGTGGTCGAGCCGTCGATTGTCCTGTCGCCGGTCGCCATTGGTGGCACGGGCGGCACGATCATCGCCAACAACGCGGTGCAGATTAACGCGACCGATATCAACAACAATAATGTGGCGGCGGCAAACTCTGCGACTGGCGCGACGGGTGGCACGCTCGGGGCGAATGGTACGGTGGGCGGCATCACCGGTAGGGGGGCGCAGACGGTCAATCTGGCAACTGGCCAGATACAGACCATCAAAGCGCCGCAGTCCATCGCCGGACCTGGTGGCGTGCTCAACATCACGTTACCTTCGAGCGGTCTGTACACCTTCAACACAGCGCCTGGTGCGTCGTATCTGGTTGTCACCGATCCGCGACTGACCAGCTACACGAGTTTCATTTCCAGCGACTACATGCTGGGAGCACTCGGCCTCGATCCGTCGAAGATCATCAAGCGCCTCGGCGACGGGGTATACGAAGAACAGATGGTGCGCAACCAGATCACGCAACTGACCGGGCGCGTCTATCTGCAGGGCTACACCAGCAACGAGGATGAGTACCGCGCGCTGATGAACAATGGCGTGAACGTTGCGAAGGAATTCAGCCTTGAACCGGGCCTGGCGCTGAGCGCTGCGCAGATGGATGCGCTCACCAGCGATATCGTGTGGCTGGTCAGCCAAACCGTCACGCTACCGGATGGCAGCACGCAGCAGGTGCTGGCCCCGGTCGTTTATCTGGCCCACGCCCACGCGAGCGACCTGCAGCCGACCGGTGCGCTGATTGCCGCTGATGATGTGGAGATTCATGCCACGGGCAGCGTGACCAACTCGGGCGTCATCAGGGGTGGTGCGCAGACTGTAGTCGGCGCGACGAATATCCTGAACCGGGGCGGTTCGATTGGCAGCAGCACGGACAACGGCACCACCGTGGTTTCAGCGACCAATGATGTGGTGAACGCGTCGGGACGCATCACCGGCAACCGGGTTGCCGTGCTCGCGGGCCATGACATCGTCAACACGACGCTGCTGGATACGGTGGGTATGAGCTCGGTTGCGGGGAACAGCAAGGTCAGCCAGAGTTTGCTTGGCGCGCAGGGTACGATTGTATCGACGGGTGATCTTCTTGTCGTGGCGGGCAATGACGTGGCGGTTCACGGTGCGAGCATTGCGGCGGGCGGTAACACACAGATCGCCGCGGGGCACGACATCACGGTGGATACCGTGCAGTCGGACACGCAGCAGTCGGTGACGAAGAATGCGGACCATCACTGGGAAGCATCCAGTACGATGAACCAGACTGGCGCAATCACAGCGGGCGGCAGTCTCGCGATGCAGAGCGGCAACGATACGACGCTCAAGGGGGCGACGGTTAGCGCGGGTGGCGATATGGCCGTGATCGCGGGCGGTAACCTGACGGCAACGACGGTCACTAACACCGCGACCTACAACAACGTCGCCACCGACGACAAGACACGCAAGCAGGCGGACCGTAGCTACGACGAGCAGACAGTCGGGACGACCATCAGCGCTGGCGGTAATGCGACGCTTGCGGCCCTGAGCGCCGATCCAGGCAAAGGTAACGTCACGCTCACGGGTTCGTCGCTGGCAGCGGGTAGCGGTGCGGCGACGATTGCGGCTACCGGCAACGTGGACATCAACGAAGGCCGCGAGGAACACGATTCGTACTCGGCTACCCAATCGAAGCGCGGAAGCTTCGTGCATGGCTCGACCACCGACACGATGCAGAGCGCGCAGGCGAACATCGGTGTGGGCAGTACGGTGTCCGGCGATACGGTTACCGTCAGCGCAGGCAAGGACCTGAGCGTGAAGGGTTCGACCATCGCAGGCACGAACGACGTGAATCTGGCGGCGGCAGGCAATGTGAATATCATGACCTCGCAGGACACGCAGAGCACGTCGAGCTACTACCAGAAGCACGAGTCCGGCTTTGGCACGGGCGGCGGGATCGGTATTTCGGTGGGCAGCAAGACGCAGACCGACACGGCCAGTACCACACAGGTGACGAACACGGGTAGCACGGTCGGCTCGCTTGATGGCAGTCTGAATGTCACTGCAGGCAAGGACCTGCATGTCACGGGCAGTGATCTGGTGGCGGCACAGAACGTGACGGGCACCGGCGCGAATGTCAGGATTGACTCCGCCGTCGATACGATGCACCACGACGAGAAGCATGAAGTCAAACAGAGCGGCTTTACCCTCGCGATCAAGGCGCCTGTCATCGACGCCATTTCCAACGCGGTTGACCAGGCGCACGCGGCGAGCCATAGCCAGGATGACCGCGCGGCGGCATTGCACGGCATGGCGGCGGCGAGCAGCGCAGTCGATGCGCTTGGCGCGGGCGGCGCTGCTGCTGGCGCGCTCGCAAACGGCGCACAACCCGAAGCCAAGATAGAACTTAGTTACGGCAGTAGCCACAGCGAGAACACCTATTCCGAAGGCTCAGCCACGAACAGGGGTTCCAATGTGACAGCGGGTGGCACGGCTGCATTCGTCGCGACCGGCAACGGTGCTTCGGGCAGCAGCACGGGCGGCAGCGGCAACGTGACGATTGCCGGTTCGAACGTGAACGCCAGTGACGTGATTCTCGCGGCGAAGAACCAGGTCAATCTCGTCAACACGACCGACACTGATTCGACGCGCAGCACGAACCAGTCGAGCAGCGCGAGCGTCGGAATCTCGTATGGTACGAGCGGTTTCGGTGTGGATGCGTCGATGTCGAAGGCGCACGGCAACAGTAACGGCGACACCGCCATCCAGAACAATACACATGTGACGGCAGCGAACACCGCGACGATTATCTCGGGCGGCGATACAAACATCATCGGCGCGAACGTGAGCGGCAATCAGGTGAACGCCGACATTGGCGGCAACCTGAACATCGCGAGTGTGCAGGACACCATGACGACGGCCGCGCATCAGGAAAGTACGGGCGGTGGATTCGCCGTCAGTCAGGGCGGCGGCAGCGCGAGTTTCAGCCACACGAATGCGAATGCGAACGGTAGTTATGCGGGCGTGAACGAACAGGCTGGCATCCAGGCGGGCGACGGCGGTTTCAACATCAGAGTGAAGGGGAACACAGATCTGCACGGCGCAGTGATTGCGAGCGATGCGGACGCGTCGAAGAACACGCTTTCGACAGGCACGCTGACCTATAGCGACATCCAGAATTCGTCGAGCTACAACGCGCATACGGGCGGTATCAGCGGAGGCGTCACGACCGGAGACGGCGGTGCCAATTACAGCACGACCGGCGCAACGTCAGGCAAGAATGCGGGCGGCGTCGCGCCAATGTTGAGTCAGAACGATAGCGGCAGCGATCGCGCGACGACGAAAAGCGGCGTCAGTGCGGGTACCATTAGTGTGACCAATGCGGACCACCAGACGCAGGACATCGCGAGCCTGAACCGTGACACGTCGAACACGAACGGCACGGTTGCGAAACTGCCGGACGTGAACAACCTGCTTGATCGTCAGGGGGACATGATGGCCGCAGCGGGCGCGGCCGGCGAAGCCGTCTCGCGGCGCATCGGTGACTTTGCACAGTCGAAATACGACGAGGCGAAGAACAACGGCGATCAGGCCGGTATGGAGGCATGGAAGGAAGGCGGCGTAGCGCGCGCCGAAATGCAGGCGGCAGGCGCCGCACTTGTGACCGGACTCGCAGGCGGCAACGCAATCGGCGGCGCAGCGGGCGCAGGTATCGCGTCGATTGCAGCGGGCAAACTCAACGAACTGAGTGGCACGATTGCCGGTTCGAACCCAACCGGCAACGCCTCGATGAATGAAGCCCTCGGCAACATCGTGGCGAATGCCATTGCTACAGGCGCGGGCGGTGCGATCGGCGGCGACGCGGGCGCGTTCTCGGGCTACAACGTTGACCGGTTCAACAGACAACTGCATCAGCCCGAAAAAACGAAGGCGCAGCAGATTGCCGCGGCGGCAAAGGATCAAGGGCTGACGAACCCTGATGGTTCGCCGATCACAGCGGCACAGATCGAAAACGCCATGCGTGGGGCGAACAACAGCCAGTACGGTGAAATCGCTGCGACGGGCGTCTTTGTGCCGCTGAACGCGAGTACGCCTGCGGGTGCGGTTTATGACACGGCCGGGATGAAGCTGGTGACGGACAGCACCGGGAATTATCTGGTGCAGGATCCGTCAATGCTGGCAATGCCGTCGAAGACTGTGCAGGATCTGATTACCCAAAACACGGGCGGTGCGAGCTCGCCGTACAGTTGGGGAACGTCAACCGCTCAAACGGCGGCGCCAAAGATCGATCCATATGGGCCGTTCTCGCCGACGTTTAACACAGGGGATTATTCGGCCGGATTTAGTACGGCTGGCCGGGGAGTGGCTGGCGACTATGCGACCGTAAATGTTGGTTCATTATCTGGAAACGTAACGGGCGCCGTTAATCTTTACGATCATTCGCTCTATGTTGGAGGTAGCGTTGTGATGGCCAATCCATCATCGATCGCATTTACACCAGGTATAAGCGGAACCGTTGGATACATCATTGGCAAAAACAGTGCTCAGGGGACGCGAGACTTCTTGGCTGGTGATGGAATACAAGGATTCGTTTCCATTCCGACGCCCTTTGGCTTTAACGCGATTGGAGCGGTTACTCACGCGTACGACGGAGCCACGGCGATTGAGTTCGGTGTAGGCCAACCCGGTTCCGTTTCCTTCGGGATAAGCCCGTGGGGACATACCAGGCAAGTGACCGGGAAAACACAATAGGAGGATGTATGGCGGTGGGCGGTGGCCCTAATCCGGAGCAATGGGCAAAGATGTCAAAGACGCAGAAGATCTGCTATTGGGTTTGCTTGGCTGCTGCTTGCACGTTTATTGGCGGCTTATTGATCAAAGCCTTCTTCTTTAGTTAAAACGTGTTTCTCCAACGGCGGGCGTGTCGGGGTGTGGTGTTCGTTACAACCGCCAGTTACATCCTGACCAGCAGAAGTGGATCAAGGACAATGCAGCTGCCTTTGTAAAGCAGCAAGGTATTACTGTTGGCCAGGCGAATAACGAGCTGACTGCGCAGGCGGACCGGCAGGTGCAGAATGGTTCGGCGGGTGCATGGAACCAGTCCGCCAGCGCGTTTCTCGGTCAGGCGCATGATATGCCGCCAGCGGGCAGTAGTGGGCACTGGCCAAGGGTGTCGTTTTGCCGCTGTCCGCATGTAGCTCGTTCGTCGATTTCACCAATTAACAACATATCCCGAGGAATAATCTTCATGCTATCTAGAATCGCGCTGTCTGTTATTTTTGTAACGGCGTCTCTGACTGGTTGCACCATCCTTCCGCAGCCAACGCATTATGTGAGTGCTAGCCATCCCGAGTATGACCCGGCCGTATCCGCGCGCATTCGAGTTCTTTCAACAAACGCAAGCGGCGGCGCTGCATTCCGACCAGCGCAAGGATGTTATAAGGGTCTGCTAGAGACGGACGACCAAATCGTGAAGGTCAACGACGGCTTCTGGGCAGCTTGGAAATATTCCTCTAAAAGCGAAACGGTTGGCATGCCTCCCAGTCCGCGGGACTATATGAGAGTAGAAAGTTTGAAATTTAAAGACCTTATTCGCGAATACATCGTGCCCGCAGAAAAACCGTTGACCGTACTTATGTCAGCAAGCGGCAGTGCCGGGAATGTCTATTCGTCGTGCAGGCCACCAGCCGTTATGTTCACTCCGACAGCCGGACAGGACTACGACGTTTTCATGGATGGTGCGCGGCGCAGCTGCTGGATAGCTGTGCGTCATATTGATGGGCACGGTATGGACGAACCGGTGTTGATGAAGGTCGCACCTAAATGCTCTAACTCTGCGCCTGTTGTTCAAGGCGACTGATCTCGAGTGACGCGGATGAGTCGAAGAACATGCTTTTGACGGGACACGCTGACGTTCTTTGATATCCAGAACTCGTCGGACTAACACGTGCATTCGGGCGGAACTGGCGGTGGCGTGACGATTGGCAGCGGCTACAGAACGACTGGCTTAACGATAGCAGCGCTCGGGCAGACTAAGTTGGTTCCAAGTTGAAGGAAAGGGAAGATGAGAAATTCAATTGTAAAAATTATGATGTTGAACACGCTGTTGTTATTTTTTGGAGCAACAGGTTTTGTCTATGCGGCAGAGCCTCGATGCCAGTCTCAATCTAATGATGGCCACACAGCCAAGCTATGTGTAACCGAAGCGCCATCGCAGCATGACTATTACACATTGTGGGTGGACGGTGAGGCGATCTTCATGCTGCCGGACGACTATATTGAGAGCGTAACGCTCACCCATCGCATTCCCGAAGATGCTGCGATCGAGTTTCCTCTCTCTGCTCAGGGATCGCCGACCGTAACAATTTCGGGAGGTTGTTCGCCTGTGAGCGAAAAGCGGGAAAAGGAGGGCAAGATAACCACTTTCGAAGTTTCTCGTTCTTGCTCGTTCACTTGGGGAAATGTTGCTCTTCTGAAGGATTTACGGGTCCAATTCTGATGTTAAATCTGGTTACAGACCGTTTCAACCGGCAGATGCACCCGGAAAGAACGGTCGCCAAGCAACTTGCTGCCAAGAGTGGTGGCAGATACACGGAACAGCAGATTGGGCAGCAAATGGCTCAAATGAGTTGACTGCAGGAAATCAGATTGAGCTGGACAGCATCCGTGTTGCAGTGGGTAGTCCTCAATAAATGATATTCTTGGACGCAAACAATGGAACCACGGATCGTCCATATAGCCGCTTATTTTGGCGAGCTTGCGGCCGCTCATGCGCTTGCTTTTTTCTTCGTCTACTTTGTGGGCACCTCGACGGCGGCTTTCCGGGCTGGCTTGGCGCTCTTTTTTGGTTGTGTGTGCTTGCTTGATAGGTCGTCCGTTTATGCCGCACGCGCTATTCAAGTGGCTGACCCGTCCTGCCGTGGCGCTGATGTCAATTGTCGTATTGGGGTTTGGCACATTCGGAATCCAAGAGCCGAACCTGACAATCTTGGCTCCGGGAATTGGGCTGTGTCTTTTTGGGGCGGCGTTCGCCGATCGAGTTGAGCGTTCACGCACACGGAAGTAGTGGGGCAAATTGAATCTATGAAAATCAGCAAGAGGCTGGCGGCGCTGCCGCTCACAGCCCTGGTATCGCTCGCCTCGAACGCGCAGCACGCGCCGACGCCAGCCGATGAAGCCGCCGCCGCCCGCGCCAACGCCGAGCAGAACCAGCAAATCCAGCAACAACGCGACGCCCAGCAGCGTGACGCAACCGTACAGGTACCTGCCGTGCGTTCGACCCTCCCGATATTCGAGGGCTATCCACTGCTGCCGATCGAGACACCATGCTTCCGCATCGGCAAGTTCGCGCTCGATGTCCCCACTACGCTGCTCGATGCCATACGCACCAAGGGAGCCTCGACCCTCTCACTGGACCCGTTCACCTTCGCGCGAGAATGGCTTGACCACTACAAGGGCCAGTGCATCGGCAAGTCCGGCATTGACACACTGACTAAAGGACTGCAGCAGGCGATCCTGAGCCGTGGATACGTGACCACCCGCGTGCTCGTCCCGCAGCAGAGCCTGTCCAGCGGCACACTGGCCTTTGCGCTCGTGCCAGGCGTCGTCCACCAGCTCCGCTTCGCCGACTCCGAGACACGCGGCACCCTGAAATCCGCATTCCCGGTAAACGACAGCGACCTGCTGAACCTGCGCGACCTGGAGCAGGGGCTGGAGCAGATGAAGCGCGTCGCATCGCAGGACGTGGACATGAAGATCGAGCCAACCGACACACCCGGCGAAAGCGATGTCGTGGTAACCGTGAAGCGCTCGAAGCCGTGGAGCTTCGTCGCATCCGTCGATAACTCGGGCACGGACGCGACCGGCAAGTGGCAGGGCAACGTGAGCCTCGGCATTGACAATCCGCTAGGGCTCAACGACATATTCACAGTCGGCGCAAATCAGGACCTGTCGTTCGGCAACAAGTCGCTCGGCTCGCACGGCTTCAATGGCTCGTACTCGCTCCCGTGGGGCTACTGGACGGCCACGCTGTCCGGCAACACGAACACGTATTACCAGAACATCGCAGGGGTGAACCAGACATTCGTGTCCAGTGGCAACTCGCAGACAGCCGCACTCAGGCTCGCGCGCGTACTAAGCCGCAGCCAGAGCGACGTATTCGGCGTAGAGCTCCAGCTATCGAAGCGCTTCGGAGAGAGTTTCATTGACGACACCGACATCCCCCAGCAACGGCGCAACAACACATTCATCGAAGCGGGCCTGACCGACCGGCATTACTTCGGCGCGTCCCAGTTCGACGGCACGCTTGCGTACCGCCAGGGCATCGGCGGCCTTGGCGCGACGCCAGACCCGTACGCCGACGGCCCGACCTACCGCTACCACATGGCGGTGCTGGACGCGAACCTGTCGATGCCGTTTGCCATCGCCCAGCAGGGCTTCCGCTACGTGACGACCGTTCACGCGCAGTTCACCAATGACACGCTGTTCTATCTGGACGATCTCACCATCGGCAGCCGTTACACGGTGCGCGGTTTCGATGGTGAAACGATGCTGGCGGCAGAGAAAGGCTTCTACTGGCGCAACGAACTGCAATGGCCCATCGGCCAGGCCGGACAGGCGCTGTACGCTGGTATCGACTACGGCCGCGTGTTCGGACCGAACACGGCGTTTCTGGCCGGGACACAACTGGCTGGCGCGGTGATTGGAATCCGCGGTGGTTTGCCTTCCCGCTTTGTCGGCATCTCCTACGATCTGTTCGTCGGGATGCCGGTCTATAAACCCAGCGGCTTCCCGACCTCGCGTGTGACCGTCGGCGTGCAGGCGACTGCGCAGTTCTAGCGTGCCGTGGGGGACGAAGGTTTCCCCGCACCACAAGTAACAAATCGATTTGCGTCAACCACTTAGGTGCGTATCCCCGTAGTTATTAACAGCCCTTTCAACATTTTCTGTGGATAAACTCATCCTGCGCGAACACGAACTGGCCGTGTTAATCACGCAGGCAACGGCACGCTGTTTGTGAGCTTCCTCGTGGCACTGGCTGGCTGTGTAGGCGTTCCTTTCCCTGATAAGCGCAACCAGGTCGCCTGGTGACTTTCACCCCCGGTTGCCATGGTAAGTTCCCACCATTCTCCCCAACGACCGCGTGCTAACGCCCCAACCTTCGCGATGTATTCGATCGAATCTCTTGCGTTACCGCACGGCGTCCCGCCCGACATTTCGTTGTGGCGGGTCGATTTCGCTTTCGACGCGTCCCTGGACAACAACGCCTTCGCATCACTCAGCGACGAAGAACGCGCGCGAGCCCAATGCTTTCGCCGCCACGAAGACGCGCTGCGTTTCGCATCCGTGCGCGTGGCGCTTCGCGAGCAACTCGCACGACATCTCGGCATCGCGGCAAACGCCGTCCGCTTGACACTCGATACCAACCGCCGCCCCCATCTCGCCGATTCCGATGCGTACGATTTCAACATCTCCCACGCGGGCGCGCATGGCTTGATCGCGATGTCGCCGCGCCGGCGTGTCGGCGTCGATATCGAGCAGTACAGCGAAAAATTCGATTGGCGGTCGATCGCATCGTTGACGCTCGATGCCGGCGAGGCGGCGTGGATCGAGCGGCTAGAAGTCACGCAGCAACGCGCCGCGTTTTACGAAGCATGGGTCGCCAAAGAAGCGCTCGTCAAAACCACGGGCGTGGGCATCACACTCGGCTTGCAGCATCTGCCGGTGTTGCCGCGAGACAGCGTCGAGGTGACGCTACGAAATGCGATCCCGGATGAGATGCGCGAGATTGCCGCACGCTGGATCGCGGCGCCAGAAGGCTATTTCGCATGCCTCGCGTGGTCGGCGAAAACGTTCACCCGCTAAGCGTGTCGTTTGCCAAACACCGAGGTCTTCGGCCATCCAAAGGCATGCACGTGCGTGACCGGCTGCGCGAGTGCAACCGCTGCACGAATCTTGCCCGACATCGGCAGATCGAGGATATGCCAATGACCATGTTCAAGAAGATCGAACACGCAGGCGGTGGCATCGTTCGAGAACAAATCCATATCGATATCGACAGGCGCATAGCGCAACGCATTGCACAAGCTGCCGTACCGCGCGCGTCGACGTGAGTTTTCCGGCGTGTCTTCAAGCGCGGCACGCGGCGAGGGTACGACGACACTCAGACCGAGCGTCGTCGACGCAATGCCGATCACGATCCAGATGCCGGCGTACGCGATATCAATCGTGATGCCGCGGCCGTCGTGCGGATGCCGCGCGCGCAGCTTCTCGCTGCCGTCGTCCTGCAGATCGACCGCATGAGGTTCGCAGCCGAACAGATTCGCGACGATCCAGCGCGTCACCACGCGTGCGCTGATAAAGCGTTTGCGCAGCGCCGAGTTCGGGTGAAGCCGTGCGCGTTCGCGCTCTCCCTTCGACAGCCACGTATCGCCTTCCTGCACCGGCACTGGCAGCCATTCGCAGCGGAATCGCCACAGATGCAATTCACCCGCGCGTGGTGCGTCGACGCTGCGCGGTTGGTGGCGCGTGAGCGGATGCAAGGCGAATTGCGGCGGCGCCGCGCTGACAATCACGTGTGCGGTTCGAGCAGGTTGAACCGCTCGAGCGGACGGATCGGCTTGCAAGGTGTTAGCGCTATTCGCCGCCTGCGAGTCAATGCCAGGCGAGTTGTCACGCACACGCGACGGCGCGGGATAAGCGAGTTCCGACGGCATACGCTCGGGTCCTCAATGCATATAGGTGACGCGGCGCGCTTGCACGTCGAGTTCGACACCGGCGTCGAGCAGATCGATGGCGAACCAGCGGATTAGCTTCAGCACGCCACTCACGGCCGGCGCCGGCAGCCATTCGCTCAGCATGCGCAATGCAGCGCCGCTATGCGTTTTTTGCAGCAACGCGATGGTTTGCAGGATCACGGCTTCGTCCTTGCCGAGATCGCTGGCGCAGCGGCATCGCATGTCGAGCGGACGATAGGACACGTGCATCAGCGAACGCATCAGCAGATCGAAATGTTCGATGCCGTCTTGCCGCAAGCCTACGCCGATCAGAATGTCGCGCCATTGCACCCCGCCGCGCACGGTTTCACACGCCGGCCGCAGCCAGGTACGCACGGCGCTGAGGACCGTGCGATCGGGCGCGTCGGTGGAATCCGTGACGTGATCGTCGACCAGTTCGGGACGGCTGCTGTAGTGAGAGCGGAAGTTCATCGTTGCTCCTGGATGGACACGGTCCAATGAGTCGCGCCGGCCTGATCGAAGGAAGCCGCGTCGCAGGCCAGCGCTTGTCGCTCGCGACGGATGGGCGGTGGCGCAGTGCTTGCGCCAGATGCTTGCTTCAATTTTTAGCCTGCGACGGCGGCAGCCATTCGCGCACATGTTCGCTGCGTGCCGGACGTGTCGTTGCTTGCCCGGGGTTTTTCGGCGTGCCGACAAAGAGGAAACCGAGCAATTTCTCGTTCGGCGCGAAACCCAGCGCGTCGTGCATTTGCGCTTCATAGCTGTCGGCGCCCGTGGCCCAGAAGCCGCCGTAGCCGAGCGCGTGGATCGCATTCAGCATGTTCATTGTCGCCGCGCCGACTGCCAGCAATTGCTCGGTTTCGGGCACCGTCGAATGAGACGAAAGTGCCGCGCCAAGGGCGATCACGATCGGTGCGGCGTAGGCCTTTTGCCGCCGATGCGCATGCGCGGAGCGTGGCTCGCCCGGCGAACGGGCGCAGGCAAGGTCGACCAGCACGTCGCCGAGCTGGCCGCGCGCGTCGCCGCGGATCGTGACGAAGCGCCACGGGCGCAAATTGCCGTGATCGGGTGCGCGCAAGGCGGCGTCGAAGATCAGATCGAGTTCGGCGTCGGCCGGGCCCGGTTCGGTAAGCGGCCATTGGGATTGGCGCGACAGCAACACGTCGAGTGCGGCCGTCGCCTTTGACTCAACGGCGGTGTCAGGCGCGGCGGTGGCTGCGCGTTCGCTTTCAGTTTCGGGGCGGCGGAGGTCGGCTGTGATCATGATTTTGGTATTCGTCTGATGGCATAGGTTGAATAATGAGGCAATTTCCATGTAAATGCAAATCATTCGCATTTAGAAAATGAATTGGACGGGGGAATGCATCGGGGGTTGGTGTGGCCAGCGAACCGTCGGGAGGCCTTGCGGCAGGAGGTTGGGCGCGTGGTCTGCAACTGATCTGCAACTAACGGTCAGCCGAACGAAGCGCCCCCAGATATGATGGCGAAATGCCGCAGCCAGCCTGCCGCATCCTTGTCTACCCACGCTAGCCAATGCCGACAAAATCTCTCGACGCCGCATCGACCACCCCGTCCACCGAAGCGGCGCAACGCCTGCCCACCTTGATGCTGGCCGCCGCCCTGTCGTTAGGCAGCGCGATCGCGCTGGGCCTCGCGCGCTTCGCTTACGCGCTGCTGTTGCCGTCGATGAAACTCGACCTCGGCTGGAGCTTCGCGCAAGCCGGCGCGATGAATACCGCCAATGCACTGGGCTATCTGCTGGGCGCGCTGGCTTTTCCGCGGCTCGCGCGCCGCTGGCCGGCCGGCACGTTGTTCGGCGCCGGCTGCGTAGCCACGGCGGTTCTGATGGCCATCAGCGGCTTGCTTGCGGACACGCATTCGCTACTCGCGCTGCGAGTGATCACCGGCGCGAGCAGCGCGGCGATTTTCATCAGCGGTGGCGTGCTGGCGGCGCGGCTGGCGTCAGCGCGACCGCACGATGCAGGGCTCGTGCTCGGCTTGTATTACGGCGGGACCGGTTGGGGCATCGTCGCTTCGTCGGTGCTGGTGCCGCTGACGATTTTCAACGCCGTGCACGGCTGGCAATTCGCGTGGTTCGCACTCGCGGCCGCGTGCGCCGTGTTCTCCGCAATCGCCATTGGCGCCGCGCGAAAAATCGAAAGCGTGCATGCGACGGCGTCTTCGAGCGCCCATGTTTCCGATGCCGCCGATGCGCCGCGTTGGCCGCGGTTCAGTCCCGCGCTGGCCGGCTATGGATTGTTCGGCGTCGGCTATATCGGCTACATGACGTTCATCGTCGCGCTGCTGCGCAATGCGGGCATGAGCGCGGCGGTGGTAACCGGCTTCTACCTGTTGCTCGGCGTGGCGACGGTCGTTTCGGCACGCTTGTGGTCCAGCCTGCTCGACCGCATGCGCGGCGGCCACGCGCTCGCGATACTCAACGCATTGCTCGCGGTAGCGACGCTGTTGCCCGCGTTGTTCACGCAACCGTGGGTGGCGTTTGTCTCCGGCGTGCTGTTCGGCGCGACGTTTCTCTCGGCGGTGGCGTCGACCACGGCTTTCGTGCGCCACAATCTGCCGGCGAGTCACTGGGGCAAGGGCATAAGCGCATTCACGATCGTGTTCGCATTTGGGCAGATCGTCGGGCCCATGGTGATCGGCTGGGTCTCGGATGGCGCGGGTCTCGCGCGTGGGCTGGTCTATTCCGCATTGCTGCTTGCGGCCGGCGCGGTGCTGGCGGCTTGCCAGAAGCCGCTGCGCGGAGCCTGAACCGGCATCAGCGGTGGATCTGCGGATCTGCTTTGAACTGTCCCCAGGCATTCCGTGAATACCGGGCGACGGTCTCAAACACGTACACTCACCGCTTGTTCCTTGCGCTGAGAGAAACCGTGCCTGCCATCACCTGCATCGAAGATTTACGCGTGCTTGCCGAGCGGCGTGTGCCGCGCATGTTCTACGACTACGCCGACAGTGGCTCGTGGACCGAAAGTACCTACCGTGCCAATGAAAGCGACTTCCATCGCCTGAAGCTGCGCCAGCGCGTGGCGGTCAACATGGCGGGCCGCAGCACGCACACGGAAATGATCGGTCAGGCGGCTGCCATGCCCGTGGCGCTCGCGCCGACGGGATTGACCGGCATGCAGCACGCCGACGGCGAAATTCTCGCTGCGCGCGCGGCGGAGAAGTTCGGCGTCCCGTTCACCTTGTCCACCATGAGCATCTGCTCGATCGAGGACGTGGCCGCCCACACCAGCAAGCCGTTCTGGTTCCAGCTTTACATGATGCGCGACCGCGATTTCATCATGCGACTGATCGAGCGCGCTCGCGCGGCGCGCTGCAGCGCCTTGATGCTGACGCTGGACCTGCAGATCCTCGGTCAACGCCACAAGGACATCAAGAACGGGCTGTCGGCGCCGCCCAAATTGACCGCGGCGAACCTCATCAATCTCGCGACCAAGCCGCGCTGGTGCCTGGGCATGCTCGGCACCCGGCGGCGTACCTTCGGCAACATCGTCGGTCATGCGAAGGGCGTGGGCGATCTGTCGTCCTTGAGTTCGTGGACCGCCGAGCAGTTCGATCCGGCGCTGAGCTGGGCCGATGTCGAATGGGTCAAGAAGATGTGGGGCGGCAAACTCATCCTGAAAGGCATCATGGATGTCGAAGATGCACGCCTCGCCGCCGATAGCGGCGCCGACGCGTTGATCGTCTCCAACCATGGCGGCCGTCAACTCGACGGTGCGCCCTCGTCGATCTCGGTGCTCCCCGAGATTGCACGCGAGGTCGGCTCACGCATCGACGTGTGGATGGATGGCGGCATCCGCAGCGGACAGGACGTGCTGAAAGCCGTTGCGCTCGGTGCGAAAGGCACGCTGATCGGCCGCAGCTTCCTCTATGGTCTGGGTGCGATGGGCGAGGCGGGCGTCACGCAGTGCCTGCAGATCATCCAGAAGGAACTGGATATCACGATGGCCTTTTGCGGTCACACCGATATCCGTCAGGTGGACGAGCGGATTCTGCTGCCTGAAAGCCGTTGAAGACACACGCCAGGTGCGACGCCTGGCGGCGGGCGGCGGGCGGTGGGCGGTGTTCAGCCGGATGTCCGGCGTATGCCGCTCGCTGCCGCTTCATTCGGCTCGCAGTCTTCCAGCGCTTGCAGAAACGTCGAACTCCACCAGTGCACGTCGAACTTGCGGATCCGGTTGAGCAGCGCTTCATGGCGGTTGATCCGCTCGTCGAGCGACATGGTGAGCGCCCGCTGAATGGCCTGCGCCGTGCCTTGCGTGTCGTAGGGATTGACCAGCAGCGCTTCCTTCAATTGCTCCGCGGCGCCGGCAAAACGCGAGAGCACCAGCATGCCCGGGTCGGCAGCGTCCTGTGCGGCGATGAATTCCTTGGCGACCAGATTCATGCCGTCCCGCAAGGGCGTGACGAGCGCCACCCGACTCGCGCGAAAAAGACCCGGCAGACGCTTGCGGGCCACGTTCCGATGAATGTAGCGCACCGGCATCCAGTCCAGTTCGCCAAAGTCGCCATTGATCGCGCCGCACAGGCTATCCATCTGACGCCGCAGATCGTCGTAGGCCCCGACGTCTTCGCGGCTAGGGGAAGCGATCTGGATCAACGTCGCGCTATCGCGGTTTTCCGGGTAGTAGGTCAGCAGTTCGCGGAAAGCATGGACGCGTTGCGGCAGCCCCTTCGAGTAGTCCAGGCGGTCGACGCCCACCAGCAAGCGCCGACGCGAGTACTCGTCGCGCATCCGGACGAACATATCGCGCCCTTCCTTCGAATCGGCGAGACGAATGAAGTCGTCGACATCGATGCCGATAGGAAAGGCGCCGACCCGCAGCGTTCGATTGAACGCGCGAAGTCGATCCGGACTCAAGCGTTGCGCCTGCGCTTCCGATTCAACGTAGTGAGAAAAATGCGTCAGGTCGGCCTCGCTCTGGAAGCCCACCAGATCGTAGGCGAAGAGCGAGCGCATCAGCCATTCGTGTTCGGGAATCGCCGCCATGATCAGCGGCGGCGGCATCGGAATATGCAGGAAGAAGCCGATGCGGTTGGTGCATCCCATGGCGCGCAACTCGGCGGCGAGCGGGATCAACTGATAATCGTGAACCCAGATGAGGTCGTCCGGCCTCAGGAACGGCAGCAGCTTGCGCGCGAATAACTGGTTGACCCTGCGGTAGCCCGCTGCGAATCGCGTGTCGAAATTGGCCAGGTCCAGCCGGTAGTGGAATACCGGCCACAAGACGTCGTTGGCGTAGCCCAGGTAATACGTGTCGTGATCCTCGCGGCTCAGATCAAGCGTTGCAAGCGTGACGTTGCCCGCTGTCTGGACATGAACGTCCCCTTGGCCGGATTGCGTGCCGTCCGCGGCTTCCCGGATCTTGCCGCTCCAGCCGAACCAGAGGCCGCCAGTTTGTTGCAGGCTTTCTCGTACCGCTACGGCGAGTCCGCCGGCTGCAGGCTTGCGAGGATCGGCAGTGCGGTTTGAAACGACGACTAGACGACTCATGAGGTCCTTGTGCTGTTGCATCCACATTGCGATATCCGGCGCGGTCAGCCATGCCGGACAAGGATCAGGTCCTGATCGACGCAGTTTACTCTGTCGTCAGCGTGACCTTCTCCCAATGCTGCAGCCGGAGCGGTGCAAGGTGCGATATGCAAATCCAGTCCGGCACGCTGTGGGCGCCATCCTGCGCCAGACTGAGCATGCGCTGGGCTGCGCTGCGTTGTGGTGTGCTGCGACGAGTCGCGGTCTCCGCAGATGAATGGGACCGGCAATCGCTATTTTTCTCGTCGCCTAAAATACAGGCATGGTTCTGACCTCAAAGGAGGCTGCCATGACCGAGTCGATGACCAGTTTTGTCGTGGGAATCGTGGTGGTGCTATGCATCGTGATATTCACCGCGGCCCGCTACAGGCGGGAACACAACGACCAACCCGTTGCCCGCTGGCTGCACGCGCATCCGATCAAGGACTGGCTGCACCATAAGCACTGAATGGCGCAATCTGCTGCGCCGGGAGCGCCGGGCCGCGCGAATGCTGTGGAGGCAGCGATCGCGTGGCGGCCCCATCGGACTGCGCGGCGCGCCCATGTTGTCTCTTCCGTAAACCGAACTAGATCGCAATCGACGGAATGCTTTTCATGCAGCGGAGGGCAAACATCGAGCGGCTATGGCGAATGCCCGCGATCTTATAGAGCTTCTCGCGCAGAAACCGCTCGTAGCCGGCCGTACCGTCGACGGCCACTTTGACCAGGTAGTCGTAGTCGCCTGACACCAGATACGCCTCCAGCACTTCGGTCAACGTTGCCAGCTCGGCGCCGAAGCGTGCGAGGGCGTCGTCGTCGTGACGGTTGAGCGTGACTTCGAGCAACACCACGTCGGCGAAACCGAGCTTCTGCTGATCGAGCAACGCGACATAGCCGCGAATGTACCCCTCCGTTTCCAACTGACGCGTGCGATTCCAGCACGCCGTGGTCGACATGCCGACCAGGTCCGCGAGTTCGGCATTGCTCAGGCGCGCGTTTTTCTGCAACTCACGCATGATCTTCCGATCCTGGTTGTCCAGTGGGCGATTTCGAGTGGTCATGGCATTTTCGGAAGTTTATTCAGGTAAATGCCATTCTAATGGAAGATTGTCCTGTTATCGGTAGATGGGCGCAGTGCTTTAAGAAGCCTATCCAGACGGCTTCCAAGTATATTTTCAGGGTGCATTCGTGCCCGGGACAACCGTCCGGGCCGCCGGCCTCGGGCCTGCGGTCTTGCGCGGCCACAAGCTGCCATTCGGTGTCTCGCTGCCTTTACAGGAAGGCAGTACGCGGGCGAATTCCGGCGTCACCCACGCCGGAAGACGCGCTCGCCGGGCATGGGGCATTTTCTTAACCGGATGCTCGCCAATACCGGCCGTCCGTATGCCGTCCTTGAGCATCTTCGAACATGGCAGCGGCAACGCGCAATGCGGACGAAGTCGCACGCTCTCCTACTCTTCAGCTTACCTTGGGCGGTGTTTTGATCGCGCTTTGTACCGCGACATTGCGATACACGTCACGACAGAATTGCATGCTGCCCTCATGCGCGCCGTTGACGGCAGCGGCTATATGAACAGCACCTTCAACAGGTTCAGTCACAGGCGGATTGACGCGCGCGGCGTCGACGGCGAGGGGATCGGTCGGCGAGGCTCGCATGATGCCGATGCCCTTGATCGTTACAGCGAGACAAGGGTCCGGCACGAGCGGGCCATGCGTGGCAGCGACGTTGAAATTGATGTTCAACGTCCAGAAGCCCTCGTGAATGTTCTGATGAATGATCACTGCCTTCACCACGTCCTGGTGTGACAGCGTGTATTCATTGTTTGCCATCGGTCCCTCCTTGCTCCTACGCAGCGTATGTGCGTGTGCAGATATGGCATTTTGCGCGGGCTAATAGGCCTAGTTTTACGCACCGTTTCGTACAGCGCAAGCGAAAAGGCAGGGCGCCGGCGCGCGGCTTTGCATTGATGGGAGGAGGGTGGCGCTGAGGATGAAAACGTCTCGGGACGCGCGGCCGCCGGGACAGGCAGGGCCGCGCGGAATGACCTTCAGTTCAACTGCTTATGTTGCAGGGAGTTAATGGAAAATGAGGTACAGGATGACCAGAACGATCAGGGGGACGCCGAGAAGCCAGCCAAGAAGGTAAGGCATGATGTGATCTCCTTTCGTATCAATGTTTGAATACGATGGTGATTCAGCATTCGGCGTGCCCGACTGGTTATTCGGATGCAATTAGCGTCCGTGCGGCATGCGAAATAGACTGGATGACCAGCACTCCAAAGTGTTCAATCAACTCACGCCTAGCGTTGTCAGTAAACCTGCGTGACAACGCGAATACGTTTCCGCAATCGACATAAGAATGCCGCCGGCTATCGATGCAATTCACTGCATCGATAGCCGGCGGCTGGTATGGTTTGAACTGCTGACCTGATTACTTCAATTCGCCTATATCACGCCGGTGACGAGCAACACGATCACGACGATCAACACGATGCCAATACCGCCGGTCGGCGCGTAACCCCATGAACGGCTATGCGGCCACGTCGGAAACGCACCGATGAGGATAAGGATCAGCACAATCAGAAGAATAGTTCCCAACATATTCATAACCTCCGCTTAGGTTGACAGGACCTGCCCGTCACGACAGCCACGTAGCACGCGGTTTGGCGAGCTTGCGAAAAGGCAGTATCGATGTCTGGGGACTCAGCAAGCCATGTGCCCAACGGCGGAAATCCTGGAGTGCATTGTTTAAAACGAGCCTGATTGCCAGCGTCTCTGCCGACGCGCGGTGCTCTGCTTCATCGGGTTTCGGTGCAAATCGAAGCCTCCGATAGGCTAAGGTCGGGTTTTGACGAACTCGGGCAAGCTATGAGTAAGCCGGCAGACATTGACAGGCTGCTCAACGGCCGCCACTTTGACCGCGAAGTCACTCGTCCTGTGTGTGCGTTGGTATCTGCGTGACAAGCTCAGCCTTCGAGCCTCGTTGAAATGATGGCCGGGCGCAGGCTGTCGCTGGCGCGCTCTGCGATCATGCGCTGCTGGGTCAAACGCTTCACACCGGAGTTCGTCAGGCGCGAGGATCGGTTTGCGAAATTCGCCGGTCGTTCATGGAAAGTCGACGAGACGGATGTGAAAGTCTGCGGCAAATGGGCCTATCTTTACCGTGCAGTCGACCGAGTTGATGCATCGCATCCACAAAGGTCAGTTCGCCCTCGCACGGGTTGCACCTCAAAGATACCACTGCGTCCGCTGTCTAGAAGGCAGTCCTTTCAGCACGATGATGCAATGGTGAATACGCCGCTTTTCCTCACGCCCGTAATTTGCACCACAGCCATTGGGATGTTCCCGTAACGTCACCGTAACGCCGTTAGCCAAAAAAGTACCTTGAATCAGCCACGACGGAGACCTCGGCATTAGTTGCGGCCGTTGCCGATAACCGGTGCGAGGCGACTCGCACGACCTGGGGCATCGTTGATGCTCAACCGGGAATCCCGTGTCCTGCTCAGATCCACTGACTGCGGCACGCGTCGCGCATCGGCCCATCCGTTTGGCTCCGGAGAAGCCTGCCCGCGCGTGTTCTTATCGTCGGTGGCGAAATGCGTTACGTAACGAACACGTCGAATGAAACGAATCTGGCCGATTTTGTAGCGCGCCCAGTCACCTGAAATTTTCAGAAAAATTCTTATCTATCAATGAATTAGGTATATCCGCTGTTCGGCGTCGATTAAAAATTATGCTGTTGGCACGATTACTGCTTAAACAGGGTGGCGGGACAGAATGGAAGCATGAGCCGTAGTGAAAATTGCCGCATTTATTGCCGATGGTTGGCCTGCTTCGGGCTTGTCAGACTGAGTCCCTTAATCGTAGTGAACATGGTTTTATTTGCGCTTCTCGTCGCGTGCCGGGGATGTTTTTTGCGAGGAGCGCGGCGGGCGAAATGAGAGATATCAGACGTGCTCAGCCGGACAAAAGCAGAGCATATCGACAAAAAACGTTTGGCGCGAATGACCAGCGCGGGGAGTAAAAATGGGCACAGTGGTATTTGCGCCGCATAGAAAACCTATGCCGGGCCTATATAGGCCAATTACGCGCTCGAGCCGGGTGGGATTCAACGCGCGATTCGATGGAGGCGAGAACGATCTCCCCAGCGGTCACCGAGGTCAAAAAGACAAGGCCTGCTTCCGCAAAACCGATCTGCCGCTGCGTCGCCGTGGGTCCGTTCCATGAGCTTCTTTCTATAGCGTCCCTGGGCATGTCATCGATGACAGCCGAGCCAGATAAATCGGCGTGTCTTTAGTCGGCATGCGCACGGGGAATAGAAAAGAGAGTTGCCGGATCGTATAGCGGACGTGTTCGGCGCGATCGAGTCATCGTCGAGAAGCCAATAGTGGATCCGTTTCATTACTTGCAAATCGGTCAGATGGCGCTCCGAAATAATTATCAGGCAGATGCACTTCCCAATGCGAGCTTGCAAGACGTAATGCCATGATCGACTGGTAGTCGTACGTCGTCGATCTGGCAGCAAGCTCAGTTGGAAAGGTATCGCCCGATCCAGGTATTGCAATTCATGAAGAAGAACTTTTTGGCGGTGTGCTTTCCCGCCGTTTTATTTCTATCGGGGTGTGGGACTTATTCAGACTGGTTGCCGGCGTCTGGCGCGAGTCGCGAGCAGGTTCAGGAGAAGCATGATTCGGGTCGAGTCGATGGTATCCAGGTGGTGGATGTCAACGATACATTGGCTCGTCGATTGGCTGAATCGAAGAAGCTTGGGCAATTCTCCAGCACGTTCGCGAGCAGCGCGGCCAGCAACTATGTGATCGGCCCGGGCGACATGATCGAGGTGACGCTCTGGGAGACGCCGCCTGCGATTCTGTTCAGCGCGATGTCGTCCGCGTCGTCGCCGACGGCTGGCTCGAACACGTCGAGTGGCGTCACACTGCCGACGCAGATGGTAGCTGCAGACGGCACGATCGTCGTCCCTTTCGCCGGGCGGGTTCTGGTGAGTGGGCGTACGACGGAACAGATCGAAGACAGCATTGTCGAGCATCTTCAGGGCAAGGCTAACCAGCCTCAGGTGCTTGTCGGGGTCGCGAAGAATAATGCCTCGAACGTCACGATCGTCGGCGAGGTGAATGCCAGCACCATGATGCCGCTGACGCCGAAAGGCGAGCGCTTGCTGGATGCGCTGGCATTTGCTGGCGGCATGAAGCAGGCGATCAGTCACATGGCGGTTCAGCTTTCACGCGGTAATGTCACAGGTACGATGTCGCTCGATTCGATCATTCACGATCCGAAGCAGAACGTATTGTTGAAGCCGGGCGATGTCGTCACAGCGCTTTATCAGCCTCAAACCTTTTCGGTTCTTGGGGCGACTGGAAAGAACGACGAAGTTGCGTTTGAGGCCCAGGGTATTTCGTTGGCTCAGGCGCTGGCGCGCTCGGGCGGGCTCAACGATAGCCGGGCGGATGCCCGTGGTGTGTTCGTGTTCCGGTTCGAGGACGCGAGGCTGGTTGACAATAAGGATCCGTCAGTCAAGTCCGCCAATGGCACGGTGCCGGTGGTGTATGAAATCAATTTGCGCGACCCGGCCTCGTTTTTCGTGACGCAGAATTTCCCGATTCAAAATCATGATGTGATTTACGTTACGAATTCACCTGGAGCGGAATTCAGGAAATTTTTGTCGTATGTCGCAATGGTGGCTGATCCGGCTATTACCTTTACCAATGATTTTCAGTAGTCGGCTATGAAAGCAATGACCCGTAGTGCCTTCCAGATTACGCTTTCTGTTTGGTGGGCCATCTTCTTGCGTGAGGCGCTTGATCGGCTGTTTGAGGCGCGGGCAGCCTGGCTTTGGCTGCTGATTGAACCAATAATTTATATTTCGTTGCACGCGTTTGGGATGGAAACTTTTCGCATCCACCAGGTGGGTGGAATCGCGATAAACATGTGGATTATTTCAGGATTCGTAGGATTTCTTCTCTGGCGTCGCACGTGGGTTCAGGTGCTGCATGGCATCGATAGCAATCGGCCGTTCTTCGCATATCGGCAGGTTAAACCGTTCGATGTCGCCGTCGTCAGAGCGCTACTGGAGTTGTTCCTGATGGTGCCGATATCGATTGTCATCTGCGCGATTGCCATGGCGACAGGGCATGCAATCACTCCAGATTCGCTGAACCCTGTGTGGGTGCCTGCAGACCCGCTACTGATCGCTGCAAGCATTATCGGTCTGTGGTTGCTCGGATTGGGATTTGGCATGATCACATCAGTGGCGATGAGATTCGTTCCTGAACTGGATCATATTTTCAAACTCATGTACTTGCCGCTCTACTATATCTCGGGCGCGTTGCTTCCTATTGCGCTGTTCGTGCCAGTCCCTTATCAGTATATTTTTCTGGCAAACCCGGTCGTCAATGGGCTTGAGTTAATACGGCAAGGATTTCTGCCTACGTACCATGCCCTTCAGGGGGTGAGTCTTGCCTTTCTCTATGCATCGGCACTAGGGTCTATTCTCATCGGCCTCGCTCTGTACAAGCGCTTCGCCGGAAAGTTGGTGATGCGATGATTCTCATCGAAGATATCCACAAACGATACATGACCGAGCACGGCGCTGGGCGGTGGATCTTGCGTGGCATCACCATGAGCATCCCGTCCAAACGAAGTGTCGCCTTGATCGGGCAAAACGGGGCAGGCAAATCGACTCTGCTTCGAATCATTGGCGGAATCGATTTTGCGACTAAAGGCCGGGTTGAACGTCGGTGCCGGGTCTCGTGGCCGATGGGCGGCGGCGGTCTGGAGGGCACGTTGAGCGGGCGTCAGAATGCAAAATTTGTCTGTCGCGTACATGGTCACCAGGACGAACTCAAAGACCGCGTTGCCTTCATTCAGGATTTTGCCGAATTAGGCAATGCTTTTGACGAACCGGTTGAGACTTACTCTTCGGGGATGCGTTCGCGTCTACAGTTTGCCCTGTCATTGGCTTTTGACTTCGAGGTGTTTATCTCTGACGAGGTCACGGCGGCGGGCGATGTGAAATTCAGAAAGAAAGCCGCTGATGCGTTCAAAGGCATGGTGGATCGAGCGAGCATCATCATGGTCTCCCATGACGAGGGCACTCTAAGGCAATTTTGTCAATCTGGCATCTTGATCAACGATGGCCTAGCGTACTGGTTTGACGATCTCGACGAAGCGTTGAAAGCATACAAAAGCAAAATTTCCCTATGAACGAACAATTAGCAAACAAGAGCTGGCGCACGGCCACCAAAATGGCCGAAGTCCTTGAAAAAGGAAAAAGGGCGTTGCTCTCCATCAAAGTGTTTCAATTGATCGTGAGACTGGTACTGCTCTATGCGATCCTGTCGGTGCCTTATTGGGCAGTGATCGCCTCTGACCTTTATGTTTCTGACGCCACGGTCATCATGCAGAGAACGGATCAGCTGAATGGCCCGAGCATTGCTTTGCCAGCAGCCGTCGCCGGGGCGGGTCCTAATAGCGCTGATCAACTTTTGTTGCGCGAATATCTTTTATCGGAAGATATGTTGAAGAAGCTCGATGCTTCTCTCGACCTGCGTTCGCACTACAGTGATCCGCACCGGGACCCGATCTCGCGGATGTGGTTCAAACACGCACCGATGGAGTGGTTTTACAAGTACTGGCTGTCGCGGATTGACGTTCAATACGACGATTACAGTGGCGTGTTGCGTATTAAAGCTCAAGCATACGATCCAAAGATATCGCACGCCATTGTCAGTCTGATGGTTCAGGACGGCGAGGCGCACATGAACGAGATGGGCCATGAATTGGCTCAGTCGCGCGTAGACTTTCTTTCTGCACAGGTGGCGTCGACGCATGATCGGCTCCTTGATGCAACACAAGCAGTGGTCAACTTTCAGAACGAGAAAGGTCTGTCGGCACCGCAAGCAACGGCAGAAAGCATCAATGTGCTGATCGATAAGCTCGAAGAGCAGAAATCTGCGGTTCAAACTCAGCTCGCTTCCTTGCCGGCGAATTTGAGTCCGAATCAGCCGACCGTCGTGATGCTAAAGGCCAACGTTAACGCGCTAACGCAGCAAATTGCGGAGAAACGCGCCGAACTGACTTCGCCTTCAAGAAGAACTCTCAACTACACCATTGAAGAGTTCCAACGCTTGCAGATGCAAGTCACGTTCTCGCAGGATTTATACAAGACGGCTCTTTCAGCGTTGGAGCAAGGTCGGATGGACGCCGCTCGCACGCTCAAGATGGTCTCCGTATTGCAATCACCGACTACACCGGTCTTTCCTCTTGAGCCGGAGCGAATTTACAGTCTGATCGTCACCATATTGGTCGCACTTGCCCTGATTGGTGTCGTCAAATTAACGGAGAGCATCATCCGTGATCACGTGGATTGATGGCAGCTAAAGCGATGGTGCTTTGATCGTCTTCGGGACTCGACCGGAAGCAGCCAAGGTGCTTTCGCTGGCGTCGTGGAAGCAGCAACCGGTGCGGCGATGCACTGGGCGCATTTTCACGCGAGCCTCAAGATGGCGTTTCATTCGCGTACCTGATGCGTGTCCGATTTGTATCCGATGAAACAAGCCAAGTCCGCTTATCGCTGATTCTGGTGGGATTCAGAAAGAGACTCCGGGTTTAGGCAGACCAGTAGCCGTCAGAAGAAAGAAAGACGGCAACGTGAAGTGAGGCATCGACGTGGATACTCTCCGGATCATTGGTATCGATGAAGTGACTTTTTTATGAAAGTGACCCAGCTACTCGACGACGCGTCAAACTATGTGTTAACAGCACAGGCAGTGAATCCGTGCGCCGACGGTAAGGCCGATGAGTGCACTCGCGATAATTTCGGCGAGTGCATGTTGAATACAATTTCGATCATAGGCCTTGGATACATCGGCCTGCCTACGGCCACACTATTTGCTTCTCGAAAGTTGCGCGTAATCGGTGTTGATGTGTCGCCTCGCGTGGTCGATACCATCAATCGCGGGATGATCCACATTATCGAACCGGAACTGGATATCCTTGTCCGAGCAGCGGTAGGTGCCGGCTACCTGCGAGCGACAACTCGCGTCGAACCCGCCGACGCTTTTGTGATCGCTGTGCCGACGCCACTGACACCCGAGCGCAGGCCCGATTTGAGTTACGTCGAATCGGCGGCCAAGACGATCGCGACAGTATTGAAAAAAGGCAATCTGGTCGTTCTTGAATCGACCTCATCCGTTGGCACGACTGAGTTGTTATCTAGGTGGATGGCGGAAATTCGACCGGATCTTACTTTCCCGCATCAGGCAGGTGATGCGTCTGATATTCGCGTCGCACACTGCCCCGAACGAGTTCTTCCCGGCAGCATCGTGCATGAACTGGTTACCAATGATCGCATCATTGGTGGCATGACCCCGAAGTGTTCCCAAGCCGCGATCGCCCTCTACAGTATGGTTGTGCAGGGTGACTGCATCGTCACGGACGTGCGAACGGCTGAAATGTGCAAGCTGAGTGAGAACAGCTTTCGCGACGTCAACGTGGCGTTCGCCAACGAGCTTTCGATGATCTGCGATACGCAGGGGATCGATGTGTGGGAGCTCATCAAACTGGCTAACCTGCATCCCCGTGTCAATATCTTGCAGCCGGGTTGCGGCGTGGGCGGGCACTGTATTGCGGTCGATCCCTGGTTTATTGTGGATAGCGCGCCTGACGACGCGAAGTTAATTCGTGCCGCACGTATAGTCAATGACTCGAAGCCTGGCTGGGTCGTTCGAAAGGTCGGTGACGCCATTGCAGATCTCGTCGATACAGGTTTTTCTATAAAAGACGTTCGCATTGCGTGTCTGGGCATTACTTACAAAGCCGACATTGACGATCTGCGAGAAAGTCCCGCGCTCCAGATTACCCGAACATTGGCAAATTGCTACGGACGCAAAGTGTTAGTCGTCGAGCCAAACCTTCAGACCTTGTCCGATGAGTTAATCGCGACTCAAGCGAGCTTGGTGACCTTGGACGAGGCAGTCGCGCGGGCGAACATATTGGTTTTGCTCGTGGATCACGCCGAATTTAGAAATGTGCGACCGGAGCTCGATGACCGGCAACGGCTTATCGATACTCGCGGTACCTGGAAGGCAAAAAAATGATGACTAACCGGAAAGAGATAGCCGACCCTCAAGCCAGTCTCAAAGATCTGGAAAAGGAAAATCAGTTGCTGCTTCTCCAGCTTCATGAGGTGCAGGAGCAACTGGAGGTCTACTATCTGCGCAACAAGGATCGCGAACGTGCAGTGGTAACTAATCCTACGATCCCCCTTTTGTCGGACAGGGAGCGGGACGATGAAGATTTGATTAAGACCCTGATCGAAAACCGTCGGCTGACTACGCTGGTGAAGGTTCAGCAGGAAGTCCACGAGCTTCAAACGCAAAACACGTTGAATGCAAAGCTGGGCGATCTGCTCATTGCAAGTGCTGATTCGCCCAAAGCATTTCTGATGCTGCCCGGTAAGCTCGGGAAGATTTGGCGTACCTATAGAAGACGGACGCCGCCAGTGTCATTGGGAGGCGAAGGGTTCGACAAGGTCGTGTCCGCGTACGGCGAAGGGGGGTTCGACGCAGTCGAGAAATTGATACGCGAGACAGTGATCTCACCCGCAATGCAGGCCAATGGCTATACCGCTTTGGGTAGATACGTGCAGCACAGCGATTGTTCAAACGCAGCTGAAGCAGCGCGCCGTGCCTATAGGCTAGATCCAAAGCCTTACAGACTGAAATGGCTGGCCTTCAGGCTTCATGAGGCCGGCAATGTGATTGAAGCGGAGGCCATGCTGACGATCTTGCCAGCGGATATGCAGTTTAGCGATTCTGAAGACCGTCAGGTTGCCCGTTTACGGTACGAAGCAAGTCTTGCTCTTCAGGACGAAGTGAGGAAGCTGGCGTCGATTTCTGAGCGTCGTGCACAGATCGAAATGAAAATTGATGAATTGGCCCGCGCGCGCGATGAGCGGGCACAACTAGTCATTGAACAGGCTCAGGAAATTGATGAGCTAAAGCAAACCAGGGCACGACTGGAACGGGATAAGGTGAGCCTGGAAGGACGCTATGATGAGCTCGTCAAGGTCGTTGCGACGCGCAATCAGGAAATCGAAGCCCAGAAGCAAGTCAGTGTCCTGCTTAAGGAAGAGAATCTGGCGCTAACGCGACGCAATGATGAGGCCGCCAGGCTTGCTGCTTTGAGTGCTCGAGAAATCGAGTCGCAGAAGCAGGCTTACTCTCGCGTTGAGCAAGAGAGATTGGACTTGGTGCTGCGATCTGAAAATACGACCGGCAGCCTTGTCGCGCGTGATCAGGAAGTGAAAGCGCTGAAGCTGGCCAAGGCACGTATCGAAAAGGAAAATCAAGCGCTATGCGGGCAGCGTGACGAAATCGAGAGGTTAGTAGTTGCGCGAAATCTCGAAATTGATTCCCTGAAGCAGATCAAAGCGCAACTCGAACAGGAGCAGTCGACACTTGCAAGCCGGCATGACGAAATCGTGAAGCTTGCGACCGATCGAGCTAAGGAAATCGAAGCTCTGAAGCTGGCAGAAAAGCAGGACGAACTGGAAAAATCGACCCTCGCAGCGCAGCTTAACGATGCAGTCGGACTTGCTGCCGACCATGCTCAGGAAATCGAAGTCCTGAAGCAGGCCAACGCGCAACTCGAAGAGAAGAGTTCGGCGCTTTCGGGCCGGTATGAGGAAGCTATGCAACTGGCTACCGACCGGACTGAGGAGATCCAAACCCTAAAGCAGCTTGGGGCCCAACTCGGAGAGGAGAGCTCGACATTTGCAATTTGGTATGACGAAGTCTCCCTACTTGCTACTGACCGTGCTGAAGAGATCGAATTTCTGAAGCAGGTCAAAACGCAACTCGAAGAGAAGAGTTCGGTGCTTTCGGACCGGTATGAGGAAGCTGCCCAACTCGCTGTCGACCGTGCTGAAGAGATCGAAGTTCTGAAACAGATCAGGGCGCGACTGGAAGAGGAGAGTTCGGCGCTTGCAATTCGGCATGACGAAGCTGCTCAACTGGCCGGCGACCGTGCTAAGGAAATCGAAGCCCTTAAGCATGCCAAAACGCAGCTTGAGCACGAAAAATCAGCTCTGGCGGAACGGCATGACGAAACTGCCAAGCTGTCAGCGGAACATCTCAAGCAAATCAGTTCGTTGCAACTGCAAATCTGGCGTCACCAGGCGAGTGAGGTCGAAAGGATCACTCGTCAGCAAACTATGCAAGAAGAGGTGGCGAGGGCTGAAGCACAGATTGACTTGATTAAGGAAGTGTTTCTGGGAGAGCACCGGACATGACCGAGAAGTCAACCTCCACTTTCGAGGCCACCTTGGCCAAAAGCGATATTCGAAGTGCCGCCATGATCGAAATCCAGTCAGAGAAACGTTTTGTACCTTACGACGAGTACCTGCTCGAACGCGCGTATACACAGTGGCAGTTTGGTGACTGGCGAAGCCTCGCTCAACTCGATCGCAATACGGCACAGAACCATCCTGATCGCGCTAAGCTGGCTGTGCTCATGGCTGCCGCGCGACTTCAACTCGGACAACTCGTTCAAGCCAGACAATTCATCTGGTTGGCTCGAGAGTGGGGGGCGAGCAAGAAGTTGATCTGCCAGATTCTTGTCTCAGGCGTGCATAACAGCTTAGGGCGTGCCGCAGCTATCGCAGGCAACTCAAAGTGTGCAATTGGGCATTTCGAATCTGCAATCACGGCTGGCACTCCTGGAGGTGATCGACTTCTGCTAACAAAGGCACGTGTTAGCCAGCAATTCCACGACCTTGGTTTGCCGGCAGCAGGCTCGGACTATGAACTGAGCGGCGCTCCTGTTTCACAGAAATCGCTACGTAGAATCCGCGGTTTTAGCGTCAATCGACTGGCAGATTTCAAGTTGGGAGACGGATGGGCTGGCAACACGGTTAACACGGTCATATTTCGTCACCACGGCATCCTCACTCATCAAGGCAAGCAATTTACAGCCTTCTATGTGGATACCAACACACTGCGCCTGGTGCAACGCGACCTGGAAACAGATAGCTTCGAGACTTGCGATATCGGTGGCACTTACAATCTCTCCGATGCTCACAATACCATTAGTCTCGGCGTGGATCGTGCCAATCACCTTCATATGTGCTACGACCACCATGCCACTCAACTTCGCTACCGACGCAGCATTCGACCCAATGACATTTTGAGTTGGAGCGACGAGTTACCTATGACGGGCATGGCGGAAGACAAGGTCACGTATCCTTCGTTCATACAACCTCATCATGGATTTCCACTGACCTTACTTTATCGTGATGGTGGGCACAACAGAGGTAACGCACGCCTCAAATTCTATGATGAATTGCTAAAAAACTGGACGGACGTCTCCCTGCCTATTCTCAGCGGTAGCGAGTCAAAGCCATGGACAAGCAACGCCTACTGGAATCATCCAGCTATCGGCAGTGACGGTAGTCTGCATCTTAGCTTTGTGTGGCGGACCCATACGCTAGGCAAGGAAGAGCGGATAAACAACATTAATATCGGTTACGCCTGCTCGCCGGATGGTGGATTGAACTGGTTTACCTCCAGAGGGCGGAGTTACCAATTGCCTATCACTCAGGTCAATGCAGAGACCGTGCATCCAGTTTCTCCGGGCAGCAACTTGATGAACCAGTGCAGCATGGCGCTTGACGGTCGCAACAATGCGCATATCGTTTTCTATGCGGACGATGCCAACGGTATTCCGCAATACCAGCATTTGCGATTTGACGGACACCGATGGCATCACCAGATCATATCGCGTCGGACCCAAGCTTTTGTCTTGCAGGGAGCCGGTACTTTGAAAATTCCGATAAGTCGCCCCGAAATCGTGATTGACCGGCAAGACAATGCCTATGTCATTACTCGAGGGGACCATAGCCAGGGACGGATGGTCGCCACTTTTCTTGCGGGCCCTAGCTACGAATGGTTTCCTGAAAATGTCGAAGTTTTATGGGATGAAGATGTGGGTCTTTCCGAACCCATTATTGACCGCATGCGCTGGGAGCAGGACAACGTGCTGAGCCTGCTTTTGCAGTACAACGAACAGCCCGATCATGAGGGCGGCCCGCAAACGTCAGATCGGCCGGTCATGCTAGTTGACATTCAATTTGTGACCGCTTAGCCATAAAATTAGAGAGATAAGGTGCGTCAAGTGAATCTACTAAAAAAGGCGAACAAGGAATTTGTCGGGCTCGATTATGAAACTGCTTATAAATCCTATCAGGCAGCGATCGAAGCTATGCCAGAATTGGCAAGCGTTATCAACTTCAACATTGAGTTGATGCGCAGGCGTGGGTACGAGCTGACTCCTCCTGTTGGCGCAGAAAAGAAAACTGAGAACAATGTGGTTCCGTCAATCGTCAGAAAGCTGCCGATTACGGTTCTAATCATCACGTGGGACGTCGGCCACAACTGTTTAGGGCGATCCTATATGCTTGCCGAGGTGGTCGAGCGTATTGCCCGACACTCGCTGCTAGTGGGTTTCCAATTTCCTAAATACGGCAGCAATGTATGGGAACCTGTTCGCGAAGGCCGACTTCCAGTTGTTACCTTGCCCGGTTCCAACCTGCCGGAGTTTCATCAGAGCCTTGAGCGCATTTCGGCGCGCATTAAACCAGACATTGTCATTGCGTGCAAGCCGCGTCTGCCCTCTGTCGCACTTGGCATGATGATCAAGGAGAAATGGGGCTGTCCGCTCATCATTGATGTGGACGATCACGAGCTTTCATTTTTTAAAAACCAGAATGAGCTGAATGCGCAGGATCTGTTATCTTTACCTGCCGGCGAGATAGCCAATGTCACCGAGCCTTATGCGGAATTGTGGACGCGATTCACGGAGAGCCTCTGCAAAGTCGCAGACGGAATTCTTGTATCGAACGTCGCCTTACAGAAGAAATTTGGTGGAGTAATCGTCCCGCATGTAAGGGATGAAAACAAATTCGACCCATCGAAATACGACAAGCTAAAGATTCGCATTCAGTACGGCGTCCCAGTCGATACTAAGGTTGTTTTATTTTTTGGAACACCGCGTGTCCACAAAGGAATCAACATTCTCGCCGAGGCGGTGAGCAAGGTGGCCGATCCAGGTTTTCGGCTGGTTTTAGTAGGCACCCCGACCGACAAAAGCGTTTATGCCCAGTTGGACCGATTGGCTATGGGGCGAATTATTTATCTTCCCAACCAGCCTTTCACTGCTATCCCGGAAATCCTCGCCATGGCTGACATTGTTTGTCTGCCCCAGGACGAAGAGCATGCAATTTCCAAGTTTCAACTTCCTGCAAAGGCGATTGACGCTGTCGCAATGGGCATCCCCTTATTAGTCAGCAATACGCAGCCGCTGATGCAATTGGTTGAGGATCAGGTTGCAGAGCATGTCAGTGTCAATGGTATACCCGCTGCGCTGGAGCGTCTGGCGGGAAAGAAAGAGAGAATCCAGCAGTGGCAGGACGACGTTCGCGGAAAATTTCTTGATCGCTATAGTTACACCGCCGCCGCCGGCCAATTACGGCAGTTATTTCAACAGTCCCTGTCACGCAATACGGGAGGGGGCGGCCCATGGGCGAACGGATTTCATTCAGTAATGCGGCACGCGTTAAGTGCGCATAAGGTGGCTGCTTCGGAACCTCGCGAGCACGGTTTTGACATCGTATTGTTCTGGAAACAAAATGATACGAAGCTATACGGCCGTCGTCACGACATGGTAATAAAATACCTCTCGTCGCGATCCGACGTGCGTAAAGTGGTTATTTTCGATGCACCCATATCTGAGTTTGATTTAATTCAGCGTCAACAATCACGTGATGAAGCCAGTCAGCATCGCTGGATCTACGTGAGTACCTATGAAAAATTGTTGGGAAAACACGACTCACAGAAGACCTCGTACAACGTGTTCGTCTATCCTCCCGGCAAATATAGACGCAATGATTCAGAGCTTATGAAGCCGGATTTGCATGATGGATATTTCCCGTACGTCAGCGATGTTTTGAAGCGGGAAGGGGTGAATGCGGCCGAATCGATCTTCTGGATTTACCCGAAGAATTACTCTGCGCCGGCACTTATCGACTATTTCAAGCCGATGAAAGTTGTGGTTGACGTCGTGGATGACCACCGGGCGTGGCCAGACGTCTCGGCTGCCGAGCATCAGCGTCTGACGGATAATTACAGGCTCACGTTGGCAAAGGCTGATATGGCTTTTGTCAATTGCGAACCGATGGTCGGCGCCATGAAGCCGTTTTACCCCGCAATTCGTCTTGTCCCGAATGGTTGTGACGCAAATCCGTCTAAAATGGAACCGAGAGATAGCGCGGAATTCGAGGCGTTCAAGTCATGGAGCGGGAAAACTATAGGTTTCGTGGGAAATCTTGAGAAGAAGATCGATATTCCTCTTCTGGAGAAAATCGCGAAACGTTTTGCAGATTGTCAGATCGTGCTTATAGGTTCGACACATTCGAATCCCGATGTACTGCGGCTCAAGCAGTATCCTAACGTGCGGCTGGCAGGAGTGGTGCCTTACGATGAAGTGGGTGCCTGGGTCTCCCGATTCGATGTGGGGATTATTCCTCATTTGAATCTTGAAATGACGCAAAACATGAACCCACTGAAGCTATATGTTTACCTGTCATGGAATGTGCCGATCATCTCCACGGAGATATTCAACGTTGATCGTGGGGCGCGCGCGTTGCGTATCGCTGGCTCTCACGATGACTTTCTAAGTCAGATCTCCGCTATTTTGCAAAATGGAAAAATCGATTCTGAGAATATGCTTGGTTATGTTCAGCAGAATAGCTGGCACAAAAGATTTGAAAACCACGTGGATGAATTACTTGGCGAAATATTTGAAAACCATGTGGACGAACTGTTAGCTGCTCGCTAATGATGTGCCGCGACGTTTTTTTCGAGATTGAACGTCAAGATGGGCCAGGGATGCTTAGCGTTCGTCGCAGCGTAAGCTCGAAGATTGTCGGCGGCCTTATTCGCTAGTAGCGTATAAATTTTCAGGGATTTTTATATGTTTAATTTTCTTGGCATGTTGCTCAACGGGCGGCAGTCGAAACATCTGTTTATTTTGATGTTGATCACCGGTGCTCCTCTTGCCACGGCAAGTGATTCGAAAGATATTTTCCACAATCAAGAGGATTGGGCGAAGAGTTGTTTCGCCGCACTTCCCGTTCCTGTAAAGCAGGAAGTTCTGCCGGAGCTATTCCCGGTAGTGATACATGGTACGCCAGGTCGAAACTTCGGCTCCGAGCAGCTTTTTGCACCCGTCGTATCCATTGCGTATCCGCTGGCAAATCTAGGTTCTGCTTGTATGACGGGCGACCATGCCGCTTGCAAGCAATTCTCCGATTGGGTTGGGAAACTGGCTGACACAGACGCCTTGCGTTTTGATCGCGAAAAGCATAAAGATAGCCAATCGTCGCTCGTCACGGGCGAGTTGTCGGGTAACAGCACGCTCAGGCCTATCGCCATTTATACGTCGATACTGCGACGGCATAATCTAATCACACTGACTGATCGCAGCACCGTATTCGACTGGATGCGTCGCCGCGCGCAGGAATACTCGCATATATCGGGAAAAGAGAGCGAATCTCAACTTGCACAAAATCTGGTTCTGAATTCTGCAGTTACCCAGTTAGAAGTGGGCATTACGACGTCGGACCCGTCACTGACAAGCCCGGCGGAGAGGGTCTATCGCGCTTATATCGATACCATGAGGGCAGACGGAAGTTTTCCGGCAGAATCTCAACGTGGTCAGTCCGCGTTGAAATACGAAAATGACGCTATTGGTTTGCTGGTACTTGTTGCGGAAACTGGACTCGTAAATGGTACGGACCTTTATGCGTATAAAGGTCAGAACGGAGATATTCATGCGGCTATAAAATTCTGGCTTGATGCGTTGCAAAACGAAAATTTGATTGCGCCCTATGCAGCGGCCAATGTTGCGCCAACTGACGCCGCTCAGCCGAGCGGAAAGCAGGCGCTCTATTTTATGAAGCCTCAAAGAGATATGGTGCAGCTGGGATGGATTATCCCTTATGTCAAACGCTTTCCGGATAGTGAGAACACCAAAATTATCCGCATTTTGGTGGCTCGCGGTGAGATTCCCGTCTTAAATAACTACGATAGTTTATTAACCGTTTACCCGAAATGTGTTTGGGGAGCGCCAGCAGGATTGGTAAAAACTCCATAATCTTCGGGTTAGTGATTGCGATGTTTGGTTCAAAAGAAACGATCCTGATGAACCTAAGTCGATGAAAAATTGCTTACGCTACTCACTATTGGAAGGTTTGCGATGCGCTGCGAAGTAAAAGGAATATTTGAAATTGTCAAAGAGAAAGGGCTTGAGTATAAATTACTTTCGCCGGCTGTCGATTATCTGCGGCCATCTATAGCACGGTTTACGAACTTAAGTGAGTTTAAGTTTGATAGATCTGAATATCTCGAGTCGCAATATAAAAATCGGAAAATTTCGGTTGATCCATGTATATGCGTGGATCTATGTGACGCTATTGTCCTGTTGGACGGAACCATCATTGTCGATGGTTGCATTGTAAAAGATACCGTTCCCGGGGTGGTCGTGAAGCAGCGGCAGCGCTATAAGCTACTGAGTCCGGTTGACAGTGATGCATGGGAAGTCAACCTCTCAGGCATTGTCAATTCACCGGTCGAGTTCGCAGTATGCACCACCCGTTATGGTATTCAGTATTATGGGCATTGGCTTGCCGAAATTTTGCCTCGTCTTTACGCCGCGCGGAGCGAAATTCCTCCGAACGCCAGCATTTTGATGCCTGCGAACTTTGCATCCCCCCATGACGGTCAGCCATCCGGCATGTGGAAGGCGATCCAGCAGTCGCTTGAACTCGCCGGGATCGCTTATGGGTCTGTCATTTCTCTTCCCGAAGGGGGGATGCGTATTCCCAGGCTGCGCTACGTCACCAAGATGGGTCCCACAGACCGAAAAGCGCCAGCCATTTTTGAATGTTTTCGCGAACTGTCAGGACGGCTTGGAGCACGGACGAGCGGTCGTCGAATCTATGTAACGCGCCATGATGTAGCGGACCGTCGTGTGCATAATGAGGACGAGGTTATGTCTCTGCTTGGCAAGCATGGCTTTGAATACATTCGTGTCTCGGAATATGATTTTTCTGGCCAGGTGGAGTTGTTTTCTTCAGCTTCCGTAATTGCTGGCCCTTTGGGTTCGGCTTTGACGAACATCGCATTTGCGCGCTCAGGTACGGCCATTCTTCCCATGATTCCTGCTCATTGGGACGACATGTTTTTCTACGACCTCGCGGCTTTGGGAGGAATGTGCTGGTATGAAGTTCGTGGACCCTTGAGCACTAACGTCCACAGGTTGTATCACCGAAACGATTTCGAGGTTGATTTGCCGACGCTTCAGCGAGCGTTAGCCCTAATCGAAGAAGACTCGGACCGTGCAAAGCCGGTTAGATCCCGCGGGCCATATCCACTTCCTGCGCAAATCTAGATCAGATTGGAGTTTAAATCTTATTTTCATGATTTTTCTCCTATCGTCCGCTAACGTACGTGATTCGTACAAGTCGCGTTTTCGGCGCCTAGATGATTCTTGTGCGTCCGGTAACGTGGTCTGACGGGCGGTCACTTGGCCTTCATTTGGCAGCAGTGGGGCGATCAGTGGATGCAGATATGGAAACGGCGGCACGGGTTTTTTGATTGATGGGCAGTTCGAAGCCGAGTCAGTGTCTGAGGCGAACAAACAACTTGAACCCCTAATTGCCTGTGAGAAATGTTTATGAAAATCGCGATCGCCAGCACCGGCTACGTCGGCCTTTCTCTCGCCGTACTCCTTGCTCAGCACAACGAGGTCACCGCTCTGGACATCGTCCGTGAAAAGGAGGCGTTGCTCAACCACAAACAATCCGCGATCAAGGACACCGAACTCGAAGATTTTCTGGCGCACAAGCCTCTCAACCTCCGCGCCACGCTGGATAAAGAGGAGGCGTTTGCCGGTGCCGATTACGTCATCATCGCGACGCCGACCGACCAAGATCACGCCGATCTGTTGAGGAGAGGGGCCATTAAACGGGATATTACAACGTTGTTTATTGACAGCACGGAGGCCGAAGCGATCAAGCTTTGCTCCAATGCCTACCTTGCCATGCGCGTTGCCTATTTCAACGAACTCGACACCCATGCTGTCCAGCACGGTCTGAATCCACATCAGATCATCAACGGCGTATGCCTTGGCCCGCGCATCGGTGCCCGCTACAACAGCCCACGCTTCGATTGCGGCGGCTATTGTCTGCCCGAAGACACGACGGACCCGAAGGTGGCGACCATCTATCGGCGGGTCATGAAAACGGAATCCGACAATTTCCGCGTGTCGAGTATTCAGGGTTTCATGAAATGCATCCAGGCGAAGGCGGGGCAGGTCATCATGGATGAACCGGCTATGTACGAATCGACCTTCTTCAATTCGATGGTGGTCAGCGATTCGCCCGAATTAAAATGGTGTGCGGATTCGATCGTGTCGAGGCGCATGACGAACCATCTCGTCGACGTAGCAGACGATGTTTATACCCATGACCTGTTCGGTGGCAATGCATGAGTGACCAAAGTCCGGCGCGGCTGGAAAGTTCTGCCGTAACGCTCCCGCGCATCCTGTTCTTCAACGTGAACGGCTCGGGCATGGGCCATCTGAATCGTTGTCTAGCGTATGCGCGGCGCTTGCGGGGGCAGGCTCGCCCCTTTTTCTTTTCGCTGGCATCGGCGATCGACATCATCGACGAAATGGGATTCGAGGCGGATTACTTCGTGTCTCCTTATTGGTCGACGAGTTCGACCTTTGCCTGGAATAGCGAGTTGGCAGTTCGATTCGGCCTCGTACTCGAACGCGTTCGCCCCGATGTGATCGTGTTTGACGGAACCTGGCCGTTTCAGGGTTTTCTGTATGCCTGTGAAGCGTATGGCTCGCCGACTCTGGTCTGGTCCAATCGCGGTTTGTTCAAGGCAGCCACGAAAACGGTGCCGATAGACGAAGCGTTGTTCGATCTCGTCATCCAGCCGGGCGAACTGGGGGCCCACGAAAGCAGGTCGGCACTTGCTGGTGGCGGCGAGCGGATAGTCGTTCCGCCGGTATGTTTGCTGGAAGACGATGAGTTGCTCGACCGTGCCACGGCGAGAGAAGCGTTGGGCCTGGCACAGGGGGGGGCTATCGTGCTCTTCGCTCTAGGAGCGGGAAATCTTAAAGATGTCACGGGTATCGGGCAGGGTCTGATTCGAGTTTTCGAATCCGCCGGCTTTCAGGTGGTCTGGGCCCGCGCGCCCATTTCGGTGCAAGACGTCGCGTTGCCGTCAAGCGTACGCTCCCTCTCGGTCTATCCGTTAGCGCGCTATCTGCGCGCCTTCGACGCGTTCGTTGGAGCTGCTGGATACAACACCTGTTGTGAATTGGTTCAGTCGGGCATTCCTTCGCTGCTGGTCCCCAATGCTGAATTGGCGGACGACCAGGTCCGTCGAGCACAGATGCTGGCGCAGGTGATGCCGGCTGTCGTCTCCGCCTGCGAAACGGAAGAGCAGCGCAATGATGCGTTGCGCGAACTGCTCGACTTGCTGAACTCCGCGCGGACGAATAACGCGGACATTCCCATGAACGGCGCTTCGTTGGCCGCAAAAGAAATTCTGGGTTTAGCCGCGCGCAGGGAGTACAACCATTGAGCGTGATCGCCGAAACCAAAGCATTGAGACGACAGTTGAGGACGCTCGCGGCCAGGCCCGAATGGGATTTGCTCGCGCGTTACGATCTGTTGGGAAAAAAGCCTCCGTCCACTTTTCAAGAACGGGTATGGCGACGGATACGTCGCCTGATGTCGGCCGCGGGTCTGATTTCTCCGCATGTGAGTCTCTATCCGTGGATGTCCACTCTCAAGCACCGAGCTGTTACGGCCAATGCAAAGACGTGGTTGATCTGGGCTATCGGCGCGGATCGTGAAGTGTTACGCGCAGCATGCGAGGGTTTCTCGACGAGGCTGCAGAGTGAAGAAGGCATAGCCGCAGTGCTGGTGACGGATGTCGCGGATTTTGCCTATTTTTCGCGGCTGGGATGGCTCGTGGAGTATCTCCCGAACCTGAGCGGCGAAGGGCAATCCTATAAGCAGAGAAAGCAGACCTACCTTGCGTGGCGCTATCGCAATGCCTGCATCGTTCCGCTTAGCGCGGGACTGGCAAGCGAGTCGGAGTGGAATGCAGTGCTGAAAGTGAGTTGAGAATGACGGAAAAGAATCGCTACGCCCTATTGACGGTGGATACCGAAGCGTTGCCAAAACGTGCATCGCATGATCACGTCAAGCGATTGATGTGGGGCGAGCATGAAGGAGGAACGGCGGGGATCAGGGAAATGGCCTCGATTGGCGATGAGTTCGGCGTCAAGCACGTTTTTTTCGTCGATCAATGCGGCGCGTGGTCGTACCTCGACGAAACGCTGGAGGTCGTGCGGTGGTTGGATTCCGTTGGTCAGGACGTTCAGCTTCACACCCATCCGGAGTATTTGCCTGATACCTTTTGGGCCGAGCATGGTCTTGCGCGCCGGCCGCAATATATGAATCAATATACCGAGGACGCGCGCGCTGAGTTCGTCATCAAACATTTCGGCGAACTGCTTTCGAAGGAAACCGGCAAACCGGTGCTGGCGCACCGGGCAGGTTCGTTTCGCTGGAATGCGTGCACGATTCGCGCGCTCAAAACCGCGGGCGTGCAGTTGTCGTTCAATAATTCCGTTTGCGCCGTCCATGCAGGGCAGTGTGTCTACAGCGAACAGACGAATCTGCCGTACATGTGGTCGAATGGCGTGATCGAATTACCCATGACGGAGAAGAGAATCCTGCCGAAGGTCGGCAAAGACGAATGGTGGGCTCGCTTGACCTATCCGGAATCGTCCTATTTCCGCTTTCGCCCCTGGTGGGGCAAGTTGCTGTTCGACGCACTGAGCGGTAGCCCGACGTTTTCCATTTTTCTGCTGCATTCCTGGTCGTTGCTGTATTGGGACGAGAAGGGTTACGCGACTTACCGCAACGATCAACGCACCGAGGGATACAGAAAACTGCTGTCGCGGCTGACCAAAGATTACGACGTCATCACGACTGCGGAATTTCTTGATCTGCACGCGCGCGGCAAGATCAAGACCACGCATACGGTCGATCTCGCACTGGCGGAATTGAATCAGTCCGGGAAAGTACGGGCATGAGCGGCGCGTTAGATTCCGTGCAAACGTTCGTAAGCGAACCGGTCCTGGCCTTGAATCGCTGGATCACCGTCCGTGCGCTGGAGCGCAAGTTGAGGCAGCCCGTTGGCGCGATGCCGTTCCAGCCAGACTCGGCAAGCATGCTGTACGTGGCTGCGAGCGCCTTGCCGTACCACACGAGTGGTTACACGACGCGCACGCATGAGGTCATTCGGGCACTCGGTTCGGCGGGCGGCCGCGTGCATGCATTGACAAGGCCGGGTTATCCCGGCGACCGTTTCGATCGCCTGCACGACGCCGCGGGCAATGAGACGCAGGTTGGCGAGGTGCGTTATCTGCATGTAGCGGGGCCGGCCAATAACCGGCCGGTTCTGCTCTATGCCATGCAGGCGGCGCGTGTCGTGGCCCACTGGGCTAAACACCACAGGGTGTCGGTGATCCATGCCGCGTCCAACCATGTCAATGCGTTGCCGGCACTGCTGGCCGCTCGCCAGTTGGGGATCCCCTTCCAGTACGAAATGCGCGGGCTGTGGGAACTCACCCGGATTTCACGTACGCCGCTTTACGAGGAAAGAGAGGGTTTCAAACAAGGACTGCAACTGGAAGGACTGGTTGCGCAGCATGCTGACCGGTTGTTCGTGATCTCGGAGCAGTTGGGCCGCTTCGCCCGGGACCGTTGGGGAATTGCCGAGGAACGTGTGTTCCTGTTGCCGAACTGCATAGAGCCCATGCGCTTTTCGTCCCTGCCTGCGCAGGACGTCGAGCCGAACACGATTGGCTATGCAGGCTCGTTGATGGCCTACGAAGGTCTGGATACATTGATCGACGCCGTGGCGCTCTTGCGTACCCGCGGAGAGCCGTTGAAGGTCTATCTTGCTGGAGATGGGGAGGCGCGTGCAGCACTCGAGGCTCAAGTACAGCGCCAGGGATTGTCCGGGCAGATACGTTTTTTTGGCCGGATGTCGCCGGCAAAGGCGCATGAGATGATTGGTCAGTGCGCACTCGTGTGCCTGCCGCGCAAGCCGTTCCAGGTCTGCGAGATCGTGCCGCCCATTAAGCTGGTAGAGGCTATGGCAATGGGCAAGCCGGTTATTGTTCCCGATTTGCCGGTATTTCGCGACGAAATGGGCGCGAACCCAGCGGGCTGGTTTTTCAAGGCTGGCGATGCGGCAGATTTAGCACGTGTGATCGACTCGGCACTCGCCGATCGTACGGCGCTGACCGCATTCGGCGAGCGTGCAAAAGAATATGCGACTACGCAGCGCAACTGGTGCGATTTTGTCATGCAGGCACTGCCTCACAGTGCGGGGATGGGCTGAATGGTCGGCAGAGTCATTAGAAAATTGGGTTCACTCGTCTACGACTATCCGAAGGTTTCGGAGGATACAGCGCGGGACGGGCGCTTTGGCCAGTTGAAAATCGCGCTGGTCGCAGATTATTTCACGGCCGATTGTCTCTCCGCGGAGTGCCGGATAAGGACCATGACGCCTGCCAATTACAAGGACGTCATTGGCAACTGGAAACCTGATCTCGTCCTTGTCGAGTCTGCGTTTCACGGCGTGGACGGCAGTTGGCGCTACGAACTGGCGAAGCAGCCCAGAGCTTTACGCCTGACGAAACCCAAGGCAATTTTCCGCCTCGTTAACTTCGCCAAACAGGCGGGCATTCCAACTGTTTTCTGGAACAAGGACGACGGCCCTTTCTTCGACGCGTTCATTGATGTGGCAAAGGTGTTCGATTACGTCTTCACGACGGACGCGGAGTGTCTCGACCGGTATCGGCGGCAGGTGCCCGCGCAGGTGCCGGTGAATACGCTGATCATGCCGTATCAGCCGGCTTTTCACAGCTTTACGGGTTTTAATTTCACGCGCAACGAGGTCTGCTTTACGGGCAGTTACTATCGGCGCATTCTGAACGAGCGGCGCCGTTTTCTCGACATGGTGTTCGACATCTGCGAGCAGAATCATATGCGGATCAACGTATTCGACCGGAATCATGACAGGTTGTCCCGGCACCTCGAGTTCCGCTTTCCGAAGAAGAACCAGTTGCGTGTGCATGGAAAAATGCCTCACCGGGAAACGGCACTTATCTATAAAACGCATGCCGTCTCGCTCAACGTCAATTCGGTGACGAGTTCGGAGACCATGTTTTCGCGCCGGTTGGTCGAAATTCTGGCCTGTGGCGGCATTGCTGTGACGAACGCCGGTCGTGCCGTCGATCGGTACTTTCGCGACTTTTGCCACGTAATGAATACGCATGAAGAGGCGCGAGAACTGTTTGCCCGGCTCCGGCACGGCCCTTCGCAGGAAGACAGGGATCGCGCCGAGGCAGGGGCGATCTATGTACGGCAAAACCACACCTGGGCACATCGGTTGGAAGAGATTTGCGCCGTCGTGAAGCTTTGAGGAACTGATCGCGATGCTTGCGTTGTTTTCCTGGCTTCTTCAGTCGGTTTTCCTGATCGTGGTGGTCTATTTTGCGCTGTACGTCGTGCTCGAACTGCGCGTCTTTCTGATCTCGCGGAATGTCGAGCAGCGCAAATTGACGTCGCTCGCGTGTCACGCCGTACACGAATCGAAGCTTTGGCCGTCGGTGAGTGTTTTGCTGCCTATCTGCAACGAGTCCGACGTGGTCGAGCGGCTGATCGATGCTGCCTGTCGATTGCGCTACCCGGCGGAGGCGCTGCAAATTCTGGTGCTCGACGATTCGTCGGATAAGACCACCGTGCTTGCGCGTTCCAAAGTCGACCACTATGCAACCCAAGGCGTCAATGTCCTTTTTATCAAACGCCCGAACCGCAAAGGTAACAAGGCGGGAAATCTGGTCAATGGCATCCAGCAGTCTTCGGGCGAATTCTTTGCCGTCTTCGACGCGGACTTTGTGCCGCCAGTCGACTTTCTGCTGAAAACCATACCTTGCTTCAAGGATCCGGAACTGGGATTCCTGCAGACAGGGATCGGCTACGAAAATCGCGATGTATCGTTCCTGACGCGCTTTCAAGCTATGGAAATGGGTCATCAGCAATACGTGACGGTCGGCTTAAGTGAAGACGGCGATATGGCTTCGCTCAGCGGAAGTTCGTGCGTGTGGCGTAAAGCGTGCGTCGACGCTCTCGGCGGCTGGAGCACGTCGACGGTTACGGAAGACGTAGACCTCGGTTACCGGGCTCAATTCGGCCACTGGAAATATGCCTACTTGCGTGATGTGGTTTCCATGTCGCTGCTACCGGAATCCATCAGCGCATTTCGCATTCAGCGCGAGCGCTGGGGACGCGGCTTGATTCACAGCGGATTCAAATATGCGAAGGAGATGCTCCTGCAACGCATGCCGCTGATAAAAAGAATGCATGCCTTTTCCATGATGTTCTCTTCCGTGCTGCTGGCTTCGATCTATGTGCTGATCATGCTGAGTTTGCCGTTGACGGTCCTCGTTCATTTCGGTGAGAAAAGCATGCGCCTGGGCACATTGATGTTCTTTGTGCTCGTCGGGATCTGGGCACTCGTCAACGCGTTCGGTGCGCGCAAAGGCGCAAGATTCGACGCTAAAACGAGTTTCCTGCAGGACCTGTGGAATACCTACCGCTATATCGCCATGTTTTTGCCGATGGCCTGGTATTATTTCGCTGGCGGCGTGCGGGCGTCTTTGGGTATTCATGAAGATTTTCACCGTACGCCAAAGGGTAAGAACGCATACCGCGCGGTCATTCCCCGCCTCGATTCCGTCCTGCTGGCGGGAGATGTTTTTACCTTTTTCTATTCGCTGACGGCGATTGTGGTTGCACTTCACACCGGTCATTATTTTTTGATTCCGCTGAATGTGACCTCATGTGTTGGTTTTGGAATGGTTCTCTACTGGACCTGGAAAGAAAGAAATGTGCGATAGCGATCTGCAACCGACACTCGGTAACGACGCCTCCATCTTGTCCGATCGCGCGGCAGGCATGCGTGCGCTATCGTTTCGTCCCGCGCGCGCGAGTGACGCGGCGGCATGCGCGCCACTCGCGTTTGCCTCGGGCGAGCACGAGTTCGAGTTCTTCCTCGGCGTACCGCCCGCGCAGTGCGTCGCATTTCTGACATACGCGTTCGCGCTTCGAGGTGGACGTTTTTCGTGGCGCCGGCACGAAGTGGCTGTCGATGCTCAAGGCGACATTGTGGCAGTGCTAGCGGCACACGACGGTCGTCGTATCCTCACCGACGACCTGCATGTCGTGTGGACATTGCTATGTCATTTTGGCCCTTTGCGCGCGTTGCCCATGTTGTTGCGCGGTCTTGTACTCGAAACGGAACTCCCTAAGCCGAAGCGCGCCCAAACGCAGCTCGCGCATTGCGCGACGCTCGCCGAGGCGCGCGGGTCTGGCGTGTTCACCGCCTTATTCGAGCACGCGTTGAGCAGCGCGCAGGCGGGCGAGCGCGGTCTTGATGCACCGGAGCGTGAGATCGTGCTCGATGTGCTCGTGAGCAATACGCGCGCAGCGGCGCTGTACCGGCGACTCGGTTTCGTCACCTTGCCACGCAGGCGGCTGCGTTCGCGTCATCTGCCGGCGCAACTGGAATCGGTGCGGATGCGACTTGCCGCGCGCCGCGGAGTGTAATGTGAATGCACGGTAGTGCGCGCTCCGAATGGCCGGATTCCATCGGACTCGGGCGATCGGCTATTGTGGACGGAACAGGTGATCTCATAGGTTTACGTGTAGGGGCGGCGCATCATGCTCGTCACGCCGCGAAGAAGCGCGCAATACTTCTTCCATTTCCCGTTGCAGTTCGCTATGCCTGTCAAAGGAACTCCGGCTTTAGCGTTCGCAGCAGTACGCGCTGAAGAGACGTGTCACGTTACAGAGCCACGAGCGTTACGCCGACATTACGCCAGATTTCCTCCAATTGGTTTGATCGATGAGGCACCTCGTCTTTGTTAGGCTGCCTCCAGTGCCACCGAGGGAAAGAATAAGGCACCTCTCTGGGCGCGCTGCAAAGCCGCTCGCAATATATTATCGGCGCGGCGTCGAGCACGTCGAATTAGATTGCCGGAATGTTGGCATAGTCCTTGCATATTGATTTCGCAAAGGTACTCGGACGATCGAGGTACTGTCGACAGTAGGTTGCCCGTCGGCATGACTCGGGCTGAGATCGAGAAAACATCTCGCGGGCATTGTCCGCAACGAGACGCTTGCGCGGGAGATGTTACGTAGTGCATCGGGAATCGTTGCGGCCCAAACTGTCGCATCGACGTCCATTGTTTGTGTCGGATCGCATCGCACCGTTACATCGTCGCTCTCCAATTAGCTCGTCATGAATGTGCATAGAGAAGTAGGTCGCGTCGAAAGATGGTGGGCTAGGTGAAGCGTGCTCTGTATGCCACGCAACGCTGGACTTTCTGGCTCGACATCAAGATCGGCGTGCCGGTGCTGCGGAATGGATTGGTGGGTGGCAACGGTTATTGAACGCAGCTTTACCTCGCTCCTTAATCAACTCAATTTCTTTCGAA